>NZ_JBITII010000003.1:0-821043 GCF_044458845.1 Streptomyces sp. NPDC050416
GCCCGGTTACATTCCGAACCCGGAAGCTAAGCCTTACAGCGCCGATGGTACTGCAGGGGGGACCCTGTGGGAGAGTAGGACGCCGCCGAACAATTCTTGGGAAAGCCCCCGCATCTTCGGATGCGGGGGCTTTCTGCGTTTAGAGGCCCTGTTCCGTGGGGCCCTAAACGTCATAGGCGTCCAGCCGCCTTCAATGCCAAATACGCGTCCGCCAATGCCGGCGCCAAGTCGTCCGGTGTCGCGTCCACGACCGTCACGCCGTGGCGGCGGAGCTGTTCTGCCGTGCGGTGACGTTCGGATTGGGCCTGGGCGGCTGCGGCTGCCTCGTAGACGGTGTCGACGTTTCCGCGGGCCTTCGCCATTTCGCTGATGTGCGGGTCCGCTGCGGATGCCAGCAGGACCGTGTGGCGCTGGGTGAGCTGGGAGAGGACCGGGAGGAGGCCTTCTTCGATGGGGGCCGCGTCCAGGGTCGTGAGGAGCACGATCAGAGAGCGGCGGGGGCACGTGCGCAGGGCTGTGGCCGTGAGGCCTCGGGCGTTCGTTTCGACGAGCTCGGGTTCGAGCGTGGCCATCGCGTTGACCAGGGACGGAAGGACATCGCCTGCCGTGCGGCCCTGGACGAGGGCCCGGACCTTGCGGTCGTAGGCGAGGAGGTCGACGCGGTCGCCGGCGCGTGAGGCGAGGGCCGCGAGCAGGAGGGCCGCGTCCATGGAGGCGTCGAGGCGGGGTGCGTCGCCCACGCGGCCTGCCGAGGTGCGGCCGGTGTCGAGGACCAGGAGGATGTGGCGGTCGCGTTCCGGGCGCCAGGTGCGTACGGCGACCGCGGACTGGCGGGCTGTGGCGCGCCAGTCGATGGAGCGGGTGTCGTCGCCGGGGACGTACTCGCGCAGGCTGTCGAATTCGGTGCCCTCGCCGCGGGTGAGCAGGCTGGTGCGGCCGTCGAGTTCGCGGAGGCGGGCCAGTTTGGAGGGCAGGTGCTTGCGGCTGGTGAACGGCGGCAGGACGCGTACCGTCCAGGGGGCCTTGTGGGTGCCCTGGCGGGAGAAGAGGCCGAGGGGACCGTACGAGCGGATGGTGACGCGGTCGGCCTGGCGGTCGCCCCGGCGGGTAGGGCGCAGTCGAGTCGTCACGCGCCGGCGTTCGCCCGGAGGGACCGTGAGGCGGTGGCGGGAGGCCGTCGTTTCCGTGCCCGGCTGCCAGGTGCTCGGGGGCCAGGCGTCGCGGAGGCGGGCACGGAGGGGGCGGCGGGTCGGGTTGGTGATGGTCAGCGTCACGTCCGCGGTGTCGCCGAGGCGTACGGAGGTGTCGCCGGAGCGGGTGAGGCCCAGGCGTCGTACGGGGGCGGCGAGGGCGAAGTCGCAGGCGCAGGCCACGGCCAGGGGTGCGTTGACCGCCAGGATGCCCGTCAAGCTGGGTTCCCAGATGCCTACGGGGAGGGAGCCCAGGGCTGCCAGGAGGGCGGCGCGTCCGGTGAGTGCCATCAGCGGGGGACGGGGACGTGGGCGAGGATCGCGTTGATGACGGAGTCGGCCGTCACGCCTTCCATTTCGGCCTCCGGGCGGAGTTGTACGCGGTGGCGGAGGGTGGGGAGGGCGAGGGCCTTCACATCGTCGGGGATGACGTAGTCGCGGCCGGTCAGCCAGGCCCAGGCGCGGGCGGTGGCCAGGAGGGCCGTGGCGCCTCGGGGGGAGACGCCGAGCGTGAGGGACGGCGACTCGCGGGTGGCGCGGCAGATGTCGACGACGTAGGCGGTGATCTCCGGGGAGATCGTCGTCTTGGCGACGGCGGCGCGTGCTGCCTCCAGGTCGGCCGGGCCCGCCACGGGGCGTACGCCGGCGGCGTGCAGGTCGCGTGGGTTGAAGCCCTCGGCGTGGCGGGTGAGGACGTCGATCTCGTCCTGGCGGGAGGGGAGGGGGATGGTGAGTTTGAGGAGGAAGCGGTCCAGCTGGGCTTCGGGGAGGGGGTAGGTGCCCTCGTACTCCACCGGGTTCTGGGTCGCGGCGACCAGGAACGGGTCGGGGAGGGGGCGGGGGGTGCCGTCGACCGTGACCTGGCGTTCCTCCATGGCTTCCAGGAGGGACGACTGGGTCTTGGGCGGCGTGCGGTTGATCTCGTCGGCGAGGAGGAGGTTGGTGAAGACCGGGCCGGGCTGGAAGGAGAACTCGGCGCTGCGGGTGTCGTAGACCAGGGATCCGGTGACGTCGCTGGGCATCAGGTCGGGGGTGAACTGGACGCGTTTGGTGTCGAGTTCGAGGGCGGAGGCGAGGGCGCGGACCAGGAGGGTCTTGGCGACGCCGGGGACGCCTTCGAGGAGGACGTGGCCGCGGCAGAGCAGGGCGACGACGAGGCCGGTCACGGCGGGGTCCTGGCCGACCACGGCCTTGGCGATCTCGGCGCGCAGGGCCTCCAGGGCGGCTCGGGCGGCGCCCGGGTCCCCGGTCTGCCCGGCGTTGTCAGTGGTCGGGTCCATCATGGACGGCGTACCTCTCTTTCGAGGGCGTCGAGTTGGTCGGCGAGTGCGATGAGTGCTGCGTCGTCGCTGGGCGGTGGTCCGAAGAGGAGGGTGCGCAGGTCCTGTCCGTCACCGTGGAGGTGGGCGGACAGGGCGGGGAGCAGGGCCTCGGGCGTGTGCGCCTGGGTGACGGGGACGCCTGTGAGGGGGGCGAGGCGGGTGCGGGTCGTGGAGCGAAGAGCGTTGGCCGCGCGGTCGCGGGCGTCGGCCTTGCGGTAGAGGCGGGCTCGGCCTTCGGCGGTTTCGGAGGCGCGGATCGCGACGGGGAGTTTTTCGGGCACGAGGGGGCCGAGCCGGCGTGCCCGCCACAGGGCGGCCAGGGCTGCGGCGATGAAGAGTTGCAGGGTGCCCCAGAGCCAGCCCGAGGGGAGCAGGTCGAAGAAGCTGCGGTCGTCGTCGGTGCCGGTGGCCGACGTGTCGGAGAGCGAGGGGAGGTACCAGACCAAATGGAGGCGGGAGCCGAGGAGCTGGAGGGCGAGCGAGGCGTTGCCCTGCTTGTCGAGGCGGTCGTTGAGGAGGATGTCGGGCGCGCCGAGGACGACGGTGTCGCCGTCTCCGGTCGGGGCCGGGATGCGCAGCAGGGTGGCCAGGCGCTCGCTGGTGTAGCACTTGTCGGCGTCGAGGTGGGTGGTGGTGTAGCGGACGCCGCCCGTGTCGGCGGTGCCGGCGCGCCGGGCGGCGGGCAGGTCGCAGTCGGGGGAGAGCGTCGAGTCGAGGCTGGTGGCGGGGTCGGCGGTGACGCCGGGGGCGAGTCGTTCGACGGACGCGCTGCCGGGGGCGACCAGGACGGTGCGGCCGCGGGAGTCGGCGAACGCGTGGTGCAGGCGGGACTGCTGATTGCGGGTCAGCAGGTCGGGGACGGCGACCAGGAGGGTCGTGTCCGGGCCGGCTGCGGCGGATGCCTCGTCGAGGGTGGTGACCACGCGTGTGTCCACGCCCCGGTCGGCGAGGAGTTCGGCGACGGCGCGGCTGCCGTTGGGGTCGGCGGAGCGTGGGTCGAGTTCGCCGTGCCGGGCGTCGGAGCGGAGTACGGCGATGGCGATGGCCCCCACCAGGAGCAGTACGAGGGCGAGCGCGATGCCGCGCGCGCGGGTCCAGGCCTGGCGGGCGGTGGGCGAGGCCGAGGTGGACGGGAGGGTGGCCTCGGTGGTCATTCGGCGGCTCCCTGGCGGGTGTGGGGGGCCGTGCTGTGGGCGCTGCTCGTGGCGAGTTGGGGCTTGGTGCGTTCCAGGTCGCGGTCGAGTTCTGCGATGCGGTGGTACGCCTGCTCGGTCGCCGACCGGCCGCCGTATGTCACGTCGTCGAAGTCGCGGGCGGCGGCGCGCAGTCGGTCGGTGTGGGCGGGCAGGGCCCGGCCGGCTTCGGCGGCGGCTTCGTCGGCGGTGCGGCCGGGGCGGTCGTCCAGGAGGGCGCGTTCCTCCAGGGCGCGGACGAGGGCGCGCATGCGTTCCTGGACGGCCTGGTTCCAGTGGCCCTGGGCGGCGTGTGCCTCGGCGGCTGCGCGATGGTCGGCGGCGCTGCGGGGGCGGTCGTCGAACAGGGTGGCGGACGAGGTGGGATGGCGGCGCGGGGTGCCCAGGCGCCACCACAGGGCGGCCAGGACCGCGACGACGGCCAGGATGACGACGACCAGGCCGAGTGTGCCGCCGGGCGTGGCGGTCGAGGCGGCGTTGAACAGTTTGTTGAGCCATTCCCAGAAGGCGTCGAGGGCGCGCTGGAGCAGGCTGGGGTCGTCCTCGTGGTACATCCGCTTCGACAGCTCGCGCCGGGCCGCCTCGCGCGCGGGGTCGCGCGGGATGGTGACGGGCGGTTCGTCGGCGGAGCGTGCCGACGACAGCACGGACGTGCCGTCGGCGCGCAGCAGTGTGCGTATGGCGGCGCCTGGCAGCGCCGATGTGAGAACGTCCCCCGCCCAGCTCACGGCATCAGCTCCCCGGGACGGCGCCGGGTGCGGTGGAGCCGTAGCCCTGGACACCGGCGGCGCGGGCCAGTTCGAGGTCGAGGGCCTCGCGACGGATGCGCTGGTCGATGTACAGGAGCACGGTGACGCCGGCCGTGATCGGGAACGTGATCATGGAGCCGATCACCGCGCCGATGCCGCTGACGATGAGGAAGGTCCAGCCGAGGCCGGAGCCGCCGCTGTTGAGCCAGCCGGTGACGCCGTCACCGCTGAGGGCCGCGGCGAGGAAGGTGAACGGGATGACGATGATCGAGGCGACGACGTTCGCGATGATCGTGGCGAGCAGCTGGATGCCGAAGATCCGCCACCAGGCTCCCCGGACCAGCTTCGTGGAGCGGCTGATGGCCTTCTTGATGCCCTGCTTCTCCAGCATCAGGGCGGGCGATGCCAGGGAGAAGCGGATCATCAGCCAGAGGGCGACGATGCCGGCGCCGATGACGCCCAGGATGGTCAGGGCGACGCCCGCCCCGGTGCTGCCGGCAGCGGCGATGAGAATGCCGGGCAGGGTGCCGACGGTGACGATGCCCGCGGTGATCAGCAGCAGCAGGCAGATAAGGCCGAAGAGTTTGACGACCTGGGGGCGGGCGTCCCGCCAGGCCTCGCCGATGGTCACCGACTTGCCGAGCACGGCGCGGCTGGTGACGGTGGTGAGCAGTGCGGTCGCGATGACCGTGCCGACCAGGGAGATGACGAAGACGACGGTGGAGTTGAGCATGGCGTCGCCCATGGCGCGGCTCAGTTCGCCGAGGGTGGCGCTGGGGTCGTTGAGGGCGTCGGTGCTTGAGTCGTCCAGGACGAGGCCCTGGAACAGCACGACGATGATCTCGGTGATGACCGCGACGGTCAGGGAGATGCCGAGGACCGTGCGCCAGTAGGTGCGCATGGTGGAGACGGCGCCGTCGAGGATCTCGCCCACGCCGAGGGGGCGGAGCGGGATCACGCCGGGCTTGGCAGCGGGCGGGGGGCCGCCCCAGGCGTTGCCCCAGCCGCCAGGGCCGCCAGGGCCTGGGTATCCGCCGGGGGCTCCTGGACCGCCGGGACCGTAGCCGCCGGGGGGCTGGGTGCCCCAGCCGGGGCCGGGCGGCGGGGGCGGGGGCGCCTGGCCGGGGACGGCCGGGCCTCCGGAGCCGCTGGGGGCGGACCACTGGGCGGGTGGCGGCTGGTCCTTGGACCACTGCGGGCCGGGGCCCTGAGGGGCCTGGGCCGGCTGGCCCGGGTGGTCCGCGGGCTGTGCGGGGCCGGGGCGGTCGGTGGACTCGGCAGGGCCCGGGCGGTCGGCGGGCTCGGGAGGGCCGGACGCGTCCGGCTTCTGCCCGTCGGACGGGGCGGATCCGGGCGAGGCCCAGCCCGGAGTGTCGTTCATCGTCGCTCCTTCACGGTGCCCGTCCGCGGTCGCGGCGGCAGGTTGGCAGCCATCGTGCCATGGGGTGGTCTTGGAGTGACCGGCAGCGGTATGGGCTGCGTACCTTCAATTGTCCGTGCCTCAGGGGGCAGACTGACGGCATGGCTGATCAGTACGCGTACAGCGGCGACGACAAGCGGCCGACCGAGACCCCGGCGATCCGTTGGGACGAGCCACCGGAAGGACCCGTCCTGGTCCTTCTCGACCAGACGAGGCTGCCGGCCGAGGAGGTCGAACTGGTCTGTACGGACGCGCCCGCGCTGGTGGAGGCGATCCGCTCGCTCGCCGTGCGCGGGGCGCCCCTGCTGGGCATCGCGGGGGCGTACGGCGTCGCGCTCGCGGCCGTGCGGGGCTTCGACGTGGACGAGGCCGCCGCCGCGCTGGCGAGTGCCCGGCCGACCGCGGTGAACCTGGCTGTGGGTGTGCGCCGGGCGCAGGCGGCCCACGAGGCCGCGCTCGCCAAGGGCGGTGACATCAGGCAGGCGGCCGCGGCGGCGCTGGCGGCGGCGCGGCAGCTGCACCGGGAGGACGCCGAGGCCAGTGCGCGGATGGCCGAGCACGGGCTGGCCCTGCTGGACGAGCTGCTGCCCGGCGGCGGGCACCGGGTCCTGACGCACTGCAACACCGGTTCGCTGGTGTCGGGCGGCGAGGGCACAGCGTTCGCGGTGGCGCTGGCGGCGCACCGGGCGGGCCGGCTCCGGCGTCTGTGGGTGGATGAGACGCGTCCGTTGTTGCAGGGCGCCCGGCTGACGGCGTACGAGGCGGCGCGCAGCGGGATGGCGTACACGCTGCTCACCGACAACGCGGCCGGGTCGCTGTTCGCCGCCGGGGAGGTGGACGCGGTGCTGATCGGGGCGGACCGCATCACGGCGGACGGTTCGGTGGCGAACAAGGTCGGGAGCTATCCCCTGGCGGTGCTGGCGCGGTATCACCATGTGCCGTTCATCGTGGTGGCGCCGGTGACGACGGTGGATCTGGACACCCCGGACGGGGCGTCCATCGAGGTCGAGCAGCGGGCCGGTCATGAGGTGACCGAGTTCGTGGCGCCGCAGGTACCGGTGATGGGGGTGGAGGCGGGCGGTGGCATTCCGGTGGCGCCGCTGGGGACGCAGGCGTACAACCCGGCGTTCGACGTGACGCCCCCCGAGCTGGTGACGGCGATCGTCACGGAGGAGGGTGCTGTTTCGCCGGTCACGGCCGAGGCGCTCGCCGAGGTGTGTGCCCGGTCGCGCCGGGTGGCGGCGGGCTGATCCGGGTGGCTGCCGGGGCGCGTGCGCAGGGGGCGCGGGTTCCGGCAACCTCGTCGCTTCGCGGGGCGAGGGCCTGCCGCTGTGCGTCTTCGAGATCACCAAGGGGGGCGGGCGAGGGCAGACAGTAGCGCTTGCTGCGACTATGGTCACTGGCCGGTGACCTACCTCACCACTGCCTTCGCCGCTGTTATGAGAATGGGATGATGTCGTTTATGAAGGGACGAGTCCTTGTCGTCGACGACGACACCGCACTTGCCGAGATGCTCGGCATCGTGCTGCGTGGTGAGGGTTTTGAGCCGTCTTTCGTGGCCGACGGTGACAAGGCGCTTGCCGCCTTCCGCGAGTCCAAGCCCGATCTGGTGCTGCTCGATCTGATGCTGCCCGGCCGGGACGGCATCGAGGTGTGCCGCCTGATCAGGGCGGAGTCCGGTGTGCCGATCGTGATGCTCACGGCGAAGAGCGACACGGTCGATGTCGTCGTGGGCCTGGAGTCGGGTGCCGACGACTACATCGTGAAGCCGTTCAAGCCGAAGGAGCTGGTGGCCCGGATCCGGGCGCGGCTCAGGAGGTCGGAGGAGCCCGCTCCGGAGCAGCTCGCCATCGGTGACCTGGTCATCGACGTGGCCGGGCACTCCGTGAAGCGGGACGGGCAGTCGATCGCGCTGACGCCGCTGGAGTTCGACCTGCTGGTCGCGCTCGCGCGCAAGCCGTGGCAGGTGTTCACGCGTGAGGTGCTGCTGGAGCAGGTGTGGGGCTACCGGCACGCGGCGGACACGCGTCTGGTCAACGTGCATGTGCAGCGGCTGCGCTCCAAGGTCGAGAAGGACCCGGAGAAGCCGGAGATCGTGGTGACCGTCCGTGGTGTCGGGTACAAGGCAGGACCGAGCTGACATGACCGGCGACAGTGCCGCTTCGGCGCCCGGCCGGTCCGGGGCCCGCCCGGGGCGGTCTGTCGGGCGGAAGAAGGCGGGCTCCCGCTGGGGACGGTTCCTGGAGAGCGGGCTGCTGCTCCAGGGCGGGGTCCAGGGCAGTCCGGTCATCCGGCTGTTCATGCGGTGGGTGCGCCGGCCGCTGCTGCCGGTCATGCGGCTGTGGCGGCGCAACATCCAGCTCAAGGTCGTCGTCACGACGTTGCTGATGTCGTTGGGCGTGGTCCTGCTGCTGGGCTTCGTCGTCATCGGGCAGGTGCGCAACGGCCTGCTGGACGCCAAGGTGAAGGCGTCCCAGAGCCAGGCCACGGGCGGGTTCGCGGTGGCCAAGCAGCGGGCCGACGAGGCGGCGAGCGGCACCGGTGACGACGTCGCCACGGCGGACGGGCGTCCCGCGCAGAACGTCTCCGAGTGGATGAGCGACCTCGTCTCCTCGCTGTCCAGTGGCGGCCAGGGCGCCTTCGACGTGGTGACGCTCCCGGCTTCCGACGAGGACGGCGCGGGCGGCCGTGGGCAGCGTGCCTCCGGCGAGGTGGACTGGAGCAGGAGCGTGCCCCCCGAGCTGCGCGAGCGGATCGGCAGCAGCACGACGGCCGCGCAGAGCTACACCCGCATCACCTACAACAACGCGACCAAGAAATCCCAGCCGGGCCTGGTCGTCGGCAAGCAGGTCAACGACCCCAACGGGGACCCGTACCAGCTCTACTACCTCTTCCCGCTCACCCAGGAGGAGAAGTCGCTGAGCCTGGTCAAGGGGACCCTCGCGACGGCCGGGCTGTTCGTCGTCGTCCTGCTGGGGGCCATCGCCTGGCTGGTGGTGCGGCAGGTCGTCACGCCGGTGCGGATGGCGGCGGGGATCGCCGAGCGGCTGTCCGCCGGGCGGCTTCAGGAACGTATGAAGGTCACCGGCGAGGACGACATCGCACGGCTCGGCGAGGCCTTCAACAAGATGGCCCAGAACCTCCAGCTGAAGATCAGCCAGCTGGAGGACCTGTCGCGGATGCAGCGCCGGTTCGTGTCGGACGTGTCGCACGAGCTGCGCACGCCGCTGACGACCGTACGGATGGCCGCGGACGTCATCCACGAGGCGCGTGAGGACTTCGACCCGGTGACCGCGCGGTCCGCGGAGCTGCTCGCCGACCAGCTGGACCGGTTCGAGTCGCTGCTCGCGGATCTGCTGGAGATCAGCCGGTTCGACGCGGGTGCCGCGGCGCTGGAGGCGGAGCCGATAGACCTCAGGGAGGTCGTACGGCGGGTGGTCAGCGGGGCCGAGCCGCTCGCGGAGCGCAAGGGCACGCGGATCCGGATCCTGGGCGACCAGCAGCCCGTCGTCGCCGAGGCCGACGCCCGGCGCGTGGAGCGCGTGCTGCGCAACCTGGTCGTGAACGCCGTCGAGCACGGTGAGGGCAGGGACGTGGTCGTCAAGCTCGCCGCGGCCGGCGGTGCGGTCGCAGTCGCGGTGCGGGACTACGGGGTCGGGCTCAAGCCGGGCGAGGCGACCCGGGTGTTCAGCCGCTTCTGGCGGGCCGACCCGGCACGCGCGCGTACGACGGGTGGCACGGGTCTGGGGCTGTCCATCGCCTTGGAGGACGCGCGGCTGCACGGCGGCTGGCTTCAGGCGTGGGGCGAGCCGGGCGGCGGCTCGCAGTTCCGGCTGACGCTGCCCAGGACCGCGGACGAGCCGCTCAGGGGCTCGCCGATACCGCTGGAGCCCAAGGATTCACGGCGGAACCGGGGGCTCGACGACGCCGGGCTGCCGTGCGGCGGCGGGGACGGCGAGAAGCGGGCGACCGTGCCTGCGCAGTCGGCGAGCGGGCCGGTGTCGTCGGGGCAGGCGCGGGATCCGATACCGCCGCGGGCGGCCTCAGCGGCCCCCACGGCCGATCCGACGGCGCTGCCCGGCAACGGCGCGCGCGTGGTGCCCCGGCCCGCCTCGGGCACCGCGAGTGCGGCCGGCAAGGGTGTGGTGAGTGGTTCGGCGAGTGCGGCCGGCGGTGGTCCGGCGAGTGCGGCCGGCGACGGCAAGACGAGTGGGTCTGCCGGGTCTGCTGCCGGGGCCTCTCGGGGCCGGGACGTGAGCGGGCCGCGGGACGCGGACAGGGACGACGGATCCGCGGGCTCGGGCAGGGAAGCCGGGACGGAGAGCGCGGACAGGCATGGGGAGGCATCTCGTGGGCGCTGACCGTGGGGGGCGCGGTCGGCGTACGCCCGCGCGTGTGATGGCGTACGCCGCCGGTGGCGTCCTGCTGATGGCGGGGTGTGCCTCGATGCCGGACAGCGGGGATCTGCGGGATGTGGAGTCCACGCCGCGCCAGGACACCCAGGTACGGGTGTTCGCCGTGCCGCCCGGGGAGGACGCGCCGCCCTCGGAGATCGTGCAGGGCTTCCTCGAGGCGCTCACCAGCGACGATCCGCACTACAAGACCGCGCGGCAGTACCTGACCGGCGAGGCCGCCAAGACGTGGCAGCCGGAGATCTCCACCACCGTGCTGGCGGAGGGGCCGGGTGCCAAGCCCGAGGCGGGGGGCGGCGGGGAGGACACCGGCGAGATCTCGTACACGCTCACAGGCACCAAGGTGGCCAGCGTGGACGCGCAGCAGGCGTACGCGCCGGCCACCGGGGCGTACGGCCGCACCGTGCACCTGACGCAGGACGAAAAGAGCCGGCAGTGGCGGATCGACGCACTGCCGCAGGGCGTCGTCATGGGTGAGTCGGACTTCCAGCGCAACTACATGTCCGTCAACAAGTACTACTTCGCCTCGAACACCACGGTGGCCGGGGCGGACACCCAGCCCACCGCGGTCGCCGACCCCGTGTACGTCCGCCGGCGGGTGGAGCCCATGACACAGGTGGTGCGCTCCGTCCTGAGCGGGCCCACGCGGTGGCTCGGGCCCGTCGTCAGGTCGAGCTTCCCCACCGGCACGGCGCTGGCGAAGAAGACCGGTGCGCTGGCGCCCGACGACCGGAACAAGCTGACCGTCCCGCTCAATGACAAGGCCGCGGGCATCGGCACCAACCGGTGCCAGGAGATGGCGGCGCAGCTGCTTTTCGCCCTGCAGAGCCTCAGCCCCGCGGTGGAGGAGATCGAGCTGCGGGCCGACGGGGAGGAGCTGTGCTCGCTCACGCAGGGCGCGGCCGATTCCGCCGCCTTCCGGAGCTCGGCGCGCCGCCCCGATTATCTGTACTTCGTCGACGGCAAGGACCGGCTGGTACGGATCCCGGCGGGCAGCAGCGACCCCGAGTCGGACCCCGCTCCGGGGGCGCTGGGCGAGGGCGACACGGCACTGCGGTCGGTGGCCGTCTCACGCGACGAGCACACCGCGGCCGGCGTCAGCCTCGACGGCAAGTCGCTGTACGTGGGATCGCTGGTCTCGGGCGGTTCACTGGGCGAGCCGGTACTGCGCAGCCATGGCCGGTCCGAGGCCGACCGGCTGACGACCCCCAGCTGGGACGCGCACGACGGCCTGTGGGTGGCCGACCGCGACCCGGACAATCCCCGGCTGCTCCTGCTGGAGGAGGGCAAGGGTGATCCGCTGGAGGTGCGCATGCCGCACGTGGACGGGCGGGTCCAGGCCGTGCGGGTGGCCGCCGACGGGGTGCGGATCGCGCTCGTCGTGGAGAAGGGCGGCAAGAAGACCCTGCTCATCGGGCTGATCGAGCGGGAGGGGAAGCCGGGCGAGCGGCCTGCCGTCAGGGTGGCCGAACTGCGCTCGGCGACACCGGAGTTGGAGGAGGTCACCGCCATGTCGTGGGCCGGGGACAGCCGGCTCGTGGTGGTCGGGCGTGAACACGGCGGCGTGGAGCAGATGCGGTACGTCCAGGTCGACGGCTCGACGCCGGACGTACCGGCGCCCGCGGCCCTGACCGGCGTGAAGGAGGTCACCGCCGCGGAGGACGAGCGGCTGCCGCTGGTGGCGTACTCGGTGGACGGCATCGTCCGGCTCCCGTCGGGCGCGCAGTGGGAGAAGGTGACGGAGGGGACGGCGCCGGTTTATCCGGGGTGAGGTGTGGCGCCCCCGCGCCCTCCCGGGAGGCGGCCTCACGGATGAGCGGTTCGTCGGGCGGGGAGTTGTCCACAGGCCGTTGTCCACAGGGGTGGCAGGGCGGGCCCCGGGGCGGCACAGTGGTGGCCATGCGGGGGTGGTGGCAGGACCTACCTCACCGACCTGGTGCTGCCGGCCGAGTGCGGGGGCTGCGGGAGGCCTCGTACGGTGCTGTGTCCGGAGTGCCGTGCGGTGCTGAACGGAGTCGCGGCACGCCGGGTGCGGCCGGAGCCGGAGCCACCCGGGCTGCCCCTGGTGCATGCGGCGGCACGGTACGCGGACGAGGTGCGGGCGACACTGCTGGCCCACAAGGAACGGGGCGCCCTGGCGCTTGCCGGTCCTCTCGGGGCGGCTTTGGCGGGGGCCGTGCGGGCGGGGCTGCAGACGGCGTGGGGCGGCTCCTGGACCGGGGCCGAAGGGGCGTGGCCCCGGGCTGTCGGTGCTCCTGTGCTGCTCGTGCCCGTTCCGTCGGGGCGGCGGGCCGTGCGGGCCCGTGGGCATGATCCCGCGCGGCGGATCGCGCTGGCGGCGGCGGGGGAGTTGCGTCGGAGCGGGGTGCCGGCCCGGGTGCTCGGCGTGCTGCGGCAGCGGCGGGCCGTGGCCGATCAGGCGGAGCTCAACTCCCGGCAGCGGCTGGACAATCTCGCGGGCGCGCTGGCGGTGGTGCCCGGGGGTACCCGACTGCTCTCCGGCGGGCCGGTCGTCCTCGTCGACGACGTGATGACCACGGGGGCGTCCTTGGCGGAGGCCGCGCGTGCCGTGCGGGCGGCGGGGCCGGTTTCGAACGCTGCCGGGGCTGTGGCCGTGTACGGGGGAGAGACGTGGGAAAGCAGAGAGGAACAGAACGTCGGAACAACGCGAGAGAGGACGGGCCGGCGGCCCGGCCGGCAGGGAATGACGTGCGGGGGCGGCGCCGACGGAGCCGTTGACGTGGTGTGCGCGGCAGTGGTCGCGGCATCACCGGACTCTTTTGAAATAAACCGGAACTGACTGAGATCTTGCGTCGTTGCAGGTAGCGAGAGGCCTTATTCACCTGAACGGAGGTACGCCGCAGTAGAGGGTGACGACATCCGTCCAGGCGAGATATGTTCGGTTGAGAGGGAAAGCCGCAGGCCACACCTCTCGAATCCGAATGCCGCGTCGCGGGTTTTTCTTCATCACTCGCGACGGTGGAGTGGAGATCTCGCCCGCGGGGGAGGAGGTGGAAGTCACCGAGTCCGAGGTCCCGGGGCACGCCGGGACCTGGTGCAAAAGGGAGACGCTCCGCAGCGAAGCGGAGCGATCCGGGAACGGAGTTCTGCGTGGACATCGTCGTCAAGGGCCGCAAGACCGAGGTGCCCGAGCGGTTCCGGAAGCACGTGGCCGAGAAGCTGAAGCTGGAGAAGATCCAGAAGCTCGATGGCAAGGTGATCAGCCTCGACGTCGAGGTGTCCAAGGAGCCGAACCCCAGGCAGGCCGACCGCTGTGACCGAGTGGAGATCACCCTTCGCTCCCGCGGTCCGGTGATCCGGGCGGAGGCAGCGGCGAGCGATCCGTACGCGGCGCTCGACCTGGCGGCGGAAAAGCTGGAAGCCCGGCTGCGCAGGCAGCACGACAAGCGGTTCTCGCGCCGTGGCGCGCGCCGGATTTCGGCCGCGGAGGTCGCCGATCACGTCCCGGGCGTGGCGACGCTCAACGGAAACGGCCTGGTGCCGACTCCGCAGGAGGAGCCTGAAGAGGCCGTCCCCACGAAGAAGATCGGCTCGCTGGAAGTGCAGGGTGACGGCCCCATCGTCGTCCGCGAGAAGACCCACGTCGCAGCGCCCATGACCCTCGACCAGGCTCTCTACGAGATGGAACTGGTCGGGCACGACTTCTATCTGTTCGTCGACTCCGAGACCAAGGAACCGAGCGTCGTCTACCGACGGCACGCCTACGACTACGGCGTGATCCACCTCCGGACGGACACGATGGTCACCCAGGCGCACGCCCCCGAGGCAGGCGGTGCGCTCGGCGGCTGACCATTCCGGGTACAGCGGAGCAGAGGTGCCCCTGGAGCGCGTGTGCGCCCCCAGGGGCACCCCCGTGCGACCTCTTGGCGCCCCGCTCCGTCACCCCGGTGTCGTCCGGGCATGAAATCATGGTTGGCCACGGCCCAACCGGTGGGTCGTTGCTCTGGGTTGGCGATGGCTCAGGACCACAGGCCGCAGCCTTCAGGGGGAGGAACGATGGCGGACAGCTTCGGACCGATGCGTGACGAGGATGCCGACGACGGCGTCGGCGGCATGGGCCCGGACACGGACTCTCCACGCAAGGAACCGATCAGAGTCCTTGTGGTCGACGACCACGCCCTGTTCCGCCGTGGCCTGGAGATCGTGCTGGCGGCCGAGGAGGACATCCAGGTCATCGGGGAGGCGGGTGACGGCGCCGAGGCCGTCGAGAAGGCCGCCGACCTGCTGCCCGACATCGTGCTGATGGATGTGCGGATGCCCAAGCGCGGCGGGATCGAGGCCTGCACCTCCATCAAGGAGGTCGCCCCCAGCGCCAAGATCATCATGCTGACGATCAGCGACGAGGAAGCCGATCTCTACGAGGCCATCAAGGCGGGCGCGACCGGTTATCTCCTCAAGGAGATCTCGACGGACGAGGTGGCCACCGCCATTCGCGCGGTGGCCGACGGGCAGTCGCAGATCAGCCCGTCCATGGCGTCGAAGCTGCTCACCGAGTTCAAGTCGATGATCCAGCGCACGGACGAGCGCCGGCTGGTGCCCGCGCCGCGGCTGACGGACCGCGAACTGGAAGTCCTCAAACTCGTCGCGACGGGGATGAACAACCGCGATATCGCCAAGGAGTTGTTCATCTCCGAGAACACCGTGAAGAACCACGTGCGCAACATCTTGGAGAAGCTGCAGCTGCACTCCAGGATGGAAGCGGTGGTGTACGCGATGCGGGAGAAGATCCTCGAGATCCGGTGATCTCTTGACCCGGTAGGGCTCAGGCGAGGATGCGGGCGAGTTCCTTGACGAGGGGCTCGCGCAGGTCCGGTGCGTCGACCAGCTCCACGCGTACGTCCGTGCAGTCCACCCAGGTCGCCGCCTCGGCCAGGGCCTGGGCCACGGCCGGGACCGCCTTCGCGCCGTCGAGCGTGACCTGCTTGGCCACCAGCGTGCGGCCCTCGCGGGCCGGGTCCACGCGCCCGACGAGCCGGCCGCCGGCCAGGACCGGCATCGCGAAGTAGCCGTACACCCGCTTCTGTTTGGGGACGTAGGCCTCCAGGCGGTGGGTGAAGCCGAAGATCCGCTCCGTGCGCGCCCGCTCCCAGATCAGGGAGTCGAAGGGCGAGAGCAGCGTGGTGCGGTGGCGGCCACGCGGGGGTGTCTCCAGGGCAGCGGGGTCGGCCCAGGCCGGCTTGCCCCAGCCCTCGACCGTGACCGGGACGAGGCCTGAGTCGGCGATCACCGCGTCGACCTGCTCGCCCTTGAGGCGGTGGTAGTCGGCGATGTCCGCGCGGGTGCCGACGCCGAGGGCCTGGCCCGCCAGGCGGACCAGGCGGCGCAGGCACTCGGTGTCGTCCAACTCGTCGTGCAGCAGGTCCTCCGGGATCGCGCGCTCGGCGAGGTCGTACACGCGCTTCCAGCCGCGGCGCTCGACGCAGACCACCTCGCCGTACATCAGGGCGCGTTCGACGGCGACCTTGGAGCCGGACCAGTCCCACCAGTCGTTCGTCTTCTTCGCGCCGCCCAACTCCGTGGCCGTGAGGGGGCCTTCGTCGCGGAGCTGCTTGATGACCTCGTCGTAGGCGCCGTCCGGGAGCTCGTGGTTCCAGTGCGGGCGGTTGCGGTAGGCGCGGCGGCGGAAGGCGAAGTGCGGCCACTCCTCGATGGGGAGGATGCAGGCCGCGTGGGACCAGTACTCGAAGGCGTGGGTGTCCGTCCAGTAGGCGTTCTCCACTGTCTTTCGGCCTACCGCGCCCAGGCGGGCGTACGGGACGAGTTCGTGGGAGCGGGCCAGGACCGAGATGGTGTCGAGCTGTATCGCACCCAGGTGGCGGAGGATGCCGCGGACGCCGGCGCGGCGGGGTGGGGCGCCGAGGAAGCCCTGGGCGCGGAGGGTCAGTCTGCGGGCCTCGTCTGCGGAGAGCTCTGTTGTGGGGCGCGGGCGCGGGGTGGTCATGGTTTTGCACGATAGGGGGTGGGACTGACAGTGGGACTGGCAGTGGGGCGTGAGCTGCAGGGTTGGGGGTGGGGTGCTGTGTGTCGGGGCGGGGGTGGGGTGGGTGCGCGCAGCCCGGCGGTGCGGGGTGCCGCTGCGCCCACCCGTGCCGCCCTGGGGGCACCTCCCAGGCCCTTAAGGCACTGGGGGAGGCACGATTGCCCGCAGCTCAGTAGCTGATCAGCTAAGCGTGTGCCGGCAAGTACGGGGCCGTTGACGGGAGGCCCAGGTCCGAGGGGAGCAAGGAGCCGACCCACGTGTCGCGGCGTACGCCCTTGTTGCTGGTCGCGGCGCGCAACATGCCTTCGATCGTGAAGCCGGCGCGTTCCGCCACCGCGCGCGAGGCGTGGTTGCCCACCTCGGCGCGCCATTCGACGCGGTCGATCGCCGCGTGGACGAAGGCCCAGCGGCAGGCGGTGAGGGCCGCCTCCGTGATGTAGCCGTTGGAGCGGTGCTCCTTGGCGGCCCAGAAGCCGATCTCGGCCACGCCCAGGGCGCGCAGGGTGATGCCGACCATGCCGGTGAGTTCTCCGGAGTGGAGGAAGACGCCGAAGGTGTACATGGACCCGTCCGCCCAGCCGTCGGGCACCAACTGCTCCGTGAAGCCCTCGGCGTGTTCGCGGAGGTACGGCGAGGGGATCGTGGTCCAGCGCTGGATGTCGGGGTCCTGGCAGGCCGCGTACACCGCGTCGGTGTCCTGGGGGCCGACCGTGCGCAGCAGGAGGCGGTCCGTGGTGAGGGTGACGGGGTCCATCGGCCGATTGTGGTGCGAGGCCCGCGAAGAGCGCTATCTGTTTGCCGTGAGTGAGGGAGTGATCACGCTTCGCTCAATTCCGGTGGGGGGTGCGGCACCATCCGAGGGGCCCGGACGTTGTCCCCTTTGAAGCAGAGTGAAAGAGAAATGAAGCAGCGGACGGTCGCCGTCTCGGCAGGCCCTCCCGGCGCGGCGGGGTCCTCGCATACGATGGCCGTTGCTCAGTAAGTCAAGTGGTAACCGACCGTCCCAGGCCCGACCGGCAAGGAGACCAACCCCCGTGTCCGTCCTCTCGAAGATCATGCGTGCAGGCGAAGGCAAGATCCTGCGCAAGCTGCACCGCATCGCGGACCAGGTCAACTCCATCGAAGAGGACTTCGTCGACCTCTCCGACGCCGAGCTGCGGGCCCTCACCGATGAGTACAAGCAGCGCTACGCGGACGGCGAGACGCTGGACGACCTGCTGCCCGAGGCGTTCGCCACCGTCCGCGAGGCCGCCAAGCGCGTCCTGGGCCAGCGGCACTACGACGTGCAGATGATGGGCGGCGCCGCCCTGCACATGGGCTACGTGGCCGAGATGAAGACCGGTGAGGGCAAGACCCTCGTGGGTACGCTGCCGGCGTATCTGAACGCGCTGTCCAGCGAGGGTGTCCACATCATCACGGTGAACGACTACCTGGCCGAGCGCGACTCCGAGATGATGGGCCGCGTCCACCGCTTCCTGGGCCTGAGCGTCGGCTGCATCCTCGCCAACATGACGCCGGCTCAGCGCCGCGAGCAGTACGCCTGCGACATCACGTACGGCACGAACAACGAGTTCGGCTTCGACTACCTGCGCGACAACATGGCGTGGTCCAAGGACGAGCTGGTCCAGCGCGGCCACAACTTCGCCATCGTCGACGAGGTCGACTCCATCCTCATCGACGAGGCCCGTACGCCGCTGATCATCTCCGGCCCGGCCGACCAGGCCACCAAGTGGTACGGCGACTTCGCCAAGCTGGTCAAGCGCCTCAAGCGCGGCGAGGCGGGCCAGCCGCTCAAGGGCATCGAGGAGACCGGCGACTACGACGTCGACGAGAAGAAGCGCACGGTCGCGATCCACGAGTCCGGTGTCGCCAAGGTCGAGGACTGGCTGGGCATCGACAACCTGTACGAGTCGGTGAACACCCCGCTCGTGGGCTACCTGAACAACGCCATCAAGGCCAAGGAGCTCTTCAAGAAGGACAAGGACTACGTCATCATCGACGACGAGGTCATGATCGTCGACGAGCACACCGGACGTATCCTCGCGGGCCGCCGTTACAACGAGGGCATGCACCAGGCGATCGAGGCGAAGGAAGGGGTGCCGATCAAGGACGAGAACCAGACGCTCGCCACGATCACGCTCCAGAACTTCTTCCGCCTCTACAAGCGCCACGACCACAAGGGCAAGGAGCAGCCCGGCCTCTGCGGCATGACCGGTACCGCGATGACCGAGGCCGCCGAGTTCCACCAGATCTACAAGCTCGGCGTGGTGCCGATCCCGACCAACCGGCCGATGGTCCGCAAGGACCAGTCGGACCTGATCTACCGGACCGAGGTCGCCAAGTTCGAGGCGGTCGTCGACGACATCGAGGAGAAGCACCGCAAGGGCCAGCCGATCCTCGTCGGCACCACCTCGGTCGAGAAGTCCGAGTACCTCTCGCAGCAGCTCAGCAAGCGCGGCATCCAGCACGAGGTGCTGAACGCCAAGCAGCACGACCGTGAGGCGCAGATCGTCGCCCAGGCCGGCCGCAAGGGCTCCGTCACGGTGGCCACGAACATGGCCGGCCGTGGTACGGATATCAAGCTCGGCGGCAACCCGGAGGACCTTGCCGAGGCGGAGCTGCGCCAGCGCGGCCTCGACCCCGAGGAGCACATCGAGGAGTGGGCGCAGGCCCTGCCCGAGGCGCTCAAGCGCGCGGAGAAGGCCGTGCAGGCCGAGAAGGAAGAAGTCGAGAAGCTCGGCGGCCTTTACGTGCTGGGCACCGAGCGGCACGAGTCGCGGCGGATCGACAACCAGCTGCGCGGTCGTTCCGGCCGTCAGGGCGACCCGGGCGAGTCCCGCTTCTACCTCTCCCTGGGTGACGACCTGATGCGGCTGTTCAAGGCCCAGATGGTCGAGCGCGTGATGTCGATGGCGAACGTCCCGGACGACGTGCCGATCGAGAACAAGATGGTCACGCGTGCGATCGCCTCCGCCCAGTCGCAGGTCGAGCAGCAGAACTTCGAGACCCGTAAGAACGTCCTGAAGTACGACGAGGTCCTCAACCGCCAGCGTGAGGTCATCTACGGCGAGCGGCGCCGCGTCCTGGAGGGCGAGGACCTGCACGAGCAGATCCAGCACTTCATGGACGACACGATCGACGCCTACGTCCAGGCCGAGACCGCCGAGGGCTTCCCCGAGGACTGGGACCTCGACCGGCTGTGGGGCGCCTTCAAGCAGCTCTACCCGTGCAACGTCACGATCGAGGAGCTGGAGGAGGCGGCCGGCGACCGGGCCGGGCTGACCGCCGAGTTCATCGGCGACTCCATCAAGGACGACATCCGCGAGCAGTACGAGGCGCGCGAGGCGCAGCTCGGCTCCGAGATCATGCGTGAGCTGGAGCGCCGGGTCGTGCTGTCGGTCCTCGACCGTAAGTGGCGCGAGCACCTCTACGAGATGGACTACCTCCAGGAGGGCATCGGCCTGCGCGCGATGGCGCAGAAGGACCCGCTGGTCGAGTACCAGCGCGAGGGCTTCGACATGTTCACCGCCATGATGGAGGGCATCAAGGAGGAGTCCGTCGGCTACCTGTTCAACCTGGAGGTCCAGGTCGAGCAGCAGGTCGAGGAGGTCCCGGTCGAGGACACCAAGCCCGTGGCCGACCTGGAGAAGCACGACACGGTGCCGGCGCAGGCCGGTGCCCGTCCGGAGATCCGCGCCAAGGGGCTCGACGCCCCGCAGCGGCGCAACCTCCACTTCTCCGCCCCGACGGTCGACGGCGAGGGCGGCACCATCGAGGGTGACTTCGCCACCGACGAGGAGCCGGTGCGTTCCGAGGCCGACGGCCTCACGCGCGCGGAGCGCCGCAAGCAGGCGCGGAGCCGGGGTCGTCGTAAGAAGTGACGGTCGCTGAGGCGCCGTAGCGGCAGGAAGGGCCGGACACCCGAGGGTGTCCGGCCCTTCGGCATGTCGGGGGTCAGTCGGCCTCTGCGCGGGGCGGGCGGGGGCCGCCGAGTTCCACCGCCGTGCAGCGCCAGCGGAGGTCCTGGCCGAGTTCCAGGCGGAAGGCCATGGCGCGCAGTTGGTCTCCGGCACCGATGCGGGCGAAGGCCTCGATGGCGCCGGGGCGGGGTTCGAAGTAGCCGATGTCGCGGACGACGGGGCGGGCGCCGCGAGTGCGCAGGGGGCCGCGTTCGGCGAGCCAGGCCAGTTCGTCGTAGGCGCGGCCCCGGGTGTGGCGGAGCATCGAGTGGACGGGGCGGTGGCCGCTGAGGACCGCGAGCAGGAGGTCGGCGAAGACGTCGGTGGGGAGCAGGTGCGGGACCGGCGCCGGGCGGTGGGGGTGCTGGGCCGGGACGCGGGGTGCGGCGGTGTCCCGGGCGGCCGGAACGGGTGTGGTGTTCTCGGAGACGTGGGTGGGTGGTGTGGTCTGCCGGGAGCTCGGAACTGGCGTGGTGTTCCGAGAGGCGGCCGGGGCCGGTGGTGTGGTCTGCCGGGAGGCCGGGGTGGTCGCCCGTGTCGCTCTGCGGGGTGCTGTGGGGGCGGCGGAGGGTGTCGGCGGGCGGGTGTCCGTGGGGCGGGTGCGGGGGCTCGTGGCGCGGGCGGAGCCCGGTGGGCGGCCGTCGGCTGCCGGGGTTCGGGTGGGGCCTCCTCCGGGGGTGCGGGGCGGCGTGGTGCCGCCGGGGGCGCGGGGAGCGGGGCTCCCGGGAGTGCGCGGGGTGGTGCTGCCGGATGTGCGGGTGCCGGTGCCGGTGCCGGTGCTGGCGCCGGGGCGGCGTGGGTCCCGGCGGGCCGGCGGGCGTGTGGCCGGGCGCTGCTGTGCCCTGGTCATGACCTTGTACATGGGGGTCCCCGTTTCGTGGGCCCGGTTGATACCGGGGAGTAACTTCGGGTTGGTGATCTTGTACGGGCCCGACGGGGGCAAAGGCAAGGAAGCGGACGTCGGGTGGCGAGCGCCGGAATGTTCACCTATCCGGGTGGTGTGGAGGGTGCGGAACCAGTCAGGGCGGGGGTGCGCCGGGTGAATGCCGGGCCTGGGGTTGCCGCGTCCGGCGTCACAGGGCGGAACTCGAAAGGGGACGCGCCGCACGTATCCTGAAGGCCCTCCGGAGCCCTCCGGTCGTGAAAACGACCACGAAACGACCACGAAAAAGCGACCACGAAAGAAGCGTCCAGCCATGCGTGTCTACGTGCCCCTGACCCTCCCCGGTCTCGCCGAGGCGTACAAGACGGGTGAGCTGGGATCCGGGCCGTTCGTCGCGTACGCCGTGACGCCCGGGCTGCGCGAGTGGTACCTCTCCGACGACATCGAGGAACTGGAGTACGCGGCGCTGAGCCGGGCCGCGCTGGCCTCGCTGCGGCGGCTGGCGGCCGAGCCGGAGGCGCCGCGGCGGCGGGTCGTGGTGGCCGTGGACGTTCCCGACCGGGCCGCGAGCGCGGACCCCGACCGGGGGCTCGACCCCGCGGCGCTGGGGGAGGTGCGGGTCGCCGGCCCAGTCGCGCTGGCCAAGGCGGCGTCCGTGCATGTCGACGCCGCGGACGCGGAGGCGGATGTGACGGCGGCGGCCGAGGCACTGCCGGCGGCGGACGGTGGAGACGACGACGCGCAGTTCGTCGTGGACGGGGCGGAGGACCACGAGCTGCTGTGGTTCGCCACGCAGGAGATTCCGAACCTGGTGGGGCGCGGGGACTGAGCGCCGGGGCGGGTGCTCTCGGCGTTTCAGGGGGCGCGCTGGGTCGCCGTTCTCTTGATTGTCAGTGGGGGCGGGTACGTTTTGGGGCATGGGGATGCAGACGGGCGCGCACATTGTCTGGGACTGGAACGGGACGCTGTTCCATGACATCGACGCGATCATCGGGGCGACGAACGCGGCGTTCGCCGAGCTGGGGCTGGAGCCGCTGACGCTGGAGAAGTACCGGGAGCTGTACTGCGTGCCGGTGCCGAAGTTCTATGAGCGGCTGATGGGGCGGCTGCCGACCGAGGCCGAGTGGGAGGTCATGGACGACATCTTCCATCGGTACTACGCGGAGCACCGGGTGCGCTGCGGGCTGACCGTGGGGGCGGTGGAGCTGCTGTCCGGGTGGCGGTTGGCGGGGCGGAGTCAGTCGATCCTCAGCATGTACGTGCATGAGGAGCTGGTTCCGTTGGTGCGGGGATTCGGGATCGAGCCGCACTTCATACGGGTGGACGGGCGGACCGGGCCGTCGGGGGGCAGCAAGGCCGAGCACATGGTGCGGCATCTCGCGTCGCTCACCAGCGTGGCTCCTGAGCGCACTGTGGTGATCGGGGACGCGGCGGACGATGCGGTTGCCGCGTTGCATGTGGGGGCCCGGGCTGTGCTGTACACCGGCGGGTCGCACAGTCGGGCGAGTCTGGAGGCGGTGGGGGTGCCTGTGGTGGACACGCTGGAGGAGGCGGTCGCTGAGGCGGAGCGGCTGGCGGCGTAACCAGGGGTCGGCGGTTGTCCTGATGCCGGGTCGGTCCGCAGCCCGGCGTGGCGGGGTGCCGCTGCGCCCACCCGTGCCGCCCCTAGCGGCACGACTGCCCGCAGCTGTGGCCGTCGGAAGGTGGCCGCACTGTGCAGAACGTCAAACTTCCAGGCCTGGTTTTGTACACATACGGCTCATGACGGGCCCCCTGTAAGGAGCGATAGCCTTGGTGGCGTGATCAGCGCGATAGTTCGCGGGGACGTCGTCGTCCCTGCCCTGCGCCCGGAGAGCACGGACCACATCCGTGACCGGGCGGCGGTCGCTGGTCTTCGCGGGCGGGACGGGGCTTCGAGGACTCCCGGGACGCCGAGCACCACCCGGACCGAGGCGTCGCAGAGAGCAGCCTCACACCCGTGGGGCAGCTCAAGATTGGCTCAGACACCCCCGCTCATCTCACCTTGCGGCATAGCGTCGGAACAGACCGGATACCCCGAGTCACGACGTGACGTCGTAAGCGCAGAGGCCGTACTTCCTTCTACGTCACGCAACGGCGCGCGACAGGAGCCAGAGGACAATGCAGACCAAGCTGGACGAAGCCAAGGCCGAGTTGCTCGAGAGGGCCGCCCGGGTTGCTGAGAACAGCCCGGTCGGGGGGCACCTACCGACCGGGTCGACGGGCGAGGAGACCCCAGACGCCCAGGAGGCCCTTGATCGCGAGTCCCTGCTCTCGTTCCTCCAGCGTTACTACCTGCACACGGCCCCGGAGGACCTCACCGACCGCGACCCGGTCGATGTCTTCGGAGCCGCCGTCTCGCACTACCGGCTGGCCGAAAATCGCCCCCAGGGCACGGCCAACGTGCGGGTGCACACCCCCACGGTCGAAGAGAACGGGTGGACGTGCAGCCACTCCGTGGTCGAGGTCGTCACCGACGACATGCCCTTCCTCGTCGACTCCGTCACCAATGAGCTGACGCGGCAGGGGCGCGGGATTCATGTCGTCATCCACCCGCAGTTCGTCGTGCGGCGCGATGTCACCGGCAAGCTCATCGAGGTGCTGCCCCAGCCCGCGACCGGCATGGGCGACCTTCCGCACGACGCGCACATCGAGTCCTGGATCCACGTCGAGATCGACCGCGAGACCGACCGGTCCGATCTGAAGCAGATCACCGCCGACCTGCTGCGGGTGCTGTCCGACGCTCGTGAGGCCGTCGAGGACTGGGGCAAGATGCGGGAGGCGGCGATCCGGCTGGCGGAGGGGCTGCCGGACGAGCCCATCCCCGGTGATCTGCCCGGACCCCAGGTCGAGGAGGCCCGCGAGCTGCTGCGCTGGCTGGCCGACGACCACTTCACCTTCCTCGGCTACCGCGAGTACCAGTTGCGCGGGGACGACTCGCTGGCTGCCGTGCCCGGCACCGGCCTCGGCATCCTGCGCGCCGACCCGCACCACTCCGACCAGGAGAGCCACCCGGTCAGCCCGTCCTTCGAGCGGCTGCCCGCCGACGCCCGGGCCAAGGCGCGCGAGCACAAGCTCCTCGTCCTGACCAAGGCGAACAGCCGGTCTACCGTGCACCGGCCGTCGTACCTGGACTACATCGGGGTCAAGAAGTTCGACGCCGAGGGCAATGTCATCGGCGAGCGGCGGTTCCTGGGCCTGTTCTCCTCCGCCGCGTACACCGAGTCCGTGCGCCGGGTCCCGGTCATCCGGCGCAAGGTCGAGGAGGTCCTCGAACAGGCCGGGTTCTCGCCCAACAGCCACGACGGGCGCGACCTGCTCCAGATCCTGGAGACCTACCCGCGCGACGAGCTGTTCCAGACCCCGGTCGACGAGCTGCGGGCCATCGTCACCTCCGTCCTCTACCTCCAGGAGCGCAGGCGGCTGAGGCTCTACCTGCGCCAGGACGAGTACGGGCGCTACTACTCCGCCCTCGTCTACCTCCCACGCGACCGCTACACCACGGCCGTCCGCCTGCGGATCATCGAAATCCTCAAGGAGGAACTGGGCGGCATCAGCGTCGACTTCACGGCCTGGAACACCGAGTCGATCCTCTCCCGGCTGCACTTCGTGGTCCGCGTCCCGCAGGGCACCGAACTGCCCGAGCTGTCCGACGCCGACAAGGAGCGCATCGAGGCCCGGCTGGTGGAGGCCGCGCGCTCCTGGGAGGACGCCTTCGCCGAGGCGCTCAACGCCGAGCTCGGCGAGGAGCAGGCGGCGGAGCTGATGCGCCGCTATGCGCACGCCTTCCCCGAGGGCTACAAGGCCGACCACAATCCGCGCGCCGCGGTCGCCGACCTCGTCCACCTCGAACAGCTGAACGCCGAGGAGGGCCAGGACTTCGCGCTCAGCCTCTACGAGCCGGTGGGCGCCGCCCCCGAGGAGCGCCGCTTCAAGATCTACCGCACGGGCGACGCCATCTCCCTGTCGGCGGTGCTGCCGGTCCTCAACCGGCTCGGCGTCGAGGTGGTCGACGAGCGGCCGTACGAGCTGCGCTGCTCGGACCGGAGCGTGGCCTGGATCTACGACTTCGGCCTGCGCATGCCCCGCTCCCGCGGCGGCGGTGAGTACCTCGCCGACGACGCCCGCGAGCGGTTCCAGGACGCCTTCGCCGCCACCTGGACCGGCAAGGCGGAGAACGACGGCTTCAACGCCCTGGTGCTGAGCGCCGGGCTGACCTGGCGCCAGGCCATGGTACTGCGGGCGTACGCGAAGTACCTGCGGCAGGCGGCGTCCACGTTCAGCCAGGACTACATGGAGGACACCCTCCGCAACAACGTCCACACCACCCGCCTGCTCGTCTCCCTGTTCGAGGCGCGGATGTCGCCGGACCGGCAGCGCGCGGGACACGAGATCGTGGACGCGCTGCTGGAGGAGGTCGACGCGGCCCTCGACCAGGTCGCGAGCCTCGACGAGGACCGGATCCTGCGATCCTTCCTCACCGTCATCAAGGCGACGCTGCGGACCAACTTCTTCCAGGAGGCGGCGGGCGGCAAGCCGCACGACTACGTCTCCATGAAGTTCGACCCGCAGGCCATCCCGGACCTTCCGGCGCCGCGCCCGGCGTTCGAGATCTGGGTGTACTCGCCGCGCGTCGAGGGCGTGCACCTGCGCTTCGGCAAGGTCGCGCGCGGCGGTCTGCGCTGGTCCGACCGCCGTGAGGACTTCCGTACGGAGATCCTCGGCCTGGTCAAGGCGCAGATGGTGAAGAACACCGTCATCGTGCCGGTCGGCGCCAAGGGCGGCTTCGTCGCCAAGCAGCTGCCCGACCCGAGCGTCGACCGCGACGCGTGGATGGCCGAGGGCATCGCCAGCTACAAGACGTTCATCTCGGCGCTGCTCGACATCACCGACAACATGGTGGCCGGCGAGGTCGTGCCCCCGGCGGACGTCGTGCGGCACGACGAGGACGACACCTACCTCGTCGTCGCCGCCGACAAGGGCACCGCGACCTTCTCCGACATCGCCAACGGCGTCGCCGAGCAGTACAACTTCTGGCTCGGTGACGCCTTCGCCTCCGGCGGCTCGGCCGGCTACGACCACAAGGGCATGGGCATCACCGCCCGCGGCGCCTGGGAGTCCGTCAAGCGGCACTTCCGGGAGCTGGGCGTGAACACGCAGGCCGAGGACTTCACGGTCGTCGGCATCGGCGACATGTCCGGTGACGTGTTCGGCAACGGCATGCTGCTCTCCGAGCACATCCGCCTGGTGGCCGCCTTCGATCACCGGCACATCTTCATCGACCCGAACCCGGACGCCGCCACCTCCTACGCCGAGCGCCGCCGCCTGTTCGAGCTGCCGCGTTCCAGCTGGGAGGACTACAACAAGGAGCTGCTGTCGGCCGGCGGCGGCATCTTCCCGCGTACGGCCAAGGCGATCCCGGTCAACGCCCACATCCGCGAGGCCCTCGGCATCGAGGCCAAGGTCACCAAGCTGACCCCCGCCGACCTGATGAAGGCGATCCTCCAGGCCCCGGTGGACCTGCTGTGGAACGGCGGCATCGGTACGTACGTGAAGTCCTCCACCGAGTCCAACGCGGACGTCGGTGACAAGGCCAACGACGCCATCCGAGTCGACGGCAAGGACCTGCGCGTCAAGGTCGTCGGCGAGGGCGGCAACCTGGGCCTGACCCAGCTCGGCCGGATCGAGTTCGCGCTGCACGGCGGCCGGATTAACACCGACGCCATCGACAACAGCGCGGGCGTGGACACCTCCGACCACGAGGTGAACATCAAGATCCTGCTCAACGGCCTGGTCGCGGACGGCGACATGACCGTCAAGCAGCGCAACAAGCTGCTCGCCGAGATGACCGACGAGGTCGGCCACCTGGTGCTGCGCAACAACTACGCGCAGAACACGGCGATCGCCAACGCCCTCGCCCAGTCCAAGGACATGCTCCACGCCCAGCAGCGCTTCATGAAGCACCTGGTCAGGGAGGGCCACCTCGACCGGGCGCTGGAGTTCCTGCCCACCGACCGGCAGATCCGCGAGCGGCTCGCCCAGGGGCAGGGCCTGACCAGCCCGGAGACGGCCGTCCTGCTGGCGTACACGAAGATCACGGTCGCCGAGGAGCTGCTGCACACCTCGCTGCCCGACGACCCGTACCTGCGGGGCCTGCTGCACTGCTACTTCCCGACCGCGCTGCGCGAGCAGTTCGCCGAGCGCATCGACGGCCACCCGCTGCGCCGCGAGATCACCACGACCGTCCTGGTCAACGACACGGTCAACACGGGCGGTACGACGTACCTGCACCGCCTGCGCGAGGAGACCGGCGCGTCCCTGGAGGAGATCGTCCGGGCCCAGACCGCGGCGCGTGCGATCTTCCGCTCCGCCGAGGTGTGGGACGGGGTCGAGGCGCTCGACAACAAGGCCGAGGCCGACGTCCAGACCCGCATCCGGCTGCACTCGCGGCGCCTGGTGGAGCGCGGCACGCGCTGGCTGCTCAACAACCGGCCGCAGCCGCTCCAGCTCGCCGAGACCGTCGACTTCTTCGCCGACCGGGTCGAGCAGGTCTGGGGGCAGCTGCCGAAGCTGCTGCGCGGCGCGGACCTGGAGTGGTACCAGAAGATCTACGACGAGCTGACGGACGCCGGCGTCCCGGACGAACTCGCCACCCGCGTGGCCGGGTTCTCCTCCGCCTTCCCGACGCTCGACATCGTCTCGGTGGCCGACCGCATGGGCCGGGAGCCGCTGGACGTCGCCGAGGTGTACTACGACCTCGCCGACCGGCTGCGGATCACCCAGCTCATGGACCGCATCATCGAGCTGCCCCGCGCCGACCGCTGGCAGTCCATGGCCCGCGCGGCGATCCGCGAGGACCTGTACGCGGCGCACGCGGCGCTGACCGCCGACGTCCTGGCGGTGGGCAACGGCACCTCGACGCCCGAGCAGCGCTACAAGGCCTGGGAGCAGAAGAACGCGGCGATCCTCGGCCGGGCCCGCACCACACTGGAGGAGATCCAGAGCTCCGAGGCATTCGACCTCGCGAACCTGTCGGTCGCGATGCGGACGATGCGGACACTGCTGCGGACGCATTCGTAGCAGTACGGCGTCCTGGGCGCCCCGGGCCGATTTCCGGCCCGGGGCGCTTTCTTCTTGGCGTGCGCCTTCTTCTTGGCGTGCCTTAGGGCGATTCGAGTGGAGGACTTACGGTTTCCGGCTAAGGCTTGGGGCGTGACAGTGAATCTCTCCGAGGAGCGGGCGGCCGCTCCCACCCCGCCGGTCAAGCGCGTCGTCGTCGAAGTGGTGAACTTCGCGCTGGTCGGCGGGAGCGGCGTCGCGGTGAACTTCCTGGTGTTCAACGTGCTCCTGCACGGGCTGCACCGGGCCGCCATGCCGGCGACCGTGCTGGCCAGCCTGATCGCCATGGGCACCAATTACCTCGGGTTCCGGTATTTCACCTACCGGGACAGGGCGTCCCGCACCCGGCGCCAGATCGCGCTGTTCTTCGGCTTCAGCGGAATCGGCGTGGCCATGGAGAGCGGGCTGTTCTACGCCGGATACCACGGGCTCGGCCTGACCGGTCCCCTCGAGTCCAACGCGGTCAAGGCGGCCTCCATCGTGCTGGCCTCCGCCTTCCGCTTCCTCGTCTACCGCACCTGGGTGTTCCAGCACGATGCGCACCGCACCTAGGGGGCTTCTGATGGATCTCCGCAGCGTCGCGGCGCCCGGCACGCCCTCCCCCACTCTCGGCTTCGCTCGAGCGGGGGCACCCCCATGCCGCACGGTGCGGAGGGCCAGGTGGCTCCGCCACATGACCCTCCGCACCGCACGCCGATCGCACGCGCCGAACGCCGCTCCTTCTCCTGCGGAGATCCATCAGAAGCCCACTGGACCAGCGGTCCTCGCCGCGCAGGCGGCGGCCGCGGTGGTCGTTCTGCTGCTGGTCCTCGTGATCGTCCGGCTGCCGTGGGCCGGGGATCTCGGCATGCACGCCGCGACCGTCCAGCGGCTGCGGCACGACCTCGTCGACCCGGGCAATCCGCTCGTCGACGCGGACACGCCGAGCCCGTACTACTCGCCCTGGATGCTGGTGCTCGGCTGTGTCGCCCGGGTGAGCGGTCTGTCGGTCTTCGTGGTGCTGCGGCTGGGGGCGCTGGCCGGGCTCGCACTGCTGCTGTCGGGGGTGTGGCGGTACGCGCGGACGCTGAGCGGCCATCGTGCCGCGCCCGCGCTGGCCGTACTGAGCCTGCTGTTCCTGTGGGGGACGGCCCTGTTCAACTGGAGCGGCTTCTACGGGCTCAACTCGCTCGCGCTGACGGTGTCGTATCCGAGCGTGTTCGCGCTGGGGCTCGCGTTCCACCTCTGGGCGTGGCTCGGGCGGGCGGTGCGCGGCGACGGTGGCTCGGGCTGGGGCGTGTGGCTCGGTCTGGGGGCGCTGTGGGCGCTGATCCTGTTGTGCCATCAGTTCTCGGGAGTGGTGGCCACGCTGGGGGCGGTCGCGACGGTGGTGGCCGCGCGGCCGGGCCGGGCGGTGTGGGTCCGGCTGGGCGGTGGGCTGGTGCTGGGGCTGATCGTGCTGCTGCTGTGGCCGTACTACGACTTCTTCGCGCTGTTCGGGGCCGGTGCGGATCTGGAGTCGGTGCACCGGCCGTTGTACGAGGACCTGGTCGGACGGTACTGGCTGGTGCTGCTCGGGGTGGTGGCGCTGGGGATGCGGTGGCGGCGGGACCGGTGGGATCCGCTGGTGCTGTTCTTCGTTCTGGGAGCCGCCGTGGTGGCGGCGGGCGGGGTGAGCGGGCACTGGTCGTGGGGCCGGGCGCTGCCGGCGGCCTTGATTCCGGCGCAGGTGGCTGTGGCGGTGGAGGTGGGGGAGGCCGGGCGGCGGCAGGCTCGGGTGGCGTGGGCATGTGTGCTGGGGGCGGCCTTGGCCGTGGGGGCTTGGACGCAGGTCGGGACGGTCGGGTACGTCGTGAAGCCGCGGGACCTGCCGGAAGCCGTCGCGGAGAAGTACCGGCGGCCCTGGGCGGGGTACTTCTGGATGACGCCGTGGGTGAAGTACGGGGACGTGGTGATGGCCCGGGATGGACGGCCGGCCCGGCAGATCCCCGCGTACGGGGCGTACACCGTGGCGCCTGGGTATCCCGACTTTTTCCTGGCGGGGGAAGGGCGGCGGGCGGCGGCTGTGCGCAGGTATTTCGGTCAGGGGGCCACAGGGCGGGAGCGCGAGGAGATTCTTCGGGAGTACGGGGTGCGGTGGGTCGTGGACAAGGGGGCGGCTGGGAAACGTGGTGTGCGGTTGCGGGAGGTGACTCGGGGACCCGAGGGGCAGGTGTTGTACGCGGTGGTGCGGTGACTCGCGCTCGGTGTGCCGGGGAGCCGCTCTTGGGCGCGGCCCGTCAGCGGCTTCGGCGGGCGTTGAGCCGGGCGGCCTGGCGTGTCAGGTGCGCGCGCTCGGCGAGGTTGGGTGCCCGGTGGGCCGCCTCGGCGTACAGGCGGGCCGCCGTCGCCAGGTCGCCGTCGCGCTCGTGGAGGTAGGCCGCCACCGCGGTGTGGCGGGGCAGTGAGGCGTCCAGGGCCGCGAGTGCCGCGAGGCCGGCGCGCGGTCCGTCGGCCTCGCCGACGGCGACCGCGCGGTTGAGCCGGACGACCGGGCTGTCGGTCAGGCGCGTGAGCTCGTCGTACCACTCGACGATCTGCGCCCAGTCGGTCTCCTCGGCGGTGGGCGCGTCGGCGTGCAGGGCCGCGATGGCGGCCTGCGCCTGGAACTCGCCCAGCCGGTCGCGGGCGAGAGCCCCCTGAAGGATCATGACCCTCGGCGATCAACGCGGTGTCCCACCGGCCGCGGTCCTGCTCGGCGAGCGGCACCAGGCTGCCGTCGGGCGCGGTCCGGGCAGCACGCCGGGCGTGGTGGAGCAGCATGAGGGCGAGCAGCCCGGCCACCTCGGGATGGTCGATGGACGCGGCGAGCTGCCGCGTGAGCCGGATGGCCTCGGCGGCGAGGTCGACGTCGCCGGAGTAGCCCTCGTTGAAGACGAGGTAGAGGACGCGCAGCACGGTGGCGACGTCGCTGGGCCGGTCGAAGCGCACGCCGGAGACGGTGCGCTTGGCCCGGCTGATGCTCCCCCAGTTCTCGACTTCGCTCGAACCGGGGGGACCCCCATCGCCATGGTCGCCTCGGGCACCAGATAGGCCTCGGCGATCTGGCGGGTGGTCAGCCCGCCGACGGCACGCAGCGTGAGCGCGACCGCCGATGCCGGGGTCAGCGACGGGTGGGCGCACAGGAAGTAGAGCTGGAGCGTGTCGTCCACCGCGGGTGCCGGCCCGGGCACCGGCTCCTCCTCGACACGGTCCTCGCGCCGACGGCGGGCGGCGTCGGCGCGCGTCGCGTCGAGGAACTTGCGCCAGGCCACGGTCACCAGCCAGCCCTTGGCATCCCGCGGGGGATCGGCCGGCCAGACCCGGAGCGCCTCGACCGGGGCGTCCTGCACGGCGTCCTCGGCCGCCGTGAAGTCGGCTCCGCGGCGGACGAGGACGGTGAGCACGCTCGGCGTGAGGCTCCGGAGCAGGGCCTCGTTCATCCGGGTCACCTGGGAGGTCACTCCGTGATGGTGGGCCGCACGCCGTAGAACGGGCGCAGCTCCAGCCACTCGTGGATGGGCTTCCCGCCCGCACCGGGGGCGGCCGACAGTTCCCCGGCCAGCTCCACGGCCCGCTCGTAGCTGTCGACGTCGATCACCATCCAGCCGGCGATGAGGTCCTTGGTCTCGGCGAACGGTCCGTCGGTGACCGGCGGGCGTCCCTCGCCGTCGTAGCGGACCCACGTTCCCTCGGGCGCCAGCGCCTGGCTGTCGACGAACTCGCCGGTCTCCTCGAGCCGGGCCGCGAAGTCGCGCATGTACTGCAGGTGGGCCGAGATCTCCTCGGGGCTCCACTGGTCCATCGGCACGTCGTTGGCCGAAGCCGGGGCGCCGCGGTAGTGCTTCAGCAGCAGGTACTTGGCCATCGTGTTCCCCTCGGGGCTCGTGCGACCCATTGTGGTCGCGTTCACCCCGGGGACGGAGCCGGACGCGGGTTCTCGACATGTCCGTCGACATCCGCGTCGATTTGTTTCCCCGCCTGTCCCAACTCTGGTGGCGAGGCTTACCGCAACGCGCTCGCCACCAGGCGGGCCGCCCTCTTCACCCGGGGCTTCGCCACCCGGCGGGCCAGCGGGCGGATCAGGGTCGCCGTCAGGCCCAGCGGTTCCCAGCGGACCTGCAGGCGGCCCGGGCCGTGCCCCTCCGGTTCCAGGGTCAGGCGGTGGCGGGGGACCTGGGTCGTCAGGGCCGGGAACGTCAGGGGCGCCAGGAGCAGACCCGTGTGGGTCAAGCCCTGGTGTTCCAGGCGGAGCAAGGGGTGGCGGACTCCGGCGAAGCCGTGGAAGGGGAGGGGCGCGGCCGCCAGGTCCAGGTGGGCGTGGCCTTCGAAGATGCCGGGGCGGACGGGACAGAGGCGGAACGGGACGCGCAGCCGGCGCCGGCCCGGGGCGATGAGGAGGGTCGCGCGCTGGGGGCCGACCGGGAGGCGCAGCGCCGGGTCGTACGTGCGGATGGCGAGGTCGACCGAGGCGCCGGGCCCCCGAGTGATCTCCGTGATCTCGTGGCGGAACTGGGCGCTCGGGAAGGGGCGCGTCTCCAGTTCCAGGTCGGAGATGTCCAGTTCGCGGCGGGACCATGCGGTGGACGGGATCCGGTCACCCCAGTACATGCGGCCGTCCCCGTCCGTCGTGACCTGCCTCGGTGCCACACCGTGGCCCAGGCCCCGGGACGCCAGCCCGGCCTCCGGCAGGCGGCGGTCGCGGATCAGCTGGATGACCACGCGCTCGGCGCGGGGGAGGCGGGCGAACGCGCCCGGGGTGAGCGTGTCCAGGTACGGCGTGACGATGTCCGCGAAGGCGGACAGCCACTCCTCGTCCCGGTAGGGCAGGTCACCGGCGTACATCCGGAAGTCGTGCTTGAGGAACTTGTGGTCCTTGTCCTCCCGCAGCGACTCGTGCCCGCTCTCGGCCAGGAACGCGTCGATGAGGTGCTGCACGTGGACGCGGTCGCGGACGTTGGTGAGCTTGTGCCGCTGGTTGGATATCGAGGCCGCGTCGGAGGCGGCGAACGGGGCGACGTACCAGCGGTACACCGGCTCCGGGATGATCGTGAACGCCTTGGCCAGGCAGTACGCCTGGGCCGAGAACAGCTGGTCCTCGTAGTGGATGCCCTCGGGGAAGCGCAGGCCGTGCCGGTCGAGGAAGGCGCGGGCGTACATCTTGCTGGTGGCGAGGTGCTCGAACAGCATCCGCGGGTCGGCCTCGATGCCCTCGAGGGTGCGGCGCTCGGCGACCAGGTGCGGCATCCACGTCGAGCGGCGGCCGTTGTCGACCCGGATCCGCTGCACCGCGCCCATCGCGAAGTCGATCTCGCGTTCGCGGTGCGCGGCGAGCAGCAGTTCGACGGCGTCCTCGGGGAGTTCGTCGTCGCTGTCGAGGAACATCAGGTACGGCGCCCGGGCGATCTCCAGGGCGCGGTTGCGCGGCGCGCTGCATCCGCCGCTGTTCTCCTCCAGGCGCAGGTGGCGGATGCGGGGGTCCTCGGCGGCCAGGCGCCGTGCGACCTCGGGGGTCTCGTCCGTCGAGTGGTCGTCGCTGATGACGATCTCCACGTTCGCGTGGGTCTGCCGGCGGACCGAGTCGACCGCGCGGGGGAGGCGTTCGGCGTCGTTGTGGACGATGACCGTCACGGTGACGTCGGGGGTGCTCATGCGGTCGCCTCCTGCGGGGTCGGGGCCGGGGTGCGTTCCTCGATGGGCAGCACCGGCGGCAGGGACCGTTCGTCCTGGCCGAGGAAGACCCGGCGCACGACGCGTTCGGCGGCGCGTCCGTCGTCGTACTCGCAGAACCTGCGACGGAAGACGGCCCGGGCCTTCGCCGCGCCCTCGTCGCGCCAGGCCTCGGTGGCGAGGATCTCCGTCAGCTCCTCCTGGGTGCGGGCGACGGGGCCCGGGGCCTCCGCCATCAGGTCGAAGTAGACGCCGCGCGTGGTGCGGTACGTCTCCCAGTCGTCGGCGTGGATCACGATCGGCCGGTCGAGGTTGGCGTAGTCGAACATGATCGAGGAGTAGTCCGTGACCAGGGCGTCCGCCGCCAGGCACAGCTCCTCCACCGGGTCGTAGGAGGAGACGTCGATGATCCGGCCCGCGCGGCGCAGGTTGGTGAGCGGGGAGGCCGCGCCGCCGTAGAAGTAGTGGCCGCGGACGAGGAGGACCGTGCCGTCGCCGAGGCGGTCGGCGAGGGCGGCCAGGTCCAGGCGTGGGGTCCAGCCGGCCTCGTAGTCGCGGTGGGTCGGCGCGTAGAGGACGGCCCGGCGGCCCGGCGCGATGCCGAGCCGGTCGCGGACCCTGCGGATGTCCTCGGCGCCGGCCGTGTAGTAGACGTCGTTGCGCGGATAGCCGTGGTCGAGGGAGACGTAGTGCGACGGGTACGCGCGCTCCCACATGCGCGTGGTGTGGCTGTTGGCGGAGACGCTGAAGTCCCACTTGTCGATGCGCTCCAGCAGCGCCTGGAAGTCCAGGCCCTGCGCGGCCGCCGGGTACGCCATCTGGTCCAGGCCCATGCGCTTCAGGGGCGTGCCGTGGTGGGTCTGGAGGTGGATCGCGTCGGGGCGCTTGACCACCGCGTTGGGGAAGTTGACGTTGTTGACGAGGTACTTGGCGGTCGCCAGCACCTCCCAGTAGCGGCGGGTGCCGGGCACGACGTGGTCTGTGCCGGGCGGCAGCAGGGCCGCGTTCTCCTCGGTCACCACCCACACCGGGTGGATCTGCGGGGCCAGTTCGGCGAGTTTCGCGGCGATCGCGGCCGGGTTGCAGGCGACGCCGCGGTTCCAGTACGCCGCGAACACCGCCAGGTGGGGGTTGACCGGGCGGCCGAGCGCCCTGCGGTACTGGTGGTCGCGGAGCTTGGCGCCGGCCTGCCGCTTGCGGGCCCGTACGGCGGACTTGGCGGTGCGGCGGGTGCGGTTGACGGCCTGGAAGGCCCGGTACCTGCCGTAGGCACCCTCTTCGAGCAGGGAGCGGCGGATGCCTTCGAGTCCGGCGGGGCGCCGGTAGCCCTCGGGACGGCGGCGCAGGGCGGCCAGGGACGCCCGGCGGAAGAACTCCCGCGCGACCTCCTCCGGCATGCCGCCGCGCGCGAAGGTGAGCAGGCAGTCGCGGACCATGACGTCGTAGAGCACGGCGTGCGCGGCGCGCCGGTCCCGGGTGAGGTCGAGGAGCGACTCGTAGCGCTCGACGAGGCCGTAGTGCTGCTCGGGGGTGACCGGGGGCAGGCTCGCGGGGCGCAGCCTGCGGTCCTCGTAGGCGACGTGCGGCAGGCAGGCGACACGGTCGGCGAGCAGCAGGGCGGCCAGGGCGGCGTACGGCTCGTCGTCGGTGGTGAGCCGCTGCTCGTGCGCCCGCCAGAAGTCCGCGCGCAGCACGCGGGTGCCGAGCAGCGGGGTCAGGCGCAGCAGGGGCGCGCAGTCGTCGAGGGGGACGTCGGCCCGGCCCGCCCGGGTCAGCAGGGAGCCGTCCCGGGAGGGCATGCCGGAGGTGTGCCAGGTGCTGCGGACGTGGTCCAGGAGCAGGACGTCCACCTCGCCGGGCAGCTCGGCCACCCGCTCGGCGACCGTGCGCGGGGCGCCGGCGGGCAGGCCGTCCTTGGCGTGGACGAAATGCAGCCAGCGCCCAGTGGCCCGCGCCGCGCCCGCCGCCCGGGCCGCGGCGTCGCCCGTGCCGTCCGGCAGCGGCACGACCTGTACGTCCGGGGTGTGCCGCTCGGCCGTCGCCCGGGCCCAGTCGCCGACCGCGGCCACGATGAGCTCGGCGTCCGGCAGGGGATGGGCGGCGAGGGAGTCGAGGAGTTCCGTCAGGTGGTCCTGAACGTTCGGCCCGTGGACGATGACGCTCAGCTCGGCCATCACGGGGACTCCTTCTCGCGGCGGCAGCCTATGCGGTCATGGTGCCATCAATGAGACAAAAGGGCCGATCGAGTGCGCCTCACGAGGGAACAGAGGCCTTCGGCTTGGCCTTGGGTGACTTGTCGCCGGTGAACGCCTCGTACTCCTTCAGAACGTCCTCCGTCGGCCCGTCCATGAGGAGTTCCCCGCGTTCCAGCCACAGCACGCGGTCGCAGGTGTCGCGGATCGACTTGTTGTTGTGGCTGACCAGGAACACCGTCCCGGCGTGCTTGCGCAGCTCGCGGATGCGGTCCTCGGAGCGCTGCTGGAAGGAGCGGTCACCGGTGGCCAGGGCCTCGTCGATCAGCAGCACGTCGTGGTCCTTGGCGGCGGCGATGGAGAACCGCAGCCGCGCCGCCATGCCGGAGGAGTACGTGCGCATCGGCAGCGTGATGAAGTCGCCCTTCTCGTTGATGCCGGAGAAGTCGACGATGTCCTGGTAGCGGTCCCTGACCTGCTCGCGGGACATGCCCATGGCCAGGCCGCCGAGGTACACGTTGCGCTCGCCGGTCAGGTCGTTCATCAGGGCCGCGTTGACACCGAGCAGGGAGGGCTGGCCGTCGGTGTAGATATGGCCGTTCTCCACGGGGAGGAGCCCGGCGACGGCCTTCAGCAGGGTCGACTTGCCGGAGCCGTTGGTGCCGATCAGGCCGATCGCCTCGCCCCGGTAGGCGACGAAGGACACGTTCTTCACGGCGTGCACCCGGCGCACGCCCGACGCCTTCTCCGTCTGCTTGCGGCGCACGATGCGGTTGAGGGCGGCGGTCGCGGAGCCGCGTCCGGCGCCGGTGCCGTTGACGCGGTAGACGATGTCGACGCCGTCGGCGACGACGGTGGGGATCCTGTCGTTGGCGATGTCAGCCACGGCCGTACGTCTCCTCAGCCTTCCAGAAGTAGATGAAACCGCCGACGCCGGCGACCAGCGCCCAGCCGGCGGCGAGCGCCCACACATGGGCCGGGAGCTGGCTCGCGTGGAAGCTGTCGATCAGGGCGAAGCGCATCAGGTCGATGTAGACGGCGGCCGGGTTGGCCGCCAGCGCCACCGTCACCACGTGCGGCAGGCTGTCCTTCTGCGCCAGCTTGTCGATGCTCCACATGACGCCCGAGACGTACATCCAGGTACGCAGCACGAACGGCATCAGCTGGGCGATGTCCGGCGTCCTGGCGCCCATCCGGGCCATGACCATGGAGACGCCCGCGTTGAACGTGAACTGCAGGAACAGCGCCGGCAGCGCCAGCAGCCAGGACACGCTGACCGGCACGCCGAAGCAGAGCAGGATGACGACCAGGGCGCCCATCGAGAACAGCAGCTGCTGGAGCTGCTGGAGGCAGAACGACAGGGGCAGCGCGGCGCGCGGGAAGTGCAGGGCGCGCACCAGGCCGAGGTTGCCGGAGATGGCGCGGGTGCCCGCCATGATCGAGCTTTGCGTGAACGTCCAGATGAACACGCCCGTGACCAGGAACGGGATGTAGTCCGGCACGCCGTGCTTGGTGCCGAGCAGCACGCCGAAGATGAAGTAGTAGACCGCCGCGTTCAGCAGCGGGGTCATCACCTGCCAGACCTGGCCGAGCTTCGCCTGGCTGTACTGGGCGGTGAGCTTGGCGGTGGCGAACGCGGTGATGAAGTGGCGGCGGGCCCACAGCTGGCGGACGTACTCGGGCAGGGCGGGGCGGGCGCCGCTGACGGAGAGGCCGTGGCGGGCGGCGAGGGCCGCGAGGTCGTCGTCGGCCGGGGCCGGTGCTTGGGGCGGTGTGTGGAGGACCTGGCTCACATCCGCTGCTTTCGTTCGGGGGGTGTGGGACCTGTGGGGTCGTGAAGAGTGAGGGGATGAGCCGGTTCTCACCGGACTCCTCACGACTTCTTACGTCGGGACGGGACCGTATCGTCGCAACGCGAGCGTAAGCCGTCGGTACGTCGGAACGCAACCGTTTCGTCGTGACGCCCTATGCTGTCGGCATGACGACGAAGCCCGACGAGTCCCAGCAGCCCCCGCGCCGCCGGGCCCCCGCGGGGGCCGCCGTACTGCGGGAGGACGTGACGGAAGCCATCCGGGCGGCCGTCTTCGAGGAGCTCGCGGCCGTCGGCTACGCGCGGATGTCCATCGAGGGGATCGCACGCCGGGCGGGGGTCGGGAAGACGGCGGTGTACCGCCGCTGGCGCTCCAAGCTGCACCTGGTCCTCGACATCGTCTCGGCGCTCGCCGTGCAGGGCCTGCCCGTGCCGGACACCGGCTCCCTGGAGGGCGACCTGCGGCTGCTGTACGAAGTGACCTCCCGCGCCCTGCGCCACCCCGTCGCCTCGCAGGTCATCCCCGACCTCCAGGCCGAGGCGGCCCGCAACCCCGAGATCGCCGAGGCCCTCCAGAAGGCCCTGCGCGAGGGCCAGGACGGGGTCGCGACCGGCATCGTCACGGCGGCGGAAGCCCGCGGCGAACTCCGCCGGGGCGTCGACCACGACCTGGCCCTCGACCTGATCTCCGGCCCGCTCTACTGGCGCTCGGTGGTGATCCGCAGCCCGAAGCTGCCCAAGGGGTATCTGGGGTCGCTGGCCCGGGCCACGGCGGGGGCGTTGAAGGCGCTGTAGTTCCGCCGGACGGCCCGGGTCAGCCCCGCGCCGCCTCCGGATGCAGACGCACCCAGCCCTGCCACGCCGACGTGATCATGTCCTGGACGTCGTGCCGGGCCTTCCAGCCCAGCTCCGCGGCAGCGCGCTCGGCGGAGGCGACGACCCGGGCCGGGTCGCCCGGGCGGCGGGGCGTGACCGTGGGCGGCCGGTCGTAGCCGGTCACCGCGTTGATGCGGTCGATCATCTCGCGGACTGAGACGCCCTCGCCCCGGCCGATGTTGAGCGTGAGGTCGCGGCCGGGGGAGGAGCGCAGCACCCGGGCCGCCGCGACATGGGCCTCGGCCAGGTCGACGACATGGATGTAGTCGCGTACGCAGGTGCCGTCCGGGGTCGGGTAGTCGTCGCCGAAGACGCGCGGCGGCGCGTCCTGAGTGAGCTTCTCGAAGACCATCGGGACGAGGTTGAACACGCCGGTGTCCGCGAGCTCCGGGCTCGCCGCGCCGGCCACGTTGAAGTAGCGCAGGGACGCGGTCGACAGCCCGGTCGCCCGGCCCGTCGCGCGCACCAGCCACTCACCGGCCAGCTTGGTCTCGCCGTAGGGTGACATGGGCACGCAGGGGGTCTCCTCGGTGACCAGGTCCACGTCCGGCATGCCGTACACCGCCGCCGAGGACGAGAAGACGAAGGACGGCACCCGCGCCGCCGTCACCGCGTCCAGCAGCACTCGCAGGCCCTCGACGTTCTCCCGGTAGTAGTGCAGCGGCTGCTCGACCGACTCGCCCACCTGCTTCTTCGCCGCGAGGTGGACGACGCCGGTGACCGCGTGGTCCGCGAGGCTGCGCGCGAGCCGCTCGCCGTCCAGCGTGGAGCCCACGACCAGCGGCACCCCGTCGGGCACGCGCTCGGCGATACCGGTGGACAGGTCGTCGTACACCACCGCCTGTTCGCCCGCCGCGGTCATCGCCCGCACGACGTGCGCTCCGATGTAGCCGGCGCCGCCGGTGATCAACCAGGTCATGTGCGGCCGTCCCCTCGTCAGTTGGCCCGTGGTGGTGGTGCTCGTGCCGATACGTCGTCGTGCCCTCAGTGAAGCAGGCGGCGCAGCCTTCCGCGTACGACGGACAGCACACCGGGTACGCCGGGCGCGACGCGCAGCGCCAGCGCGCCCGAGTGGGTGGCGTACGGCTGTACGAGTACCACGCCGTGCCGGGCGCTCGGGACGGCGCTGCGGCGCAGCAGGCCGGCGCCCGTGAGGGCGTGGGCCGTGACGTCGCGGCTCACGCCTTCGCGGAAGCGGATCCGAAGGCGCAGGTCCCAGGTGCCCACGCCGGGCGCGGCCAGCGCCGGGAGGTCCACGGTCGTCTCCGCCGACCAGGTGCCGGACGACGGCACCAGCGCGGTCGTGCGGCGGACCGCCTCGTCCCCGTCGTCGCGGTGCCGCCACTCCACCTCCACCGCCTCCGGGCCCGCCTGTGCCACCCGGCCGTACAGCTCGTGCAGGCGCAGCCGGAGCCGGGCGCCCCGCGCGCGTGGCCGCAGCTCCGCGTCGACGGCGAGGGGCAGCACGGGCACGGGCCGGGTGAGCAGCGGCTCCAGGGAGACCTGCGGGAGGTCCTCCGACCAGACGGGCGTGCCGTCCGCGGCCCGGGCGTACGGCGGGTACAACCGGGCCGGGCGGGCCGCCAGCTCCCGCAGCCGGGGCAGGTCGCGCGGCTCCGGGGAGGCCAGGACGACCCGCCCCGCCAGCCGGCCGGGAGCGGCCGGGTTGCGGGCCCAGTCGTCCGCGTCGTACTCCGCGAGATGCGCCCGCGTGATCTCCCACCACGCGCGCCGGTAGGCGGCGTCGCGCAACCCCAGTTCCCGCAGGTACATCCGCAGGTCGTGGTCGAGGAACTTGGCGCGTGCCACCCGCGCGAGTTCCTTCTGCCCGGCGCCCAGCAGGATCTCGTACGCCTGCCGGCACGCCTCCGTACGGGCCCGCCAGTTCTCGACGCCGGCCCGGTCCAGCGAGATCGACAGCCGCTCGGCGGACCGGCGCACGTGCCAGACGTACACCCGGTCCGGAATCAGGACGATGCGCGGGGCCGCGGCCAGCACGCGCGCGGTGAAGACGACGTCCTCGTAGGGGAAGCGGCCCTCGGGGAAGCGGATGCCGTGCTTGCGCAGGAAGCCGGTGCGGTAGAGCTTGTTGACGCAGAGCGTGTCGTGGACCAGGAGCGGGCGCTGCGCCGGGTGCGGTACCACGGCGTGCAGCGTGTACAGGCGCGCCTGCCAGGGTACTTCGCGCCCCGACGGCAGTTCCCGGCGTACGCACAGGCCGCCCGCGACCTCCGCGTGCGCGCCCGTCGCCGCGTCGAGCAGCGCGTCGACCGCGCCGGGCGGCAGGACGTCGTCGCTGTCCAGGAACATCACGTACGACGACGTCACCGCGTCGAGCCCGGTGTTGCGCGGGGTGCCGCAGCCGCCGCTGTTGGCCCGGCGGCGGATGACCTTCAGCCGGGGCTCCGACGCGGCCAGCCGGCCGAGCAGATCGGCGCTGCCGTCCGCCGAGCAGTCGTCGACGGCCACGACCTCGCGCACGGCCGGGCCCTGGGCGAGCGCCGAGCGCACGGCGTCCGTCACATGGGCGGCGTCGTCGTAGCCGATGACGACGACGGCGACCTGGGGGAGGGGCCTCTCGGGGCTCTGTACGGCATGCATCACGGCGGCATTCATTACGGCGGATCGTAAGCCGGGTGAATGACATGAAAGTGGTAACACACCATCAAATGTCATCAAAGCCAGCGTAACGGCACAGAATCGGCCCGTGATGAGCGGACAGTCCGGGGGGAGCGGCCGGCTGGGCACGGGCGTGGTGCCCGTGGCGGTTCCCATGGCGGTGATGCTCGCGATCGGGCTGTGGGGCCTGGACCGCGGTGGCATGTGGGGCGACGAGAGCGTCACCTTCCAGGTCGCGCAGCGCACGGTGCCGCAGATCTGGCGGCTGCTGCACGACGTGGACGCGGTGCACGGCCTGTACTACCTGTTCATGCACGCCGTCCTCGCCGTCCACCCGGGCGAGGTCGTCCTGCGGCTGCCGTCGGTGTGCGCGGCGACGGCGACCGCCGGCCTGGTCGCGGCCCTCGGCGTCCGGCTGGCCGGGCCGCGGGTGGGCCTGGGGGCCGGTCTCCTCTACGCGATCACGCCGATGACCGGCCACTACGCCCAGGAGGGACGGTCGTACGCGCTCGTCGCGGCGGGCGTGGCGGGGGCGACGCTGCTGCTGCTCAGGGCGGTGGAGGCGGCCACCGCCCGGGCCTGGTGGCCGTACGGGACCGTCGTCGCCCTGACCTGTCTGCTGCACGAGCTGGCGGTGCTGGTGCTGTGCGCGCACGCGATGACGCTGGCGCTGCTGCGGGTGCCGAGGGCGGTGTGGACGGCGTGGGGGCGCGCGGCCGGGGTGGTGGGCCTGCTCCTGCTGCCGCTGGCGTGGGTGTCGCAGGGGCAGTCCCAGCAGGTGGCGTGGCTGGTGACGCCCGGGTGGGACAGGGCCGAGAGGCTGCTGCGGAACTTCTGTCCCGGCCCGGCCGGGGTGGCCTTCCGGGCGTCGCTGCCGCTCATGGCCGTCGGGCTCCGGACCCGGCGACTGGCGGCGGTGGCGCTCCCCCTGCTGCTGGCGCCACCGGTGATCCTCATGACCGTGTCGCAGGCGCGGCCGCTCTTCCACGACCGGTACGTGCTCTACTCCCTGGCGGGAGCGTCCCTGCTGGTGGCCGCCGGAGCCGGGCGGGTGGCCGCAGCGCTGGGGCGGCTGCGGTTCGACGGGCGCCGGGTACGGGTCGGCGGCCGGCAGGTGCGGGTTGTGCTGGGCATCACCGGCGTCCTCGCCCTCACCGCCACCTTCATCCACCAGCTCCCCGTCCACCGCCAGCACCGGTCCGCCGCGCACCGCCCCGACAACCTCGCCGTCGTCTCCGCGCTCGCCCTGAGCCAGCTGCGCCCCGGCGACCCGGTGCTGTTCGTGCCGTCGGTCGGGAGGCTCGCCGCGCTGGCCTACCCGAAGGGGTTCCGGCAGGTGCGGGACATCGCGCTGCGGGAGTCGGCCCCGCGCTCCGGGACCCTGTGGGGCCGTGAGGCGACCCCCGCGGAGCTGCGGCACCGGCTCGCCTCGGTGGACCGCGTCTGGACCGTCGCGGAGGCGTACGCACTGGATCCGCGCTGGTCTCCGCGCGACCCGGTCGAGCGCGTGAAACGGGCCGTCCTGGCGGAGGAGTTCACGGTCCGGGAGGAACACGCCGGGGGCGGGGTGGTGCTGCGCCTCCACGTACGGAGGACCCCGGCGGACGCACCAGCCAGTGATGAGCCGTCCACCGGGGTGGCGACCGCCGGTGAGCCGTTCGCCATGCGCCGTGACAGCTCGGGGTTTCGTGTCGAGCGCCGGCCGTCGGTGGTTGATCGCGCAGTTCCCCGCGCCCCTTGATGCCCGACGTACCGGCCGCCGATGAGCCGCCCGGCGCGTTCACCGAGACCCCCCGCCTCCGCTACGACCGCCCGTCTCCCGGCGAACCGCCCGCCGCCTCCGCGAGCGCGGCCGCGTCCAGTGCCGTGGTGAGTTCGTCGACGCGGGCGCGCAGGGCGCGGATCTCCTCCGGGCCGAAGCCCGTCGAGGCGGCGATCCGGCGCGGTACCTGAAGCGCTCGCCGCCGCATCGCCGTGCCCTCCTCGGTCAGCCGCACCTCCACCGACCGCTCGTCGCGCGCACTGCGCTCCCGGCGTACGAGCCCCGCCGCCTCCAGCCGCTTCAGCAGCGGCGACAGCGTGCCGGAGTCCAGGCGCAGATGCTCCCCGAGCTTCTTCACGGGCAGCTCCCCGTGCTCCCACAGCACCAGCATCACCAGGTACTGCGGGTACGTGAGCCCGAGGTCCTTGAGGATCCCGCGGTAGACGCCGTTGAAGGCGCGGGATGCCGCGTGCAGCGAGAAGCAGATCTGCTGGTCCAGGCGGAGCCAGTCGTCGTCCGGCGTGTTCATGCTTCCAGGATAGCTCGCGCCCACCATTCAATTGCCCACAACTTAATTGTGTGCTCTAATTCTGGGCGTCAGGCGGCCCGGAAGCGGGCCGCCGAACGTTGACGTGTGAGAGGGAATGATTTCCATGGACGCGCTCTACACCGCTGTCGCCACCGCCACCCACGGCCGCGACGGCCGCGCCGTCAGCTCCGACGGCGTGCTGGACCTCGCGCTGGGCGTACCCCAGGCGATGGGCGGCAACGGCCAGGGCACCAACCCCGAGCAGCTCTTCGCCGCCGGGTACGCCGCCTGCTTCGGCAGCGCCCTCGGCCTCGTCGGCCGCCAGGCCAAGGTCGACGTCAGCGACGCCGCCGTCACCGCCGAGGTCTCCATAGGCAAGCAGGGCGAGGGCTTCGGGCTCGCCGTCACCCTCCGCGTGGAGCTCCCCGACAGCGTGGACGAGACGACCGGCCGCAAGCTGGTCGAGCAGGCCCACCAGGTCTGCCCGTACTCCAACGCAACCCGCGGCAACATCGAGGTCGACCTCGTCATCGAATAGGCGGTCACCCCCCGACCCGCGCCAGCACCTCCCCTGTCCGTCTGCTCCACGCCACCACCACAGCCTCCTCGGGCACCGGGTGCCAGCGCGTCAGCAGCAGCCAGCGCACGTGATAGCGGCGGACGACGGCGGCCCGCTCGGCGCGGGTCGAGTCGGGGGCCAGATAGGCGCGGACGTCGGCCGCCCGGCGCTTCCGCTCGCGTTCGTCGAGGGCGGGGTCGGGCCAGATGGGCGCGGCGAGGTTCGGCCCGTACCCGGCGATGGAGTGGCCGGCCAGATACCCGTCGGTGATCACCACCTCGCCCGGCCCGATGTGCCGCGCCGCCCAGTCGTACGACGGCCAGCGCGTCGGCTGCGCGAACCCCACCGGGTCGACCGAGCGCGGCACGACCGCCCCGGCGTGCACGGTGACGAACCCGACGCACACCCCGGCCGCCGCCGCCCCGCCCAGCACCCTCCGGGCCCGCCGCCAGGGCCGGGGCGCCGCCAGCTCCACCGCCAGCGCGAACTGCAGCGGCAGCAGAACGGCCCACAGGGCCCGGGCGTACGTGTAGTGCCCGCTCACCCAGCCGTATGCCACCAGCAGACCCTGCAGCAGGCACATGAGCACCAGCGGGTCCCGTACCGACCGGCGGGCCCGCAGCCAGAGCGCGGGCGCGCCGAGCAGCGCCAGCCAGGAGTTGGCGAGCATCCCCTCGTACAGCCGCCGGTGCATCGCGTCCATGCCGGTGTCGCCCACCAGCGACAGGACGTCGTAGTACGGCCACGACACGGCGAGTGCCGCGCAGGACCCACCGGCGAGCGCCCAGCGCGCCACGACCGGCCGGCGCCACCCCCGCTGCCGCGACGCCACGACCGCCACCGCCCCGACGAGCGCCGAGGCCGCCGTGACGGGATGGGTGAGCAGGATCAGCCCGTACAGGGCGCCGATCCCGGCGTACCCCCACCAGCCGCCGAGCCCGCTCGGGCCGACGAACCGCACGGCCGGGGCGTCCTCCCGCGCGCGCCCGCAGGTCCAGGCCCACGCCCAGAACGTCAGCCCGATCGCGACGGCGGACGGATAGCCCAGGTTCGTCGTCATCGACATCAGCCCGAGGTAGCCGCTCCACAGGATCCGCGCCGTGCCCCACAGCAGCGTCATGAACAGCAGCGCCAGGACCGGCGCCCACGGGCGCGCCGTGAGGGCCCGGACGAAACGGCCGATCCCCGTCAGCAGCACCAGCAGATGCACCGGCCCGGCGAGCTTCACCACCGCCCAGCCGGTCAGCCCCGTCAACCGTGCCAGGACGCCCTGGGCTACGGCGTACGGCCCGTAGTACGGGCTGCCCTCGCCCGGCAGATCGGCCATGGTGTGGGCCGGATGCAGCAGGTCGGCCTTGAGGCGCTCGACGACCGCCGCGTGCTGTCCGGCGTCGCAGCACAGCGGGACCCGCCAGTACGCCAGCGTCATCACCAGCCAGAACAGGGCGCCGAAGAACTGGTACGGCGTCGGCCGCCCCACGCGGCCGCCGCGCAGCGCCGTCGCGCCACGCACGGTCCGCCGGACGAGGACTCCGGCGCTCACAGGACTGTCGGAAGGGCGAGGGTCTGGGGCATGCGCCGAATGTTCCCGCCGCTGCCGCAGGCCTGACCCCGGGTCACTTCATCGGGTGAGACGGCTACACCCACCTGCCGATGCACCCGCTTGCCGCCGTCTGCCGATACACCCGCCCGCCGCCGTCAGTCGCACAGCGCCCGCTCGGCCGCGACCGGCCAGCGCGCGAACCGGAACTGGGTCCGTTCGACGGCCCCCGTGAGGTTCCGCCAGAACCGCTCGGCGGTCAGCGGCGCGCGCACCGACTCCCTCAGCTCGGCCAGCTCACCGCAGCCCAGCGCCGCCCGGGCCGCCTCGACCGCCTCCCGCGGGGCCCCGGCCCGCAGCAGGTCGCGCTGCGGCGGGTGCCGCACGGCCCACTCCGCGAAGACCCAGTAGTTGCGCAGGAACTTCTCGTGCCCGGGCCAGCTCCACCGCTCCAGCGCGAGATGCGCGCCGACGGGACTGGCCAGTCCCCAGGCGTCGTTGACATAGGCGTCGAGCGGCGCCGCGGCTCCCGTGACACCGAGATGGCGTCCCACGATCACCACGTGGTACGGGGAGTCCTCCCGCATGGGCGTGGCGTGCAGCCGGCGCCCGGCGTCGAAGTACAGCAGCGTCGGCCGGGGCGCCCGCGCGGCCCGGGCCAGCATGCCGCGCCCTTCCGGCAGGGACGGCCAGTTGTCCACCCAGGTGGCGGTGCGCACCGGGTTGTGGTCGCCGAGGCCCTCCACGTCGGAGCTGCGCACATTGAAGGAGCCGGGCGTGCTGCGCACGTCGAACGGCTCCCGCAGCGGGCTGACCGCAGCGCACAGCCACACCAGCAGCAGCGCGCTCGCGACCCCCGTGAACCTGGTCGCGGGCACGACCAGGACCGGCAGGAGCAGCAGCAGGAGGGCGGGCAGGATCATGCGGGCGTGCATGTAGTCGCCGCCGACGCGGACGACGTACCCGGCCAGCAGCGCACCCGCCGCGAGCGGCGCCAGCAGCACCGCGAGCGAGGCCCGCCCCAGGGCGCGGTCCCGCCGTTCCAGCCGGGTGCGCCGCACGAGGAGCACGGCCAGCGCGGCGAGCACGGGCACCACGGGCCACAGCCAGTAGGGCCCCAGCGTCTCCTGCACATAGCCGGCGCCCCGGCCCCAGTCGCTGGCGCTCGCCTCCTTGGCGATGGCGGGCAGCGGCACCAGGACCCCGTAGTACCCCGCTCGGAAGACCTCGTACGCCAGCGGCAGCGCCACCGCCGAGGCCGCCATCGCCGCGGTGTCCCGCCGGGACGGGCGCAGCACCCACCACTGCGCCGCCAGGAAGCACACCGTGACCACCGCCAGATCGGGCCGGACCAGCGGCCCCAGCCCGAACACGAAGGCGGCGGCGCAGGTCACCCGGGCCCGCCGACCGCGCCGGGTGCCCGTCAGCAGCCACCACGACAGGCCGGTCCAGAAGGTGCCGAGGCCGCTCTCCAGGCCCGAGGTCATGTACGACCAGAACGGCGGCACGGCCAGCAGCACGAACACACCGGCCGGGAGCAGCGGCCCCGCGCCCCGGTGCAGCCGGCACGTGGCGATCAGGGCGAGCGCGAATCCGGCCGTGCTCAGCAGCAGCCCCAGCCCGACCGCGAGGAACGCCGGGTCCTCGCCGGAGATCCAGGTGCCGAGCGCGAGCAGCCACTGCCACAGGGTGCCGGTCGAACTCTCCGCCCGTTCCCCGACGTTGAACACGGGCCCGTTGCCGGCCAGGATCTGCCGGACCGGACGCAGGTAGATCAGCCCGTCGTCGCAGATCCAGCGCCGCCGGTAGCCCAGTACGAACAGGGCCGCGGTCGGGACGGCGACGAGGGCCGCGTGCCACCAGTGCACCGGCCGCAGCCGCTCGACGACGGTCGGGGGCCGTGCCGAGGAGGCCCGCTGGCCGGGCAGGGAGGGAACGGCCTCGGGGCCGGCGGGGGTTCTCATCGCTCGATCAGCGCCCCTGACCGGGCAGGCAGCCCCGGTGTGCGGCGGGCCGCGGGCAGCAGCGCACCGCCCCGTTCGCCCAGCATCAGCAGGCGTACGACCCGCTCGGCGGCCTGCCCGTCCTCGAACTCGCAGTACCGGTCCCGGAAGCCCGCCCGCAGCCGCGCCGACTCCGCGTCCTGCCAGGTGCCCGAGGCAAAGAGCCAGGCCAGTTCCCGGTAGGAGCGCGACACGTGCCCCGGTGCGTCGGCCGTGATGTCGAAGTAGGCGCCCCGGCTCGCCGTGAACGCCCCCCAGTCGTCCGCGTGGATCACGACCGGCCGGTCCAGGAGGACGTAGTCGAACATCAGGGCGGAGTAGTCGGTGACCAGCGCGTCGGCGGCGAGCAGCACGTCCTCGACGTGCGGCTCGTCGGTCGCGTCCACCACCACGCCCCGCCGGTGCAGGTCGGCCAGGCCCAGGCCGCGCGCCACACCCCCGGCCAGCGAGGGGTGCAGGCGGACGACGAGTGTGTGGCCGGGGCCGAGGTCCGCGGCGAACCGGGCCAGGTCGAACCGGTCGACGTGACCGCCCCGCCGGTAGTCGCGGCGGGTCGGCGCGTACAGCACGACCGTGTGGCCGGCGGGGACGCCGAGCCGCTCGCGGACGGCCCGGCCGCGCTCCGGGCCGGCGCCGACCAGCACGTCGTTGCGCGGGCTGCCGGTCCGCAGCGAGGTGAAGTGGCACGGGTAGGCCCGCTCCCAGGCCCGCTCCGCGTGCCGCCCGGCGACCAGGCTGTAGTCCCAGCGGTCGGCGCGGCGCAGCATCTGCGGCACGTCGAAGCCGTGCCGGGCGCCCGGCTTGGTCAGCAGGTCGGCGCCCATGTACTTGAGCGGGGTGCCCTGATGGGTGTGGATGTGGACGCTGCCGGGCCGCTTGGCCAGGGTGCCGGGCCAGTTGACGTTGTTCACCCAGTACGTGGCCCGCGCCATGACCTCGTGGTAGCGCCGCGAGCCCGGCGTGACGTGGTCGATGCCGGGGGGCAGCGCGTCCACCGCGTCCTCCCGGACCACCCACACGCCCCGGATGTGCGGGGCGAGTTCGCGGGCCTTGGCGTGGATCGCGGCCGGGTCGCCGGACACGCCCCGGTGGTGGGTCGCCGAGTAGACGGCGAGATGCGGATCGAGGGGCCGCTTCGACTGGGCCCGGTACCAGGTGCGCACGGCGGTCTCCGACGCCTTCCGCGCCACCGCCCGCTGCCCGCCCAGGACGGTGGCGCGCACGTCCCGCAGTCCCCGCACCGCCGCGTACGACGCGTAGGGCGCCGACGCCAGCAGCCGCATCTCGACCCCGCGCCAGCCCTCCGGCTCAGGGAATCCGCCCTCGGGGAGGTGACGGCGGTGGAAGGAGCGGATCTCGCGGTAGAAGTCGCCCCGGTCCGCGGGCCGCACCCTGTACTCCCGGGCCAGCACGAACAGCATGTGGTCCAGGGCCCGCTCCAGCAGCAGCGGCCGTGCCCAGTCCAGGTCGGGGCGCTGCTCCAGGAACGCGAACAGGCCCTCGTACTGCGGGAAGATGTCGAAGTGCCGACGCCCCGGCGTCTTGGTGATCGCGCCCTGCCGGCGTTGCCGGTACTCCACCCCGATCCGGTCCAGGCAGGCGATACGGTCCGCCAGCACCATCGACCGGTAGGTGACCGGCGCGTCCTCGTACAGCCCCGGCGCGTAGCGCAGGCCGTGCTCCTGGAAGAAGGACCGGCGGTACGCCTTGTTCCAGGCGACCAGGAAGAGGTTCAGGTACTGCGGGCTCTCCCGGATCGAGAAGGTGTCCAGGCCCGCCGCGGCCAGCAGGTCCGCCGCCTCGCTGCGCCCGCCCCGGCCCCACCAGTGGGTGCGCACGTGGTCGAAGACCAGGATGTCCGGCTCGGCGGTCGCTTCGAGGCGCGCGGCGACGGCCGCCAGCAGGCCCGGCGTGTAGTGGTCGTCGCTGTCGAGGAACAGGACGTAGTCGCCGGCCGCCTGCTCCAGACCGGCGTTGCGGGCCCGGCCGAGGCCGACGTTCTCGGGCAGGTGCAGCACCCGCACCCGGGCGTCGCGGGCCCCGTACTCGTCGAGGATCGCACCGCTGCCGTCGGGCGAGCGGTCGTCCACGGCGATCACCTCGAAGTCGCCGTACGACTGGCCGAGCACCGAGTCGAGACACTCGCGCAGGAAGCCCTGCACCTTGTAGACGGGGACGATGATGCTGAAGCGGGGCACTTCTTCGGTCAGCTCCTCACGAGGGTGGCGGCGGGGGCCGGGACGCGCTCCGCGAGTGGGATCACGGGCGGGATCGACTCGGGCGGCTGACCCAGCAGCACCCGGCGTACGACGCGCTCGGCGGCCCGTCCGTCGTCGAACTGGCAGAAGCGCTCACGGAAGGCGGCGCGCAGGGCCGTGGCGGACTCGTCCGCCCAGCCGCCGTCGCGGAAGAGGGCCGCCAGTTCCTCGGGCGTGCGGGCGACCCGGCCGGGCGGGACCCGCATCAGGTCGAAGTAGACGCCCCGGACCTCCCGGTAGACCTCCCAGTCGTCGGCGTACACGACGATCGGCCGGTCCAGGTTGGCGTAGTCGAACATGATCGACGAGTAGTCGGTGATCAGGGCGTCGGCGGCCAGGCACACGTCCTCCGAGGAGCGGTGCCCGGTGACGTCGATGATCCGGCCACCGCCCCGGCTCGCCCCCTGGTCGTAGAAGTAGTGGGCGCGCAGCAGCACCACGTAGTCGTCGCCGATCGCCTCGCAGAACTCCGCCAGGTCCAGGCCCGACGCGAAGCCCATGGCGTAGTCGCGGTGCGTGGGCGCGTAGAGCAGGGCCTTCTTGCCGTCCGGGACGCCCAGCTCCTTGCGGACGCGGGCGACGTCCTCGGCGGAGGCCGTGCAGTAGACGTCGTTGCGCGGATAGCCGTACTCGAGGGTCTCGTGCGCGCCGGGGAACGCCTTCTCCCACATCTCGGTGGAGTGCCGGTTGGAGGTGAGGTTGTAGTCCCAGCGGTCGACCCGGGCCAGCAGCTTGGTGAAGCTGCCGGTCGCCGCGGCCACCACGGGGTACGTCGCCTGGTCGGCGCCCATCTTCTTCAGCGGTGTGCCGTGCTGGGTCTGCAGGTGCACGCTGCCGGGGCGTTTGACGACGGCGTCCGCGAAGTTGGCGTTGTTGACGAGGTACTTGGCGCGGGCCAGCACCTGCCAGTACTTCCGGCTGCCGATCACCGCGTACTCCACGTCCGGCGGCATGGCGCCCACCGCCTCCGGCTCCACCAGGAACACCGCACGCAGGTGCGGGGCGAGTTCGCGGGCCTTGGCGTGGATCGCGGCCGGGTTGCAGGCGTAGCCGCGGCCCCAGTACGCGCAGTACACGACGAGGTTCTCGTCGAGGGGGAGCCGCAGGGCCGCCGCGTACCGCAGGCGGGTGCGCAGCCCCTTCGGGCGCGGGAGCAGCGCGGCGGCTCCCGCGGCCCTCCGGTTGGCGGCGCGCAGGGTGCGGAACGCGGCGTACGAGCCGGCCGCCAGCAGCCGGTGCTGGACGCCGAGGCTGCCGCCGGGCGGCTGGTAGCCCGCGGGGCGGTACCGCCGGTAGAGCGCGCTCGCCCGGCGGAAGAAGGCGCGCCGCCCGGCCGGCAGCCGCCGGGGATGGGCGGCCGTCTTCAGCACGGCGGCGAAGAGCTGCTCGAACAGCGGCCCCAGCCGGTCCGCGGGCAGCCCCTGCTGCGCGGCCCGCGTCAGCACCAGTTCGGTCTGGTCGAGCAGCTCGGCGTGGTGCCCTCCGGGCAGGTTGAGGAGGTTGCCCTGCCGGCGCAGCAGATGCCGGACGACGACCGTGCGCAGGGCCGCCATCCGCTCCGCCCGCAGGGCGACCAGACCGCCGAACCCGGTGTCGGTGAAGTGGTCCCCGGGGAAGGTGAGGTTCTGCTCGGTGAGGAAGGCCCGGCGGTAGGCGGCGCTCCACGTCGGCAGCGTCACGCCCGTCAGCCGCGGGGCCCGGCCGGGGGAGAAGGCCCCGTCCGGTGTCCCGGCCAGCAGGGGCGCGGCCGGGTTGGCCGGCTCGCCTTCCCACCAGGGGGTGCGCTCGTGCTCGAAGTACAGGACGTCGACGTCACCCACGGCGCTCAGCCGGGCGTCCAGCGCCGCCAGCGCTCCCGGGACCAGGATGTCGTCGCCGTCGAGGAACAGCACATGGCCGCCGACGGCCGACCGCAGCCCGGTGTTGCGCGCCCCGGCCAGACCGGCCGACGGCGGCGAGTGCACCGGCCTCACCCGGGAGTCCCGCTCGGCGTGCCCGGCGACGACGTCCGCCGCGGGTGAGTCGGGCGCGTCGCACACCGGGATCAGCTCGAAGTCGCCGAACGACTGGCCGAGGACCGAGTCCAGCGCCTGGGACAGCCGGCCCGCGACCCCATGGGACGGGACGACGATGCTGAAGCGGGGCATTCTGCTCTCTCTGTCGAGGGTCGAGGGACGAGGGGCGAGGGTCTTCGCAAGCGGGGACCGCGTCAGGTGGCGCGAGGGCGTCCAGGCCGGCCGGACGGGCGCCAGGTCGGCGGCCGGCTCGGCGTCGGCCGTGACGGGCTGGAGGGCATGGGGACTCCCACGCGTGAGAACCGGGCTCAGAGGAGGTCGGTGACGACGGACGGACCGGCCGGCAGCGGCACCGTGGCGAGCGGCTCGCGCACCAGCGAGGCCGCCGCCGACCGCACCGGCCGGCGCTCGTCGAGCGGCACCACCGGCGGCAGGTCCGACTCCCCGAGGACGACCCGGCGCACCACCCGCTCGGCGGCCAGGCCGTCGTCGTATGTACAGAACCGCTCCCGGAACGCCGAGCGCAGCTGGGCCGACCGGGAGCCGCGCCAGTGGCCGGTGGCGAAGATGTCGATCAGCTCGTCCTCGCCGCGCGCGACCGCGCCCGGCGGGAAGGAGCGCAGGTCGAAGTAGGTGCCGCGGGCCGCGTCGTACGCCTCCCAGTCGTCGGCGTGGATCACGATCGGCCGGTCAAGGTTGGCGTAGTCGAACATCAGCGACGAGTAGTCCGTCACGAGGGCGTCCGAGGCCAGGCAGAGCGACTGGACGCTCGGGTGGTCGCTGACGTCGACGACCCGGCCGCAGGTGTCGGCCAGCGGGGCGTCGTAGGCGTGGTGGGCGCGGGCCAGCACCATGAAGCGCGGGCCCAGGCGGCGCACGATCCGCTGGAGGTCGAGGGCGTGGCGCTGGGAGCGGCGGTAGTCGCGGCGGGTCGGAGCGTAGAGGATCGCCACCGTGCCCTCCGGGATGCCGAGGGAGGCGCGCAGCCGGGCCACGTCCGCTTCGGTCGCCGTGCGGAACACGTCGTTGCGGGGACAGCCGTACTCCAGGGTGGTGTAGCGCCCGGGGTGGACGCGCTCGTGGGTGAGGGTGGTGTGGCGGTTGGCGGACAGCACGTAGTCCCACTGGTCGACGCCCTTGAGCAGCCGGGCGAAGTCCCTGCCCCGGGCCGCCGCCGGGCGCTCCTGCAGGTCGAGGCCGATGTGCCCCAGCGGGGTGCCCTGCCCGGTCTGGATGAGGGTCTGGCCCCGGCGCTTGACCAGGCGGTGGTCGAAGTCGGTGTTGCTGACGAGGTAGGCGGAGCGGGCCAGGGCCGTCCAGTAGGCGGCCGTGCCGGGGACGACGCGGCGCGTGCCGGGCGGGATGGTGTGGTGGTGCTCGGGCCGGGCGATCCACGTCGTGCGGATGTGCGGCGCGAGGTCGCGGAACGCGGACTCCAGCGCGCCCGGGTTGCAGCTGTGGCCGCGGCCGTCGTAGGCGGTGAAGACGGCCCGGTCGGCGCGCAGCGGGAGACAGCGCTGCACGCGGTAGTGGAGCCCGAGCGCGGCGGACCGGGCTCCGCGCAGCAGCTTCCCGGTGGTCCGCGCGACGCGTCGGTGCAGGGCCGAGGCCAGCTGGAGCGTGCGGTAGGTGCGGTGCAGGCCGAAGCGGATCAGGGTGTGGTGGATCCGGCAGCGCAGGGGGACGGGGACGCCGGGGGTGCGGTAGCGGCGGTAGTGGGCGCGGGCCCGGCGCATGAAGTCCGCGTGCGTGCCGGGGGGCAGCCGGTCCCGACGCGAGTACACGATCGCCAGGTGATGGACCATGCGGCGGAACAACACCGGCCGCCACCGGGCCAGTTCGGGCCGCTCCTCCAGATACGCGAACACCCGGTCGTACTGCTCGAAGACGTCGAAGTGCCGCTCGCTGGTGGTGCGCAGGATGCTGCCCTGCCGCCGCTGCCGGTAGTGCACGCAGACGCGGTCGAGGGTCGCGATCGACTCCGCGGTCATCAGCACCGGGTACGTCCACGGCGTGTCCTCGTAGTACCCCGGCGGGAAGGCGAACCCCTGCTCCTCGACGAACTCCCGCCGGTAGGCCTTGTTCCAGGCGACCATCAGCAGCCGCAGCAGGCCCGGCCGGTCCTCCAGGCGGAACGGGGCCGGGCCCTGCTCGGTGAGCTGGAGGGCCGCCTGGTTGCGGACCGCCTCGCCCGTCCAGTAGGTGCGCGCGTAGTCGAAGACCAGGACGTCCGGATCACCGGTCTCCTTCAGCCGGTCCGCGATCGACCGCAGCGCGTCGGGCGTGAGGGTGTCGTCGCTGTCGAGGAACAGCAGGTAGTCGCCGCTCGCGTGGGACACGCCGGCGTTTCTCGCGCGGCCCAGGCCGACGTTCTGAGGCAGATGGACGGGTTGGACGCGCGCGTCGCGGGCGGCGAACTCGTCGATGATCGCGCCGCACGCGTCCGGCGAGCAGTCGTCGACGACGATCAGTTCGAGATCGGGACAGGACTGGGAGAGCACCGATTCGAGGCACTCGTGCAGGTACGCCTGAACCTGGTACGCGGGGACAATGACACTGAACCTGGGCAAGAGGCCATCCATCGGTCGGCGCGGGCGTTCGGCCCGGGAACGGCCGGTGGGGCGAGTTGGTTACGGCGGCTACGGCATCCGGGGGAACGTACAAGGGGCGGACCGCGCTCGGCCCGCCCCTCCAACTTCCTTGCTCTGAACGCTACTTGACGGCTCCTGCCATCACGCCGGACACGAACTGCCGCTGGAACGCGAAGAAGACGGCGAGCGGGACCACCATCGAGATGAACGCGCCGGGTGCCAGCACGTCGATGTTGTTGCCGAACTGCCGTACCTGCGTCTGGAGTGCGACCGTGATCGGCTGGCTCCCGGAGTCCGAGAAGATCAGCGCGACCAGCATGTCGTTCCACACCCACAGGAACTGGAAGATGCCGAGCGAGGCGATCGCCGGGGCGCCGAGCGGCATCACGACACGGAAGAACAGGCGCAGTTCGCCCGCCCCGTCCAGGCGCGCCGCCTCCAGCAGCTCCCTCGGGATCTCCGCGAAGAAGTTCCGCAGCAGGAACACCGCGAAGGGCAGACCGAAGCCGACGTGGAAGAGCACCACGCCGATCACCGAGCCGAAGATGCCGATGTTGCCGAAGAGATCGGCGATCGGGATCAGCGCGACCTGCACGGGCACGACCAACAGGCCGACCACGCCCAGGAACCACCAGTCCCGGCCCGGGAACTCCATCCAGGCGAAGGCGTAGCCCGCCAGCGAGCCGATGATCACGACCAGCAGCGTCGCCGGGACGGTGATCCACACCGTGTTGACCAGGCTGCTGGTGATGTCCTCGTTCTCCAGCAGCTTCGAGTAGCTGTCGAAGGTCATCTGCGACGGCTCGGTGAACACCTTCCACCAGCCGCTCGCCGCGATGTCCTCAGGCGAACGCAGACTCGCCAGCAGCAGACCGATCGTCGGCACCAGCCAGAACAGGCCGACGACGATGAGGAACACCCGCACCAGCCCACCGCTGACCCCCTCGGCCAGCCGGGACCCCAGCGACTGCTTCCTCTTCATCGCCGCACCTCCCGCCTCAGCCGACGCACGTTGAACCACATCACCGGGATCACGAGCAGCAGCAGGAACACCGAGATGGCGCTGGCGATGCCCGGCTGGTCCTCGGAGAAGCCCTTGCGGTACAGCTCCAGGGCGAGGACGTTCGCGTCGTCCTGGGCGGAGCCGGGTGCGATGATGAAGACCAGGTCGAAGATCTTCAGCACGTTGATCATCAGGGTGACGGTGACGACCGCGAGGACCGGCGCCAGCAGCGGCACCGTGACCCGCCGGAACACCTGCCACTCACTCGCGCCGTCGACCCTGGCGGCCTCCAGCAGTTCGCGCGGCACGCCCGCGAGCCCGGCCGCGATCAGCACCATCGCGAAGCCCGCCCACATCCAGATGTACGCGCCGATGATGGACGGGGTGACCAGGGACGGGCCGAGCCAGTCCAGGCCGTTGTACGGCTCCTTGAAGTTGCTGTCCGGAAGTCGGAGTCGGGCCCCGTCGGCCGAGGCCGGCAGGGTGAAGGTGCCGTCGTCGCCGGCCGTGGTGGAGGCCACGACCTTGCCGTCCTTGACGGCTTCGATCCTCATGCCGGCATAGCCCAGTTCGGACGGGTCGACGGTGTTCAGCTTGCCGACGCCCTTGCCCCGCGTGAAGTCCTGCCAGGTCGTGCCGGTGACCTTGTCCGGCTCGGGCTTCGGCGCCGCCGCCGGCTTCGCGCCGTCCGGCATCAGGTCCGGCGCGACACCCACCAGGGGCAGCGAGACGGTCTCGCCCGCGCGGACGGGCGACTTGGTGATGAACGCACCGCCGCCCGCCGGCTCCAGCGGCGACTGGCGGCCCGGGTGGGCCTTCGGGAACGCCGACGCCTGCGTGAACGTGTCGTGCACGCCCACCCACACCGCGTTCGCCACGCCCTTGTCCGGGTCCTGGTCGTACACCAGGCGGAAGATGATGCCCGCCGCCAGCATGGAGATCGCCATCGGCATGAAGACGACCAGCTTGAAGGCCGTGCCCCAGCGCACCCGTTCGGTCAGCACCGCGAAGATCAGGCCGAGCGCCGTCGCGACCGTCGGCGCGAACACCACCCAGATGACGTTGTTCTTCAGCGCGGTGCGGATGCCCTCGTCGGTGAAGAGGGCCTCGTAGTTGTCGATCCCGGCGAAGCCGTCGCCGGACTGGTCGTAGAAGCTGCGGACCACCGAGTACCCGATCGGGTACACCACGAGCGCGCCGAGCAGGACGAGCGCGGGCAGCAGGAACAGCGCCGCGACCATCCTGCGGGTGCCGGTCACACTCTTGCGCGACTTGCCCACGGCAGGGGGCTTGACGCCCCCTGCCGCCGTGGCCGACGTCATGCCGTCAGCCTCCGTAGGCCGCGGCCGCTTCGGCCTCCAGCTTCTGCTGTGCCCCCGCGACGTCCTTCGGGTTCTTCAGGAAGTCCTGGAGGATCTTCCACTCGCCCTTGCCGGGCGTCCCGCCGAAGGCCTGCGGGGCCTGGTCGGACATGTCGAAGCGGAAGTCGTCACCGGCGTCGATGAGCGCCTTGGCGATCCTCTGCTGCACCGCGTTCGGGTACGCGGAGTTCGGCACGTTCTTGTTCGGCGAGAGGTAGCCGCCCAGCTTGGCCTGGATCTGCGCCGCGTCCGGCGAGGCGAGCCAGGTGGCCAGGGCCTGCGACCCCTTGGAATCCTGAAGGATCACGGCCGCGTCGCCGCCCGAGACCACCGGCCCGTTGTCACCGACCGCCGGGAACGGGAACACCTTCGCGTCCGTACCGATCTTCATGCTCGTCGGGATGTTGACCTGCGCGAAGTCGCCCGCCGCGACCATGGCGGCCTTGGGCTGGTCCCCGCCGGTGAAGACCTGCGTGACGGAGGCCGGGAAGTCGGTCTGCAACGCCCCCTTCGCGATGTAGTCGGGCTTGCCCCAGACCTGCGCGAGCGTGGTCAGCGCGTCCTTCACGGACGGGTCCGTCCACTTGATCTCGTGCTTGGCCAGCTGGTCGTACTTCTCCGGGCCGGCCTGGGAGAGGTAGACGTTCTCGAACCAGTCGGTCAGCGTCCAGCCCTCGGCGCCGCCGACGGAGAACGGGGTGACGCCGGAGTCGTAGACCGTCTGCGCGGTCTTCAGCAGATCCGGCCAGGTCTCGGGCTCACTCGCCCCGGCGTTCTCGAAGACCTGGTTGTTGTACCAGATCAGGGACTTGTTGGCGGCCTTGTAGTAGACGCCGTACTGCTTGCCGCCCACCTTGCCGATGTCCTGCCAGCCCTGCGAGTAGTTCTCGCCGAGCTCCTTCTGCGCCTCCGCGCCGATGGGCTTGGCCCAGCCCCGGTCGACGGCCTGTTTGATGGCGCCCGGCTGCGGCAGCATCGCGATGTCCGGCGGCTGCCCGCCGGCCACCTTCGAGCCGATGAAGTTGATGATCGGGTCCTGGGCGGGCACGAACGTGACCTTGGCGCCCGTGCGCTTCTCGAACTCCGCCAGGACCTTCTTGAAGTTGGCCTGTTCAGCGCCTGTCCATACAGCGGCGATCTCCAGGCTCGTCCCGTTCAGCTTCGGAAGAGTGACGTTGCTGGCGGCGGCCTCCTCGGTGTTGCCCGGGCTTCCACTGCTGTCCTTGTCGTCGCCTCCGCAGGCGGTGAGCGAGAGCGCGAGCGCTCCCGCGGCGACGGCTGCCGCGGCCTTGGCGGCTCTGCGGTGCTGGGGGGTCGCCTTGTCCCGTTCCGGCGACCGGCGTTTCAGGATGGTGCTGCTCGTCATGCGCATGACTGCCCCGTTCTTCGTTCCCTCGTCGAACGTCGAGCGCGCTCCCGTGCGATCTGGTCTACGCCCGGGTGTGCGGGGGCGGCAAGATGGCGTCGGCTGTCAAGCGGGGGATCGTGACCCCCTCGTGACCAGGGACTCGTCCCTGATCAACGGAGGGGGTCGGCATCCAGCCAGTGCCATGGACGAGTGCTACAGCAGCGACGGCACCTGCGCCGCCGCGACCTCCCGCGCCGCCCTTTCCAGCGCGCTGGCCAACAGTGCCAGGTCGGTGGGGCCGTTTCCGAGCTCCCGCACCGGACGCCGGGCCGGAGGGTCACCCATGCGGTGCCATTCCAGGGGTACGACCGTGGGTCGCAGCGTCGCCGTCCGGGGGATACGGCCGGTGACCCGCCCGCCCTGGAACGGCGTGACCCGCCCGTCCTCGCAGGCGAGACGGCCACGGCCCGGAGCGGGCTCGTCAGGCCCCGGCGCGGGAGCGTCGAGCGTGACGCGGAGGGTGGCCCGGCGCGCCGGTTCCGTCTCCGCCGTACGGGGGCACGGGCCGGTCGCCGCCACCAGGTGGACGCCCAGCCGGTCGCCCTCCCGGGCCACGGCCTCCAGCGCGCGCATCACCGACCCGGCCGCGGGCCGTCCGGTCGAGCCGAGGGCCGGGGAGACCAGCGCGTCCAGGTCGTCCACGACCACGACGAGCCGGGGCAGGGGCGGCGGGGCCGCCTGCGTCTGCCGCCGGGCCGCTCCGGGCCGCAACCGCATCGTCGAACTGGGCGGGGAGTCGAGATCCGCGGCACCTGCCTCGGTGGGGGCGCCGCCCCGGGCCGTCGCCGTGCGCTGGGCGACCATACGGCCCGACAGCTCGCGCCCGGTGTGCCACTCGGCGAAGTCGGACCGGCCCAGCAGCTCGGCGCGCCGCTTCAGCTCGGCACTCAGGGACTGCGCGAACTCGCGCATCAGGACCGGATCGTGGGCCGTGAGGTACGTGGTGACATGCGGGACGTCCGTACACACGCGCAGTCCCTCACCGGCACCGCCGCCCGCGCCGGGGCCGCCCCGGCCGTCGACCAGCACGATGCCCAGCCGGTCCGGCCGCTCGGCGGCGGCCAGGGACGCGACGACCGCCCGCAGCAGCTCCGTACGGCCGCTGCCCGGCGGGCCCTCGACAAGCAGATGCGGTCCCTGTGCCGCGAGGTCCGCGCAGACCGGGCCGCGCGGCCCCGCGCCCAGCACCGCGCGCACCCGCCCGCCCAGCGCCTCGGTGTCGTCGGCCGCGTCCGCCCAGCGCGCCATCAGCGACGCCGGGGTGGCCCGGGCCAGGCCCAGCTCGTCCAGCAGCCGTGCCGCCTGGGGCAGCGGCGCGGAGACCCGCGGCTGCCCGTCGCTCGCCGAGCCGTCCGTACGCAGCGGCGCCAGCGCCCGCGCGAACCGCTCGGCCCACGCGGGGGAGACGGCGTCGACCGTGGCGATGGTGCCGTGCCCGACGGGTCCGGCCGGGGAGTCCTCGCCCCCGACCCGGGCCACGCGCATCAGCCGCAGAGCCGTCGCCACGTCCCCGCTGAGCAGCGCGACGGCACCGCACTGCCCGAACGTCGGCGCCACGGAGCAGGCCGCCTCGTATGTCTCCGTCACCGGTGAGGCGGGCGAGGCGGCGGCGGTCTCGGCCAGGCACACGACATGGATCCCGGCCCGGGGGCCTTCCATCGCCAGCCGCGCCACGGCCGCACGCAGGTCGGCGCCGCCGGGGTCGCCGTCCACGACGAGGACGGTGTACGGGCCGGGGAAGCCGGTCGCCTGGCCGGGGGCGGGAGCGGGTATGTCGTCCCGGGCCCAGGAGGGGCGGCGGGCCAGGGGACCGGCGGTGCTGATCCCCTGGCTGTCACCGCCCTGGCCGTCGGTCCCCTGGGCTCTGGAGAACCGCACGTTGCCCAGCAGCCCGCCGGCCCCTGCGGCGCTGCCTTCCGCGTCCGCCACCTGGTCCTCCAAACGGCGGATGAGCTCGTCCGTGCGGGCGGCGGCCTGTTCCCGGTCGTAGGCGAGCAGCAGGCGGCAGTCCTGCCCGTGCCCCGGGCGGACATGCGGCAGCCAGCCCAGCCAGGACCACTCGGCGGTGCGCTCCGCCAGAGGGCGGGAGCGGTCCGCGGCGATCAGGACGATCTCCAGTGTGTCGGGGGAGTGCAGCGCGGCGAGCTGCGCCAGCACGGCACGGGCCAGCCCGGCGAGCCGCGCCCTCGGCCCGGCCATTCCCAGTGCGCCCACCTCGCGCAGCCCGGCGGTCACCGGCACCGCGGGCAGCAGGCCGGAGCCGTCCGGCGCGGCCCGGTCGGCGGTGCCAAGGCGCACCGCGAGCGCCTCGGGGTGGCCCGGCCCGCGCTCCCACAGCCGGGGGCCCGGCCCCAGCGCCGTCAGCAGCAGCGTGGCCGGATCCGGCCAGGTCTCCGGCACGGCCGGCCCGACGACCGCGGAGTGCTCCGCCGCCACCTCGACGGGCTCGTCCTCGTACGTCTCGCGCGCGGGAGCCTCCTGCTCACCACGCCCTCCGGCCAGCCGCCGCGCCCACGCCCCGAGCCCGCCCCGCTTGCGCGTCCCCGGCGGAACATCGGTCCCCCGGAGAGGGGTGCCCTTGCGCCCACGCCCGGACCGCTCGTCCGGGGCGCCGGAGCCGCTGTCGTCCCCGGGGCGGCCGCGCCCGGCCGGGCCGGCAGTGGTGTGGGGCGTCGGCCGGGGAACTGCTTGGCCTCCGGCCGGGGCGTGTGGGGCTACGCCCGTGCCGCTGGTGGCGTCGGGGTGTCCGCCTTGGCCTCCGGCCGGGGCGTGAGGGCTTGGGCCTGTGCCGCTCGTGTCGCGGCCGGGGCGATCGCCCCTGGCCGGACCGGCGCCCGTCGGAGCCGTCGGACCCGGGGTCGGCTCGGCCCCTGCCCGGGCATGAGGGCCCGTACCGTCCGCCGTTCCGGCGCCCTGGCCGGAACCGCCCGCACGCCCGTCGTCGAACGCCCCGCCCAGCGCCCCGGCCCCGGAGCGGCCGGCGTGCGTGTCCCCGGCACCGGGCCCGTACTGCGCCGCGCCGTGCTGCCTGGGAGTGCTGGTGACGCCGTCGGGGGAGCCCACCGCCGACGTGCCCTCGGCGCTGCCACGCTGCCGGGGAGCCCGGACCACGCCTTCCGACGACGCCGTACGCGCCTCTTCCCGGGATGCGGGGGGCGCCGAGTCTCCGTGGCCCCGCGCGATGCCTTGCCCGTGGTCACCGGCAGCGGCCCGGAACCCGCCCTGTGGGGTCCCCGGCCCACCCTCGGCAGCCGGCCGCGAAGCCTCCGCGGCCGCTCCCGCACCCCTGCTCTCGACCCGAGGCGCCCCACCCTGCCCCGGCACCACCGCCGAGTCCTCGGAGCCGTGACCGTCGGCGCCCGGCGTGCCCCGGGCCGCCGAGCCGTAAGCGTGATGGGTGGACCCGGCAGGACCGGAGGCCCCGGCAGACCTGGCGGCCCCGGTGGTCCCGGAAGGCCCGGGAGTCCCAGAAGACCTTGCAGGGTCGGAAGCCGCGGCAGCCCCGGTAGGACCGTCTGAGGGAGCGGATGCCCCGGCGGCAGCGGAGGCACCGCATGCCCTGGCGGCACCGGAAGCACCGGAACCGAAACCCCCTGCAGTCCCAGCCCTCCCGTAAGCCCCGGAAGGTCTGCCAGGCCCAGAAGCCCCCGCAGACCCCGCAGGGCCAGCAGGCACGGCAGTCCCCGAAGACCCCGAAGAGCCAGGCGCGGTAGCCCTGGAAGCCCCCGCCGCCCCTCCAGCCCCTGCAGAACCGACAGCCCCTGCAGAACCGGCGCCCCCGTCAGATCCGATCGCCCCCGCAGGCCCGAACGCGCCGGTGGAACCGGATGCCCTGCCAGGCCCGGCCGCCCCGGACCCCGCAACCCCGGAACCCCCGGCAGACCCCGAATCCCCGGGACCCCCGGCACACCTGGAACCCCCGCCAGCCCCGGAACCCCCAGCCCCGGGCCCCCGGCCAGACCCGGAACCTCCGGCAGCCCCGAAACCCCCGGAGGGCCCCGCACCGCCGGCGCCCGCAGGACCCGGCACGCGCACGTGTCCCTCCCCGTCCGGCGTCGTGTCCACCCGGCCCCCCGGCCCCCCGGCGGGAGCCAGCCGCAGGGCCGATTCGCCGATCCGCAGCAGCGCCCCCGGCGCGAAACGGACCGCCCGGCCGCCCACCCGCGTGCCGTCCAGCGTCGTGCCGTTCGTGGAGTCGAGGTCGGCGACCGAGACGCGGCCGTCGGCGCTCACCGTCACCGCGCAGTGCAGCCGGGAGACGTCCGGGTCGTCGAGCGGTACGTCGGCGTCGGCGGAGCGGCCGATGCGGATCTCGCCGCCGTGCAGGATGTGGACGCCGCCGGCGTCGGGCCCGGCGACCACCTGGAGCTGGGCCGGGGCGTCGTCCAGCTCGGGATGCGGCTCCGGCTCGCCCGGCGCGCCCACGGACAGCACGGCACCGTCGGTCAGCGGGGGCTCGCCGAGCGTGCAGCGCTGGGCGTCGAGCCGCTGCTCCCCGGCGTACAGCACCGGGGTGCCCGAGCCGTCACCGCCGAGGACCGCCTGGGTGAGCCCGGAGGCCACCGCCGCGAGGGCCGTACCGGCGGGCGCGGTGACCAGTACGTCACTGCGGGCGGCGCGGTCCCGGGCCGGAGCCGCCAGGCCCAGCGGGTCTACGACGGTCAGCCGGATCTGCATCGCCGTCAGCGGTCCCTTCTGCCCGGGCGCGGAGTCCCCCCACCCCGCCCCAGCACGTCGGCCAGTACTGCACGCATCCTCGCACCTGCCACTGACACCGCGCCCCTCGCTCGGGAACAAGTGATCTTGATTGGTCGGCTCTGCCCGCAAAAGTGCCTGAGAGATGACCCACTGGCGATCACTTGAGATCGGTCACGCTCACTCTCGGCAACCACGAGACCGAGGTGAGCGTCTTTCCTTCGAACGCGTGCGAAATTCGAACGCGTGCGAGAACGCATACGTAAGACCCACAGAATGACGACACCCCGGTCCCCGGCGGCACGGCACTACAGTGGGTCGGACAGGCCAGCAGGCAAGGCAAGCACCAGGGAGCGCATGACGTGCGGCCGGTAGGCAGCAAGTACCTGCTCGAGGAGCCGCTCGGGCGCGGCGCCACGGGCACCGTCTGGCGAGCCCGCCAGCGCGAGACCGCGGGCGCCGAGGCGGCCGTGCCGGGACAGCCCGGCGAGACCGTCGCGATCAAGGTCCTCAAGGAGGAGCTGGCGAGCGACCCGGACATCGTCATGCGGTTCCTCCGGGAGCGCTCCGTCCTGCTCCGGCTGACCCACCCGAACATCGTCCGGGTCCGCGACCTGGTCGTCGAGGGGGAGCTGCTGGCGCTGGTCATGGACCTCGTCGAGGGCCCCGACCTGCACCGCTACCTGCGCGAGAACGGGCCCTTCAGCCCCGTCGCCGCGGCCCTGCTCACCGCCCAGATCGCCGACGCGCTCGCCGCCAGCCACGCCGACGGCGTCGTCCACCGCGACCTCAAGCCGGCGAACGTGCTGCTCCAGCAGTACGACGGGCAGATGCACCCGCTGCTGACCGACTTCGGCATCGCCCGCCTGGCCGACTCCCCGGGCCTGACCCGAACCCAGGAGTTCGTCGGCACGCCCGCGTACGTCGCGCCCGAGTCCGCCGAGGGCCGCCCGCAGACCTCCGCCGTCGACATCTACGGCGCCGGCATCCTGCTGTACGAGCTGGTCACCGGCCGCCCGCCGTTCTCCGGCGGCTCCGCCCTGGAGGTGCTGCACCAGCACCTGAGCGCCGAGCCGCGCCGCCCCTCCACGGTCCCCGACCCGCTGTGGACGATCATCGAGCGCTGCCTGCGCAAGAACCCGGACGAGCGGCCCAGCGCCGTGAACCTCGCCCGTGGCCTGCGCGTCGTCGCCGAGGGCATCGGGGTGCACGCGAACTCCGCGCAGATCGCCGCCGCCGAGAACGTCGGCGCGCTCCTGGTGCCCGACCCGGCGCCCGCGCCCGTGCCGGACACGCCCGGCGCGGGCGACGCCGACCCCACCCAGGTCCTCCCGCAGGGCGCGGGCTCGTACGACCCGAACGCCGCGACCAGCGTCATGCCGCACACCGGCGGCCCGGCCGGCGCCGCCGACCCCACCGCGGTGCTGCCCAACCGGGGCGCGGCCGACCCGACCGCCGTCATGCCGCCGGTCCCGCCGGGCTCGCCCGGCCACCCCGGCCAGCAGGGCGGACCCGAGGACCCGCACCCCTGGCAGAACCAGCTGCGGGCGGCCCGCGACCGCAACGAGCAGACGCAGGTCCAGTACCTCGACCCGAACGAGGACCCGCTGCGCCGCCGCCCCCAGCGGCAGGTCGCCCGGCCCCAGCAGCCCCCGCGCCGCCAGGCGCCCCCGCCCGGACCCGGCTACGGCCATCCGCAGCAGCAGCCCCAGCAGTACGCCCCGCAGCCCCAGCGGCCCCAGCCGCCGCAGCGTTACGCCCCGCCCGCGCCACCGCCCCAGCCCCAGCAGCCGCAGCGGCCCCAGCGCGAGCCCCGCCAGCCCCGGCAGCGCAGCGCCAACCCGATGCGGATCCCCGGGCTCGGCTGCCTGAAGGGCTGTCTCTTCACGATCGTCATCCTGTTCGTCGCCGGCTGGCTGATCTGGGAACTGAGCCCGCTCCAGGAGTGGATCGGCACCGGCAAGGGCTACTGGGACCAGCTCACCGACTGGTTCAGCACGGTGACCGGCTGGATCGAGGAGCTCGGCGGGAGCGGTTCGGGCACGAACTGACCGGAACCTCCCCGCGGGGTTGGTGATTTGTCGACACCTGGCGGGTGATTTCTGCCTCGGCGGTGAAGGTTGGCTCTCCGGACGCGTAGTTTTAGCGACAACACGCGTCGGTAGGAGCAGCCTTGGCACGGAAGATCGGCAGCCGGTACACCGCCCACCAGATCCTGGGGCGGGGCAGCGCCGGCACGGTGTGGCTGGGCGAGGGTCCCGAGGGCCCCGTCGCCATCAAGCTGCTGCGCGAGGACCTGGCCTCCGACCAGGAACTCGTCGGGCGCTTCGTGCAGGAGCGGACGGCGCTGCTCGGCCTTGAGCACCCGCACGTGGTGTCGGTGCGCGACCTGGTCGTCGACGGCAACGACCTGGCGCTGGTCATGGACCTCGTCCGGGGCACCGACCTGAGGACCCGGCTGGAGCGGGACCGCCGCCTCGCGCCCGAGGCGGCCGTCGCGATCTCGGCGGACATCGCCGACGGGCTGGCGGCCGCGCACGCCGCGGGCGTCGTCCACCGGGACGTGAAGCCGGAGAACGTCCTGCTGGACATGCAGGGCCCCCTGGGCCCCGGCGGCTCCCACCGCGCGCTGCTGACCGACTTCGGCGTGGCGAAACTCATCGACACCCCGCGCCGCACCAAGGCGACGAAGATCATCGGCACGCCGGACTACCTGGCCCCGGAGATCGTCGAGGGCCTGCCGCCCCGCGCCTCCGTCGACATCTACGCGCTCGCCACGGTCCTCTACGAGCTGCTGGCCGGCTTCACCCCGTTCGGCGGCGGCCATCCGGGCGCGGTCCTGCGCCGGCACGTCACGGAGACGGTCGTCCCGCTGCCCGGCATCCCGGACGAGCTGTGGCAGCTGCTCGTGCAGTGCCTGGCCAAGGCGCCGGCCTCGCGGCTGCGGGCCTCGGAGCTCGGGGCCCGGCTGCGGGAGCTGCTGCCGATGCTGGCGGGCATGCCGCCGCTGGAGGTGGACGAGCCGGACACGGAGTCCGCCGAGGAGGCGGACCGGGAGGAGCAGCCCGCCAGGCCGGCACCGGCCGAGCGGGTCCGGCGGCGGGGCGCGGTCCCCCTGGTGCCGGGCGCGAAACCGGCCGACTCCAACCGGGACACCCACACCTCGATGCGCGTGCCGGCCCCCGACGAGCTGGCCGGGGGCGCGCACGGCACGGCCCGGGCCCCGCGCGCGTCGGGCACGCCCCGGCCGGGCTCGGCCCGCAACCGCGCCATCGCCCGGCGCCGCCGCGTGGCCCTCGGCGCGGGCGCGGTCGTCCTGGCGGCGGCGGTCGGCGTCGGGGCGTGGCTGTCCACCTCGGGCGACGACGCGAGCGCACCTCCCCAGGACACGAAGAACTCGGCCCCGCAGTCCCCCTGACCTCCCGAGGCCCTACCGATCCCGCCGGCCGGCCCGGGCGCCCGGCGATGGCCGCCGGGCGGAGCCGTTACGCTGGAGGGCGTGGCAGTCGTCGATGTATCCGAAGAGCTCAAGTCCCTCTCCTCGACCATGGAGTCGATCGAGGCCGTTCTGGACCTCGACAAGCTGAGGGCAGACATCGCCGTGCTCGAGGAGCAGGCGGCCGCGCCGTCCCTGTGGGACAACCCCGATGAGGCGCAGAAGATCACCAGCAAGCTGTCCCACCTCCAGGCCGAGGTGCGCAAGGCGGAAGCGCTGCGCGGTCGCATCGACGACCTCGCCGTGCTCTTCGAGATGGCCGAGGAGGAGGACGACCCGGACACCCGCGCCGAGGCCGAGTCCGAGCTCGTCGCCGTCAAGAAGGCGCTGGACGAGATGGAGGTCCGCACGCTCCTGTCCGGGGAGTACGACTCCCGTGAGGCCCTGGTGAACATCCGCGCCGAGGCGGGCGGCGTCGACGCCGCCGACTTCGCCGAGAAGCTCCAGCGCATGTACCTGCGGTGGGCCGAGCAGCGCGGCTTCAAGACCGAGATCTACGAGACGTCGTACGCGGAGGAGGCCGGCATCAAGTCGACCACCTTCGCCGTCCAGGCGCCGTACGCGTACGGCACGCTCTCCGTCGAGCAGGGCACGCACCGCCTGGTGCGCATCTCGCCCTTCGACAACCAGGGCCGGCGGCAGACCTCCTTCGCGGGCGTGGAGATCCTGCCCGTGGTCGAGCAGACCGACCACATCGAGATCGACGAGTCCGAACTGCGCGTGGACGTGTACCGCTCGTCCGGCCCCGGCGGCCAGGGTGTCAACACCACCGACTCCGCGGTGCGCCTCACCCACCTCCCCACCGGCATCGTCGTCTCCTGCCAGAACGAGCGCTCGCAGATCCAGAACAAGGCGACGGCCATGAACGTGCTCCAGGCCAAGCTGCTGGAGCGGCGCCGCCAGGAGGAGCAGGCCAAGATGGACGCCCTCAAGGGCGACGGCGGCAACTCCTGGGGCAACCAGATGCGTTCGTACGTGCTGCACCCGTACCAGATGGTCAAGGACCTGCGCACCGACTTCGAGGTCGGTAACCCCGAGGCCGTTTTCAACGGTGAGATCGACGGTTTCCTCGAGGCCGGAATTCGCTGGCGCAAGCAGCAGGAGAAGTAAGTTTGTCGACAAGGCAACTGCCGCCGTCGGGGCGGCAGTTGCCTTTTCCGTGCCCGCTTCTGCGTCGGCATGTCTGGGTTTTACATCACACTCACAGATTCAGACTCCCGGCATTGCCCCCGTAGTTGGACATGGTGCCCGCAAACGCCCTTGACGTGTCTTTGGAAAATGGGAAGGGTAAAGCGCGGCATGCGTGTCTCTGGGGCGCATGTGAACCGGGGGGCTCTTTCACCGCAGCTACCCCCGTCGAGCACAGCTCCGAACGCTGCCTAATGACGATGAGCTACTGGGGGTAGCAACCACATGACGAAGAAGACGCGGATCCGTGTCGCGCGGATAGCGGCCGGTGCCGTGATCGCCGCCGGCGCCTCGCTGACCGCCGCCGGCGCCGCATCCGCCGCGGAGACCGACAACTGCCTGCTGGGCATCCTGTGCGCCGACGAGTCGCCGGCCCCGACCCCGACCCCGCCGGTTCCCACCGAGCTCCCCACCGACCCGCCCACGGACCTCCCGACCGACCCGCCGTCGACCGAGGAGCCCACGGACGAGCCGACCGAGCCGACGGACGAGCCCACCGAGCCGACCGAGGACCCGACGAGCCAGCCGAGCAACCCGGGCAACGGGAACGGCAACGGCGGCGGTAACGGCAACGCCAACGGGGGCGGCAACGGCAACGCCAACGGTGGCGGGAACGGCGGCGGCAACGCCGCCGACCCCGACGGCGGCACCGCGCCGCAGGAGGAGGGCTCCTCGTCCCTCACCGACACCGGCTCGGACGCCACCCCGGCGGCGCCTCAGGCCCAGGGCAACGGCCAGGAGCTCGCCGAGACGGGTGCCGCGCAGACCACCTTCCTGGTGGTCGGGGCCGCCACGATGATCGCCGGCGGTGTCGGCTTCCGCGTCCTGCCGCGCCTCGTGGGCGGCCGCGGCGGGGCTGCCGCCTGACGGTAGCCGCGTCCGTACGGACGGTAGGCACAGCGCACAGCCGAGGGCCCGGAGCGAACGCTCCGGGCCCTCGGCCATGTCGTCGCTAGGCGGTTTGGTGCGCCAGTAGTGCGACCGCGGCGATCAGCACGGTGAGCAGTGCGATCAGTGCCATCGGGTTCAGACCCGCGAGGAAGTTCTCCTGCTGCAGCCGCTCGCGGTTCGCACGGCACACGGGGCACCGGCCCTCGCTCACGGGCGCCGCGCAGTTCGCGCACACCAGCCGGTCGTACGTCATGCGCTCGCCCTCCTTGCGCCGGTTCCTTGTATGTAACGCTCGTGGTGGTGCGAACGTTCCCTCTCCACTGTGCCAGGTTCCTCCGGAGGGCGCGCGGTTCGCTCCCAGAGGGGTGGTTGCTGTTGTCGCGCGGCTGCGGGCCGCATGTGGCTCGTCGCGCAGTTCCCCGCGCCCCTTGGGTTGGCACAAAACGGCACATCTGCTAAGCAACCACTGTCGGTGACTGCGGTCTGCTGCCCGGTTCGCGTATGGTCACGCTCATCTACCCCCGGCGACCCGTGGTGCATCCGTGATCCGATTCGACAACGTCTCCAAGGTCTACCCCAAGCAGACCCGCCCCGCCCTCAGGGATGTCTCCCTGGAGGTCGAGAAGGGCGAGTTCGTCTTCCTCGTGGGGTCCTCCGGCTCCGGAAAGTCCACCTTCCTGCGGCTGATCCTCCGCGAGGAGCGGTGCAGTCACGGGCAGGTGCACGTTCTGGGCAAGGACCTCGCGCGCCTGTCCAACTGGAAGGTGCCGCAGATGCGGCGCCAGCTGGGGACGGTGTTCCAGGACTTCCGCCTGCTGCCGAACAAGACGGTCGGCGAGAACGTCGCCTTCGCGCAGGAGGTCATCGGCAAGTCGCGCGGCGAGATCCGCAAGTCCGTGCCGCAGGTGCTCGACCTCGTCGGGCTCGGCGGCAAGGAGGACCGGATGCCCGGCGAGCTGTCCGGTGGTGAGCAGCAGCGTGTGGCCATCGCGCGGGCCTTCGTCAACCGGCCGAAGCTGCTCATCGCCGACGAGCCCACCGGCAACCTCGACCCGCAGACCTCCGTCGGCATCATGAAGCTGCTCGACCGCATCAACCGGACGGGCACCACCGTGGTGATGGCCACGCACGACCAGAACATCGTGGACCAGATGCGCAAGCGCGTCATCGAACTCGAGAAGGGCCGCCTCGTCCGCGACCAGGCCCGCGGTGTCTACGGCTACCAGCACTGAGACCGCACCCGAGAGTCACGGAAAGGCATAACCCCTCGCCATGCGCGCCCAGTTCGTCCTGTCGGAGATCGGCGTCGGTCTCCGCCGCAATCTGACGATGACCTTCGCGGTCGTCGTCTCCGTCGCCCTGTCGCTCGCCCTGTTCGGCGGGTCGCTCCTGATGAGCGACCAGGTCAACACCATGAAGGGCTACTGGTACGACAAGGTCAACGTCTCGATCTTCCTCTGCAACAAGAGCGACGCCGAGTCCGACCCCAACTGCGCCAAGGGCGCGGTGACGGACGACCAGAAGAAGCAGATCAAGGCCGACCTCGACAAGATGAACGTCGTCCAGACGGTCACCTACGAGTCGCAGGACCAGGCGTACAAGCACTACAAGGAGCAGTTCGGCGACTCCCCGCTGGCCAGTTCCCTCACGCCGGACCAGATGCAGGAGTCGTACCGCATCAAGCTGAAGGACCCGCAGAAGTACCAGGTCATCGCGACCGCCTTCAACGGCCGGGACGGCGTGCAGTCCGTCCAGGACCAGAAGGGCATCCTGGACAACCTCTTCAAGCTGCTGAACGGCATGAACTGGGCCGCCCGCGCGGTGATGGCGCTGATGCTGGTCGTCGCGCTGATGCTGATCGTCAACACCGTGCGCGTCTCGGCGTTCAGCCGCCGGCGCGAGACCGGCATCATGCGCCTGGTCGGCGCCTCGGGCTTCTACATCCAGGCGCCGTTCATCATGGAGGCCGCGGTCGCCGGGCTCATCGGCGGCACGCTCGCGTGCGGCTTCCTGCTGATCGCCCGGTACTTCCTCATCGACCACGGACTGGCCCTGGCCGACCAGCTGACGCTGATCAACTTCATCGGGTGGGACGCCGTCCTGACGAAGCTGCCGCTCATCCTGGCCACGAGCCTGCTGATGCCCGCGTTGGCGGCGTTCTTCGCGCTGCGCAAGTACTTGAAGGTGTGACGCATACCAAGAGGGGCCGTACGGTCAACAAGCCGTACGGCCCTTCCCCTTGTCCTAGACTCACCGCCATGTCAGGTCGTGACCCGTTCTGTCAGCCCCGTCGCGTTCGCCGCGGGGCCGCCCTGACATTGATGTTCGCGAGCGTGCTCGTCGCCGGCGCGGCCACGGGATCCCTCCCGCAGGCCGACCGGAAGGCGGCGCGGGACGAGGCGCGTTCGGCCGCTCCGGCCGGGCACCACGCGGACGTCACCAGGGCGGCCGAGGAGGCCATGGCCGACGGCAAGTCCCCGATGGAGGCCGCGAAGCGCGCCGTCAGCCGCAGTGGGGACCGCTGGGGCGCCGTCTACTCCCAGGGCGAGTACGAGGAGTTCGAGGAAACCCTCGACGGCCAGTACACCGGCGTCGGCCTGTGGGCGCGCAGCGCGCACGACGGCCGTATCGAGGTGACGAAGGTGCGGGCCGGCTCGCCCGCGGCCACCGCCGGGATCCGCCCCGGAGACCTGCTGCGCAGCGTCGACGGCCGGAAGACCGACGGGCGGCCCGTCACCGAGGTCGTCGCCATACTGCGCGGGGACGCCACCGACGCCCCCGCCGGCACCACCGTCCGCCTCGGCCTTGAGCGGGGCACGCGCGCATGGACCGAGACCGTGCGCCGGGCCCAGCTGTCCACGGACTCGGTCGCCGTTCGAAAAGTCGCCGGCTCGGTCACCCTCATCCGGGTCGACACCTTCACCAAGGGCTCCGGCGACCAGGTCCGCGAGGCCGTCCGGCAGGCCCCGCCCGGCGGCGGGATCGTCCTCGACCTGCGCGGCAACTCAGGCGGTCTGGTCACCGAGGCCGTCACCGCGGCCTCCGCGTTCCTCGACGGCGGCCTGGTCGCCACCTACGACGTCGACGGCGAGCAGCGCGCGCTGCACGCCGAGCCCGGGGGCGACACGACGAGACCCCTGGTCGCGCTCGTCGACGGCGGGACGATGAGCGCGGCCGAACTGCTCACCGGCGCTGTTCAGGACCGCGGACGGGCGCTCGTCGTGGGCTCCCGGACCTTCGGCAAGGGCTCGGTGCAGATGCCGAGCCGGCTGCCCGACGGCTCCGTCGCGGAGCTGACCGTCGGGCACTACCGCACCCCTTCCGGCCGCGCGGTCGACGGCCGGGGCATCACGCCCGACCTGGAGGCCGACGAGGGCGCACTCCAGCGGGCCGAGACCGTACTGCGCGGTCTGGCCGGTTCCTCGTAATCGACTTCCCCCGGACCCCCTCCGTAGTGCGAAAATGGGCGGCACTATGGCTAAGGAAAAAGGGCGCAAGCTGATCGCGCAGAACAAGAAGGCGCGGCACGACTACCTCATCATCGACACCTACGAGGCCGGTCTGGTCCTCACCGGCACCGAGGTGAAGTCGCTGCGCCAGGGACGGGCGTCGCTGGTCGACGGCTTCGTGCAGATGGACGGGCACGAGGCGTGGCTGTACAACGTGCATGTGCCCGAGTACAGCCAGGGCACGTGGACCAACCACAGCGCGCGGCGCAAGCGGAAGCTGCTGCTGCACCGCGAGGAGATCGACAAGCTGGAGTCGAAGTCGCAGGAGACGGGTCACACCATCGTGCCCCTCGCCCTGTACTTCAAGGACGGCCGCGCCAAGGTCGAGATCGCGCTGGCGAAGGGCAAGAAGGAGTACGACAAGCGCCAGACGCTCCGCGAGAAGCAGGACCGGCGCGAGGCCGAGCGGGTGATCTCGGCGGTGCGGCGCAAGCAGCGTGCGTGACCTGCATCACACGCCGGGGCCGGGAATGCTCCGGTGCGGGGAGGCGTTGAACCAAGTGCGACGGCGGGATGACCGCCGGGAATACGGTGGCATCGGCGGAGGTTGATCCCGTACGATGGCATCTGCACCGCCCAGGCGGTGTGAGCCCCTCACAGCGGGGGCGAAGATTGAAAAATCAACATGGGGATGATCGGTTTCGACAGCGGCTGTCGAAGCAGGGGAAGCGTGTCGAGGAAGCGGCCATGATCTCGTAAACCACAGGCCGAAAAAAATAATCGCCAATTCCAAGCGATCCATCTCCCAGGGCGAGCTCGCCCTCGCTGCCTGATCTTCAGGTAGCGAGCAGCGGCTCCCCTACTTAAGGGAGTGTCAGCCCGGGAGTGTTCCCGACCCGGTTCCTGGCATCATTTAGGGAACTAAACCTTGATCCCGGTCACGGGGTGAAAAGGGAAACCACACAGTGACTGGGCCCGTCGGAGACTTGTCGGCGTGATCTCCGGGGCCGAGAAAAGCACAGCCGACTGCACACGGAGAAGCCCTGTTTCCACACCGTTGGACGCGGGTTCGATTCCCGCCATCTCCACTCATCCCATGTGGGCACAGGCCCCGTCGCTTACGAGCGGCGGGGCCTTTGTCATGCGTGGCGCGTGCTCGCCCGCTCGGTCAGCCGCGGCGGGCAGCAGCGTCGTCTCCGGTACCGGCGTGCGGTCCCAGGAGCGGGGCATTGTGCGATGGGGTGGGCCGCGGCCGGGGCCGACTCGACGGGGTGCACCGAGGGCGTCAGCCCGCGCCGGTCGGCCGCGGCCGTGAAGCCCTCGAAGTTTGAAGACGGACAGCGGGAGTTCGCGTTCCCGCATGCTCTCGATGAAGGACGTCACCGTCTTCTCGTCGTACGACGTTGTGAAAGACGTCGACAGCCACAGGCCGAACGACCAGGCGGGCGGCAGGGCCGGGCGGCCGGTCAGGGCCGTGTACTTGCGCAGGATCTCCTTCTGGGCCGGGCCGTGGACGCCGTAGTACGTCAGCTCCTGCGTCTCCGCGCTGAACCGCACCCGGGACACGACCTTCGAGGGACCTCGAAGGACACCTTGCCCGGGTGGTCGACGAAGACGCCGTAACCCCCGTCCGTGAGGTAGAAGGGGACGCTCTTGTAGGCCTGTTCGCTGCAGGTGCCGCCGTCGGCCTGCCAGATGTCGACGACCTGGCCGTTCTTGACCAGCGGGCCGAAGCGCTCGCCCAGGCCGTAGACGGACGTGCCGACCTGGAGGACCAGCTGTTCGCGCAGGTCGTGCGCGCCGCTCGCGTCCCGCATGATGCCCATGCTCTTGTGACCGCTGCTGGTGAGGGTGCGGCCCTGCGCGCGGAACTCGACCTGCCAGGGGCCGCCGCGGGCCACCCGGGCCGACAGCTCGCCCGAGGTCAGGGTCGCGTGCTCGTCGTCGTACGCGATCTGCGGGGCGGCTCCTGACCCGGTGAGCTCGAACTCGGGTCCCCGCGGCACGCCTCCCGTGAAGTGTGTCAGTGTCAGGCCGAGACGTCGGGCATGAGCGAGTGCGCGCGGAGCGTCAGGACCGGGCCCTTCAGCAGGTCACCGCGGGAGCGGACGGGCCGGGTCGGCGCGTGGAGCTCGAGCGTGCCGTCCGACTCGCTGACGTCGAGCACCTCGGCCGGGTACGCCGCCGTGACGCCCTCCCGGAGCAGCCAGTAGCCGTCGGTGTACTGCATGTGAGTGGTCCTTCTTCCCGTGCCCGCGGGGCGGCAGGTTGCGTCGAAGCGCTTCGACGGAAGAACGTATGTGCGGTGCGTGAGGGCGTCAATGGGGCATGCGGTGATCGGTGAAGCGATCCGACGCGCCGACCAGTGACAACGCCAGGGCCACGACGGCCGCCGTCACCGGGATGCCGTATCCCGCCGTCACCGACACATGCCCCACCGTCCAGCCGCCGAGCGCGCTGCCGCAGGCGATACCGCCGAGCAGGCCGGTCACCGCCAGGGTCATGCCCTCGTTCAGCCGGCCCTGCGGGGTGCGCTCCTGGACCAGCGTCATGGTGGTGACCATCGTCGGAGCCGTCGCCATCCCGGCGATCAGCAGCGCGCCCGCCAGGAGCGGGAGCGAACCAGTGAGGGCGGCCGCGAGCAGGGGCAGGGTCAGCAGCGCGGTCATCGCGGCCACGCACCACGGCAGCCGGGAGGCGACCGACCCGGTGGGCTTCACGGCGCCGTACAACAGGCCCGCCGCGCACGAGCCCGCCGCCTGGAGCGCGAGCACGACACCGGCCGCCGACCGGTGCCCCCGCGCGTCCGCGAACGCCAGCGTGACGACCTCCGTCGAGCCGAACACCGCGCCCATCGCCAGGCAGACCGCGAGCAGCGGGGGCATGCCGGGGGCGCGCAGCGGTGCCTTCGCGGGTATGTACGCGCGGACCGGCGGCTCCGTCGCACGCCGGGTCGTGAACAGGACCATCCCGGTCAGCAGCAGCACCGCCCCGACGAGCGTGCCCGCCTCCGGAAAGAACGCCCCGCACAGGAAGGCCGCGAGCGCCGGGCCCAGCATGAAGCACAGCTCGTCCGCGGCCTGCTCGAAGGAGTTGGCGGTGTGCAGGCCCTTCGGGTCACCGGCCAGCAGATGTGCCCAGCGGGCCCGGGACATGCCGCCGGTGTTGGGGGTCGTGGCGGTGGCGGCATAGGAGGCGAACAGGGTCCAGTCGGGGGCGTCGTGGCGGACACAGAGCAGCAGGGCGAGCGAGCCGAGGACGGCGAACACCGTGGCGGGCAGGGCCACCCGGGCTTGCCCGTGCCGGTCGACGAGGCGCGCGGTCCACGGCGCCACCACCGCGGTCGCCGCGAGGCCCGTCGCCGTGACGGCACCGGCGAGGGCGAACGAGCCCCGCGTCCCGGCGATCATGACGACCGCGCTGACGCTGAACATGCCCATCGGCAGCCGGGCGATCAGGTTCCCGGCGGTGAACGCACGGGCGCCCGGCAGCCCGAAGAGACGGCGGTACGGGGTGAGTTGCGGCATGCGCCCACCGTCGCCCGGAGGTGACCGGGCGGTCCAACACCTGTTCCGCGCCGATTCACGCACCTGGGTTGTAGGACGGGCTGGAAATATTCGCCGCTCTTTCTTCATACAGAGGTATGGAGAGTCCATAATGGCGCATAGAAAAGATGCTCAACCGGGAAATCCTTCACTCGTTTGCCGCGCATCCGGTGAAGAGGGCCGACGGTTAGTCGGTACATGACCGAGGCGATCAGGAAAGACGGTTGGGCGGTAACGCTCGGCCCCTACACCTACATTCCCGCTCCAGGGCACTCGTCGGCCACCGTCAACGGCACGCTCACCAAGGCCGGTTGCCCGGTCGCGCTCCAGGTGACCGAGCCGGTACTGCGCGATTTCATCGATGCCATGAGCGTGCTGGAAAAGGATCTCGCCCGACGGTGGATCAGTGCGACGGAATGGCCTGCTTTCGCGCTCGCGGAATAGTCGGGCCGCGCTATGTACGACAAAGGAATCGAGGGCTCCGGCAGGCACCGGGCGCCCACCTGGGATTTCGTGACCCCGCTGACACCGCCGGATCCGACCTGGGACCCGGCCGAGGAACTGGCGTTCATCCTCGAGGAGGCACTCGGGGAGCAGGATCCGAGGATCCCCGCCCCGCGCGACGTGGCACCGGCCGCTCCCGCGGATCCGGCCCCCGGCGAGCGCATGCAGCGGCTCCAGGACATCACCGAGGAACTGCCGCCCGTGCGGGACGTCCCCCGGCGTCACCGCAAGGTCCGGGCCCGTAGAGCACCGGGCGTGCTCCGCACCACCAGCTTCCTCATCGCCGCCCTGACGGCCGTCATCGCCTCCGCGGTGAGTCTCCTGAGCGGCATGGTCGCCTACCCCCCGCTGCGCCTGGTCGGCCTGTCCCCCGCGGGGCGCGCCCTCGGCACCTGGTGGCCCCTGCTCGTCTACGGGCCCTGGCTGGTGGCCTCCCTGTCCGTCCTGCGGGCCGCGCTGCACCAGCGCCGTGCCGTGCACTCCTGGTGTGTGGTGCTGGTCTTCTCGTGCGTCGCCGTGCTGCTGTGTGTCGCCCAGGCGCCGAGGACCGTCCTCGGTACCGCGGCCGCTGCCCTGCCCGGGCTGGCGGCGCTGGCCTGCTTTCAGCAGGTCGTCCGCCAGATCACGCTGACGCGTCCGCCCGTGCGTACGCCGGTGCCTCGGCATCGTCTGGGGCAGGTCGCGTTGAGGGAGCTTTCCGGTGGGGAGGTTCCGGGGTGCGAAGTGACCGCTGCCGGTGCGGGTTCTGGTGCGGCGGTTCAGGGTGAGTGTGTGCGTGAGGGCGAGGGGCCTGGGCGGGTGGCCGGGGACTGAGGAGGTCGCGGGGTGCGGGGGACCGGGCGGGCAGCCCGCCGCTGTAGGTTCACGGCATGTCCGGCCACCTCGACCCCCGGCTCCTGCGTGCCTTCGTCACCGTCGCCGAGGAACTGCACTTCACCCGTGCCGCGGTGCGTCTCCACACGGCCCAGCAGGCGCTCAGCCGGGACGTGCGGCGGCTGGAGCGGGAACTGGGCGCCGAGCTGTTCGTGCGGACCACCCGGCAGGTGACCCTCACGCCCGAAGGAGACCGGCTGCTGCCGTACGCCCGCCGCGTGCTCCAGGCGCAGGAGGAACTGCTCGCCGCCTTCGACCAGGCCCGGCCCCTGCTGGTGGACCTCAACTCCCCGGGCCTGGTCACGCCGCGGCGCGTGCTGCACCGGGCGCGTGAACTCGCCCCCGGGGACGAGCTGATGGCCCGCTACGAGAGCGGCCTGACCGGGGCGGCGGGGGAGTTGCTCGCGGGCCGGCTGGACGTGTCGTTCGGGCGGTTCGCCGGGCTGGACCCGGCGCTGCGGGCCGGGCTCGGCCACCAGCCCGTGCGGTACGAGCCGATGGCGGTCGTGCTGCCCGAGGACCACCGGCTGGCCCCGCTGGCGCAGGTGCCGCTCGCGGAGCTGGCCGGCGAGACCGTCTACGCGGGCGCCGGCAATCCCCGCACGCCGGAGTGGACCGGCCTCGCGCGGCTGCTGTTCGAGGGGCGGGGCATCGAGATCGCGCCACCGGCGCCACTGGCCGTCGGTGAGGAGGAGTTCCAGCGGGTCATGGCCCGGACGCGCAACCCGGTTCTGGCCGTCGTGGGGTTCCCGGCCCCGCAGGGGACGGTGTCCCGTCCCCCGGTCGATCCGGTTCCGCTCTCTCCCGTGTCGCTGGTGTGGCGCAGGGGCCTGACGCACCCCGCGCTCGACGCGCTGCGGCGGGCCGCGGCGCGGCTCGCGGTGGAGGAGGGGTGGCTGCGGAGGCCCGACGGAGGGTGGGTTCCGGCCACCGATGACGTCCTCATGGTGTCTCGCTATTGACACGATCCCGCACGTGGTCCGCACATATCCTCCGCGTGCGCTACATTCGACGTCTGAGCACGCTGTGGTAATGGGGGCGCTTGGGACGGGTTGGGGACCCGGTCCGAACGACGGGTGCTCAGGTCGCAAGCGCACCTGAACCATCCCGTGGGGGGAACTGCGTGCGTGTGAATCCGTGGCGAAAAGACGCCCAACCCGAATGGCCCGAGGTCGCATCGGCGACCGGTGAACTCCTCGCGGACGGCAGAGCCCGGGACCGGAGAGCCACGCAGGTGTTCTCCGGCGGCGACGTCCAGGTGTCGGGTACCCGCCCGTCCGCGGGGACGGAGCTGACGGAGATGCTGCGCGGCATTCCCCGGCAGAGCGAGGGTGAGGCCGACTCGTACGCGGCGGATTCCGGTACCCGTCAGGCCGTCCGCGACCCCTGGCAGGAGGACGCCGACCCGGTCGGGCACGTTCGGGCCGGGCACGCTCACGACCCGCACGAGGTCACCGTCCAGCTCGACGCCGTCCAGCTCGGCGACGGGTTCGTACGGCAGGCCAAGGAAGGCACCGGCGCGGGCACCGCCGACCGGCCCGTCTTCGTGGACGAGTCCGGTCGCCGCAGCCGTCGCCTCCGCCGGATCGGCATAGCCATCGCCCTGGCCTGTGGGGTCTACGCCGTCGTCATCGTCGCCACGGTGCTGTCGGGCAACTCCAACGCGCCCTGGCTGCCCGTACCGGGCCAGCAGGAGGGCCGGCCGGCCGGGCAGGTCGACACCCCGCCGCAGCCCACGGAGTCGGCACCGGCCGGTGACACGGGCGTCACCGCCCCGGGCGGCGCGCCGGCGACCGACGAGGCCACGGCACCCGCGTCCGGCCCCAGCGCCCTCGACGAACCCGCGGCATCGGCGGGCCCGGGCCGTTCCGGCACGACCGCCAAGCCCTCGCCGACGGCGACCCCGACCACGCCGGCCCCGGGGAAGGGCGTGACCGAACCGACCCCGACCAAGCCGGCGGACCCGGCGACCACGCCGGCGACCGACCCCACGCCGACGGTCGAGCCCACCCCGGAACCGACCGAGACCACGGGCGCCGCCGACGACACCGACACGGTGGCCGAAGGCCCGCTCGAGACACCGCCCGTCGCCCAGCCGCCCGTCGCGGAGCCACCCGTCGCGGAGCCACCCGCCGTCTAGAGGGTGTCCGCAAAGCCCCGCCGGCCCTTCGACGCCCGGCACGCTCCCCCCGAGCTCTTCGAGCGACAGGGGGTGTCCCAGAGCACGCACCGAATGCCGCAGGGCCCGCCCTCCGGGCGGACGACGGGACTTCGCGGACCCCTGGTACCGGTCGCGCGGGCGGCGCCCGCCGCCTCCGCCCTCAGGGGAGATCCGGAGGAAAGGGCGCTCCGGTGCCCCGGTCTCAGGCCCAGAGCTCCCCTTCCCGCTGGAGCGCAGGGACCTGATCACGCCACGGAGCGCGCCGGCCCCGTCCCCGCACCACCCCGTCCCCGCAGCACTTCGTCCCCGCACCACCCCGGAGTACCACCACCCATGGCATCCCATACCAGCCGTTCCGGGCCCGCGCCCCGAGCCCGAGGCGGCTCCAGGCGCCGTCTGCCCCTGCGCCTGCTGCTGCCCCTGCTCGTCCTCGTCGCGCTGATGGCCATGCTCATGCTGCGCGGCTACGTGCACAGCGAGATCCTCGCCGACCACCGGGTCCGGCCGCCCGCCGCCACCGACCAGGTGCCGGAGAAGATCATGAACGGCGGCCCGGTCATCGACACCCGCAGCGGCCGCACGGAGACCCTGCGCGTGCCCGACCGGCACCTGGTCCTCACCTTCGACGACGGCCCGGACCCGGTCTGGACGCCGAAGGTCCTGGACGTACTGAAGAAGCACGACGCGCACGCCGTCTTCTTCGTCACCGGCACCATGGCCTCGCGCTACCCGGACCTGGTCCGGCGCATGGTCGAGGAAGGCCACGAGGTCGGTCTGCACACCTTCAACCACCCCGACCTGTCCTACCAGTCCAAGAAGCGCATCGACTGGGAGCTGTCCCAGAACCAGCTCGCCCTCTCGGGCGCGGCGGGCATCCGCACCTCCCTCTTCCGGCCGCCGTACTCCTCCTTCGCCGACGCCATGGACAACAGGTCCTGGCCGGTGACCGAGTACATCGGCCGCCGCGGCTACATCACCGTCGTCAACAACACCGACAGCGAGGACTGGCGCAAGCCCGGTGTCGCCGAGATCGTCCGCCGTGCCACGCCCAAGGGCGGCAAGGGCGCGATCGTCCTCATGCACGACTCCGGCGGCGACCGCCACCAGACCGTCGCGGCACTGGATCGCATGCTGCCCGACCTGCGCGAGCAGGGCTACGCGTTCGACAACCTCACCGAGGCCCTCGACGCCCCGAGCGCGCACTCCCCGGTCACCGGACTCGACCAGTGGAAGGGCACGGCATGGATCTTCCTGGTCCAGGCCTCGGAGCACCTCACCGACGGACTGGTCGTCTGCCTCGCGATCGTCGGCACCCTCGTCATCGGCCGCTTCGTGCTGATGCTGCTGCTCTCCGGGGTGCACGCACGCCGGGTGCGCCGCCGCGGCTTCAGCTGGGGAGCGCCGGTCACCGAACCGGTGTCGGTCCTGGTCCCGGCGTACAACGAGGCCAAGTGCATCGAGAACACGGTCCGTTCCCTCGCCGCCAGTGACCACCCCATCGAGGTCCTCGTCATCGACGACGGCTCCTCCGACGGCACGGCCCGGATCGTCGAGGCCATGGGCCTGCCCAACGTCCGGGTGGTCCGCCAGCTCAACGCGGGCAAGCCGGCCGCGCTCAACCGCGGCGTGGCCAACGCCCGTTACGACCTGATCGTGATGATGGACGGCGACACGGTCTTCGAACCGTCCACCGTGCGCGAACTGGTGCAGCCCTTCGGAGACCCGCGCGTGGGCGCGGTCGCGGGCAACGCCAAGGTCGGCAACAAGGACACCCTCATCGGCGCTTGGCAGCACATCGAGTACGTGATGGGCTTCAACCTCGACCGCCGCATGTACGACGTCCTGCGCTGCATGCCGACGATCCCCGGCGCGGTCGGGGCGTTCCGCCGCAGCGCGCTGGAACGGGTCGGCGGCATGAGCGACGACACGCTCGCCGAGGACACCGACATCACGATGGCCCTGCACCGCGACGGCTGGCGGGTGGTCTACGCGGAGAACGCCCGTGCCTGGACCGAGGCGCCGGAGACGGTCCAGCAGCTGTGGTCCCAGCGCTACCGCTGGTCGTACGGCACCATGCAGGCCATCTGGAAGCACCGCCGGGCCCTGGTCGACAAGGGCCCCTCGGGCCGCTTCGGCCGTGTCGGCCTGCCGCTGGTGTCCCTCTTCATGGTCGTGGCGCCCTTGCTGGCCCCGCTGATCGACGTGTTCCTCATCTATGGCCTCGTGTTCGGCCCGACCCAGAAGACGATCATGGCGTGGCTCGGCGTCCTGGCGATCCAGGCGGTCTGCGCGGCCTACGCCTTCCGACTAGATCGTGAGCGCATGACCCACCTCATCTCCCTGCCCTTGCAGCAGATCCTCTACCGACAGCTCATGTATGTCGTCCTTCTCCAGTCCTGGATCACCGCCCTCACCGGCGGCCGGCTGCGCTGGCAGAAGCTGCGGCGCACCGGTGTCGTCGACGCGCCCGGCGGCGGCCCCGTGCCGCGCCAGCGGTCCCACAGCAGCGGCGAGCGGAGGCCGGTGGCATGACCCACGGAAACCCGATCCCCACGTCGTCGGCGGCGTCCGGCATGCCGGGGCCGCCGACGTACGGCATCCCGCAGCAGCGCACGACGGACCCCGCGGCCACGGGCGGAACCGGCCCGGACACGGCGCCGCGCCAGGGCGGCGGCCGTGACCGCTACCTGGACCTGCTGCGCTCGATCGCCCTGGTGCGTGTCGTCGTCTACCACCTGTTCGGCTGGGCGTGGCTGACGGTGCTGTTCCCGTCGATGGGCGTGATGTTCGCGCTGGCGGGCTCCCTGATGGCGCGCTCGCTGAAGCGCCCGGCGCTCGGGGTGATCCGGGGCCGGATCCGCCGGCTCCTGCCCCCGCTCTGGGCGTTCGGCGTGGTGGCGCTGGCGATGATGTTCGCGGGCGGCTGGAACCCGCTGAAGGACCCGGACCACGGCGGCACCTGGGGCCTGATCGACCTGGTCAACTACGTCTTCCCCGTCGGCGCCCCGCCCTTCCCCTGGCACCTCGGCGCCAAGTCCGGGCTGCTGGAGGACACCTGGGCGGTGCAGGCGGCCGGTCCGCTGTGGTACCTGCGGGCCTACCTGTGGTTCGTCATCGCCTCCCCGCTGCTGCTGTGGGCGTTCCGCCGGGCACCGTGGCCGACGCTGCTGGCACCCCTGGGCCTCACGGCGGTCGTCGGCACGGGCCTGGTGAAGATCCCCGGCGAGACGGGCAACGCGGTGACGGACTTCGCGGTCTACGGCGGCTGCTGGATCCTGGGCTTCGCCCACCACGAGGGCCTGCTCAAGCAGATCCCCCGCTACCTGGCGATCTCCTGCGCGGCCCTGCTGATGGCCTTCGGCCTGTGGTGGGCCTCCGGCCACCTGGGCCCCGACGGCTGGGACCTCAACGACATCCCCCTGGCCCAGGCGGCGTGGTCCTTCGGATTCGTGGTCATCCTGCTCCAGTACTCCCCGTCCTGGCGCGAACTCCCGGGCCGCCTCGCCAGGTGGGACGGGCTCGTGACCCTCTCCAACAACCGCGCCGTCACGATCTACCTCTGGCACAACCTCCTCATCATGGCGACGGTCCCGATCCTCGACCTCCTCTACGAACTGCCGTTCCTGCAGAGCGACAGCGCGGTGTCCGCCCTGGACTCCACGTACACGATCTGGATGTTCGTCCTGGTCTGGCCCCTGATCGGCGCGGCGACCCTCGCGTTCGGCTGGGTCGAGGACGTCGCGGCGAAGCGGAAACCCCGGTTGTGGCCGAACAGTGCGCCTCGGGTGAGGGCTCGAGGAACCCGGAGGCGGGCGGCAACCGGCAGCTGAGCTGGATCGCTCATCGCCAGCACGAGGAGCGCCGGGACCCCGTTCCCCCGGGCTTTCCCGGTGTGGAAAACTGCCCGGGTTGCGCATGTGAACAACTGTGCCCAGTGGGCGTCCGGGGGAGTGGTGGATGAGTAAGCGGCAGACACAGAAGATGCTGCGGCTGATGGCGAGCGGAGAACCGGTCGAGCTCACCAGCCCGATGGCATCCGTGAAGAAGCTCGCCCGGCTGGCCTTCGTCGCCCAGCAGTTCGGCTACGAGTACGCGGACGTCCGGCAGAGCAGCGGCCGCAACGGCGCACTCACCATGCTGATCCTGCCCGACCCCAGCCCGCAGGCCCGGGCCCGGGCCGCACAGAACTGGGCTCAGTACCCCAACGCGTCCGACGGCGTCTCCCTCCCGCCGCTCGTGCCGGACGCCTTCGAGCTCCTCAAGGCCCGCATCAACTTCGACCTCACCGGCAAGAACGCCGAGAAGCGCATGGGCTACGGGGCGCTCGGCGTCACGATCGGCTGCGTGGTCCTCGCCTTCCGGTCCGGCGGTGAGTCCTTCGACTTCATCGCGGCGGGTGCGGTGTGGCTCGTGATCATGGCGATCCTCGGCATCGGGCTGCTGGCCACGCGCAAGCGCAACAGGAAGTTCGCCGCGCGCCTGCAGGCGGCCGGCTTCATGCCGGTGACCGAGGAGAACGGGCGGGTGCGGTACCTGCCGCCCGGGGCGCAGCTGCCGGGGCAGGGCAATCCGTTCGCGGGAGGGCCGTACGGCGGCGGGCAGGCGGCGGCCGGGACACCGGGGTACGCGGGTGCGCCGGGTCAGCCCGGCCAGCCGGGAGTGCCGGGTCAGCCGGGAGTGCCGGGTCAGCCCGGCGGGATGCCCGCCCCGGCCGCGGGCGCCCCCGCGGGGTACGGGCAGCAGGCGCCGGGGCCGTACGCCCAACCCGCCCCCGGTCCGTACCCCGGCCAGCCGGCTCCCGGCCCCCAGTACCCCGCCCAGCCCGCGCCAGGCCCGTACAGGGGTCAGCCTGCCGCCGGTCCGTACGGGGGCCAGCCGGCCGCCGGTCCGTACGGAGGCCAGCCCGCCCCCGGCCAGCCCGCGCCGGGCCCGTACACGGCCCAGCCCGCCCCCACGCCGTACCCTCCACAGCAGCCCCCCGGCCCGTACGCCCAGCCGTACCCTCAGCAACAGCAGCCCCCCAGGTAGCAGAAGCCGCACGGACAGCCCCCGCAAAGCTGACCCGACGCCACGGAACCTCTCATCCCGCCCCAAGCCGGGGTGAGAGCAAAGTTCCCTCGCGGTCACCCGCTGGCACAGTCACGAAACGCGTCCTCCCTACCTTCGGGATCAGCACTCATGGAACGACCGAGTCCCGGAGCAAGTGGAGGCGTCATGACAAGCCCTGGCACGGCACCCGCACCCCCGAGCAGGGGCGGACGCTGGATCCAGCACTGGGATCCGGAAAACGAGACCTTCTGGAAGGAGACGGGCGAGAAGGTCGCCCGCCGGAACCTCTTCTTCTCCGTGCTCTCCGAGCACATCGGCTTCTCGATCTGGACCCTGTGGTCCGTTCTGGTCCTCTTCATGGGCCCGGAGTACGGGCTGACCCCGGCCGACAAGTTCATGCTGACCTCGATGGTCACGCTGGTCGGCGCCGTCGTCCGCGTCCCCTACACCTTCGCCGTCGCGATCTTCGGCGGACGGAACTGGACGATCATCTCCGCCGGCCTCCTCCTCGTCCCGACCGTCGCCGCGTTCACCGTGATGGAGCCGGGCACCTCCTTCTCCACCTTCCTGCTCGTCGGCCTGCTCGCCGGCGTCGGCGGCGGTAACTTCGCCTCCTCCATGACCAACATCAACGCCTTCTTCCCCCTGCGGAAGAAGGGCTGGGCCCTCGGCCTGAACGCGGGCGGCGGCAACATCGGCGTACCGGTGATCCAGCTGGCCGCGCTCGCGATCATCGGCGCCGGCGGCGGACCGCGGGTGCTGCTCGGGATCTACATCCCGCTGATCCTCGTCGCCGCGGTCATGGCCGCGCTCTTCATGGACAACCTGGAGAACGTCAAGAACGACACCGGTGCCGCCAAGGACGCCGCGCGGGACGCCCACACGTGGATCATGGCCTTCCTCTACATCGGCACGTTCGGATCGTTCATCGGATACAGCTTCGCCTTCGGCCAGGTCCTCCAGAACCAGTTCGGGCGCACCCCGCTGGAGGCGGCGTACGTCACCTTCATCGGCCCGCTCCTCGGCTCGCTGATCCGCCCCCTGGGCGGCTGGCTGGCCGACAAGTACGGCGGCGCGAAGATCAGCCTGTGGAACTACGTCGGCATGGGCGTCGCGACGGCGATCCTGATCGGTGCCTCGATGGAGAAGTCGCTGGCGCTGTTCACCGTGGCGTTCGTGGTGCTCTTCGTGCTCAGCGGGCTCGGCAACGGCTCGACGTTCAAGATGATCCCGGGCATCTTCCAGAACAAGGCCCTCGCCAAGGGGCTGCAGGGTGAAGCGGCCGCTGCCTACGGGCGTCGCCTCTCCGGCGCCTCCATGGGACTCATCGGCGCGGTGGGCGCGCTCGGCGGCGTCGGCATCAACCTCGCCTTCCGCCAGTCCTTCCTCTCCTACGGCTCCGGCACCGGGGCATTCGTCGCCTTCCTCGCCTTCTACGCGGTCTGCTTCGCGGTCACCTGGGCCGTATACCTTCGCCGCACGACCCCCCTGGTAGCCGCCACGACGGCGACTTCGGAGGCGGAGCCGCAGCTCAGCTACGCCAAGGTCTGACGCTGTGCTGACCCGGGGGACAACCCCCGGACCCCCGGCCGAAGCCCGCAGCCGTCGATCCGGCGGAAAGCGGCATCGGTAACACCGTCGACATCATGCCGATCCGGGCCTGTCACGAGCCGTTGACAGGCTCGATCGGCATGTAGGTACGCCGTACCCATGAAGTACGACGACTCGAGTGCGGGACGAGAGCCATGTACGAGGAAGAACAGCGACCGAACCACGGACCCCTGGCGGGTTTCACCGTGGGTGTGACGGCCGCGCGCCGGGCCGACGAGCTGGGGACGCTGCTCCAGCGGCGCGGCGCCGCCGTCATGCACGCCCCTGCCCTGCGGATCGTGCAGCTCGCCGACGACAGTGAACTGCTGGGCGCGACGAAGGAGCTCATCCGGCAGGTGCCGGACATCGTGGTCGCCACGACCGCGATCGGCTTCCGTGGCTGGGTCGAGGCCGCCGACGGCTGGGGGCTCGGCGACGATCTGCTGTCACGGCTCGGCGGCGTACGGATCCTGGCGCGCGGGCCCAAGGTGAAGGGCGCGGTCCGGGCCGCCGGGCTGACGGAGGAGTGGTCGCCGTCGTCGGAGTCCATGGCCGAGGTGCTCGACCGGCTGCTGGAGGAGGGCGTCGACGGGCAGCGCATCGCGATCCAGCTGCACGGTGAGCCGCTGCCCGGGTTCGTGGAGGCGCTGCGCGAGGGCGGGGCCGAGGTCGTGGGCGTGCCCGTCTACCGGTGGATGCCGCCGGAGGACATCGCCCCGGTGGACCGCCTGCTGGACGCGGCGGTCTCCCGGGGCGTGGACGCGCTGACCTTCACCAGCGCCCCGGCTGCGGCCTCCCTGCTCTCCCGGGCGGAGGAGCGCGGGATGCTTCCCGAGGTGCTGGAGGCCCTGAGCCACGACGTGCTCCCGGCCTGCGTGGGCCCGGTCACCGCCCTGCCGCTGCAGTCGCGCGGCATCGACACGGTCCAGCCCGAACGCTTCCGGCTCGGCCCCCTGGTCCAGCTCCTGTGCAAGGAACTGCCCGGCCGGGCACGCGCGCTGCCGATCGCCGGGCACCGGGTGGAGATCCGCGGCCACGCCGTCCTGGTCGACGGCGACCTCAAGCCCGTACCGCCCGCCGGCATGTCCCTGCTCCGCGCCCTCTCCCGCCGCCCCGGCTGGGTGGTCGCGCGCGCGGAACTCCTGCGCGCCCTGCCCGGCTCCGGTCGCGACGAGCACGCGGTCGAGACGGCGATGGCCCGTCTCCGCACCGCACTCGGCACCCCGAAACTGATCCAGACAGTGGTCAAACGGGGGTACCGCCTCGCCCTGGACCCGGCGGCGGACACGAAGTACGCGGACGCGTGAGCGCGTCCGCGGGTTGAGCGGGATACCGCCACGCCGACACGCGAGCGGCCGGTGCGAGGGGTTCCCGGCGCCGGAGTGGGCAGGCACTGTAAGAGGGAACGGTTTCCCAGCCCTCTCACTGGCACCTCACCGAGCCCTCGCGACCCGGGGTGCACCCCTATAGGCGGTGACAGGCACATGGCACTGGGTACGGCCACGGCCCCGTACGAGCTGCGCTTCGATGCCGGGCGGATCTGCCTCGACCTGCTCTCCACCACACATCCGGAGGAACGGCTCGGCTCCGTGGCCGTGCTGCGCGCCTGGATCACCGGCTCCGGGCTGGTCCCGGCGGACACCGCCCTGGCCCACGCCGACGCGGCCTGGCCGGCCGCCTTCCGCGAACTGCGCGGCCAGGTCGACCGGTTGGTGCGGGGCTGGCCGGGGGCCGGAGCCCGGGCGTACGACTTCGCGCTGGCGCGCGTCAACGACCTCGCCCGCACCGCGCCCCCCGCCCCGCGCGCGGTGCGCGGTGGAGACGGCGAGCTCGTACGGCAGTTGGACGGCCCGCCGGGCTGCGCCGCCCTGCTCGCGGCCGTCGCCCGGGACGCCGTGGACCTGCTGACCGACCCCGTCGCCCGCGCTGCCCTGCGCCAGTGCGAGGGCGACAACTGCCCGATCGTGTACCTCGACACCTCCCGGGGACGCAGGAGGCGCTGGTGCTCCAGCGAGGTCTGCGGAAACCGCGAACGGGTCGCCCGGCACCGCCGCCGCGCGGCACTCACCCGGGCTTAAGTCCCTTTTGCCCTTAGCGGCAAGGCCGTTGGGTGGTCACTGCATCCAATTTCCCTGTCCTAAATGCGACTTCTGCGGACGCGCTGTCGAAGTGATTTCGATTACATGCCGTTTACCTACGGACCCGTAGGGAAAGCCTGGCTTGATCGCGCCCATGTGGCGGAAATGTAAAGAACGCGGGGTGGGAATGTGCTCCCATGTCCCGCTAGTCACGTCACTTCGAAGAAATCTGTCACGCCTCTTTGAACACCCAACGCCTCGCGTCCGTACGGCATGTGGAGCGACCGACTGGGGGAACCCCCGGACACCGGAGGTGGGCGTGCGCAAGGATTCCGTCGTGGCCAATGAACGTGCACCGAGGGCCCGACATCGCATGTCCCAGCCCTCGGAACCCGACGAGGAGCTGATGCGTGCGCTCTATCGCGAACACGCCGGACCCCTTCTGGCATATGTCCTGCGCCTGGTCGCCGGAGACCGGCAGCGCGCCGAGGACGTCGTGCAGGAGACGCTCATCCGTGCCTGGAAGAACGCCGGTCAGCTCAATCGGGCGACCGGATCGGTACGCCCCTGGCTGGTGACGGTCGCCCGGCGCATCGTCATCGACGGCCACCGCAGCCGGCAGGCCCGGCCGCAGGAGGTCGACCCGTCGCCGCTGGAGGTCATCCCCGCGGAGGACGAGATCGACAAGGCGCTGTGGCTGATGACTCTCTCGGACGCACTCGACGACCTGACCCCCGCTCACCGGGAGGTGCTCGTCGAGACGTACTTCAAGGGGCGTACGGTCAATGAGGCGGCCGAAACCCTGGGCATACCCAGCGGAACCGTCCGCTCCAGGGTGTTCTACGCCCTGCGTTCGATGAAGCTGGCACTGGAGGAGCGGGGGGTGACGGCGTGATGAGTGTTTACGGGGGTAACCAGGGGTTCGGTACGGGAGGCATGGGTATGTCTGGACCCATGCAGGAATCTCCGGTGCCGAACGAGCACGAGACCGTCGGCGCCTACGCTCTCGGCATCCTCGACGACGCCGAGGCGACCGCCTTCGAAGCCCACCTCGCGACCTGCGAATGGTGCGCCCAGCAGCTCGACGAGCTGGCCGGCATGGAGCCCATGCTCGCCGCCCTCGCCGACCTGCCCGGCTCCGGCACACCCGCGATCGGTGAGTCGCTGTCCGCGAAGCCCCGCCCGCGCCTGGTGGAGAAGCTGGTCGACGAGGTCGCCGACCGCCGCGCCCAGAAGCGCCGCCGCAGCTTCTACATGGTGGCCGCGGCCGGCGCACTGATCATCGGTGGCCCCTTCGTCGCGGTCGCGACGAACAGCGGCGGTGACGGCGGCGGTGCCGAGAACCGCCCGCTCGCCGCGAGCCCCGCCAAGGAGGCCTTCGACGGCATCTCCGACAAGATCTCGGCCACCGACCCGAACACCAAGGTCTCCGCGACCGTCGCAGTCCAGAAGAAGGACTGGGGCACCGGAATGGTCCTGGAACTGAAGAACGTCAAGGGCCCGCTGAAGTGCGCCCTCGTCGCGGTCGGCAAGAACGGCGAGCGGGAGACCCTGTCCTCCTGGTCCGTCCCGGAATGGGGCTACGGCCTGCCGGACGCCAAGTCCGAGAAGGCCAAGGAGCCGCTGTACGTCCAGGGCGGCGCCGCCTTCGAGCCGAACGAGATCGATCACTTCGAGGTAGTGACCTTCGACGGCAAGCGGCTGGTCGAGGTCGACGCGTAGCCTTACCGGGTCCCCTTCGCGTACGGTGGACGGCTGCCCAGCACGTCAGAAGGGGGCCCGGTGGCCGCTCAGGCTCAGCAGGAAACCGCGCTCGACTCCCTGAGAGACAGAGAGATCGGCGTCGAACAGCAACACCTGGACCGGGTGTACCGGCGCCTCGAGGAGAAGATCCACGAGGCCGAGTTCCTCATGAACGACGCGGCCCAGCGCGGCCAGGTCGGCACGCCCGGCGCGCTCGCCGAGCGGGACGCCCAGGTCTTCCGGGCCGGCATACACCTCAGCCGGCTGAACAACGAGTTCGAGGACTTCCTCTTTGGCCGTATCGACCTGCTGCGCGGCAAGGACGGCAAGAAGGGCCCCGACGGCGCTTACACCGCCGTGGAGCCCGCCGAGGGCGCGATCCGCGAGGACAACACCGCCGACATCGCCGAGACGCTGCACATCGGCCGCATCGGTGTCCTCGACCAGGACTACGCCCCGCTGGTGATCGACTGGCGGGCCCCGGCCGCCGCCCCCTTCTACCGGTCGACGCCCGTGGACCCCGGCCGCGTCGTCCGCCGCCGGGTCATCCGCTCCAAGGGCCGCAAGGTGCTCGGCGTCGAGGACGACCTGATGCGTCCCGAGCTGACGGCCTTCCTCGACGGCTACGAGCTGCCCGTCATCGGCGACGGCGCCCTGATGGCCGCGCTCGGCCAGGCCCGCAGCCACACCATGCGCGACATCGTCGCCTCCATCCAGGCCGAGCAGGACCTGGTCATCCGCGCCCCCGCCGCCTCCGTGACCTACGTCGAGGGCGGCCCCGGCACCGGCAAGACCGCCGTCGCCCTGCACCGCGCGGCCTACCTCCTCTACCAGGACCGGCGCCGGTACGCGGGCGGCATCCTGATCGTCTCGCCGACCCCGCTGCTCGTCGCCTACACCGAGGGCGTGCTGCCCTCCCTCGGCGAGGAGGGCCAGGTCGCCATCCGCGCCATCGGCTCCCTCGTCGACGGCGCCGAGGCCACGCTCTACGACTCCCCGTCCGTGGCCCGCGCCAAGGGCTCGTCCCGCATGCTCAAGATCCTGCGCAAGGCCGCGCGCGGAGCCCTGGAGCTGAACGATTCACCGGCCCGGCTGCGCGTGGTCGCCTTCGGCCGCCGCCTGGAACTGGAGGCCGGGCAGCTGGCGGACATCCGCCGCGCCGCCCTCGGCGGCACCGCACCCGTCAACCTGCTGCGCCCCCGCGCCCGCAAGCTCCTCCTGGACGCCCTGTGGGAACAGTCCGGCGCGGCCGGCCGGCACACCGACCCCGAGCTCGCCGCCGAGCTGCGCTCCTCCTTCGACGAGGACATCACCTCCGAGGACGCCTTCATCGCGTTCCTCGACGCCTGGTGGCCTGAGCTGACCCCGGCGGCCGTCCTGGGCGCCATGGCCGACGAGCGGCGCCTCGGCCGCTGGGCCCGGCGGATCCTCAACCCCGGCGAGATCCGCAAGGTCGCCCGCTCCCTCAAGCGCGAGGGGCGTTCCGTGCACGACATCGCGATGCTCGACGAGCTCCAGGCGATCCTCGGCGCCCCCGCCCGCCCCCGGAAGCGGCGCGAACTCGACCCGCTCGACCAGCTCACCGGCCTGGAGGAGCTGATGCCGGTGCGCGAGGAGTCGCAGCGCGAGCGCGCCGAGCGCCTCGCGCAGGAGCGCACCGAGTACGCGCATGTCATCGTCGACGAGGCCCAGGACCTGACCCCGATGCAGTGGCGCATGGTCGGCCGCCGCGGCCGGCACGCCACCTGGACGGTCGTCGGTGACCCGGCCCAGTCCTCCTGGTCCGACCCGGACGAGGCCGCCGAGGCCCGTGACGAGGCCCTCGGCACCCGCCCGCGCCGCCGGTTCGAGCTCACCGTGAACTACCGCAACCCGGCCGAGATCGCCGAGCTCGCCTCGAAGGTGCTGGCCCTCGCCATGCCCGGCTCCGCGTCCCCGAAGGCGGTCCGCTCCACCGGTGTCGAGCCCCGCTTCACCGTCGTGGACCACACATTGGCCGAAACCGTCCGTGCCGAGGCGGCCCGGTTGCTGGAGCGCGTCGACGGCACGGTCGGCGTGGTCGTCGCCATGCAGCGCCGCGAGGAGGCCCGCCGCTGGCTCGCCGGGCTCGGTGACCGGGTCGTGGCCCTCGGCAGCCTGGAGGCGAAGGGCCTGGAGTACGACGCGACGGTCGTGGTCTCTCCGGCGGAGATCGCCGACGAGTCCCCGGCCGGCCTGCGTGTGCTCTACGTCGCACTCACCCGGGCCACCCAGCAGCTCACGGTCGTCTCGGCGGACCGGGACGAGCCCGACGCGGCGGGAGTACCGGACCTGCTCAGGGACTGATTCCGGTCCGTCCGGCGGGATCGCGCCCCGATACCCACTTGCCGGCGAAATGAACTGCCGGTACGGGAATGGCCTTACGGGATCTGTTTGTTAGCCTGGACGTGGCACCGGCCCGATCCAAGCCCCCGGGCCCAACCATCGTCGCTACGAGCGACCACTTGCCGCGAGGCGAGCATGGCGGGTCGGTGCCACCTACTTCATAAGAGACCCACGTCCTACGTGACGTGGGTCTCTTTTTGCTGGCGGGTTCCGCGAACAAAACGTTCGCAATCGAGGGTGGCTACCTGCTACTCAGCGGTAGGTGCGACGATCGGACGGCACAACTCAGCGTCAGGTGAAAGCAGAGGAAGTCGGCCATGGCAACGGCGCCCAGCGTCTCCTACTCGATGACGGTCCGGCTGGAGGTGCCCGCGAGCGGAACCGCCGTCTCGCAGCTCACCACCGCCGTGGAGTCCTCCGGAGGCTCGGTGACCGGCCTCGACGTCACCGCATCCGGTCACGAGAAGCTCCGTATCGACGTCACCATCGCGGCCTCGTCGACCGCGCACGCGGACGAGATCGTCGAGGAACTCCGCGGCATCGAGGGCGTCACGCTGGGCAAGGTCTCGGACCGGACCTTCCTCATGCACCTCGGCGGCAAGATCGAGATGGCGTCGAAGCACCCCATCCGCAACCGTGACGACCTGTCCATGGTCTACACGCCGGGCGTGGCCCGCGTCTGCATGGCGATCGCCGAGAACCCCGAGGACGCCCGCCGCCTCACCATCAAGCGCAACTCCGTTGCGGTCGTGACGGACGGCTCGGCGGTGCTGGGCCTGGGCAACATCGGCCCGAAGGCCGCGCTGCCCGTCATGGAGGGCAAGGCGGCCCTGTTCAAGCGGTTCGCCGGTATCGACGCCTGGCCGATCTGCCTCGACACCCAGGACACCGACGCGATCGTCGAGATCGTCAAGGCGATCGCCCCGGGCTTCGCGGGCATCAACCTGGAGGACATCTCCGCCCCCCGCTGCTTCGAGATCGAGGCCCGGCTGCGCGAGGCCCTCGACATCCCCGTCTTCCACGACGACCAGCACGGCACCGCGATCGTCGTCCTCGCCGCCCTCACGAACGCCCTGCGTGTCACGGGCAAGGCGATCGAGAACATCCGCGTCGTCATGTCCGGCGCCGGCGCGGCCGGTACGGCCATCCTGAAGCTGCTGATCGCCGCGGGCGTCAAGAACGCGGTCGTCGCCGACATCCACGGCGTCGTGCACGCCGGCCGCGAGGACCTGGTGGACGCCGCCCCGGACTCGGCGCTGCGCTGGATCGCCGACAACACCAACCCCGAGGGCCTGACCGGCACGCTCAAGGAGGCCGTGCGCGGCGCGGACGTCTTCATCGGCGTCTCGGCCCCGAACGTCCTCGACGGCGACGACGTGGCCGCCATGGCCGAGGGTGCCATCGTGTTCGCGCTCGCGAACCCGGACCCCGAGGTCGACCCGGCAATCGCCCGTCAGACCGCGGCCGTTGTGGCCACCGGCCGTTCCGACTTCCCGAACCAGATCAACAACGTGCTGGTCTTCCCGGGCGTCTTCCGCGGCCTGCTGGACGCCCAGTCGCGTACGGTCAACACCGAGATGATGCTCGCGGCGGCGAAGGCCCTCGCGGACGTGGTGACCGAGGACGAGCTGAACCCGAACTACATCGTCCCGAGCGTCTTCAACGACAAGGTCGCGGGCGCGGTCGCGGGGGCGGTGCGGGAGGCCGCGAAGGCGGCCGGCGCGGCGGCGACGACCTCGCAGCCGTAGGGCGCGGCCCTGCGGCCGCTGTGAGGATTGCCACGACTGGCCTGGCAACGGCGCGTCGGGGAACCCGACCCCTTGGGCCGCCCTCTATCGTGTCGGCCAGGCTCAGGCCCTCTTTTCGTGTGACTCCCAAGGGTGTTCTCACGACTCCTGCGGGTGCCGGATTGGCTTTCCCGCCGCAGGTAGAGGCAGGATGCGTCCCTGGGCGCGAGGGTCTGACGACGGACCCGGGTCCGGGGACTCACGGAGGACCCTGGCAGCATCGGCTTCGATCTGACGCCTCAACGGCAAGATGAACACGGGAGTAACAACATGAACCGCAGTGAGCTGGTGGCCGCGCTGGCCGACCGCGCCGAGGTGACCCGCAAGGACGCCGACGCCGTTCTGGCCGCGTTCGCCGACGTGGTCGGCGACATCGTCTCCAAGGGGGACGAGAAGGTCACCATCCCCGGCTTCCTGACCTTCGAGCGCACCCACCGTGCCGCTCGCACCGCCCGCAACCCGCAGACCGGCGAGCCCATCCAGATTCCGGCCGGCTACAGCGTGAAGGTGTCCGCGGGCTCCAAGCTCAAGGAAGCCGCCAAGGGCAAGTAACCCTGCCGTTCGTACGCCGACGGTGTACGAACCACAGTGAGTGACATCAAAGGGGCGGCCACCCGAACCGGGTGGCCGCCCCTTTGGCGTCACTGCCTGCGTAGCTACCCGAGCGCCTTGCCCGGCAGCTCGACCTTCGCGCCCAGCTCCACGAGCTTCTCCATGCTGTGCTTGCCCGGGGGATGACCCCCGGACCCCCAGCCGGACGGGCGTTGCTCCAGGGCCGGGATCAGCCGAGCGCCTTGCCCGGCAGCTCGACCTTCGCGCCCAGCTCCACCAGCTTCTCCATGAAGTTCTCGTAGCCGCGGTTGATGAGGCCGATTCCGTGGACGCGGGACGTGCCCTGGGCCGCCAGCGCCGCGATGAGGTACGAGAAGCCGCCGCGGAGGTCGGGGATGACCAGATCGGCGCCCTGGAGCTTGGTGGGGCCGGAGACGACGGCCGAGTGCAGGAAGTTGCGCTGGCCGAAGCGGCAGTTCGAGCCGCCCAGGCACTCGCGGTAGAGCTGGATGTGCGCGCCCATCTGGTTCAGGGCGGACGTGAAGCCGAGACGGGACTCGTAGACCGTCTCGTGGATGATGGACAGGCCCGTGGCCTGGGTCAGGGCGACCACCAGCGGCTGCTGCCAGTCGGTCTGGAAGCCCGGGTGGACGTCCGTCTCCAGCGCGATGGACTTCAGCTGGCCGCCGGGGTGCCAGAAGCGGATGCCCTCGTCGTCGATCTCGAAGGCCCCGCCCACCTTCCGGTAGGTGTTCAGGAACGTCATCATCGAGCGCTGCTGGGCGCCGCGGACGTAGATGTTGCCCTCGGTCGCCAGCGCCGCGGACGCCCAGGAGGCGGCCTCCAGGCGGTCGGAGAGGGCGTGGTGGGTGTAGCCGCCGAGTTTGTCGACACCGGTGACGCGGATGGTCCGGTCGGTGTCCATCGCGATGATGGCGCCCATCTTCTGAAGGACGCAGATCAGGTCCTCGATCTCCGGCTCGACAGCCGCGTTCGAGAGCTCGGTGACGCCTTCGGCGAGCACCGCCGTCAGCAGGACCTGCTCGGTCGCGCCGACGGACGGGTACGGCAGCCGGATCTTCGTGCCCCGCAGCCGCTGCGGCGCCTCCAGGTACTGCCCGTCCGCCCGCTTCTCGATCCGCGCGCCGAACTGCCGCAGCACGTCGAAGTGGAAGTCGATGGGCCGGCCGCCGATGTCGCAGCCGCCGAGGCCCGGTATGAACGCGTGGCCGAGGCGGTGCAGCAGCGGACCGCAGAAGAGGATCGGGATACGGCTCGAACCGGCGTGGGCATCGATGTCAGCGACGTTCGCGCTCTCCACGCGCGTCGGATCCATCACCAGTTCGCCGGGTTCGTCCCCCGGGCGCACCGTCACACCGTGCAGCTGCAACAGGCCCCGTACGACCCGTACGTCACGGATGTCCGGAACATTGCGGAGGCGGCTCGGGGCGCTGCCCAGCAGCGCTGCCACCATTGCCTTCGGTACGAGGTTCTTCGCACCGCGGACACGGATCTCGCCCTCCAGCGGGGTTCCGCCGTGGACAAGCAGGACATCGTCGTTGACGGTCATGAATCTCGCGTTCCGTGGAGTCGGGCAGGGGCCAGGAGGGAAAGGGTAATCGCCTTCCACCCCCCTTCCGTAAGCCTGAGTCGGACCCAGTCACGTCATAGCTCTGTCACAACACGAACGGTTCCGTGCCGGGCACGTGGGGTCACGGTCGCGTCCGTGCGCGTGGGACGCATCGGTGCGCCCGCCCGTCTCCCACCGCCACCCTCGATCGAGGCCTTACCAGGCCGCATCCCGGAATCATGGCTGCGTTCACTCGCGTCCCCGCATTGGCTCCCCACGGGGAGGGAAGATGCGGGATCATGTCTGGCATGACCGAGGTGTCCTCGCTCACAGGGCGGTTGCTCGTGGCCACGCCCGCCCTGGCGGACCCGAACTTCGACCACGCGGTGGTGCTGCTCCTCGACCACGACGAGGAGGGCTCTCTCGGCGTCGTCCTCAACCGCCCCACCCCGGTGGACGTGGACGACATCCTGGAGGGCTGGGGCGATCTCGCCGGCGAGCCCGGCGTCGTGTTCCAGGGCGGCCCGGTGTCGCTGGACTCTGCCCTCGGGGTCGCCGTCGTCCCGGGCGGCGCGTCCGGGGAGACCGCGCCGCTGGGCTGGCGCCGGGTGCACGGCGCGATCGGTCTGGTCGATCTGGAGGCCCCGCCGGAGCTGCTGGCCTCCGCCCTCGGCTCCCTGCGGATCTTCGCCGGATACGCCGGCTGGGGCCCCGGTCAGCTGGAGGACGAGCTGGTGGACGGCGCGTGGTACGTCGTCGAGTCGGAGCCCGGTGACGTCTCCTCGCCGTCCCCGGAGAGACTCTGGCGCGAGGTGCTGCGCCGCCAGCGCAACGAGCTGGCGATGGTGGCGACGTACCCGGACGACCCTTCGCTCAACTGATGTCTGTGACCTTCAGTACCCTTGGGCCTATGAGCACTCTCGAGCCCGAGCGCGGGACTGGTACGGGGACCCTCGTAGAGCCGACGCCGCAGACCTCTCACGGTGACGGTGACCACGAGCGCTTCGCCCACTACGTCCAGAAGGACAAGATCATGGCGAGCGCCCTCGACGGCACCCCCGTCGTGGCGCTGTGCGGCAAGGTCTGGGTGCCGGGCCGCGACCCGAAGAAGTACCCGGTGTGCCCCATGTGCAAGGAGATCTACGAGTCCATGGGCTCCGGGGACGACGACAAGGGCCAGGGCGACCAGTAGGTCCGGCCCGCGTGGCGTAAAGCCTCCAGGGTGCGTTTTGCGCGCCCTGGGGGCTTTTGTGCTGTTCGGGCGTTGCGCAGGATGCGTCTGCCGGTCACAGAGTGGTTGAGACCTCTTGTGGGCGTGTTCATGCAGTCCCTAGCCTCCGAGGTGTTGTGCACAGCGAAACCTTCATTGCGCATGTTGCAACACTCCTTCGGAGGAGCACTCCATGAAGCTGTCCGTCCGATGTGCCGCGCTCACCGCGCTCGCCGCCCTCCTGGCCACCGCCTGCGCGCCCCAGACCGCCACGAACTCCTCCTCCGACAAGGACGAGAAGACCGGCACGCTCCGCGTGTGGCTCTTCCAGGAGGTCGGCAACACGCCCAAGGAGAAGGCCGTCGACTCCGTCGTCGCCGCCTTCGAGAAGGCCCACAAGGGCACCGAGGTCGACGTCGAGTACATCCCCGTCGACACCCGCGCCCAGCGCGTCAAGGCCGCCTTCAACGACCCCGCCTCCGCTCCCGACGTGATGGAGTACGGCAACACCGACACCGCCGGCTATGTGAAGGACGGCGGACTCCTCGACGTCACGAAGGAGTTCGGTGACTGGAGCGAGGCGAAGGACACCGACCCGACGGCCAAGCAGTCGGTGACGGTCGACGGCAAGGTCTACGGCGCCCCCTTCTACGTCGGCGTCCGCGCGCTGTACTACCGCACGGACGTGTTCGAGGAGCTCGGCCTGTCCGTCCCGAAGACGATGGACGAACTGGCCTCCACCGCCCGCGAGATACGCGCCGCGAAGCCCGAGCTGTACGGGCTGGTGGTCGGCGGCGCCTACACCTACGGCGCGATGCCCTTCGTCTGGGCCAACGGCGGTGCACTCGCGAGCGGCAAGAGCGGTTCGTACGCCTCCGGCATCGACAGCCCTCAGGCGCGCAAGGGCATCAAGGCGTACACGTCCCTCTTCGGGGACGACAACTGCCCGGCGGCCAAGTGCGCGGGCATGGGCGGCAACGACACGATCTCCGCGTTCGCCGCGGGCAAGGCCGGCATGGCGATCGGCGGCGACTTCAGCCACACCGCCGTCGAGGCCGGGAAGGTCAAGGGCAAGTACGCGGTCGTCCCGCTGCCGGGTGTGAAGCCCGGCTCGATCGCACCGGCCTTCGCGGGCGGCAACAACATCGGCGTCCTGAAAAGCACGTCCCACCGCACGCTCGCGGTCCAGCTGATGCAGCAGCTCGCCTCCAAGAAGACCCAGACCGAACTCTTCGACGCGATGGGCTTCCTGCCGACCTTCACGGACGTGCGCCGGCAGGTCGCGCAGAAGGAACCGTTCGTGAAGCCCTTCGTGCGGACCCTCTCGGCGGGCACCAAGTTCGTCCCCGCCTCACCCGCCTGGGCCGAGATCGACTCCTCGCTCGTCCTGCCCACGATGTTCCAGGAGATCATCAGCGGCAAGAAGAGCGTGGCCGCGGCGTCCGAGGCCGCCGCGAAGAAGATGAACACCGCGTTCGGCTCCACCGGGTGAGCCGGGTGAACGACAGCGGGGAATCGCCTGGGGGTGAGGCGGCCGGAGCTGACGCTCCCGTCGCCGTCGCCGCACCTCGCTCGGCCACGGTCGGTCTCGGTGAGGGTCGCGCAGCGCATCGCGGTGGGGTGGCGGGGCGGGCTTCGGCCGGGGGTCCGCGCAGGGCGCGTCAGGGCGGGGGCGGTAAGTCGCCGCTCGTGTCCGGCGGCTGGACGCCCTGGCTCTATCTCGCGCCCGCGCTCGTCGTGCTCGGCGGGCTGCTCGTCTACCCCATCTATCAGCTCGGGCTGATCTCGTTCTTCGAGTACACGCAGGCCCAGGTCAGCGGCGGGGAACCGACGGTGTTCCGCGGGTTCGCGAACTACAGCGAGCTGTTCGGGGATCCGCAGTTCTGGCAGGTGCTGCTCGCCACCGTGCTGTTCGCGGCCGCCTGTGTCGTCTGCACGCTCGCGGTGGGATGCGCCCTCGCCGTGCTGCTCACCCGCGTCCGGGCCGTACCGCGGCTCGCGCTGATGCTGGCCGCCCTCGGTGCGTGGGCGACCCCGGCCGTGACCGGCTCCACGGTGTGGCTGTTCCTCTTCGACCCGGACTTCGGACCGGTCAACCGCGTGCTGGGCCTCGGCGACCACTCCTGGACGTACGGGCGTCTCAGCGCCTTCTTCCTCGTCCTGCTCGAAGTGGTGTGGTGCTCCTTCCCGTTCGTCATGGTGACCGTCTACGCGGGGATCCGCGCCGTGCCCGCCGAGGTCCTGGAGGCCGCTTCCCTCGACGGCGCCTCGCAGTGGCGCGTCTGGCGCTCCGTGCTGGCCCCGATGCTCCGGCCCATCCTGGTCGTCGTCACCATCCAGTCGGTCATCTGGGACTTCAAGGTCTTCACCCAGATCTACGTCATGACGGGCGGCGGCGGAATCGCCGGCCAGAACCTGGTCCTCAACGTCTACGCCTATCAGCAGGCGTTCGCGTCCTCGCAGTACAGCCTGGGCTCGGCGATCGGCGTCGTGATGCTGCTGATCCAGCTCGCCGTCACGCTGGTGTACCTGCGGTTGCTGCGCCGTCAGGGGGAGGAACTGTGAATCCGCCGCGCGTCCGTGTGCGCCGCCCGGGGCGGACGGCCGCCGAGGCCTCGGCCCTGCTGGTCGCGGTCGTCGTCGCCTTCCCCCTCTACTGGATGGTGCTCAGCGCCTTCAAACCGGCCGGGGAGATCGAGTCGAGCGAGCCCAGGCCGTGGACGCTCGCGCCTTCTCTCGACTCCTTCCGGCGGGTCTTCGGGCAGCAGGAATTCGGCCGTTACTTCCTCAACAGCCTTGTCGTCGCGGGCTGTGTCGTGATCGCCTCCGCGCTGATCGCGTTTCTCGCCGCGACCGCCGTGACACGATTCCGGTTCCGCCTCCGGACCACCTTGCTGATCATATTTCTGGTGGCCCAGATGGTGCCCGTGGAGGCCCTGACGATCCCCCTCTTCTTCGTCATGCGGGACTTCGGTCAGCTGAACACGCTGGGCTCGCTGATCCTGCCCCACATCGCCTTCTCGCTGCCGTTCGCGATCTGGATGCTGCGGGGGTTCGTGAAAGCCGTTCCGGAGGCGCTGGAGGAGGCCGCGTACATCGACGGGGCGAGCCGGGCCAGATTCCTGTGGCAGGTCCTTTTCCCGCTGGTCCTGCCGGGGCTCGTGGCCACCAGCGTGTTTTCCTTCATCTCCGCCTGGAACGACTTCCTCTTCGCCAAGTCGTTCATCATCAGTGACACTTCGCAGTCGACGCTGCCGATGGCGCTGCTGGTCTTCTACAAGCCCGACGACCCGGACTGGGGCGGGGTGATGGCGGCATCGACGGTGATGACGATTCCGGTGCTGGTCTTCTTCGTACTCGTACAGCGCCGCCTGGTCTCCGGACTGGGCGGAGCAGTGAAGGACTGACGTGACTCCTCCGAAGACGGACGTGATCCCGGCGCCCCTGCGTGTCGAGGCCGGGGACGGACAGGGCTTCCTCCTCGACACGCGCACCGGCATCGAGGCGGGCCCCGGCACCGAGCCGGTCGCGCGGTGGCTGCGCGCGACCGTCGGCGCGGCGACCGGTCTGCCGCTGGACCCGCACACCGGCGACGACGCCCACCGTGTCCGGCTGGGGATCCTGCCCGCCCTCGACCCCGCCCTCGACAGTCCCGAGGCGTACCGCCTCACGGTCGGCACCGGCCGCGTCCTCATCGAAGGAGCGAGCCCGGCGGGCCTGTTCTGGGGCGCCCAGACCTTCCGTCAACTGCTCGGCCCTGAGGCCTTCCGCCGGGCTCCGGTGACCCGTAGGCAGGAGTGGGAGGTGCCCGCCGTCACCATCCACGACGCCCCCCGATTCCGATGGCGCGGCCTGATGCTCGACGTCGCCCGGCACTTCATGCCCAAGGAAGGTGTCCTGCGTTATCTCGACCTCATGGCGGCGCACAAACTCAACGTCTTCCACTTCCATCTGACGGACGACCAGGGCTGGCGCGTCCAGATCGAGCGGCATCCACGGCTGACCGAGATCGGCTCCTGGCGGGCGCGGACGAAAACCGGCCACCGGGCCTCACCCCTGTGGGAGGAGAAGCCGCACGGCGGCTACTACACCCAGGACGACATCCGGGAGATCGTCGCCTACGCCGCCGAGCGGCATATCACCGTCGTCCCCGAAATCGACGTACCCGGCCACTCGCAGGCCGCCATCGCCGCGTACCCGGAACTCGGCAACACCGACGTCATCGACACCACCGCCCTCTCCGTCTGGGACACCTGGGGAATCAACCCGAACGTACTCGCCCCCACTGACAACACCCTGCGCTTCTACGAGGGCGTCTTCGAGGAGGTTCTGGAGCTGTTCCCGTCGGAGTTCGTCCACGTCGGCGGCGACGAATGCCCCAAGGACCAGTGGCGCCGGTCCGCCACCGCCCAGGCGCGCATCAGGGAACTCGGGCTCGCGGACGAGGACGAGCTCCAGTCCTGGTTCATCGGGCACTTCGACGCGTGGCTCACCGCGCGCGGGCGCCGGCTGATCGGCTGGGACGAGATCCTCCAGGGCGGGCTGGCGAAGGGCGCGGCCGTGTCCTCGTGGCGCGGTTACGCCGGTGGCATCGCCGCCGCCCAGGCCGGCCACGACGTCGTCATGTGCCCCGAGCAGCAGGTGTATCTGGACCACCGTCAGGATCCGGGCCCCGACGAGCCGGTACCGATCGGGTGGGTGCGCACCCTGGAGGACGTCTACCGGTTCGAGCCCGTGCCGCCGGAGTTGACGCCCGAGGAGGCCCGGCACGTGCTCGGCACCCAGGCCAACCTGTGGACCGAGGTGATGGAGGACCACGCGCGCGTGGACTACCAGGCGTTCCCCCGGCTCGCGGCCTTCGCCGAGGTCGCGTGGAGCGCCCTGCCCGCCCCGGCGGAACGGGACTTCGCCGGCTTCGAGCGCCGTATGGCCGCCCACTACCGGCGGCTCGACGCCCTCGGCGTCGCCTACCGGCCACCCGCCGGCCCGCTGCCCTGGCAGCGGCGCCCGGGGGTGCTGGGCCGCCCGATCGACGGTCCGCCGCCCCGCCGGTAGGACCGGCCGCCGCTACCGAACAGCTCGAACAGGCCACGGAAAAAGCGCACAAGGGTCACCGAAAGTGCCAATCGCCACGCACTGGTGAACCAGTGCGAAAACGGACCATCTCGCCGGTGAGGTGGGCGAATGCCTCCTAGCGGACCCGTGTCTTCGGCTCTCGCCAAGATGTGCCAGAGTTGCCACGTCCGCCCTGTCAGCACGTACCGTACGGCAGCACAGGTGGGACCAGGTGGGGCAGCGGGAAGGGGCAGCCGGTTTGACCACGCACGCACCGCAGGCGGCGCAGGCCGTCACGCTGCCCACGACGCTGGACGAGGCCGTCGCGGCACTCACCGCCGTGCCCGCCGCCGTGCCCGTCGCGGGCGGCACCGACCTGATGGCCGCCGTCAACTCCGGACAGCTCAGGCCCGCCGCGCTGGTGGGACTCGGCAAGATCAGCGAGATCCGCGGCTGGCAGTACCTGGACGGCCACGCGCTGCTCGGCGCGGGCCTCACGCACGCGCGCATGGGCCGCCCCGACTTCGCGGCCCTGATCCCGGCGCTCGCCGCCGCCGCGCGCGCCGCGGGCCCGCCGCACATCCGCAACGCGGGCACCCTGGGCGGCAACATCGCCTCGGCCGCCCCCACCGGGGACGCGCTGCCGGTGCTGGCCGCCCTGGAGGCGACCCTGATCATCGCGGGCCCGGGCGGGGCCCGCCGGGAGATCCCGGTGTCGCACCTGCTGGCCGGGATGGACATGCTGCGCGCCGGTGAACTCATCGGCTACGTGCGCGTGCCGTTGCTGCACGCCCCGCAGGTCTTCCTGAAGGCCACCGGCCGGACCGGCCCGGGGCGCGCGGTGGCGTCCGTGGCCCTGGTCCTGGACCCCGCACGCCGGGGTGTGCGCTGCGCGGTGGGCGCCATAGCGCCGATGCCGCTGCGGCCCCTGGAGGCCGAGCAGTGGGTCGGCCGGCTCATCGACTGGGACAACAACCGCGCGCTCGTGCCGGAGGCGCTGAGCGCCTTCGGGGAGTACGTCGCCGCGGCCTGCATCCCCGACGCGGCCCCGGCCGAGGACGGCTCCGTACCGCAGCTCCCGCCCGCCGTACTGCACCTGCGGCGCACCGTCGCCGCGCTGGCCCGACGAGCACTGGGGAGGGCGCTGTCGTGACCGACGACCAGCACGGAGAGGGCACGCACCGGGGCGGGAGCCGCTGGGACCCGCTGCCCCAGGGTGAGTACGACGACGGCGCCACCGCCTTCGTCGAACTCCCCGAGGGGGGCGTCGACGCCCTGCTGGCCGCCGACAGTCCCCTCGCCGCGCCCGGCCACGGCTACGTACCGCCGCAGATAACGGTCGACCCCGCCACGACCGCCGGCACCGACCCGGCGGCCCCCGGAGCGTGGCCGGTGCCCGGCGCGCCCGTCGACGGCGCCCAGTGGCACGACCCGCACGCCGCCCACCGGCAGGGCTACGAGCAGGGCGGCCACCAGCAGCCCGGACACGAAACGGGGGAGCAGTCGTACGGCTCGCAGGCGCCGTACGGATCCGGCACGCCCTACGGCTCCGACGCGCAGGCGGGGCGGCACGGCGCGGACGACCGCTTCACGTACAACCCCGGAGCCACCGGGCAGTGGAACTTCGAGGACGCCGGGGCGGCGGAGACCGCGCCCGGCCATGACGTGACCGGACAGTGGTCCATCCCCGTCGCCGGGGGCGACCTGCCGGACGAGTCGGGCGAGTTCACCACGTCCTCGCTGGTCGAACAGTGGGGTGGCACCCCGCCGCCGACGCTGCCGGGCGGTGCGCCCGCGCCGTGGGCGACCCAGGCGGCGGGCCGGCCGTGGGGGCAGCAGGTCCCGCAGGACACGGCGGGGCAGGAGCAGAACGGGCCAGGCTATCCGCACGAGCACGGGCAGCCGGGGGCTGCCGGACCGGCCTCCGAGTACGCACCGGACCCGGGCGCGCGGAGCCCCCATGCCGTGGAGCAACAGCCCGCCGGGCCCCTGCCGCAGGAGGCGGACCCGACGGCCGGCCACGCCGCGGGAGCGACCGACGGCACCGGTCACGCGCCGCAGCGGCCGGAGGACGCCGGGCAGACGCCTGAGGCGTCGGGGTTCGGCGGTCACGGGCAGGAGTCGTCCGGGTTCGCTGATCATGGGCAGGAGCCGCCGTCGGAGTTCGGCCGTCACGGGCAGGCGTCGACCGGGTTGAGCAGCCATGGACCGGAGTCGTCCGGGCCGGGCGGCCATCGGCCGGAGATGTCCGGCGCCGGTCACGCGCCCCAGCCGTCCGACGGCGGCGACCACGCGCCGGAGCAGCCGGAGTTCGCCGGCCACGGCTCGGCTCCGTCCGCCTTCGCCGGCCACCGCCCGGAGCAGTCGGCCTACGCCGATCACGGCGCGGACCCGCACGGTGCGCCCGACCACGGCCCGGGCCCGCACGGCTTCACGGAGCACGGCCCGGAGTCGCACGGCGTGCCCGGCCAGGGCTCGGACCCGCACGGTGCGCCCGACCACGGCCCGGGCCCGCACGGCTTCACGGAGCACGGCCCGGAGTCGCACGGTGTGCCGGGCCAGGGCTCTGAGTCGCACGGTGTGCCCGGCCACGGCCCGGATCAGTCCGCCTTCACGGACCGCGGCTCGGATCCGTCCGCGTTCGCCGATCACCGCCCGGAGCAGCCGGCTTACGCCGATCACGGCGCGGAGTCGCACGGCGTGCCCGGCCACGGCCCGGATCCGCATGGTTTCACGGAGCACGGGGGATCGGACCCGGACGGGGCGCCCGGCCGAGGCCCGGAGCCCTCCGGCCCACCCGGACACGGCCCGGAGCCGCATGGAGCGACCGGCCACGAGTCGGCCCAGTCCGCCTTCACGGACCACGGCTCCGAGTCGTCCGACTTCACCGGACGCCGCCCGCAGCCGCACCCCTTCACCGACCACCACGGCCCCGAGCCCTCCGGCCCCGCCGGCCACGGGCCGGAACAGTCGGGCACACCCACCCCCGGCCCGGAGCCATCCGGCCCACCCGGACACGCGCCGCAGCACTCGGGCCCTGACGGTGAGCCGACCCAGCACCACCCCGGGTCGGACGCGAACGGCCCCGAACGGTCCGCGTCCCCCCAGCCGTACCCCGAGGCTCCCGGGGAGACCCGCGGTGAGCCCGCGCACGACGAGCCGCACGCGGAAGCCGCCGCGCGCCCGCAGACCGTCCAGGAAGCCTCACAGGACGCTCCCGGCCACGGTGAGGTCGCCGAGGCAACCGAGGACGCCCCAAGGGCCGCAGAGCCCGCTGACGCCCCCGCCGAGCCGTCCGCCGGGCCCCTCCCCGACGAGGCGGACCCGGACGCCGGGCCGGAGTCCGCCGACGGCGAGACCCCGGACGAGCCGGCATCGCAGGACCCGTCCGGTGACGCGCACGACTCGGGCGACAGCGAGGACGAGGCGTCCCAGGACGCGCCCTCCACCGCCCCGCAGGACGAACACCCCCTCGCCTCCTTCGTCCTGCGTGTCAACGGCACCGACCGCCCCGTCACCGACGCGTGGATCGGCGAGTCCCTGCTGTACGTGCTGCGCGAGCGGCTCGGACTCGCGGGGGCCAAGGACGGCTGCTCGCAGGGCGAGTGCGGCGCGTGCAACGTCCAGGTCGACGGGCGGCTCGTCGCGTCCTGCCTGGTCCCGGCCGTGACCGCCGCGGGCAGCGAGGTCCGAACCGTCGAGGGCCTGGCCGAGGACGGCCGGCCGTCGGACGTGCAGCGGGCGCTCGCGCGCTGCGGCGCCGTGCAGTGCGGCTTCTGCGTACCCGGCATGGCGATGACCGTGCACGACCTCCTGGAGGGCAACCCGGCGCCCAGCGAGCTGGAGACCCGCCAGGCGCTGTGCGGCAACCTGTGCCGCTGCTCCGGCTACCGGGGCGTGGTGGACGCCGTGAAGGAGGTCGTCGCCGAACGCCAGGCACACAGCGCGCCCGCCGACGGCGACCCGGACGAGGCCCGTATCCCGCACCAGGCGGGCCCGGGCGCCGGCGGCGTCCACGCGTCGGCCTTCGGCTCGGCCCCCGAACCGCACGCCCCGAACCCGCACGCTCAGGATCCGCACGCCCCGGACCCGCACACTCCAGACCCTCATGACCAGCCCTACGGCCAGGACGGAGGCCCCGCGTGAGCAACGAAGCAGCCACCGCTCAGGCCGCACAGGCCGCGGAGGCCGCCCCCGCCCCCGAACCGCTGCCCCACGGCCTGGGCGCCTCCCTCCCTCCCGCCGACGCCCGCGCCAAGACGGAGGGCACCTTCCCGTACGCCGCCGACCTGTGGGCCGAGGGCCTGCTGTGGGCGGCCGTGCTGCGCTCACCGCACCCGCACGCGCGCATCGTGTCCATCGACACCTCCCACGCGCGCGAGATGCCCGGCGTACGCGCCGTCGTCACCCACGAGGACGTCCCCGGGCTTGCGTTGCACGGCCGCGGCAAGGCCGACCGCCCGGTCTTCGCCTCCGAGGTCGTACGCCACCACGGTGAGCCCATCGCCGCCGTGGCGGCCGACCACCCGGACACCGCGCGCATGGCCGCCGCCGCCGTCATCGTCGAGTACGAGGTGCTCGACCCGGTGACCGACCCGGAACAGGCCTTCGAGGCCGAGCCGCTGCACCCCGACGGGAACCTGATCCGGCACATCCCGCTGCGCCACGGCGACCCGGAGGCGGCCGGCGAGATCGTCGTCGAGGGCCTGTACCGCATCGGCCGCCAGGACCCCGCGCCCATCGGCGCCGAGGCGGGCCTGGCCGTCCCGCGCCCGGACGGCGGTGTGGAGCTGTACCTCGCCTCCACCGACCCGCACGCCGACCGCGACAGGGCCGCCGCCGCCTTCGGCCTGGAACCCGAGCGGGTCAAGGTCGTCGTCACCGGCGTCCCCGGTGCCACGGCCGACCGGGAGGACCAGGGCTTCCAACTCCCGCTCGGCCTGCTGGCGCTGCGCACCGGCTGCCCGGTGAAACTCGCGGCCACGCGCGAGGAGTCCTTCCTCGGGCACACCCACCGGCACCCCACCCTGCTGCGCTACCGCCACCACGCCGACGCCGAGGGCAGACTCGTGAAGGTGGAGGCGCAGATCCTGCTCGACGCGGGCGCCTACGCCGACACCTCCGCCGACGCCCTGGCCGCCGCCGTCGCGTTCGCCTGCGGCCCGTACGTCGTCCCGAACGCCTTCATCGAGGGCTGGGCCGTACGCACCAACAACCCCCCGTCCGGCCATGTGCGCGGCGAGGGCGCCATGCAGGTCTGCGCCGCCTACGAGGCGCAGATGGACAAGATCGCCAAGAAGCTCGGCATCGACCCGGCCGAGGTGCGGCTGCGCAACGCCATGGCGACGGGCGACGTGCTGCCGACCGGCCAGACCGTGACCTGTCCGGCCCCCGTCGCCGAACTGCTCCAGGCCGTACGGGACTTCCCGCTCCCGCCGCTGCCCAAGGACACGCCCGAGGAGGAGTGGCTGCTGTCCGGCGGCCCCGAGGGCGCGGGCGAACCGAGCGCGGTGCGCCGGGGGGTGGGCTACGGCGTGGGCATGGTGCACATGCTCGGCGCGGAGGGCGCGGACGAGGTCTCCACGGCGACCGTGAAGGTCCACGACGGTGTGGCGACGGTGCTGTGCGCGGCCGTCGAGACCGGCCAGGGCTTCACGACCCTGGCCCGGCAGATCGTGCAGGAGACGCTCGGCATAGACGAGGTGCACGTGGCGCCGGTCGACACCGACCAGCCACCGGCGGGCGCGGGCTGCCGCGGCCGGCACACCTGGGTCTCGGGCGGTGCGGTGGAGCGCGCGGCCAAGATGGTCCGTACGCAGCTCCTGCAGCCGCTCGCCCACAAGTTCGGCATGTCCACGGAGCTGCTCCAGATCACCGACGGCAAGATCACGTCGTACGACGGCGTCCTGTCGACGACCGTCACCGAGGCGCTGGACGGCAAGGAACTGTGGGCCACCGCCCAGTGCCGCCCGCACCCGACCGAGCCGCTGAACGAGGCCGGCCAGGGCGACGCGTTCGTCGGCATGTCCTTCTGCGCGATCCGCGCGGTGGTGGACGTCGACATCGAGATCGGTTCCGTACGGGTCGTGGAACTGGCCGTCGCCCAGGACGTGGGGCGGGTCCTGAACCCGGCCCAGCTGGCCGCCCGGATCGAGGCGGGCGTGACCCAGGGCCTGGGCATCGCGCTGACCGAGAACCTGCGCACCCCGCGCGGCCTGATCCGCCACCCGGACCTGACCGGTTACGCCCTCCCGACCGCGCTCGACGCGCCCGACATCCGCATCGTCCGCCTGGTCGAAGAACGGGACGTCGTCGCCCCCTTCGGGGCGAAGGCGGTCAGCGCGGTGCCGGTGGTGACGTCCCCGGCGGCCATCGCGTCCGCCGTACGGGCCGCCACGGGCCGCCCCGTGAACCGCCTGCCCATCCGCCCGCAGGCGGCGGTGGTGACGGAACGGGCGTGACGCCCGTGCGGCCGGCGTCGTCCTGGTCACCGGGATGATGGCGGCCGGCAAGTCGACCGTCGCCCAGGCGCTGGCGGAGACGCTGCCGCGGGCGGCGCACGTCAGGGGTGACCTGTTCCGGCGCATGATCGTGTCCGGGCGCGAGGAGTACCTCCCCCGCGCCGGGGACGAGGCCCGGGCCCAACTCCTGCTCCGCCACCGCCTGTCGGCGGCGACGGCGGACGCGTACGCCGAGGCCGGGTTCACGGCGGTCGTGCAGGACGTGGTGCTGGGCGAGGACCTGAGGACGTACACCGGTCTGGTGCGCACCCGGCCGCTGTACGTGGTCGTCCTCGCGCCGCGGGCCGAGGCGGTGGCCGCGCGGGAGGTGGAGCGGACGGAGACGGGATACGGCGCCGCCTGGACCGTCGGCATGCTGGACGAGGCGCTGCGCGCGGACGCCGCGCATCGGACTGTGGCTGGACACATCGGAGCTGACGGTGGGGCAGACCGTGGCGGCGATTCTGGGGGAGAGGCAACGCGCGAGGGTGCTCTGAGCGTCCTGTGAGGTGGACGCGTGTGGTCGCCGGGGCGCGCGTCGCTGTTCCGGGGCGTTGTCAGTGGTGGGGCGTACTGTTCTGGGCAGTGGGGGACGGCTGCCGGGCCTGGCCGGGCGGTCTGCCGTGCCCCGCCAGGGGACGGTGAGCAAGCACATGCGGGGGAGCCCATGAGTACGACCGACGCCGGTTCCGCGGTGATCACCCTGACCGAGTCCGAGCTGGATCCGTGGGTGACGCACGCGTCGACGCGGCACTGGCTGACCGGGCCCGGACTGCCCTGCGGCAGCGGCGTGCTGAGCTTCGCCGAGCTGGACCGGGAGGGCCTGCGCACGGTGGCGGACTCGACGGGCGATCCGTCGGACCGGCTGTCGGCGGAGCTGCGCGAGCAGCTCGTCATAGGCGGGCTGCTCGGCCCGGGAGGCCTGGAGACGGAGTCGGTCCTGCTGGACGGCGCGACGGGCGAGATCTCGACGACGTACGTCCTGCACGACCGCCCCGACCTGATGGACCGCCGCCCCCTGGCGCCCTCGCTGCGGACGCTGGTGCGCTTCGCCGAGGCGACGGACGAACTGGCGGGCCTGCGCGGCCAGTTCGCCTCCTACGCGGGCCGCTTCGGCCCCAAGGCGGTGGCGGAGGCGTCCCAGCACCTGCTGGCGGTGTTCCGGGACGGGGCGGACGGCGAGCCGGCCCCGTTCTGGAAGATGGCGGCGCTGATCCGCCCGCTGTCCCTGGTCGCGGGCCGGGGCGGCGCGTCCGGCCTGTCCCTGGACCTCCCGCACCGCCTCCTGGACCAGGAGTTCGGCCCCGGCAAGGTGGCCCGCTTCGAGGACGTCGACTTCCCCGCGACGCTCACGCACGAGCCGACCCGCCGCTTCCTGCGCGAGGTGGGCCTCCCGGAGGAGGCCCACGTCTTCTCCCTGGACACGGACGTGCCCCTGGCGACGCTGGCCGAGTACCACGCCGACTCGGACGGCCTCGCGGAGCTCCCCTCCGGAGCCCACCGCCTGATACGCCTCGGTCATCTCGTCGAGGACAACAGCCTGGTCGTCGACGGTGCGACGGGTGCGGTCCTGAACTGGAGCGAGCCCGAGGCCACGCTGTCCCCGCTGAACACGGACGTCTCGACCCTGGCCTTCACCCTCTGGCTCCTGCACCGCGAGCGGGCGATCGACGCCCAGTCGGACCACGAGCTGACGACCGACACGTACGACCAGCTGGCCATGACGATGCTCCAGGTCCTCTCGGCGGTCGACCCGACGGGCGTCACGCCCGGCAGCTCGGGCCGTCACTACTGGACGGACGCGTTCCGGGACGAGGCGGGCGGGGTGCTCTGACGGCGCTGCCGTCAGGCGGACCCGGCGGCGCCGCGGCGGCGGCGTACGGCGAAGACCAGGCCGCCACCGATCACCGCGGTGGCGGCCGCGGCACCGGCGAGGAGCGGGGTGCCGTCGGAGCCGGTGGAGGCGAGGTTGCCGCCGGTGGTACCGCCGGTCGTGGTGCCGCTGGAACCACCCGTCGTGGTGCCGGTCGAGGCCGACGCCGAGGGGGAGGCCGTGGCACCCGTGCCGCCGGCGGCCTGGCCCTCCGGGTCGTTTCCGTTCCCGCCGTTGCCGGAGCCACCGTCGGAGCCGTCCGAGGGGCTCGGCCCGGGCTCGTTGTCGCTCGGCAGGTCGATGCGGATCAGGGCGGTGTTGTTGGCACGGTTCTTGTCGTACGCGGGGGCGATGTCGTAGACGGACGACGCCTTGACCTCGCCCTCGGGGTCCTGCGCCGACTTCTCGATCTTCAGCGTGAAGGTGTACGCCAGGGACTGGCCCACGTCGAGGGTCCCGTCCTGCGGCCAGCAGACGTACTTGGGCTTGCCCGTGGTCCCCTGCGGTCCGCTCGGCCCGTCGATCCCGAACGGCGCGCAGCCCTTGGGCACGCCGACGGCGACGGTGCCCGGCGGGATCTGCACCAGCAGGCCCGGGAGGTCGTCGCTCTCCTGGTTCTGCACCCAACCGGGACCGTCGTTGCGCAGGGTCGCCGTGACCGACTGCTCCTCACCGGGCAGCGCCTCGGTGTCCTCGCCGACGGCCACGAGGTCGGCGGTGTTGTCGGCGGTCAGGGTGAGCCGCCGGTAGCTGTCGTCGTATCCCTCGCCCGGGGCCTCACCGGTCGCGCTCGTGCCGTACTCGACGGCCTCCATCAGGGCGTTGCCCAGCGCCTTGAACCGGACGGGCGTGGTGACGGAGGCGCCGGGCTCGATGACCGTGTCGAGCTCGCACAGGGCCTGCCGCACCTGGTCCTTGACGGTCGAGTACGTGCAGCCCTGCACCTGCTCGGGGAAGTCCAGCCCGCGCGTGAGGCGGACCCGGAAGGTGACTCCGTCCGCGGCGGCCGTGCCCTTGTTGGTGAGGGTGACGGACTTGTCGTACACCTCACCGGGCTTGGGAGTCGCGGAAGGCAGGGCCGACACGACCAGCTCGGGCGCGCCCTCCTCGGCCTGCGCCTGGGGTGCGGCGACAGCGGGACCGGCGACGGCGATCACGGCAGCGGTCAGGACGGCTGCCGAGGGGCGGAGGTGCACGGTGGTTCTCCTCGTCGAACAGGGGGGCGAGACGACCGGAACGTCGGCTACCGGTCATGTCCTGGACACGTAAGAGGCACTGAGGGTTGTGCGCGACTTCACGAAGCCCCGCCCCGAGTCGTGCACCGAGCCCTGACGCCCGGCGGATTGCCCCGTTGCGCCCTGAACGCGCCCTTTCCCGGTCCCCGACCCGCGCACATGCTCGCGCCATGGGGGACACAGACGAGTCGAGCATCATCCCGTTACCCGACCCCGACGGACACCGGCAGCGGCCACCGGACGCCCCGCGACCGTGGGAGAAGACCGACCGGGCCCAGGCCGCGATGGAAGGCGCCACCGGCCCCGAACCGCCCGCGCCGCCCGTCTGCCCCAACTGCGGGCTCGTCGGGGACCGGCGTGTCACCTACTACGGCTGGCATGTCCTCCTGGAACCGGACATGCTGGTGCCCGCGCACATGGTGCCCGCCTGGCACCGCTGGTACGTGGACTCCGACGGCACGGCATGGAACAGCCGCGAGGACGAGCCCGCGCCCGGTGCGGTGTGCCGCGTACCGCATCGGATCGCCTGCCCCGGGCTGAGGATCGAGGAGGTCGGCCTCTGGCGGTGGCTGGACGCCGTACGAGCGGAGAACGCGCGCCGGGCGCGGCGAAAGGCCGACGGGGGCACCGACCCGGCGGCACTTCCCGATGCCGGCTGACGCTTTGCGCCTCTGGAGGTCGTGGCGGGATTCGAACCCGCGTAACTCGCTTTGCAGGCGAGCCCCTGAACCACTCGGGCACACGACCGTGTCTGAACTCGTGCAGTGACCGTAGGCCGGGCTGGAGTGAGGGCTCAAGGGCATCGGGCGGGCTGCAACGCGACTGCCATACGCCGTTCATGAAGGGGGTGGCCGAGAGGAGGGGACGTACGACCAAGGTCCCACGAGGGGACCGTCTCGCGACAGGGGTCAAAGTGCCGCGTGGCCCTTACTCTGACGGTCATGACCGCCCCGAAGCCGCGTGACGCAGATGTCGTGGAAGCCGATGGCCTGACTTCCGTACCCGCGCCGGACCAGACCGTGCTGGGGCGGGAGTACCGGGCGCTGAGCTTCGGGATCGTCTCCGTGGTGCTGCTCATCGCCTTCGAGGCGACGGCGGTCGGTACGGCGATGCCCGTCGCGGCGCGGGAGTTGGACGGGGTGCCGCTGTACGCGTTCGCGTTCTCCGGGTACTTCACGACGAGTCTGTTCGGGATGGTGCTCTCCGGTCAGTGGTCGGACCGGCGCGGCCCCCTCGGGCCGTTGACGACGGGCATCGCCTCCTTCGGGGCCGGGCTGCTGCTGTCGGGGACGGCCGGGGCGATGTGGGTGTTCATCCTGGGGCGGGCCGTACAGGGGCTCGGCGGTGGGCTGGTGATCGTCGCGCTGTACGTCGTCGTCGGGCGGGCGTATCCGGAGCGGCTGCGGCCGGCCATCATGGCCGCGTTCGCCGCGGGCTGGATCCTGCCGTCGATCGTCGGCCCCCTCGCCGCCGGCACGGTGACCGAGCAGCTCGGGTGGCGGTGGGTGTTCATCGGGATACCCGTGCTCGTCGTCTTCCCGCTCGCGCTCGCGCTGCCGCAGATACGGCGCCGCGCGGCCGGGCCGGTGCCGACGCCGGACTCGGAGTCTGCTCCCGGCCGGCCCCCTTCCCTCAACCGCCGCCGCATCCGCCTGGCGCTGGCCATCTCCCTCGGCGCCGGCCTCCTCCAGTACGCCGCCCAGGACCTGCGCCCGCTCTCGCTCCTGCCGGGCGCCGCCGGACTGGCCCTGCTGGTGCCCGCCGTGCTCGGGCTGCTCCCGCGCGGCACCTACCGGGCCGCTCGCGGGCTGCCCTCCGTGGTGCTGCTGCGCGGCGTCGCCGCGGGGTCCTTCATCGCCGCCGAATCCTTCGTGCCGCTGATGCTGGTGACCCAGCGGGGGCTCAGTCCGACGCTGGCCGGCTTCTCGCTCGCGGCGGGCGGCGGGACGTGGGCGCTGGGCTCGTGGGTGCAGTCGCGGCCGCGGTTCGAGCCCTACCGGGAGCGGTTGACGACCCTCGGCATGCTGCTGGTGGCGGCGGCCATCGCCACCGCGCCGAGTGTGCTGCTCGACTCCGTGCCCGTGTGGACCCTGGCCGTCGCCTGGGCCTTCGGCTGCTTCGGCATGGGCCTCGTCATCTCCTCCACGAGCGTGCTCCTGCTCAAGCTCTCCGCCCCCGAGGAGGCCGGCACCAACTCCGCCGCCCTCCAGATCTCCGACGGCCTGTCCAACGTCGTCCTGCTCTCCGCCGGCGGCGCCGCCTTCGCCGCCCTCGGCGGCGGCACGGTCACCCACACCACCACCACCACCGCCACCGCCTCCCACCCGGCCGCCTTCGCCGCGGTGTTCCTGCCGATGGCGGTGGTCGCGCTGGTGGGGGCCTGGGTGACCACGCGACTGCGGGAGCGGTGAGGAGCCCTGCCGGGCTGTGACGTGAATCCCACCCGGGCATGACCCGGGCTGGTCCGCGCATGAGCGTGGTGGGCCGCCGGTAGGGTGGCCCGGTTGTCATACGTAGCCGAGCCGTCAGGCTCCCTCGAACGAGCCGCCCGACCCCCAACGGAGACCGTGACTACCACCGCCGGCACCAGCTCTGCCTCGCACCACCTGTCCCCGGCGTTCCCCGGCCGCGCCCCCTGGGGTACCGCAAGCAAGCTGCGCGCCTGGCAGCAGGGCGCGATGGAGAAGTACATCCAGGAGCAGCCGCGGGACTTCCTGGCGGTCGCCACCCCCGGCGCCGGCAAGACGACCTTCGCGCTGACGCTGGCGTCCTGGCTGCTGCACCACCATGTCGTGCAGCAGGTCACCGTGGTGGCCCCGACCGAGCACCTGAAGAAGCAGTGGGCGGAGGCCGCGGCCCGGATAGGCATCAAGCTCGACCCGGAGTACAGCGCCGGGCCGCTCGGCCGGGAGTACCACGGGATCGCCGTGACGTACGCGGGCGTCGGCGTGCGGCCGATGCTCCACCGGAACCGGGTGGAGCAGCGCAAGACGCTGGTCATCCTCGACGAGATCCATCACGCCGGTGACAGCAAGTCCTGGGGCGAGGCCTGTCTGGAGGCCTTCGAGCCCGCGACCCGCCGGCTGGCCCTGACCGGTACGCCCTTCCGCTCCGACACCAACCCCATCCCCTTCGTGACGTACGAGGAGGGGAACGACGGGATCCGGCGGTCCGCCGCGGACTACACCTACGGCTACGGCAACGCCCTCGCCGACAACGTCGTCCGGCCCGTCATCTTCCTCTCCTACAGCGGCAACATGCGCTGGCGCACCAAGGCCGGGGACGAGGTCGCCGCGCGGCTCGGCGAGCCCATGACCAAGGACGCCATCAGCCAGGCCTGGCGGACCGCCCTCGATCCGCGCGGCGAGTGGATGCCGGCCGTGCTGCGCGCCGCCGACCAGCGGCTGACCGAGGTCAGGAAGGCCATCCCGGACGCCGGCGCGCTCGTCATCGCCTCCGACCAGGACTCGGCGCGCGCGTACGCCAAGCTGATCCGCGAGATCACGGGCAGCAAGGCGACCCTCGTGCTCTCCGACGACTCCGGCGCCTCCGAGCGGATCGACGAGTTCAGCAACAACACCGACCGGTGGATGGTCGCGGTGCGGATGGTGTCCGAGGGCGTCGACGTGCCGCGCCTCGCGGTGGGCGTGTACGCCACCACCATCTCCACTCCGCTGTTCTTCGCGCAGGCCGTCGGCCGTTTCGTACGGTCCCGGCGGCGTGGCGAGACGGCCTCCGTGTTCCTGCCGACCGTGCCGGACCTGCTCTCCTTCGCCAACGAGATGGAGCGCGAACGCGACCACGTCCTCGACAAGCCCAAGAAGGAGGGCGAGGAGGACCCGTACGCCGAATCCGAGAAGGAGATGGAGGAGGCGAACAAGGAGCAGGACGAGGACACCGGCGAGCAGGACATGCTGCCCTTCGAGGCGCTGGAGTCCGACGCCGTCTTCGACCGGGTCATGTACAACGGCGCCGAGTTCGGCATGCAGGCCCACCCGGGCAGCGAGGAAGAGCAGGACTACCTCGGCATCCCCGGCCTGCTGGAACCCGACCAGGTCCAGCTGCTGCTGCAGAAGCGGCAGGCCCGGCAGATCGCGCACAGCCGCAAGAAGCCGGACGCGGAGGCCGACCTGCTCGAAGTGCCCGCCGAGCGGCGGCCGGTCGTCTCGCACAAGGAGATGATGGAGCTGCGGCGGCAGCTCAACACGATGGTCGGCGCGTACGTCCACCAGAGCGGCAAGCCGCACGGCGTGATCCACACGGAGCTGCGGCGCGTGTGCGGCGGGCCTCCGGCGGCGGAGGCGACGGCAGGGCAGCTACGGCAGCGGATCGCCAAGGTGCAGGAGTGGGCCACGCGCATGAAGTGACCCCCGGGTCGTACGTATGCGGGCAAAGGGCGCCAGTGGGTCCTGGACGGTGCCCGGATTCTGGACGGAGCCTTCCGCTCAGCGAACTCCCTTCGCTACTGTCCGGCTACGCACACGCCCCGTGGCAGCGCCGCCGCGGAGCGCAGCCGTGAAGCGACGCGGCCCGGACAGGCCGGGCCGCCGGCCGATCGGCGGCCTCTGAAGCGCGTCGCCGACGGGACTCGGTGACGCATCCACCGACCAGGGGGCCGTCGACCTCACCACTAAGGAGTGGGCGTCGTGACCGCGGAGACCTCCCAGACGCTCGACAGGGGACTACGTGTCCTCAAGCTGCTCGCCGACACGGACCACGGACTGACCGTGACCGAGCTCTCCCTCAAACTGGGCGTCAACCGGACCGTCGTGTACCGGTTGCTCGCCACGCTGGAACAGCACGCGCTCATACGCCGTGACCTGGGCGGACGTGCCCGGGTCGGGCTCGGCGTGCTGCGTCTGGGCCGGCAGGTCCACCCCCTCGTACGAGAGGCCGCGATGCCGGCGCTGCGGTCGCTGGCCGAGGACATCGGCGCGACGGCGCACCTGACCCTGGTGGACGGGGCGGACGCCCTCGCCGTGGCCGTGGTGGAGCCGACCTGGACGGACTACCACGTCGCCTACCGGGCAGGCTTCCGCCACCCCCTGGACCGGGGCGCCGCGGGCAAGGCGATCCTCGCGGCCCGGCAGCACCCGATGACGGACCCGGGCTTCACCCTGACCCACGGCGAGCTGGAGGCCGGCGCGTGCGGGGCGGCGGCGCCGCTGCTGGGCGTGACGGGCGTCGAGGGCAGCGTGGGCGTGGTGATGCTGGCGGACGTGGTGCCGGAGCGGGTGGGGGACAGGGTCGTCGAGGCGGCACGAGAGGTCGCGGACGCGCTGCGCTGACCTGTGCGGACGCGCTGTGCTGACGTGTGCGGATCCCTCCTGCCGGGCCCCGGGCGACCTGGGACCGGCCCGATTCCGTGCCCGAGTTAGATTGATCCCGTGTTCTCTCGTCTCACGCGTCCCCAGGCCATCGCCGTCTGCGCCCTGCCCGTCGTGGCCCTGCTCGCCACGGCGGTTTTCGCGCCGCTGCCGTTCTCGGTGGCGCAGCCCGGGCAGACGACGAACGTGCTCGGGGAGGACAAGGGCGCCCCGGTGATCACCATCAAGGGCGCGCCGACCCGGGAGACGCCTGGCCAGCTGCGTATGACCACCATCGTGGCGACCTCACCGGACACCCGGGTCTCGCTCCCGGACGTCATCGACAACTGGTTCCGCACGGACCGGGCGGTCATGCCGCGCGACGCGATCTACCCGAGCGGCGACTCCGTCCAGGAGATCGAGCGGCACAACGAGAAGCAGATGAAGGAGTCCCAGGACGCGGCGACGCAGGCCGCGCTGAACTATCTCGGCCTCGACGACAAGGACGTCAAGGTCGGCCTGCGGCTCGCGGACGTGGGCGGGCCCAGCGCCGGGCTGCTGTTCTCCCTGGGGATCATCGACAAGCTCGACGGCGACGGCACGGGTGGTGATCTCACGGGGGGCCGTGTCATCGCCGGCACCGGCACGATCGCCGCCGACGGCACGGTCGGGGCGGTGGGCGGCGTCGCCCTCAAGACCCAGGCCGCCAAGCGGGACGGGGCGACCGTGTTCCTCGTTCCGAAGGCGGAGTGCGCGGACGCGCGGGCCGAACTGCCGAAGGGCCTGCGGCTGATCCCGGTGACGACGCTGAAGAGCACGGTGAGCTCACTGGTGGCCCTGGAGACGGGGAAGGGATCCGTGCCCAGCTGCTAGGGCGGGTCCGTCTAGTGGGCGGCGGCTGCCGTCCCCGGCCGGGTGGCGAGCCTTAACCCGACCTCCACGAGGGTCCAGCCGAGGCGGGTACGGAGACCATGGCTGTTCCGGGCGGCGGGGGCCCGGCCTCCGGCTTCGGCACGGAGATCGGCGGCGCGGGCGTGGTGCAGGGCGAGGTGGATGTCGGGGTGCATCTCAGTCCGTCCTGATCGGGAAGGCGTGGGTGTGGAGGCGGACCTGCTCGGCGCCGGGGGTGTCCTCGGTCGCGCGGTCGCGGTAGCTGTCGAGCAGCGCGTGCATCTTCTCGACGAGTTCCTGAGTCAGTTCGGGCGTCAGCAGCAGCGTCCAACTGCTCATGTCCCAGACGCGGCTCCACTCCTCGGGCCATGACTCGCGGTTGCCCAGCCACGTCGACAGGTCCCGGGTCTGCGTGGTGGCGACCTCGTGGAGGTACATGTCCGCCGCGCCGCGCACGGCCGGGTCCGAGTCGGTGAGCAGGGCGTCGTCGAAACGGAGGCCGTGGTGAGTCGCCTTCCACCACCGCTCGCGTCCCTTGCCGTGCTCGGGGGCGTCCTCGATGAAGCCGTACTCCGCGAGTTGGCGCAGGTGATAGCTGGTGGCGCCGCTGGACTCGCCCAGCTTCGCGGCCAGTTGCGAGGCGGTGGCCGGGCCGCCGAAGCGCAGGGCGTCGAGCAGCTGCATCCGCAGGGGGTGCGCGAGTCCCCGTAGGGATCGGGCGTCGAGTTGCCGCACTTGGGGGTTCTGGGGTTGGGTCACGATGCAAAGCTATCCTTGCAAAGGAACCCTTGCAAGGGTTTCTTTGCAACTCTCTCCATCAATGCCGGTCACCCCTCCCTGACCAACCCCTCCTCCACCATCCACTCCCACGCCACCTGGTGCGGATCCTCCCCCTCCACATCCACCCTCGCGTTCAGCCTCCGGGCCACCGTGTTGTTCAGCCGTGCCGTCACCGGGTCCAGGACGTCCGCGATCGCCGGCCACTCCTGCAACGTCTTCGCGTTGATCATCGGCGCGGCGTTGTAGTTGGGGAAGAACTTCCTGTCGTCCGCCATGACCGCCAGGTTCATGGAGTCGATGCGCCCGTCGGTGGTGAACACCTCCCCGTACGGGCAACTCCCCTTCGACGTCTGGGTGTAGATGATCCCCGTGTCCATCTGCGTGACGCTCCGCGCCGGCAGCTTCATCCCGTACGTCCGCTGCATGCCCGGCAACCCGTCCGCCCGGTTCGCGAACTCGACCTCCACGCACAGCTTCACCGCCCCCGGGTCGGACTTCGCCAGCTTCGCCACGTCCGACAGGGTCTTCGTGCCGTACTTCCTCGCGTTCTCCTGGTTCATCGCCAGCGCGTACGTGTTGTTCAGGGACGACGGCCGCAGCCAGGCCAGCCCGTTCGCCGCGTCGGCCTTCCTCACCGCCTCCCACTGCGCGCGCGGATCGGTGACCGGCTCGCTGTTGCCCAGGTACGTGATCCAGGCCGTGCCCGTGTACTCGTAGCCGGCGTCGGCGTCCCCTTTGCGGACGGCCTCGCGGCTGCCGATGGACCCCTGGATGCCCGTGCGGTCGAGTACCTCCGCCCCGGCCGCCTCCAGGGCGATGCCCATGATCGCGCCGAGGATCAGCCCCTCGGTGAACGACTTCGACGTCACCGTCAGGCTCGCGCCCTTCAACGGCTCGCCCCGCCCGACCGAACCGGGCCGCACGTCGTCCGCCATGGGGGAGCCGCTCGTCAGGCCGCACCCCGCGACCAGCAGCCCCGCTGCCGGCGCCAGGAACAACCGCCGCCTCATGGCTGGAGCCCCCGGGGCCGCAGGAGCACTTCCGCCAGCGAGGCCAGCCAGTCCACCAGCAGTGCCAGGACCACCGTGAGGACGGAGCCCAGCACCAGCACCGGCATCCGCTGGTTGGTGATCCCGGTCGTGATCAGCACGCCCAGTCCGCCGCCCCCGCCGAAGACGGCCAGGGTCGCCGTGCCGACGTTCAGGACGAGGGCCGTGCGGACACCCGCCAGGATCAGCGGGACGGCGAGGGGGAGTTCGACCCGGGTCAGGACTCCCGTCGGCGACATGCCGATGCCCCGGGCCGCCTCCAGCAGCGTCGGGTCGTTCGCCTTGAGGCCGGCGATCGTGTTGGACACCACGGGCAGCACGGCGTAGGCGATGATGCCGATCAGGGCGGCCCTGCGGCCGATGCCCAGCCAGATGACGAGGAGCGCCAGCAGGCCGATCGCGGGCGTCGCCTGGCCCATGTTGGCGAACGCCATCGCCACCGGAGTGGCCCTGCGGAACGCCGGGCGGGTCAGCAGGATCCCGAGCGGGATCGCGATGACCAGCACGAAGAACGTGGAGATCACGGTCAGCTGGATGTGCTGCCACAGGGCTTTGGAGACCTGGCCGTCCGACAGGGCGTTGCGGGTCAGCGCGTCCAGGTCGGTCTGCCGGAACCAGAGCCAGGTGGCGAGCAGTACGGCCACCAGGACGGCGGGCAGCACGGTGAGCTTCAGCGGGCCGACGCGCCGGGGCGGTGGGCCGGGTGACGTCCGGGGCGGCGCCTCGGCCTCCTCTTCGTCCGCTGGTCTTGGGGCGGTGCGCACCGGCCCGGGAGCGGTCACCGCTTCCCTCCGAGGCCGCCCACGCCCGTGAGGCCCTCGCCGCCCTCCTGCTCCGCGTGCGTCTGCGCCGCCCGCAGCTCCTCCAACTCGTGCTGGCTCTCCAGCGCGTCCAGCCGGTCGGCCTCCAGCATGTCGTGCACGGAGTTGAGGAGCGTCTCCATGTCGACGACGCCGGTGTACTCACCGTGCCGTCCCGTCACCGCCACCCGCCCGGTGTTGTCGGTGAGTACCGCCTCCAGCGCGTCCCGCAGGGTCGCGTCCCGGGTGACCGTGTCGTGCACCAGCGTCCCGGCGCGGGCCAGCGAGCCCCGGGCCCGCATCAGGTCGCCGCGCCTGAGCCACTTGTAGGGACGGCCGCGCCGGTCGAGCAGCAGGACCTCGTTGGTGCCGCCGGCCCGCAGCCGGTTGAAGATCTGCTGCAAGGGGTCGTCGATCGTCACCGTCGGATAGTCGGTGATCTCCACGTCCCGTACGCGGGTCAGGTTGAGCCGCTTCAGCGCCGCCCCGGCGCCGACGAACCCGGACACGAAGTCGTCCGCCGGGTTGGTGAGGATCGCCTCCGGGGTGTCGAACTGCGCGACGTGGGAGCGTTCGCGCAGCACGGCGATCCGGTCGCCGATCTTGATGGCCTCGTCGAAGTCGTGCGTGACGAAGACGATCGTCTTGTGCAACTCGTGCTGGAGCCGGATCAGCTCGTCCTGGAGATGGTCGCGGGTGATCGGGTCCACCGCCCCGAACGGCTCGTCCATCAGCAGCACCGGGGGATCGGCGGCCAGCGCCCGGGCCACGCCCACGCGCTGCTGCTGGCCGCCGGAGAGCATGCGCGGGTAGCGGCCGTGGAACTCGCCGGGGTCGAGGCCGACGAGGTCGAGCAGCTCCTCGGTCCGCGCCTTGATCCGGGCCTTCGACCAGCCGATCATCCTCGGGACGACGCCGATGTTCTGCGCGACCGTCATGTGCGGGAAGAGCCCGGCGGACTGGATCGCGTAGCCGACCTTGCGGCGCAGCCCGACCGGGTCGATGTCGGTGACGTCCTCGCCGCCCATGCGGATACGGCCGCCGGTCGGCTCGATCAACCTGTTGATCATCTTGAGCAGGGTCGACTTGCCGCAGCCCGAGGGGCCGACGAGGACGACGACCTCGCCCGCCTTGATCTCCATGCTCACGTTGTCCACGGCCGGCCGCGCACTGCCGGGGTACCGCTTGGTCAGGTTCTCCAGCTCGATGGAGGCCCCGTGGCCGTCGGTCTCAGGCACGGATCCCCCTGGGAATGGTCAGCCGCCCGATCAGGACGTACGCGGCGTCGAACAGCAGCGCCAGGACGATGATGCCGAGCGTGCCCGCGAGGACCTGGTTGAGCGCGTTGGCGCTGCCCAGCGAGGCGAGGCCGCGGAAGATGACGTTGCCGAGACCGGGGCCCGAGGCGTACGCCGCGATGGCCGCGATGCCCATCAGCATCTGGGTCGCGACCCGGATGCCGGTGAGGATCGGCGGCCAGGCGAGCGGCAGCTCGATCCGCAGCAGCCGGGCCGGGCGGGACATCCCGATGCCCGTGGCCGCGTCCACCAGCGCCGGGTCGACCCCGCGCAGCCCGACGATCGCGTTGCGCACGACCGGCAGCAGCCCGTACAGCGTCAGCGCGATCACCGTCGGCGCCACGCCCAGGCCCACGACCGGGATGAGCAGGCCGATCAGGGCGAGCGCCGGCACGGTCAGGACGGTGGCGGTGGTCGTGGTCGCGAGGTTCCCGGCCCACTCGCTGCGGTAGGTGGCGACGCCGATCAGGACCCCGAGCACGGTCGCGACGACCATGCACTGGAAGACGGCGCTCGCGTGCTGGTAGGCGTCCGTGAGCAGTTGCTGGTGCCGGCCCGCCACGTACTCCCAGAAGTTCACACGCGCTCACCCCACGATTCAGGTCTCCTCCGCGGCCTGCTCCACCAGCGGGATGATCCGCAGCGGAACGGGGTTCTCCATGACGATCGCCGTGGAGGCCCGGACGATGCCATCAAAACCGACGACCCGGTCGATCACACGCTGGAGATCGGCGTTCGAGCGGGCCACCAGCCGGCACAGCATGTCCCCGCTGCCCGTGGTGGTGTGCAGCTCCAGCACCTCGGGCACGGTCGCCAAGTGGGCGCGTACGTCGGCGCCTTGACCCTGCCGGATCTGCAGCGTGGCGAACGCCGTGACCGGGTAGCCGAGCGCCGCCGGGTCCACCTCCGGGCCGAAGCCGCGGATGACTCCGTTCGACTGAAGCCGGTCCAGCCGCGCCTGCGCCGTGCCCCGGGCCACGCCCAGCCGCCGGGACATCTCCAGCACCCCGATCCGCGGCTCCCGCGCCAGCAGCAGGATGATCCGGCCGTCCAGATGATCGATCGCCACAGCAGCCTCCCGGCATGGTCATCCTGTACAGAAACGCCGTCGATACGGCTGTATTGCTGAACAGATTGCCCAGCGGAATCGCAAACTATTGCGCACCTTGCCGAGCAGGGAGACCCTGCGGCTATGACGCAGACCACACACCACACTCCCGACACCGCCCGGCAGGCCGACCCCTTCCCGGTCAAGGGAATGGACGCGGTCGTCTTCGCCGTGGGCAACGCCAAGCAGGCGGCGCACTACTACTCCACCGCCTTCGGCATGAAGCTGGTCGCCTACTCCGGACCGGAGAACGGCAGCCGCGAGACCGCTGCCTACGTCCTGGAGAACGGCTCCGCGCGCTTCGTCCTCACCTCGGTCATCAAGCCGTCCAGCGACTGGGGTCACTTCCTCGCCCGGCACGTGGCCGAGCACGGCGACGGCGTCGTCGACCTCGCCATCGAGGTGCCGGACGCCCGTGCCGCGTACGCCTACGCCCTGGAACACGGTGCCCGCTCGGTGGCCGAGCCGTACGAGCTGAAGGACGAGCACGGCACGGTCGTCCTGGCCGCGATCGCCACGTACGGCGAGACCCGTCACACCCTGGTCGAGCGCTCCGGCTACGACGGCCCGTACCTGCCCGGCTACGTCGCGGCCAAGCCGATGGTCGAGCCGCCCGCGCAGCGCACCTTCCAGGCCATCGACCACTGCGTCGGCAACGTCGAACTCGGCCGGATGAACGAGTGGGTCGGCTTCTACAACAAGGTCATGGGCTTCACGAACATGAAGGAGTTCGTGGGCGACGACATCGCCACCGAGTACAGCGCACTGATGTCCAAGGTCGTCGCCGACGGCACGCTCAAGGTCAAGTTCCCGATCAACGAGCCGGCCATCGCCAAGAAGAAGTCCCAGATCGACGAGTACCTGGAGTTCTACGGCGGCGCGGGCGTCCAGCACATCGCGCTCAACACCAACGACATCGTCCAGACGGTCCGCACCATGCGCGCGGCCGGCGTGGAGTTCCTCAACACGCCCGACTCGTACTACGACACGCTGGGGGAGTGGGTCGGCGAGACGCGGGTCCCGATCGACACCCTGCGCGAGCTGAAGATCCTCGCCGACCGCGACGAGGACGGCTACCTGCTGCAGATCTTCACCAAGCCGGTCCAGGACCGCCCGACCGTCTTCTTCGAGATCATCGAACGCCATGGCTCGATGGGCTTCGGCAAGGGCAACTTCAAGGCCCTGTTCGAGGCGATCGAGCGCGAGCAGGCCCGCCGCGGCAACCTCTAGTCCCACGGCGGCTCAAGGTTGTGCGGGTGTCACGGGGCACCCGTACGCCCCGACGGATGCTCAGAGCACTCGTGGCCGGTCCGGCACCGCCGGACCGTGCCGATCCTGCCCGCATGGCTGCGTGCCCGCACCGAGTTCACCACGGCCGCCCGCCTCGGATATACCGCCGCCTACCACGGGCCTCCGCGCTCCCTGATACGCGATCCAGCTGGCCGGCATGTCTCCGCGGGGCCTGCCACTTCGTGAAGGAGACGAACCGGTGGGTGTGGGACCGCGAGGTCGCACCCCCGCGACAACGCCGTACGCACCGAGGACGTCGAGGAGTACGTGCACCTCGGCCGCTGCGCGGCCTCGTCGCCATGACCGCGGCCGTGTTCGGCACAGGGTTCGCGCTGTGGCAGCTCGTCGCCGCCAAGTCCACCCTGTACGGCATCACAGAGCCCTGTGCTTGTGACCACCTCCAGGGGCAGCGGCGTACGGCCCGGCGACAGACGACGCGGAGGCATGTGGATGACGCCATCCCACTACCAATCCGCCCGCGTCACTCCTACGACGGCAATCCAGTCGAACCGCCTGACAACGGGTCACGTCAGCAGGACACTGCCCCTCACGCCACCAATCAGCAACGGGAGAACGCATGGCCAGCAGCCCCTACATCAACGCCCCGCTCACGCCCGCCCGGCCCCGCATGTTCAGCACCACCATCGCCAAGGTGATCTGGACGCTCGTTCCCATCGTCACCATCGGTCTGGCCGCCGCCGTCCCGTTCGTCGTCGCCGCGGTGAAGGGCGTCGTGAAGCCGTGGCTGGCGGTTACCTACGTGGTCGGGGAGATCGCCATCTTCCTGCTGGCGATGGCCATCAGCCCGACTGGTGATGACGCGAACAGTCCGTTCGCCGGGTTCCTGATGATCATCCTGATCATCACCGCGGCGACGCACACCGCGCTCCTCGACAACGACAAGATCAACATCGGGAAGTGAGCCTGGCCGGCTTGCGCCCGCCCCCGCTCCGGGGCGGGCGAGCTGCTCCTCGATTGACGCCCGTGTCGCGCGACCGGACTCACCCACCGCATGATGCCGTCTCCAGCACGCACGTCCTGGGGGGCCATGCGCACCCGTACTGTCACCACGGACGCTGTCCTGCTGCTCGCCCTCACCGCCTGCCGCAGCGACAACGAGCCCGACGCCAAACCGAGCCCGAGCAAGCCAGCGACACAGAAGAACACGCCGAAGGCCGCGCCCAGCCCCGACAAGCCCCACACCTTCGGGCAGACGTTCACCTTCACCGACGACATCGACGGCGTGACCATGGCCATCACCGTGCTCGGGTACGAGCAGGGTACGTTCCACCCGCAGACGTCTGCCGACCAGGAGTTCGGCACAACGCGCTACACGTGGGCCGCGCTGGAGATCAAAGCGTGCTTGAAGAAGGGCACAAGCGGGGTGACCCGGTACTCAGGGGCGCTGGCCCACGCGGCACGGACTGAACCGAGCACCATGACATACGGGGACTTCCCCAAGACCGAGTATCCATATGAGGCGAAGATGAGGACCGGCGACTGCGTCCGTGGGAAGACCGTGTTCGCGGTGCCAGCCAAGCAGCGGCCTGAGCGGGTCCTGTACATGCCGGAGGTGCTGGACATGCCCGAGGAGTGGGCGGTACCGAAGGCGTAGCCAGCAGCCATGACGGGCCACCCGGGCGCATGCCTTCCGATGTCAGTGCAAGGCCTCGATGGCCCTCAGGACCAACGCGCGGGCCTCGGCACCGTACACGGCCATGGAGCGTAGTTCCTCGAACGTCTTGAGGTACAGAGCTACTTCGGACGGCTGCGTGACCTTCACCTCGGCGGAGACCAACTCGACTGACACCAGCTGGTCGTCGTACACCTGGAACGTCTCCTCCGGCCACTGCCGACGCTTCACCGTCGCCATGGGGATGATGCCGAGCGACACTGCCGGCAGGGCACCAGCCGAGAGCAGGTTGCCCAGCTGGGCTGCCATCGCGTCGGCGTCCGCCATCTGGCAGTGAAGAACGGACTCCTCAAGCACGATCACAAACCGATGCCCCTGCTCGTGGATCACACGGGATCGTTCGACGCGGGCCCAGGCTGCCTCGGCGCTGTCGTCGATCGGCAGGTCTCGGAAGCGCGCGGCGGTGCTAAGTACGGCGGCCGCGTATCCCTCGGTCTGGAGCAGGCCCGGCACGATCGTGGAGGAGTAGACGCGGAACAGCTGGGTGTCTCGGTAGAACTGCGCCACCGAGTCCTGGAGATGCTTCAGACCGGCGCGCACCTGGTGCCGCCATTCCCTGTACAAGGACTCGGCGTTGAGGGACTGGACGATGAGGTCCTGCGCCTGGTCCGCGGCGCCGGTGGCGGAGCACCACAGGCGGATGTCCGTGGTGGTCGGTGATTGCAGGGCGTTTTCGATGCGGGACGTCTTGGAGTGGTGCCAGCGGCACGCGGCGGCCAACTGGACGATCGTCAGCCCTGCTTCCTTGCGGAGCTCGCGGAGGCGTCTGGCGACGGCTTCGCGGGCTGCCTGGGCGGAGGAGGAGGGGGAGACGGACATCGAGCTGGCCTACCGGTGCTTCCTTGTCAGTGGATCTCGTACTGGTCGTGGGGGACTGCGCGTTCCCACACGGCGTCGAAGGACTCGGCGCACAGCTTGGCGGCTGCCGGATCACCGGAGATCTCCTGGCGGACCCATCTTCCGTCGCCTGCGAAGTGGTGCCAGCGGATCACGTGGTCGTCGAACAGCCAGAAGTCGTTGCCGGGCAGTGCCAGGTCCGAGGCGTGGCTGCGAGACAGCCAGCGCACCTGTTCGCCGGCCTGGACGTTTACGTCCGTCGCGGCGTGCTCGTACCGGATGTAGTCGGAGACCGGCTCGGAGACGATGCGGGCGCGCCGTACCACGACGCCGCGGGCGACGGCCCTCGAGATCAGTTCAACCCAGGGCGTCCAGTACTCCGAGGTGGGGTCGGTGTCCCGTTGCCCCGTTCGCAGCCAGGTGTCGAAGTCGTCTGCCTCGTCGCCTACGGCGTAGGCGTCCCGCATTTCGAGGTGTACGGCGGAGTGCGAGCAGTCCGCGAGCAGTTCAGCGAACGTGGGCTCGTTCGACGGCATCGCACGCCTCCCTGATCATCGACACCATCCGGGCCGGGATTCGGATAACTGCCTCGTCGTCCGGGATGCCCTTCGCGTGGCCAGGCACCTCGAACGCAGCGCACTCCGCCTCGGTTTCGGGGTCCGGCTTGTACCCCTGGAAGATGATCTCTTGCTTCTCCTGGTCGATCCACACGGTGGGACTCTTGTCCTGGCCGGTCTCCGGATCGATCCCGATGAACAGCAGCGGCACGTCAGGCACCTTCCACGCGATGTGTGGTTTTCTGCACCACCGTCACGCCTGCGGGAGGACTGGTCAAGGGCGCAAAGCGGCCAACACCCGCTTTGAGTACGGCTGCACGCACACATTCGCACACTGCTGGCTGCGGCGCACACCGCGCTTCTAGCGTCGGGAGTTACGACAGAACCCTGGCGAGGTGGAGGCCTCCCGGGGCGTGGCCAACGCTGCGAGGAGCGTCGACACCATGAACGCTACAGCCCTGATGACGGTCGCCGAAGCCCCTCCGGACCTAGCGATAATGCGCGAGACCGCCCAGCGGGTTCTGGGCCCGGACTCCGGCCCGGACGCCCTCCCGCCGACCGACAACGAGTTGGACACACTCACCGCCACGCTGCGCGGCCACCTCGAACTGCTGGTGCCCGAGGTCGAGCAGGCGGCCGGGCGGCTGCCGAAGAACAGCCCAACCCGCCACGGGGCCCTGACCTGCGTCAGAGAGGCGCGCGGCAAGCTCCGCGCCCCCGAACGGGGCTTCGCCTGGCTGAGCGGCAGCGTGATGTACGCCCGCAGGCTCGCCCGCGTCCTGGTCGCCCTGTGCGAGTACTACGAGATCGTCAGCGCGGGAGTGGTCGAGACGCCCTGGCAGACCGCGTTCGTGCGCCTGGCGGACCACTGCCTGACGTGCCCGACCTGCCGGGCCATGGACGACGAGGGCGCGAACCTCGGCCTTCCCTGCGAGACCCATGATCGGCTGTACGACGAGTACCGGGAAGCTCGGTCTCGCGCTCGGGCTCGTGTCGACCACCGACGCCCTGCGGAGGCATCGACATGACCACCACCGAGACCGAGACCACGACACCCGACGCCGCCGACGAGTTCCAGAGACTGTGCGGGCAGTTGGTGCGTACGGCGAGGTCGTCCCGCGACCGGGCGGCCGTCCAGGCGCTGGTGGAGGAGCGGACGGTCCTGGAGGTCCAGGCGGTGCAGTACGCCCTGATCGTCTGCACCGATGAGGGCGCGTGGGCCCGCTTCGAAGCGCTGTCGGGGTGCCAGTACACGTCGGGCCTGGACGAACAGCAGCGCTCGTTCCTCGGCCTGGTGCTGTCGATGGTGGGCATCGGGATCACAACCCTGGCCTCCGTGGAGGACCTCGACGACCGCCGTCTGCCGATCATCCTCCGGGCAATCCTGCGACTCGCGGGCAACGAGACGATCGCCGTCGGCACCCGCCTGGGAACCCCCGCTACCGGCCCGCACCGACGCCGGTAGCGGGACGCCGCGGCTGCCCCGAACGCCCCGTGCCGGGTGGCCGCAAGCCCGCCGCCGGAACGTCCCCCGTCACCGGCTGCGGGCCCCCACGCTGCACGGTCGTTGAGAAACCAGCAGTGTCCAGCGATCGGAGACCCCATGGCAGGCATCGAGTTCGAAGCGAAGGTGCTGATCCGGCCGGGGCACCACGCCCCGGCTGGCAGGAGGATGTCAAGTAGGCCGCCCCGAGCACCGCCCAGGACCGCGCGTCCCGCGGACAGGCCCGCAGCCGCTTCTCCCGCTCGTCGATCAGCTCCGCCAGGCCGGGCAGCGCGGCTGGCACCCCGGCGGTGACCGCCGCCATGGCCACCGCCCCCGGCGACGGCGGAGCGGGCTCGGCCTGCCGCCCCGACGGCAGCAGCACCAGCACCCCGCCGAGCACGGCACAGCCCGCGACGGAGGCGAGCAGCATCCGCCGGGTGCGGAAGCGGCCCTCAGGGGGCTTCTGCTGGTTCTCCATGGCGCTCACCTGTTTCTTGCGAGGAGGCCCTGGCGTTCACGCCGGGGAAGAATCGCATCCGGATATTGCGACGCGGAGCGTCGCCGTATCCGGTTCAGGGCGCGGAGCGCCCGCACCGCTGTCGGCATCGCCGAGGTGATGCGAACGCGTGTGCCCGTGATCACTGGTCGGGGTGGTGGCTGTGGGATCGGGGTGCGTCTGTGCGGCTGTCGTACATATGGTCCTTCGGAAGGTTCGGGACGGCACAGTGTCCCGGCCGGGCGTTGGGGAGCGAGATGGCGCAGGCGACGGCGGCAGCGGAGGGCGGGCATGCCCGGTACACCTACCGGCTGCGTGTGTCGTCCGCCGCCCGCACCGGCCTGGCGGCGGAGTGGGACCGATGCCGCTGGGTGTGGAACGAGTGCGTCGCCAAGTCCAAGGCCGTACACCTGCACAACAAGACCACCGGCCAGAAGTCCACGTGCGGCCCGGCTCAACTCGACAGGATGCTGACCGAAGCCCGCGCCCGTACGCCGTGGCTGCGTGCGGGCTCGTCGGTTGTCCAGCAGCAGGTCATCCGCGACTTCGGCCGATCCCGCGCCAAGGCCCACAAGGACATCAAAGAGCGCCTGCCCATGGCGCGCCGGGCCGGGATGCCGAAGTGGAAGACCAAACGCGAGGCACTGCCGACCCTCAACTACACGCGGCGCGGGTTCCGGCTGAAGGACGGCCGGCTGCACCTGGCGGGCGGCATCGTCCTGGCGGTGGTGTGGTCGCGGGAACTGCCGGCTGAGCCGTCCTGGGTGCGCCTGTACCGGGACAGCCTCGGGCATTGGTACTGCTCGTTCGTTGTCCCCGCCCAGGTCCAGCCCCTGCCGGAGACCGGCCACGCACTCGGCGTCGACTGGGGCGTGAAGGAGACCGCGACCACCACGTCCGACGTGCACGACCTGCCGAACGCCGAGCACGGCAGGAAGGCCCAGACGAAGCTGACCCGGTACGACCGGATGATGGCCCGCCGCAAGCCGAAGAAGGGACAACCGGCATCGAAGGGCTACCGCGAGGCGAAGAAACTGCGGGCGAAGACGTACAAGAAGGTTGCGAGGCAGCGTGAGGACACCGGCCGTAAATGGGCCAAGAAGGCTGTCCTCGACCACGACGCCATCGCGGTCGAGGACTTCCGCCCGAAGTTCCTGGCCAAGAGCACCATGGCCCGCAAAGCCGCTGACGCCGCCATCGGCGCCACCAAGGCCGCTCTGATCGAGATGGGCCGCAAGCACGGGCGGGACATCCGCCTCGTACATCCCGCGCACACCACCATGGACTGCGCGCACTGCGATGCGAGAGCCAAGCATCGCTTGCCGCTGGGTGAGCGCACCTACACCTGCACCGTGTGCGGAACCGTGTCCCCGCGGGACAAGAACTCCGCCCGCGTCATGCTCGTCCGGGCTGGTCTCAACCCGGCTGGTGCTGATGGCGGAAGACCTCCTGGAGCGCTGCTCCAAGAGGCAGCCTGAGCCAGGAATCCCCTCCCCTTCAGGGAGGGGAGGATTCAAACCGATGGCCCCGGGTGCGAACCTGTGAGCATGAGCCGTATCGAAGCGCCCAGCGACGAAACGACCGGCAACCTCGTCGACCTCCTGCTCGGCGGCCTGCCCGCCGAAGCGGTCCTCACCGACCCCGACGTCACGGCCTCCTACGCCCACGACATGGCGAGCTTCTGCCCGGCCGGCGCCCCGGCCGTGGTCGTCCTGCCCCACACGGTCGAGCAGGTCCAGCACGTGATGCGCACCGCCACCGCCCTGCGCGTCCCGGTCGTCCCGCAGGGCGCCCGCACTGGACTGTCCGGCGCCGCGAACGCCTCCGACGGCTGCATCGTGCTCTCCCTGACCAAGATGGACCGGATCCTGGAGATCAACCCGGTCGACCGCGTCGCCGTCGTCGAGCCCGGCGTGATCAACGCCGCCCTGTCCCGGGCCGTCGGCGAACACGGCCTGCACTACCCGCCGGACCCCTCCAGCTGGGAGATGTGCACCATCGGCGGCAACATCGGCACGGCCTCGGGCGGCCTGTGCTGCGTGAAGTACGGGGTCACCGCCGAGTACGTCCTCGGACTGGACGTCGTGCTCGCCGACGGGCGCCTCATGTCCACCGGCCGCCGCACCGCCAAGGGCGTCGCCGGGTACGACCTGACCCGGCTGTTCGTCGGCTCCGAGGGCTCGCTCGGCATCGTCGTACGGGCCGTGCTCGGCCTGCGTCCCAAGCCGCCCGAGCAGCTCGTGCTGGCCGCCGAGTTCGCCTCCGGGGCCGCCGCCTGCGAGGCCGTGTGCCGCATCATGGAGGGCGGCCACGTCCCGTCACTCCTCGAACTCATGGACCGTACGACGGTCAAGGCCGTCAACGACCTGGCGCAGATGGGCCTCCCGGAGACCACCGAGGCCCTGCTCCTGGCCGCCTTCGACACCACCGACCCGGCCGCCGACCTCGCCTCCGTCGGAGCGCTGTGCGAAGCCGCCGGCGCCACCCAGGTCGTCCCGGCCGACGACGCGGCCGAGTCCGAACTGCTCCTCCAGGCGCGCCGGTTGTCGCTCACCGCGCTGGAGGCCGTCAAGGGCGTCACGATGATCGACGACGTGTGCGTGCCCCGCTCCCGGCTCGCCGAGATGCTCGACGGGGTCGACCGCATCGCCGAGAAATACCGGCTCACCATCGGAGTTGTCGCCCATGCGGGGGACGGCAACACCCACCCGACGGTGTGTTTCGACCCGGCCGACCCCGACGAGTCCCGGCGCGCCCGTGAGTCCTTCGACGAGATCATGGCTCTCGGCCTGGAACTCGGCGGCACCATCACCGGCGAGCACGGCGTCGGCGTGCTGAAGAAGGAGTGGCTGGCGCGCGAGATCGGCCCCGTCGGGATGGAGATGCAGCGGGCCGTCAAACAGGCCTTCGACCCGCTGAACATCCTCAACCCGGGCAAGCTGTTCTGAAGGTCGCGCGTCCTCACTGCGCGAGCAACTGGTCCAGTTCGTCGTCGAGACCGAGCTGCTCACCCTCCGTCCCCGGCGGGACCACCCGCAGGGTGCGCTCCAGCCAGGCCGACACCTGCGCCGCCGGTGCCTCCAGCAGGGCGTTCCCGTCCGGTGAAGTCAGCGCCACCAGCACGACGCCGCGTCCCTCGGCCTTCGTCGGCCACACCCGCACGTCCCCCCGCCCGCACGGCCGGAACACGCCCTCCACCAGCAGGTCCCGGGCGAACGTCCAGTGCACCGGGTGCGCGGAGTCGATGTGGAAGGTGACGTGGACGGCGTAGGGATCGTCGGTGACGTACCCGAGCCGGGCCGGCACCGGGATCCGGCGCTCGGGCGACAGGACGAGTTTCAGCTCCAGTTCGCGTTCCACCACGGTGCGCATCGCGGTGTTCCCTTCTCTGCACGGCTGCCCGTGAGGGCCGGTCAGCACGAGAGAGCGCGCGGGGGCGGCGGCATTACGCGCGTTGCCGGAAGTTTTTTCGCAAGGAGAGGCGCCGGGCCGCGCGATGCGTAGCACATCGGTGCTCGAAAGGGGTGGGTCCGGTGGGAGCGGCGGTGGGGCTTGCGCACGTCTGATAGATGTGGAGGCCCCCATTTGGCCCTCGAGCAGATACGGGACGACGGAGATGAGCGCCCCAACCCCGGCCCCCGGTGACGACAGGCCCCGCGAAGGTTATTACCCGGACCCGTCCATTCCTGGATATGTCCGGTACTGGAACGGTGCCTCCTGGGTACCGGGCACCAGCCGTCCCGCACCCAAGGACGGCGAGACGCTCGCGCCGCCGCCCGGCGCGGGGGCGGGGGCCGGGGCGGAACAGCCCGGCACCTCCGGCTCGGTCGAGGAGACCGGTCCGCACTTCTTCGACGAGGACCCGGCCGACGAGCCGTCCCCTGCCGACGCCCAGCACGGCAGCCGTCCCGAACCGGCGACCGCCTGGGGCGCCGACCGCTCCCGCCAGACCGGCTTCGGCGGCGACCAGGACCGCCGTGTCTCGTGGGGGGCACCGCAGGGCGCACAGGGAGCGGCCCAGCAGAGTGCGGCTCAGCAGGGTGCGCCTCAGCAGGGTGCCGACCCGAGGGTGTCGCACGCCGACCGGCAGCCGGCCGGCGAGTCCGCCCGACAGGGCGAACCACCGTCTCCCGCCGACCCGGAGGCGAACGCCGCGGCCGCCGGCAGCACGTTCGTCTTCCGCCGTCCGACGGGGAAGGCCGGGGGAGGGGCCTCCGCCGATGCCCCCGACGAGGGCACGATGACGTTCCGCGCGGTGCCGCCGCGTCAGGGCCCGGCGGCGGCTTCGGCTGCCGCTTCGGCTTCCGGCGGTTCGGGCAGCGGCCCGGCGGGCTCGGGCTCCGGGTTCGGTGCGCCGGGCGGGCCGGGTGGATCCGGCGGCAATGCGGCAGGCCCTGGCTTCGGCTCTCAGGGAGTGGCGTCCGGGCCCGGTTTCGGGGCCCAGACCGGTCCGGCCGGCGGTCCGGCGGGACCCGCCTTCGGCGCGCAGGGCGGTGCGGGCGCCTCCGGTGACGCCTCGAACCGCCCCGGCTTCGCCGCCGGGAAGGCCGCCGCCGCCCGGGCCGCCGCGCAGGCCGACCCCGGCGTCCAGGCCTCCGCGGCCGCTCCGACGGCGCTGTCCGGGCCCCAGGCGGCGCCCACCGTCCCCCCGCAGTCCGGCGGGCCCCAGCCAGGCCCCGCCGCCTCCGCCACACCCCTCAGCGCCGGCCCCGGCGGCGGCCAGTCCTCCTGGGCGCAGCAGGTCCACCGGCTCGCCGGAGCGGGCGGCGACGAGCAGCCCGTCGCGCCCTGGAAGCCGCCGACCGAGGACATCTTCCAGGCGGCCGCGCGGCGCCAGGCGTCGGCCCGCCCCGCGGGGCTCGGCAAGCGGCTGGCCGCCCGGCTGCTGGACACCCTCGTCCTCGCCGCCCTCACCGCCGGGGCGGCCGTACCGCTCGGCATCAAGGCGGTCGACCATGTCAACGAGAAGATCGAGGAGGCCAAGCTCTCCGGCGAGACCGTCACGGTCTGGCTGCTCGACGGCACCACGTCGGCGTACCTCGGCATCGTCCTGGCCGTCCTGCTGCTCGTCGGCGTCGTCTCCGAGGTGCTGCCCACCGCCAAGTGGGGCCGCACCCTCGGCAAGAAGCTGATGGGCCTCGACGTGCGGGACATCGAGGGCCACGACACCCCGGAGTTCGGCGCGGCCCTGCGCCGCTGGCTGGTCTACAGCGTGCCCGGACTCCTCGTCGTCGGGATCGTCGGCATCGCCTGGTGTCTGTTCGACAAGCCGTGGCGCCAGTGCTGGCACGACAAGGCCGCGCACACGTTCGTGGCCGGCTGAGCAGCACGGCTACGTCCGGCACGGGACGGCCGCGTACTGCCGCGGCATCAGGTGAATCCGTACCTCGGACGGCCGTCTGCCGGATGCGGAGCCGGGGGGTTCGCGGTCGACTCGGGCCATGAGCAGTGAACCGCCCCCCGGCTCCGGTCAGCAGCCCCCGGAAGACGATCCGTTCAGGAAGCGGCCCCCGGGCGAGCAGCCCGGCGAGGGCACGGGCTCGCCCTACGACCCGCGCTACCCGGGCGGCGGCCCCGGCGGTACCCCGCCGGGCGGCGGCCAAGGCCCTTACGGAGGGCCTCCGGGCGGCGGCCAAGGCCCTCACGAAGGCCCGCCCGGCGGCGGCCCCTACGGCGGTTCCCCCTACGGCGGCGGCTCCTACCCCACCGACCCCCTCGCCGGCATGCCCCCGCTCGCCGACAGCGGCAAGCGCACGCTCGCCCGCATCATCGACATGATCCTGGTGGGTGTCGTCGTCTGGCTGCTCACCTGGGGCTTCGGCGTCAACGAGTACGACGTGGACAGCGACCGCATCGAGGTCGGCAAGTCCTTCTGGCAGTCGGGGGTCGCCGCCGTCCTCTACATCGCCTACGACACCCTCCTGACCGCGCGGACCGGCCAGACCCTCGGCAAGAAGCTGCTGCACATGCGCGTGGCCAACCTCGACAACGGCGCCACGCCCTCCGCGCAGAACGCGCTGATGCGCGCGGCCGTGCTGTGGATCCCGTTCGCCTTCTGCTGCGCCTGCGTCTGGACCGCGATCTCGGGCGGCTGGAGCTTCTTCGACCGGCCCTACAAACAGGGCCTGCACGACAAGGCGGCCAAAACGGTCGTGGTCAGCACCGATTGAGGCACAGACGTATCAACCGGAGGTAAGGAAAAGGACGGATCAGGGGGTGGTCAGGAAACCGCCCGCTCCCGTACCGGCTCCGGAGCCGGTACGGCGACCGAGGCCCGTACGGGTTCCTCGGCCGCGGGCTGTTCCACCGCGGCCGGGCGCTTCCCGGGCAGCGGCACCGTCATGGCGACCAGCAGCCCGAGGGCGAGCGCCGCGACGGCGATGAACGCGATCCCTACGCCCGAACTCGTCTGTGACAGCAGCAGCATGGCGAGGGTCGAGAGGATCACGGTGCAGGAACCGTAGGCGAGCTGTGCGGCAGTCGGACGGGGCATGGCCATCATGTCCTCGAAAGTGGGGGTCCACGGGGGTGTCGGCCTGGCATTCCGCCGGCTTCCGGGCGTTCCGCCAAGCGACTCTAATCGGCAGGGTGCCCGACTGGAACGAGCGGTAAGCGTGACCTAATCAACAGGCCCGGAGCACAGGGGGCGCACGGAGTCATGGCGTCCAGGTAGTGGACATATGCGCGCGCCCACCGGACGGTGGCACGTGCCTGCTCGGAGGCGGACATCACCTCCCGGGCAAAGGATCGGTTGTCCGTAAAACGAACGTCGACTCCGCATAGTGCAATTGACCTGTCCAAGTCAAGGTCTGTCTTTTCTTCTAAACCTCTAGTCAAATGTCGTCACTTGACTACACGCGTTGATCACGCGCGCGCGGGCCTTCCACGACCAGGACCCCTTCCTTCCGCGCGCTCGAACGCGGGGGAGGAACTCAAGTGACCAGTAGACCCTGGACGTTCAGAGCCGCCGCCATAGGCGTGGCGCTCGCGGCGGCCACGGCCACCGTCTCCGCATACGGCGTGGCCCAGGCCGACGACGCTTCCGCTCCCAGGTCCACCACCGTGGACCGGCACGACCCGGCGGACCGCCACCATGGCGAGCACGACCTCGACGGCCCGCTGAGCAAGACCCAGGAGGCCCAGCGACAAGAGGCCCTGAAGCAGGTCATATCCGGCAAGTCCACGGTGAAGAACCGTGACGGCTCGAAGGTCGTCCAGCTCAAGAGCAAGAAGGGCGACAGCAAGTACGTCGAGCTCGGCCGCGAGAAGACCGACAAGATCTTCACCATCCTGGTCGAGTTCGGCGACAAGGTCGACAGCCGCTACGGCGGCACCGCGGGCCCGCTGCACAACCAGATAGCCAAGCCCGATCGCAAGAAGGACAACTCCACGGCCTGGCGGGCCGACTACGACCAGCAGTACTTCGATGACCTGTACTTCGGTTCCGGCAAGGGCGTCGACTCGGTCAAGACGTACTACGAGAAGCAGTCCTCCGGGCGCTACTCGGTCGACGGCGAGGTCTCCGACTGGGTCAAGGTGCCGTACAACGAGGCCCGTTACGGCAACAACGCCTGCGGTGACACCAACTGCTCGAGCGTGTGGAACGTCGTCAGCGACGGTCTGAACGCCTGGGTCTCCCAGCAGAAGGCAGCGGGGAGGACCGACGCCCAGATCAAGGCGGACGTCGCGCGGTTCGACGAGTGGGACCGCTACGACTTCGACGGCGACGGCGACTTCAACGAGCCCGACGGCTACATCGACCACTTCCAGATCGTGCACGCCGGCGAGGACGAGTCCGCGGGCGGCGGCGCCCAGGGCACGGACGCGATCTGGGCCCACCGCTGGTACGCCTTCGGCACCGACGCCGGCGCCACCGGCCCCGAGAACAACAAGCTCGGCGGCGCGAAGATCGGCGACACCGGCATCTGGGTCGGTGACTACACCGTCCAGCCGGAGAACGGCGGACTCGGCGTCTACGCCCACGAGTACGGCCACGACCTCGGCCTGCCGGACCACTACGACACCAGTGGCGGCGAGAACTCCACCGGCTTCTGGACCCTGATGTCCTCCGGCTCCTGGCTCGGCACCGGCAAGAAGGAGATCGGTGACCTGCCGGGCGACATGACCGCCTGGGACAAGCTCCAGCTCGGCTGGCTGAACTACGACAAGGCCAAGGCCGGGGTCGACTCCTGGCACAAGCTCGGCTTGGCGGAGTACAACACCAAGCACAAGCAGGCCCTCGTGGTCGACCTCCCCAAGAAGCGGGTGACCACCGAGCTCGTCACCCCGGCCCAGGGCTCCACCCAGTGGTGGAGCGGAAGCGGCAACAACCTGAAGAACACGCTCGCCCGCTCCGTGGATCTCACGGGCAAGTCCTCGGCGACCCTCAGTCTCGACGGCTGGTGGGACACCGAGAAGCAGTACGACTTCGTCTACACCGAGGTGTCGACCGACGGCGGCGCCAACTGGACGGCGATCGACGGTACGGCGAACGGCAAGCCGATCAGCCGTGACGGCAGCGACAACCCCGCGCTGGACGGTACGGCCGACGCGTACCAGAAGCTCGTCTACCCGCTCGACGCCTACGCAGGCAAGAAGATCGACCTTCGTTTCCGCTACGCGACGGACAGCGGTGTGTCGAAGAAGGGCTTCGCGGCCGACTCGGTGACGGTGACCGCCGACGGCAGCCCCGTCTTCTCCGACAACGCCGAAACCGCGGACGCGGCTTGGAAGGTGAACGGCTTCACCCGGATCGGTGGATCCTTCACCGAGGACTACGCGCAGTACTACATCGCCGAGAACCGGCAGTACGTGTCGTACGACAAGACGCTGAAGGTCGGCCCGTACAACTTCGGCTTCACCGAGCGCCCGGACTGGGTCGAGCACTACCCGTACCAGAACGGCTTGTTGATCTGGAAGTGGGACACCTCCGAGGCGGACAACAACACCAGCCAGCACAAGGGCACCGGTCTGGTCCTCCCGGTCGACTCGCACCCGGACGCGCTGAAGTGGGCCGACGGCACGCTGATGCGCAACCGGATCCAGTCCTACGACTCGCCGTTCAGCCTCTACCGCACCGACGGCATGACGCTGCACAAGGCGGACGTGGCGAAGTACATCCCGGGCATGAAGGGTGTCTCCGTCTTCAACGACCGGAAGAACGACTACTACGACGAGTCGAACCCGACCGCGGGTGTCAAGATCACTGACACCAACACCAAGATCAAGATCATCAAGGAGGCCAAGGACGGCTCGACGATCGAGCTCGAAGTAGGCCCCGCGGCGAAGTAAAACACGTTTTACCAGGTCAGAGCATGATCGGCGGTGACCCCCTGGCGGGTCGCCGCCGATCCGTGTTTAGGTGCGTCCTGTGGTTCTCTTATTGACACCGACCGACACACCGACCGACACGGGGGTATGACCGCATGGCCGCAGGAGGCTTCTGCAAGCTGCCGAACGGCACCGTGGTGGTGGCGCTGAACCTGCCCAGCCCCGCCGCCGACGGCCCGGGCTCCGTCCGCGTACTCGTCCACGCCGTGAACCGCGCCCGAGCCCTGACCAGGCTCCGCAACCTCGGCATGCGCTCGGTCTACCTGCGCGGCAACGCCGCCCCGCCGTCCCCCGACGAGATCACGGCGGTCCTGCACCACCCCGACGGCCTGATATGGCGCACGGCCCCTGACAACGGTGTCGTGGCAGGCCCGGACCTCGCCCTGGAGCTGTGGCGCCCGATCAGAGCCCTCCTGCGCCGCCCGACGGCCCAGACCTGACCCTCGGGCGCTACCGGGCTGCAGGAGCTACCGGGTCACTGGACGACCGGCTTGCCCGACAGCTCCACGCCCGCCTCGCGCAGCTCCTCCAGGGCCCGCTCGGTGGTCTCCTGGGCCACGCCCGCCGTGAGGTCGAGCAGGACGTGGGTGCGGAAGCCCTCCTTCGCGGCGTCCAGGGCCGTGGCGCGCACGCAGTGGTCCGTGGCGATGCCGACCACGTCGACCTCGGTGACGTCCCGGGAGCGGAGCCAGGCGGCCAGGGGCGTGCCGTTCTCGTCCGCGCCTTCGAAGCCGCTGTACGCCGCCGCGTACGCCCCCTTGTCGAAGACGGCGTCGATGGAGCCGGACGCGACGGCGGGGGCGAAGTTCGGGTGGAAGCCGACGCCCTCCGTGCCGGCGACACAGTGCGCGGGCCAGGAGCGGACGAAGTCGGGGTTGGTGGAGAAGTGGCCGCCGGGGGCGATGTGGTGGTCGCGGGTGGCCACGACGTGCTGGTAGCCGGACCCGGCCGCCTGGCCGATCAGTTCGGTGACGGCGGCAGCCACGTCGGCACCGCCGGCCACCGCGAGGCTGCCCCCCTCGCAGAAGTCGTTCTGCACGTCTACGACGATCAAGGCGCGGCGCATGGTCGGTGTCCTTCGGCTATGAGGTCGGCAAGCCCGGCCGGTGAACTTCCGAGCCTATTGACATGGGGGAGGAGACGGGAGGGGGCACGGCTCGGCGCATCGCGGCACACCCCCTAGCTACCCGAGGCCTCGTGCAGGTACTCCGTCGGAATGACCGGTTCCCCGCGCGAGAGCTGTGTCGCCGACATCGGGAGCCCCGCGCGCGCCGCCGCGTGCCGGTCACGCGCCGCGTCCAGCGGCTCCCGGGCGACGACCTCGCCGCCCTTGACCAGCTCCACGAGCAGCTGCCGGTCCGCGAGCTCCGCCGGCACCGGCCCGGTGCCGATCACCTCGGCCTCGGCGACGCCGTGGGAGTCCAGCCGCCGCGCGGCCCACTTGCGTCCGCCCACGGACGTCTTGCCCCCGCTGGACTTCTTCGCCACCGGCACCAGCGGCGCGTCCGGCTCCGCCGACTCGGCCCGTGCGACCAGCTTGTAGACCATCGAGGACGTCGGGTGTCCGGACCCGGTCACCAGCTGCGTTCCGACGCCGTACGCGTCCACGGGCGCCGCCGCCAGCGAGGCGATCGCGTACTCGTCCAGGTCCGAGGTCACGATGATCTTCGTGTCGGTCGCGCCCAGCTCGTCCAGCTGCTGCCGCACCCGGTGCGCCACCAGCAGCAGGTCGCCGGAGTCGATCCGCACGGCCCCGAGCCCGGGTCCGGCGACCTCCACGGCGGTGCGGACCGCCTCGGTGACGTCGTACGTGTCCACCAGCAGCGTGGTGCCCCGCCCCAGGGTGTTCACCTGGGCCTGGAAGGCGTCCCGCTCGCTGTCGTGGAGCAGGGTGAAGGCGTGGGCGGAGGTGCCGACGGTGGGGATGCCGTAGCGGAATCCGGCGGCCAGGTCCGAGGTGGTCGCGAAGCCGCCCACGTAGGCGGCCCGGGACGCCGCCACCGCCGCCAGCTCGTGCGTGCGCCGGGCGCCCATCTCGATCAGCGGCCGGTCCCCGGCGGCCGACGCCATGCGCGAGGCCGCCGCGGCGATCGCCGAGTCGTGGTTGAGGATCGACAGGATCACGGTCTCCAGCAGCACGCACTCGGCGAAGGTGCCCTCGACCCGCATGATCGGCGAGCCCGGGAAGTACACCTCGCCCTCGGGGTAGCCCCAGATGTCCCCGCTGAAGCGATAGCCGGCGAGCCACTCGAGGGTCTGACCGCCGACGATCTCCCGCTCGCGCAGGAAGTCCAGGACGCCCGCGTCGAAGCGGAAGTTCTCCACCGCGTCCAGCACCCGCCCGGTGCCCGCCACGACGCCGTAGCGGCGCCCGTTCGGCAGGCGCCGGGTGAAGACCTCGAACACGCTCCGCCGCTCGGCCGTGCCCGCCTCCAGGGCGGCCCGCAGCATCGTCAGCTCGTACTGGTCCGTGAAGAGCGCCGTCGAGGGAACATCCACCGGCAGCCCAAGGTCCGCTGTGTTCATGAGCGGGATCGTACCCCCATTTCGTCAGTTTGACGATTTCCGTCAAGGCCCCCGGCTTCCAGGCCCATTTGTGCGACTACCCCCCTCGGGTGGCAGCATGGGCAGTGTGACGTCACCCGCGCCCCTGGAGATCGAACGGACCGAGTCGGCGGAGGAGGTCTTCGCCGTACCGGAGCCAGACCTCCCCTGGGTCACCATCGTCCACAACGACCCGGTCAACCTCATGAGCTATGTGACCTACGTCTTCCAGACGTACTTCGGCTACTCCAAGGACAAGGCCACCAAGCTCATGCTCGACGTCCACCACAAGGGCCGGGCGGTCGTCTCCAGCGGCAGCCGCGAGGAGATGGAACGCGACGTGCAGGCCATGCACGGCTACGGCCTGTGGGCCACCCTCCAGCAGGACCGCAAGTAGCCAGCTCCCCGCCCAGCAGCGAAAAGGCGTTCATGCCCGGAACCTTCGAACCGCTCCCCGGCGGCGGCGCTGCCGTCGCCCTCGACGACGTCGAGATCTCCATCATCCGGTCGCTGGCCGTCCAGCTCCTGGAGCTCATCGGTCCCGGCCCGGCCGAGGACGCCTCCGGCGATCCGCTCGCCGAGCTGTTCGCGGAAGGCCCGAGCGAGCCGCCCGCCGACCCGGTGCTCAAACGCCTCTTCCCGGACGCCTACAGCGACCCCGAGCAGCCCGCCTCACCCCAGGACGCCGAGGAGCGGCGGGCGTACTCCGCCGAGTTCCGCCGCTACACGGAGAACGACCTGCGGGCCGGCAAGCGGGACAACGCCCTCGCGGTGATCCGCTCCCTGGACGCGCTCTCCTCGGCCTCGGCCGGCGAGGGCGGCGCGGTGCTGAAGCTGTCGGCGGAGGAGTCCCAGCGGTGGCTGTCGGCCCTGAACGACCTGCGGCTCGCGATCGGCTCGCGGCTGGAGATCACCGAGGAGGAGGACACCGACCTCCTCTACCGCCTCCCGGACGACGACCCGCGCAAGCCGATGGTGATGGCCTACCTGTGGCTGGGTGGACTCCAGGAGACGCTGGTCGGAACCCTTATGCCCTGATCCGTGCAGGTTCTGTGACCGCCGGATGACCGATCCGTGTTCGCTCAGAGGACACTCAAATCCGGATAACGATCGCGTCACCGTGTCCGCCTTCTATGCCGCGTTGGGCTGCGCTTTGTCCGTTTTCCCTGTGCGGTGCGTCACAATCCCCCCGAGTGATCAGTGTTGCGGCCGTGATAAATCTTCACGACCGCCCGGCCGACACCACCCGAATGTCCGGCCGGGTGCGCCACCGAGCCGGCAACCGCCGGCCAGGCACCGCTCCATTTATCCGGGGGGATCGAGACCCGATCCGAGGCCGACGAGAGGCCCGGGTCGGCATGGAGAAAGGCGCACCACACATGACCTCTGCGCAGGTCGACACGGAAAACGTCCCCGAAGAGGGGTACGAGCGCGGCCTCGGTAGCCGCCAGGTCCAGATGATCGCCATCGGCGGCGCCATCGGCGTCGGCCTGTTCATGGGCGCCGGAGCGAACATCGCCAAGGCCGGCCCCAGCATCATCCTCATGTACGCCCTCGCGGGCGTCGTCATCTTCTTCATCATGCGGGCGCTGGGCGAGTTGCTCCTGTACCGGCCCGTCTCCGGCTCCTTCGCCGAGTACGCCCGCGAGTTCCTCGGCCCGTTCTTCGGGTTCGTCACGGGCTGGACGTACTGGCTCATGTGGGTGGTCACCGGCATGGCCGAGCTCACGGCCGCCGCGATCTACATCCACTTCTGGTTCCCGGAGATCCCGCAGTGGGTCAGCGCCCTGGTGTTCCTGGTGGTGCTCTTCGGCGTCAACCTGATCTCCGTCAAGATCTTCGGCGAGGTCGAGTTCTGGTTCTCGATGATCAAGGTCACGGCCATCATCGGCATGATCGTCATCGGCCTCGGCGTGCTCACCCTCGGCTTCTCCGACGCCGGTGACACCGCCACCGTCTCCAACCTCTGGTCGCACGACGGCTTCTTCCCGAACGGCATCGGCTCCAGCCTGATGACGCTCCAGGGCGTCATGTTCGCCTACCTCGCCGTCGAACTCGTCGGCGTCACCGCGGGCGAGTCCGAGAACCCCGAGAAGACCCTGCCCAAGGCCATCAACACCCTGCCCTGGCGCATCATCGTCTTCTACGTCGGCGCCCTGCTGGTGATCCTCTCCGTCGTCAAGTGGACCGAGTTCTCCGCCGGCGAGAGCCCGTTCGTCCACGCCTTCGGCGAGATCGGCATCCCGCTCGCCGCGGGCATCGTCAACTTCGTGGTGCTCACCGCGGCCCTGTCGTCCTGCAACTCGGGCATGTACTCCACCGGCCGGATGCTGCGCGACCTGGCCGCCAACAGCGAGGCGCCGCAGGCGTTCGGCAAGCTCAACGCCCGCAAGACCCCCGCCGTCGGCATCACGGTCTCCGTGGCGCTCATGGGCATCGGCGTCGTCCTGAACTACGTCGTCCCGGAGAAGGCGTTCCTCTACGTCACCTCCGTCGCCACCGCGGCCGGCATCTGGACCTGGATGATGATCCTCGTCAGCCACATCCGCTACCGCGCCGCGGTCGACGCGGGCCGGCTGCGCGCCTCGTCCTTCCCCGCCCCCGGCGGAGCGCTGTTCAGCTGGGTCGCGCTCCTCTTCCTCATCGGCGTGACCTTCATGATCGCGTACGACAAGGACGCCCGGGTCTGCCTGTACGTCGCGGCCGGCTGGGCCGTCGCCCTCGGTATCGGCTGGGCGGTCCTCAAGAGCCGCAACCCGCAGATCGCCGAGCGCCGCGACGCGGAGTTCGAGAAGGTCGGCTGAGTTCCGGAAAGACCGGCCACGAACCAGCCAGGACGTCCAGCCGCAGGGAGTACTCGTGGCACCCCCTGCGGCTGCCGCTCAGGGCGTCCGGCATATGGGCCGTTCCGTACCATCCATCGGTACGGAACGGCCCTTCTGCTTATCCTGACGAGCATGCTGACCATCACCCAGGCTCTCGTCGACCAGATCGTCGCCCACGCGCGCAAGGACCACCCCGACGAGGCGTGCGGCGTGATCGCGGGCCCCGCGGGCTCGGACCGCCCCGAGCGCTTCATCCCGATGCTGAACGCGGCCATGTCGCCCACGTTCTACGAGTTCGACTCCGGCGACCTGCTCAAGCTCTACCGCGAGATGGACGACCGTGACGAGGAGCCGGTGGTGATCTACCACTCCCACACGGCGACCGAGGCCTACCCCTCCCGCACCGACATCTCGTACGCGAACGAGCCCGGCGCGCACTACGTCCTCGTCTCGACGGCCGACATCGACGGGGCCGGCGAGTTCCAGTTCCGCTCGTTCCGGATCGTCGAGGGTGAGGTCACGGAGGAGGAGGTCGAGATCGTCGAGGCGTACTGAGCAGGTCTGGACGGGGGCTGAACAGGGCGGTCTCACTCTCCGGCCGGAAATCGTCCGCGATGTGGGATCACATTCCAGAACCCGGACCGGGAATCGATACGATGAGCGCATGGTTTTCCACGACGTGAGCGACAAGACGCCGGGCACGATGCTCGTGGCGCGGCTGCACGTCGACCTGTGCAGGCTCGCCAGCGCCATCTGTTGACGCCGACCCCTGCCGCCGTACGGCCGTGAGCCGCGGCGCTGCACACACGCACCACCCCGCTGTTTCTGCGCTGCCGCGCGCCCGACTGACTACTCCCGACAGGAGCCCTGAGCCATGGCCATCGAGGTCCGCATCCCGACCATCCTCCGCCAGTACACCGACGGTCAGAAGGCGGTGGAGGGCAGCGGTGACACCCTCGCCGAGCTGTTCGCCGACCTCGAGTCGCGGCACACCGGCATCCAGGCCCGCATCGTGGACGGCGACCAGCTGCGCCGCTTCGTCAACGTCTACCTGAACGACGAGGACGTGCGCTTCCTCGACGGCATCAACACCAAGCTGACGGACGGCGACAACGTCACGATCCTGCCGGCCGTGGCCGGCGGCATGGTCTGATCACCGATGCGATACGACTCACCCCTGGCCGCGGTCGGCAACACCCCCCTGGTGCGCCTGCCGCGGCTGTCGCCGTCCGCCGACGTCCGTATCTGGGCGAAGCTGGAGGACCGCAACCCGACCGGATCGGTCAAGGACCGCCCGGCCCTGCACATGATCGAGCAGGCGGAGAAGGACGGCCGCCTGACCCCGGGTTGCACCATCCTGGAGCCGACGTCCGGCAACACCGGCATCTCCCTGGCCATGGCGGCGAAGCTCAAGGGTTACCGCATCGTGTGCGTGATGCCGGAGAACACCTCGCGGGAACGGCGCGACCTGCTGGCCATGTGGGGCGCCGAGATCATCTCCTCCCCGGCCGCGGGCGGCTCCAACACCGCCGTGCGCGTCGCCAAGGAGCTCGCGGCCGAGCACCCGGACTGGGTGATGCTCTACCAGTACGGCAACCCGGACAACGCGGGCGCCCACTACGCGACGACGGGCCCCGAGATCCTCGCGGACCTGCCCTCCGTCACCCACTTCGTGGCGGGCCTCGGCACGACCGGCACGCTCATGGGAGTGGGCCGCTTCCTGCGCGAGCACAAGCCGGACGTCCAGATCGTCGCCGCCGAACCGCGCTACGACGACCTGGTCTACGGCCTGCGCAACCTCGACGAGGGCTTCGTCCCCGAGTTGTACGACGCGTCGGTCCTCACCAGCCGCTTCTCGGTCGGCTCGGCGGACGCGGTCACCCGCACCCGCGAACTGCTCCAGCAGGAGGGCATCTTCGCCGGCGTCTCCACGGGCGCCGCGCTGCACGCCGCGATCGGCGTCGGCAAGAAGGCCGTCAAGGCCGGTGAGCCGGCCGACATCGTCTTCGTCGTCGCCGACGGCGGCTGGAAATACCTGTCGACGGGCGTCTACACGGCGGCCACGACGGAGGAGGCCATCGAAACGCTCCAGGGCCAGCTCTGGGCGTGACCCGACGGCAGACCACAGAACCAGACGCAGCAGGGCCGGAGTGAGAACTCCGGCCCTTTCGCGTTCCCGCCGCCCCGCAGTCACGGCCGCAGCCCGGGCGTGGGCCGCTGCCCGGTCTGGTCCGCTTGCTGGACCGACCGCCCCTGGCGGCCGGGGTCCCGCCGGGCGCCGACCGCGGTCATCGCTGCCGCGCTGGTGCCGGATCTGCTGCTCCCACGAGCGTGACGAAAGCGGTGGCAGACGGCCCGGACCCCGGCCCGGGGCGGCCCGGTCGTCGCACCGGCTGCTGGCGCGCGGCTGCTGGCGCGCGGTCGCCGTGCCGTACCGTGCCGGGACCCTGCCGTCGCGTCCCGCTCTGCGGCATGTCCCCGCGGGGGCGCCGGACAGAAGCCCTGGCCGGCAGCCGACCAGGTGTCAGGCGGTCGTCCGCTGCCGCACTGGTGCCGCACCTGCTGTTCCCATGGCCGCGGTGAGGGCGGCGGCCGACGGCCGGGACCACCGCTCGGGCCGCGGCGCGAGGCGGCACGGTTGCCGCACTCAAGCTGCTCGCGCTCGGCTGACCTGCCTGAGCCAAGGGGGCTTCCGATGGATCTCCGCGGCGTCGCGACGCCCGGCACGCACTCTCGCCGCACCGGGCAAAACGCCAAGTAGCTCCGCGGCACGTTTCCGCAGGGACGCCGCGAGGAGAAGCCCAGCTCTAGCCGGCCAGGTACCGCACCTGGTCCCACAGCGCCGGGTCCACCACCCCGATCCGTCGCCGGAAGCCCCACACCGGGACCTCCCGCAGTTCGTGCGTCTCCAGGAAACTCGCGCGGCCCTGGGTGTCGCCGACCGAGCCCGGGGGGAGGGGGATCACGCCGGTGCGCTCGTGCCGGAACCGGGTGGTGATCTTCGCGACGGTCGCCCGCTCCCCGCGCACCGCCAGGACCAGGCACGGCCGGTCCTTCGTGCGGGCCTCGTCCTCGTAGGGGACGTCCGCCCACCAGATCTCCGCGGGCTGCGGCAGCCCCGCCACCGCGGCTCTCCCGGCAGCCGCCCGGCCCCGCCGCGCCGACGACCGCCGCCCCCAGCCGTCGACGAGCGTGGCGACGAGCGCGAGCAGTACCACCGCGGCGAGCGCCAGCCACCAGGACGTGTCCATACTGAGACGTTACCGGCGCCATCCCTCCCCCGCGCCCTTCTCCCGAGGATCACCCCCGGCACTGCCAGCCGAACCGGTGACACCACAGGTGAGTTCGCCCACAACAGCCCTTGGCGGAGGAGCGACCGGAGGTTTTGCGCCTTACGCTCGACGCACCGCACGACCCCCGACGCCCCTCTCAGACTTATCCCGCCAGCGGAGGTTTCTGCTTCATGAAGCTCACCGTCGTCGGCTGCTCGGGGTCGTTCCCGTCCGCGGAATCGGCCTGCTCGAGCTACCTCGTCGAGGCCGACGGCTTCCGGCTGCTTCTCGACATGGGCAACGGTGCCCTGGGCGAGTTGCAGCGCCACTGCGGTCTCTACGACCTCGACGCGATCTTCCTCAGCCACCTGCACGCCGACCACTGCATCGACATGTGCGCGTACTTCGTCGCGCGCTACTACCGCCACGACGGCGGCCGCTGCGATCCGCTCCCCGTCTTCGGACCGGAAGGCACGGAACACCGGCTGACCACCGCCTACGCGGACACCCCCTCCGCCTCCTCCATGAGCGAGGTCTTCGACTTCCACACGGTCAAGCCGTCCACCTTCGAGATCGGCCCGTTCACGGTGCACACCGAGCGCGTGGCCCACCCCGTGGAGGCGTACGGCATCCGCGTCGAACACGATGGCAAGGTCCTGACCTACTCCGGCGACACCGGCGTGAGCCCCGCCCTGGACGAACTCGCCCGGGACGCCGACCTGTTCCTGTGCGAGGCGGCGTTCACGCACGGCAAGGAGAACATCCCCGACCTGCACCTCAACGGCCGCGAGGCGGGCGAGACGGCGGCCCGGGCAGGTGCCCGGCGCCTGGTCCTCACGCACATCCCGCCGTGGACGGACCCGCAGGCGAACCTGACCGACGCCCGCGCGGTGTACGACGGTCCGGTGGACCTCGCGGCGCCGCGGCAGACGTACGAGGTCTGAGGGACCGTCCGGTCACTCCGGTCACTCTGATCACCGAGCACGAAGAGGCCCCGGAACCCAAGCGGTTCCGGGGCCTTCACCGTGTGCGGGGGTGCGGGCTACTTCGCCTCCGCCTTCTGCAGCTCGGCGAGTTCCTCGTCGGACTCGCGGCCCGGCGTCGGCAGGTTGAACTTCGTGATCGCGAAGCGGAAGACCACGTAGTAGACCGCCGCGAAGCACAGGCCCACCAGCGCCAGGCCCCACGGGTTGGTCGCGATGCCCAGGTTCAGAGCGAAGTCGATCGCGCCTGCCGAGAAGCCGAAGCCGTCCCTCATCCCCAGCGCCCAGGTCAGCGCCAACGAGACACCCGTGAGCACGGCGTGGATCGCGTACAGCACCGGGGCGATGAACATGAACGTGAACTCGATCGGCTCGGTGACACCGGTGACGAAGGAGGTCAGCGCGAGGGAGAACATCATGCCGCCGATGACCTTGCGGCGCTCGGGCCGGGCGCAGTGCACGATCGCCAGGCACGCGGCGGGCAGGGCGAACATCATGATCGGGAAGAAGCCGGTCATGAACTGCCCGGCGTTCGGGTCACCGGCCAGGAAGCGTGCGATGTCGCCGCTCTTGCCCTCGTAGGAGCCGGCCTGGAGCCAGGGGAAGGAGTTCAGCAGGTGGTGCATGCCCACCGGGATCAGCGCCCGGTTGGCGACGCCGAAGATGCCCGCGCCGACGGCTCCGGAGCCGACCAGCCACTCACCGAAGTTGTGCAGGGCCGTACCGAGGACCGGCCATATGTAACCGAAGACGATGCCGATGGCCAGGCCCGCGAAGGCGGACAGGATCGGCACCAGGCGGCGACCGCCGAAGAAGCCCGCCCAGTCGGGCAGCTTGGTGCGGTAGAAGCGCTGGTAGAGCAGGGCGACGACGAGGCCCATCACCACACCGCCGAGCACCTTGGCGTCGGCCGGGGCGTCCACCATCACGGCCTTGCCGTCGACCTCCGCCGCCACCTGCGGCAGGGTCGGGTCGGTGAACGTGGCCAGGACGCCCTTGAAGACCAGGTAACCGACGACCGCGGCGAGAGCGGTCGAGCCGTCCGACTTCTTCGCGAAGCCGATCGCGATGCCCACGGCGAACAGCAGCGGCATGTTGTCGAGGATCGCGTTGCCGCCCGCGGACATGAAGCCCGCGATCTTGGTGATGAACTCCGGGAACGACTCCCGCCCGAGCATGTCGGTGTTACCGAGGCGGACCAGGAGTGCGGCGGCCGGCAGCACGGCGACGGGCAGCATGAGGCTGCGGCCGATACGCTGCAGGACCGCCATCACCGCAGACCCCTTCTTCGGGCTCGCGGGCGCGGCTGTGGCTGTGGACATGAACTTCCTCCATGGGGCACGGCGCCGCCCAGGAAGAGTTCGACGGGGGACGGCGGCGTCTCAAAAGGGGAACGCGGTTCACAAGAGCACCGCGCGACCTCCACCGGTGAGTGGTGTAGACCAGTTGTAGCACGGTAGGCCGAACGAGTGGAACCCGCGAATTCCGACCGCTGCGACGAACCGGAGGCCGCGGCCCCCGGCCCTTTGTGGAGAGGCGCGCTCGTGGTGTAGACCTGTTGCGCCAACTGTGGGTTACTGCGACAAAGCGGTTCGATCAGGGAGAACGAACATGGCCACCAAGGCTGAGAAGATCGTTGCCGGGCTCGGCGGCATCGACAACATCGAAGAGGTCGAAGGCTGCATCACCCGCCTCCGCACCGAGGTCGTGGACCCCGCCAAGGTCGACGAGGCCGCCCTGAAAGCCGCCGGCGCTCACGGCGTCGTCAAGATGGGCACCGCGATCCAGGTCGTCATCGGCACCGACGCCGACCCCATCGCCGCGGAGATCGAAGACTTGATGTGAAGCGCGGGGATCGTCCCGGGCTTCATCCCCTGACAGACCCCGAAGGTCAGTCGTGAGGGCCCCTCCCCACCGCGGGAGGGGCCCCTTCCGTATGTACGGATAGGCTCAGCTTCATGTCTCGAATCGACGGCCGCACCCCCCAGCAACTCCGCCCGATCACCATCGAACGCGGCTGGAGCAAGCACGCCGAAGGCTCCGTCCTCATCGCCTTCGGCGACACCAAGGTCTTCTGCACCGCCTCCGTCACCGAAGGCGTCCCGCGCTGGCGCAAGGGCAGCGGTGAAGGCTGGGTCACCGCCGAATACTCCATGCTGCCCCGCTCCACCAACACCCGCGGCGACCGCGAGTCCGTCAGGGGCCGCATCGGCGGCCGCACCCACGAGATCAGCCGCCTCATCGGCCGCTCCCTGCGTGCCGTCATCGACTACAAGGCCCTCGGCGAGAACACCATCGTCCTCGACTGCGACGTCCTCCAGGCCGACGGCGGCACCCGCACCGCCGCGATCACCGGCGCCTACGTGGCACTGGCCGACGCCGTCGCCTGGGCCCAGCGCAAGAAGCTCATCAAAGCCGGCCGCCAGCCCCTCACCGGCACCGTCAGCGCCGTCTCCGTCGGCATCGTCGGCGGCGTCCCCCTCCTCGACCTCTGCTACGAAGAAGACGTCAAGGCCGACACCGACATGAACGTCGTCTGCACCGGCGACGGCCGCTTCGTCGAGGTCCAGGGCACCGCCGAAGCCGAACCCTTCGCCCGCGACGAACTCAACGCCCTTCTCGACCTCGCCGTCGCCGGCTGCACGGAACTCGCCGCCCACCAGCGCACGGCACTTGATACCGTCCTCGAAAAGTAAAGGGCGCGCCAAGACAGGTGCTCGGCACGGGCAACCGCGCCGAGCACACTCGCGTCTGAAGGAGTGCGGGCGCACGGCTCATCCCTGTGCGTCCGGCCAGCCACACGGGCCGCCCGGCCCGACCGACGAGAGGGACCGTTCCATGGCCGCGAGCCGCCGCCGACGCCGCACCGCCGCCGTCGCCGCCACCCTGGCGGCCGTCGCGCTGACCGCCGGACTCACCACCGGCTGCGCCGCCGTCGACAAGGCGCTGGACTGCGTCCAGACCGCCGACGCCATCGCCGACAGCGTCACGGAACTCCAGCAGGCCGTGGACAACGCCGCGAACGACCCGACGCAGCTCGACGAGTCCCTCGACTCCATCGACAAGAACCTGACCAAGATCGGCGACAAGACCGACAACGCGGACGTCAACAAGGCGGTCGACGACCTCAACAAGGCCGTCGGCAACGTCCGTACGGCGGTCAAGAACGGCGACGAGACGCCCGACATCAGCCCGGTCACGGACGCGGCGGGCGAACTGACGAAGGTCTGCACGCCGTAACGCTGCGCCGGCTGGGCGGGCTACTCGTCTGCCGGGTTTCGGTGGTCGCTGGCTGCGGGTGCGTCGTGGCTGATTGCGCAGTTCCCCGCGCCCCTGACGGGCCGCGCCCCCTACGGGGCGCGCCCGGTGCTGCGGCAATACTGGGGCCATGACCCGCTTGATTCTCGCCACCCGCAACGCCGGAAAGATCACCGAGCTCCGGGCGATCCTCGCCGAAGCCGGGCTGCCCCACGAGCTCGTCGGGGCCGACGCCTACCCGGACATCCCCGACGTCAAGGAAACCGGCGTCACCTTCGCGGAGAACGCCCTGCTGAAGGCCCATGCCCTGGCCCGGGCAACCGGCCTGCCGGCCGTCGCCGACGACTCCGGCCTCTGCGTCGACGTCCTCAACGGCGCCCCCGGCATCTTCTCCGCCCGCTGGTCCGGCCGCCACGGCGACGACAAGGCCAACCTGGACCTCCTCCTCGCCCAGCTCTCCGACATCGCCGAAGAACACCGCGGCGCCCACTTCGCCTGCGCGGCGGCCCTGGCCCTGCCGGACGGCACCGAGCGGGTGGTGGAAGGCCAACTGCGCGGCGTCCTACGCCACGAGCCGACAGGTACGGGCGGCTTCGGGTACGACCCGATCCTCCAGCCGGAGGGCGAGACGCGGACGTGCGCGCAGCTGACTCCACAGGAGAAGAACGCGATCAGCCATCGGGGGAAGGCGTTTCGGGCATTGGTGCCGGTGGTGCGGGAACTGCTCGGCTGAGGGCATGGAGAAGGGCGCCCCACTGAGTGGTGCGCCCTTCGTGGATGAGCCCGGTGGGACTCGAACCCACGACACACCGGACCTAAACCGGCGCCCTCTTGCCAGCTGGGGTACGGGCCCACAGCGCTGCCTACTCTACTTGGCCTGGTGGACCGCTCGGCGGCCTCCTCGGCACCACGTCCTGGTGATCGCGTGGCAATTCGGGCACAGCAGCCGCAGGTTCTCGCGCCGGTCGTCGCTCCAGTCCCCGTTGATGTGATCGACCTCCAGCGTCATGGGCTTGCCGAGCCACTCGGCGCCGATGCCACACCGCGCGCACCGCTCAGGCACGCCAACGGCTCCGAGTGCGCGGCGCAACAGTGACGTTCTGGTCCTGCGCTTTCCGTCGTGCCGGACCAGAATCTCCTGGGGGCGCTTGGCCGGGATCGTCCCCGGTTTGCCCCGGTTGTGTGACTGTCCCAGAAAATCCGCCGTGTCGATGTGCTGCTGGCTGATCCACTGGCGCAACATCGCCCGCTGCCCGCCGTTGTCCGGCCGTCCAAGGTGGCGCAGCACCTCTGCGAGGGAGACGGACTGGGCGACGGCGACGCGCAGTTCCTTGGGAGTGGGCCGGGCTCGCCGCCTGCTCATGAGGCACGCCCCCGCGCGCGGCCCTTGCCGCGCCCCGGTAACTGTCCGTCGTCGAGTGGCAGTCGGGGCGGAGGAACCGAACGTTTTCGACCCGGTTGTTCCGCCAGTCGCCGTCGATGTGGTCGACCTCCAAGGGCAGCGTTTCCCCCAGCCAGACCGCTTCGAGGCCGCACAGAGCGCAGCGCTCCTCGATGCCCAGCTCGCGCATCGCCCTTTTGAGCCGGGCACTCGGGACCCGTCTGGCGTGCGTCGACGTGTCCTCGACGAGGATCTCCTCAGCGGTCCGACGACGCTGGTTGCTTCTTCATCCGCTGCCTGAGGTAGTCCCGCGTGGCGCTCCCCGGATCCACCCCCAACCTGGTCAACGCCTCGGACAACGTCCGCGCCCCCGAGCCGCCTCCTCCAGCCGCTCCCTGGTGTACGCACTCGCCCCCATCGAGCCCCTCCGTCACTCCGTCCCCCGACCACCCGTTCGTGATCTCGCACGGAGTAACGAACCGTTTATCGGACAGTCACGCCCGGGAGGCTCAGTATCACGAGCGCCGGGGTTTTTACCGCGCAGAGAGGCCGAAATGCTGCGGTCGGTCTCGCCGGAGCTGGGGCGGCAGGAGGTCTGGACCGCCTGTCACTCGTCACTGTCCGAGCCGGATCGGCGTGCGGCTGGTGTTGCGAGTGCAATGCCGGACCGGCGCGGGGTGTCGAGGCTCCGGCCGTGCGGTCCACCGGCGGAGCGGGGTGGTCGTAAGGCTTTGAATCACTCTCGTGCGCAGGATCGCCCGCTCGCCGAGCAGGTGGATGCCGTCACAGAGCCCGACGGTCCCTTCGCTGCCGCAGTGCTCGACCACCCGGATCATCGCCTCCGTGCAGGCCGTCCACACCCTGCACCTCGCCAGCTCAGACAGGCGGTGCGATACACAAAATGTTTACGTCACATTGACTGAAAGATCATCTGTTCGATAGCTTCCACGCCTTGCCTGATGTGGACAGGCCTCATGGGGGGCCGCATCGGGTGGGAGATTCGGAGTTCCCGCATTGTCGGGCAGATCCTCCAAGCGCGCGTCCGCCGTGATCGCCATGGCGTCAGCCTTCACCCTCGCGTTGTCCTCTGGTGCCTGGGCCAACTGGTCGAGCAGCATCAACTCGTGGACGGACGGCGGCGGGAGCAACGGCCAGTCCCGCTACTGGGCGGACGAGAGCTACACGGAGATCATCTTCAAGGGCTGTTCCGTGCAGGGCGGCAGCAAGACCACCGGGGTCGAGTTGTGGGACTACGACGCGCTGTCGTCCAACGACTTCTACGGTGAGAAGACGTTCACCAACTGCTTCAACGGCACGAGCTACGCGAGCCGGGGCGAGTACAACGGCCTGCCCCAGGAGTCGGACTACTTCTTCCAGCTCGACAACGTCGGCGGCGGAAGCAACGCGTGCTGCCTGCTGTGGGCGACCTACGCGGGAGTCGACACCTCTCTCGCCGATTCCTGATCAGTGATCTGCAGCGTGGTGCCTCGCTGGCGGCGAGGCACCACGCCCCCTTTTCGGACCGCTCCAGGAAGCCAAGAAGTGAAACCCCTCACACTCATCAGGTCCAGCAGCGCGCTGCGGGTCGCGCCTGTGGCCCTGCTTCTCGTGTTCGCCTACTACGCCACCGATCTCGGTGACGACCTCCGTATCGATCCGCTGGGCTACTCCGCCACCGTGGTCGACGCGGTGCTGCGCAACCTGCTGCCCGTGGCCTTCGCGGTCGCCTCGGGCCTCGCCGCCTGGGAGGCGCGCAAGCTGGGAGCCTCCGGAATCTGGGGGCTGGGGGCGGTGCGATCCCGCTACACCATCGCCGCACAGCAGCTGGCTCCCGTCGTCGCACTGGCCTGGCTGCTCCTCATCCTCCCCACGCTGTGCGCCCTCGCGCAGGAGCAGGTCGCACCCGACCTGCCCGGCCTCACGCTGCTGGCCTTCGCGCTGGTGCTCTGCGTCGCCCACGGCATCGTCGGATTCGCCGTCGGAGCCACCATCCGGCACATCGCCGTGGTGCCCATCATCGCGGTCACCGACTTCCTGGCCGTCGGCTGGTCCACGGGACTGGAGACACCGTGGCCCCGGCACCTCACCGGCCTCTTCGCCGGAAAGATGATGTTCGGCGAGCTGCCCACCCCCGCCGCCCTCGCGGCTCCCCTCCTGCTCGCCGTCGGCTCCGCCTGCGCGATGGCCCTGCTCTGGGCACCCGTTTCCCGCCGGCTGCGAGGAGCCGTCGCGGCAGCACTCGTCTTCGCCTGCGCGTTCGGCTCGTTCTCCTTGGTCGGCAACTGGAGCTACATAGGCCCACGGAGCACCGGTCACGGCACGGTCGCCTGCGCCGGGCAAGCCCCCCGCATCTGTCTGCCCGAGGCGCGCGCCGAGCACATCTCCTCTCTCAGCGAGGAAGCGGAGGCCACGCTGGAAACACTGCGGCGAGCCGGTCTGCCCGCCGAACCGGCTTCCATCGCGGACACCTCTCTCAGCCTCCGGTATCCCGAACCGTCCACGGAGGACGACTGGACCGTCCCCCTCGGGGTCGGCGAGGCCACCGGCACCGTTCGCTACCAGATCGCCCGCGAAGTGGTGCGTTTCGAATGCGCCCCTCCCGCCACCGGTCCCGCCCGCCTGGTGTACTTCTGGGTGTCCTCCAAGGTCGGGCAGGCTGACACCTACTTGAGACGGCTCAGCTCCGAGCCCGATTTCACTCCTCAGGAACGCAGCCGTATCCAGGACGGAGTGGGGAAGGTCCTGCGGTTGAGCAAGGACCGGCAACTGGACTGGTACGAGACGACCGTGGCGGAGGCGTGCGAGGAAGACGGGAAGACAACGTGATGTGGTGGCTGCGTGCCCGTCGCGCCCACACTCGGCTGCCCCTGGGCTTCCTGATGTTCGCGCTGCTGGCGGCGATCGTTCAGGACACCCCCCTCTTCCTGCCGTCCATCTGGTCCGGCGGCTCCGAGATCGTGCAGGCCGCCACGCTGGTCCCGCTGGTGCTGACCTCGGTCCTCTTCGACTGTCTGCACACCCGGCTGGACGCCGCCGAGAACACCGGAATCCGACCCGTCAGGTTCTTCGACGTCCTGCTCTCGCTCGGCGTGGTGGCCCTCGCATGTGCTGTGGGTGAGGTGATCGCCATGATCACCGGGGCAGCGTCGGCCGAGACACTGGGCCGCAACACGGTCTTCCTCGCCGGCCTCACCCTGTCGTGCGGGGCTCTCTTCGGGAGATCCGCGGTCCTCGTTCCCGCACTGTGGCCGCTGCTCGGCGTGCTGTTCGGCATGAGAGCGCCCGGTGACGCCTATCCGTGGACCGTCCTCCTCGAACCGCCCGGCACCTGGTATGCCACGACGGGAGCCGTCTTGATGCTCACCGTCGGCGTGGGTGCCCACCTCCTTTCACCGACCCGCTTCGCACGGAGAGCCGCATGACGCTTGTTCTCGATTCCTGCACTTTCGCCTACGGCCGACGGCGGGCCGCCGTGCTGAAGGACTTCAGCTACCGCCTTCCGGACGGACTGACCATCCTTCTCGGACCGAACGGGGCCGGAAAGTCCACCATGTTGCAGCTGGCCGCTGCCGTCACCGCGCCGCAGCGGGGAACCGTGACGTGGGACGGGCTCGACGCGAAGAGCAAGGACTACCGGCGGACGGTGGCCTGGATGCCGCAGAACATCACCCCCCTGCCCTCGCTCACGGCACGCGAGTACGTCGCCTATGTGGGCTGGCTGAAGGGAATGAGCAGGGGCGATGCGTGGGCCAACGCTCCTCGGGCGCTGTCCCGCGTCGAGATGTCGGAGCGCGCCGACACGCGCACCAGCCGGCTCTCGGGCGGGCAGCTGAGGCGGGTGGGGGTGGCCTGCGCCCTGGTGCACGAGGCGCGGGTGCTCCTCCTGGACGAACCCACGGCCGGTATGGACCCGCGTCAGCGACGGGTCTTCCGCGATCTCCTGGGCTCGGTCAAGGACGAGGTCCGCATCCTGCTGTCCACGCACGACGTGACCGACCTCGCCGAAGAGGCCGATCACGTGTCCGTACTGGTGGGCGGACGCCTCGTGCAGAACGGTTCGACCGGCGAGTTCCTCGCCCACACTCCGCCCGGTACGGCGCAGGGCCGGGCCGCCGAAGGGGCTTACACGACCCTGCTCGAGTCGGTCTGACCCGCACGGGCGAGCCGGGTCACGTGTCCTGGATCCCCAGATCCTTGATGATCTTCGCCACGTGACCCGTCGCCCGGACGTTGTACAGCGCGCGCTCGACCTTGCCCTCCTCGTCCACGACGATCGTGGAGCGGATGACGCCCATGTAGGTCTTGCCGTAGTTCTTCTTCTCGCCGAAGGCGCCGTAGGCGTCCAGGACCTGCTTGTCCGGGTCGGCCAGCAGCGTGACCTTCAGGGACTCCTTGTCGCGGAACTTGGCCAGCTTCTCGGGCTTGTCGGGGGAGATGCCGATCACCTCGTAGCCCGCGCCGGCCAGCAGCTCCAGGTTGTCCGTGAAGTCGCAGGCCTGCTTGGTGCAGCCGGGGGTGAGGGCGGCCGGGTAGAAGTACACGATGACCTTGCGGCCCTTGTGGTCCGACAGGGACACCTCGGTGCCGTCGGCGTCGGGCAGGGTGAAGGCGGGGGCCACGTCCCCCGGCTGGAGTCGCTCGCTCATCGGGCCAGGGTAACCGGGGGTGCTGACAGTGTGGTGAGCCGTGGAGCTGACAGACTGTCCCACACAGGCTTCACACCGACTTCGGAGGCGACACGGTGGCGGACACGGCGGACACCAGGACCCCGGCGCAGATCGAGGCGGACATCAGGCGCCGCCGCGCGACCCTGGCCGAGACCCTCGACGAGATCGGGGTGCGGGTGCACCCGAAGACCATCGTCGGGGACGCCAAGGCCAAGGTCGCGTCCAACATCGATCACACCCTCGGGCGGGCGTACGTGGAGGTCAACCGGGCGGTCACGGACGTGCGCGCCCGGTTCGTTGACGAGGACGGGGCGCCGCGGCTTGAGCGGGTCGTGCCCGTGGCGCTCGTCGTCGTCGGCGTGGTGGGGCTGCTCGCCTTCAGCACGCGGCGCCGCAAGGGCTGACCCGACCGCTTACGTCCCCGGGGAAGACAGGTAGGTTTCAGGGCGTGAGCGCCAAGAGAAACGAGCACAGCACCCATCCTGACAAGCTGCCCATCCGGATGCTGCACGACCGCGTACTCGTGCGGCAGGACACCAGCGAGGGCGAGCGGCGTTCCGGCGGCGGCATCCTGATCCCCGCCACGGCGGCGGTCGGCCGGCGGCTGGCCTGGGCCGAGGTCGTCGCGGTGGGGCAGAACGTACGGACCGTGGAGCCGGGCGACCGGGTTCTGTTCGACCCGGAGGACCGGGCCGAGGTCGAGGTGCGCGGTATCGCGTACGTGCTCATGCGCGAGCGTGATCTGCACGCCGTGGCCGCGGACCGGTTCGAGGGCTCGGAGGACTCGACGGGCCTCTATCTGTAGTTCCGGCGGCAGCAGCAACAGAAGGGGCCGGTGACCAGCGTCACCGGCCCCTTCCGCGCTGCTTTGCTACGTTGGAGGGACCCCCGACGAGACGCGCCGTACCGGGACGAAGGCAAAGACGACGCACCCCACCGTCAGCCCGTTTCCCGGAGGTGCCCGTCGTGGCCTGGGTTCTGCTCGTCGTCGCCGGTCTGCTCGAAGTCGGGTGGTCCGTCGGTATGAAGTACACCGACGGCTTCACGCGCCCGCTCCCCAGCGTTCTCACCGGCACCGGCATCGTTGCCAGCATGCTGCTGCTGTCCCAGGCGGCCAAGACCCTGCCCATCGGTACGGCCTACGGCGTGTGGGTGGGCATCGGGGCGGCCGGGGCGGCGGTGTTCGGCATGGCCGTGCTGGGGGAGCCGGCGACCGCCGCCCGGATCTTCTTCGTGTGCCTGCTGCTGGTCGCCGTGGTGGGGCTGAAGGCGACCAGCGGTCACTGATCTATTCGCGGCGGGCGCCCTGCGGGACCACGCCCCAGCCGGGGCCGGTCGGGCCGCCCGTGTCCCCGCCGTCGGTCGCGTCGCCGCCGCCCTCCGTCGTGCCGCCGTCGGTCGTGCCGCCGTCGGTGGCGGTGCCGCCGTCGCCGGTCCCGCCGTCCGCGGTGCCGCCGCCGGTCGGGGACTCGCCGCCCGTGCCGCCGTCGGTGGTGCCGCCGTCACTCTGGCCCTCGGTCTGCCCCTCGGGCGCGCTCGGGGACTGGCCGGGCGTCTCGGTGCCGGTCTCCTGGCCGCCGCTGGACGTGCTGCCGCCGTCGGTGGTGCCGCCCGTGGTCGGGTCGGCCGGGGGCTCGGTGCCGGGGGCCTGGGAGACGTCGGCGCCGGGCTGGAGCCGCAGGTCGAACTCGCTGACGGGCTTGCCTTTGAGGGCGTCCTGGGTGAACTGGGTCCAGATCTCCGTGGGCGCCCCACCGCCGTTGATGCGGGGCAGGCCCATCGCGCCGTACAGCGACTTGTGGGCGGCGGTGACCGGGTCCTGGCCCATGACGGAGACGACCGTGGCGAGCTCGGGGGTGTAGCCGGCGAACCAGGCCGCGGTGTCCTCCTCGGCGGTGCCGGTCTTGCCGGCGACGGGGCGGCCCGCGCCCTGCGCGGCGGAGGCGGTGCCGTTCTGGACGACGCTCTGCAGCATCGAGGTGGTGGTGTCGGCGGCCTCGCGGCTCACCGCCTGCCGGGTGCGCCGCTCCGGCAGCTCGACCGGTGAGCCCTCCTTGGTGACCTTCTTGACCATCGTGTACGTGCCGTGCCGGCCGTGGTTGGCGAGCGTGGCGTAGGCCTCCGCCATGTCGAGGACGCTGGCGGTGGCCGTGCCGAGCGCGATGGCGGGGCCGTCGGCGAGGTCGGGCGTGGCCTCGGGGATGCCGAGGTCGATCGCGGTCTGCTTGACCTTCGAGGGGCCCACGTCGGCCGCCATCTGCGCGTACACCGAGTTCACGGAACTGTCGGTCGCCTCGGTGACGGTGATGTCGCCGTAGGAGCGCTGGTCTTCGTTCTCGGGGGCGTAGGGGTCGCCGGTCCAGCCCTGGACGGGGCGCTTGTTGGTGCCGTCGTAGATCGTGTTCGGGGTGATCACGCGGCCGTCCTGGGTCTCCGAGTGGTTCTCGACGGCGGCGGTGAACACGAACGGCTTGAAGGTGGAGCCGACCTGGAAGTCCCTGCGGGTGGCGTTGGGGGTGTACTGCTTGACGTAGTCGATGCCGTTGTACATCGCCACGACTTCGCCGGTCTTGGGATCGACGGAGGCGCCGCCCGCGCGGACGTAGCGGTCGACCTTGTTGTTCTTCTTGTCCAGCTTGTCCATCAGCTTGTCGTTGACGGCCTTCACGAACGCGTCCTGCCGGGGCTTCTGGAGCGTCGTGGTGATGCGGTAGCCGCCGGCGTCGAGCTTGCTCTCGTCAATGATCTTGTTCTGGGTGAGGTAGTCCTTGACGGTCCGCACGATGTAGCCGCGCTGCCCGGACATGCCGGTGGACAGGGTGGACTCCTTCGGCACCGGGAACTTCATGCCGGCCCGCTTGGACTCGCTGAGCCAGCCCTTCGTGACCATGCCGTCCAGGACGTAGTTCCAGCGGGACTCGGCGGCCTTGCGGTTCTCGGGGTGGGCGACCACGTCGTACTGGCTGGGCGCGTTGACGAGCGCGGCGAGGTAGGCGGCGCGGGCCGGGTCGAGGTCCGAGGCGTCCATGCCGTAGTAGGCCTGGGCGGCGGCCTGGATGCCGTAGGCGTTGCGGCCGAAGTAGCTGGTGTTGAGGTAGCCCTCGAGGATGTGGTCCTTGCTGACCTCGCGGTCCAGCTTGATCGCGATGAAGAATTCCTTGGCCTTGCGCGTGATGGTCTGGTCCTGGCGCAGGTAGTAGTTCTTCACGTACTGCTGGGTGATCGTGGAGCCGGACTGCTTGCCCTTGCCGAGGGCCGTGTTCCAGGCCGCGCGGAGCATGGCCTTGGGGTCGACGGCGGACTCGGTGTAGAAGTCGCGGTCCTCGGCGGCCAGGATCGCGTGCTGGGCGTCCTTGGAGATCCGCGGGAGGGTGACGTTCTCCCGGTTGATCTCGCCGTCGCGGGCGATCACCGAGCCGTCCGCGTACAGGTAGACGTTGGCCTGCTTGGTGGCGAGCGCGTTGGCCGGCGGGATCTTCACCAGCGAGTAGCCGAGGAAGAAGCCGCCGACCAGCAGCAGGGCGACGACGATGAAGGCACCGAGCGTCATGCGCCACGTCGGGATGATCCGGCGCCAGCCGGTGCGCTTCGGTTTCCCGGCCGGCCGGGCCTGCGGCGTGGCCGGGTCGCCGTCCGCCTGCGGCTCTCTCGGTGCCCAGCCCGGTGTCGGCTGCTGCGGCTGCGGCTCGTCACTCATGTCGTGCACGGACTCCTGTTTCGCGTCGTACGTCGTTCCCGTACGTCTCTGCTCGCTCTTGCGCCCCTGTGATGAAGACTGTCCCATCCGGCGATCAGTTCCCTGACCGAGGGCCGTGTCGTGAGCCGGGCGGCGGGACGGGCTGTGGGCGGGCGAGCGCCCAGCCGGACGCAGGAAGAAGTGAGCCATCCTGCGCGCCTGTTCGTATCGCGATCCCGCGTGCGCGGGATTCGCCTGAAGGGGGACACGACGATGCGACTGCTCGCCCTGGCCACGGGCGCCTCGGCCCACGCGGACGCAACGGATCGTACCGTCTGGGCCGGTGCGCACTCGCCCCGCGGCACCCGAGCCGCTCCCCGAAATTGCGTGGCACGCGTGATCGCCGCTCCACTAGGCTCCTGCGCTTCGGTGCCCGGTGGCGAGGAGGGCTGTGGATGTGGGCTCGGGACGGTTGTACCTGGCCGTCGCGGCGGGGGGCTTCAGACGGTACGCGACGTATCGGGCGGCCACGGTGGCCGGGGTGTTCACCAACACGGTCTTCGGCGTCGTCCTCGTCCACACGTACCTGGCGCTGTGGGACGAGAAGCCGCATCTGGGAGGGTACGACCAGGCGCAGGCCGTGACCTATGTGTGGCTGGGGCAGTGCCTGTACGCGACCCTCGCCATCCAGGGCGGCGGCGCCGAGAAGGACCTGATGGAGCGCATCCGCACCGGTGAGATCGCCGTCGACCTGTACCGGCCGGCCGATCTGCAGCTGTGGTGGCTGGCGGGCGACGTGGGGCGGGCGCTGTTCCAGATGCTGGGGCGGGGCGTCGTCCCCTTCGTGTTCGGCGCGGTGTTCTTCCCCATGGCGCTGCCGACGTCGGTCACCCCCTGGGCGGCCTTCGTGGTCACGCTGCTGCTGGCGGCGGTCGTCAGCTTCGCGCTCCGCTTCCTGGTGGCCCTGAGCGCGTTCTGGCTGATGGACGGCATGGGCGTCAACCAGGTGCTGATGATCACGGGCATCTTCTTCTCCGGCATGGTGCTGCCGCTGAACGCCTTCCCGGGCGTGTTCGGCGACATCGTGCGGGTGCTGCCGTGGGCGGCGCAGATCCAGATGCCGGCGGATGTGCTGATGGGGGAGACCGACCCGCTCGGGGCGTTCGCCTTCCAGGCGGCGTGGGCGGTGGCACTGCTCGCGGCGGGGCGGCTGCTGCAGTCGGCCGCGACGCGCCGGGTGGTGGTGCAGGGTGGGTGAGCGCAGCGCCCTGCTGGAGGGGCTGCGGGCCTACCGGTTGATCGCCGGGATGTGGGTGCGCTCCAGCATGACCTACCGCACCTCCTTCGTCGTCACGGTGTTCGGCAACCTGGCGGTGACCGGCCTGGACTTCGTGGGGATCCTGCTGATGTTCTCGCAGGTCGACTCGCTGGGCGGCTGGTCACTGCCCGAGATCGCCTTCCTGTACGGGCTGTCGGTGACGGCGTTCGGGATCGCCGACCTGGTGCTCGGCTCGATGGACGTCCTGGGCTCCCGGATCCGCGACGGCTCGTTCGACATCCTGCTGGTGCGTCCCGCGCCGGTGCTCGCCCAGGTCGGCGCCGACCTCTTCGCGCTGCGCCGCCTGGGGCGGATCACTCAGGGAACGGTGGTCCTGGGCTGGGCGCTGGTCTCGGTCGACGTCGACTGGAGCGCGCCGAAGGTGCTGCTGGTGCCGATCATGGTGGTCAGCGGCGCGGCGATCTTCTCGGCGGTGTTCGTGGCGGGCGCGGCCTTCCAGATCGTCGCCCAGGACGCCTCCGAGGTGCAGAACGCGTTCACGTACGGCGGGACCACGCTGCTGCAGTATCCGCCGACCGTGTTCGGGAAGGACCTGGTGCGCGGCGTGACCTTCATGCTGCCGCTCGCCTTCGTCAACTGGGTCCCCGCCGCCTATGTGCTGGGCCGGCCGTACCCGATCGCGCTGCCGCAGTGGACGGCCTTCGCGTCGCCGCTCGTGGCGGTGGCGTGCTGTGTGCTGGCGGGGTTGGTGTGGCGGGTGGGGCTTCGTTCCTACCGGAGTACAGGGAGTTGACGGTGTTGGACGGCATGGACGGTGCGGACGGCGGGTTCATCGAACTCGACGGCGTCGAGAAGGTCTTCGACGTGCGCAAGAAGACCGGCTTCATGAAAAGGGAACGGCGGCAGGTCCGGGCCGTCGACTCGATCTCCTTCCGCGTGGGACGCGGCGAGATGGTCGGGTACATCGGCCCGAACGGCGCGGGCAAGTCGACCACGATCAAGATGCTGACCGGCATCCTCACCCCGAGCGCCGGCCGGCTCCGGGTCGCCGGCATCGACCCCTCCCGCGAACGCACCCGGCTCGCGCACCGCATCGGCGTGGTGTTCGGGCAGCGGACGACGCTGTGGTGGGACCTGCCGCTGGTCGACTCCTACCGGCTGATGCACCGCATGTACCGGATCCCGGACGCCCGTTACCGCGAGAACCTCGACCGGCTGGTCGAACTCCTCGAGCTGGGCGACCTGCTGGACGTGCCGGTACGGCAGCTCTCGCTCGGGCAGCGCATGCGCGGCGACATCGCTGCGGCACTGCTGCACGACCCGGAGGTGCTGTACCTCGACGAGCCGACCATCGGCCTCGACGTCGTGTCCAAGTCCAAGGTGCGGGAGTTCCTGCGGGAGTTGAACGCCGAGCGCGGCACGACGGTGCTGCTGACCACGCACGACCTCCAGGACATCGAGCAGTTGTGCAAGCGGGTCATGGTCATTGACCACGGGCGCCTGATGTACGACGGCCCGCTGGCCGGGCTGCACGAGGCGGGGGAGAGCGAGCGGACCCTGGTGGTGGACCTGGAGCGGGAACTGCCGCCGATCGACGCCCCGGCACCCGCCCGGGTCGTCCGGGTGGACGGCCCGCGGCAGTGGCTGGCGTTCCCGGCGTCGGAGTCGGCGGCACCGCTCGTCGCGAGGATCGCGGCGGAGTACCCGCTGGTGGACCTGTCGGTACGGGAGCCGGACATCGAGGCGGTCATCGCGAAGATGTACGCGGAGCAGGCCGAGCGGGCGATCTCGTAGCCCCCGGCGGGGTGAACTCGTAATCTGCTGTGTATGACCGACGACTCAGTCCCGGACCTCCGCGCCTCCGACGCCGACCGTGAACGGGTCGCCGAGATCCTGCGGGACGCCCTGGCGGAGGGCCGTCTCGACATGGCGGAGTTCGAGGAGCGGCTGGACGCGACGTATCAGGCGCGGACGTACGGCGAACTGGCGCCGATCACCCGGGACCTGCCGGCAGCGGGCGTCACGGCGCCCTCCGTGTCCCTGGCCAAGGAACCCGCCGCCGGCCCGGACGGCTCGCATTGGTCCGGGCGGATCGTCGGCGGGGAGGGTTCCTCGTCGTGGGCCGTGGCCGTGATGTCCGGCTTCCAGCGCGAGGGGCGCTGGACGATGCCCCGGCGGTTCACCTGCCTCGCCCTCTGCGGGGGCGGGGAGATCGACCTGCGCGAGGCGAACTTCGCGGACCGCGAGGTCGAGATCAACGCCATCGCGATCATGGGCGGGGTGGATGTCATCGTCCCGCCCGGCGTCGAGGTCGTCGTCCGCGGCATCGGCATCATGGGCGGCTTCGACCACCGTGAGGAGGGCGTCCCCCGCGCCCCCGGCGCCCCGCGCGTCGTCATCACCGGCTTCGCCTTCTGGGGCGGCGTCGGAGTCCAGCGAAAGCTGACCCGGGCAGAGAAACAGCGACTTCGCGAGGAACGCCGCCAGGAGAGGCTCGACGGCCGGTCGGGCCGCCGCCAGCTGGACTGAGATGCGCGCTGACTGCGGGCAGTCGTGCCTCCCCCAGTGCCTTAAGGGCCTGGGAGGTGCCCCCAGGCGGCACGGGTGGGCGCAGGCGGCACCCCGCACCGCCGGGCTGCGCACCCACCCCGCCTCAGCACCCACGCCAGTGTCGAACAACAGGCGGCTGCAGCCCTACAGCTCCGCCGGCACCGACCCCTTGAGACTCTCCAGGTCGAACGCCTCCGCCATCCGCGCATACCCCTTGTCACTGGGATGCAGATGATCCCCCGAGTCGTAGTCGGCCCGCAGCCGCCGCGGATCGTAAGGATCACGCAGCGCCTGATCGAAGTCGACCACCGCGTCGAACACCCGCCCCGCACGAATCTCCGCATTGATCTGCTGCCGCACGGCTTCCCGCGCCTCCGAGTACCCCCGGTGCCCACCGAACGGCATCAGCGTCGCCCCCACGACCTTCAGCCCCCGCGCATGCGCCTGCTCGACCATCGTGCGCAGCCCGCCGACGATCGCGTCCGGATCCGCGAGCCGCGGATTGCGCAGGATGTCGTTGACCCCGAGGTCGATGACGACGACCTTGACGTTCGTCCGCTCCAGCACGTCCCGCCCGAAGCGGTTCAGCCCGCTGGGGTTGTCCGCCGGCCGGCCCAGCCCGTCCGTCAGGACGCGGTTCCCGCTGATGCCCTGGTTGACGACGCTGTAGCGGGGCAGGTCCCGCCCGGCGGCGATCTCCGCGCGTAGCCTGTCGGACAGGACGTCGGTCCACCTGTTGTTGGCACCGGCGGTGGAGGTGATCCCGTCGGTGAGCGAGTCGCCGAGGACGACGACCGTCCCGTCGGACTCGTTGCTCAGCACGTCCAGCGCGGTCAGGTACCGCCACACCATGCTCTGCTCGGTGTACGGCGAGCCCGTCGCGTCGGCCGTGTGGTCGCCCTGGGCGACGTAGGAGATCTGCCGGGCGTGCCGGTGGTACGTCACCGAGCCGGAGCTGGTCGGCGTGTACGTGGTGATCAGGACGTCCGCGTCGTGCGGGATGACGATGCGCACGGCGTCGCTCATCACCTGCCGGCCGGGCGGGATGACGACCGCCGGCCCGCCGTTGAAGGTCAGCTGCCGCACGGTGTCCGGGAGCGCGGCGGCCGTGCCGCTGCCGGCGGCGACGGCGATCGAGGCGCGCGTGATGCTCAGCGGCGCCTGACCGTAGAGATTGGACAGCGTCACACGGGCACCCGTACCCCCGACGCTGGTGTGCACGACGTTGCGCACCGAACGGTCCGCCATGCCGGTCGTCTCCGTGCCCGGCTCGGCCGCGGCCGGGGAGGCGGACCAGGTGCCGACCCAGGTGCCGGTGGAGGCCGGGGCGGCGGAGTTGTTCGGGAGGCGGTCGTCGGCGAGAGCGCTGCGCGCCGGCGTACCTCTGTCGGACGCCACGCCGACGTATATGGCGGTGGAAAGGGCCACGATCGCTGCGACAACGACGGCCAATAGGGCGTAACCACGACCCCGGGTCATGCTGTGTAGTTCTCCTCGGGCGATGGGAGCCCAAGGCTCCGATCTGATATGCCCATGATGCGTCATGGGCCGGGGGAAGCTCACACGGACCCCGTGGCACTACCCCCTCCCGACAGACGCCGGGAACTCCTGATCCGTTCCAGGAGTCGGTCAGGAAGGGACAATGTGTGCGGGATCACCGAGCGGGTGGAGCGGATGGAACGGACGAAAGCAGAAGAAAAGGGCGACGTCGGAGGGCAGCATGCCCGCCCCGTCGTCACCACGAACCGTGCGATGGCCACCTTCAGCCCCGCGGACGAGGAGAAGCAGCGCGGCGTACGCCGCATGAAACTCACCGCCACCGGGCTGCTGCTGTTCGTGGCCGTGGTCTACATCCTCGCCAAGTGGGCCCAGAACTCCGGCGCCGGCCCCTGGGCGGGCTATGTCGCCGCGGCCGCCGAAGCGGGCATGGTCGGCGCGCTCGCCGACTGGTTCGCCGTCACCGCCCTCTTCCGCCACCCCCTCGGCATCCCCATCCCGCACACCGCGATCATCCCCACCAAGAAGGACCAGCTCGGCGTCTCCCTCGGCGAGTTCGTCGGGGAGAACTTCCTCTCCGAGGACGTCGTACGGCAGCGGCTGCGCGCCGTCGGCATCGGCAGCCGCCTCGGCGCCTGGCTCGCCGTCCCCGAACACGCCGACCGGGTCACGGCGGAGCTGTCCACCGCCCTGCGCGGCGCCCTGACGGTCCTGCGCGACTCCGACGTCCAGGCCGTGGTCGGAGAGGCGATCACGCGCCGGGCCAACGCCCAGGAGATCGGGCCCGGCATCGGCAAGATGCTGGAGAAGGTCGTCGCCGACGGCGGCCACAAGCGGGTCGTCGACCTCGTCGTCACCCGTGCGCACGACTGGCTGGTGCTGCACCGCGACGAGGTGATGGACGCCGTGGAGGGCGGCGCCCCCGGCTGGACGCCGAGGTTCGTCGACCGCAAGGTCGGCGAGCGCGTCTACAAGGAACTCCTGCGCTTCGCCACCGAGATGCGCGACATGCCCGCCCACCCCGCGCGCGGCGCCCTCGACCGCTTCCTCACCGACTTCGCCTCCGACCTCCAGTCCGACACCGACACCCGCACCCGCGTCGAGCGCCTCAAGGGCGAGGTGCTGGGCCGCGGCGAGGTCCAAGACCTCATCGCCAGCGCCTGGACGGCCGTACGATCCATGATCGTCGCGGCGGCGGAGGACGAGCGCAGCGAGCTGCGGCTGCGCGTACGGGCCTCCTTGCTGTCGCTCGGCTCCCGGATGGCGGGCGAGCGCAAGGTGCAGGACAAGGTCGACAAGTGGGTGGAGGACGCGGCCGTCTACGTCGTCACCACCTACCGCAAGGAGATCACCTCCCTGATCACGGACACGGTGGCGAGCTGGGACGCCGAGCACACCACGAAGAAGATCGAGGCCAACATCGGTCGCGACCTGCAGTTCATCCGGATCAACGGCACGGTGGTCGGCTCCCTCGCCGGCCTGCTGATCTACACGGTGTCGCACGCGCTGGGTGCGTGAGCGGTCGGATGCGTGAGCGGTCGGGGACGTGACGCGCCGGGGACGTGACGCGCCGGTGGCGTCAGGTATCAGGGCGTAAGCGATTCCGCTCAGGGCACTCGACCCGGGTTCTTCTCGATGAGGAGGGAGCCCATGACCACCGCACAGGCCGGGACCGGCCGCACCGTGACCACCGACATCCCCGCCCGCCTCGACCGCCTCCCGTGGTCACGCTGGCACTGGACGATCGTCATCGGACTCGGCACCGTGTGGATCCTCGACGGTCTCGAAGTCACCGTCGTAGGCAACATCGCAAGCCGCCTGTCGGAACCCGGCAGCGGCCTGCCCATCACCTCCGGCGAGGTCACCGGCCTCGCGGCCGCCCTCTACGTGGCGGGAGCCTGCTCCGGCGCGCTGTTCTGGGGCCGGCTGACCGACAAGTGGGGCCGTAAAAAACTCTTCATGATCACGCTGGCGGTCTACCTCGGCGCCACCGCCCTGACCGCGATCGCCTTCGACACCTGGTGGTTCTTCCTCTTCCGCTTCCTCACCGGCTTCGGCATCGGCGGCGAGTACGCGGCCATCAACTCCGCGATCGACGAGCTGATCCCCAAGGAGTACCGCGGCCGCGTCGACCTGATGATCAACGGCAGCTTCTGGCTGGGCGCGGTCTTCGGCTCCCTCCTGTCGATCGTCGCGCTCGACACGGACCTCTTCGCGGCGAACGTCGGCTGGCGCCTCACCTTCGCGCTCGGCGCGGTCCTGGCCCTGGTGATCCTGCTGGTCCGCCGGCACGTCCCGGAGAGCCCCCGCTGGCTGCTGATCCACGGCCGCGACGACGAAGCGGAACGCATCGTCTCCTCGATCGAACGGAAGGTCGAGGAGGAGAACGGCGAACCGCTGCCGCGCCCGGAAGGCGAGATCACCATCCACCAGCGCCGCAGCGTCTCCTTCCTGGAGATCGGCCGCACGGTCTTCTCCGACTACCGCCGCCGCGCCATCCTCGGCTTCTCCCTCTTCATCGGCCAGGCCTTCCTCTACAACGCCATCACCTTCGGCTTCGGCGCGATCCTGACGACCTTCTTCGACGTCCCGAGCGGCAGCACCGGCTACTACTTCGCGGTCATCGCACTCGGCAACTTCTGCGGCCCGCTGCTGCTGGGCAAGCTCTTCGACACGGTCGGCCGCCGCGTGATGATCTCCAGCACGTACCTGCTGTCCGGCCTGCTCCTCTTCGGCACGGCCTGGCTCTTCGACCAGGGCTCGCTGAGCGCGAGCACGCTGACGGCCTGCTGGTGCGCGGTCCTCTTCTTCGCCTCGGCGGGCGCGTCCAGCGCCTACCTGACGGTCTCCGAGGTCTTCCCGATGGAGACCCGCGCCATGTCCATCGCCTTCTTCTACGCCATCGGCACGGCGGCCGGCGGCATCAGCGGCCCGCTCCTCTTCGCCGACCTCACCGGCACGGGCAAGGTCGGCGACACGGTCCTCGCCTTCCAGATCGGCGCGACCCTGATGTGCCTGGCGGGCCTGACAGCGGCGCTCCTCGCGGTCCACGCGGAACGGCGTTCCCTGGAGGACATCGCCACACCACTGACGGCGGCGGAGGAGGGCAAGGCAGACGGCGACTCCACGTCGGCCTCCGGCTCGACGGGGGCCAGGACGGCGACGGCGTAGGGCCCTGGCTGCGGGGCAGCCGTGGTCGCCCTGGCTGCGGGCAGTCGTGCCGCTTGGGGCGGCACGGGTGGGCGCAGCGGCACCCCGCCAGCGCGGGCGAGCGACCCGACCCGTGCCCGGGCCACAACGCCAGGACCCCGCAACGTGCCGGACGCTACTCGGCCCCACCCCGCCGCACCCGACCCCGCCGCCGCAGCATCAGCAACCCACCCGCGACAGCGGAAACCCCCGCCGCAGCGGCCCAGCCGACCACACCCTCGGCCCCGGTCGCCGCGAGGTCACGCCCCGCGGCAGGCGAGGCCGAGGCACTCACACCCCCCTGCGGCCGAGCACCCCCACCGGAGGCAGCCCCGGTCGGATCAGCACTCGGCGCCACATCCATCGGATCCCGATCCCGATCCCGAGTAAAGGCCAACGTGCCAAACCCAAGCTGGTCGTAACCCCCACTGTTCGGCCCGTAATCCCCACCCCCACCCTCCGGCGCGGCCTTGGCCGCCGCACGCGTCACATACGACGCCGACATCCCCCGCCGCTTGGTGTAGTGATTGGCGATCATCGCCCAGACGGGACGCGTCATGGCCGGATCCACACCCGCCGCCTCCGCCGCGGTCTCACTCCCCGACCACCCCCCGATCGCCCCCTTCTTGCGCGTATTGGCCGTGTACGGCACATCCCCGCCCAGGCTCCACTTCGCCACGTACTGCGCCCCCTTGAGGAAGCGGCTGTCGTCATAGCCGTAGAGATCGATGCCCTGGTTCCACGCCATCTCGCAGACCGTGCCCATCAGTCCGACCCCGAGCAGTGAATGCCCCTGGTCCCGCCCGGACTCGACCCACTCGGCGAGCCCGTCCTCGTGCACGACGGGAATCGCGTGCTTGACGGACCCCATGCCGTCTCCGTGCTTGAAGTACTCGACGGCCCGGTCGACCACGGCACGGTCGTCGCAGAAGATGCCGGTGGCGAGCACACAGGCGATGGCCGTCAGGTCCCAGTTGGGCCAGTAGTTGGTGATGACGGCACCGTTGTGATCGCTCAGGAAGCTGTCGCTGAGCGGATGGAAAACGTTCCGCATCACCTCCTGCGCCCGCCCGAGCGCGAAGTCACCATGATCCCGTACGAGTTCGGCGGCGTTGGCGAACTGGTACCCGTACAGCCCCGCCGCCAGGAACCGATCGGCCGAGCCCTGGATCGACGTCAGCTTCCCCGACCAGGCGTTGAGGATCGCCACCGCGGTGTCTGCGTGCGCGGTCTCGCCGCTGACGTGGTACCGCAGGGCGTTCTGGTAGGCGGCGTGGATGTCGTTGTAGAGGACCGCGTAGCTCTGGGGCGACCCCGCCCCCCGGTACACCGTCGCCTGCGGATTGGCCCGCCAGCTGCTCTGCGCGTGCCGGTTGGCGGTGAGCTTGGCGAACCCGGCCGTATAGGGTCTGGCGCCCGCCTTCACCTTGGCCGCCATACGGTCCAGGTCGGTACGGGTGTGCAGCAGCCCGGGGTGGGCGAAGCCGGAGCCGGCGGCGAGCGCCGGGCTCGCGAGAGCGGTCGCACCGACACCGGCGCCGATACCCGCGGCTCCGGCTGCCGCGCCTGTGGCCTTCAGCATGTTCCGGCGGCTGATCTGTCGTGTCACGTTGTCGTACCTCAACGTCGTAAGTCGCGTTCCTGCGGGGGACGGTGAGGAGACGGCCGGACGGCGGAGGCGATAACAAAAACTGCGCTATAGTTGATCTGCGTCCAGCCGCCGGAACTCCGAGCTCCGGTCAGCCGGACGATGCGTTGGTGGTCCAAGGAAAGACGCCCCGCTTCCTGCGGGGAGATGCAGGTGCAAGGCCTGCCCGGCGCTCCAGACGAGAACCCCGGCCCTGGGTTTCAGGGCCGGGGTTCTCTGCTGTGCGCTCTGCTCAGCCGCGCCGGTCGGCGACCACCCAGGACGCCACGGCCACGGCCCCCGCCACCCCGAACACGGCAGGCCAGGCACCCACCTTCTTGGCCAGCGGATGAGACCCGGCGAAGGCGGCGACATACGCGGCCGACAACGCCCCCGCGGCCACCCCGCCGGCCTGCTGCCGCCACTGCCGCGCGGCCGCGGCCCCGGCGACGGCGAGCACGGCCCCGCCGAGCGGCCGCTGCCTGGTCCACCGGGCCACGCCGTACCCGCCCACGAGCCCGCTCGCGGCGATCACCGCACTCGGAACCTTCGCCATACCTGCCTCCTGCTCTGCTTCTGCTCTGCTCTGCGCCTGCCGCTCCTGCCCCGCTCGCGATCACCGAGGCTAACTCCCCAGGTCGGAGGCGCACGCGCCGGGGCGCACGAAGACGCCTCACTGGACGGCAGGCGAACCTGAGTCGAGGCTTGTCAAGTTTCCGGCTCCGAGCTATATAAGAAGGCGAAGAACGTAGGGCATCGCACCGGCAGCGCCTGAAGAGAGGAGTGACCAGTGATGCTCATGCGCACGGACCCCTTCCGTGAACTCGACCGGCTCACCCAGCAGGTCCTCGGCCCCGCCACGCGCCCGACGGCGATGGCGATGGACGCCTACCGCTCCGGGGACGAGTTCCTCGTCCACTTCGACCTCCCCGGCATCGACCCCGAGACGATCGAGCTGGACGTCGAACGCAACGTCCTGAACGTCCGAGCCGAACGCAGGTCCCCCGCCCCCGAGGACGCGGAGCTGCTCGTCGCCGAACGGCCCACGGGCACCTTCACCCGCCAGCTCTTCCTCGGTGACACGCTGGACACGGAGCGCATCGACGCCTCGTACGAGACCGGCGTCCTGACCCTGCGCATCCCGGTGGCCGAGCAGGCCAAGCCGCGCCGCATCCAGATCACGGGCGGCGACAAGCCCAAGCAGCTCAGCGGCTGACGGCACGGCACGCACGTACCCACGCACCCACGCAGAACCCACGGGGGCTTGTCCCGAGGACGTCCCACCCACGTCCCACCCACGGGACAGCCCCCGCCCCCCACACCCACCCCGCGCCGCCGGAGTCCCAGCCCGGCGGCGCGACGCAGGACCGGATCCGGAGGAAGACCCACACATGAGCGTGACGACGGTGCCCAGTGTGACGACTGCTCTCACGACCCCGAAGACCCTGATCCCCGCCCCGCAGCGCAACCACGACACCCGAGGCGACGACAACGCCTGGACCCGGCTGATCGAAGCGGTGCGGGAATCGGGCCAGTACACCACCAGGTCGGAGGCGGAGCGGGTCACCCGTATCGTCCTGTCCGCCCTCGGCGGTCATGTGATCGGCGACGAACGGGTCGACCTCGCCCGCGCCCTGCCCGAGGAGGCCGCCAGGGTCGTCGCCTCCCAGATCCCGGCCACGCGCCGGCTGACCGCCGCCGAGTTCGTCGACTCCGTCGCGGCCCGGATCGAGGGAGCGACCCCCGCCACGGCCCGCTGGGACGTCAGCTCGGTCCTGAGCGTGCTGCCGCCCCTCGTCGGCGACGACCTGATCACCCGCATCCTGGCCCAGCTCCCCGCCGGCTACGCCCTCCTGTTCGGCCGAGTGGACCTGAGCCCGGCGTCGCAGAGCTCGGTGTCGTAGGGCTCGGTGTCGTAGGGCTCGGCGTCGTAGGCTCCTGAACCGCGTCCGACGGCCACCTCTTGGACGGACGGGAGGTGCCCGTCGGACAGACGGCCGTCGGACAGACGGCCAAGCCACGGACAGGAGCCGACACTTGACCCGCACGAGGTCCGCGACCCTCACCACCCCCGACGGCACGCACCTCGCCCACAGGGACCACCACGCCCCTGGGGACCCCGCGGCCACGTTCCTCCTCCTGCATGGCCTGGCGGGCCACCAGGGCGAGTGGGACACGCTCGCCGCGCAACTGCAGGCCGACGGCCACCGCGTGGTGACGTACGACGCCCGAGGCCACGGCGCCAGCACCCGCACCCCGGTGACCACGACCCGCGCGGCCCACGTCCAGGACGCCGTGACCCTGATCGGGGAACTGGACCTGGCCCCCGTCACCCTGGTGGGCCAGTCCCTCGGCGGCCACACGGCCATGCTCCTGGCCGCGTCCCACCCCCACCTGGTGAAGTCCCTGATCCTGATCGAAGCGGGCCCGGCCGGCCCGTCCCCGGACGTCCCCGCCCAGATAGCGACCTGGCTGGCCAGCTGGCCGACCCCCTTCAAGTCCCTCGACGAGGCGGAGGCCTTCCTGGGCCACGAGGCCTGGGCGAGGGGCCTGGAGAAACGAGAAGACGGCTGGTATCCGAGGTGGGACCGCACCACGATCATCAACACGGTCGCCGAACTGGCCACCACCGCCTACTGGCCCGAATGGTCCCGCATCACCTGCCCCACCCTCCTCATCCAGGGCGAACACGGCACGATGCGCCCCGACGAACCGGCGCAGATGCTCACCCACCGGCCGCACACCCACCACATCCGCATCCCCGACGCGGCCCACGACGTCCACCTGGACCAGCCGGGCCGCCTCTACGAGGCGATCAGGACCTTCATCTCCTGACCCAGCAAATGGTTCGACACGACCCCGTCTCCCCGCCCATCCTGCGGTGGCGCATCAGTACCCGGCACGCCCAACCCGCCCGAGGGAGACGACCGTTGAACCCCACCATCCGCCACATCACCTTCGACTGCACGGGACAGCCCTACGAACTCGCCCGCTTCTGGTCCGAGTTGCTGGGCCACCCGATCTCCGACGAGGACAAGCCCGGCGATCCCGAGGTGCTGATCGAGCTCCCGAACGGCGCCCCCGGGCTCCTCTTCGTCAGCGTCGAGGAAGGCAAGACAACCAAGAACCGCACCCACTTCGACCTCCAGCCCACAGGCCGCACCCGCTCCCAGGAGGTCGAACGCGCCGTGACCCTCGGCGCCCGCATCCTGACGGACCAGACCCTCCCGAACGGCAGAGGCTGGGTCGTCATGGCCGACCCCGAGGGCAACGAGTTCTGCGTTGAACGGGGAGAACTGGATCCGGTGGAGGGCCGGGTGGACGACCGGGTGGAGGGCTGACGGGTCCCGGCGTACGACAACGGCGGCGGCCGGAAGAGACCAGGACGCTCAGTCCAGCGATATCCCCACGCCCGGTAAGCGGCCTGCGGCCTGCTGCTGCTTTGCAGAGATGTCAAGTTCATGGCAAGCTACCCGAACGATGATCGACGTCTTTATTCGGCTCACGAATGGACGTCCGATAAATGGGGGGATAATGCTTAAGTCCAAGTTCGCCCGCACGGTAGCAGGGGCTGCAGGTGCCGCCGCGATGGTCCTCGCGACAGCGAGTCCGGCCTTTGCCGCAAACATGAGGGTAGAAACCATCCGCGGCTACATGACCTTCACTGACGACGGAGACGTCTTCAAGATCTGCGACACTCTGGCGGATGGCAAGGGTGTGTATGGCGCGGTTTTCTACAACTCGTATATCACCACTGACGGCTACCAGAGAGTGATGACGATCTCCGACGGCGGCGACGCCGGATGTGACAGTAAGGGTCACAACATCGGAAACGGTGGCAGCTATACGTTCGTCATGTGCTGGGGACGTTACCCGACTGGTCCGTTCGAGAACCAGTTGAATTCTCCCTGTGACTCTACTGGCGAGTTCAACGAGTAGTAGTCGGCTAGGTCTTTCGTGAGGGGTCGTCGAATTACTGACGGCCCCTATACGGTTTTATTGTGCATGCGGTCATCGGCTAACGATACGTGGGTCTTGGCTCTGTCTCATGTTCGGGCGTGCCCCCATGAGTCCTACTTGATGCCAACGAGCTTGTGCAGCTAAAGAGCAACGGAGTTCCCTCCCCCCACCTGCGACGTATTACGCCTCCCACATCCGACGGGAGCGGACGCCGCTCATGGCGGCGTCGCGTCGGACTGCTCATGGCGGTGCTCTGCGCGGTACTGCTCACCGCCTGTGGCGGCGGGGACGACTCCGGGTCCGCGAAACCCGACCTGGCGGACCAGGACCGTTTCCTGCGGGACTACGTAGTGTTCCTCAACGCATCGGACGAGGACGGGCTGTCCGGGCTGCTCGATGCCCATCCCCAGGGCTCCAAGGACGCCCGCGCCCGGATCAAGGAGTACGGCGGACGGGACTGGGACGTTCGGTGGACGCGCGCATCTGACTTCGCGGGCGTATGGAAAGTGGACATCACCGGAACCGCACGTACCAAGAATCGACCCGTCCGTGTCACCGAGACCATCACCTGGGAGAAAGCGCATTGGGTGATGAACCCACTCCCGGATGTAGTACCGACCCCCTCGGATGCGGCGGACACCGAACCGCCCAGGTGAGCGCATCCGGTCCGGCGGTTTGGCCGCTACCACCACTTACCAGCTACCCGGCGAGGGCCCTTTGCCCCACCCCGGAACCGCCAACCGAACAAACCGGGCGGCACCCGTCAGCGTGCTACCCCGCTGCGCTTCACGTTCTGGACGAAGGAGCGCCAAGCACCTCTTCCCACCACGATCACCCGCGCCTCTACGACCTTTGAGTCGCGGACGAGGGCACCGCCCCCGGTGAACGCGCACTCGACGCACTCGCCCCCGGCGCCGTTGCTGTACGACGACGTGAACCACACCGGACGGCCGCTTCCGCCGGACGCTTCTATTGTCACCTTGCGTAATCCTTCAGGATCGACTCGATCAACAGGGCCGAGCGTTGAGGACTCAAGGCCGCGGCCCGGAGGCCGTCGAACGCCCTCGTGTACTCACGGACATGATGCTCGCCCTCCAAGTACATGGCATCGGTGATGCCGTCTCGGTACACGAGATCCGGGTCCTCCGGGGCCGGAAAACCCAGCATGGTGAACGAACCGGTGGCCGGATAAGTCCCTGAGTCGAAGGGGAGCACCTGCAAGGTCACGGTCGGTAGATCGGCCGCCTCCAGGACGCGCTTCATCTGCTCTCGCATCAGGACGCGGTCCCCGATGACGTGGCGCAGGGCACCCTCGTTCACGATGAACCAGGCGTCGGGAGCGTCCGGTCGCCGCAACATGGCTTGGCGCTCCATGCGTACCTGCACGGCCTTGGTGATGCCCTCGGCCGACATGTGTGCGCCGGACTTGTGGAGTTCGGACGCGTACGCCTCGGTCTGCATGAGGCCAGGTACGACCTCGCACTGGTACTGGCGGAAGGTCGAAGCGTCCTGCTCGAGGCCGATGTAGATGTTGAACCACTCGGGGACGCCGGCGCCGTGAACCTGCCACCAACCGCGCACTTTCGCCTGCCGGGCCAGCGACTTGAGGAACTCGCGCAGCTCCTCGCTCGTGCCGTAGAAGCGGCACAGGGCATCGATGTCCGACGGCTGGATACGCCCACTGCCCGTCTCCATCCGGTTGACCTTGGAGCCGCTCCAGTCCAGGGCCGCACCGACCTGGGCGCAGGTGAGTGTGCTCTTCTCGCGGAGCTTCTTCAGCTCGATCGAGAGGCGCCGACGGCGTGCCGTAGGTGAACCGGCCATCCCAATCCTCTTTCCAGTAGCGGGCGTTCAGTCTCGCGCCAAGGGGTGTGCTTGCCAATCACACGGAAGTGGGAATCCCGCCGTGCACATTGCACAAAGGGATGCGCTGCCAGCACAGTGGTCGACAGCACAACTCAAAGTGATCGTTCGTGACGCTGCGCTGCCGGTGTGGTGTCGACCGCGACGAGAGGGGTCAGCGTGAGCCAGGAAGCGTGCATGTCGCGCAAGCCGTGGGAGCTTGCCTTTACGGCCGAACCCGTGGAGGTGGCTGCCCTGCGCCGGATCATGCGACTGCACCTGGGCATGTGGGGGTTGCAGGACATCACCGACGAGGCCCAACTGTGCGTCAGCGAGCTGGTGTCCAACGTCATCACGCACGTCGGACACGGCACGCCCGCGACGCTGGCCGTCTCAGTGCGGGGCACGCACCTGCGCATCGAGGTGCATGACCCCGATACACGGGCCCTGCCTGTCCTCCGGGACCCGAGCACAGAATCCCTGGAGGGGAGGGGCATGGCGCTTGTGGACGCTGTAGCCGATCGCTGGGGTGTGCTGCTACGCCCGGACCGGAAGGTCACCTGGTGCGAGCTGGCCACAAAACTCACCGCGCCCCACGGCCACCTGGAAGCCCCCAGTGTGATGCGGGCCGAGGCCCTGCTCAGCCTCTACGCCGCTGCTGCGCCGTCGCCGTGCAAAACGGGTGTGGGCAGGTTGGCCTCTGCCGTGGCGGAGGAGACGGTGATCGCGGCAATCACCGACTTCCTCCACTGGCTCCAGGCTCACGGCCGAGACGCGGACGACATGCTTGACCGCGCGCAGATGCGTTTCGAAGCTGAGCACGCTGCCCTGCGTCATGGGGCTTGATGCTTTACCCGGCCGGTTGTCAGTGGCGCAGTATGTCCGCGAAGAAGCCGAGGTCCGGATCCTCGGGCGTGCCGACCAGCAGAGCGCGGTCGAGCAGGATGTTGTTGTGTTCGCAGCTCGTCTCCGGAAGCATCACGCAGGCGTGGCAGGCGGCCAGGTTCGTGCCGCCGGTGCCGGAGGCCTCGGACTCGATGCACAGGGGGTCGGCAGAGCACCAGGAGGCCCGGCGGATCGCCGACCGGATCGTGCCTGCCAGCCGCTCGGGCTCGCCCTGGGCGACCAGGCCGCCGAGACTGCCTGCGGAGTCGCTCGTCGCTGTGTATATGAGCAGGCCCGCCATTTCCTCGTCGGCGTAGAGGCGTTCGCGGAGGGCGGCGGCCGGGTAGCCGGCGTCCAGGCTCCACTCGTTGATGAGCACGTGGGCCAGGGTGTGCAGCAGCACCATGCGGGGGGTAGCGGGAGAGGGCAAGACCTGGGTGGGGTCGGAGGCCCTCTGCTCCATCACCCGGCGATGTGCGGTGCGGATGCGCTTGGCGCGCCTGGCCACGGCGGTGATGTTCTCCCAGGCGGCAAGACGGTCCTCGGCCAGTCGGAGGAAGACGCCCTCGCCCCGAACCTCCATGGCGGGCAGCCAGTTCAGTGGCATCGAGGAGAGCGCGGCCTCGTTGGTCTCGGAGATCGAGTCGGGGTCGGAGAGCCTGGTGAACGCCTTCAGCGCGCGGACCTCGCGGAGCTTCTTGACCAGCATCGGGCCGGTGACCCCGATGCCGTCGAGAGCGGTCGGGTCACCGAGCGGGGTCTCGCAGATGAACTGCTCGTCACGGGAACGCTCGCGCTCGTCGTTGCCGGCACGCAGACGTTCGTACTCCTTGTTGCGCAAGGCACGGTAGTGGTGGTCGAAGGTGCGCTCCCCGTCCTCGGTGGTGTCTTCCTCCTGCTCGGCGGCGAGAAGTTCCATCACCTCATCGACAGACACAGGGCATTCGTCCCCGAACAGAACCTTGAGACACATCTCGACATCGGACCGGTCGCTCAGATCGCGCAGTCGGCTCCAGTACGGAGCGAGTGGGTCCGCGCGACCGTCGCTCCACGGCGGGATGGACAGCGCGGACTTCAACACCGGCTGCCAGACGGCGGAGGAACCACGCTGGAGGGTGCGTGGAGTGAGGCTGCAGCGCTGCGCCGGGACGGACGTGCCGAGCCACGGTCGCGTGCCACGGCAGCTCAGACCGAGATCCTTGAGCGCCTTCTTGCGGAAGGACCCCTCCATCGATACCTCGGGCACTCCGCAGCTGCAGGACACGAGGATCGAGCGGAGCGAGGAACTGCGGCCGGAGGTGCGCAGCCTGAGCGTGCCACCGCACTGGCCGGCGGCCGTCGTGCCCCGCCCTGCGGCGCGGTGGACCCAGTGCCAGTACGGGAACTCGTCGAGATGGCCGGCCTCGCAGGCGATCACGAAGCGAGACGGGACGAGGTCGGTCTCACACGTGCCGCAGACGCTCTGGCCGGGCGGCGGGTTGAAGTCGCGATGGCGGCGCAACTCGTTGCACTCGGGGCAGGAGTGCATGAGCGGGAAGCGGCGGACCCGAATGCCGTCCTGGCTGTGCTCGTCGGACGCGGGCGGCAGCCGGAAATGCTCGACTTTCAGGATGCGAGCCAGACGACGTTCGTGGATACGCGGTGCCTCGTCCGTGCTCCAGTGCTCGTCCGCCCCGTCCAGCCCCGAGACGACGAAGGATTCGTGGTCGACCGCGATCAGTGAACCGACGCCGTACGTGGTGATCGCCTGGGCGCGACGGACCGCGCCGCGGCGCGGGAGGTTGTGGGCGGGCGCCGAGCCGTTCGCACCGGAACGGCGACGGCGCGCGGGGGGCGGGGTCATCGGGTGGCCTCCATGAACAGAGCGGACTCGGCATCGACGTCGCGCAGGCTCCACAGGGTGGGCCAGGCCTCGGCGTTCTCGGCCTCGTCGTCGTACGGCTGCAGAAGCGAAGGGGTGCGCCTTCCCTTCTTCGGTTCGAAGAGCAGGCCGTTGTGGATGTCGGCCTCCTCGCACCACCAGTCGACGAACTCGTCGAAGGCACGAGAGACGGCGTCGGCCTCCTCGGGGGTGACGGCGTGGACGCGGTCAAGGAGGACGGGCTTGATCTCGCCGCGGATCCGGTGCTCGTACGACTCCACCCTGCCTGCGGCCTCGTTGGGTCGAGCCTCCGGAATCAAGATCCGGGTCAGAGCGACGATCACCGCGTGCAGTCCGCGTTCGCGGGCGCGGGCGGAGAAGGGGGTGACGGAGGTCGACTCGACCTCGCGGTACAGCGCGGAGTGGAAGTGCAGGAAGTTCTCGTAGTGGGAGCGGTCGCGTGAGCGGGTCGCGTTGAGCATCACGGCGACCAGACCGGGGTGAGCGCGGCCGACGCGGCTGGTGGCCTGGATGTACTCGGCGGTGGTCTGTGGCTGGCCCATCACGGCCATAAGGCCCAGCCGGTCCACGTCGACGCCGACCGCGATCATGTTCGTGGCCAGGAGGACGTCCACGACGTCAGGATCGGGATACTTTCGCTCGATGCCCTTGAGGCGGGCCGGGATCTCGCTTGCGTCGATGCGACTGGTCAGCTCCGAGTAGTTTGCGACGGAACGCACGGTGGTCTCGTCGCGTGCGGCAAGCAGTTCGAGATACGCCACCACGTCGTCATGGACCTGGAGTTCGGCAGCTGAGAGCAGTCGGAGGCTGTTGAAGTAGCCGACCAGGCTCCAGTAGGCGTCCCGAACGTCGTCCGAGGTCTTCGCCTGCTTCGCCCGGTGCAGCAGAGTCGCGTACGTGCGGATGAGCAGGGTGGACTGGCTGGTGCCGGGGGCGAGGAGGCCAACGTAACGACGGCTCGCCTTCTCCTCTCGGGGGGTCTCCACAGCGAACCAGGAGTCACGGGAGTCCAGGCCTGCGGGCGGGAACTGGCGAACCTCGCGGTCGAAGAGACTGCGGCCCTGATCGGCGGCGCGCCGGATGGTCGCCGTCGAGGCGATCACCTTGGGGCGACCAGCGAGCTTGTCGACGGCCGTCTCGTAGAGACCGGTGAGCGTCCCCAACGGGCCGGAGATGAGGTGGAGTTCGTCCTGAACGATCAGCTCGGGTGGCGGCGTGCGGTCGCTCGGATTGTCCCTGTTGAAGAGGGCGGCGGTCGCCGGACGCCACGGCATGGACGCGAACTTGTCGACGGTGGCGATGACCAGCGTCGGTCGGGCGTCGTACACCGCCTCGTCGATCAGGTGGACGGGCAGACCGTCCGTGAAGTCGCAGCCTGCGCCGGGGCAGCGCACGTGCATACGCTTGGCGTCTTCATCGACCTCGTACGCGCGGGCGTCCAGGCGGGTGCCGCACCAGGGGCAGGCGTGCAGCTGAACTGGATTCTTGGTCGCCAGGCGCTTGTCGAGGTCCTTGTGGAGTTCTGCCAGTTGGTCGTTCGCGTCCTTCAACTTGTTGGGGGTGGCGGATTCACCGACCCACATGCCGAGGGAGAACGGTCCGCCGCGTAGCTCGGACAAGTTGCCGAGGCGAATCCGTTCCATGGCACAGAGCAGGATCGTGGCGCGCTCGAACTGCTGAAGGGTCAGCAGGCGGAGCGTGTACCGCATCAGGACGGTGACACCGCCACCGTTCTCACGGAGCCGGATCCGGCGCAAGAAGGAGGTGAGCGCGATCAGCCCGAGGTACGCCTCCGTCTTGCCACCACCGGTGGGGAACCACAGGAGGTCGGAGACCTCGCGGTCGCGGTGCTCGGGGTCGTCGATGCCTGCCAGGCAGAGCAGGACGAAGGCGATCTGGAACGGCCGCCAGCGACCATTGGCGGGTTCGGGGGAGCCGTTGCGGCCGCTCTTCACCCAGGCGCTACGGGCGCGCTGGTCGGCCATGGCCCGGTTGGCCAGCCGGAAGGCACGCATCAGGTCGGGCTTGTTGCGCAGGAGGTCTATGCCCTCGCGGATCCGGCCTAGTGCCTCGCGGCAGGCGTCCACCTGGTCGCGGGCGGCCTTCTCGTACGCACCGCCGACCAGGGCATCTGCCTCGGCCTGCTTGCGGTCGATCCACCGCTCGTAGCCCGCGGCGAGCGCTTCCAGCGCGGCGAGGACCTTCGCGTCGGGGTGCTCCGCCAGACCGAGCATGGACAGGGCGGAGCTGTCGATCTCCGGGTTGGAGTCGGTGAGCAACACCTCCACGGTCGGCACGAACTCGCTCCGCACCTCGGACACACCGGCCCACACGGAGTCCGACATGCCGATCGGCGGCGGCGTCCAGTCCCATTCGGCGGCGCAGCCGTGCCCGACGGCGAAGGTCGGGGCGTGGCGGTGCAGCAGGCGGCTGGTGGCGACCTCGGGATCGTGCGCGACGTCGGGGGCGGGACGCTCGACGAAAGCACTGGATCCGTCGGACGCGCGGACGACGAGTCCGCATTGGAACAGGGAGAACGCGTCCTGCAGCTCCCGCTCGCCGACCTTGTGCGTGTTGACCAGGGTCACCGTTACGGTCACTGTGCCCAGCGTCGGGTCGGGGCGCCGTACGTTTACGCGCAGCCCGACTCCGTCGGTCAACTCGAACCGTAGATCGGGCGCAGGCGTGGTCACATCCACGGTGGTGTCGGGCAGCGCGAGTTCCTCACGCCGCCAGTGCTCCTGCTGATCGGAGGTGGTGCGGGCCTCGGCGCGGCGGGCGGGGACAGGGTTGCCGTCCGCGTCCGTGGCCCGGTAGGCGGCGGCCCGCGCACGGACCACGATGGAGTCGCTTATGGCCGGGTCGACGGCGAAGGTGAGCCCCATGGAGGAGGGCCGGCGGGCCCCGGCGGCGCCGACCTCCTGCGCGGTCCCGGACTCCTCCATGTTGTCGCGAGTGCGCAGGGGGATCATGTCCAGACCCTTGTGCTCCGCCTCGTCCTCGAGCATCCTCTGCTCGGCTTCGACGTCCGCCGACCTCGGGTAGAGGACACCGGCCAAGTAGCGGTCGATCGGAGCGTCACGGGCGAGGACTTCCTCGCGGTCCTCCGGAGAGGCGTCCGGGGCAGGGCCGAGAAGCTCGCGGCGGAGACCCACCATCAGCTCCTCGTCCCGGACGCGGTAGTGCTCGGTGTGCCGGTTCTCCGTGTCGTTCATGCGCGCTGCTCCTCGTCGTCCGCCCGTCGGTACCTTCCGATTCCGGTGATCCGAGGTGCGATCCACACGCCCCGGTCACCGAGGCCGGCGTTGGCGCCGGCGGCAGTGCTGCCCGCGACGGACTCCACGGTGTCCACCCGCAGCCCGTGGATCTCGTCCGGCCACCAGGGGGCCCACGTGCGATTCACCTTCTGCACCTGGAACAGCTCCTGCCGGAACCGCTCCGAGACCTCGCCGATCTCCCGCCCCTTGTGCAGCACGGCGTACGGCGGGCTCTGCCACTCGCCGAGCGGCAGGTCGTGCCGCCTGCGCAGCACCACCTCATGGCCGGGGGCGACGTGTTCCAGAAGGTAGGACTGGGTCGCCACGGCGTCCGTTTCGTGGCCGGGAGGGTTGTCCGCGCACACGTCACCGGCCTGGCCGACGATCCCATAGCGGTCGTACTGTCTCCAGCCGCCCAGAAACCTGCGGCCGTTCTTCCTGCCACCAGCCCGTTTGAAGATCGGCAGCTCGGGCCGGTTCACGTGATACAGGTCCTGACGGGCACGCGTCAGGGCCACGTACAGAGCGCGGGCCTCGGCCGGGAGATCCAGCTCCTCCTTGAACTGCTGCTGCAACTCCGCGACGGTCGGCGGGGCAAGGACGATCACCCGGTCGAATTCCAGGCCCTTGGCCCGGTGCACGGTGGAGACCACGATGCGTGCGGTCTCGGGATCGGCCAGCTCGTCCGGGAAACGGCCGTCGGCAACCAGGCGGCGCAGCCGGTCCAGGTCGAGGACGCCTCGCCCCGGGCCTCGCGCGGCCCGGCGCATCGCGGCCCACACCGCTCCGGTATCCGGCTCGTACGGCAGAGGTATCTCTCCGAGCAACGACCGCAACCGGTCCTCGGAGAGCGTTGCGGACTCGGTGCGGCGCAACAGCTCGGCCACCCAGTAGGGGACCGGGCGGTCTTCCAGCGGGCGTCGCAGCCTGTGTTCGACGCCGTGCTCGTGGAGCAGCTCCGAGACGACGAGAGCCTGCCGGTTGTCACGGGCGAGGATCGCGCAGGTGTCGGGGAAGTCGCGGAGTCCGTCGAGGGTGAACGGGTCCGTGAGGGCTCCCATCCCGTTCGCCGGATCGAGAAGCAGCTCGCGCATCTCTTCATAGAGGACCGCGGCCTCTTCGGCATCGGTGACGTTCTGGAGGCGCTGTCCGTGTGCGAGCGCGATCCGGGCCTCCGGGGTGGACGCCCGGAAATTCTTGGTGAGGCGGAGTTCGACCAGGTCGTCCGGATACGAGGCGCGCAGCCAGTCGAAGAACCGGCCGGTCTCGTCGGCGCGTTCGGTGAGGTCAGTGATCTGGAAGCCGTACACGGACTGCGCGGCGTCACCGACCACGGTGAAGCCGCAGCTCTCCTGATAGCGATCGAGCAGCGCCTCCACGAGGTCCCGACGGTCCCCCAGCAGATCCTGCACCTCGTCGATGACGACGTGCGCGGGGGGAACGGCATCGCCGGCCTCCAGCGCTCCCTTCTCGACGGCACGGGCAGCGGCCTCGATCCGCTCCAGGAAGGAAGCCGCGCTCCAGTCTCCGTCTGGATACGCCTGCCGCAGCACGCCGTACGCCCAGGCGTCGAACGTCTGCGCCCGCACCCGGTGAGCGCGCTCACCGTGCCGAGTGATCCGCTCTCGGAGCTCCCGAGCCGCCGCCCGGGAGAAGGTGAGCACCAGAATCTCGGAGGCCTCCAGTGACTCCTCGGGGTCCTCGTTCCCGCACAGCGCGTCGAGCCGGCGCACCAGCGTGTGAGTCTTGCCGGCCCCCGCGCCGGCGGTCACCAGGACGCGCGCGTCCCAGGGCTGCTCCACCACGGCCCGCTGCTCCTCGGTGAGCGGAGGACTGTCGAGGTAGGCGTCGATCACGAACGGCTCCAGAGGTGCTCGAACTGGGTGAAGGCGAGCTTTGTGTCGAAATTCTCGATGTTGTCGCTGACGTTGAGGATCAGGCAGCTGTCCTTGCCGCCGTTCCGGGGTCCGCGCAGGCCGCGACCGATCATCTGCTGGTACACGTTGGTGCTGTAGACCGGCCTGGCCACGACGACGGCACGGGTGGCCGGCGCGTCGAAGCCCTGGGTGAGAACACCGTAGTTGGTGAGCACACGAATGCGGCCGTTTCGGAATTTCTCGATACGGGTGCGACGGTCCTGGGCGCTGGTGGTGGAGTCGACGGCGGCGGCTCGGATGCCGCGGTCGTTGAGCATGGCTGCCAGGTACTTGGCGTGGTCCACGGAGGTGGCGAAGAGCAGCATCGGCCAGTCCTCCGGCAGAGCGGCCACTTCGTCGACGATGCGACGGCTTCGCCCGTGGTCGTCGGCGAGCCGCTGCTCGGCGGAGCGAGAGAGCATCGCCATGCGGTCGGCATGGGTCTTCTCGTCCCGGGTCAGCTCGATCTTGCCGCCCTGCAGGGTGCGGTGCTCGACCTGTGCGAGCATGCCCCACTCCTGCAGGTCCCGGTACGGGTCCCCGGACGGGAAGACTCCCTCGTCGAGACGGCGGTTGCCGAAGCGGTTGACCAGGCGGCGGGTCTCCTCCTCGTTGGTGTTGCGGAACGGGGTCGCCGTCAGGCCGAGCAGATGCCGCCCGGTCTCGTACTGGGTGAGTCCCAACTGGCCCAGGATCTCGGTGTACCGCTTGGAGATGGCGGTGTGCGCCTCGTCGACGATCACCAGCGCGGCCTGTCGAAGCCAGGCGTACTGGTCGGTGCCCAGGCAGCGCTGCAGCTTCGCATCGGTCGCGACCACCAGATGGGGGTGGTCGACGACGTTTCCGACCTCGTTGCTGCTCCACAGCCGGCTGATGGTGAGCGGTCGCTCCGCGCCGACCTTGCTCCAGACGAACTTCCAGCTCTGAACCGCTTGTTCGCACAACTCCTCGGTCTGTGCGATCCACAGCAGCGGACCCTTGAGGTCGCCGAACCGCTTGATCCAGCGGATCACGGCCTCAGCGGTGACGCGGGTCTTGCCGGCGCCGGTGGGAAGGGACAGCATGCCGCGCTGGGGAGCCAGCCGGTCGAGCATGGTCGAGATGTTCCGGACCAGGTCCTCCTGGTAGCCGTGGAGGCTCGGGAAGTCCCGAGGGCCCTCGACCGTCTCGAACACGGGCGGGGACGGAGTCCTCGAACCGGCGAACGAGACAGGCAACCTCAGCTCCGAGACGAAGGCGATGGCGGCCGACGAACCCGTGTACCCGACCGGCGCGTTGGGGAAGCGCGCCTGGATGTCCCGGGCATGCTGCTGAAGCACCCCGTCGCCGTGCGCGTTGAACGCCATCTGCGCGATCCGGCGCCCGGACGGCTCCACGCCGTCGGTCGCCTGCAGCTCGGCTTCCATCAAGCCTTCAGGCAGCCCGGCACGCAGCGCCTCCGCCCCGATCAGCAACTCGATCTTGGCGACCACGTCCTCGGCCTCGCGTACGGCCTTCTGTGCGGCCTGCATCTCGCTGTCCCGCGCCATGCGCTCCTGATGCTCCAGCACAGCCCGGCACCCGGCCGCTCCGAGACCGAGCCCGAGTTCGTGGTCGATCAGGATCAGCATCGGCTCGCGATCCAGCGGGACGCGGACCTTGACGACGCCGTCCTGACTGACCGCCTTGAGCGGGGTGGCATGTGTGCCATTGGGCGTGCGGGTGATCTCCTCCAGCTCGGTGCAGCGCTGCACCAGGCTGTTACGGTTCCCGCTGTTCAGACGCTGGCGCAGGGCCGGATACAGCTCCACGAGCGGCACCGGGTCTCCCTCGGCCACCTCGCGGGTCTCCCGGCTGATCACGTCGGCATAGCGGAGCATGCCCCACTTCTCGACCATCAGCTCGGCGTCCTCGACGGTCGGCACGAGCAGCGCGGGCAACTGCTCGGCACGGAGAGCCCGGTACTCGGCGGCATTGACGGCGAGGGTGATCTCCTCGTCGGGGCGGGTGCTCCACGTGTCGCCGATCCGGCACCGGGTCAGGGAGTCCTCGGGGAAGTCGGCACCGAAGCGGGTGAGCATCACGTAGGTGGCGCCGACAAAGGAGTCGTCCTCGCTGCGGGACACCTCGTCGAGGAGCGCGTTCCAGCGGTCTGCGGGAACCTCGTCGACGGTGGTGGGGAGACGCAGTTTGCGGGCCTTCTCGGGGGAGATGTCGGCGACCGGCAGCACGTCGCGGTAGGCGGCGAGTTGGGGGCCGACGGCCTCCCTCAGCGGCTTGATCCCCTGGGAGGTGGCGACCGTGCCGTATTTCCTCAACAACCACCGGATCGGGGAGGCCACCGCCTGCCGAGTGCTGGTCTGCGCGCCGATCTGGCGCGTCCAGTTGTCCACCACGGCGTCATCGGGCAGCACCTTCAGGAAGGCCGCGCGTGACTCCTCGGAGAGGGCACGGAAAAGGTGGAGCGGGCCACCGATCGCGGCGCCCTCGACCTTCATCCGGTTCAGTGCCGGACGGGGGGCGCGGCTGTCCAGACCGCGCAGGTAGGCGGCGTGGACGGCTGCGCGGTACTCCTCGAACCAGGCCTCGTCCGCCTTGGGCTGCACCCCTCCGGACGGTCGCTCCTGAAGGCCGACCTGTGCGAAGAAGGGAGCGTCGTCGGAGTGGAAAGCCATGTCGACGGCGACGCTCGGATCGCGCTTCGCGTCGACCACGACACCCGGGAGCATGCAGTTCTCCACCGGCCGGAACCGGCCGTCGGCCGTCCGCACACGGAGCGTCGAGGCCGGCGTGGGTACTCGCTCCAGAACTTTGTGGGCCACTCGACGGGCCCCGGCCTGGCGGAACAATTCCCAGAACCGCTCCCAGTCCGACTCGCTGTAGTGGTCGAAGCCTTGGTCGAGAACGCTGAAGAACCGGCCTTCGACATCGGCCTCGCGAATACCGAGGACGTTGAGCGCGTGCATCAGCGACAGGTCCTGGGCGAGTTCGTCGATCACGTACACCAGGGACTCGCGCAGCCCTCCCTGATCGGCACGGCGGAACACCTTGCCGTGCACGGGGGCGACGAGACCGTGCTCCTCGGTCAGTACGACCCGGGCCTTGCGCGCCTCATCGGCGTACGGGGAGCGGACCTCGATCATGTCCGCGAGGATGCGGATGGCCACGGCTGACGCCTCGGGGGTGCCGCTCTCGACCAACGCCTCCAGCCATTCGCGGACATCGGTCCGCCCGTGCCCGGCCGCGGCGAGAATGTGCTCGACCTTGCCGGAACGCAGGGAGTCCGCCTCGACGCTCGGGTGCAGCCAGTTCGAAGGGCGCCCGGGGCACTCGTGCCACATCCGGAGCCAACCGGACAGCTTTTTCAGATCCCTGTCGAGCCGGGGGTGGACCCGCAGCTCGGTCGGGACGCGCAGTACGCCGTCCTGGTCGGGCAGGGACGGACTGTCCGCGGCGCGGTCCCAGATCTCCCGAGTCAGGAACTCGTCGGCCCAGCTGATCGCCTCCTTGACACGGCCGGGCAGCAGCGGGAGGTAGGCGGCCGGGTCCGCGGCAGGAGCCAGGGCGGGGAGGGAGCCGACGACCAACTGCGCCGACACCCTGATCATCTCCTGGTTGAAGGGGGAGGAGTCGAGCAGATTCTGCCGGTCCTCGTTGGTCTTCCAGGCCCCGTTGAGGATGCCGCTCAGCGACATCTCGTACTTGGTCGGGAAGAAGGACCAGAACTTGCCACGACCGCGCGACCGCGGGCTGATGTGCAGGCCGCTCTCCGGGTCCTTCTCCAGGGCGGGCACGGCCCAGGCGAGTTCGAGAGAGAGCCGGTCATGCAGCTCACCCGCGTCCGAGCGGGCCGCCGGGCCGGGCTTGTGTGTGGTGGTGAACACCCGCCACCGCTCGCTGGCTACGGCCTTCCCGGTCCGTTCCTCGACCACGATGTGCAGGTCGCCGGACTGCTGGGCGGTCAGTGTCCGGCGGGCCATGGGCCGAGGCCGGCGGTCCTCCAGCACTACTTTCGCGACATGCGGCGAGAAGAGCTGGAAGCCGACCGGGAACTCCTGGCGGGGCTCACCGTGATCCTTGGCGCGACCGCCGTGCATGTCCCGGCCCAGTCGGTCGTCGGCCTTCGGGAGCAGGGGCAGGCGAACGACGGTGGTCGCCCAGGTCAGCAGTTCGTCCAGAACACGATCAGCCGCCCGCTCGGCCTGCATGTCGAGCGGGCGGGCCATGCGCAAAACCGGAGCGTCGAACTCCGTGCCGTAGCGCGCCGTCACACCTGGCACGGCCTTGATCTGCTCGTACGACCAGGCGCGGTCGAATCCGAAACTTCCGGTGCGGCTGAAGAATTGCGGCGTGTCGGTCACTACAAGGACTGATTTCACCCCGACCCCGAATCGCCCGATCTGGCCGCCGCGTTTCTTCGACATACTCATCCGAAGGATTGTTTCCGCGCCTTCCTGGGTTACTGGATTTCCCTCGTTGGCGCAATACAAATGAGATTCCGTCAGGACGACATAGATTCTCCCGCCCGGCTCGTCGGCGATTTCGTCGGCCGCGTTCTGGACGAGTTCGAAAAGCTGTCGATCGCCATATCCGCCCTGTGTGATTCGGCGTTCACCATTGGCGTGCTCTGCCACGAGACCAGGGTCTACTGCGTAAGTCTGAAGAACACGGGAGGACTGCTCGAGAACGGTTTCGATCACCGTTGAGGACGAAGACGGCACTGCTGCTGCACTCCTGGGATGGTCGAGGTCCGGGCGAAAGCTTGGGCGGCGGGCCAGCTGCCGAGGTCGTGCAGCCGGCCCGTCTCCTTCTGTGCGCTGTGCTGGCGGTGCTCGGTGCGTGGCCTTCGGTGTGTTTTCAGGTGAAGGCCGGGGTGCCGCTGAGCTGCGGGGGTGTCATGGTGAGGGGGGATCCTCGTCCGGCAGCTCCTGAACAGCCTTGGCCAAGTCGGGGAAGCAGCCGACGAAATGTTCTTCCGACAAGTTGCATCCCTGAAGAATTTCGGTTATCTCGGCCTTGCTCATCGCGATGCGAATCGTCAGCTCAAATGCGCTCATCTCCCGGGACGAGTTCATATGGTCGCCGCAGCCGTGTTCATTCATGGAGCGCTCCACCCCCGTTGTGTTCTGTCAGTAGCACAGGGGTGTATTCGGGCGCACGCCCCCATGGAAACGGATAGCTGTTCTCGAGCTAGCTTCCTTTCGCTAAAACGCTAGCGGGTGAAGTTCTCGTGTCGCCAGTCCTTTTGAGAAACGTTTCGCCGCAGGTGTATGTGGACGCTACGTCTCCGCTTCTCTGGATGGGTTCGGGTATAATTCACCCGTTGCCGCCCACTTCCCTGGTTCGGTTTAGTGAGCGAGACGGCTATTCCGTCATCGTGCAAGTTAGCCGGTGGGTGCTCCGGTGTGCAAGCCTGAACTCCCGTATTTCTTTGGGGAGTTGCCTGTTCCGCTTACCGGGCACGGTGCGTTCTGGGGCGAAGTTGTGCGATCCGGGCAAGTCGGATCAGGAGCTCGAAGCGGGGAAGGTGATCGAGCTTGGTCAACTTTCAGTTGACGATGGCGTGCGTGTCAAATTAGCCTCATGGTCTGCAGCATGCGACTCGAGGAAGAAGCAGGTGGCACGTGGAGACAGGTGAGGAGTTCGGGCCCTGGCTGGCTCGTCAGCTCAAGCTCGCGGGGAAGACGCAGGCCGAACTGGCCAAGGAGGTCGACGTCACTCGAGCCGCCGTCTCCGCATGGATCACTGGAAGGTCGACTCCCCGCCCGACGGTCATGGTGGACATCGCCAAGGCACTGGGCACGGACCTCGGTACGGTGCACACCCGCACCACCGACACCCAGGCCGGCCTGCCGGTCACCTGGTACCACCGTCCCGGGTATCCCGACGGGGGCCGTGACCTGGGGAATGCCGCAGCCTTCGCCTTTGAGGCCGACGTTCAGGTCCTCGCACGCGAGACCTGTCAGAACAGCCTCGACGAGCGGCTGACGGAGAACGGCCGCCCGGTCCGTGTCCGTTACACGCTGCACGAGCTGACCGGCGAGGCCTTGGAGGCCTTCCGTGAGGCGATTCTCTGGAACGATCTCTTCCCGCACTACTCCGCCGTTTCGGAGATCGCCGGTAACCAGAAAGTCGGCCGGGTCGTCGACGCCGGGGTACGTGACATGTACGAGAAGGGCCGCTTGGTCCTGCTGCGGGTCGACGACTACAACGCCTCAGGCCTCACCGGTGACGACTACGCGGACGGCAAGTTCGCTGCGGTGGTGAGGCGCCAACTGCAGAGCCTCAAGTCCGGTCCTGCCGCAGGTGGTTCGTACGGTCTGGGGAAGGCCACGTTGTGGGCGACCAGCGCTCTCGGGCTTGTGCTCATCAACTCCACTCTGTCCGAGCCTCACGAGGGGCGTACGGAGCGACGAGTCATCGGCCGTCTCGAACTGCCATGGCGCGAGGTCGACGGCGAGCCGTACGCGGGCCCCGCCTGGTTCGGACGCCCCGATCCCGATTCGCCCGGCGCCATGGTCGCCCGTTCCTGGTGGGCGGACGAGGAGACCGTGGCTCGTTTGCACCTGACCCGGGAAAGCGACGAACCCGGTACTTCCTTCCTCATCGTCGGCGCGCACGACGTGGCGAGCCTTGAGGACGGCTTCTCTGACGACGACACCATGGACGAAGAGGGCGGCGAAGACACGCGCGACATCCGCAAGATGCACCGCCGTCTGGTCGAGGCACTGGGGCGTGACTTCTGGGCAGCGATGACCGGTGGGGGCAGCAGGCTTCCCCTCCTGGAGGTCTCGGTTCGCTCCCTGCGCAACGGCGACGTGGTCGTGGCGGAGGAGCAGGTGGACCCGTCTGCCGAGCAACCTTCCCGGACTCGTGCCCTTCGCGCGCACTACGAGGGCGCCACCGTGGATCGGCTCACCGAAGCCGGGCAGGTGGCGGCGCGGAGCGTTCCGCTCAAGCTCCCGCTGTCCGGGGGCGCCCGGGGAACACTCGGTACGCACCAAGCGGTCCTGTTGGTCACCGAAGCCGACAATGACAAGGACACACCGAAGAATCAGGTGCACTCGCTGCGTGGCAACCGCATGACTGTCAAAAGGGCCGGGGTCCCGAATCTGCCGCTCGGGACCAACCCCTTTCAGGCCGTTCTCCTGGTGGGGGAGGCCGCCGGGGAGTCGGCCCCCTTCGCGAAGGAGGCCGAGGAATTCCTGCGCGCGGCGGAACCGCCTGAGCACGACCGCTGGGGGCAGACCGAGGAGCTGTCCTTGCGTTGGTCGCCCTCCGCGTACCGACGGATCAACACGCTGACCACCGAGGTCAACAACGCGGTCAGGGAACTCGTCGCGCGGCCCAAGCGCGGCAGCCGCGAAGGCGGTGAGGCTCTGCGCAAGGCATTGACCGTGAAGACGAGGCCAAAGGCCAAGGTGCCCACCGGGCCGGTCGTCCCGGTCCTTGACGGGCTCGACGCGACGATCGGCGACGGTGGGGAGTGGCAGATCACGGCAGAAGTGAGCATCCCGCGGGGCGACGAGGTCGTCCCGATGGTGCCGGTCGCACAGCTGGACGTGCGCTCCGGGGGCCGTCCGAAGCTGGATTGGGCAGAACTCGTGGCCGTCGAGGGGTGTGAGGTGGAGGACGGCATTCTGCGCTTCACCCCGGGCACCCGCCGCGCGAAGTTCCGCGGTTTCACCGACGTCACCAGCCACCCCGTCAGAACCACGCTCACCCGCCTCGTCGTCGAACTCCGTGCCGGCAAGGGGGAGTGACGGTGAAGATCTACCCGTACAAGAGGCTCAACCGGCCGGTCTCGCTCCGGGTGACCTCGGTCTCCCTCAAGCTCTCCGACGGCACCCGCGACCAGCTGGAGACCACCGCATACTCGACCCAACAGCAGGCTGTCGCACTTGGCATCGCGGGCCACGCCGACTGGGTGAGTGCCACGATCGGTCTCTCCGCGACGCTGCCGCCCGGGGCGAACGCGCCGGATGCCGCCTGGTCCGATCTGCGTGTTCTCGCCGTGCTGACGGACGGCGAGACCAATGTCCGCACGTCCACCGACCTCACGCGTGACGCGGAGGACGGCCGAGACTGGTCGGGCTCACTGGAGGTGCTCCGTGACCACCACTTGAGTCGGGCATCCCTTGCCGTGCATGCCGTCGGGACGGTGGACGGGGTACGAGGACGGTCGATCGCAGAGACGGACCGAAGCTGGATCATCGACACGGTGTCCGAGGAGCCGGTCCGCGGACTCCAACTAGACGTCCAGAAAGCCTCGTTCAGTAAGAGCTCAAGGGAGTGGCTGCACGCCTACGCCGACGTGCCCTGGATCGTGGACACTTCGGCCCGGGTCCCCACGGTGTTCGTGAACACCGACATCGAAGGCGTCCTCGGGTTGTTGGACAGCAGTGGCTCAGGAGTGGACAGCAAGGTGCGTGACCTCCTGGTCGCCCAGATGGCCACCGACGTCTGGACCGCGGTGTTCCACGGTGCCATCGGCGATCTGGAGATGGAACCCGGAGGCAGCCCGGTCTTTCCGACCGACTGGCAGGGCGATGTGCTGCGGGAGATGCTCCCCGATGTGATTCCTGGCGTGCACGTCGAGGAAGCCCTGCGACAGGTCCATCGCCGGCGCACCGGCGAATCGGGCTGGGTGGAGCTGCAGACCCGCATTCACTACGCGGCGGCCCGTCGTGCCGATGCCACCAAAGCACTTGCCTATGCCATCCGCAGTCTGGAACAGATGAACCGAGAGAGTGAGACGTGATCACCCAACCGAACCACGTACCGGAGCGCTTGGCGCTTCTCGCTACCTCGGCCGTCGATCCCTTCCTCACCGAAGAACTGCTCAAAGGTGAACAGGTGCACGGCGGCATCGAACTCGCCAAGGTCGTCGAGCCGCTCCCCGAGGACGACGCCAGGTGGTCGGCCGAGCCGATCCGAAGTCTGATGGACGACGCCATGTTCGAGTTCCGTGAGGACCGCACCCGAGCCGACGCGTGGCTCGCGCCGCGGCTTCATGCCACGCTGCGCCTGACGCGGCGGGAGGCGGCGGACAAACGTCTGTGGAATCACATCGCCTTGGCGGTGGCCCCCGATTACGTTGTGTGGCGCCACTTGCCGGAGGCGACGGCGAACAGGCCGGTGAGGCGTGTTGCCGCGGACCGTTTCCGGGGCCCGGCGGACCGGCAGTGCTTCTCCCGCCTGTGGTGGGCGGCTGAACTCTTCCGGAACGGACCTGATTATGAGCCCGTCGAGGTCGCCTGTGGCAATCAGGACCTCATCCACACCGTTCTGCGGATGGACGTGATCGATCACCGTCCCACAGCCCAGGCTCTGGTTCGCCTCTTGAAGAACGGGCAGGTCACCACCGGTCGAGAGATCAACGGTCTCAGCGTGGCGATCAGTACGGCGGGAGCGACCCTGACCTATGACGTCCTCGCGCCGGACGAGCCCAGAGACCCCGCCCCTTTGCGAGAGTGGATCGCAGAGGCGGACACGGCACCCCCGGTCGCGCGACACGCACTCCCGGAGGGGCCTGACGAGGACCCCGTCCCGGAGAAGTCCGTGGCCGATCTCACCGACTACTTCACAGAGCTGTTCGAGACCGCCCCGGTCAGGGGCAGGAAGAGCACGGACTGACGCGAAGCAGCGATCTGCTGTCGCACCTATTGCTTCGCCGACGCCTTTTTGCGAGGGGCGGTGGATGAGCGGGCCGGCGCCTGATCGTCCGGACGCGGGCACCTGGCGGTGCAGGTGTCAGCGGCCCCGCAGCCGTGGCTTCGTAGCTTGGCACGCTGTTCCTCCGTGGCCGGCTGCCACGGCTTCCTCAGCACCTCCGGATCGGGCGCGGGAAGGCCGAGAGAGGCGCTGAGCAGATGGGCACCGAACACCGGCGGCACCGCGTTTCCCACCTGCTGGGCCTGCGCCGTACCGGACCAGGGATAGTCCGGCGGGAAGCTCTGCAGCATTCCCGCTTCGTTCATGCTGAATCGCGCGCCCTCGCGGACGATGTCCTTGTCGAGGTGCTCGAACACTACGAAGCGGGAGATACGACCTGTGACAGTGGCGGCGGGCTGCCGGTCGGTCCGCACTCCACGGCGCCCGGGGACTCCGGAGCTGCCGTAGTTCGAGCGGACGAGGAACGGAGTGCGGCGGCCTGGATGTTTGCCCACCGGGTCGGCGAGGACTTCACCCATCGACTTCCAGGGCTTCAGGCCCTGGTCGCTGGCTTCCCCGCGTTCCTCCGTCTCCGGGGCGGTGTCCTCGTCGAGGGTCGGCTGATGGATCTGGCTCGCCATCTCGTCCGCCCTGCGATTCCATTCCTTCGCCTCGTACGCGCGGTGGGTCGGCGCGGGAAGCGAGGGCTGACCCAGCCCTTCACGTCGAGCGATCAGTACCGCACGGGATCGCGTCTGCGGCACCCCATAGGTCTCCGTGTCGAGGACATCGACCACGACCTCGTACTTGGTGCCGTCGGGAAGGCCCGTCTCCTTCAGCACCTTGGCGTAGTGGTGCCAGAGGGCCTCGACCGCGGGGACCTGTTCCAGGACGATCACGTCATACGGGCGCTTCTCCCGGTTCGGGCTCCTGGTTGCCTGAATGGCGTACCGGAGGGGCTCGAGGACCATCGCGGTGCGTAGATCGCTGAGCTTTTTCAAGTCTTTGTCGATCGCCTCGTCGGAGTGGCCCGCCATCAGGCGTTCGATGTACCCCTTGACCTCTTCCAGGGCCTTGCGGCCGGCGCCCTTCCCGGCCACCGAGTAGGTCTGGCACGGGGGGCCACCGGCGAGCACGTTGATCTCCGGCGGCAGGGACTCGAAGGCATCCCTGCGTACCGCGCTCACATCGGCGTGGAGGGTGTCGAGCCCGGCCGCGTATCGCGTCAGACACGCGCTCCTGTCCCACTCGATGCCGAGACTCGGGATGTCGAGCGCGTGCCCGGCCACATCCAGCCCTCCGGGTCCTGCGAAGAGATCGAGGACGTAGGGCTTGTCGAGGATGGACTGGTGTGGCGCCGCGCTGGTCATGTGGCGGAAGTCTAGCCGGCGGGGGAGACTGCCGGCCGCCCGTCCAACGCTTCGGCGACGGCTCGTCCCAATGCCTCCCCGACGGGCGGCGGTGTCGCGTGTCCGATCTGGCGGTACCGGGCGGTCTTCAGCCCGGCGATCTCCCACGATTCGGGGAAGCCCTGCAGCAGGGCCGCCTGTTCAGCCGTGATCTTCACCATGTTGTCCCTGCCCAGCTCGGGGTCCCAAACGAACTCAGGGCCGGGAACCTGATCGCCCAGGGTGTGGGCGTTTACGCCCATGGTCGCCCACTTCCGCTTGGCCCCGGTCGGTCCGAGGTCCGCTCCGCCTCGGTTCTTCGAGCCTCCGACCAATGTCGGAGCTGGTTGATCAGCTTGGGCGGCCCAGCGGCCGGCGTCCTGCCAACCCCGTGAGGCCATGGACGGTCCCAAAGCGGCGCCTACCGTCGTCGGCTCCTGCACAGTGGGTGTCGGCTGTCGGAATGCCTTGGCCCGATGCCGTTCGACGGCTATCAGGACGCCCTGCTTACGGCTCTGCGGTACTCCGAATTCGACAGCGTTCACGACGAACCAACTGAACTCGTATCCCAAGTGGGCCAGTTCCGCCCGGGTGAAATCACGGAACGGTTGATACTCGTCCGAGTGGGCGAGCCCCGGAACGTTCTCGATGAGTACTGCCCGAGGCCGGATCGCGTGGACGAGATAGACGGCGGCCTCCAGCAGCCGCTCTTCCACACGCGAATCCGTCCGTCCGACGGTCGCGCTCGACTTCACCCGTGGCAGGCCCGCCGCGAGGAGATCCACGTCGTAGCTCACGGGGTGTTCGGCCGGATCGAAGTCCAGCAGATCCGCGTGAAGCACGTTCCACTGCGGCCGATTGGTCCGCAGAGTCGTGACGGCGGAATCATCGTCGTCCAACAGCAGGCGCGGCTCGAAACCCGCTTGCTCCAGTCCGAGAGCAAGCCCACCCGCCCCTGAGCACACATCCACGAATGTGAGGCCACTCACTCTTTTCTCCCCCTGGTTCGTTCTGTCCGTCGCCGCTCCACGACCGTCGCCACTCGGACGGCGACCTCTTCGGGAGCTTCGTGCTCCCAGAACCGCAGTACTGTCCACCCCGCCGCGACCAGATGCTCCGTCGTCTCACGGTCGCGGGCCATGTTCCGGTCCAGTTTGCTGCGCCACCACTCCGCGTTGGCTTTCGGATGAGTGGCGTGCTGAGGGCAGCCGTGCCAGAAGCAGCCGTCGATGAGGACAGCGACTTTGGCCCGAGGGAACGCCACGTCGATGCGCCGTCGGGGCAGGCCCGGTACGGGGTACTCCACGCGGTAGCGCAGCCCGGCCGCATGCAGCAGTCTCCGCACGGCCAGTTCGACGGCCGTGTCCTTGCTCGCCTGCCTGCTCATGCGGGCCGAGACGCCGGGCGAGGAAGGCGTCATGCTGTTCACTGTCGTCGAGCCTCACGCATGTATGTCGTCACGGCCGATGATCGCCGCTCTGGTGGAGTCGATCGTCCCTTGTTCTGTCACGGCTCCCCCTTGTTCCCTCTGCCAGTGCGCGCACGATCACTCATGGCGATGTGGATCTGTTCTAGCAGCAGTCACCGACATCCGAGGGGGTTGTGCCACAGGCTGATCATTTTCGTCTGTCGGGCCACCCGCTTCCATTGCCAGTGTCGTGCCTCCGCGCCCCGCCTCAAGGGCGCTTCACTCCGCTGCGCTGCGTTCCGCGTCGGCTGGCGCCGATGGCCCTGCGGGCCACCCTTGACCCGGGCCGCTCCAGCACGGGAGAGAAGCGAGCGGGCGGCCCGGGGAAGCGGGGGGCCAAGGGCGTGGCGCAGTAGTGAGTTGTTCAGTTGCCCGGCGGTGGCGGACGCGTCCCCGTTTCGGCGCACGCCGGGTCGGCTCAGCGGCGTTCGGGTCGTCCGGGGGCTGGGGCCGTAGGCAGGGGGCTTAGATGGTGCTGCCGTGGCACTCGCCGTACGTCTGGCCCGAGCCGCACCAGCAAAGTGCCCCCTGCTGTGGCGGCCACTGCACTGCTCGGCCCCGGGCCGCCAGTGTCGTCGCGTACTGGGGGAGCAGGGTCGGGTCCGAGGGGGACGAGAGTTCCGACGCCGCGAAGGCCTCGTAGGACGGGACCGTGCCGGTGACGATGCCCAGGTTCGGGGTGCCGGAAGAGGAGAGCTCCCGGAGGGCGGACTCTATGGTCGCGAGGTGGGTCTCGTGGGAGGGGTATTCCGAGGCCAGGTCCGGGTACGCCTCGAGGAGTTCTGAGAGTTCCGTCGCCGGCCAGTGGAGGATCGCCACCGGGAAGGGGCGGGAGAGGGCCTCGCGGTAGGCGCCCAGTTCCGCTCGGAGACGGGTGATCTCCGCTTCCAGTTCCGCCGGGTTTTCCGAGCCCAGGGACCAGACGCGCTTGGGGTCGTGGAGTTCGTCCAGGGTGATCGGGAGGGAGTGGACCGTGTCCGCCAGCGCGTCCCACTCGTCGTGGGACTTGCCCAGCATGCGGCGGACCCTGTGGCGGCCGAAGAGGAGGGGGTGGGTCGGCTGCGGGGGTTCCGGGACGTCGGTCAGGAGGAGGCGGACGGCCTCCGTGAACGTGTCGTGCGCCGCTTCCAGCTCGTCGTGCGACTCCAGGGCCTCGGCGACGATCACCCAGGGGGCCGGGTCCCGCGGGGACGCCACCCGGACGCCCTCGATGATCGCCCTGGCCTCGGCCTCGTGGCCGTACTCCCAGAGGTTCGACGCCTTGAGCGCCCGTACCAGGTGGGGGTTCTCCAGGCCGTCCGTGGAGGACAGCAGACGGTCGTAGAGGGCCGTGGCCGTGGGGCGGTCGCCGGCGAGTTCCAGGTGGGCCGCGGCGCGCAGCAGCAGGGCCTCGGAGTCCTCGGGATACAGGCCGGCGGTCCGCTCCAGGCGTGCCGCCTCGGCGGTGTGGTCGACGTTTTCGGCAGGCGAGTCGGGGCGCATGGGGGACACCGTACTGCCGGGAGGTGACGAGCGTGAGAGATGCGCAGGCCAGACGCCTGGCCTGCGCGGGTTCCCCATGCTTGTCATCCCGGCTCTACAGTTCGTCCCGAATCGCCGCCATGACAGCGGGCTAGAGGGTTACGCCGTCTATTTCTAGCGTTTGGACCGACTTTGCGGCGAAGGGGACGCTGACCGATTTGCCGGACAGGCGGATGTCCGAGCGGGGGGTGTAGAGGTCGCCGCCGCCGGTCGTCACCGTGTTCCAGCGGGGTACCGCGCCGTTCGTGCCGCCCGTCACCGTCGAGAAGCGGGAGAGGTCGAAGGTGAGGGTCTGGGCCGATGTGGAGGTGTTCACCGCTACCAGCACCAGGCGGCGGGACGACGCCGAGTACGCCGCCACCGCGTAGCTCACGCCCGTGTCGAGGATCGTCATGCCCGGGCGGATGTGGCGGCTGAACTGGGCCAGTACGTAGTGCTTCGTCTGGACCGTGGTCGGCTGGAGGGTGTTCGCGTCGTAGGCGATCATCGCCCAGCCCGTCGAGGGGTCCATGACCTGCCAGTAGCACCACGCCGTGGGATGCAGCCAGCGGAAGTCGTAGCAGAGGTTCGACGCCATGGTCAGGCCCGTGCCGTCGCTGTCGCCCGTCTCGGAGTTCCACAGCTTCTTGCGGGACGTCGTCACCACGTCCGTGTAGAGGAGGTCGCGGCGGCCGCCCGAGCCCTGGTAGCCGTGCACGTTGACCTGGGAGACCAGGGCTTTGGTGGAGGAGTTGAACGACGCCCAGGTGGAGCGGGCCGTGTCGTAGTTCGTCTCGTCCGATGCCGAGATGCGGAGGTTCGTCAGGCCGCGTTTGTCCAACTCGCTGCGCATGTACGGGAGTACGGCCGCCTGGACCGCGGGGTCCATGTGGCAGCCCTCCTGGGTGCCGGTCGCGGTCCACCAGGTGGAGGCCGGCTCGTTGAAGGGGTCGACCGTCGCGAAGTTCACGCCCCAGTTGTCACGCGCGTACAGGGCCGTCGCCGCCAGGTGGGAGGCGTGCTGGCGGTAGTTCCAGGTCTGGAGGTTGTTGCCGCCGCCCGCCGCGCCCGAGGGGTTGTGGTTGCCGCACATCCACCACATGGGGGAGTTGGCGAAGAGTTCCGTGATCGCGCCGCGCTGCGTCGCCTTCACCAGCATCGCGCGCTGGTTGGCGTCCGCCGACCACTTCCAGGCCGAGGAGGCGGGGTCCTCGTTGTTCCAGTCCTGCCAGAAGCCCTCGATCTGCTTGAAGGCCGGGATGTTCGGTGATTCGGCCATCGTCTCGCCGCCGACGCTGTTCCAGCTGCACGCGCCCAGGTTGTAGCGGGCGATGTTCAGGCCCAGGCCGGGGAGCGATCTGCCGTTGTACGTCACCGACTTGGTGGTGAAGAAGAGGTCCGCGAAGTCGTCCCGGGCGCCGAAGACGTTGGCCCACCAGGCGAGGGAGGTGCCCCAGCCCTCCCAGGTGCCGTACGTCGTCGAGGGGTTGACGGCGATGGTGGCGTCCGCGTGCGCGGTGCCCGTCGCCAGGGCGCTGCCGAGGAACGTACCGCCTGCTGCGGTCAGCAGGGTCCTGCGTCGTATCACGGCTCCTCCGTAGGGGAATCGGGGCAGGCGCCGGTCCCCCCGGCCCGGCGTCGCGGGTTGGCCCGTATGTGGCCCGTACATGGCCCGCTCATGGCAACGAGAAGCATCGGGTGTGGCGGGTGGGTTGTCGAGACTTGCGACGAACCTTTCTCAAACCCGTGTACGAAGTCTCGGACGCCTTCGGTGGAGTGATCCTGTATAACGAACAGAGCGAAGACGATGGGTAGTCGAGCGAGCGAGTAGGCGTTCGGGAGGAGGGAGTCGATGGTCCGCGGCTGGACTGGTCTGCGTCCCGCTCTCGTGCTGCTCCTCCTGGTCCTGGAAGTGGCGCTGCTGGACACCGGCAGCCTCTACGCCACCGTCGCGCTCGCCGCGACCGCCGCTGCTTCCGCCGCGCTCACGGTCTGTGCCCTGGTCTCCACGCGCTGCGCGCCCGCCGTGCCGCGTACGCGGGTGCGTACGGCCATCCGCGACCGTGACCTCCGTACGGCCTTCCTGCCCCAACGCGATCCCGACGCCCGGGGGCGCACCCGGCCCCGGGCACCCGGACACGACCTCCGGGCGACCTTCGCGTAGGGCCAGCCAGCACGTTCCCGTAGCCGGCCCCGCGCGGGTCGTCATGCCGCCATGTCCCACTCCCGGCACGACGAGACCCCCGGAGGGCTCACCCATGTCCGTCTTCGCCCACTTGGTCGAGCGACTCGCCGACCTCCTCCAGCCGCTGTTCGGCGCCTCCGCGGCCGCCGCCGCGATCGTCCTGTTCACCGCGCTCGTACGACTCCTCGTCCACCCCCTGTCCCGGGCCGCCGCGCGCGGCCAGAAGGCCCGCACCGCGCTCCAGCCGAAGATCGCCGAGCTGCGGAAGAAGCACGGGAAGAACCCCGAGAAGCTCCAGCGGGCCGTGCTGGAGCTGCACGCCGAGGAGAAGGTGTCGCCGCTGGCCGGCTGTCTGCCCGGGCTGCTCCAGGTGCCCGCGTTCTTCCTGCTCTACCACCTGTTCTCCAGCGACACGATCGGCGGGCGGGCCAATGAGCTGCTCGGCCACCGGTTGTTCGCCGCGCCGCTGGGGGAGCGGTGGGTGGACGCGCTCCAGGGTGGCCTCTTCGGCGGGGCGGGGCTCGTCTACGCCGGGCTGTTCGTGGTCGTCGCCGGGGTCGCCGCGTTCAGCTACCGCCTCAGTAAGCGCATGACGGCCGCGAGCCCGGCGCTGCCGGCCGGTGGCGAGCAGGAGCAGGTGGCGGGGCTCGGGGCGGTGGCCAAGGTGATGCCCTTCATGTCCTTCTTCACGCTCGTCACTGTGGCGGTCGTGCCGCTGGCCGCCGCGCTGTACGTCGTGACCAGTACGACGTGGAGTGTCGTCGAGCGGGCTGTGCTGTACCGGTAGCCGGTCGGGCAGGAGAGGTCCAGTACGTGAACTGGGTATTGCGGAGTGCACTGCCAGCTTGGAGGATCGACCAGTCCTCCGATGGCTGGCCCGCCGCATCCGGGTCGCAGGCCTCCGGCGGGCGCCCGCGATCGAGGGAGACGTGATCATGAAGCTGCTGCGAGTCGGCACGGCCGGGGCCGAGCGGCCCGCACTGCTCGACGCCGACGGGACCCTGCGGGACCTGTCGGGCGTGGTGCCGGACATCGACGGGGCGCTGCTCGCGGACGACGCGGCGCTCGACCGCGTCCGTGCCGCCGTCGACGCCGGTGAGCTGCCCGTACTGGACGCCACCGGGCTGCGGATCGGGCCGCCGCTGGGGCGAATCGGCAAGATCGTCTGCATCGGGCTGAACTACCACGACCACGCGCGCGAGACGGGTGCCGAGCCGCCCGGCGAGCCGGTCCTGTTCATGAAGGCGCCGGACACGGTGGTCGGGCCGAACGACACCGTGCTCGTGCCGCGCGCGTCCCGCAAGACCGACTGGGAGGTCGAGCTGGCCGTCGTCATCGGGCGTACGGCCAGGTACCTGGGGTCCGCGGAGGAGGGGCTCGCGCATGTCGCCGGGTACGCGGTCGCGCACGACGTGTCCGAGCGGGAGTTCCAGATCGAGCGCGGCGGGACCTGGGACAAGGGCAAGAACTGCGAGACGTTCAACCCGCTGGGGCCGTGGCTGGTGACGGCGGACGAGGTGCCGGATCCGCAGCGGCTGTCGCTGCGGCTGTGGGTCAACGGGGAGTTGAAGCAGGACGGGACAACGGCCGAGCAGATCTTCCCGGTGGGGGAGGTCGTGCGGTATCTCAGTCAGTTCATGACGCTGTACCCGGGCGATGTGATCAACACGGGGACGCCGGCGGGGGTGGCGCTGGGGGCGCCCGAGCCCAAGCCGTTCCTGCGGGCCGGGGATGTCGTGGAGCTGGAGATCGAGGGGCTCGGGCGGCAGCGGCAGGAGTTCAAAAGCGCCTGAGGGGCGGGGAGCTGCGGATTGTTCGCGACTGCGGGTTCGTCGTGGTTGTTCGCGCAGTTCCCCGCGCCCCTGAAGGGTCAGCCCAGCAGCGCCGCGAGGTCGCGCCACGCCTTCCTCGGGAGGGCGTCGCGCGGCTCGCCGTCCAGGACCTGGAGTGCGAGGTGGTCCGCTCCCGCCTCGAAGAAGGCGTCGATCTTGGCGCGGATCGCCGTCTCGTCGCCCCAGGCGAACAGGGCGTCGACGAGGCGGTCGCTGCCGCCGTCCGTCAGGTCGTCCTCGGTGAAGCCGTGCCGGAGGAAGTTGTTGGTGTAGTTCGGCAGCGGGAGGTAGATCTCGAGGAACTCGCGGGCCAGGGCGCGGGCGCGGGCCGGGTCCGTCTCCGGGATGACGCCCAGCTCGGGGGCCAGCAGCGGGGCCTCGCCCAGGATCTCGCGGGCGTGCGCGGTGTGCTCCGGGGTGACCAGGTACGGGATCGAGCCCGCCGCCCGGTCGCGAGCCAGCCGGAGCGACTTCGGGCCCAGGGCGGCCAGGAGGCGGCGGTCGGCCGGCACTCCGGCGGCGTCCAGGCCGTCGAGGTGGGAGACGAGGGCCGAGTAGGGGCGGGAGTACTGCTCCACACGCTTGGCGTGGCTCACCCCGAGGCCCAGCAGGAAACGCCCGGGGTGGGTCGACTCCAGCTCCGCAAAGGCCGTGGCGGCGGCGTCCGGCTCGTGCTGCCAGATGCTCTGGATGCTGGTGCCGACGGTGAGCTTCGAGGTCGCCTCGATCAGCGGGGCGGCGTTGGCGGCGGAGCTGTTGCCGCCCAGCCACACGGCGCCGTAGCCGAGTTCCTCCAGTTCGGCGGCGGCCTCGGTCAGTTCGCCGCGCCGGTCCGGGTCCTCCGAGCGCAGGCCTACGCTCCAGATGCCGTACCGGCCGACGGTTTCCTTCAGAGCGGTGGTCATCGGTTGGGATCCCTCCGGTTGGGCGCCATGCTCGATCATGCGTACTGCAGGTGCCAACCGGAGGGGGCCGCCGATGATTCCGACAGCAACTAGCCGTCCAGGAACCGCTCCAGGGCCTCGACCACGAACCGGTGGTCCTGGAGCTGCGGCAGCCCGGACACCGTCACCGCGCCGATCACGCCGGCGCCCTCGACGGTGATCGGGAAGGAACCGCCGTGCGCCGCGTACGTGTCGGGGTCGAGGCGCGAGGACTCCTCGAACGTCGTGCCCTTGGCGCGGAAGCGGGCGCCCACCAGGTAGGAGGCGGAGCCGTAGCGCTCCACCACCCGGCGCTTGCGCTCGATCCAGGCGTCGTTGTCGGGCGTGGAGCCGGGCAGCGCCGCGTGGAACAGCTGCTGGCCGGCGCGGTGGATGTCGATCGCGACCGGGGCCTGCCGCTCCCGGGCCATCTCGACGAGGAGCGAGCCGAGCGCCCAGGCGTCGTCGTGGGTGAACTGGCGGAACACCAGGCGGCGTTCCTCCTTCTCCAGCTCCTCCAGACTCGGGGTGAGCTCCGGGTGGAACTTCGGGGTGAGCTCCTGGCTGTGCGAGGGGTTGCTCTTGTGGGTCACAGGGTCACCGTCACCTTCTCGCGGGCCGAACGACGGGCGGCTTCCAGTACGTCCAGGGCGGCGGCCGCCTCCAGGGCGGTCACCGGGTTCGGGGCGCCCTCCAGCAGGGCCTTCGCCACGGCCGCATAGTAAGCGGGGTAGTCGCCCGGGAGGGTGGGTTCGGGCCGGCCGCCTCCCGTGACCGGGGACTCGCCGGAACCCACGCGTCCCCACAGCGACTCGGGCTCCGCGCCCCAGCCGGGACCGGGGCGGTGGCCTTCGCGCAGGGCCGCCTCCTGGGGGTCAAGGCCGTACTTGACGTAGCCGGCTGCGGAGCCCAGGACGCGGAAGCGGGGGCCGAGTTGGGCGGTCGTCGCGGAGACATAGAGGTGGGAGCGGACGCCGTTGGTGTGCGTGATCGCGATGAACGTGTCGTCGTCCGTCTCGGCGCCCGGGCGGCGGATGTCCGACTCCGCGTACACGGCGGCCGCCGGGCCGAAGAGGACCAGCGCCTGGTCGACGACATGGCTGCCGAGGTCGTACAGCAGACCTCCGATCTCTGCGGGGTCGCCGGACTCCCGCCAGCCGCCCTTCGGCTTCGGACGCCAGCGCTCGAAGCGGGACTCGAAGCGCCAGACGTCACCCAACTCGCCCGCGGACAGCAGCTTGCGCAGGGTGAGGAAGTCGTTGTCCCAGCGGCGGTTCTGGAAGACGGAGAGGAGCAGGCCGCGCTCCTCGGCCAGGGCGGCCAGCTCACGGGCCTCGGCCGCCGTGCCCGCGACGGGCTTGTCGACCACGACCGGCAGACCGGCCTGGAGCGCGGCGGTCGCGAGCGGCACGTGCGTCTTGTTCGGGGACGCTACGACGATCAGGTCCAGCTCGGCGGCCCGGTCGAACAGCTCGTCCGGGTCGGCGGCCAGGCGCACGTCCGGGAACTCGGCGCGGGCCTGCTGCTGCCGCTCGGGGTTCGAGGTGACCACCGTGTCGAGGGCGAGGCCCTCGGTGGCGGCGATCAGCGGGGCGTGGAAGACGGAGCCGGCGAGGCCGTAGCCGACGAGGCCGACGCGGAGGGGCGAGCCGGAGGCGCCCGTGCCGGGCGTGCCGAGGGGTGTGCCAGTCATGCCACCCACTTTGGCAACGCTGTTGCCAAAGTGCAAGCGCCGGGGACAATGGAGGGCGTGGGCGTGAACAGGGCGGACGACCGTACGGACGGAGTGGGCGGCATGCACGGCGCCGGAGGGACAGGAAGCGGGGCGAACCTGCTCGCCCTGCGCAGCCACAACGCCGCGCTGGTGCTCGACCTGCTGCGGACGGCCGGGCCCGACGGCATCAGCCGGCTCGAACTCGCGGAGCGGACGGGCCTCACCCCCCAGGCGGTCAGCAAGATCACGGCCCGTTTGCGGGAGGACGGGCTCGCGGCGGAGGCGGGGCGCCGCGCCTCGACCGGGGGCAAGCCACGCACGGTGCTGCGGCTGGTGCCCGAGGCGGGGCACGCGGTGGGGGTCCACCTGGACCGGGACGAGGTCCGGGCCGTGCTCGTGGATCTGCGCGGGACGGTGGTGCGGGAGCGGCGGGCCGCGCTGGATCTTGGGGCCGGTGCGGGGGCGGTGCTGACGGCGGTGACGGAGACCGTGCGGGCGACGGTGGCGGAAGCCTTGCGGTTGACGGAGGTGGAGGCTGTCCCGGCGGCGGAGGGTGGGGCCCTCCGGGTGACGGGGGTTGGGGCTGCGCGTGCGACGGATGGTGGGGCCGTCCGAGTGACGGGGGACGGGGCTGTCCGTGCGACGGAGGCTGGGGCCGTTCCGGGGACGAGGGCGGAGGCTGTCCGTGCGGCGGGGCCGGAGGCTGTCCGTGCGACGGAGGCTGGGGCCGTTCCGGGGACGAGGGCGGAGGCTGTCCGTGCGCCCGGGCCGGAGGATCTCCCTGCGCCCGGGCCGGAGGCTCTCCGTGCGGCCGAGCCCGAGGCTGTCCGGGCCACGGTGTCCGAGGCGTTGCCTGCCGGGTCGCCGCCCCTCGCACGTGCCGGTTCCCTGCTCGGGGTGGGGGTGGCGCTGCCCGGGCCGCTCGACCACGTCCGGGGGGTGCTGCACCGGGTGACCGGTTTCCCCGAGTGGGACGGCTTCCCGCTGCGGGAGGCGCTGGCGGAGCGGCTCGGCGTGCCGGTCGTGGTCGACAAGGACACCAACGCGGCGGCGGTCGGCCTGGCGGCCGGGGGCGAGGGCGGCTCCTTCGCGTATCTGCACCTCGGTACGGGCCTTGGGGCCGGTCTGGTGATCGGCGGGAGCGTGCACCGGGGAGCCCGGACCGGGGCCGGGGAGTTCGGCCATCAGGTGATCCAGCTGGACGGCCCGCCGTGCACCTGCGGCGACCGGGGCTGTGTGGAGGCGTTGTGCCTCGGTGCGGTGGCGCGCGGGGACGTGGAAGAGGCGGCACGGGTGCTGGGAGCGGGCGCGGCGAACCTGGTCGGGCTCCTCGACATCGATGTGGTCCTGCTGGGCGGCCGGACGGTGGCCGCGGCGCCGGAGAAGTTCGTGCGGGGAGTCGGTGCGGTACTGGAGGCCCGGGCGCGGCGGACGGGGGAGGACGCCGTGCCGGTGCGGGTCGCGCCGGGCGGCGGGCGGGGCGTCGCGGTGGGGGCGGCTCAGCTGGTGCTGGGGCCGGTGTTCGGGCGGGGGATCGGGTGAGGGGTCGGAGCCGAATACCGGCTGGGCCCGCTCTGACCGGCTGGGCCCACTCGCGTGCGAAGGCGCTGGGGCGCCGCTGAGGGCCCTGTCCGGTCGCCCGAGGTGTCCGCCGACCGGGCGGATTCGCGCCGCCGTTCGGGGGTGTTCCCGGCGACGTCGGCCGGTTTTCGGCTCCATCCGGCAATGTCACATCTCCATGCGACCCTGCACGCCCGCTCACTTCTGCCTCGCGGCGGCGGCCGCCGTTCTGCTCGCCGGGGCTCATCCGGCGTACGCGGACGAGCCGGCGCCCGCCTGTGCCGCGCCCGACGACCACACCTTCCCGCTCACCACCCGCATCCACGGCGGGCCCGGCGCCTACGAGGCCGGGGGCGGGTTCGGGACCTGGTACGTCGAGCTGACCAACACGACCGACCGGCCGTGTACCGGAATCCACCCCGTCGTCGTGCTCGTCGACGACAAGCGGGCGCTGGAGCCCTCGCAGCCCCGGCTGGAGTTCTTCGAGGGGGCGCGGGCACACCCCGTGCGGTTCGAGAAGACGAGTGAGGACGAGCTCATCGGGGCGTTCGCGGCCGACGAGGACCGCTTCGCCGGGTTCACCGTCGGGCCGGGCAAGACCGTCTCCGTGAAGGTGCGGCTCGCGGTCACCTCGGACGCCGTACCGAACAAGGTCACCGTCAACGCCGCCGTGGTGCAGCGGCACGACGACGACGGCGACTGGGTCGGGCAGTCGAACGACTACCGCTTCGGCATCGACGGTGGCGGGCCGATCGACGGGGGCGAGCCGGAGACCGACGGCGGTACCGACGCCCAGCCCGACTCCGACTCCGACCCCGACCCCGACCCCGACGCCTCCGTCCCGCCCCGCGAGGACCGCCTCCCGTTCGCCGAGGAACTCGCCCGTACGGGAACCGGCGGTCAGGTCGCCGCGGCCGCCGCGGCGATGCTGCTCGCCGGGGGCGGGGCGGCACTGCTCCTCGCGCGCCGGCGCCGGTGAGCCGCTGAGCCGCGGGCCGCTGGGCCGCGAGGAGCCGTCCCGCCTGTCGGGACTCCGTACACGGGCCATTCCCCAAGATCCGGCCACTGTTTAGGCTGGGGAGCCCGGCCCCAAGGCGCACGCTGCACGCGTACGGCAGGAGATCCCGCACATGGCAGACCGCAAGCCCATCGAGTCGTGGCTCACCGACATGGACGGTGTTCTCATCCACGAGGGCGTCCCGATCCCCGGCGCCGACGCCTTCCTCAAGAAGCTGCGCGAGTCCGGAAAGCCTTTCCTCGTCCTCACCAACAACTCGATGTACACCCCGCGCGACCTGCACGCCCGGCTGCGTCGCATGGGCCTGGAGGTGCCGATCGAGAGCATCTGGACCTCGGCCCTGGCCACCGCCCAGTTCCTGGACGACCAGCGGCCGGGCGGGTCGGCGTACGTCATCGGCGAGGCCGGCCTGACCACCGCGCTGCACGACATCGGCTACATCCTGACCGACCACGAGCCGGACTACGTCGTCCTCGGCGAGACCCGCACGTACTCCTTCGAGGCCATGACGAAGGCGGTGCGGCTCATCCTCGGCGGCGCCCGTTTCATCTGCACCAACCCCGACGAGACGGGCCCGTCCACCGAGGGCCCGCTGCCCGCGACCGGCGCGGTGGCCGCGCTGATCACCCAGGCGACCGGCAAGAAGCCGTACTTCGCGGGCAAGCCCAACCCGCTGATGATGCGGACCGGGCTGAACGCCATCGGGGCGCACTCCGAGAGCAGCGCGATGATCGGCGACCGCATGGACACGGACGTGCTGGCGGGCATGGAGGCCGGGATGCAGACGTTCCTGGTGCTCACCGGCCTGACCAGGCCCGACCAGGTCGAGGGCTTCCCTTACCGGCCGTCGCAGGTCGTGGACTCCATCGCGGACCTCGTCGACCGGGTCTGAGCCCGGGAGGCAGCGGGCCGGGACTCAAACCCGTCGCCACCCGTACGGAGCAGCCGCCGCCTCCCTGAGGATGCGGTGGCCCACCGTGCGGGGGAGGCTCCAGGCGTCTGGAGGTTCACGATGGGTTCCCTGAGAGTCACTGTCTGTACGAGCGCCCTGGTCGCGGCCGTCCTCACCCCGGCGGCGTACGCGGCGGACGGAGGGGGCGTCTCGGTGACCCCGGCGACCCCCGCACCCGGCAGTGACGTCACGCTCCGCGTGACCGGCTGTGCGGAGAGAACGGCCGTCGCCCGCTCGGCGGCGTTCGTCGCGGACGCGCGGCTCACCGTCGCCGACGGTGACCTCGTCGGCGAGAGCCGCGTCCGCTCCACGCTCGACGCGGGGACGTACGTCGTGCAGGTCCGCTGCGGGGACGCCGAACGGGCCGGCACGTTCACCGTCCGGGAGGGTGAGGGACGGCGGCGGTCGGCGTCCGGGACGGACGAGCCTTCGCCGCCCCTGTCCGACCTCGCCGGGACCGGCGGTCAGCCCCCCGCACCCGGCACCGTAGGCCAGCCGCCCGTACCCGAGGGCGGTGGGCAGTCGTCCGCACCCGGCGAAAACGGGGACGGTGAAGGTGACGGGCAGCAGTCCACGCCCGGGGAGGACCAGCAGCAGTCCGCCCCCCGGCGACCGGGCGCGCACCCCTCGCCCGTGGCCCCGGTCCGGGCGGGCGGTGGTGGCGCGGCGGACCTCGTCGCCGCCGAGGACCGCGGGGCCGGTCCCGGCACGGCGCAGGGGGTGACCGGCCTGGTGCTCGCGGGCGTCGCCGCGGTGGTCGTCGCCCTGGGCGGTGTCCGCCGCAGCCGTGGAACGGACTGACCATGTCCGAACAGGATCGAGACCAGGAACGCATCAAGGGCCGCTCCTCCGGCACCGGCCGGCTGCTGGCCGGCGTGACCTGGGTGGCGCTGCTGCTCGGGCTGTGGCTGTGGGGCCGCGAGGTGACCGACGTACGGCACGGCATATCCGCCCCTACGACCGGTGACATGGCGGCCGCCGGACGCCCCCCGGACGTGAAACTGCCGCCCGAGCACCGGCCGTTGGGTGACGCGCTGCCCCAGCGCGTCGACATCCCCGGGCTCGGGGTGCAGGCGCCCGTGGTGGCACGGGGACTGGACGCGCGCGGCGCGCTCGATCCACCCCCGTACGACCAGCCGGGCGTGGTCGGCTGGTACGCGGGCGGCGTGGCACCCGGGGCGCCGGGCACCGCGCTGATGGTCGGTCACGTCGACACCGACACCCGGCCCGCCGTCTTCTACAAGGTCAGCGCCATGCGGCCGGGCCAGACGATCCGGGTGATCCGGGCCGACGCCAAGGTCGCGGAGTTCACCGTCGAGTCCGTCCAGGTTCTCACCCGCGACCACTTCGACGCCCACCAGGCCTACGGACCCCGCGAGTCGGGCCGTGCCGAACTGCGGCTTGTCACCTGCGGCGGCAGCTTCGACCGTACGACCCGCAGCTACACGGCGAACGTGGTGGTGTCGGCGTACCTGACGGGGACGGGCCTCTAGGGCACGTTGCGGCCCTAGCGGCCTCGGGGTGCCCACCCAACCCGGTCGACGACCCGCTCCCCCTGAAGTCGCCGACCGGGCTGGTCCTCGACCGCGCGCGCACGGGCTGCGGGAGTAACCCGGCGAGCTGCGCGGGAGGGCGCGGGAGCCACGGTGGGTGAAGCTCTGGCCGGAGGCCGGGCCCTGCTGAGAAGACTCTAGAACCAGGGGGCCGCCCCGGCCTAGAGGTTGAATAACGTCAAGTCCCGGCTCGGTGGCTGTGTGTCACGGGCTGGTGGGCTTTGCTCCCACGGGAGCTGCGCGACGTATGTCAGGATTGAGACTTGGAACAGTGTGCCCAAGGGGGAGTTGGATGTACGGCAGCAGGGGGGTAGGGGCAGCCGCCGGAAGGCGGGTGTCCGCAGCGGTGCTGGGGGCGGCACTGCTGGTCGCGGGCTGTTCTTCCGGTGACGGAGGGGACGGGGCGGACGGAGCCGACGCGGGCGCCGGTATCACTCAACAGCCCAAGGAGAAGGCCCCGTTCTGGGTCAATCCGGACGGCACGGCGGCCCAGCAGGTCGCCGCCCTGGAGAAGGCCGGCAAGAAGCAGGACGCCGAGCACCTCCGCAAGATCGCCGAGCAGCCGGTCGCCGAGTGGATCGGCCCGGACAACCCGCGGGAGCAGACCAAGGGGTTCACCGAGGCCGCCGACAAGGCCGGCCGTACGGCACTGCTCGTGCTCTACAACATCCCGCACCGCGACTGCGGCCAGTACTCGCAGGGCGGCGCCGCCGACGGCAACGCCTACCGCCAGTGGCTCGACGGCGTGGCGGCGGGCATCGGCGACCGCTCCGCCACGGTCATCCTCGAACCGGACGCCCTGCTGCACCTGGTGGACGGCTGCACCCCGGAGCAGTTCCACGAGGAGCGCTACGACCTCCTCAAGGGTGCCGTCAGCAAGCTCAAGTCCCTGAAGAACACGAAGGTCTACCTGGACGCGGGCAACGCCGGCTGGAAGAACCCCGACCAGATCTTCGAGCCGCTGAAGTGGGCCGGCATCGACCAGGCCGACGGCTTCTCCGTCAACGTCTCCAACTTCTACTCCACCGAGGACTCCATCGCCTACGGCAAGCAGCTCTCCGCCAAGGTCGGTGGCAAGCACTTCGTCATCGACACCAGCCGCAACGGCAAGGGCCCCTATACCCAGGGCAACCCGGACGAGCGTTGGTGCAACCCGCCCGGCCGGGCCCTCGGGGAGACGCCGACGACGAAGACGGCGGACCCGCTGGTCGACGCGTACCTGTGGGTCAAGCGCCCGGGCGAGTCGGACGGCGAGTGCAAGGGCGGGCCGAAGGCTGGCCAGTGGTGGTCGGACTACGCCCTGAAGCTGGCCAAGGCCACCCCCTAGCGTCGACGGGCCGAGCGCGAGCGAAGGCAGCACACGAAAGGGGCGCCCTCCGCACCGGAGAGCGCCCCTACCAGCCGATCGCTACGGCACCTTGACCCACTGCGCCTTGCTCGGCGTACCCCGGTCGTCCGTCACGAACAGCATGTACCAGCCCGCCTGGACCAGGTTCCGGTTCTTCGGCACGGTCACCGTCAGCTTGTCGCCGGACGCCTTGAAGTCCAGCGCGATCGACCGCTGGTCGACGTCCGTGACGTGCGTGGCGGCGCTCGGGCGGATCAGCCGGGCCTTCTTGATCCTGGCCGCGTCCGACGAGGTGAACGTGCCCGTCCCGCCGCGCTCGATGGTCTGCGGCCCGCCCGAGAGAGAGGGCTGGTCCCCGTCGCCGTAGAGGTACGGCGGCGTATAGATCTCGATGCGCTGCTCGAACTCGCCCGGTTTGGTGTTGGCCTCGTCGGCGTACAGCGAGTCGGAGCCGAAGAACATCACGCGGCCGTCGGGCAGCAGGATCGACCCGGAGTGGTAGTTGCGGCCCACCAGCGGGTCGGCGACCCGCCGGAGGTCGTTCTTCTCCGTGTCGTAGATGCGCGCCTCGAAGATGTTGGAGTCGCCGCGGCCCCGGTAGTCCTCCGAACCGCCGGAGATCAGCACGCTGTCGTCGGGCAGGATCGAGGCGTTCGGGTAACGCGTGCCCTTGTCCAGCGACGGGCCGTCCACGAAGCGCGGGTTGTCGGCCTTCAGGTCGACGATCCGGGTCTTCTCGCTGGACTCCTGGGACTCGCCGACACCGCCGCCGCCGATCACCATGTACTTCTCGTCCTGCGCGGGCGGCAGCAGCACCGTGCCGGACGTCTCCATCAGCTTGGGGTCGCTCAGGCCGGGGATCTTCGTGAACTTGTTGGTGTCCACGTCCCACACGCCCGGGTCGCGGCCCACGTTGTCCGGCCCGTAGCCCGCGTTGGAACCCGAGTAGAAGACCTTGCCGTTCTGCATGAGGAACAGCGCCGGGTAGGTCGGGAACTGCCGGACCTTGTCGGTGTAGGTCCACTTCTTGGTCTTCGGGTCGAAGACCTCGTTCTTGCCCGGGACCAGCTGGCCGATGTCGTCGAGGCCGGAGACGCTGAGGATCTTCCCGTCGCTCAGGGTGGTGAGCGTCGGGTACCAGCGGGCCTCCTTCATCGGGTCGACCTTGATGTACTTCTCGGCCACGGGGTCGAACTCGAAGGCGTCGCGGATGCCCTGGAAGTCCTTCTTGTCGAGGGCGAGTTTCTGCGCGATGCCGTAGGTGTTCTTGGCGTCGGCGCCCTTCAGGCCGTGCACGCGGTAGTTGTCCTGCGTGCCCGTCTCGTACTTCTTGCCCCGCTTCTGCGCCTCGACGTAGATCCGGCCGAGGCCGGGGTCGTTGCGCAGGAACTTGCCGGTCGCCTTGTCGAAGACCTTCTTCGCGCGCGGCACCAGCACCGGGTCCTTCGAGACGAAGGTCTTGCCGTTCTCCTTGCCCGTGAACCTCGTGCCCGCAGGCAGCGTGATCGGCTTGTCCGGGTTCTCGTTGTGGACGATCATCAGGCCGCCGGCCTTGGTGACGTCACCCTTCAGCTTCTCGTACCGCTTGGTGCCGCCCGCGATCAGCAGGTTGCCGTTGGCGAGCTGGGTGTGGCCCGTGCAGAACAGGTCGCTGGGCGTGGGGACCTTCTTGATGGTGCCCTTGACCGGGTCCCAGATCCGCGTGTCGAACTTCTTCGCGTCGAAGTTGTCCTGGTTGTTGCCCGACCCCGCGACGAGCAGCACTTTGCCGGTGCGCAGCAGCGCCGCGTGGATCGTGTTCTGCCGGTACTCCTCGGGAAACTCGATGATCTCCCACTTGCCGTTCGCGGCCTTGTACTCCGGCTTGTTGATTGTGTACTGGTGGTATTTCTCGGTGCTGAAGCGGTAGAGCCACGGCCCGTTCATCCCGGCCAGCGCGAGTACCACCGCCGTGCCGATCGCGAGTCGACGGGCCCGGCGGCGGCCTGCACGGTCGTTCATTCCTTACGTCCCCCAAGTCCACCAAGGGCGATCTGCATGGTCTGGTCGGTCCCCCCGACCTCCCCGTTTGCGCCAGGGGTGGCGGCCCAACCGGGCTTGTGCTGCGGGGCGTGCGCCGCCGACGGCTGCTGGATGGGCAGCGGCTGCGTCCGGTGCGGCCCCGCAGGGTCCTGCGGCTGCTCCGCGGCGGGAGCGGCGGGCTTCTTCGCGTCCTGCCGCAGCTGCCAGCGCCAGGCGAAGACCGGCGAGGCGGTGATCAGCAGCGCGAACGTCGCCCAGATGATCATCGCGGGGTGCGAGTGGCCGAAGACGAAGCCGGCCGCGATCGACGCACCGAAGATCGCGACGAAGTACCAGTGGTAGCGGAACGTCCCGAACCAGCGGTCCGGGCTCGCCGAATCACCCTTGGGCGTGACCACGAACTTGCTCTTGCGCCGCAGCACGGAGTCGATCAGCGCCTTCGCGTACAGCGGCGCCGACAGCGCGGACATCACCATGCCGGCCACACCGCCGGAGCCCTCCGGCTCGTGCGGCGAGACGTTGTGCCGGCGGTTCCAGACGTACAGGCCGATCTGCAGGGCGGAGGCGTTGCCGTAGAGCATCAGCCAGACCGCCGGGTCGATGTTGACACCCGAGGCGCCCAGGCCCAGGAACAGGCAGCAGCTCAGCGCCGCCAGGATCCAGTTCAGGGCCGACATCGGGTAGAAGATGATCATCATCGTGTAGTTGAAGAGCTTGCTCGGCGGCAGCGAGTACCAGCCCTTCCAGTACTGCTTGAGGATCGTCTCGTACGTCCCTCGCGACCAGCGCATCTGCTGGGTGAAGAAGTCCGTCCAGGCGCTGGGGCCCTCACCGACCGCGAGCACGTCCGGGGTGTAGACCGAGCGCCACTTGTTGCCCGTCGCCGGGTTCTTGTGGCGGTGCATCTCGAACCCGGTCGCCATGTCCTCGGTGATCGAGTCGTACAGACCGCCGATCTGCTTCAGCGCCTTGATGCGCACGGCGTTGGAGGTGCCGACGAACATGGGGGAGCCGTAGCGGTTGCCCGCGCGCTGGATCAGCGCGTGGAACAGGAACTGCTGCGACTCGGCGGCCTTGGTGATCGGGTTGTCGTAGTTGCCGTAGACCTGCGGGCCGATGACGAAGCCGACGTCCGGGTCGCGGAAGAAGCCGAGCATCCGCTCCAGGTAGTTGGGCAGCGGCACGTGGTCGGTGTCGACCGAGGCGAAGAAGTCGTAGTCGTCGCCGTGCGCCTCCAGCCAGGCGTTGTAGTTGCCGTGCTTGGTCTTGGCGCGGTGCGGGCCCTTGGCCTGGTTCCACTTGGCGACGCCCTTGCGGGAGAAGTGGTGCACGCCGAGGCGCTCGCAGACCGCCTTCACCTCGGGGTCGTCGCCCTCGTCGAGCAGCCACACGTGCATCAGGCCCCGGTGGCGGATCCTGACGGCCGCCTCCAGGGTCTTCGTCACCATCTCCAGCGGCTCCTTGCCGGGCACGAAGGAGGTGAGGAAGGCCACTCTGGTGCCGGTCTCGGGCACCACCGGGATCGGGTCGCGGGCGACGAGCGTGGCGTGCGCGTTCGACACCACGTTCATGCAGCGGAAGAACTCGATCAGACCGATCGAGACCAGCATCACCATGTCGAGCGCGGGCAGCCAGTCGAAGGCCGGGTAGTCGCGCTCGGTCCAGTGCTCGGGCTGGAGCAGCCACACCAGCAGCACCACGGACAGCACCGGCGCCGCGGCCAGCATCAGGGCGACTCTTATGCGGTGCGGTTCCTGCGAGATCAGCGACCGGTACTGCACTCTGTAGGGCTTGGTCGGATCAGGCTGGGTGAGGGGACCCGCGAGCCGGCTGTAGTGCTCGTAGTCGTATCTCGGCAGCGTCTTCTTGATCCGCCGGAACGTCCCCGTGGTGCTCATCCGATGGGCCGGAACCCTGAGCTGGGTGGTCTGGGACGGGTCGTGGTCCTGCTGCCGGGCGCCCGTCGGCCTCGACGTCATGAGTCATTCCCCCCACACGCGGACACCGCGTGTTTCGTCGCTTCCTTCCGTCTGCGGCAGGTCCCCCTCGACCTTCACAGACGTATCAGTGGTGGGTCGCTGTCACCACGTCATCCACACCCTATAGACACGGCAACGCGACCTTCCGGTTGCATGATGCCCCCCTCGGCATCGCTTCATGAACAGGAGCCCCTACCCCCGCCCGGCGCGCAACCGGCTCCGAATCCCCCCAACTGCCGCGAAACCGCAGCATCTTGAAAAACCAGAAAACCAGGGTTCTACGGCGCTCATCATGATCGCAAGGTGCGAAACACGGCGTTTACCGGTCATACGCGTTCATTGTGGTGGGTGTGGGGAGCCTGTGGAGCGGTTGTGGACAGGCGGGCGCGGATGTTCCCGAAGTGATCTCTTATGGCCTCCTCCGCCCGCATCGAGTCACCGGACCGGACCGCGTCGAGGATCTCCCGGTGCTGCCGGCAGGTCACCTTCGGGTCCTGCGGCTCGCCCCCGAGGTCGGTGCGGACCCGGTGGAAGGCGTCCCAGAACGCCTCCAGGACCTCGCTCAGCAGCACGTTGTCCAGCCCCCGGTAGAGGGTGGCGTGGAAGGCCCGGTCGGTCTCGGCGAGACCGGCTCCGCGCGCGGCCTGCTCTTCCATACGGCCGACGAGCCCGTCCAGTTCAACGAGGTCCGCATCCGGTATCCGCCCCGCGAGCCGGGAGACCAGCCCGGTCTCCACCGCCTCCCGTAGTTCCAGCAGCTGGAGCAGGGAGTCCTCGCCCCGGTAGTGCCCGGCGACCGTGCGGAAGGCGAGGCCCTCGATCATCGGGGCCAGGGACATCGGGCCGACGTAGGTGCCGAAGCCGTGCCGGATCTCCACGATGCCCATGGCCTGGAGCGCCTTCAGCGCCTCCCGCACCGAGTTCCGGCTCGCGCCGAGGTACTCCATCAGCTCGGGCTCGGTCGGCAGCGGGGCCCCGGAGGCCAGCCGGCGGTCGATGATGAGCTTCTTGATCCGCTCCTGGAGATCACGCGCTGCCATGGCGAGAGGGTATCCGGCCAATCGCGCGGTGGGCCGGGTTCCGGCCAGAGTGCACCAGGGCTGTGGCCGGGTATGCGAAAGGCCCCCCGCTCTCGCGAGAGGCCTTTGCCGTCTGTGCGCCGCCAGGGACTCGAACCCCGGACCCGCTGATTAAGAGTCAGCTGCTCTAACCAACTGAGCTAGCGGCGCGCGCTGACGTCGTAACTCTACAGGACGCCGGGAGGTGCTCCGGACCACGGGCTCCGGCCCCGAGAGGGGTCCCCTGTGGCGCCGCGTACATCATTCGGACCGTCAGCATGCGCGTGCGGAAGACAGTTGAGAAACTGACGACGCGCGCCCGGACGGATACAGGCGCGGCCTTTTCCGCCGGAAGTGTGAGGGGATTCGCATGAGGTCTCCGGTATTCGAGGAATTCGACCCCGCGAGCGACTGCGACTGCCCCGGATGCGTCCACTGGCGCCGCGCCCTGCCGCACTCCTGGGCGGGTCGCACCACCGCCCACCCGGCCGCACGCCGTGCCCTCGCCCTGGCCGCCGCGACCTCGGCGGCGCTCGGCGCGGGCCACGCCGCACCGGCTGCGGCCGCCTCGCACGCACCACCCCATCGACCCGGCGTTTCCGCAGGTGACGAGCCCGACACCCCCCAGGGAGGCACGGCCCCGCTGCACGGCCCCGGCGGTCGCCCCGCGAAGCCCTCGGCCACCCTCAAGCCCACCGCCATCACTCGTACGGAGATCATCAACCGGGCCAAGACCTGGGTCGCCGCGAAGGTGCCGTACAGCATGAACGACTACTGGTCCGACGGATACCGCCAGGACTGTTCGGGCTATGTCTCGATGGCCTGGAAGCTGCCCGGAAACGAATGGACGGGCAGCCTCACCCAATACGGTGAGCGGATTTCCAAGGAGGAACTCCAGCCGGGCGACATTCTGCTCTTCCACAATGCGGCCGCCCCGGAGAGCGGCTCGCACGTCGTGATTTTCGGCGGCTGGACGGACTACACGCACAGCTACTACACCGCCTACGAGCAGACCCGCCCGCACACCCGCCGGCAGTCCACCCCGTACGCCTACTGGAACGACTCGGACCAGTACGTCCCCTACCGGTACAAGGGCGTCACCCCACAGGAGCCGGGGACCGTGCCGGGCAAGGAACCGGCCGCCGGGAAGCCGGGCGCACAGGCCGCCACGCCCTACCCGGGAGCGGCGTATTTCGGCCCCGGCGCGAACAACAAGTACGTCACGCTGCTCGGCCGGATGCTGGTCGCGCGCGGGGCCGGCGGCTCCTACGCCTTGGGCCCGAGCCCGCGCTGGACGGACGCGGACCGGCGGGCGACCCGTGCCTTCCAGCTGGCCCAGGGCTGGACGGGCGCCGACGCGGACGGCCTGCCCGGACCGCGCACCTGGGAGCTGCTGGTCACCGGCAAGGGCAAGGACGTGAAGGCCGGGGCGGTCGGGCCGCCGCCCTCCTCCCACGGCGTCCCCGGCTACCCGGGCCGGGCGATGTTCCGGCCCGGCGCCAGCAACGCGTACGTCACCCAGCTGGGGAGACAGCTGGTGCGCAAGGGGTTCGGCAGGTTCTACCGGGTCGGGCCGGGACCGCGCTGGGGCGAGGCGGACCGGCGGGCCGTCGAGGCCTTCCAGCGCACCCAGGGCTGGCGGGGCGGAGCGGCGGACGGCTACCCGGGTCCCGAGACCTGGCGGCGGCTCTTCTCGTGAAGCCCGCCCCGGAGGGGCCCGGACCCCGGGCACCGGGGATCACCGTTGTGACGCATCTGGCGCGGAGGCTGGAGGCACCCATGAGTACGACCACTTCCCACACGTCCGAGCCCGACGGGCCGGCCGGCGGCCTGGCCGACGGACCGGTCAGACCCGCCCGGCTCATCCAGAACGAGGCCACCACCGAGATCCCCGTCCACCTGCTGTTCCGCGACGACCCCGACCCGGCGCCGGTACCGCTCAAGCCGGCGGTCGTCGCCCGCCGGCAGGGCACGGGGGAGCAGCCGCGCCTCGGACGCCCGGCGGCCGCGGCACCGCGCCCGGCACCGCAGGTCGACCCCGACCTGGCGGAGCGGCCCGCGCGGGTGCTGCCCGGGGCGGCGGGTGTGCTGGCCGGGGTGTGCGGGGCGGCCGGGTGCGCGGCCACCTCCTGGTGGGCCGGGCTGCTCCCGCCGCTCGTGCTGGAGGCGCTGCGGCTGCCCGCGCACACCGGGGCCGGGCTCGGTCCCGCGCAGTGGGCGGCGTACGCGGGGGCCGGGGCGCTCGGGCTGTTCGGGTTCGGCGGGCTGGCCCGGGGCCGGACCGGCCGGGCCTGGGTGCTGGATCTGTTCGGCCGCTACCGGGGGACCGTCCGGCGCTCGGGTCTGCTGTGGGTCAACCCGCTGCTGCTGCGCCGCCGGGTGGACGTACGGCTGCGGCACTGGCGCAGCGAGCCGGTGCCGGCCGCCGACGCGAGCGGGGTCGCGCTGCGGGTGGTCGTCCTGGTGGTGTGGCGGATGCGGGACACCGCGCGGGCCACGCTGGGGGTCGAGGACCACGAGACGTATCTGCGCGAGTGCGTCGAGGCGGCGCTGGCCCGTGTGCCGGTGGAGATGCCCGGCGGGGCCAGGGGCGCCACGGACGCGGCGGCCGAGGCGCTGACCCGGCTGGTGGCGGCTGACGCTGCGCCGGTCGGCCTGGAGGTGTTCTCCGTGCAGCCGCTCCGGGTGGAGTACGCCCCCGAGGTCGCCGCCGCGATGCACCGCCGCCGCATCGCCGCGCTGGACGCCCAGCACCGGGCGAGCGTGCTCACCTCGGTCGTGGACTCGGTGGAGGACACGGTGACCCGGCTGACCATGCGGGGGCTGGTCGAACTCGACGACTACGAGCGGAAGGCGCTGGTGAAGGACCTGACGGTGGCGTTCTGCGCGGGCCGGGGAGAAACAACTCCGTGATTGGTATGGACATGTTCAACTGATGTCCTTACTCTCAGACTTGGTCTAGACCTACCTGCACAGCTCACTGCACCTCCCCCACGTTCACCAGGAGCGGCAGCATGCGCACTAGGACCAAGTTGTCCGCAGCCGCGGTGGGACTGGCCACGACCGGAGCCCTCGTACTCTCCTCCGGCGGCGCCAGCGGCCACGGCTACACCGACCTCCCCGTCAGCCGGCAGAAGCTCTGCCAGAACGGCACCGTGACCAACTGCGGGCCGATCCAATGGGAACCGCAGAGCGTCGAGGGCCCGAAGGGCTTCCCGGCCTCCGGCCCGGCCGACGGACAGATATGCAACGCCGGCCTCGGCCAGTTCAGCCCGCTCAGCGCACCGCGGACGCCGTCCGGCGGGGCCTGGCCCACCACCAAGGTGACGGGCGGCCAGACCTACACGTTCCGCTGGCAGTTCACGGCCATGCATGCCACGACCGACTTCAAGTACTACATCACCAAGCCGGGCTGGAACCAGAACCACAACCTGGCCCGGTCCGACCTCAACCTCACGCCGTTCTTCACCGTGCCGTACAACGGCCAGCGGCCCCCGTCCACGCTCTCCCACAGCGGCAGACTGCCGTCCGGGCTGAGCGGCCACCACGTCATCCTGGCGGTGTGGACGATCGCCGACACGGGCAACGCGTTCTACGCGTGCTCGGACGTGACCTTCTGAGGTTCTCCTGAGGCGGCGGTGCGGCCGGTGTGGGTAGGTTCCCCATGCCGGCCGATCGCGACCGTGCGGGAGATCGGGGGGCACCATGGCGGTATTCCAGGCTTTCTTCTATGTCGTACCGGCACTCATGATCGCCCTGGCGATCTTCGCCCTGACCGGGACAGCCCGCCGCGCGCAGGATGTGAGCAGCGCCTGGAACAGCGGGTTCATGTCCCAGGCGCGGTGTCTGCGGGCCTACACGACGACGAGTGGCGGCGGTGACACCAGTGTGCGGACCACCTTGCACCACGTCTACGAGTTCACCGCACACGACGCCCGCGTGATCCGCTTCGACGAGGCGAACGGTCCGGCGACGACCGTGGAGGGTGACATCGTCACCGTGTACTACCTGCCGGACCGCCCCGAGCGCGCCACGGCCCACGCGCCGGCACGGGGGAGGCTCGCGGCGGGCACGGGCTGCGCGGCGGTGTTTCTGGGCGTGTTCATCGTCTTCTGCCTGGTGTTCATGGTGATCGTCCATCTCATGTTCACCGTGGTGTGACGCCACGGCGGCCCTCCACATCTGACGGTGCATCAGCTACCTTGCGGCCCATGGAGTCCACAGGACGTACGGTCGCGGAACTCGTACGGGACCGGTGGGGCGACCACCGGCCGGGGCTGTGGTGCGAGGAAGAGGTCCTGACCCATCATGAGGTGGCGTCCGGAGCAGCGGCCCGGGCGGCCCTGCTCACCGACCTGCTGCCGCCGGACGCCGAGCCCCACATCGGGGTGCTCCTCGACAACACCCCCGAGTTCCCTCTGTGGCTGGGCGCGGCGGCCCTGGCCGGGGTGGCGGTCGCCGGCGTGAACCCCACCCGCAGGGGCGCCGAACTCGCCCGCGACATCCTGCACACCGAGTGCCGCATCCTGGTCACCGAGCGGACCCACCTGCCGCTGCTCAGGGGCCTGGACCTGCCCGGCGTGCGGATGCTGGTGACGGACACCGAGGAGTACGCCGGCCTCCTCGCCCCCTACTCCGGCGCACACCCGGACGCCTCCCGCGCCACCCCACGCGACCGCTTCCTCCTCTACTTCACCTCCGGCTCGACCGGCGCGCCCAAGGCCGCCCTCTGCTCCCAGGGCCGCCTGGCAGCCGCCGGACGCTCCCTGGCCGGCCAGTTCGCCCTGGGGCCGCAGGACGTGCACTACCTCTGCATGCCGCTGTTCCACGGCAACGCGGTGATCGCCGGCTGGGCGCCTGCACTCGTCACCGGGGCGGGCGTGGCGCTGCGCCGGCGCTTCTCGGCGTCCCGTTTCCTGCCGGACGTACGCCGATACGGGGCGACGTACTTCACGTATGTCGGCCGGGCGATCCAGTACGTCCTGGCCACCGAGCCGCGCCCCGACGACCGCGACAACCCCCTCCGCCTCGGCTTCGGCACGGAGGCGGGCGCGGTGGACGTGGCGGCCTTCGAGCGGCGGTTCGGGGTGCGGCTGGTGGAGGGATACGGCTCTTCAGAGGGCGGGGCGGCGGTGCAGTGGTCGCCGGGAACGCCGCCGGGCGCGGTCGGCCGGGCGGCACCCGGGCTCGTCGTCCTCGACCCGGAGAGCCGTGAGGAGTGCCCGCCGGCCCGCTTCGACGCGGCGGGGCGGCTGCTCAACGGGGACGAGGCGATCGGCGAACTGGTCAACCAGGGACCCAGCCCCTTCGAGGGCTACTGGCGCAACCCGGCGGCGGAGGCGGAGCGGCGCAGGGAGGGCTGGTACTGGACGGGTGACCTCTTCTACCGGGACGCCGACGGCTACCTCTACTTCGCCGGCCGCACCGACGACCGCCTCCGCGTCGACGGCGAGAACCTGGCCGCCGCGATGATCGAGAACATCCTCGCCCGGTACGAGGGCGCCGCCGCCGTCGCCGTGTACGCGGTGCCGGATCCGGTGACCGGGGACCAGGTGATGGCGACGATCGCCGGGACCTTCGACCCGGAGGCGTTCGCGCGGTTCCTGCTCGCCCAGCCCGACCTGGGGACGAAGATGGCGCCCCGGTTCGTGCGGGTGGTGGGGCGGATGCCGGTGACGGCCACGAACAAGATCCATCGGGCGGCGTTACGGAGGGAGGGCCTCAGGTGCGCGGACCCGGTGTGGTGGCGGCCGCCGGGGGAGCGCGCGTACCGCCCGCTGACCAGGGAGGATCTCGAACACGCCGAAGGGCCTCCCGCTCCCACGAGAGGCCCTTCACCGGTGCGCCGCCAGGGACTCGAACCCCGGACCCGCTGATTAAGAGTCAGCTGCTCTAACCAACTGAGCTAGCGGCGCATGACTCCCGCCGACCGCGTTCCGCGTGGCGCGTTCTCGCGGCGGCGACGGAGAAAATAATACCCGGTCCTCCGGGGTGCTTCCGACCACCGCAGCAGGAGCTAGATCGCCATGGACAGCAGGACCGGGGCCGCGTTGCGGTTGAGGGCGTCCGCGGCCTGGCGGAGCCGGTGGGCGTGCTCGACCGGGAGGGACAGGGCCAGGCAGCCGACGGAGGAGCCGGCCGTGACGGGGACGGCCGCGCAGACCGTGCCGACCGCGTACTCCTGGAGGTCCAGGACGGGCACGGTGGGCGGCTGGGACTCCAGCCGGGAGAGCAGCAGCCGGTCGCTGGTGATGGTGCGCGAGGTGAGGCGGGCCATCTTGTGCCGGGCGAGGTGGTCGCGGCGGCCGGCGTGGTCGAGCTGGGTGAGCAGGCTCTTGCCGATCGCGGTGGCGTGGGCCGAGGAGCGGAAGTCGACCCACTCGTTGACCTTGGGCGTGGCCGGGCTGTCGGCGTACTGGGTGACGCTGATCTCGCCGTCGACGTACCGGCTCATGTAGACGGCGGCGCCGACCGAGTCGCGCAGCCGGTCGAGGGTGTGCTGGAGCTTGTCGCGCAGGGCCTGCTCGCGGTGCTGGGCGGAGCCGAGGCGGGCCAGCGTCTCGCCCGTGACGTACGCGCCGTCGGCGATCTGCTCGACGTAGCCCTCGCGGCGCAGCATGCGCAGGAGCGCGGTCAGCCGCTCCGGTCCGATGCCGGTGTGCCGGGCGAGCTCGGCGTCGATGATTCCGGTGGAACTCCGCGCCACGGTCTCCAGGACGCGCAGGGCTTCCTGGGCCGCGTGGTACGGGGTGGTCGGCGGCTCGTGCTTCAGCGCCACGGTGGTCTCCCCCTGCGCTTGCTGTTAGGGCCGTAATCCGGTCAGTGAACCTCTTCCAGGTTAACCGGCAAACACCCTGCGGAGAGCGGGGGTTGACAAGATTCCCGGGCCCCCGGACTGGGGTATCGATCCTCTGGCATATGCCAGAAGCATGCCCCAGCCCTTGGGTCCGGACGTTCTGCCTGGTCACGCGCTGTAGTCAGAGCACTGCGCTGAGGAACTCCCGCGTGCGGTCGTGCTCCGGCTCGCTGAAGATCTTCTCCGGCGGGCCCGACTCGATGACCCGGCCCGAGTCGAACATCAGCACCTGGTCGGAGATGTCCCGGGCGAAGTTCATCTCGTGGGTCACACAGAGCATGGTGATGTCCGTGGAGCGGGCGATGTCCCGCAGCACGTCCAGGACGCCCGCGACCAGCTCCGGGTCGAGTGCGGAGGTCACCTCGTCCAGGAGCAGCACCTGCGGCCGCATGGCCAGCGCCCGGGCGATCGCCACCCGCTGCTGCTGCCCGCCGGACAGCTGCGCCGGGTGCGCGTCGCACTTGTCGGACAGGCCCACCAGGTCCAGCAGGCCCTTGGCCCGCTCCACGGCCTCGTCCTTGGACATGCCGAGGACGGTGACCGGTGCCTCGGTGATGTTCCGCAGCACCGTCATGTTCGGGAACAGGTTGAACTGCTGGAAGACCATCCCGATCTTCTTGCGGACCTCCCGCACCTCCTTGTCGGAGGCCGGGAACAGCTTCTGCCCGTCGACCGTGATCGTGCCCTCGTCGGGCTTGAGCAAGGTCATCAGCAGCCGCAGGATCGTGGTCTTGCCGGACCCGGACGGCCCGATCAGGGTGACGTGCTTGCCGGCGTCGACGGAGAAGTCCAGGTGGTCCAGGACGGTGTTGCTCCCGAACCGCTTGGTGACCTGCTCCAGCCGGATCAGCTCGCCGGTGCTCCTGGCGGGGTTCTTCTCGGGGTTGGGGAGAGTGTCAGTGGGCAAGGCGTCGCTCCAGGGCTCGCAGGAGAAGGGAGGCCAGATAGGAAATGACGATGAAGGCCACGCCGATCACCGTCAGCGGCTCGGTGAACTGGAAGTGCTCCTGCGAGAACAGGCGCGCGTGGCCGAGCATCTCCAGCACGGAGATCGCCATCAGCATGGGCGTGTCCTTGAGCATCGCGATGACGTAGTTGCCGAGCGCGGGGACGACCCGGCGCACCGCCTGCGGCAGGATCACCGCGGTCCACGTCCGGCGCAGCGGCAGGTTCAGCGCCGTCGCCGCCTCCCACTGGCCGACCGGCACGGCCTCGATACCGGCGCGGTAGACCTGCATCGTGTACGTCGAGTAGTGCAGCCCGATCGCGAAGACGCCCGTGGCGAGCGCCGAGAAGGTCAGGCCCCACTCGGGCAGCACGTAGTAGAGGAAGAACAGCTGCACCAGCAGCGGGGTGTTGCGGACGAACTCCGTGACGACGCCGACCGGCCAGGTCACCCAGCGCGTCGGCAGCCGCATCAGCAGCGCCCACACCAGGCCCAGCACGAACGAGACCAGCGAACCGATCACCAGGATCTGAAGGGTGACCAGCAGACCCTTCCAGAAGTCCGGCATGAAGTCGGAGACCGCGCTCCAGTCCCAGTTCATCGGACCGCCTCCACCACGACCGGCTCAGGCGCCCGGGTCTTGCTGTCGGGCTTCTTCCCGACACCCGCCTTGAGCCTCTTCTCCAGCCCGCGCATGACCCGGGTGAGCAGGAAGGCGATCACGAAGTAGATGAGCAGGATGTACGTGTAGATCTCCGCGCTCTCCTGGAGCGCCAGACGCACCAGGTTGCCGCTGAACGCCAGATCGCCCATGCCCATGATCGACACCAGGGCGGTGCCCTTGAGCAGCTCGATGAGCAGGTTGGAGAACGGCGGGATCATCTCCGGCACCGCCTGCGGCAGCAGGATCAGCCGCATCCGCTGCCAGGGTGTGAAGCTGAGCGCGATCCCGCCCTCCCGCTGCGCCGGGTCGACCGCGGTCAGCGCGCCGCGCACGATCTCCGAGCCGTACGCCCCGTAGGTCAGGCCGAGCGCCAGCGTGCCAGCCCACAGCGGCACCAGCTGCCAGCCGAAGGCCGGGGGCAACACGAAGAACACCCAGAAGATCATCACCAGGGCCGAGGTCCCGCGGAACACCTCGGTGTAGAAGCCCGCCAGGAAGCGGACGATCCACAGCCGGTGGGTGCGCGCGACGCCGACCACGAAGGACACAGCGGCCGCCAGCAGCGCGCTGCACACGAGCAGCTGGATCGTGACCCAGACGCCCTTCAGTACGAGTTCCCAGAGTCCCGAGGTCATCCGCCGCAGAGCTCCTTCGCGGTCAGATCCGTCATCTCGGCCTCGGTGAAACCGAACGGCTTGAGGATGCGGAAGAGTTCGCCGCTCTTCTTGAGCTTGTGCAGCTCGACGTTGAAGGCGTCGCGCAGCTTGGTCTCGGTCGGCCGGAACGCGAAGGCGCCCCCGTCGACGTGCGGCTTGCCGCTCACGATCGGCTTGAAGGGCTCGGTGGCCTCCGCCTTGGCGGACTTCTTCACCACCTCGCGTACGGTGAGCGCCGTACCCGCGAACACGTCCACGCGGCCCGCCTCGACGGCGTTCAGCCCCGCCACCTGGTCCGGGACGATGAGGATGTCGCTCTCCTTGTACCCCGCCTCGACGGCGTACTGGATCTCGGCGTATCCGGTCCCGGTGGCGAACTTCGCCTTCTTCTCGACGATGTCCTTGTAGTTGCGCAGCCCCTTCGGGTTGCCCTTGCGGACGATGAACGCGTCGAGCATCTGGTAGTCGGGGTCGGAGAAGATGACCTGCTCGCAGCGCTCGGGGTTGACGTACATCCCGGCGGCCACGACGTCGAACTGCTGGGAGTTCAGGCCCGGGATGAGCGAGCCGAACTCGGTCGGCACGGGCTGGACCCGGTCGACGCCGAGGCGCTTGAAGATCACCTTCGCCAGCTCCGGTGCCTCACCGGTCAACTCGCCGTTCTTGTCGATGAAGCCGAACGGGATCTCACCGGCGATGCCGAGGCGGACGACGCCCGCCGCCCGGAGCCGGCCGAGCAGGTCACCGCCCTCGGTGCTCGACGCCGTGGCCACACGGCTGCATCCCGCGGCACCCAGCGCGCCGAGCGCCGCGACCCCCGCGAGCAGCGACCGGCGTGTGGGCCTGGAGGCGGCCTGGGATATGGGTTCCGGACTTCTCAGTGGGCTTCTCTGTGGTGGAGCCATGGGCGCGCGGCTACCCGACCGCATCCGGGTTATGCCGATCTTTTCAAGCCCCGCACGTCTCCCGGTGCGCCCTTGACCGCGGGGGCGGCGGGCACTCCCATGGAGGCATGGCTGATCGCTATATCGAAGTCTCCCTGGTCAAGCGCGACGTGACCTGCAGGGCCAAGCTCCTGGACGACCGCGCGCCGATCACCTGCGCGGCCGTCTGGGACGCCCTTCCGCTGGCCGGCGACGTCTACCACGCGAAGTACGCACGCAACGAGATCTACGCCCTTTTCCCGCCCTTCGCCGAAACCGAACCACCCCTGGAAAACCCGACCATCACTCCGATTCCCGGCGATCTGTGTTATTTCACCTTCGCCGGGGCGGAGTTGGGGACCAAGTCCTACGGCTACGACCGCGAGGTCCGCGCCGGGACCACGCTCGTCGACCTGGCCCTGTTCTACGAGCGCAACAACCTGCTGCTGAACGCCGATGTCGGCTGGATCCCCGGCATCGTCTGGGGCCAGATCGTCGAGGGCCTGGACAGCATGGCCGAGGCGTGCAACGACCTGTGGAGGTCGGGAGCGGCAGGGGAGACGCTCAGCTTCCGGCGGGCCTGATCCGGCCGGCGGACGCCACGCCGGCCTCGTACAGCGCGTGGGCCGCCCGCAGCACCAGATCGTCCCGGTGCCGGGCGGCCACGAGCTGGAGTCCGATCGGCAGGCCGTCCCCGTCGGCGCCGACCGGCACGCTCGCCGCGGGCTGCTGCGTCATGTTGAACGGGTACGTGAACGGCGTCCACCCTGTCCAGCGCCGATGGCCGGATCCTTTCGGTACCTCGACGCCCGCCTCGAACGCCGTGATCGGCAGGGTCGGCGTGACGAGCAGGTCGTACGTGTCGTGGAAGCGGCCCATCCGGCGCCCCAGGTCCATCCGGACGTCCACCGCGGCGAGATAGTCCAGCGCCGAGTAGCGGGCGCCTTGTGTGCAGATCTCGCGCAGGCCGGGGTCCAGAAGTTCCCGCTGCTTCGGTCCCAGGTGCTGGGTCACCCGGGCCGCCCCGCTGAACCACAGGGTGTGGAAGGCCTCCACCGGTTCGGTCAGGTCCGGGTCGGTCTCCGTGACGTACGCGCCGAGCTCCGCCAGCCGCTCCACGGCGTGCCGCACCGCCCTCGCGACCTCCGGACGCACCGCCACCTGCCCGCCCAGCGACGGCGAGTACGCCACGCGCAGCCCGCGCACCCCGCCCGTCAGCCCGTCCGCGTAGGCACCGGGCGGCGGGGCGAGCGCCGACCAGTCACGCGAGTCCGGATGGCCGATGACGTCCATCAGCAGCGCCGCGTCCGCCGCGTCCCGGGTCATCGGCCCGACGTGCGCCAGCGTGCCGAACGCGCTCGCCGGGTAGAGCGGCACCCGCCCGTACGTCGGCTTCAGCGCGAAGATCCCGCAGAACGACGCCGGGATGCGGACGCTGCCGCCGCCGTCCGTGCCCAGCGACAGCGGTCCCGCGCCGAGCGCCACGGCCGCCGCGCTGCCGCCGCTCGACCCGCCGGCGGTACGCGAGGGGTCGTACGGATTGCGCGTCACCCCGCTCAGCGGCGAGTCCGTCACGCCCTTCCAGCCGTACTCGGGGGTCGTCGTCTTGCCGAGGAAGACCGCCCCGTGCTCCCGCAGCCGGGCCACGGACGGGGCGTCCTCGTCCCAGCGCCCCGCCGGATCCACGGCCTTCGAGCCGCGCAGGGTCGGCGCCCCGCGCAGCAGCAGGATGTCCTTGACCGTGACCGGCACCCCGTCCAGCAGCCCCTGGGGCTCACCGCGCCGCCATCGCTCCTCCGACTCCCGGGCCCGGGCCAGCGCGTCCTCGGCGGTCAGCCGGACGAAGGCGTTCACCTCCGGCTGGATCGCCTCGGCCCGCTCCAGCGCCGCGCGGGTCGCCTCCACGGGGCTCCACTCGCCCTTGCGGTAGCCGTCGAGGAGCCGTACGGCGGTCAGCTCGGTGAGCTCGGTCATGCACCCTCCAAGGAACGTCAGTGTCCGGGTACATACCCGCGCTGTTTGTCGACCACGTTCTCCAGCGGCTTTCCGGCCGCCCAGAGCTCGTACAGCTCTACGAACTGGGCGCCGAGGTCGTCCCGCCAGCCGACGATGTCGCCGCTCATGTGCGGGGACACGATCAGTCCCGGGACTTGCCACAACGGGCTGTCGGGGGTCAGCGGCTCGGACTCGAAGACGTCCAGGGCGGCGCCCGCGATCCACTGCTTGGTCAGGGCCTCGGCGAGCGCGTCCTCGACGACCAGCTGGCCGCGGCCGATGTTGACGAACCGGGCGGACGGCTGCATCACGCCGAAGCGGCGGGCGTCGAACATGCCGTGCGTCCGATCGGTGAGCGGCGCCGCCGCGATCACCCAGTCGGCGCGCGCCAGCAGCCGGTCCAGATCCTCCGGGCCGTGCACGCCGGGGCGCGGGGCGCGGCCGACGAGCGCTGTCGTGATGTCCAGCGCCTCCAGCGTGCGGGCGATCGCCCGGCCGATCGGCCCGGTGCCGACCACGACGGCCCGGCTCCCGGCGACCTTCTGCGACTCGCGGTGCCGCCAGGTCCGCTCCCGTTGCAGCTGAAGCGTGCGCGGCAGGTCCTTGGCCATCGCCAGCACGAGCGCGGCGACGTACTCGGCGATCGGCTGGTCGAAGATGCCGCGGGCGTTCGTCACCACCGTGTCGGAGGCGGCGAGTTCCGGGCACATCAGATGGTCCACACCGGCGCTCGCCGTATGCACCCAGCGTGGTCGTGGGCCCTCGCCGGGCCAGGCGTCCCGCACGGCGCGCGAGGTGAAATCCCACACCAGGAGTACATCCGCACGCGGGAGGCGTGCGGCGAGACCCTCCGCGTCGGTGTGTTCGATACTCACGCGGCCGGTGAGGCTCCCGAGGCGGGGGAGGGGTTCGGCGTCCAGGACGAGCAGGGTGGGGGTGGGCATGAGCAGCCGTTTCTCCAGCCGTGCGGCGGGGGCGGCCTGCCTTCGCCAGGCGGCCGGTGACGACGAGTTAACACGGTGTTGACCAAGGAATGATCCGGGCGGATTGACCACGCTCGCACCCGAACCTACCGTCGTCAACACGGGCGTTCCCACGATCCGTTGCACACTCGTTGCCCAGTGTGAGGCCGGTGCCCTGCCATGGACGTCTCATTTCTCGGCGGGCCCAGCCCGCAGCGCGGGGTCGGCGTAGTCGCCCCCTTCGACTTCGCTCTCGACCGCGAGCTGTGGCGGTGGGTGCCGGACGAGGTCTCCCTGCACATGACACGAACACCGTTCGTGCCGGTCGAGGTCAGCCTCGATCTCGCCCGCATGGTCAGCGAACACCAGACGCTGAGCGAGGCGGTCGGCACGCTCAACGCGATCGCTCCCGAGGTCATCGCCTACGCCTGTACGTCGGGCAGTTTCGTCGGCGGTGTCATGGGCGAGCGCGCGATGTGCGAGGCGATGAGCCGGGCGGGTGCCGTCCCGGCGATCACCACCTCCGGCGGGCTGCTGGAAGCCCTGGTGGAGCTGGACGTACGGCGGGTGGCGCTGGTGACGCCGTACACGGTGTCGGTGACGCAGGCGCTGGAGGCCTATGTGGCCCAGGCGGGCGTCACGATCTCCGGCTGTGCCTTCATGGGGCTGACCCGGCACATCTGGAAGGTCCCCTACCGGGAGGTGGTGGACATGGCGCGGCAGGCCGTACGCGACGACGCCGACGCCCTCTTCATCAGCTGTACCAACCTGCCCACCTACGACGTCATCCCCCAACTGGAGGCCGAACTGCGCATCCCGGTGATCTCGGCCAACCAAGTGACGATGTGGGCGGCGCTGCGCCGACTGGGTACCCGTGCGGTGGGACCGTATCAAGCGCTGATCAATCCGGAGGCGCGGGCCGGTCTCGGATCGCCGGGGGCGAACCACGGTCCCGTCGTGCCGGAAGAAGAGCAGCAGCAGGAAGGCTGGACATGACAGCGCTGGGATTTCTCTACCCGGGCCACTCGGCCGAGGACGACTATCCGCGCATCGAGCAGTTGCTGGGCAGCGACATCCGGGTGGACCTGGTGCACACCGACATCGGTGAGGACGCGCACCGGGTGGACGCGCTGCTGGAGATGGGCTCCGCGGGGCGACTCGCGGCGGGCGTGCAGGAGCTGCGGCACGCCGGCGCGGACGCCGTGGTCTGGGCCTGCACCAGCGGCAGCTTCGTCTACGGCTGGGACGGAGCGCAGGACCAGGTGCGCACCCTGGCGCAGACCGCCGGCATGCCGGCCTCCTCGACGTCCTTCGCGTTCGTGCACGCGGTACGGGAGCTGGGAGTGCGCCGGGTCGCGATCGGCGCGACGTACCCGGACGACGTGGCGCAGTTGTTCGCCGAGTTCCTGCGGGCGGACGGTGTCGAGGTCGTCTCGGTGAAGAGTTCCGGCATCATCACGGCCGCCGAGGTCGGCACCTGGGGCGAGGCGGAACTCCTCGCCATGGCCCGGCACGCCGACCACCCCGAGGCCGAGGCCCTCCTCCTGCCCGACACGGCCCTGCACACGGCGGCCCACATCCCGGCCCTGGAGAAGGACCTCGGCAAGCCGGTCCTCACCGCCAACCAGGTCACGGTCTGGGAAGGCCTCCGCCTGGCGGACCGCCGCGTGAACGCGCCGGAACTGGGGGCACTGTTCACGAGGGAGCCGCTCGTCCAGGCGTGAACGGGTGTGCCGTTCTCGCCACCGACGCCCGGAATCGGTCCCACCTCTTCGGTGGGGCAGATCCGGGCATAGGGGGTGAACGGCCCGCCAGGAGGTGAGGGATCCTCAACTTCCGCCGCCGCGCAGGGCTCTTGAGTTGACCGAAAGCGCGTTCCCCTTCAGTTGTCCATTCCGTGCACACTGGCCACGTCCGCAGCCAGTCGTGCCGTGAAGGACTCCCCGATGGCCGAAACGGGCCCGTTCAGATCCTCTGTAAGCGCTGTCCAGCTGTCCGGGCGCCTGCTGTGCTGGAGCCTGGCGGCGGCGATGGTCACCGCCGGCGCCGACGCCGTCCTCGATCCGCGGGCGGACTGGTGGGGTGCCGTGTGGTCCCTGCCCTGGTGGCTCGCCGGTGGGGCCGCCCTCGCCTGGATCGTGCTCCGCGCCCGCGAGAAGGGCGCCCGGCGGCCCCCGTATGGCGAAGCGCGGAGCGACTGGGAGCAGGCCGCCTGACCCTGCGGAGGCACCTCCGGGGGAATAACCGGAGACAGTCCCCTGTTAGAGCCGGGACGACAGCACACGGCCCACAGCAGGAGGCACCCCACCGTGGCGGCAGACGAGATACGCGGCGCAGCGCAGGGCAGCGCCCCCGTCCCCCTCTCCGTACTGGACCTGGTCACCGTCGGGGCCGGCCGCACCGCCTCCGACGCGCTGCGCACCAGCGTCGACCTGGCCCGCCTCGCGGAGGCCCGCGGCTTCCACCGCTACTGGGTCGCCGAGCACCACTCCATGCCCGGCGTGGCCTCCTCGTCCCCGACCGTGATCCTCGCCCACCTCGCCGCCCACACCGGTCGCATCCGCCTCGGCTCGGGCGGCGTCATGCTGCCCAACCACGCCCCGCTCGTCATCGCCGAGCAGTTCGGGACGCTGGAGGCCATGGCCCCGGGCCGCATCGACCTCGGCCTCGGCCGCGCGCCGGGAACCGACGGTGCCACGGCCGCCGCCCTGCGCCGCACCGACCGGCTCAATGAGGGCGCCGACGACTTCCCCGAGCAACTCGCCGAGCTGACCCGGTTCCTCGACGACGACTTCCCCGACGGGCATCCCTACCGCCGTATCCACGCCGTACCGGGGCCGGTCCAGGCCACGTCCCCCGGCGGCGTCCAGTCCCCGCACCGCCCGCCCGTCTGGCTGCTCGGCTCCTCCGGCTTCAGTGCCCGCCTCGCCGGTGTGCTCGGCCTGCCCTTCGCCTTCGCGCACCACTTCTCGGCGCAGAACACGATCCCGGCCCTGGACCTCTACCGGGAGTCCTTCCAGCCGTCCGCCGTGCTCGACGAGCCCTACGCCCTCATCGGCGTCTCCGCGCTCGCCGCCGACGAGGAGAAGGAGGCCAGCCGCCAGATCCTGGCCGCCGCCCTCAGCATGGTCCGGCTGCGCACCGGACGCCCCGGCCTCGTGCCCACCCCCGAGGAGGCGGAGGCCTACGCCTTCAGCCCCATGGAGCGCGACTTCGTCGACTCCTGGAACGCCAACGTCATCCACGGCACCCCGGACGAGGTCCGCTCCGGCCTGGACGACCTGCAGAAGCGCACCGGCGCCGACGAGCTCATGATCACGGCCAACGCGCACGACGGCGACGTACGCGTGCGCTCCTACGAACTCATCGCCGACGCCTACGGGTTGCCGACGCCCGCCTGAACGCCCGGCGTGCCCAGCAGCTCGGAGATGCGGTCCGGCGGCACCGGACGGGAGTAGAGCCAGCCCTGTCCGGTGTCGCAGCCGATGCGCCGCAGCCGGGTCGCCTGGTCCGAGGTCTCCACGCATTCGGCCGTGACCGTCAGACCCAGCCGGTGGGCGAGCTGGATCATCGCCTCGACCACGACCTCGTCGGCCGGGTTCGGGCGGGTGGCCGTGCTGTCCCGGTCGTCGTACTGGAAGCCGCGGACGAAGGTGCCGTCCAGCTTGAGTACGGACACCGGCAGGCGGCTGAGGTAGGCAAGGTTCGAGTAGCCGGTGCCGAAGTCGTCGATGGCGATGCGCACGCCCATGTCGCTGAGGGCCTTCAGGGCCTGGAGCGGCCGGCCGGCCGAGCCCATCACCGCCGACTCGGTGAGCTCCAGCTGGAGCAGATGCGGCGCGAGGCCCGTCTCGGCCAGGGTCTCCGCCACGTCCGCCACCAGGTCCGAGTCCCAGACCTGACGCACCGCCACGTTCACGCTCACGAAGATCGGCGGCTCGTCGGGGTGGTCCAGCTGCCAGCGGCGGGCCTGTCCGCAGGCCGTGCGCAGCACCCAGCGGCCCAGCGGAACGATCGAACCGTCCTCCTCGGCAAGTCCGATGAACCGATTCGGCGTCAGTACGCCGAACTGAGGATGATTCCAGCGGATGAGTGCCTCGACCCCGTGCAGCCGGTCGTCCTCCATGCCCACCAGCGGCTGGTACTCCAACTGGAACTCGCCCCGGTCGATGGCCGGCCGCAGGGTGGAGGCGAGGGCTTGGCGGGTCATGCGGTGGGCGTTGCGCTCCGGGTCGAACAGCGTCCAGCGGGACTTGCCGTCGGCCTTCGCCCAGTAGAGCGTGGTGTCCGCCGCCTGCATCAGGGCGGTCGGGGTCGTCCCGGCCGCGTGCCGCTCCACCACACCGATCGACGCCGAGACCGACAACCGCTGCCCGGAGATGTCGAACGGGTCCTGGATCGCCTCCAGCACCGACTCGGCCAGCTCGGCCAGTTGTTCGGTGCCCGTGGAGTCCTCGACGAGCAGCGCGAACTCGTCACCGCCGAGCCGGGCCACCAGCGGGATGCTGGGCCGGGACCGCCCGGCCTCGTCCGCGCAGCGGGTGAGGCGCTCGGCGACGGCGGCCAGCAGCCGGTCGCCCACGCGGTGGCCCAGGGTGTCGTTGATGGCCTTGAAGCCGTCCAGGTCCAGGTAGCACAGCCCGATCCGGCCCGTGCCGCTCTGCTCGTACGACTCCGCCTCCAGCGCGGTCGACAGGCGTTCGAAGAACAGCGTGCGGTTGGGCAGCCGGGTCACCGGGTCGTGCATCTGCAAGTGCCGCAGACGGGCCTGGAGTTCGCGGCGTGAGCTGATGTCGGCGACGGTCAGCAGGACGGTCCGGTCCTCGGCGGGCAGCGGGGCGACCGTCACCTGCACCCACAGACAACGCCCGTCGGGGTGCTTGAGCCGGCGCGTGCAGCGCAGCCGGGACTGCCGGCCGCGCAGCACCTCGCGGTACGCGTGCCAGGTGCGGGCGTCACCGGTGAGGTCGACCAGGTCGGCGGCGACGGCCCCGGCCAGATCGTCGGGCGGGGTACCGAGCAGCGCGGCGAGCGAGTCGTTGGCGCTGACGACCATCCCCTCGCGGTCGACGACGGCCATGGCGAGCGGGGCGGCCGCGAAGACGGAGCGATAGGGCGCGGGCGCCGGGGGCTCGGTACGGGGAGACGTGTCGATCTCACTCTCTGTGACGACCGGCCCGTCGAGGTCTGCCGCGGGCGCCGGCCCTTCGGAGGTTCCGCTCACCGCTCGCTCCCGCATGTATTCGATCTCTGTCCGTGCAGGAAAGGTCAGGAAAGTGTGCCGATCATAGAGGCTGGCCCCAGGGCCTTCCAGCCGGTGTCCAGTGTTCCGGACCAACCCGCCCTTCTGCCAGATCGTTTCTGCTCATGCCTGGACGGCTTCTTCAGGCCCCCGACCAGTTGTGACGTTCTGTGAGTGCTTCGCGGGTGTCGACGTCCGCGATGTTTCGGCATCTTCACTCGACTGGTGCAAGCAAACAGGACGCAGTACGACAAATCATCACAGTCTGGGTGCGGTGTCCCGCGAACCGTACCCGGAGGTACCCGTGCCGCGTCAGTTCCCGCGCGCCCGACTGCGCAGCACCGCGGCCGTGTTCACCACCATGTCGGCCCTCGCCGCGACCTCCCTCGGCACCGGCCCGTCGGCCGCCGAACCCGACTCGGCCGCGCCCTGCGCCCTGACCCGCACCGACGCCCACCACTCCGAGGGCCTGGACACCTGGAACGCCGCCTATCCGCGCCCGGCCCCGGCCCTGGACGCGGTCATGGTCTTCCTGTCCTTCCCGGACGCCCATCCGCTGACCACGCCGCAGGAGCTGACCGCCGACCACTTCCCGGCCACCACCCGCTTCTTCGAACGCGCCTCCTACGGCCGCTTCACGCTGCGCCCGCACTCGCTCGGGCACTGGATCCAGATGCCGCAGCCGTCCACGGCGTACGACATACAGCGCGACTGGAGCGCCGTGCACCGGGCCGCGTACCTGCGGGACGCGCTCTCCGTGGCCGACCCGCAGGTCGACTTCTCCCGCTACGACGTCGTGTACTTCGTCGCCGACCCGGACGCGCCCGGCGTGGACTCCGACGCGACCAAGGTGGTGAACCTGACGAGTCCGATGCGGGCCGACGGCGCCGATCTGCGCCGGGTCGTCACGGTGTTCGAGCAGCATCCCCCGGACCGGCTCGTCCTCGCCCACGAGACCGGGCACGTGTTCGACCTGCCCGATCTCTACCACCGGCCCGTGGACGGCAAGGGCGACTGGGACACGCACGTCGGCGACTGGGACCTGATGGGCAGCCAGTTCGGACTGGCGCCCGACCTGTTCGGCTGGCACAGGTGGAAGCTGGGCTGGCTGGAGCAGCGGCAGGTCCGATGTGTGCAGGACGCCGGGCCCGCCCGGCTGACCCTGGAGCCGCTGGCGGCCGGACCGGGGGTGCCGGTGACGGGCGCCGCGGGGGCGCCGGCCTTCGGGCTCGGGCGGGGCACCAAGCTCGCGGTGCTGCGCACCGGCCGCGACAGCGTGCTCGCGTTCGAGGCGCGCGGGCCGGTGGGCAACGACGTGGCAGCGTGCCGGCAGGGGGTGCTCGTGTACCGGGTGCGGGGCGGGGCGCACTCCGGGGGCGGGCCGATCGAGGTGATCGACGCCCATCCGCGCACCGAGGCCTGCCGGGAGGACTCGGTCTACCCGCCCCTCGCGGACGCGCCGATCGGCCCCGGGGAGAGCTTCACGGTGCCAGGGGAGGGCGTCCGGGTGGAGGTGGAGGGGCGCACGGCTTCGGGGGCCTGGACGGTGCGGATCATGGCCGGGCGCTGAAGGCGCGCGATGCGGATGCCGGGCATGCAGAAGGCCCCTCGCTCTCGCGAAGGGCCTTTGCCGTCGGTGCGCCGCCAGGGACTCGAACCCCGGACCCGCTGATTAAGAGTCAGCTGCTCTAACCAACTGAGCTAGCGGCGCCTGCTGACGTCGTAGACCTTAGCACCCTGGTCGGTGGGAGGAAAAATCGATATCCGCACCGCCGAACGGGCCGCCCGGACGACCGCCCACAGCAGTACCTCGGGGCCGGGCAGCCAGGGCTGACGGGTGTCGGGAGCGACGAGCCAGCGGGCGCCGGAGCGGCCGGGGGAGGCGTCGTCCGCCGGTGCCGGGACCGTGACCGCGTCGCCCGTGCCGTGGCACAGCAGGGGCGGGACCCCGCCTGTACGACCGGGCTCATGGGTGTCCCCGCCGCGCTTGCCCCACTCCTCCCACTCCAGCAGCACCGGCAGCCGCTGGGCCGTGCCGGGCGCGGAGAACAGCAGCATCCGGCCGCGGAACTCCGCGACCGGCCCGGAGCCGGGCCCGTCGTCCCACAGCCGGTCGAGCATCCGCCGCCCGAACATCGCGGGCGCGCTGACGACGTCGAAGACCGACCCGCAGGGCAGCACCACCGGTGCGTCCGGCCGCTCCTCCCAGAGGGCGAGCGTGCTTCGCGGGTACGTTCCTGCCGAGGCGAGCCAGGCTGCCCCGTCCGGGGTGACATAGGAAGCGTTCCATGCGCTGCTCATGGCGTCCATGTCTACCGGCCGTGCACGCGCGGTTCCCGAGGGTTGCGGGAAATCGGGACAGGAGGGGTGGGGAGGGAGTATCTTGCCCGCCTGGCATATGCCAGGTAGATCGAGAAGGTGCGGGTCTCCCGGTCTCACACCGGGTCGACGGACCCCCGGCCCTCGCCGCCGCCCCGCATCAGGTCCCGTCCGAACTCGACCATCTTCTTGGCGTAGTCCTCGGTCCACTCGGCCCGCTCGGCGATGTCCGCGGTCGTCAGCCGGTCGAACCGCCGCGGATCCGCCAGCTGCGCCGCCGCGATCGCCTGGAACTCCACCGCCCGGTCCGCCGCGGCCCGGAACGCCAGCGTCAGCTCCGTCGCGCGGGACAGCAGCGCGCGGGGATCATCGATCGACTCGAGATCGAAGAAGTGCTCAGGGTCGGAGGCCGCCTCCGCGGGCTCGAAGAGCAGGGGCGCGGGGCGTAGCCGCGGTTCGTGCCGACGCGGCGTGGGCTCCGCCATGTCTTCTCCTCCTCGTACGTCGCGCTGGCCCTCCCGGTGGAGTGGGCCACCGTCCATTGTCTCGCGGTCGCGCAAGTGGGCATCGCGGTAGTGGATACGGCTGCGACACCACCGGGCGTTCGTCACGGCTGCCAGGACACGCGATGTTCGGCCAGATGTGCCAGCACCGCGTGATTCGCCTCCCATCCATCAGGCTGTGTTCATCGGCCGCTGCCGGCGGCGTGCCGGCCTCCGGCCGGCGGAGGGGTGGGGTGTCCGCTGGTGGGGGTCATGGCCGCCACGGCACCCTGTGTTCGGCCAGATGTGCCAGCACCGCGTGATTCGCCTCCCATCCATCAGGAAACTTCACCACCGTCCCCAGCTGTACCGGCTCCGTCGACGGATAGTCGTCCAGCAGGTCGCCGACCCCCGCCCGGCAGACCACGACGCACGCGTGCCGGTGGCGGGAGGCCAGGACGCACAGGCGGCCCGTCTCCAGGTGGAAGGCCGTGGCGTCGGGGCGGCCGGAGAGGGGGTGCAGGACCACCGTGACGTCGTACTCGCGGCCTTGGAGCCGGTTCGCCGTGTCCACGACCACGTCGGTGACGCCGAGGTCGGTCAGGGCCGCGCGCACCGCCGCCGCCTGGTCCCGGTGTGCCGTGCCGACGGCGATCCGGTCCGCGGACAGGGGGGTGGGATCGGGTGAGCGTTCCGAGGTCGCCGCGCCGCCCCGGTCCAGCAGGCGCCGTACGACCGTGGCCACCGCCCGGACCGCCTCCGGGTCCGTGCGCGGGGTGTGCCGGGCGGGCAGCTCCAGCAGGCCCCAGCCCGACTCGGCCGCCTCTTCGATCACCCGGTCGGGGCCCGAGCCGTCCGACGGCACGGCGAAGGACAGGCGGCGGTCGCCGTGGCCGGTGCCGCTGCGGAACGGCGTGTACGGGTAGAAGGCGTCCGAGACCAGGGGCGCCGCGGAGGCCGGGAGCCGCCAGGACACCGGCAGGCGGTGCTGGGGCAGGTCCGGGTTGTGAGCGAGCAGGGTCGTCACCGCCGAGGCCGACGGGTCGTACGTGAGGCCCGCCCACTGCTCGCTGCCCACGATCGCGAACGGGTCCAGCTGCCCCGGGTCGCCCACGAACAGCGCCCGCTCGAACAGCCCGGCCACGGCGAGCAGCGCGTCCGAGCGCATCTGGTACGCCTCGTCGACGATCGCGTACCGCCACGGCTCGTCGGCCTTCACATGCGCCCACTTCGCCGCCGTCGAGATCACCACGGCCAAACCGGCGAGGTCGGCCGCCTTCGCCGACTTGCGGACGTTGTCCAGGCCGTCGAGCGCCTTGTCGTACGGGTCGGCGTCGCTGCTGTGCAGCCGGCCCACCGGCAGCTCGGGGTTCTTCTCGGCGAGTCGCAGGACCAGGTCGTCGACCTGCGCGTTGGTCTGCGCCACCACCATCAGCGGATGGCCGGCCTCGGCCAGCTCCAGGGCCGCGCGGACCACGAGCGTGGACTTGCCGGCGCCGGGCGGGGAGTCGACGACGACACCGCGCGCGGTGCCGTGCAGCGTGTCGTGGAGGATCGCGTCGGTGGCCTGGGCCGCCGCGGCGGCGGGATCGAAGAGCGTCGTCACAGCAGGTCCTCCGCGGTCACCGGGTCGGCGGCCTCCAGGGTCGCCTCACCGGGCGGCCCACCGTGCGTCCAGGGTGTCTCCTCCGGGTCGGGAAGCTTGGCCCCGCCCCGCTGCTCGTGCTCGAAGAGCGTGAAGCAGACCCGGTCGCCCTTCTCCGGCACCGACCCCGGCTCGGGTTCCTTGCCGCGGCCCATCTTGTCGAGGATCCGCAGCACGACGTACCCGCCGTCCTCCTCGGTCCCGACGAACTCCGCCGACTGCGGCTTCCCGCCCAGCGACCGGTACACCTTCGTCCGCTCCCCGAGATGCGGCCGGTCGTCCGTGCGCACGGTGACCAGGGGGCGCGGGCTGGGCCGCTTGCCCTCGCTGAACGCCATCACGACGTCCGTGACCTCACCCGCGAACGCCTCCCCGGACAGCCGCCGCCCCGCCATGACCAGCGGGTCGTCGAGGGCCTCCTGCGCCTCCAGCCGGGCCTGCTCGCGCTCGCGTGTGGCGAGCTTGTTCGCCGCGGTGACCGCGTCGTCGCGGCGCGGCTGCGGGGGTTCGCCGGCCAGGACCCGGTCGCGGTGGCCGGTGAAGGACCAGCGGTCGCGGGTCCAGCGCTCCCCGACATGCGCCCCCTCGGGCAGCTCCCGCAGCAGGTCCAGGCCCTGCCAGACCTTCTCCCAGGTGGGCAGGGTACGGCTGAGCACCAGGTCCCGGATCTCCCGCTCGGCGGCGGCCAGCGCGCCGAGCCGGTCGTCGGCCTCCAGACCGTCCTCGGCTGCGGCCAGGGCCGTGCGGGCCCGGTCGTAACGCTCGATGGCCGGGGCGAGCAGTTTGTTGTCGAACGCCGGGTCCGTCGCGGGACCGGCCGGGGGACACCTCAGCTGGCCCTGCGCGTCCCGCTCCAGCTCGGCCCGCAGCGCCGCCTCGGCACCGGTCAGGCCCTCCGGCGGGTCGATCCAGGCGAGCAGCGCCCCCAGGTGCTGGTCCTCCAGCGTGGACTGCCCGGTCGCCCAGTGCCGGCCCAGTACGTCGGTCATGGCCAGCAGCAGGGAGGAGCCGGGCACCCGGGCCCGCTCCCCGAAGTGCGTCAGCCACCGCCCGAGCAACGGCACCCGGGTCGGCGCCGGATACGGGGTCTCCGGATCCTGTTCCGCCGTACGCCGGAACCGCATGGAGCGCCCCAGCAGCCGCACCAGGTCGATGCCCCCGCGGCTCGGCACGATCAGCTGCGGCGCGTCCGCGCACAGGTCGACCTCGACCTTGACCCGCTTGCCGGTCTCCGGGTCGGTCTCGGTGCGCTCGGCGGCCTCCACGACCTCGGCGTACGCGTCGACGTACGGCAGCACCACGTCGGCCAGGTCCGCCAGGAAAGCGAACCTGAGGTCACGGTCGCGGGGCTGCGGGACGACCAGCAGCCGCGGCGCGTCCCGGTCGGTACCGACCAGCGCGCCGAGCGGGGCACCTGCCTCACCGGCGGTGGTCAGCGGCACGAACACCAGCGGGTGGTCGGACAGGTGCCGGTGCCGGACGGTCGCGGCGGGCTGGGCGCGGCCCGTGCTGACCGCTTCGAGCCGGGCCAGGGTGGAGATCAGCGACATGCCGCCTCCAGTGCCTCGGCGCGCAGGGCCGCCGCCCGCCGGAGGGCCGCCACCGCCGGATCGCCGGGATCACCCGCCTCGCCGCGGGCCGCCGCGAGGACGTCCTCCACGGTCGTCAGCCCGCCCAGCTCCGCCCGCACCGGCCGCCCGAGCGAGGTCACCGCGCCCGCCTCGCGGGAGCGGCCCCGGCAGTGGAAGGCCAGCTCACACGCGGACAGGCACTCCGGCGCGTACGCCGCCGGGACCGACTCCACGGCGGCCGTCAGCTCTTCCGCGGGCAGCTCGGGGGAGAAGCACGTGCCCTCGGGGAGCGTCTCGGCGATGTCCTCGATGCGGGTCAGCCGGGTCAGCTGACGGGCCGTCACCGCACGCTGCTTGCGGATGTCGACGGCGGACGCGGCCGGCAGGTTGGAGAAGTCCCTGGGGCAGACGAGCAGGATCCGGTGCCGCACCCGCGGGGAGGGGTGCACTCGCCCGGCTAGTTCCTCCAGCGCCAGCACGTACACCGCCGCCTGCCGGGCCGCCGCCCCGACCTTCGCCGGGTCCGCCGAACCGTCCAGCAGCGGGAACGACTTGATCTCGACCACGGTCCAGCTGCCGTCCGGGTGCACCACGACCGCGTCCGGCTCCAGGAACGCGGGGGAGCCCGCGACGTCCAGCGCGAGCATCGGGTGGTCGAGCAGTGTCCAGGCGCCCGGGTGTGCGGCGGCCTCGCGCAGCTCCAGCGCCGTACGGGCCGTACGCCCCTGGGGGCCGGTCGCGGTCAGGTCGGGCACGCGCGCCTCCGCGGGCGGCTCGGCCGTCCGGTCCAGCTTCTCGTGCACCAGCCGCAGCAGCTCCGCGCCGCCGTCGGCCTTGACCTTCGCCTCGAACGCGTTGCCCCGCGTGAGCGCGAACTGGGACTGCCCGAAGGCCGACGGCGAGCCCAGCGCGCTCGCCAGCGCCGCCTTGTTCACCCCGGCGCCGTCGAGGATCGCTCTGCGCGCGCAACCGGGGTTGGCGGCCAGCGCCGCCAACGCGCGTGCGTCCAGGGCCTTCGCCGGTACGTCGGGACCGCGCAGCTCAGCGAGCCGGTGCCGGAGCGCCGTCCCCCGCGTCCTTGGGGGAGGCACTCGGCTCTGCTCCCGCTCCGAGCCGCGACTCGCGCTGCCGTGGAATTCGCTCACCCGCGGAAGTCTGGCATCCGGCACTGACAATCGGGGAACCCGCGGCGGGAGGTGCCGCCGTGACCGGTGCGACACGCGGCACGAAACGCGCCTTGACCCGGTCCGCCGCGCGCGTCACGACCGGGGCCAGCAGCAGCCCGACGCCCATGACGGCCGCGCCCGCGACCGCGTCGAGGAAGTAGTGGTTGGCGGTGCCCATGACCACGATCGTCGTGATCAGCGGGTAGGCGACTCCCGCGATCTTCGCCGTGCGCGTACCGCCGTGGCGCCACAGCATCACCCCGCACCACAGGGCCCAGCCCACGTGCAGACTCGGCATCGCCGCGTACTGGTTGGTCATCCCGCCCATGCCGCGCGGGGCGCTCGCCGCGCCGCCCCACCAGCCGTACGAGCTGTACTGCGCCATCGTGTCCACGAAGCCGTGGCTCGCGTCGAGGAGCCGGGGCGGGCAGGTCGGCATCAGCGTGAAACCGACCAGGCCGATGAGGGTGGACGTCATCAGCCACGTGCGCGCGGCGCGGTAGCGCACCGCGTGGGAGCGGAAGAGCCACACGAGGATCGCCGGCGTGACCAGGTAGTGCAGCGACGCGTACCAGAAGTCCGCCGGTATGCCTATCCATGCCTCGTGGGTGAAGAGGCGGTTCAGCGGGTGCTCGAAGTTGAGATACAGCGCCTTCTCGACGCGCAGGAGCGCCAGGCCGTGGTCGACCGCACCGGACACGTCACCCCGGGCGAGGAGCCGGCCCGCCGTGTAGCACGCGTACACCAGAAGGATCAGCGGCAGCTCCGTCCACCAGCGGAGCCGGAGCGCAGGGGCCGCCTCGGTGCCCGGTGTCTCGGTGTGCGGCATCCGATCGCCCTCCCCCTTCGTCTCCACACGGCTCCCGGCCGGTCGGTCGTGTCACTTTACGGCGTACGGGCGCCCCCTGGGGGCGCCCTCCGGACCTCAAAGACGCAGAGATCGCCCCCCGGGTTGCCCGCGACCAGCGTGCGCGATGATGGTGGAGTTCCGCTCGCGTTTTTCTCCCGGAAAGGTCCCCCATGGCTCCGCGCATCCTGCTGGCCCGGCACGGACAGACCGCGTGGTCGCTGTCCGGCAAGCACACGGGCAGGACGGACGTGCCGCTGCTGGAGGAGGGCCGGCGCGGGGCCGAGCTGCTCGGGGAGCGCCTGCACCGGGCGCCGTACGACGGCCTGCCCGGCGTCGAGGTGCGCACCAGCCCGCTGGCACGCGCGCGTGAGACGTGCGCACTGGCCGGCTTCGGCGACCGCGCGCGGACCTGGGACGCGTTGCTGGAGTGGGACTACGGGGCGTACGAGGGCATGACCCCGGCGGACATCCAGGCCGTCCGGCCCGGCTGGCTCATCTGGCGCGACGGTGTCCCCGAGGGCGAGACCCTCGCCGCGATCACGGCCCGGGCGGACGAGGTCGTCTCCTGGGCGCGCGCCGAGGACCGGGACGTCCTGGTCTTCGCCCACGGGCACATCCTGCGCTCCATCGGGGCGCGTTGGCTGGGCCTGCCGATCGACTTCGCGGCGCGGATACGGCTGAACCCGACGTCACTGTCGGTGCTGGGGTGGGCTTACGGGGAGCCGGCGATCGAGAGCTGGAACGACCTCGGGCACCTGGCCGCCGTGGCCGCCTAGCCGCCGTAGCCCCCTGGCGGCGGGCCGTCGTGCTGCTGGGGGCGGCGCGTCACACCACCCTCGGCGTCGACGCATGCCTCTCCAGGAACGCCGACACTTCCGACGCCCGCCGGTGCGGCGAGAGCACCCGCGCCGTGGCCGCCAGCATCGTCTGGATCCGGGACGACTGGACCTCCTCCAGCAGATCCAGCACCCGCATCCCCGCCACGGCGGCCTCGTCCGGCCGCCCGCCCCGCGCGAGGTCGTCCGCCAGCTCCGCCGTGTACAGCGCGATGTTCCGGGTGAAGTGCGGATCCTGGAGCTCCGCCGCCCGCCGCGCGTGCCGGGCCGCCCGGGGCCAGTCGCCGAGCGTGGACCAGCACTGCGCCTCCAGGCCCTCCAGTTCGGCCTCTCCGTAGAAACTCATCCACTCAGGATCCTCGTCCGAGGGGCCCCGGTCGAAGAGGGCCTGCGCCCGGGCCAGTGCCTGCTCGCAGCCGACGCGGTCGGCGAGGCCCGCCCAGCCGCCCGCCTCACGCAGCGCGAGCAGCGACATCAGCCGGGCCGAGCCGACGGGCCGGGCGACGCGCTGTGCGGCCTGGGCGGCCCGGACCGCCTCGCGCGGCCGGCCCGCGTCGCGCGCGAGGAAGGCCGTGTTGCAGAAGGCGTGCGCCTCCAGTCCCGGGTCGCCGGTCATCCGGGCGGTCGCCAGGGCCTCCGCGTAGTGGGAGCGGGCGTCGTCGAAGCGGCCCGAGTCGTGGGCCAGCCAGCCCACGGAGATGGCGAGTTCACCGGCGCCCGAGTAGAGCCGGTCCGCCGTCGTCTGCCGGGTCGTACCGGCGTCCAGCAGGGCGTAGGCGGCACGCAGCGGGGCCGCCGCGCGGCGGTAGAGGCCGTCGGCCCCGTGCCGGTCGTCGAGCAGCCGGATGCGGCGGACGGCGTCTTCCAGAGCACCCGCGTCGCTCGCTCCGGCGCGGCGCACGGGGCGCTGTGCCGCCGCGGCGTCGGGGGCGAGGCCGACGGGTCCCAGCGAGGCGGCGGCCACCGTGGCGCCCCCGCCGGTCATGAATGCGCGACGTAGCACGTCGCTCTCCTCGTAGGTGTCGTGCGGGTGGTACGGGTCGTACGGGTTCTGCGTTTCATACGGCTCGCACGCCCCGCTGGTCTCAGGGGTGGCGTTCGCCGGGTTCGGGGTGCACGTCAGGGGCGCGTCCTCGGTCTCGCGCGCCCGGCGTCCGCGTACCGATGAGCGGGGCGCGAACCCCAGGTCGGTGAGTGTGCGGCCAGGGAACATGTGCAGGAACACCCGTTCGTACGCGTAGTTGGGGCAGCGGATCTCGCCCGCCTCGACCCGGCCGATGTACCGCGCGTCACAGCTGACCTGCTCGCCGATCTCCAGGGCCGCCCGGCGGATCGACGCGGCGAACTCGGCCGGCGAGCGCTGTCCGCGCAGCTGCCGGAAGGCGAGGTTGGGCCGTGGTGGCCGGTTGGGTTGAGACGAGGTCACCGTTGACGACGCCATGGCCGGGTCCTCTCGTGCGAACCGTCGAACCATGCCGGTTCGGGGCGAGTTGTACGTGTTGTCCCGTATGGTCTGCCCCGTGTCCGGCGGGCAAGAACGTACCTGCTGTGCCGGAGCCCTCACGCTGAGTTTGGCTACAAACCGGATATCTCATCCGTGATCTGCCATGAAGTGCCATCCTTTGCGGCTGACTTCCGCCGTAGCCGTTGACGGTCTGCCGCGTTGAACCCTGTGGACCGGGAGGCCCCCGACTCCCGACCGCTCGTCCAAGCAGGGGTTCCGTGGTGGAGGCCGGGATGGAGACCAGCCAGATCAACGATCCTCGTACACCGCCGGGTACGCCGCCGAGCTCACCGTCGGCCGGTTGCGACGTCGTGACGGTGCCGGCGCGGCAGGGGCTGGAGGCGGTCGACATCCTGCGGCGCGGGGCCGGGGAAGCGGTCGGGCCCGTTCTGCACGACGACGGCGGTGACACGCTGGGCTTCCTGGTGCCGCCGGGGACGGCCGAGGCGTGGGACGTGCCGGGGAGCACCTGCACTCAGACCGACGGACGCGGACTGCCCCTGGCCCCCGAACCCCCGGTGGAGGGCTCGGACTGGCTGCTGCCGCCCGGCGAGGCGGACCTCGCGACGGACCCGGTGGTGCTGCGCAAGGCCCTCGGGGAGGCGGCCCGGACGATCAGGGCGGCGGACAGCTGCCGCTAGGCCTGTCTGACAGTCGCTAGACGCCGAGGTCCGGCGGGGCGGTGAGTGCGGGAGCGGGCCGCCGAGGCGGCCACGTGAGGCGGGGTGGGCGGTGGCGCCCGGGGAACCGTACGCCCTGCTTAGCAGCCCGACCCCGATAATGACCCCATGGGAAAGTCCAGGAGCGGTCGGCGCGGGCAGGCCGGTGGGGAAGCCGTCGTCGAGAGTGTCGACGGCGGGCTCGCCGAGCTCATCCCCGACCGTGACCGGGCCCGGGCCTGGACCCTGGTGATCGACGGGGCCCCGCAGTCGCACGTCGACCTGGACGACGCGGCGTACCTCTCCTTCGAGTACCAGCGCCGGCTCGGACATGTCATCGACCTCGTCGCCCCGCCGGGCCGGCCCGTGCACGCCGTGCACCTCGGCGGAGGGGCGTTCACCCTCGCCCGGTACGTCGCCGCCACCCGGCCCCGCTCCACCCAGCAGGTCGTCGAACGGGACGCCGGCCTCGTCCGACTGGTCCGTCGCGAGCTGCCGTTGGACGCGAACGCGCGTATCAGGGTGCGGTCCGTCGACGCCCGTGAAGGTCTCGCCAAGGTTCCGGACGGCTGGGCCGACCTGGTCATCACCGATGTGTTCAGCGGTGCCCGGACCCCGGCCCATCTGACCTCCACCGAGTTCCTCGACGACGTGCGCAGGGCCCTCAAGGACGGCGGGATCTACGCCGCCAACCTCGCCGACGGGCCGCCGCTCGCCCACCTGCGCGGCCAGATCGCCACCGCCGCCGCCCGTTTCGAACAGCTCGCGCTGGTCGCCGACCCGACGGTGCTGCGCGGCAAACGCTTCGGAAACGCCGTCCTGGTCGCCTCCGACCAGCCGCTGCCCGTCGCCGAACTGACCCGCCGCGCCGCCTGCGACCCACATCCCGGCCGGGTCGAGCACGGCAGGACGCTCACCGACTTCACCGGTGGGGCCGCACCCGTCACGGACATCGCGGCCGTGGCATCCCCCGCGCCGCCCGCTTCGGTCTTCCGGTGAGCCCCTGCGGCACGCACCCGTAAGCACGCACCCGTACGGCACTCAGTAGGTCCCGATCTCCACGCGCGGCGGTCCGTCGTGCCAGGTGCAGAACACCGACACCCGGTCCGCGCCCGAGGAGAACTCCACGCGGATCCACGACTCCGTCTTCCACACCTGCATCGACCAGCCCGCGCCGGGAGTGGCCGAGACGAGCAAGGCGGAGGTCCTGCCCAGGTCGAAGACCGCCCGGCCGCCCTCGGTGTCGTAGCTCTTGACCTCGCCGGTGGCCGTGGGGGAGGGACTGGGGGAACGTGTGGGGGTCGGGCTCGGCTCTCCGGCCGTGGGCGATGGCGGTGGACTCGGCGTCCGGCGCGGTCGCGGACTCGTTCGCTGCGAAGGCGTCGGCGGCGGCTCCGACTCCGGCCTGGGCGCATCGGCGGCCTTGACGGGCAGGGCGCGCGGCGGATCGTAGGCCGTGCCCGTCATCACCGTGTGGACACCCCACCACGACAGCGTGACCGCCGCGCCCGTGGCGAGCAGCCATGCCAGTACGTGTAGGAGTCCTCTGCGCATCGCCGGTCATACTGCCTCACGCGTCCCACGCGTTGTCCACAAACGGGAGTCTGATGGGGCCGGTTGTCCCCAGGCGCGGAGTTGTCCACAGGCCCGCACCCGGCTGTTCGAGATGGCGTACGGTGCGGCGCATGGCAAGTGTGCTCGTGGTCGAGGACGACCAGTTCGTACGCTCGGCGCTCATCCGGCACCTGACCGACGCCTCGCACACCGTACGCAGCGTCGGGACGGCGCTGGAGGCGCTGCGCGAGGTCGCCCATGTCCGCTTCGACGTGGTGATCCTGGACCTCGGACTGCCCGATCTCGACGGCTCCGAGGCCCTGAAGATGCTGCGCGGCATCACGGACGTGCCGGTGATCGTCGCCACGGCCCGGGACGACGAGGCGGAGATCGTCCGGCTGCTGAACGCCGGGGCGGACGACTACCTGACCAAGCCCTTCTCGGTCGAGCACCTGTCGGCCCGCATGGCGGCCGTGCTGCGCCGCGCCCGCTCCGGCCCGGGCGAAGGGGAGCCGTCCCCGGTGATCCGGGTGGGCGGCCTGACCGTCGATCCGCTGCGCCGCCAGGCCGAGCTGGACGGCGCGCGGCTCGACCTCACCCGCCGGGAGTTCGACCTGCTCGCCTTCCTGGCCCGCCGCCCCGGGGTCGTCGTTCCCCGCAAGGAACTGCTCGCCGAGGTCTGGCAGCAGTCGTACGGCGACGACCAGACCATCGACGTCCATCTGTCCTGGCTACGCAGGAAACTGGGCGAGACGGCCGCCAGCCCCCGCTATCTGCACACCCTTCGGGGCGTCGGTGTGAAGCTCGAACCGCCGGGGGCGGAGGCGCCGCGATGAGGTGGGCCCTGGTCAAGGTGTCGCTGGCGGTGACCACCATGGTCGTGCTCGCCTTCGCGGTGCCGCTCGGACTCGTCATCCGCGAGATGGCCCGGGACCGCGCCTTTTCCAATGCCGAGCGGGAGGCCGCGGCCGTCGCCCCGGCGCTGTCCATCACCACCGACCGCGATCAGCTCGAACGGGTCGTGGCCTCCGCCGGCTCCGACGCCGGGATGGCCGTGCACATACCGACGGGCGACGGCCAGGAGGCCCTGGAACTCGGGCGGCAGCGCGCGGCCGACGAGGACATCGCCGCCGTGCGGAAGCTGGGCCGCGCCTCCACCACGGCAGTCGCCGGCGGTTCGACGCTGCTCCAGCCGGTCGCGCTCAGCACCGGCGAGATCGCGGTCGTCGAGGTGTACGTGCCGGAGGCCGAGGTCACCAACGGCGTGGGCACGGCCTGGGCGGTGCTCGCCGGGGTCGGTGTCGCGCTGGTCCTCGGCTCGGTCGCGGTCGCCGACCGGCTGGGCGTGCGGATGGTCCGGCCCGCCAAGCGCCTGGTCGAAGGGGCCCGCGACCTGGGGGAGGGCAGGCTCGGCGCCCGCGTGCCCGAGGAGGGCCCGACCGAACTGCGGCTCGCCGCGGTCGCGTTCAACTCGATGGCCGACCAGGTCGTCCAGCTGCTGGCGAACGAGAGGGAGCTGGCGGCCGACCTGTCCCACCGGCTGCGCACGCCCCTGACCGTGCTGCGGCTCAACGCCGCCTCGCTCGGCGAGGGACCGGCCGCCGAGCAGACCCGGACCGCGGTCGAGCAGCTGGAGCGCGAGGTCGACACCATCATCCGTACGGCCCGGGAGGCCAAGCCGCAGACGGCCGCGGCCGGCCCGGGCGCCGGGTGTGACGCCGCCGAGGTGGTCCGCGAGCGGATGGCCTTCTGGTCGGCGCTCGCGGAGGACGAGGGCCGCAAGTGGCGGGTGTCCGGGGCCGACCGGCCGGTGCGCATACCCGTGGCCCGCGCCGACCTGGCCGCCGCGCTCGACGCGCTGCTCGGCAACGTCTTCCGGCACACCCCGGAGGGAACCGCCTTCGCGGTCGACGTGCACAACGGCGAGGACGCGGTGATCGTCCTCGTCTCCGACGCGGGCCCCGGCATACCCGACCCCCGGGCCGCCATGGCGCGGGGCCGCGGCTCCGGGACCGACGGCTCGACCGGGCTCGGGCTGGACATCGTGCGCCGGCTCGCGGAGTCGACCGGCGGGGACGTACGGATCGGTTCCTCGGTGCTCGGCGGGACCGAGGTGCGGATCTGGATCCAGCTGGACGGCCGGGCGCCGGTGAGCCGCAGGGGCCACCGCGGGCCGGTGCGGCGCCGGCGGCGGGGCAGGCTGGTTGCCGCATACAACCGCTCCCGTTCCGTCTGACCTCTCCGACGGCCGGTCACGCTCACGGGTCGGTCACGTTTCGACAAATGAAGGAGATGACCCTTGACGCATGACCGGACATACGGCTGTTATTGCGCCACCGTGTTCGGTCAAGTTGATTTCTGGTCGATTAAGACTGGATTTCACGCCACACGCTCGTGGCCGAACCCTGCCCTCAGGAGCCGTTCATGCACGACCTCTCTCCTTCCGGACTCTCCCTCCCCGCCGCCAGCCGCCGCTCGGTCCTGCGCGGCATAGGCGGCGCGGCCCTGATCGGCGCCGGAATACCCCTGCTGAGCGCCTGTGGCGGCAGCGGTGCGGCCGCCGACCCGAAGACGGTCAGCCTCGGCTCGAACTCCTCGGACGCGGTGCCGAAGAAGGCGTTCGCCGAGATCTACGCCGCCTTCACGAAGAAGTCCGGCATCAAGGTCGACGTGAACACCAAGGACCACAACACGTTCCAGGAGCAGATCAACTCCTACCTCCAGGGCACGCCCGACGACGTGTTCACCTGGTTCGCCGGGTACCGCATGCAGTTCTTCGCGTCGAAGAAGCTGGCCAGCCCGATCGACGACGTGTGGCAGAAGATCGGCGGGAACTTCCCCGACGCGATGAAGAAGCTCAGCAAGGGCGAGGACGGCAAGTACTACTTCGTGCCGCTGTACACGTACCCGTGGGCGGTCTTCTACCGCAAGAGCGTCTTCGCCCAGCACGGCTACAAGGTCCCCACCACCTGGGACGACTTCGTCGCCCTGTGCAAGCGGATGCAGAAGGACGGGCTGGTCCCGATCGCCTTCGGCGACAAGGACGCCTGGCCCGCGATGGGCACCTTCGACCAGATCAACTTCCGCACCAACGGCTACGACTTCCACGTCGAGCTGATGGCGGGCAAGGCCTCCTGGACCGACCCCAAGGTGCGCAAGGTCTTCGACCACTGGACGGAGATCCTCCCCTACCACCAGGACGGCGCGGTGGGCCGCACCTGGCAGGACGCGGCCCAGACCCTGGTGGCGAAGAAGGCCGGTATGTATCTGCTGGGCACCTTCGTCGGCCAGCAGTTCACCAACAAGGCCGACCTGGACGACCTCGACTTCTTCGCCTTCCCGGAGATCGACCCGCAGTTCGGCCAGGACACCGTCGAGGCGCCCACCGACGGCTTCATGCTCTCCAAGGCCCCGAAGAACCGCGACGGCGCCACCAAGCTGCTGGAGTACCTGGGCGCCCCCGAGGCCGAACAGATCTACCTCAAGGCCGACTCGAGCGTGGTGGCCGCCTCCACCAAGGCCGACACCGCCTCCTACACCGCGCTCCAGAAGAAGTCCTTCGAGATGATCTCCAGCGCGAAGAGCCTGACGCAGTTCATGGACCGCGACTCCCGCCCGGACTTCACCTCCACGGTGATGCAGCCCGCGCTCCAGAACTTCGTCCGCAACCCCAAGAACGTCGACAGCATCCTCTCGTCGATCGAGCGTCAGAAGAAGACGATCTTCGCCTCCTCCTGACCGAACGGAGAATCGACGACTCGGATCCGACATGACTGCCACCCCCGCCAAGGTCCCGGAGACGGCCGACGAGCCGGCTCCGGGGCCCGCTCCCGCGTCCACGACCGCCAAGGTGCCCCACGGGCACAGGCGCCTGCTGACCCACCGCGACCGCATCACGCTCGGCCTGATGGCGGGCGTGCCGACGATCCTGCACGTCGCCCTGGTGTGGCTGACGGCCCTCGCCTCCATCGCGCTGGCCTTCACCAGCTGGGACGGCATCGGCTTCGACACCATCCACTGGGTCGGCCTGGAGAACTTCAGGCAGCTGTTCACCAGCAACCCGCAGTTCTGGCCCGCCGTCGAGCACAACGTCATCTGGTTCGTCGTGCTCATCCTGCTGCCCACGCCCTTCGGCCTGTTCCTGGCCGTGCAGCTGGACAAGAGGATCCGCTTCAGCCGCGTCTACCAGACCGCGTTCTTCCTGCCGGTGGTGGTGTCGCTGGCGGTCACCGGGTTCGTCTGGCAGCTCGTCTACAACCCCGACACCGGCCTGATCAACAGTCTCATCGGAGCCAACAAGCCCGGCCACTACATCGACTGGATCGGCGACCCGGACCTCAACCTCTGGGCCGTCCTGGTCGCCGCCTCCTGGCGGCACGCCGGCTACATGATGATCCTCTACCTGGCCGGCCTGAAGGGCGTCGACCCCGCCCTGCGGGAAGCGTCCTCGCTGGACGGCGCCAACGAGTGGCAGACGTTCAAGAACGTCGTCTTCCCGACCCTGCGGCCCACCAACACCGTCGTCCTGGTCGTCACGATCATCGAGGCCTTGCGCGCCTTCGACCTGGTCTTCGTCTTCAACAAGGGCGCCCAGGGCACCGAACTGCTGTCGATCCTGGTGACCAACAACATCATCGGCGAGTCCAGCCGGATCGGATACGGCTCCGCCATCGCCGTCGTCCTCCTGGTGATCTCGCTCGCGGTGATCATCCCGTACCTGATCGCCACCTTCCGGAAGGAGCGGCGCGCATGAGCACCGTCGCCGGCGCTCACAAGCAGCGCACCCCCATCCGCCCCGCCCGGATCCTGCTGCACACCTTCCTCGCCGTCACGGCGCTGGCCTGGCTGGCGCCCCTGCTGTGGGCGCTGCTCGCGGCGATGCGGCCCTACTCGGAGACCAGCACGAAGGGCTATGTCTCCTGGCCCGACAAGCTGAGCTTCGACAACTTCTCGAACGCCTTCCAGCAGTCGGACATGCTGCACTACTTCGGCAACACGTTGATCGTCGCCGTGCCGGCTGTGCTGCTGACGCTGCTGCTGTCGTCGATGGTCGCCTTCTACGTCAGCCGCTTCGACTTCCGCCTCAACCTGTTCCTGCTGCTGGTGTTCACGGCCGGCAACCTGCTGCCCCAGCAGGTCATCATCACCCCCCTGTACCGGCTGTATCTGCTGATCGACCTGCCCGGCATCACCATGTCCGGCAAGCTCTACGACTCCGCGCTCGGCCTGGTCCTGATCCACGTGGCGTTCCAGTCCGGCTTCTGCGCGTTCGTGCTGAGCAACTACATGCGCTCGCTGCCGCACGAACTGACCGAGGCCGCCCTGGTCGACGGCGCCTCCGTGTGGCGGCTGTACTGGCAGATCGTGCTGCCGCTGTGCAAGCCCGCGATGGCCGCCCTCGCCACCCTGCTCTCCATCTGGATCTACAACGACTTCTTCTGGGCCATCGTCCTGATCTCCACCGGCGAGAACATGCCGATCACCTCGGCGCTGAACAACCTCTCCGGCCAGTACTTCACCGACCCCAACCTGGTCGCGGCCGGAGCCCTGCTCACGGCCATCCCCACCCTCATCGTCTACTTCGTGCTCCAGCGCCAGTTCGTCAGCGGCCTGACCCTGGGCGCCAACAAGGGCTGACCCTCCCGAAAGAGATCACCGTGCAGCACCCCTTCACGCCGCTGGCCTCCGTGCCCGTCGACCGCCGCCGCGCCCGCGTCCACGAGGAGGGCTGGCAGTCCTGGAGCCCCAGCGGCGCCTACGCCCTCGCCACGGCGCCCCACCGCCCGGCCAACACCAACTGGGCCACGGTCTGCTACCGGCCCGGCGTCACCGTCCCCGCCGGCGTCTTCCAGGGCGAGGGCCTGCTCGCGCTCGACCCCGGCGACGGCTCACCGGTCCGGCTGTGGGCGGCGGCCGAGCCGACGCGCGAGGTGCCGTCGATCCGGCTCGCCGTACGGGGCGGAGTCGCGGAGGTCAGCGCGGACGGCCCGGTGAAGGAGTGGACGGGCGAGGACATCCAGTCCGTACTGGGCGACTGGGCCTCCGGTCTCGGCGTCGCGGCCCCGCGCCCGGCGCCCACCGTCTGGTGCTCCTGGTACGAGTACTTCACTGAGGTCACCGAGGACGACATCCACGAGAACCTCCGCGCGATGGACACCCTCGACCTGCCCCTCGACGTCGTCCAGATCGATGACGGCTACCAGCGGGCCCTCGGCGACTGGCTCACCCTCTCCGGCCGCTTCCGCTCCCGCGCCGGAATCGCCGACAAGATCCGCTCCCGCGGCCGCCGCGCCGGCATCTGGACGGCCCCCTTCCTCGTCGACCCCGCGAGCGACCTGGCCGCCGAACACCCCGACTGGCTGGTCCGCGACACCACCGGCGGCTTCGCTCACGCCGGCCGCAACTGGGGCCACGACCTGCGCGTCCTGGACACCACCCACCCGGACGCGGCGGCGTACCTGACCGAGGTCTTCACCACCCTGCGCGCGGAGGGCTACGACTACTTCAAGACCGACTTCCTCTACGCGGGCGCCCTGGACGGCATCCGCCACGCGGACGTCGACCCCCTCACGGCGTACCGCTCCGGCATCCGCCTGATCCGCGACGCGATCGGCCCGGACTCCTACCTCCTGGGCTGCGGCGCCCCGATGCTCCCCTCCATCGGCCTGTTCGACGCCATGCGCGTCAGCCCCGACACGGCCCCCCACCGCCGCCCCGAGGCCGACGACTACTCCCAGCCGGGCCAGGACCCGGCCGAGTTCACGGGCGCGGCCCGCCAGTGGCAGCACGACCGCCTGTGGACCAACGACCCCGACTGCCTGATGGCCCGCCCGGCCGTCGAGACCCGCGCACAGTGGGCGGCACACGTGGAGTCCACCGCAGGCCTCATGGCCTCCAGCGACCGCCTGCTGTCGCTCGACGAGTGGGGCGTGACGACGACCCGCCGGCTGTTGTCGGCAGCGGCGCGTTGAAGCGGGAGCGACACGGTGAACGAACGGTCTCGATTCCTACTCGTTTGATAATGTCGTGGCATGAGTGAGACCTCGTACGGCATCGGTGAAGGGCCGGCGACCCGGGTCAGCCTCTCCCTCCCGGAGGGAACGGCCGAGGCGATCCGCAAGCGCGTCGGCCAGCGGCAGTTCTCCGCTTTCATCACCGAGGCGGTGGAGCGTGAGCTGCGCGGTCAGATCCTGGACGAGTACCTGGCCGACTACGAACAGCGCAGGGGCCCCGTCTCCGCGGATGAACAGGAGCGGGCGCGTCGCGTCTTCGACGAGGTGTTCAGCGAAGAGGGCCAGTGGCCCGCCGCAAGCTGAGTCACGAGGGCACCCTGGTCCTCGACTGCGAAGGTCTGTCCAAGCTCGTCGATGATCACGAGCCTGTCGTCGCTCTCGTCGCCGAAGCGCGCAGGCGGGGCATGGAGGTGGTCATCAGTGCGCTCACGATCACCGAGGCAGTGCACCGTCGGACGGACAAGGCGCGGCTCGCCTGGGTGCTGTCCGGAATCCGGATCGTGCCCATCGGCGAAGAGGAAGCCAAAGCCGCCACGGCCCTACTCATCAGTGCCGGGCTGCACGGCCACAAGTACGCCATCGGCGCCGCCGTTGCCGAGACGGCGCTGCGCCAGCACCGCCCGGTGGTGATGCTCACCTCCGACCTCGACGGCATGGCCAAGCTCTGCGGGGACAGGGTGCGCCTGGTCGGCGTGTAGCGACGCCCGGGGCCGGAGGTCATGCCGGGGCGCGGCACTCCCCTATCAGTGCCGCGCCCCGTCCCCCCGCCCCCGCAGTGGCTAGACGGCCTCCACCTCCGGCAGCGTGCCCGACCGGGCCGCTCGGGCGTACCAGTGGGCGCTGGACTTCGGGGTGCGTTCGAGCGTCGCGTAGTCCACGTACACCGCGCCGAAGCGCTTGCCGTAGCCGTACGACCACTCGAAGTTGTCCATCAGGGACCACAGGAAGTAGCCGCGGACGTCCGCGCCGTCGGCGATCGCGCGGCGAACCGCCGACAGGTGGCCGTGCAGGTAGGCGACGCGCTCCGGGTCGTGCACCCGGCCGTCCGAGTCGATCTTGTCGTCGTAGGCCGCGCCGTTCTCTGTGATGTACAGCGGCAGGCCCGGCGCCTCCCGGGTGTAGCGCATGATCAGCTCGTGCAGCCCGGTCGGGTCGATCGTCCAGCCCATCTCGGTGCGGTCGCCGGGCGTCTGGTGGAAGGCGACGTCCTCCGCGGCCGGCCAGGGCGAGTGCTCGCTGGAGCCGTGGCCGTCGGCGCGCGGCCCCTTGGCCGCCGGGTCGGCCGCCGAGACCAGCGCGGGCGTGTAGTAGTTGAGGCCCAGCGCGTCCAGCGGCTGGTTGATCAGCGCCAGGTCGCCGTCGAGGACGTGGTTCCAGTCCGTGAGCTCCGCCGTCGCCACGTACAGCGACTCCGGGTACGCGCCGTGCAGGATCGGGCCGTGGAAGACACCGTTGGCCAGGTCGTCGATCTTCCGGGCCGCAGCCACGTCCGCCGGGCTCTGCGAAAGCGGCCTGACCACTGAGGAGTTGAGGCTGATCGCGACCGTGTTGCGGGCCGGCATCACCGACCGCAGGGCGGACGCGCCCAGCCCGTGCGCCAGGTTCAGATGGTGCGCGGCACGCAGCGACGCCGCCGGATCCGTCCGGCCCGGCGCGTGCACCCCGGAGGCATAGCCCAGGAACGCGCTGCACCACGGCTCGTTGAGCGTCATCCACTGCTCGACCCGGTCGCCCAGCGCCTCGCCGACGATCTGCGCGTACTCCGCGAAACGGTACGCCGTGTCCCGCTCCGGCCAGCCGCCCGCGTCCTCCAACTCCTGCGGCAGGTCCCAGTGGTAGAGCGTGACGGCCGGCTTGATGCCCTTGGACAGCAGCTCGTCGACCAGCCGGCGGTAGAAGTCCAGGCCCTTCTGGACGGCCGGACCCCGGCCGGTCGGCTGCACCCGCGACCAGGAGACGGAGAAGCGGTAGGCGCCCAGGCCCAGCTCCGCCATCAGCGCCACGTCCTCGCGGTAGCGGTGGTAGTGGTCGACAGCGATGTCACCGGTGTCGCCACCGGCCGTCTTGCCCGGCGTGTGGCTGAAGGTGTCCCAGATCGACGGCGTACGGCCGTCCTCCCGCACCGCGCCCTCGATCTGGTACGCGGAGGTCGCCGCGCCCCAGAGGAAGGCGGGAGGAAAGGTCACCGCAGTGGCCGGGTTCTCGGAGTCAGGCATGGAAGCGCTCCCATTGGGGGTCGTGGAGACCGACGGTGGAGGGGGGAGGAGGGGGAGGAAGAAGGGGAGGAGGGGCCGGAGCAGCGCCGGTCCGGCCCCGGGAAACAGGGCGTCAGCCCTTCACGGCGCCCTGCATGATGCCGCCCACGATCTGCTTGCCGAAGATCGCGAAGACCAGCAGCAGCGGCAGCGTACCCAGCAGCGCGCCCGCCATGATCAGGGACTGGTCGGGCGTGTAACCGCGCCCCAGCCCCGCGACCGCGACCTGCACGGTCGGGTTGCCCATCTGAGTCAGCACCAGGAACGGCCACATGAAGTCGTTCCAGGTCTGCACGAACGTCAGCATCCCGAGCACGGCCATCGCCGGCCGCGCCGCCGGGAACACGACGTGCCACACCACACGCCAGCTGCTCGCCCCGTCGACCCGGGCGGCCTCGATGATCTCGTCCGGCAGCGCCTGGATCAGGTACTGCCGCATGAAGAACACACCGAACGCGCTCACCAGCGACGGCAGGATCACCGCCTGCAGCTGGTCCGTCCAGTCGAGCTTGGCGACCATCATGTACAGCGGGATCACGCTCAGCTGCGGCGGCACCATCATCGTGCCGATCACGATCAGCATCAGCGCGCCACGGCCCCTGAACCGCAGCTTGGCGAAGGCGAAACCGGCGATCGTCGACAGGAAGACGATGGTCGCCGCTGAAATCCCCGCCACGATGGTGGTGTTGAGGAACGCCTCACCCAGATTGGCGTCCTTCCAGGCGATCTCCAGCTTGTCGAACAGACCCGAGCCGAACCAGAACGGCGGCGGCGTCTGCGCGAGCCGCTGGTTGTCACGCGAGGCGGCGATCGCCGTCCACACCAGCGGGAACAGCGAGACGATCGTGAACACGATGAGGACCGCGTACGCGATCGGACCGCCGTGCAACGTCCCGCCGGCCCGCGCGGACTTCGGCAGGCGGGGGCGTTTGGACTCCTTCACGGGCGCCGCGCCGGGCGGCGGGGCGTCCTGGGGTGTCACAGTCGTCGTCACGGCCGGAACTCCTTAACTACTGGCGCGCAGCCGGCGCGAGATGACGTAGTTGACGATGCCGATGACGATCAGCATGAGGAACATCGTCCAGGCGATCGCCGAGGCACGGCCCAGGTGCTGGGCGACCCAGCCCTGCTCGTACAGATACAGACCGAGCGTCTGGAACTGGTGCTCCGCGCCGCCCGAAGTGCCCTTGTTGGCGTCGAACAGCAGCGGCTCGCCGAAGACCTGGCTCGCGCCGATCGTCGACACGACACAGGTGAACAGGATCGTCGGGCGCAGCGCCGGCAGCGTCACATGGATGAACTGCTGCCAGCGGTTGGCCCCGTCCAGCGCCGCCGACTCGTACAGGTCCTGCGGGATCGCCTGCATCGCGGCCAGGTAGATCAGCGCGTTGTAGCCGGTCCAGCGCCAGATGATGATCGACGAGACGGCGATCTGCGAGAACCACTTGTCGTTCTGCCAGTCGACCGGGTTGATGCCGACCATGTCGAGCGCCCAGTTGATCATGCCGTAGTCACGGCCGAAGAGCAGCACGAACACCAGCGAGGCGGCGGCGATCGACGTCGCGTACGGCGCGAGCATCGCGACCCGGAAGAAGGTCGAGGCCCGCAGCTTGTAGTTGAGGATGTGGGCGATGCCCATCGCCATCAGCAACTGCGGGACGGTGGAGATGATGCCGATGGTCAGGGTGTTCCTCGCCGCGTTCCAGAAGAACTCGTCGTCGAAGATCCGGGTGTAGTTGCGCAGCCCGACCCAGTTCATGTCGGTCGGCGCGGTCAGCTCCACCTGGTGCAGCGAGGCCCAGCCCGTGTAGATCAGCGGGAACAGGCCGAACGCGACGAACAGCAGGAAGAACGGCGAGACGAAGGCGTACGGGCTCCAGCGGATGTCCCGCTGCCAGCGGCGGGACAGCCGGTCCCGGCGCCGCCGCTCCTTCTCCAGGGACACGGAATCCGCGGGCGGGCGGCCCGGGGCCGCGCCCCCCTCGGCGGGGGGCGCGGCGGTGTCGTGGCGGATGGCCATACGGGTCACTGGTCCAGCTTGTTGTCGATGGTCTTGACGGCGGAGTCCCAGGCCTCCTTGGCCGACTTGCCCTTCGTCGCCAGGATCACGCCGTTGTCCGTCAGGCCCTGCATGATGATCTGGTCCTTCGGGCCGATCACCTGGACCGGGGCGGTCTTGGCGGCCTCGGCGAAGATCGCACCGATCGGCTGGTCACCCGTCATCTCGTTCTTGGCGCCCGTCACCTCGGGCATCGTGTACGCGGACGGGGTGCTCGGGAAGCTGCCCTGCACCTTGAACAGCTTCGCCTGCTGCTCCGGCGCGGTCAGCCAGGCCACGAACTTCTGGGCCTCCTTGACGTGCTTGCCGCTCTTCGGCACGGTGAGGAAGCTGCCGCCCCAGTTGCCGCCCTTGGGCGCGGTGGCCACGGCCCACTTTCCGGCCGCGTCCGGCTTCGAGTAGCCCTTGATCGTGCCGAGCATCCACGGCGGGCAGGCGATGGCGGCGAACTTGTTGTTGGCGATGGAGGAGTTCCAGCCCGGCTGGAACTGCGTCTCCGACTGGACGAGGCCCTTCTTGGCGGCATCCGCGGTCAGGTCGAAGGCGGCCTTGACGGCCGGGTTCGTCTTGTAGATGACCTTCCCGGAGGCGTCGTAGAACTTCTCCTTCTCGCTGCCCAGGACCGCCTGGATCAGACCGCCGGGGGAGTCCATGAAGTAGGTGCCCTTGGGGGCCTTCGCCTTGTAGCGCTCGCCGACCTCGACGAGCTTGGCCCAGTCGCCGGTCCACAGCTTGCCGACCTCGGCCGGGTCGGTGGGCAGACCGGCCTGCTTGAAGAGGTCCGTGCGGTAGCAGATCGCCATCGGGCCGACGTCGGTGCCGAGGCCGATGGTCTTGCCGTCCTTGGTCGTGGCCTGCTGCCACTTCCAGTCCAGCCACTTGCTCTTGTCCACGCCCGGAGCCTTGGACATGTCCTCGAGCTTGTCGGCCTGGGTGGCCGTGACCTCGGCGATGTTGGCGACTTCGACGGCCTGGACGTCGAGCAGACCGCTGTTGGTGGTGAGGTGGTTCAGCAGCGCCGGGTAGTAGTTCTCGTTCCGCTGGACGGAGTTCTCGGCGATCTTGATCTTCGGGTTGAGCTTCTCGTACTCGGCGTAGAGGCCGGCTTCCTTGAAGCCCATGGTGCCGAAGAGCCCCACCGAGATCGTCGTCTTGCCCTTGGCGTCACCGTCCGACGAGCCGGAGTTGTCGTCGGCACAGCCGGCCAGCAGCCCGGCGCCCAGCGACGCGACGGCCGCGAGGACCATCGCCTTGCGGGCGGTTCGGATGCGTGCTCGCATGTCGTCCTCCTGTTGCCCTGACGTGCCGACCCCCCGGCCAACTGCATTGTTGGACCCGTTTTTACTCGCTGCGGCTCGGGCGGGGAACGTGCGGGTTGTGTATGTGTCAGGTACTGTGGGAGCGCTCCCACCAGTGATGTGTTGAAGGTTCTCCGGTCCGGGCGGGGGTGTCAAGGGACCGGACAGGGAGAGATGCGTTCAGTTATCGGGCTGTTAACTGGACCAGGGCCGCAGCCCCTTGCGGCCACGGGCGGCGGTATCGAGCCAGTCGAACCGGCCCGCGGGCCTGGGGCGTGTCCTAAGCGGAAGCCCGGGGGCGACGGGCCCCGGTAGCGGTCACTCCAACTGACAAGCCTGTTAAATTCCAGGCCAGCCGCAGAGTGCGGGTGTGGACGGGAAGGCGGAGCCCATGGCAAGCCACGGAGCGCGGGGCCGAAGCGGTGGCCGGCCCACCCTCGAAGAGGTGGCGGCGCGCGCCGGTGTCGGCCGCGGCACGGTGTCCCGGGTGATCAACGGCTCGCCCCGGGTCAGCGACGCGACCCGCGCGGCCGTCGAGGCGGCGGTCGCCGAGCTCGGCTACGTCCCGAACACCGCCGCCCGCGCCCTGGCCGCCAACCGCACGGACGCGATCGCCCTGGTCGTGCCCGAGCCGGAGACCCGGTTCTTCGCGGAGCCGTACTTCTCGGACATGCTGAAGGGCGTCGGGGCGGAACTGTCCGACACGGAGATGCAGCTCCTGCTGATCTTCGCGGGCAGCGACAAGGAGCGCCGCCGCCTCGCCCAGTACCTGGCCGCGCACCGGGTGGACGGCGTCCTGCTGGTCTCGGTCCACGCGGACGATCCGCTGCCCGACCTGCTGTCCCAGCTGGACATCCCGGCCGTCATCAGCGGCCCGCGATCGGCGGGGGAGACCCTGGCGTCGGTCGACTCGGACAACTACGGCGGCGCCCGCCAGGCCGTCGAGCACCTGCTGTCCCGCGGCCGCCGCCGGGTGGCCCACATCACCGGCCGCCTCGACGTCTACGGCGCCCAGCGCCGCATCGACGGCTACCGCGACGCGCTGAGCGACGCGGGCCACGAGGCCGACGAGGCGCTGATCGAGCCGGGTGACTTCTCCGAGGAGGGCGGCAGCCGTGCCATGGCGGCCCTGCTGGAGCGCCGCCCCGACCTGGACGCGGTCTTCGCCGCATCCGACGTCACCGCGGCCGGCGCCCGCCAGGCGCTGCGCGACGCGGGGCGCCGCATCCCCGACGACGTGGCGCTCGTCGGCTACGACGACTCCGCCATCGCCCGCCACATGGACCCGCCCCTCACCAGCGTCCGCCAGCCCATCGAGGAGATGGGCCGCCGGATGATCGACCTCCTCCTCACCGAGGTCGCCGACCGCCGCCCGCTGGCGTCCCGGGGCATGGACCGACGACAGGTGGTCCTGGCGACGGAACTGGTGCCCCGGTTGTCGTCGTGACGCCGCATCCTCTCCTCGACATCACCGAGGTCGCGCGCACCGAGCCGTACCTGCGCAGGGTGGGCGAGGTCTTCCGGGCCTTCCGCGACCAGGACTCGGGCTGTGTGTCGTACGGGGTCCGGCTCGCCGACGGGGAACGCTGGTTCGTGAAGGAGGCGACGACCGACGCCGCCCAGCACTCGCTGAACCGCGCCCGGGCATTCCACCGGGCGGTACGGCACCCCGTCATCGTCCCCCAGCTGCACCGGTTCGCAACGGGCGACGGGCACACGGCGGTGGTGATGCCCTGGCGTCACGGCGAGTCCCTGTACTCGCCCGCGCCGCTACGGCACACCGGCCCCCTGGCCCGCTTCCAAGCCCTCCCCGTCCCCCGGGTCCTGCACGCCGTCGACCACCTCCTGGACGCCCACCTGGCGGTGGAGGCAGCCGGATTTGTCGCCGTCGACCTCTACGACGGCGCGTTCCTCTACGACTTCGACGCCGGCGCACTCCACCTGGTCGACCTGGACGAGCACCGCCCGGGCCCGTTCGTGCTCCAGGAGGACCGCCTGCCGGGCTCACGGCGCTTCATGGCCCCGGAGGAATGGCGACGCGGCGCGACGATCGACACCCGCACCACCGTGCACGCCCTGGGCCGCGCCGTCCTCCTCCTGCTGAACACGCCGGGCGAGAAGCCCACCTGGCGTGGCACGGCGGCCCAACTGGCGCTCCTGGAGCGGGCCACGCGCCCGGACCCGGCCGAACGGTTCACGCGTGTGGCGGAGCTGAGGGCGGCGTGGCGGCGCTCGGTGCGCTGAGGCCCGGGCAACGCCGCATGACCTGCATCCCGTCGGGCACGAACGTCCACCGCCGGAACGCCTCCTGAAGCTCCTGCTCCCCGACCCAGCCGTGCCAGGCGATCTCGGCAGGGTCGGGAGCGAGGGGCTCGGCGACGACCGCCTCGTGCACGCCCAGCCAGTACGGGCTGATGGCCCCTCGGCACAGGAACTTGAACACGAACCGCACCCCTACCCGGACCCCCAGCTCCTCGGCCAGTTCCCGGGCCGCGGCCTCCTCGTACGCCTCCCCGACCTCGACGCCCCCGCCGATCAGCCAGTCGTAGTGGCCGGGGAACCGGGACACGTGCTCCGGCCTCCGGTACACCAGCACGCGCCCCTGCGGATCCCGGCAGACCGTGGTCGCGACCCGGTGCGGCCAGCCGTGCCGGATCGCCTCGTCCCGATCGGCCATCCCGATCACCCGGTCCTGCTCGTCGACCCGCTCCACCAGCTCACCCATGGCCGTCACGATCGCACAGAGGGACCGTCAGACCCTCGCCACCGCCGGCCGCCGGACCAGGTACACGGCTGCCGCAGACACCAGCACCGCCATGCACGCGATGAACACCAGGCCCGCGCCCTCCAGGCCGAGCGGGCTCGTCAGGAGGCCGGCGCCGATCACCGGGACCGAGATGCCCGCGTAGGCGACGACGAACAGCGTCGAGATCACCGCCGCCCGCCGGTGTTCGGGGGATGCCCCGGCGACCTCGGACAGCGCGCCGCGGAACGCCAGGCCCTGCCCGGCGCCGCCGACGAGTGCGCTCGGGACCACCAGGGACATCAGGTCCCACCGCAGCGCGCCCGCGAGCAGGGCCAGCCCGGCGAGGAGTCCGGCGCAGCCCAGTGGGAGGGAGCGCCGCACCCCGACGCCGCCGACCGCAAGTTGCCCGGCGGTCGACGCGAAGAAGGCCAGCGCGACGACCAGCCCGCTCACGGCGTGGTTGTCCACGTGCAGGGACTCGGCGAGGAATTCCGGGCTGACCGAGGTGAACACCCCGAAGAGGGCGAACCCCGCGAACGAGGCGATCGCCGCGGGGACGAACACCGCCCGGACCTGCGGCGGCAGCGCGGGGCGCTGCGGCCGTACGGTGCGCAGCGGTTTCCGTTCCCGTACGGTCTCCGCGAGCCGCAGCAGGACGACGGCCGACCCGGCCAGTAGCACCAGGTGCGTGACGAACGGCAGGTACAGCGGCCAGTCGGCGTACTGCGCGAGCAGCCCGGACAGCAGCGGCCCGCAGCCCAGTCCGCCCATGTTGGCGGCCGTCGCCACGAACGTGGCCCGGGAGGCGCCGCCTTCCGGCGCCAGCTCCATGACGTACGCCGTGGCGGCCCCCGTCAACAGACCGGCCGAGAGTCCCGACAGCAGCCGGCCCGCGTACAGCCAGCCCAGCCCGGTCGCGCACAGGAAACAGACGGCGCTCGCCGCCGCGAGGCCGAGGCCGTACAGCAGCACCGGGCGCCTGCCCACGGCGTCCGAGGCGTTGCCGGCCAGCAGCAGAACCCCGATGACCCCGAAGGCGTAGACGGCGTACACCACGGTCACCGTCAGCTCGGAGAACCCGAACTTGCCCTGGTAGAGGAGGTAGAGAGGAGTCGGCAGCGTGGTGCCGGCCATGCACACGGCGAACACCGCGCCGCTGAGCACACACGCACGCCACCCTCGGCGCTCACCGTCCATGCCGCCGACCGTAACCCCGGCCACTGCCCGGCCCGGGACCGGCGCGCAAAAAAGAATCAGCCGGTGGCTTCTACGCGAAGCCACCGGCTGATTACTCAGGGTGAGTGACGGGACTCGAACCCGCGGCATCCTGGACCACAACCAGGTGCTCTACCAGCTGAGCTACACCCACCATGACCGGCTTGGAGGTCAGTGATTTCCCCGACCGGCCGAGAAAAAGTGTACAGGGTCCGAAGGGGTGCTCGCGCCCGGCTTTCGCGGCGCCCCTCCACGGGCCCCCGGCACGGCTACTGCGCAGGCAGCACGTGCTTCGCGGCGATCTTCTTCGCCGTGTCCGAGTCGGGCCCGGGCTGCGGGACGAAGACGGCCTCGCGGTAGTAGCGCAGCTCCGCGATGGACTCGCGGATGTCCGCGAGCGCCCGGTGGTTGCCGTTCTTCTGCGGGCTGTTGAAGTACGCCCGCGGGTACCAGCGGCGGGCCAGCTCCTTGATCGACGACACGTCGACGATCCGGTAGTGCAGGTAGTCCTCCAGCGTCGGCATGTCACGCAGCAGGAAGCCGCGGTCCGTGCCGACGGAGTTGCCGCACAGCGGGGCCTTGCCCGGCTCCTTGACGTGCTCCCTGACGTACGTCAGGACCTGTTCCTCGGCGTCCTTCAGCGTCGTGCCGTCCGGCAGCTCGGCGAGCAGCCCGGACGAGGTGTGCATCTGACGCACCACCTCCGGCATCGTCTCCAGCGCGCGGTCCGGCGGCCGGATGACGATGTCCACGCCCTCGCCGAGCACGTTGAGCTCGGAGTCCGTGACGAGGGCGGCCACCTCGATGAGCGCGTCGTCCGACAGCGAGAGGCCGGTCATCTCGCAGTCGATCCACACCATGCGATCGTTCATGTGTCTAACCTTACGGTGAGCCGCCGCGGGCCGGACCGGCCGTGCGGTGACCTTGTGGCCGCCGGGCGCATCCGCCTCGCGGCCGAGGGCGCATCCGCCCCCTAAACGGCACCGGGCCCGCGCGGAGGGTCACCTCCCCGCGGGCCCGGTCACCGGCTCACGTCACATCACGTCGCGCTGCGCTGCCCCGGCAGACTCGCCCGGCTCGGCACGTACGACTCCCGCCCGTTGTCCGACCCGGCCGACGCCGACGCGGACAGGGCCGGGGACGATCCGACCGCGCTCGCCGCCGCCGTACGGCGAGACTGCAGCGGGACCGGGTGCTCCGGATGCAGCGGAGCGGGCGGCTGGCCGGAATGCCCCGGGTGCCCGGACATGCCGGGCCCCGTACCGCCCGGGGCGGCCTCGGTGTCCTGCGGCCGCTCGCCCTGCGGGCGCCGGGCGCGGTAGGCCGCCCGGTACGCGGCCGGCGACGAGCCCAGCTGGCGCCGGAAGTGCCCGCGCAGGGCGACCGGCGACCGGAAGCCGCAGCGCCCCGCCACCTCGTCCACCGAGTAGTCCGACGTCTCCAGCAGGCGCTGCGCCTGGAGCACCCGCTGTGTGATCAGCCACTGCAGCGGGGCACTCCCGGTCAGCGAGCGGAAGCGGCGGTCGAACGTACGACGGCTCATGTACGCGCGTGCCGCCAGCGTCTCCACGTCGAACTGTTCGTGGAGGTGCTCCAGCGCCCAGGCGACGACCTCGGCGAGCGGGTCGGCGCCGATCTCCTCTGGTAAAGACCTGTCGAGATAGCGCTCCTGGCCGCCGCTCCGGCGCGGGGGCACGACGAGGCGCCGGGCCAGGGCCCCTGCCGCCTCGCTGCCGTGGTCCGTGCGCACGATGTGCAGGCACAGGTCGATGCCCGCGGCGGTGCCTGCCGACGTCAGCACGTCGCCGTCGTCGACGAACAGCTCCCGCGGATCGACGTGCACCGACGGATAGCGCTTGGCCAGCGTCGGCGCGTACATCCAGTGTGTCGTCGCGGGCCGGCCGTCCAGCAGGCCCGCCGCCGCGAGAACGAAGGCGCCGGTGCACAGCCCGACGATGCGGGCGCCCTCCTCGTGTGCGCGGCGCAGCGCGTCGAGCGCTTCGTCCGGTGGCGGAGAAGTGATCGAACGCCAGGCCGGTACGACGACCGTGCCCGCGCGTGAGATCGCTTCCAGGCCATGTGGTGCGGTGAGTTCCAGGCCCCCTGTGGTCCGCAGTGGGCCGTCCTCGCCGCCGCACACCAGCAGTCGGTAGCGCGGCACGCCGGCGTCCTGGCGGTCGATCCCGAACACCGACAAAGGTATGGAACTCTCGAAGATGGGGCCGCCGCTGAACAGCAGCACCGCGACGATCTCCTTGCGACGTCGCCCGGAAAGCTTCCGGGCCGCGGCTTCCGGCGCGGCAGTGGAGTCGTGGCTCATACTGCTAAGCCCCCCTCGGTGGTCGCGGCTCCTCGGTTGTGTCGCTCCTGCACGTTTCCCCTCGGTCCTGCACGAGTCCCCCGCCGTAGACAGTCAAGATCGAATCTACTGTGTCCCGTCGCGCCGCAGTGGCCGGTTCGGCACTCGGCACATTGTCGACTTGGCAACTTGGCGTGAAGCATTCGATCACGAAGCGTTGCACTCGTGGGGCGTGCAGGGAAGTGCGCCTTGTCGCGGTGGCCAATCCGCGTAGGGTGCGCAGCACCCCGGAGGCCCTTTCCGTGCAGGTCGAACGGGGGTTGGGGGGTGGTCAGGCAGGGTGATGCGCGGGTGCGAGAAGTTGGCTGAAAAGCAGCGTGCGTGTGCGCGGAAACCGGTCAGCCGACCGGTGTATCCCCGCCAGTGTGCCGCCCGCCGCGATGCGACCCCGTTCCAGTGCGGTGGTGCCGGCCCCGGTGGGGCGCCCGGTCCTCCGCCGCCAGCCGGGCCGCGCCGCGCTCGGACTGCCGCAGCAGCACCCGGCACGCGCCCGTGACGGCCGCGAGCCCGAGGGCCGTGCCGGCGGCGCCGGCCAGGGAGGTGCCGTACCCGAGGAGCACGAGGGGGACGAGCAGGCAGCTGAAGGCCGCCCAGCGAACCACGTCCGTCGCGGTGTCCCGCGGCGGCGGGGCCGCGCGGTCCGCCTCGGAGGCGGGGCGGGGTCCGGGCATGCGTGCTCCCTGTGGCGTGACTCACGGGGTTCAACGCGCGGCCCGTGAGCAGGTCACTGTGTGACCCGATCACCCCCACGGGTAAGTGAATCCTGCGCAAACCGCCTGCGCAAACCGCCTGTACAGCGCAGCAACCATTGCGTTACGGGCGCCGCCTCGTGCATGCTCCCTGGAACCCGCACGCACGGCGGGCGGGATCTGGGCTAAGGAGGCGTGCCGCCGTACCCTTGGGGGTATGGGGTTGGGAAGACCATTCCCGGACACAGCGCCGCCGCACACTGCTGGATCTGTCAGCGAGCTCCGCTCGCGGGCCCACCCATAAAGGATCACAACGCCGAGACAGCCATGGCCGGTCACGAATTCTTCGAACCCGCGGACCGCAAGCGGCCCGTCGCCGATCCCACGGCGGCCGAGCCTCTGGCGGCGGAAGAGCCACGCCACTCCTGCGATCCCGCCTTCAAGCACGGGGTCGTCGTCGGCTTCGACGGCTCCACGTCCAGTGAGCGCGCCCTGGCGTACGCGATCGGCATGGCCCATCGCTCCGGGTCGGGCCTGATCATCGTCCACGTCGCCAACCGGCTGCCGACCACGGTGTGGGCCGGCTGTGAGCCGCCCGTGTTCGTGGACGTGCCGGACCACCGGACCGAGGTGCTCGGTCTTGAGCTGGCCTGTGCGGACTACCTCGCCGAGGTGCCCTGGATCCTGGTCGAGCGCGGCGGCGACATCTGCCACGAACTCGAAGAGGTCGGCCGGGAGTACGAGGCCGACGCGATCGTCGTCGGGTCGACCCATGGCATCGTCGGGCGGATCTTCGGCTCCGTCGCCGGGCGGCTCGCCAAGCGGGCGAAGCGGCCCGTCATCGTCATTCCCTGAGCAGTCCCTGAGCGCCAACTCCCTTGCCGCCCCTGTGCAGTGCGTAAATCTACTCGTGCGTAGAGGTGTTTGTGCCCTTGTGAAGGGCATATACGGGACACCGCACAACTGCACATGCACGAAGGGAGCCCGCCGTGGACAAAGACGTCTCCGCGGGAAGCGGAATCACGACCGTGGCCGGTCGACTCGCCCTCGGAATCACCCTGTTGGCCTTCGGACTCGGCAACACCGCCGTGATGGACGGGGTGTCCGCCGCCGACGCCACGTCCCTCGCCCAATACGTGGGCGGAGTCGCCCTCTTCGTCGCCGGAATGGTGGCCCTGCGCGAGGGTGACGCCGCCGGTGGTACGGCGTTCTCGGTACTCGGGGCGCTGTGGTTCACCTGGGCCGTGTCCGACGCCGCCGCCGGCAACGAGGCAGGGTTGTTCCTGCTGTTGTTCGCCCTGGTGGTGCTGTCTCTCACGCTGGCGGGCGGGGATCAGCTCGGGCGGGGCGTGTACGGCCTGTTCTGCGTGTCGCTGCTGCTTCTCGCGGTCGCGGCGTTCGCGGAGAACGACGGGCTCGCGAAGGCCGGGGGCTGGTTCGCCGTCGCCGCGGGGGCTGTTGCCTGGTACGCGGCGACTGCGGCGCTCGCGCACTGGCCCACGGCGGTTCCGCGACGCGCTGCGGGCCGGGGAGTGACGGCCACCGGTTAGCTGCGCAGGCCGGGGGGTTGGGCGGCCTCCCGGTGTTGAAAACGGACCCCCTGTGCCTGGTGGCGGCGCTTGGGGGTCCGTCCTCTTTGTTTGGCCTGTGCGGGTGTGTGGGGGTTGTTCGCGCAGTTCCCCGCGCCCCTGGGCTAGCTACTCAACCGTTACTGACTTGGCCAGGTTCCTTGGCTTGTCGATGTCGCGGCCCAGGGTCAGGGCCGTGTGGTAGGCGAGGAGTTGGAGGGGGATGCCGAGCAGGATGGGGTCGAGTTCGTCCTCGTTCTTCGGGACGATGATGGTTTCGTCGGCCTTCTCCTGGTGCTGGTGGGCCACCGCGAGGATCTTGCCGCTGCGGGCCTTGATCTCCTCCAGGGCGGCGCGGTTCTTCTCCAGGAGGTCGTCGTCGGGGACGATTGCGACCGTGGGGAGCGCGGGCTCGATCAGGGCCAGCGGGCCGTGCTTGAGCTCGGAGGCGGGGTAGGCCTCGGCGTGGATGTAGGAGACCTCCTTGAGCTTCAGGGAGGCCTCGCGGGCCACCGGGTAGCCCCGCACCCGGCCGATGAAGAGCATCGAGCGGGCCTCGGCGAACTGGAGGGCCAGCTTCTTGACGTCCTCCTCGTGCTCCATGATCTCGGCGATCTGGGCGGGCAGCTTGCGCAGGCCCTCGATGATCCGCTTGCCGTCGCGGACCGACAGGTCGCGGGTGCGACCCAGGTGGAGGGCGAGGAGCGCGAAGGCGACCGTGGTGTTCGTGAAGCACTTCGTGGAGACGACGCAGACCTCCGGGCCCGCGTGGACGTAGATGCCGCCGTCGGCCTCGCGGGCGATCGCGGAGCCGACCACGTTCACCACGCCCAGGACCCGCGCGCCCTTGCGCTTGAGCTCCTGCACGGCGGCGAGGACGTCGTAGGTCTCGCCGGACTGGGAGACGGCGACGTAGAGGGTGTCGGGGTCGACGACCGCGTTGCGGTAGCGGAACTCCGAGGCCGGCTCGGCGTCGGCGGGGATGCGCGCCAGCTCCTCGATCATCTGGGCGCCGATCATGCCCGCGTGGTACGAGGTGCCGCAGCCGAGGATCTTCACGCGGCGGATCCGGCGCGCCTCACGGGCGTCGAGGTTCAGGCCGCCCAGGTGCACGGTGGAGAAGCGGTCGTCGATGCGGCCGCGCAGCACGCGGTCCACGGCCTCGGCCTGCTCGTGGATCTCCTTGTGCATGTACGTGTCGTGGCCGCCCATGTCGTAGGAGGCCGCCTCCCACTCCACGGTGGTGGGCTCCGCGGTGGTGCGGGTGCCCTCCGTCGTGTACGTGCGGAAGTCGTCGGCCTTCAGGGTGGCCATCTCGCCGTCGTCGAGGGTGACGATCTGGCGGGTGTGGGCGACCAGCGCGGCGATGTCGGAGGCGACGAACATCTCCTTCTCGCCGATGCCGAGGACGACCGGGGAGCCGTTGCGGGCGACGACGATCCGGTCGGGGAAGTCGGCGTGCAGCACGGCGATGCCGTACGTGCCCTCGATGAGCCGGAGCGTCTCGCGGACCTTGTCCTCCAGCTTCGTCGCCTGCGAGCGGGCGATGAGGTGGGTGAGGACCTCGGTGTCGGTCTCGGAGAGGAACTCGACGCCGTCCGCCTCCAGCTTGCGGCGCAGGTCGGCGGCGTTGTCGATGATGCCGTTGTGGACGACGGCGACCTTGCCCTCGGCGTCGAGGTGCGGGTGGGCGTTGACGTCGGAGGGGGCGCCGTGGGTGGCCCAGCGGGTGTGGGCGATGCCGGTCGTGCCCTTGAAGCGGGCCGGGACCTTGGCCTCCAGATCGCGGACGCGGCCCTTGGCCTTGACCATCTTCAGGCCGGAGGCCTTCGGGGACGTGATGACGACGCCCGCGGAGTCGTACCCGCGGTACTCCAGGCGCTGGAGGCCTTCCAGGAGGAGGGGAGCGACGTCACGCTTCCCGATGTAACCGACGATTCCGCACATGTATACGTAGTCCTAGCCGTAGACGATGCGCCGCAGCTGCCGGAGCGAGAGCTCCGGCGGTGCCACCGCGCGGTATTTGAGATCCGCCTCGATCCGCTCGAAGATCGCCGCGTTCACCAGGCCCTGGGCCTGGAGCTCGCGGTGGCGGCGACGGACGTACTCCTCGGTCGTCTCGTCGAAGTAGGCGAGCACGTCCTGGATCACGCGCAGCGCCTCACCCCGGTTGAGGGGCGTGGACCGCGTCAGATGATCAACGAGTTCGTCGTGCACCCGGTAGATCCTGAAGCACCGGCGGCGCTTACGCAAGATTTCTGCCCGTTTCCGGGCAGAAGGCTGCGGGAATCCCTTGGGGGAACGTTGAACCTGTCATGAGCGCCTGTTCGTGAAGCGTCCACCGGGCGGCCGGTGTCCCGTTGCCCGAGGCGTCGATTTTTGGACGCCATGGACACTCCTCGTATGGGCGTACCCGAGCGGCTCGCCAAGCGCATGAGCATGGCCGAGCAGCACGAGTACCTGCGCGCCAGGTTCTCCCGGTGATCAGAGGCGGTGCCGTCACGCTCGGCGCCGTCACCGGTGGCGCGTTCGTACCGGGCGCCACCGCCCAGGCCGCCGTTCCGAGCGGGCGGGCCGGCACCGACACCGTCGACGGCGCCCGGGTGGCCCCCTTCGGCCGCCACCTCGCCTACGGCACCGACCCGCGCACCGAGATGACCGTCTCCTGGCAGGTCCCGGTCGCCGTCAAGAAACCGTTCATCCGGATCGGCGCCCACCCCACTGACCTCTCCCGGAAGATCGACGCCGAGGTCCGCACCCTCTTCACACCGGCCGGTGTCGGCGCGAGCGGCAACCACACCCAGTACTACGTCCACGCCAAGCTGACCCACCTGCGCCCGGGCCGGACGTACTACTACGGCGTCGGCCACCAGGGCTTCGACCCGGCCGAACCCCACCTGCTGGGCACCCTCGGCACCTTCACCACCGCCCCCGCGCACAAGAAGCCGTTCACCTTCACGGCCTTCGGCGACGAGGGCGTCAGCTACCACGCGCTCGCCAACAACAGCCTCCTCCTCGGCCAGAACCCGGCCTTCCACCTGCACGCCGGCGACATCGCGTACGGCGACCCGACCGGCCAGGGCCGGACCGACGACACCGGCTTCGACTCGCGCGTGTGGGACCAGTTCCTCGCCCAGACCGAGTCCGTCGCCAAGTCCGTCCCGTGGATGCCCGCCTACGGCAACCACGACATGGAGGCCTGGTACTCGCCCAACGGCTACGGCGGCGAGGAGGCCCGCTGGACGCTCCCGGACAACGGCCCCGACAAGAAGAACCTCCCGGGCGTCTACTCCTTCGCCTACGGCAACACGGCCGTCATCTCGCTCGACGCCAACGACATCTCCTTCGAGATCCCGGCCAACCTCGGCATCTCGGGCGGCACCCAGACCAAGTGGCTCGAAGCCCAGCTGAAGAAGTACCGGGCCGCGCCCGACATCGACTTCATCGTCGTGTTCTTCCACCACTGCGCCTACTGCACCTCCACCTCCCACGCCTCCGAGGGCGGGGTCCGGCAGGAGTGGGTGCCGCTGTTCGAGAAGTACACCGTGGACCTGGTCGTCAACGGCCACAACCACCAGTACGAGCGCACCGACGTCATCAAGGACGGCAGGGTCACCAGGAAGCTCCCGATCGGCGGCACGGCCTATCCGGAGACCGACGGCGTGGTGTACGTGACGGCCGGCGCGGCGGGCCGCAGCCTCTACGCGTTCAGCGCCCCGCTGTCGTACGAGGGCAACGAGCACGACGTGGACTCCGTGTCCTCGTTCGTCAACGTCAAGGGCGGCAAGCAGAACGAGACCGTCACCTGGTCACGGGTGCGTTACCTCGACTACTCCTTCCTGCGCGTGGACGTCGCCCCCGCGCCGAAGGGACGCCTGGCCACGCTGACGGTGCGCGGCATCGCCGAGACCGGTGACCGGGTGGACCACTTCACGGTGGCGCGCCGGGCGAAGTAGCGCCCGTAGGCAGCGGTCCGGGGTGTCCCGGGGCGCTACATCCGCTTGAGGATCGCCTGCTTGGCCAGTGCGAACTCGTCGTCCGTCAGGACGCCCGTGCGGTGCAGGTCACCGAGCTCGCGCAGGCGGCGCAGCAGGGCGTCGTGATCGTCCTCGGCGGACGCGACCGGGGGAGAAGGCAGCTCCGGTCGCGCGTCCGGGACGTCGGTGGCGGCCCGGGCCGGGTGCGGAAGCCTGGCCTGGACCGCCGCCGCGACCAGCGCCATCAGCGGGTCCTTCTTGAAGCCCCACAGCTCCACGGCGTTGGGGTCGTACTTGGGCGGAGCCTTGGTGGGGGCGTGCCGCACGGTGAAGCGGAGGTAGCCGTTCTCCAGACCCGCCGCCGGCTGCCATTCCACGCCCGTGATGTCGGTGAGCGCGAGAGTGCGGGCACCGGCGGCGGCCTTGGCGTCCTCCGCCTTCCAGTTCCACTCCAGGCGTATGCGCTCGCCGTCGAAGGCGGCGGTGCCGTCCCCGGCGGAGACCGACAGGGGGACGGACGGGCCCGGCAGCAGGTAGGCGTCGACCGGTTCGCTCGGCACCTGGTCCAGGAGCAGCGCGTTGCGGACCTCGTCCGTCAGGTACTCGGCGACGCCGTAGCGGTCGGATTCGACGATCAGCTGGTACGGGTCGTGGGGCTCGGTGAGCCGGCCGCCCGTCGCGTGCAGCAGCGGGTCGGCGCCGTCGCGCAGTCGGAGCCTGAGCCGCCCCGCCTTCTTGCCCTGCTCGAAGGAGATCCCGGCCAACGCCCCGAGCGGGACCACCAGTTCACCCAGCTCCCTGCGCAGCAGACTGACGTTCCTGTCCCGCCCGGGGGTCAGCCGCAGGGCGTCGCCGTCGAAGGCCCATGTGCCGTCCTTCTGGATGATTTCCGCCATGGGTTGACATCCTCCCCCTCTGAAAGAGCGAGATTCCAACCTATTTGGGTTGAGGTTCACGGGCGCTCGAACGGCTGGTGGCCGTTGTCACCCCTCCGGCACCGGCTGAGCGCCGGGGGCGGGGGATCCCGCCCTGTCCTGCCGCGACGTTGATACTGGCGTTGGTGTCCGCGTTGCACGTGAAGCCGCAGGAGGAACAGACGAACTCGGCTTGGCTCTTGCGCGAGTTCTTGTCGATCCATCCGCAGCTACTGCACCGCAGGCTGGTGTAGGGGGCGGGCACGTCTTCGACCCGGCCGGGGGCTTTGTTGCCGGTGCGCTGCCGGAGCAGGCCCCAGCCCTGGGCGAGGATCGCCCGGTTCAGGCCGGACTTCTGGGCGACGTTCTGGCCGGGATGCTCCACGGTTCCCTTCGCGGAGCGGGTCATGTTGTGGATGTTCAGCTTCTCGAACCGGACAAGGCCATAAGAGCGAGCGAGCATGGTGCTGGTCTTCTCGCACCAGTCCTTGCGCCGGTTCGCCTCCCGCGCCTTGAGCCTGGCCGCCTTCGCGTACTCGGACGCCTTCTGGGGGCTGTCCTTCCTCGCTCTGGCCGCCCGCCGCTCATGCTTTCGGATCTGGGCGCGTTCCTTGACGGTGAGCTGTGGGCAGTTCAGCTTCCGGCCGTCCGAGAGGGCAGCAGTGATCGTGACACCTCGGTCGATGCCGATCACCTCGCCCGTGCCGGGCGCCGGGATTGGCTCAGGGATGACTGCGAACGCGATGTGCCACTGCCCGCTGCGGAAGGTGACCCGGAACGTCTTCGCCTCGGGCAGCTTCGCGCCCTTGCCCTTGGCGCTGAGACGGAACCGGACCCAGCCGCAGCCGGGCACTTTGACCTGAGCCCACCGCCGGTTGAGCCTCTGCACCACGACCGACCGGCCCATGACCTGCCTGCCGGTCTTCGCGTTCCGCTTCGGCGACCCGTCCGCGTGATATTCCGGTACGCGGTCGGTGCCGATGACCCGAAAGCCCTCGTGTACATGCTTCCGGCGCCAGGTCGGCTCACCGAACCCGGACGTGAACCTGGCGTCCTTGGCCCTGGCGAAGTCCTTCAATGCCTGCTGCTGCACATCCGCGTTCCCCGAGCTGAGCCACTCGTTCTCCCGCCGGGCCTCGGTGAGCTGACGGCACTGCTCCGCGAAACCGGGCGCGCTCCTACGCCACCGGCGCCAGTGCGAGTGTTGCTCAACGGCAAGATTCCACACGTACCGGGCGTGCGCGCAGTGCGTGAGCATCCGCTCAACCTGCACAGGCGACGGGTACATCCGGAAACGTGACATGCCACGAACCTAGCCACCCCTTTCCCCTCCCGCGCACGCCTTCGATCAACATCACCCATCAGAGTGACCGGCGACGCTTTCACCTTCCACGACCCTCAACCAACACCACGAACGGCTCAAGGCCAACCTCACCACCGTCCGTCCCGACACGCCGAATCGCCCCGGCGGCGATTCGGCTCCCCTCTGCCCGCTACGCGACAGCGGGCATTCGCCCCGGCCCTGAAGGACCGGGCACCCTGCCCGGCAAGCAAGGTGGAACGTCCTGGGGATCGAGTGGTATCGGTCGCCGCGGGTTCCGTGGGGTGCGTCCAACGGTCGGTGATCCGGCTGCGGGTGCGTGGGGGGCTTGTCGCGCCCGCAGCGGCGGAGCCGCACATTGATACAGCCCCGCGCCCCTGAAAGAAGGCCACATGACGGGCACCCCGGAGGACCGTACTCCGGGGTGCCCGTCTGCTGCGGGGGTCAGAACTCGGCGATCGGGTTCTTCAGGGTGCCCACCAGCTGGAGGGCGCCGGACGGGTCCGAGAGGTCGACCATCTGTTCGTTGTTGCGGAGTTGGAGGCGGTTGAGGCAGGACAGGGCGAACTCGGGGGCGAACATGTCGTACTGCTTGAACTTGTCGGCCAGTGAGGGCATCGAGTCCTGGTAGGCGCGGGTGACCTCCGCGACCGTGCGCCAGAAGTCGTCCTCCTCCAGGATGCCCTCGGAGGCGAGGTTCGCCGCGAGGAAGCGGAAGAAGCAGTCGAAGACGTCCGTGAAGACCGACAGGAGTTTCTTGTCCTCCGGGACCTCCACGCGCAGTCGCTCCACCGCCGGCGGCAGGACCGCGTCCGGGTCCATGACGGCGATCTCCTCGGCGATGTCCTTGTAGATCGCGCGCTGCACGACCCCGTCCTTGAGCACGAGGATGACGTTCTCGCCGTGCGGCATGAAGACCAGGTCGTAGGCGTAGAAGCTGTGCAGGAGAGGCGTGAAGTAGGCCTGGAGGTAGCGGCGCAGCCATTCGGTCGGGATGAGGCCCGACCGCTCGATCAGCGCGCCCGCGACCGACGCCCCCTCGTGGTCGACGTGGACCAGGGACGCCATCGTGGCCAGGGACTCGCCCTCCTTCAGGGACGGCACCGGGCTCTCCCGCCACAGCGCGGCGAGCATCTTGCGGTACGGCGAGTAGCGGTCCGTCGCCTGCTCGTACTCCAGGTGCCGGTAGCCGACGGCGGCGCGCTCCCGGATGATCGACAGGCCGGTCGACCTCAGGACCGGGTCGTTGTCGATGAGCTGGGCCAGCCAGTCGTTGATCGCGGGAGTGGCCTCCATGTAGGCGGCCGACAGCCCCCGCATGAAGCCCATGTTGATGACGGACAGGGCCGTCTTCACGTAGTGCTTCTCGGGGCTGGACTTGTTGAAGAAGGTCCGGATGGACTGCTGGGCCAGGTACTCGTCGTCGCCCTCGCCGAGGCACACGAGGTGTTTGCGGGCGACCTCGGCCGCGAAGGTGACGGTGAGTTTGTTCCACCACTGCCAGGGGTGGACCGGGATGAGGAGATAGTCGGCCGGGTCCAGATCCTGGTCGCGCAGGACGCCGTGGAAGCGCTCGAGGGTCTCCGCGCCCAGTTCCTCGCGCAGGAACGACTCGTACGCGATGCCGACACCGGCCGTGAACGCGGCACGCGAGCGGTGGGCCGCGAGCCAGACGAGCCGGACGGGGCTCGCCGTCTCCGGCGCGTACGACAGGTACTCGTGGATGCCGAAGCCGAGCCGGCCGTTGTTGGCCACGAAGCAGGGGTGGCCCTCGGTCATGCCGGTCTCGATCGTCTGGAAGTCGCTGCGCGCGAGCTCGGCGGCCGTGATCCGCGGCTTGGTGAGCTTGTAGCAGGTGCCCGAGAGGGTGGAGGAGATCTCCTCCAGGTAGACGGGCAGGATGTCGTCGCTCAGGCCGAGGGACTTCTGCATCTCGATGAAGAAGTCAAGGGCGGCGAGCGGGAGTTCCGCGCCGTCCCGGTGCCGGGTGATCGAGTCGGCGTCGATCTGCCAGTGGTCGAGGGCGCGGAGCGTGGCCGTGAAGGTGTACCGGGTCTGGCCGTCGTCGCTGCGGACGACGTAACCGTTCCCGTCCTGCTCGGGGGTGATCAGGCGCTCGTGCGCGAACTCGGCGAGCGCCTTGCGGATCAGGAGGCGGTTGGCCCGCGCCCAGCGGTGGGGGGACAGATGCGCTACGGCGTCGGACAGGGTCATACGGCTACTCCTCGGGCGGCCAGGAACTGTTCACGCGTGCAGAAGCTGAGCAGCGCGCGTTTCTCCGGCTTGTCGATCTCGCGGACGGGCACGAAGCCCACGGCCTCGTTCAGCGCGTGCACGGCCTTGTTGCTCACGTCGGGCTCGACGACGACCCGGCGGGTGCGCGGGTCGGCGAACAGCTCGTCCATCACGGCCGTGATGACCGCCCGGGTGAAGCCGTGGATCGGCCGGTCGGTCGGCGCGACCAGGAAGTGCATGCCGACGTCGCCGGGCTCCGGCTCGTACAGCCCGGTCAACTCGACGTACCGGGGGTCGTACTTCTCCATCAGGAACGCGGGCCTGCCCTCGTGCAGGCCGAGGTAGGCGTGGTGGTGCTCGTGCGCCGCGATGCGCATGTACTCGCGCTCGACGTCCGGGAGCTTCGCGTCCTGCATCATCCAGTAGGCCGCCTTGGGGTGGGTGACCCAGGAGTGCAGCAGCTCGGCGTCCTTCAGGGGGTCGAGCGGGCGGATGGTGAACGTGCCGATGCCGGTGGTGCTCATACGGAGAACTCCTGGAACGCGATCGTCTTCTCCACCGGGTAGTACTCGGTGCCGAGCAGCTCGCGGATGATGTACGCGTTCCGGTACGGGCCCATGCCCAGGTCGGGGCTGGTGATGCTGTGGGTGTGGACGCCGGCGTTCTGGAGGAAGATGCCCCGGCCGGTGACGTCGATGGCGTAGTTGCGGGCGACGTCGAAGTTGCCCCGGGAGTCGTAGACCAGGCGGTCCCGCACGGGCCCCAGGAACTCCGGCTCGGTGTATCGGTAACCGGTGGCCAGGACCAGGCCCTCGGAGGTCAGCTCGAAGTCCGTGCCCTGCTCCTCCTGGCGGAAGCCGAGCGTGTACGTGCCGTTCTCGTACGTCGCGCTGGTCAGCGAGGAGTTGGTGAGCAGGCGCGTGGGCACGGGGCCGCCGAGGTTCTTCTGGTAGAGCAGGTCGAAGATCTCGTTGATCAGGTCGCCGTCGATGCCCTTGAACAGGCCCTTCTGCTCGGCCGTGAGGCGGTAGCGGGTGGCCTCGGGCAGCTCGCGGAAGTAGTCGACGTACTCCGGCGACGTCATCTCCAGCGTGAGCTTGGTGTACTCCAGCGGGAAGAAGCGCGGGGAGCGCGTGACCCAGTTGAGCCGGTAGCCGTGGACGTCGATCTCGCTGAGCAGGTCGTAGTAGATCTCGGCGGCCGACTGGCCCGAGCCGACGAGCGTGATCGAGTCCTTCTTCTGGAGCTCGGCCTTGTGGCTCAGGTAGCGGGAGTTGTGGATGAAGTCGCCGCCCAGGTTCTCGCAGGCCTCGGGGATGTGGGGCGGGGTGCCCGTGCCGAGGACGAGGTGGCGGGCGCGGAAGACGTCTCCGGCCTCGGTGTGCACGAGGTAGACGTCGTCCTCGTACCGGACCTCCGTCACCGTCGTGTCGAAGCGGATGCTGCGCAGCCGGCTCGCGGCCCAGCGGCAGTAGTCGTCGTACTCGACGCGCAGCGGGTAGAAGTTCTCGCGGATGTAGAACGAGTACAGCCGGCCCTTCTCCTTCAGGTAGTTCAGGAAGGAGTACGGGGACGTCGGGTCGGCGAGGGTGACCAGGTCCGACATGAACGGCGTCTGGAGGTGGGCGCCGTCGAGGAACATGCCCGCGTGCCACTCGAAGTCGGGCTTCGACTCCAGGAAGACGCCGTCGAGTTCGTCGATCGGTTCGGTGAGGCAGGCCAGGCCGAGGTTGAAGGGGCCGAGCCCGATGCCCACGAAGTCGTGGGTCTTGGTCGGGTTTTCAGGACGCGCGGTCAAGGGAGTCTCCCAGGTACTGCTCGGCGTGGCCGGCGATCAGATCGAGGACGGCGGCGATGTCGGACGCCTGCGTCTCGGGGTTGAGCAGGGTGAACTTCAGGTAGTGACGGGCGCCGACCTTGGTGCCCGCGACGATGGCGTCACCGGAGGCGAACAGGGCCTTGCGGGCGAAGAGGTTGGCGCGGTCGATCTCGGCGGGGTCGGTGACGGACGCCGGGATGTAGCGGAAGACGAGGGTGGACAGGCTCGGCTCCACGACGACGTCGAAGCGCGGGTCGCCGGCGAGCAGCTTCCAGCCCTCCCGGGCCAGCTCGCACACCTCGTCGAAGAGCTGCCCGATGCCGTCGGCGCCCATGGTCCGCAGCGTCATCCACAGCTTGAGGGCGTCGAAGCGGCGGGTCGTCTGGAGGGACTTGTCCACCTGGTTGGGGATACGTTCCTCCACCATGCGGCGCGGGTTCAGGTACTCGGCGTGGTAGGTGGCGTGCCGGAGCGTGGCCGCGTCGCGGACCAGCACGGCGGACGAACTCACCGGCTGGAAGAAGGACTTGTGATAGTCCACGGTGACGGAGTCGGCGCGCTCGATGCCGGTCAGCCGGTCCCGGTGCTTCAGGGAGGCGAGCAGCCCGCAGCCGTAGGCGGCGTCGACGTGCATCCAGGTGCCGAACTGCTCGCACAACTCGGCGATCTCGGGCAGCGGGTCGATCGAGCCGAAGTCGGTGGTGCCGGCGGTGGCGACGACGGCCATGGGGACGAGGCCGTCCTGCTTGCAGCGCTCCAGCTCACGGGCGAGGGCGACGGTCTGCATGCGCTTGTCGTGGTCGACGGGTATGGAGACCACGGAGTCCTGGCCCAGGCCCAGCAGTTTCGCGGACTTCTTCACGCTGAAGTGGCTGACCTCGGAGGCGAAGATCCGCAGTTTCGCCAGGGTGCCGGTCTTGGCCTCCTCGCGGGCCAGCAGCAGCGCCTGGAGGTTGGACTGCGTGCCGCCGGAGGTGAACACGCCGTCTGCGGCGGGGCCGAGGCCGATGCGCTCGGTCGTCCAGTCGATCAGTTTGCGCTCGATGAGGGTGCCGCCGGCCGACTGGTCCCAGGTGTCCAGGGAGGAGTTCACGGCGGACAGGACGGCCTCGCCGAGCACGGCCGGGATGACGACCGGGCAGTTGAGGTGGGCCAGGTAGCGGGGGTGGTGGAAGTAGACCGCGTCCCGGAGGTAGACGTCCTCCAGTTCGTCGAGCACCGCGGCGGTGTCGTGCAGCGGCTTGTCGAGGTCGATCGCGTCGATGGCGGGAGCCAGGGCGTCGACGGTGACGCCGGTGAACGGCCGTTCAGTGGTGGCGATTTTGGCGGCCACCCGCTCGACTCCGGCGGTCACGGAGCGGCGGTACTGCTCCGCGGTGGTGTCGTTGAGCAGGTGCGAGCGCATGTGGGGGTCCTCCGGTGGGGACAGTCCGGTGCGGGACAGGGGCGGGCTGAACCGCGGGTTCAACTTAGGTAAGCCTAACCTAAGTTGTTTAGGGCGGAACCGGGCCCTGCCGTGACTGTGGTCACTTGGGTCACATAGGTGGGAGAGGGACGGGGACGCGTGGGCGCGGGCGGGTTGCGGGCTATCCCTCTGCCCGCAACTGCTCCTCGCTCACGCCGCGACGCCAGTAGCCGACGAACGTGACCCGGCGGCGGTCGATCCCGCGCTCGCGCACGAAGTGCCGGCGCAGCTCCTTCACACAGCCCGACTCGCCGGCGATCCAGACGTACGGCCGCTCGGCCGGGGGCAGTTGGGCCTCGCGGAGGGCGTCGAGGGCCATGGAGGAGTCCTCGCGGCCCGCCTCCTCCCTCACGAGCCAGGTGATCTCGGCGTCCGCCTCGGTCACCAGGTCCTGGATGTCCCCGGCGTGCGGCACCTCCAGCCAGACCCGGGCGCGGGTGCCGGCCGGCAGCGACTCGACGATGGCCGAAGCGGCCGGTACGGCGGTCTCGTCGCCCCAGACGACCACGAGGTCGGTGTCCTCGGGCGGCCGGAAGCGGATCGCCCGGTTGTCGGCGACGGCCGGCCCGAGCAGCAGCACCCGGTCTCCGGCCGCGGCACCGGCGGCCCAGCGGGAGGCGGGGCCGGCCTGGACCGAGGCGCCCGGCTCGACGCCGTGCAGGGCGAAGTCGATGTCGATCTCGTCCGGGTCGCGGCGCAACTCTCGCAGGGTGTACGACCGCATCACGGCCCGTATGCCGTCCGGCAGTTCACGCCAGCCCTGCCACCATCCGTCCCCGAGTTCGAGCGGGACGACCGGCTCGGGCTGCCCGGGGTGGGGCAGGAACAGCGACAGCGACTGGTCACGCCCGTCGGAATGAAAGGCGTGCAGATCGGGCCCGCCGAAGGTGACACGGACCAGGGACGGCCCGAGCCGCCTCGTCCGCACGACCTGGAGTGAGAAGAAACGGAACGGGGCGGCCACGGCGGTGGTCATATACGACTCCTGAGTTGTCATCAGGCGGTGGAGGAGTGCCCTCTCAGGGGCGCGGGGAACTGCGCGACCAGCCACAGCGAACCCGCAGCCGCAGGCCCGGCGCAGCTCCCACGGCGCTGAACGCCTAGCTGACCTTCTTCGCGCCCTCGATGGCCTTCGCCAGGTTCTCCACCAACGGCACGCACTTGTCGTACGACAGAATCGGCTCGGCCGACCGCGAGATGACCTGCCCGGCCTTCACCGCCGGCAGCTTCTTCCACGTCGCCTCGGTGATGTCCGCCGGCTGGATCGCCGAGGACCGGTCGTCCATCATGATGATGTCGGCCGCGTACTTGTCGACGTTCTCCCAGCTCAGGCTCTCGAACCAGCCGCCGCCCTTCGCCTTGGCCTTCTCCGGCGGCTCGACGAAGTTCACACCGAGGGCCTTGAAGTACTCCAGGTCGACGGAGAGGTTGGTGCCGGAGACGTAGAAGAGCTCCTGGCTGGCGGAACCGGCCATCACCTTGATGTCGGGGTGCGCCTTGGCGGCCTTGCGCAGCCGCTCGGAGGCCTCCTCGAACCGCTTCTTGGCATCGGTGGCCTTCGCGGCCTTCATGTCGCCGCCGAGGGACTCGGCCAGCTCCCACATGCGCTGGAGCGGGGCCGTGAGCTGACGGTCGTAGACGGAGATGCCGACGCTCGGGGCGAGCTTGGCGATCTTGTCCTTGGAGGCCTCGGGGACGTACCAGAGGGTGCCGACGGAGTCGAACATGGTGCTGATCAGCACGTCGGGGGCGAGGGCGGCGTACTTCTCGACGTTGAACTGGTCCCAGGAGTTGCCGAGGATGGTCACCTTGCTGATGTCCATGTCGCCGGCCTGGACGTCGGGCTTGCCGTCCTGCGTCTTGGTGGGACCGAAGACGCCCTTGACGGAGACGCCGTAGTCGTAGAGGGCGGCGGCGACGCCGGTGAAGGCGACGATGTTCGCGGGGACCTTGTCGAGCTGCACGTTCTTGCCGCGGTCGTCCTTGAAGGACCACGGGCCGGACTTGGCGGACGCCTTCGAGTCCGAGCCGCCGTCCGTCGAGTCCTCGCTGCCACAGGCGGTCACGAGCGCACCGAGTCCGAGGGCACCGCCGGCGGCGAGGATGCCGCGGCGGGAGAAGCGGGCGGTTCTGGCGTTCGACATCGCTGGGTCTGCTTTCGTACGTACGGAGCCACTGCGGGCACGGCTGTCAGCCAGTTGGCTGAATTCAAGATTAGGTTAGCCTAACCTCATGCCGTGTCCAGGGGGGCCCTGGTATCTGTGCCCCGGGGAGGGGACGGGATGCCCTCGGGGTCAGTGATCCGGGTCACGAAGGGGCGTGCCGAAGCTCCAGCAGGGGCCCCGTCTACGGCTTGAGACGGCGCGTCACGGCCCGGACCAGGTCGATACGGGCGACCTGAAGGGCGAACTCCTGTCCGCGTCCCGGCGCAGGCTTCGCGAACCAGGGGAGACCGCGGCGACGCCACTTGGCGGGCGCGAGGTTTTCGGGAATCGGCGGCAGCTCCAATGACCAGGCGCCCAGCCGCAGTTGCCCCGTCCAGAGCCCGGCCGGCAGCTCGGTGACCGGTACCCGTACGACGAAGTCGCCGCCGGGCTGTGAGGCTGCGCGGGCGGGGAAGACGGCGGTTTCGCCCCGGCCGTCCTCCAGGTGGACGGCGAGAGCACCGTCCGGGAAGGCGGCCAGCGTGCACCGGCTGGCCAACTCCAGTTCCGTCGACGAGCCCGGGGCCCACCGCACGCCGCGCAGGCTCAGGTGTGGCAGCACCTCATGCTTGCGTTCACCGATGTCGAGCGTGAAGTTGCCGTGGGGATTGGTGGTGTAGAGCGTGACGGCACGGGCCTCGCTGCCGCTGTCCACGATGTGCATCGCCGGCGCACCCGAGACCCCGCCGTCCCGCTTGCTGCCGATCCGGACCTCGCGGGTGACGCCCTGAGCGCCGATCGCGAGGGAGATGTCCCAGAGCCCGTCGGGGAGAGGGCCGCCGTCAGCGGCGGTGGTGATGTCGACGGAGGCCTCGAAACCGGCCTGTTCGTAGAGATACCGCCCCTCGTCCTCCTCTTTGCCGAGCCCTGGAGTCGCTGTGTGGGCGACCGTAAGCCGGTGCTCCGTGCCGCTGCCCCGCTCGCGCAGGACGAGCTCGGTGGTCACGTCCTCGGTGGCGACGCGATGCAGGTAGCCGTGTCCGGCCAGGTGCAGCACGGTGCCGCGAAGTTCGGCGCGGGTGACGTGGTGGCGTACCCCGAGCTGGCGGGTCGCGCTGGCCGGCGGCACGTCCGGTGAGCTCGTGAAGGACGACGCCACGGGCCTTTGGCGACTCGCCAACGACGACAACTCCAAGATCGAGCGCCTGACGGACACCACCAACGGTGACGACGACGGCGAGTACTGGAAGCTCACCACGACCGACGGCACCCAGTACTTCTTCGGCCGGAACCGGCTGCCGGGGTACGCGTCCGGCAACGAGGAGACCGGCTCCACCTGGACCGTCCCGGTGTACGGCGACGACTCCGGCGAGCCCTGCCACAAGGCCACGTTCGCCGACGCCTACTGCTCCCAGGCCTGGCGCTGGAACCTCGATCACGTCATCGACCCGCACGGCAATGTCATGTCGTACTTCTACGGCAAGGAGACGAATCACTACACGCAGGGCCTGAAGACGGGCGAGAACGGCAAACCGTACATCCGCGGCGGGTACCTCAAGCGGATCGACTACGGCCAGCGCAAGGACAAGGTGTACTCGACCAAGCCCGCTGCCCGGGTCGTCTTCACCACCGCAGAACGCTGCATCGGCGCGGCGGCCGACTGCGAACCCGGAGACCTCACGGACGCCACGGCCACCCGATGGCCGGATGTGCCCTGGGACCAGAACTGCAAGGCAAGCACCAAGTGCGCGGGCCAGAACTCTCCCACCTTCTGGACCCGCAAGAAGCTGACGAATGTCGCCACGCAGATCCGCACCGGTGACGCCACGTATAGCCCGGTCGACGAGTGGAACCTCGCCCACATCTTCACCGACAACGGTGACGGCTCGAAGTCGCTGTGGCTCGACGGCATCGACCACACCGGAAAGGTCGGCACGGACGCATCCGTCCCGTCCGTGAAGCTCTACGGCAAGCAACTCCCCAACCGAGTCGACAAGCTCGGCGACAACATCCAGCCCTTCCATCGCTTCCGCCTGTCAGGGGTGGAGAACGAGACGGGCGGAGCGCTCAGCGTCAACTACGCACCCAACGAGTGCACGACGACGAACCTGCCCGCCGAGGACTCCTCGACCAAGCGCTGCTTCCCGGTGAAATGGAACCCGCCGGGCGAAGAGGACCCGATCCTCGACTGGTTCCACAAATACGTCGTCGAGTCCGTGACCGAGACCGACCTCACCGGCGGCAACGACGATCGGATCACGTCGTACACCTACGCAGGAGACGCAGGCTGGCGCAAGACCAAGGCCGACGGTCTCACGAAGGCGGAATTCCGTACCTGGGGTGATTGGCGCGGCTACGGCAAGGTGCGCGTCGTTACCTCGAACGGCACCAACTCCCCGTCCAACACGAAGACCGAGCATGTCTTCTTCCGCGGTCTTCACGGTGACGTGAACGCGAGCGGCGCCACGCGCTCCGCATCGGTCACCGACTCGAACGGGACCTCGTACGAAGACACGGAGTGGAAGGCCGGCCAGGAACTCGAGACCCTCACCTACAACGGCGCCGACGTCACCGAGAAGTCGGTGGCGGTGCCGTGGACCGCGGTGACAGCGACGAGTACCAAGGACTGGGGCACGCGCCGGGCGCGCTACGTCGCCAACGGTTCCACCGACACCTATGTCGCGCTCGCCATCGGCGGCTGGCGGCGTACGAGGGCCACTACCCAGTACGACTCGAAGACCGGGCGGGTCCGCCAGGTCGACGACTACGGCGAGGTCGGTGTCGCCGACAATCAATGTGTCCGCACCGAGTACGCGGACAGCGAGACCCGGCACATGTATGCATACGTGTCGCGGGTAGAGAAGGTCAGCGTCGAATGTGCCGCGACTCCCGACCGGCGCACCCAGGTCATCTCCGACGACCTGACCTTCTACGACGGCTCCACCACACTGGGCACGGCCCCCACCAAGGGCGACGTGACCACGACCAAGCGCCTGGAGTCCCACAGCGGTACGACAGCGAACTACCAGACGACCAGCGTGACGACGTACGACGACTTCGGCCGCCCGCTGGTGGTGAAGGACGCGGAAACGGCCTCGTCCCCGACGGAGTACGCAACGTCGACGACGTACGCGGAAACGTACGGGCTGGCCACGAAGTCGGTGGTGACCAACAGAGCGGGCTGGACGGCAACCACCGAGTACGCGCCGCAGTGGGGCCTGCCGACCGCCAAGGTCGACCAGAACAACCGGCGCACCCAACTCGCCTATGACGGGCTGGGCCGCCTGACGTCGGTCTGGCTTCCGGACCGCATCGGTGCGAGCGCGTCGATCAAGTACCAGTATCTGGTGCGCGGGAGCGCCGGCCCGACCGCCGTGTACACCCAGAAGATCGAGAAGGGCGGCCAGGCGTACGGCAGTGAATGGACGCTGTACGACGGCCTGCTGCGGCCTCGGCAGGAGCAGACCGAGGGGCCGGGAGGCGGCCGCATGGTCGCCGACACCCTCTATGACGGCTCCAACCGAGTGATACAGGTCAACGACACCTACTACGCCGCCGGTGCCCCGTCCTCCCAGCTCTTCGAGCCGGTCAACGCCGACCTCACCGGTCAGACGGTGACCGAGTACGACGGAGCCGGAAGGGTCACCGCCTCGATCTTCAACGTGCAGGGGGAGGAGAAGCACCGCACGACCTACGTCCACGGCGGAGACCGGGTCACCATGACCCCGCCGGCGGGCGGCACGAAGACGACGGTCGTGAAGGATACGCGCGACCACACCACGACCCAGATCCAGTACCCGCAGGGCGGAGACGTGGTCACCACGTCCTACGGCTACACCCCGGCCGGTCAGCTGGAGAAGGTGACGGACGACGCCGGAAACGCCTGGACGTACACCTACGACCAGCTGGGCCGTAAGAAGAAGGCGGTCGACCCGGACACCGGCACGGAGGAGTTCACGTACGACGCCATGGACCGCCAGACGTCGGTGACGGTCAACGGCAACAAGACGTCCACGAAGTACGACGTGCTGGGCCGTCCCGACTCCACCTGGCAGGGAGAGCCGGACACCGGCACCAGGCTGTCGATGACGAAGTACGACACCGTCGCCAAGGGTGAGCTGTACGGCGTCTACAGCTACAAGGACGGCGCCGTCCACTCGTCGGTCACTTATCCGACCCTCGACGCAAACAACGACTACAAGCCGGTCTCGACGAAGTACTTCCTGTCGAAGGCGGCCGAACCGCAGCTGGGCGGGACCTATGAGTTCACCACCCAGTACAACGACGACGGGACCGTGCAGGGTCAGGGCCTGCCCGCAGCGGGCGACCTGCCCGCCGAGGCCCTCGGGTACAGGTACGACGAGCTGCAACGGCCGACGGGCTTGAACACGTCGCTTGGCGGCCTCAAGTACGTCACCGACGTGTCGTACTCGCCGACCTCCGACCTGGAGCAGGTGGAACTGTTCACCGGCGAGTCGGCTGCCAAGAAGACGTGGCTCAACAACACGTTCGAGGCGGGCACGCACCGCTTGGCCAACGCGAGTGTCAGGGTGGAGGGCGCGGCGAGCGCCGCCTACGACGCGGACTTCACGTACAACTCCGTCGGTGACGTCCTCTCGATCGCCGACACGCCTACCAACGGCACAAGCGACGTGCAGTGCTTCCAGTACGACGGCCTGCGTCGTCTGACCGACGCGTGGACCTCGTCGGTGACGTCCAGCGGGGCCAGGGGCACCGGCAGTGCCGATGCGGCCTGCACATCGGCAGCGTCGTCCTCGACGGTCGGTGGGGTGTCTCCCTACTGGACGGAATACGGCTACGACGCGATCGGCAACCGGAAGAGCGAGACGCGGCATGGCCTGAACGGGGCCCCGACCTCGACCCGGACGTACACCTACGGGGAGAAGTCCGGTCCCAACGGCACGAACTCCGGTCCGCACACGGTGTCGTCGGTCGTGGAGAAGACGGCCGCCACGAGCACGGTGCCCGAGGTCACTTCTCAGGACACCTACACCTACGACGTCACGGGCAATACCAAGACACGTGTGCTCAACGGGGACACCCAGTCCCTGGACTGGGACAAGCAGGGTGAGCTGACCAAGGTCACCAACGCCGACGGCACGGTGACGCAGTACACGTACGACGCGTCGGGAGAGCGGATCCTCCGGGACACCTCCAAGGAGAAGACGTTCTACCTGCCGGGCGTGGAGCTGCGCCTGGACAAGGCGACGTCCAAGGTGACGACGACGCGCTACTACGCGTTCGGTGAGATGCAGATCGCCATGCGCGATGCGTCCGGTGTCCACTTCCTGGCGTCGGACCACCAGGGAACGGCCCAACTGGCGATCAACGCCAAGACGGGTGAGACGACGCGCCGCCGCATGGACCCCTTCGGTAACCCCCGTGACGAGTCGACGTCGTCGACCTCGTCGCGCGCCTGGGTCAACGACAAGGGCTTCGTCGGCGGCACGGTCCAGCAGTCCACGGGCCTGACCACCCTCGGAGCACGTGAATACGACTCCGACACGGGCCGCTTCATCTCGGCGGACCCGATCATCGACTACACCGACCCGCAGCAGATCAACGGCTACTCGTACAGCAACAACAACCCGGTCACCTTCTCCGACCCGAGCGGCCTGAAGCCCGACGACTGTGTGAACGTCGGCATCACCTGCACTCTCGAGCGTGACGGCGGGTGGGAGGTCAAGGCGACCGACACCTACTACACGTACTACGGCGTTCAGAAGCCGAAGGAGTCGCCGGCGCAGCATCGGGCGCGCCAGCAGAAGGCCCGGGCGGACGCAGCCAAGCAGCGGGCGATCGCCGTCGCCAAGGAGCTGGCGAAGATCGTCGCGGACGAGCTGGGCATCACGGACGCGCTGGACTGCTTCACCACGGGGGCGTTGGGCTCCTGCGGGGCCACGGCACTCAACGTGGTGTCCTCACTCGTGGCCGGCGGGCCACTGGCGCGGCTGGCCGCGAAGTACTGGAACAAGATGGACAAGGCCTGGGCCCTGATCAAACGCATCGGGGGCCTGAGCCGCAGGCTCTGGGAGAACTTCCAGGACTGGCGCAAGAGCAGCAAGGCGGTGGACGAGGCGACGGAAGCCGTGACCTGCAAGGTGGGCAACAGCTTCACGCCCGATACCAAGGTGCTGATGGCCGACGGTTCCACCAAAAAAATCAAGGACGTCGACATCGGCGACAGGGTCTTGGCGACCGATCCGGAGACGGGCGAGACCAAGGCCGAGACGGTCACAGCCGAGATCAAGGGCAAGGGCCTCAAGCACCTCGTCAAGCTCACGATCGACACCGACGGCAAGAAGGGCTCCAAGACGGCTTCGGTCACGGCGACTGATGGTCATCCGTTCTGGGTGCCTGAGCTGGGGGAGTGGGTCGATGCCACTGATCTGAAGTCGGGGGAGTGGCTGCGGACTGGCGCGGGGACGCGTGTCCAGGTCGCTTCTGTGGAGCGGCGGACAGTCGGTTCGGCCACGGTTCACAACCTCAGCGTGAGCGATCTGCACACGTACTTTGTGCTGGCAGGAGCTACGCCAGTACTGGTGCACAATGATGGTGGCGAGCCTGTCACCGATGACTTCAACCAGGCGCGGAATCAGGCTCTCGATTGGCTGAGTTCTCGCGGATTCAAGGCAGAAAAAGTAACGCTGGGCAAGTTCGGGGCGATCAAAGGTAAGCCGATCGGCATGCAGACGGCTAACGGCAAGGTTGGCTTCCGAATCGAATTTGATGATCGAAGCGGGGCTCACATCAACGTGTGGGCAGGCAAGGAAAAGGGTCCGCACTTCCAATTCAATGCCACTGAAGCAACCGTGACGAAGCTTCAGGGTCTGCATGGATGCGGTTGATGGAGGAACGGTTTGTCTGGTGACTACTGGGAAGAAGAGGTATTCTCTGTGCCGCCTCTAGCTGCCCTGAAGAAAACGAGCGCGTCAGATGTATTCGACTGGTTGGAACTCCACTTGCCCTTCGTTGGAGGGAAGATCGATTGGCGTCGCGTGGATGGGCGGCATAGCCACTGGAAATTCGACGATGAGCAGCTTCTCGTGGCGAGTGCATCCAGGGAAATCTGTGCGCGAACCAGGCCCGGCTCTGTAGTCGAGCATGTAGGAGACGGGATTTCGCCCTACTGTGTGCATTTTTCCGAAGGTCAGGCCGCTTCGGTTACGGCTGCACTTCTTGAGGTGCCAGAGCATCACTACTTCCTGGCAGGGAATCGAGCGTGGATCATGGTGGTCTCCTTCGAAGGTGATTTGGATGTCTTGGATCGGTTCGGCACCTAATCGGATTCCGAAGACTGGACCTCCCCCCAAAGACACGCAACTGCGAATAGCGGACCTCGGGAATCCCGTTTCCGTCATTTTGGGTTCGCGTCCTTCGTTCTGAGCGAAACACCTCTGCAGCCCACCGCACGGCGGTGGGCTGCAGAGGTGTTTGACGGCAAACTGAGGCGGAACAGGTACCGTCTCTCAGCCCGCCAGCCCCAACTCCCGCGCGATCAGCATCCGCTGGACCTCGCTCGTGCCCTCGCCGATTTCGAGGATCTTGGAGTCGCGCCACATGCGGGCGACCGGGTACTCGTTCATGAAGCCGTACCCGCCGTGGATCTGAGTGGCCTCGCGGGCGTTGTCCACGGCGATGGTGGAGGAATGGAGCTTGGCCAGGGCAGCCTCCTTCTTGAAGGGGGCGCCGGACACCAGGCGGGCCGCCGCGTCGCGCCAGGCGAGGCGGGCGGTGTGGGCCTTCATCTCCATGTCGGCGATCTTGAACTGGATGGCCTGGTTCGCGGCGATCGGCTTGCCGAAGGCGTGGCGTTCCTTGGCGTACTTGACCGACTCGTCGACGCAGCCCTGGGCCAGGCCGGTGGCCAGCGCCGCGATGGCGATGCGGCCCTCGTCGAGGATGCGGAGGAACTGGGCGTAGCCTCGGCCCTCTTCGCCCAGGAGGTTCGCCGCCGGGACACGGACGTCGGAGAAGGACAACTCTCGCGTGTCCGAGGCGTTCCAGCCGACCTTCGAGTACGGGGCCGCGATCGTGAAGCCCGGGGTGCCGGACGGGACGATGATCGAGGAGATCTGCGGCTTGCCCTCCGGGGTGCGGCCCGTGACCGCCGTGACCGTCACCAGGCCCGTGATGTCCGTGCCCGAGTTGGTGATGAAGCACTTCGTGCCGTTGATCACCCACTCGTTCGTCGACGCGTCCAGACGGGCCGTCGTGCGGGTCGCGCCCGCGTCGCTGCCGCCGTCCGGTTCCGTCAGGCCGAACGCGCCCAGGAGTTCGCCGGAGCAGAGGCGGGGGAGCCATTCCTGTTTCTGGGCCTGCGTGCCGTAGCGGTAGACCGGCATCGCGCCGAGGGAGACACCGGCTTCCAGCGTGATGGCTACCGAGGAGTCGACCCGTGCCAGTTCCTCCAGGGCCACGCCCAGCGCCAGGTAGTCGCCGCCCATGCCGCCGTACTCCTCGGGGAACGGCAGCCCGAACAGGCCCATGCGGCCCATCTCCCGGACGATCTCGTACGGGAACTCATGCCGCTCGTAGAAGTCGCCGATCTTCGGCGCCACCACCTCGTGCGCGAACTCCTCGACCGTGCGGCGGAGTTCCTCCAACTCGGGGGGAAGGCGGTAGTCCATGGTGATCACTGCTCCTCGGTGTCCTCGTGGGACAGGGCTCGGACGGTGCGGGACGGGCTCGGTCGGCCCAGGCGGTCGGCCATCCACGCGCTCGTGGCGACGAGGCGGCCGAGGTCGATTCCGGTGTCGATGCCGAGGCCTCGCAGCATCCACACGAGGTCTTCGGTGGCCAGGTTGCCGGTCGCCGACTTCGCGTACGGGCAGCCGCCCAGGCCGCCCGCGGAGGCGTCGACCGTCGTCACTCCCTGCTGGAGGGCGGCGAGCGTGTTGGCGAGGGCCTGGCCGTAGGTGTCGTGGAAGTGGACGCCGAGGGCGGACGGTGGGATTCCTGCTTCGTCGAGGGCCGCGAGGAGCGCGACCACGTGGCCCGGGGTCGCGACGCCGATCGTGTCGCCCAGGCTCAGCTCGTCGCAGCCCATGTCCAGGAGGGCCTTGCAGACCCGGACCACCTGGGGGATCGGGACCTCGCCTTCCCAGGGGTCGCCGAAGCACATGGAGAGGTAGCCGCGGACATGGACGCCGTCCGCCTTCGCCCGGGCCACCACTGGGTCGAACATCGCCAGGGCCTCGTCCACCGTGCGGTTGAGGTTGGCCTTGGCGAAGGACTCCGTGGCGCTGGCGAAGACCGCCACCCGCCGCGCGCCCAGCGCCAGGGCACGGTCGAGGCCGCGTTCGTTCGGCACGAGCACCGGCAGTGCCACCGGGAGGTCGCCGACCAGGGGATAGAGCTGCTCCGCGTCCGCCAGTTGGGGGACCCACTTGGGGTGGACGAAGCTCGTCGCCTCGATCGTCGTCAGGCCCGCTTCGGCCAGACGGCGGATGAACTCCGCCTTGACTTCGGTGGGGACTGTCGCCTTCTCGTTCTGCAGGCCGTCGCGTGCGCCCACCTCGTGGATGCGGACGCGGGTGGGCAGGTCCGTGGTCGGGACCACCATCGGGAGACCGTCGACAGTCATTTCTCCGCCTCCTCCTGTGCCCCCTCGTGCGGTGCGATGACCGCCAGCACCTGGTCCATGGCGACCGTCGAGCCCGGGGTCACGTCCAGTTCGGTGACCTTGCCGGCGTGCGGGGCGGAGATGACGTGCTCCATCTTCATCGCCTCCACCACCAGCAGGCTCTGGCCCGCCGTCACCTCGTCGCCGACGGCGACCTTCACCACCGTCACCGTGCCCGGCATGGGCGCCGTCAGCGAGTCGGCGCCCGCGTGGGCCGCGCGGCTGAGGGACGCGGCCACCGGGTCGTGGTCGCGTACGTGCCAGGCGTCGCCGTCGCGGCCGAGCCAGTCGGCGGCGCGGTGGAAGGTGTGGCGGACGCCGTCCAGCGTGACGCAGACCCGGTCGTCGGTGACCGTGGCGGTGCCGCGCGGGGTGTACTCCAGGGGGTCCTGGATCCTGAGGTGGAAGACGGGCGGTTTGCGCTCCCCGCCGAGCCGCCAGCCGCTGGGGACCGAGAAGGGGTCCGTCCAGCCGCCCGGCTCGGGCCGGAGCACCTCCAGGCGTACGGCGGCTGCCGCCTCGTACACCTCCTCGGGTACGTCCGTGGAGACCAGGTCCTCCACCTCGCGCTCGACCAGGCCGGTGTCCAGGTCGCCGGCGACCACCGCCGGGTGGGCGAGCAGCCGGCGCAGGAAGCCGGCGTTGGTCTGCACCCCGAGCGTGACCGTCTCCGCCAGGGCCGAACGGAGCTTGCGCAGGGCGGTCGCGCGGTCGGGGCCGTACGCGATGACCTTCGAGAGCATCGGGTCGTAGAGGCTGCCGACCTCCGTGCCCTCCGTGAGGCCCGAGTCGGTGCGGATACCGTCGCCCTGCGGTTCGCGGAGCCTCAGGACCGTGCCGCCGGAGGGAAGGAAGCCGCGCGCCGGGTCCTCGGCGCAGATACGGGCCTCCACGGCGTGGCCGGTCAGCCGTACGTCCGCCTGGGTGAAGCCCAGAGGCTCGCCGGCCGCCACGCGCAGCTGCCACTCGACCAGGTCCAGGCCGGTGATGAGCTCCGTGACCGGGTGCTCCACCTGGAGGCGGGTGTTCATCTCCATGAAGTAGTACGACGACGGGTCGGTGCCGGGGACGATGAACTCCACCGTGCCCGCGCCCCGGTAGCCGCAGGAGCGGGCCGCCTGGACCGCCGCCTCGCCCATCGCGGAGCGTGTCTCCTCGTCGAGGAGGACGCTCGGCGCCTCCTCGATGATCTTCTGGTGGCGGCGCTGGAGGGAGCACTCGCGCTCGCCGAGGTGGACCACGTTCCCCTGGCCGTCGGCCAGGACCTGGATCTCGATGTGGCGTGGGCGGTCGATCCAGCGCTCCACCAGGAGCGTGTCGTCCCCGAAGGAGGCGCGGGCCTCGCGGCGGGCCGCGGCGATCTCCTCCTCCAGCCGGGTCAGGTCCCGCACCAGGCGCATGCCCTTGCCGCCGCCGCCCGCGCTCGGCTTCAGCAGCACGGGCGCGCCCAGCTCGCGGGCCGCCTCGGCCAGGTCCGGGTCCCGTCCGCCGGGGACCACGGGCACTCCGGCCGCCCGGACCGTCTCCTTGGCGCGGATCTTGTCGCCCATGAGGGAGATCGCGTCCGCCGGAGGGCCGATGAAGACCAGGCCGGCCTCGGCGCAGGCGCGCGCGAAGGCGGCGTTCTCGGCGAGGAAGCCGTAGCCCGGGTGGACGGCCTGGGCGCCGGTGCGGGCCGCGGCCTCAAGCAGGCGCTCCACCGACAAGTAGCTCTCGGACGCGGGGGCCGGGCCGATCCGGACCGCCGTGTCCGCCTCGCGGACATGCCGGGCGTCGGCGTCCGCGTCGGAGAAGACGGCCACCGAGCGCACGCCCATCGACCGCAGCGTACGGATGACCCGTACGGCGATCTCGCCCCGGTTGGCCACCAGCACTGTCTCGAACATCGTCGTCCGTCCCCTCACATCCGGAAGACGCCGAACTGGGGGTCACCCAGGGGCGCGTTGGCGCACGCGGTCAGGGCCAGGCCCAGGACCTGGCGGGTGTCCAGCGGGTCGATCACACCGTCGTCCCAGAGGCGGGCCGTCGCGTAGTAGGCGTTGCCCTGGCGCTCGTACTGGTCGCGGATCGGGGCCTTGAAAGCGTCCTCGTCCTCCGCGGGCCAGGACTCGCCGCGGGCCTCCAGCTGATCCCGCTTGACGGTCGCGAGGACCGACGCGGCCTGCTCGCCGCCCATGACCGAGATCTTGGCGTTCGGCCACATCCACAGGAAGCGGGGGGAGTACGCCCGGCCGCACATCGAGTAGTTGCCCGCGCCGTACGAGCCGCCGACCACGACCGTCAGCTTCGGTACGCGGGTGCAGGCCACCGCTGTGACCATCTTGGCGCCGTGCTTGGCGATGCCGCCCGCCTCGTAGTCCTTGCCGACCATGAAGCCGGAGATGTTCTGCAGGAACACCAGCGGGATGCCGCGCTGGTCACACAGCTCGATGAAGTGGGCGCCCTTCTGGGCGGACTCGGAGAACAGGATGCCGTTGTTGGCGACGATGCCCACCGGGTGGCCGTGGATCCGGGCGAAGCCCGTGACCAGGGTCTGGCCGAACTCGGACTTGAACTCGGCGAAACGGGAACCGTCGACCACGCGCGCGATGATCTCGCGCACGTCGTACGGGGTGCGCGAGTCGACCGGGACCGCGCCGTAGAGGCCGTGCGGGTCGACCTTGGGTTCCGTCGCCTCCGTGACCTCCCAGGGGAGCGGTCCTCGGGCGGGGAGGGTGGAGACGATCGTGCGGACGATGCGGAGCGCGTGCGCGTCGTTCTCCGCGAGGTGGTCCGTGACGCCCGAGACGCGGGAGTGGACCTCGCCGCCGCCGAGTTCCTCCGCCGTGACGACCTCGCCCGTGGCCGCCTTCACCAGGGGCGGGCCGCCCAGGAAGATCGTGCCCTGGTTGCGGACGATCACCGCCTCGTCGCTCATCGCCGGGACGTACGCCCCGCCGGCCGTGCAGGAGCCGAGGACGGCGGCGATCTGGGGGATGCCGGCGCCGGACATGCGGGCCTGGTTGTAGAAGATCCGGCCGAAGTGGTCCCGGTCCGGGAAGACCTCGTCCTGCATGGGGAGGAAGGCGCCGCCGGAGTCCACGAGGTAGACGCACGGGAGGCGGTTGTCCAGGGCGACCTCCTGGGCGCGGAGGTGCTTCTTGACCGTCATCGGGTAATACGTGCCGCCCTTGACCGTGGCGTCGTTGGCGACGATCACGGTTTCGCGGCCGCTGACCCTGCCGATGCCCGCGATGACACCGGCGGCCGGGGCCTGGCCCTCGTACATCCCGTCGGCCGCGAGCGGGGCCAGCTCCAGGAAGGGCGAGCCCGGGTCGAGGAGGGTGTCGACGCGGTCGCGGGGGAGCAGCTTGCCGCGCGCGGTGTGGCGGGCGCGGGCCTTCTCACCGCCGCCCTGCGCGGCTGCGGCCAGCTTGGCGCGCAGCTCCTCCACGAGGGCGTGGTGCGCCTCCTCGTTGGCCCGAAAGGCCTCCGACGCGGGGTCTGCCGCGCTCGTGAGCTCCGGTGCCTCGTGCATCCTGCGGTCCCCTCACCTTGTTAATGAGCGTTAACGCATTTCCTTCAGGTTAACGACCGCTAACCTCCCTGTCTAGAATTGTTTTCATGGCCACGAGAACCGACGCCCCCACCCGACGCGAGCAGATCCTCAAGGAGGCTGCCCGGCTCTTCGCCGAGCGGGGCTTCCACGGGGTCGGAGTCGACGAGATAGGTGCCGCTGTCGGGATCAGCGGGCCCGGGCTGTACCGGCACTTCGCGGGCAAGGACGCGATGCTCGCGGAGCTGCTGGTGGGGATCAGCGGGCAGCTGCTGACGGGGGCGAAGCGGCGGGTGGCGGAGGCGGACGGGGGTGCGGGGGCTGAGGCGGTCCTCGACTCGCTGATCGAGGGGCACATCGACTTCGCGCTCGACGACCGGCCTCTGATCACCCTGCACGATCGGGAGCTGGATCGCCTCCGGGACAGCGACCGGAAGATGGTGCGGCAGCTGCAGCGGCAGTACGTGGAGCTGTGGGTGGGGGTGGTGCGGGAGGTGTACCCGGGGCTCGGTGAGCCTGCGGCTCGGTCGGCTGTGCACTCGGTGTTCGGGTTGCTGAACTCGACGCCGCATCTGGGGAGGGCGGGGTCTTTGCCCGGGCGGGGGGCCACGGCGGAGCTGCTGCATCGGATGGCCCGGGGGGCGTTCGCGGCGGTGGGGGTTTAGGGGGGTGTTCGCCCACCCGCCCGCCCGTATCTGTCGGCCAGGAGGCTGATGCCGTGTGGGGGCTCCGCCCCGGGTCCCGGTGGGGGCTTCGCGCCCTGCGCCCCCGCGCTCGCCTACCCGCCCGGCCGAAGCGGTTGGACAAGAGGCCGCCCTTGCCCCCGGGGGGCTCCGCCCCGGGTCCCGGCGGGGGCTTCGCCCCCTGCGACCCCTGCGCTCGCCCGCCGAAGCGGCCGGACAAGAGGCCGAGCTTGTCCCGGGGCTCCGCCCGGCCCCCGGCGGGAGAGCTAGGAAGTCAGCCTCACCCGCAGGGCGTAGAAGCGGGTCGTCTGGGTCGGGTTCTCGTTGTCGTCGCTGGCGAGGAGGACCTTCAGGGTGTTGTTCCTGCGGCCCGTGATCGTCATGGCCTCGATGTTGTCGAGGAGGGGGTTCGGCTGGGGTTGTCTGGCCGTGGCGCCGAGGGAGGGGCAGGTGGCCAGGTCGGTGAGGAGGGTCTTCTTGATCAGGCGGGCCGCGGGGCGGGTCGGCAGGGTGTCGATGTCGCTCGTGTTCGTCGCCCCGCGCGGGTCGGCCAGATAGAGGCGAACCGTATTGCCCACGCCGGAGGTGAAACCGCGCTCCAGGACCAGGAGGCGGCCGTCGGGGGTCGATTGGACCTCGGGGACGCCCAGGCCGGGGTCCGTGCGGTAGGCGTACTGGGCGGCGAGGGCGAAGTGGCCGTGCGGCGTCCTGCGCCAGGTCTGGAAGCGGACGGTCGTCGGGTCGTCGCCGGAGAGCGCGTACTCCATGGAGGCCAGTAGGGTGCGGCCGCCGGGGAGCAGGGTCAGGCCCTCGAAGGTGCCGTTCGGCCGGGCGCGGCCCGCGGGGCTCACCCGCAGGGCGTCCGGGACCGGGAGGCGGTCGAGGAGCCTGCCGGTGCGGGAGTAGCGGCGTACGGACGGCTCGGTCTCGGAGGTGATCAGGCGCGTACCGTCGCGGTCGACGGCCAGGCCCTCGGAGTCGAGCGCGGTGCCGTGCTCGTCGGCGAGTGCGACCACGGAACGGGGCTTCAGCGTCCGCGCGTCCAGGCGGAAGAGGGACGAGCGGTCGGAGAGGGCGGCCAGGGAGCCGTCGCTGTCCCTGGCGAGTGCCGAGAGGTTGCCGACGTAGGTGTTCTCGTACGTCGTCTTGTCCAGCGCGTCGGAGAAGCCGTCGATGGAGACGGCCGGCGAGCAGGCGTGCCGGGTGTGCGCCTGGGCCGGGGCGGCGACGGTCAGGCAGGTGGTCGCCGTCAGGGCTGCGGTGAGGAGGGCGAGAGGGGTTCTGAGGGGCATGGCGTCACCGTAGGGCGGGCCGGTGACGCCGGGTAGGACGCGTGGTGAAGGGTCAACTCGCGGCCAGGTCCTTGTGGATGACCTTGGCCACCGCCTGGATGGTCGCGATGCCGTAGTTCATGGTGCTGTTGCCGTGGGTGAGCACGGTCATCATGTAGTCGTGGCCGCCGCCCTTGAACGCGCCGACACTGTGCACCCGCCAGCCGTTCGTGGAGCGTTGCAGCCAGCCGTTCTTCACGGCCACGGTGACACCGGACGGCACTCCGTACGGTGTGCCCCAGCGCTGGGACGAGACGACCTGCCCCATCAACTTGAGGATGTAGGCGCGGGAGTTGTCGCTCAGGACCGTGTTCTTGGCCGTCAGAAGCTTCAGCAGCTTCTGCTCGTCGGTGACGGTGATCTGCGTCAGGCCCCAGTAGCCGTTCGCGCCGGGCTTGGTCTGGGTCATGCCGGCGGCGGTGAGGAAGCCCTTGATCTTCGTCATGCCGAGCTGCTTCCACAGGGTGGAGGTCGCGGCGTTGTCCGACTTGGTGATCATGGCCTTGGCGAGGGTGTTCTCGCGGTCGGTGAGATACCGGTCGTGCTTCTTCGCGTCCCACAGCAGCGTGGCGAGGACGGTGACCTTGACGACGCTGGCCGAGTCGTAGGCGGAACTCGCGCGCAGGGTGCACGTCGTGTTGGTGCTGCGGTCGTAGAGGCCGACGGCGACGGTGCCCTTGCGGGTGGCCAGCGCGGCGGTGATGTCCTTCTTCAGCTGGGCGGCCAGCCCGGCCCTGGCGGACGTACAGGTCACGGCCGGCGTGGCGGCGGCCGCGGGCGTGGCGGCGGCGACGAGCGGCACGAGCACACCCGTACCCACGGCCACCGCCAGCACTCTCGCGCGGCGGGATATCCCAGAAGTCATGCACCCATGACTCATCGGGGCGGGGGAAAGGTTGTGCGACTTGGCGAAGACTTGTGCGAGTCGTTACCGGGGTGCCGTGCGGTTTCACAGGGTGGGCCCAATTCCGGCACATTTGAAACTCTTGACGCCACCTTTCCCGCCGGGATACTTGCGGTCGACAGCGCGTCAACTTCCCCACCAGCAAAGAGATTTGACCTCCGCTGTCCGAGGTGCCGAACGGCGTACGAAGTTTCGCGAGCTTTCGACGGCCCCCCACAGGAGGATCCTCAATGAGCCCACGCAAGGCCCTCATAGCCGCCCTGACGGCCGCACTCCTGGCCGGCCCGGGCGCCGCCCAGGCCGCCACCACCCCGCGGACCACCTCCCAGGTCACCTCCGCAACCGCCCCCGCCCCCGCCCCCGCCCGCGAACGCGCCGCCGCGGCCACCATCACCTGGTCCCTCGTACGGGCGAGCAACCCCACCGAGGACCAGCGCACCGCCTACGACGCCATCACCCGGGCCATGAACGCGGCGGTGGCCCGCTACAACAACCTCAGTGACCTGGGCAAGACGATCACCGTCCGCTATGAGCCGGGTGTACCCACCGCCGACGGCAACATCAACGGGACCATCCGCTTCGGCAGCAACCGCAGCTACATGACCGAGCGGACGGCCCTGCACGAGATCGCCCACACCATCGGCGTGGGCACCAGCTCCGGATGGTCCCGCCTCGGCGGCAGCGGCACCTGGACCGGCGGGCAGGCGACCGCGCTGGTCAAGCAGTACGACGGCTCAGGCGCGAAGATCTCCACCGGCGGGGGCCACTTCTGGCCCTACGGCCTGAACTTCGAGAACGAGATGTCGAACACGGCGGCCGACCGCCACGTCCACCTCGTCGCCGCGATGGTCCGCGACGGCCTGTAGGCCGTGTTCGACCCGTACTTGAAAGTAACTGGCGTGTGGGGTGGGCCGGCCGGAAAGTCGCGGGCGGCCCACCGCATCGTGTCTGTTGAGGCGGGCGCCGGGTACCCGGTTCATTCACATACGTGGGGCCGAGGGAGAGGAGGTCGGGGCCGTGGCGGTGAAGGCGATGGGATGGGCGCACTCGTTCCCCATGTCCGAGGGAGTGCGCGCCGGGCGGGAGTGGACACGCAGGCGTCTCGAATCCCTGCCCTGGGCCGCTGCGGAGCCGGACACGGTGGACGCCATCGTGCTGGCCGTGTCCGAGCTGATCACCAATGCGCACATCCACGCGCACAGCGACGCGCACCTGGTCCTCACATGGGACGGCGACTGCCTTCACGTGAGCGTCCACGACGAGGATCCGACGCTGCCGCGCCAGCGCGAAGCGGAGCCGGGGGATGTCTCCGGCCGCGGAGTGGCGATCGTGCGGAAGCTCGCCGATGAGTGGGGGATGCGGTGCCGGCGGAACGGCAAGACGGTGACGGCATGCTTCCGCCCCACCGATGCCGATGCGGATGCCGACACCGACACCGACACCGATACCGATACCGATACCGACACCGATACCGGCAACGACCGGCATGAAGGCAGCGGCAACTGAGCGGGCGTACTACGGCCGTGATCAGCTCCCTTTCGCCCGCGGCCTGGCCGGACCGGCCGGTGCTCAGTCCAGGTGCGTCGGTGCGAACATCCGCAGCACCGCCGGGAGCAGCACCACCGAAGGCCCCGGCGACGCGAGTTGCTTCGCGAGGTCCTGCTCCAGGTTCTCCGGGGTCGTACGGACCCCGGGGACGCCGAAGGACTCCGCCAGTGCCACGTAGTCCGGCCGGGTCAGTTCCGTCGCCGTCGCCTCGCCGAACGCGTCGGTCATGTACTCGCGCAGGATGCCGTAGCCGCCGTCGTCGACGATCAGCCAGGTGACGTTCAGGCCGTACTGGCGGGCCGTCGCCAGCTCGGCGATCGAGTACAGAGCGCCGCCGTCGCCGGAGACGGCGAGGACCGGCCGGGTCGGGTCGGCCACCGCCGCGCCGAGTGCCGCCGGGAAGGCGTAGCCGAGGCCGCCCGCGCCCTGGGCGGAGTGCATGTGGTTGGGGCCCTTGGCGTCGAAGGCCGACCAGGCCCAGTACGCGAGGATCGTCATGTCCCAGAAGGACGGGGAGCCGGCGGGGAGGGCCCGGCGGACGGACGCCAGCACCTCTTGCTCCAGGGTGAGTTCCTGGGCGGCGATGCGCTCGGCGACCTTCGCGAGGAGTGCGCGCACGCGCTCCGGTGCCGTCGGGTCCTGCCGCTCGGAGACCGTCTCCAGCAGCGCCTGCAACGCGAGGCGGGCGTCCGCGTGGATGCCGAGGGCGGGGTGGTTGGACTCCAGCTTGCCGAGGTCGGCCTCGATCTGGATGATCCGGCCGCGCGGCTTGAACGTGTGGTAATTGGAGGAGAGTTCGCCGAGTCCCGAGCCGACGACGAGGAGGACGTCCGCGTCCTCCAGGAAGTCCGTGGTGTGGCGGTCCTCGATCCAGGACTGGAGCGACAGCGGGTGCGTCCAGGGGAACGCGCCCTTGCCGCCCGGCGTCGTGACGACCGGCGCCTGAAGCGTTTCGGCCAGCTGACGCAGCTTCTTCGACGCGTCCGCCCGGATCACCCCGCCGCCCGCGATGATCGCCGGTCGGGCCGCCTTCGACAGCAGGTCGGCGGCCACGGCGGTCAGTTCGGGGCGCGGCGGCAGCTCCTCGGGGAAGGCGTCGCCGCCGGTCACCACCGGGATCGCCGTCTCGGCGAGCAGCACGTCCTGCGGGATCTCCACCCACACCGGGCCGTGCGGGGCGCTCAGTGCCGACTTCCAGGCCGCCTCGATGGCGGACGGGATCTGCGACGGGGTGCGGACGGTGTGGACCGACTTCACCACGCCCCGGAACGAGGCCGCCTGGTCGGGCAGTTCGTGCAGATAGCCGTGGCGGCCGCCGCCGAGCCCCGCCGTCGGGACCTGGCTGCTGATCGCCAGGACGGGGGCGCTGGCCGCGGCCGCCTCCTGGAGCGCCGCCAGCGAGGTCAGCGCTCCCGGCCCCGTCGACAGCAGCAGCGGCGCCGCCTCACCCGTGATCCGGCCGTACGCGTCCGCCGCGAACCCGGCGTTGTTCTCCACCCGCAGGCCGATGTACCTGAGGTCGGAGCGGCGCAGCGCGTCGAACATGCCGAGGGCGTGCTGGCCGGGCAGGCCGAAGACGGTTGTGGTGCCCAGCCCGGCCAGCGTCTCCACGACCAGGTCTCCGCCGGTGCGGCCGGGGGGAGGGTTCAGGGCTGCCTCCGTCTGGGCGGGCGTCGGGCGGAGCACCAGGTCGTGGTCGTGAGTCACTGCGCTTCCGAGTCCTTCCGGGCCGCGGCGATCTGGCGCGACATGATCGTGGTCAGTTCGTACGCCGTGTGGGACGCGGCCACCGACGTGATCTCCGCGTGATCGTACGCGGGCGCCACCTCGACGACGTCCGCCGAGACCAGGTTGCAGGACGCCAGCCCGCGCAGGATCTCCAGCAGCTCGCGCGAGGTCATGCCGCCGGCCTCGGGCGTGCCCGTGCCGGGCGCGTGGGCCGGGTCGAGGCAGTCGATGTCGATGGAGATGTACAGCGGCCGGTCGCCGATGCGCTGGCGGAGCTGGTCGGCGACCTCGTCGGCACCGCGCCGGTAGACGTCCGCGGAGGTGACGATGCCGAAGCCCATCCTCTCGTCGTCGGTCAGGTCCTGCTTGCCGTAGAGCGGGCCGCGCGTGCCGACGTGGGACAGGGCGGAGGTGTCGAGGATGCCCTCCTCGACCGCGCGGCGGAACGGGGTGCCGTGCGTGTACTCGGCGCCGAAGTAGGTGTCCCAGGTGTCGAGGTGGGCGTCGAAGTGCAGCAGGGCCACCGGGCCGTGCTTCTTCGCCACCGAGCGCAGCAGGGGCAGCGCGATGGTGTGGTCGCCGCCGAGGGTCATCAGGCGGGCGCCCGTGCCGAGCAGGTCGTCCGCCGCCGCCTCGACGGTCTCGACGGCCTCGTTGATGTTGAACGGGTTCACGGCGATGTCGCCGCCGTCCGCGACCTGGGCGAGGGCGAACGGGGAGGCGTCCTGCGCCGGGTTGTACGGGCGCAGCAGCCGGGACGCCTCACGGATCGCGTTGCCGCCGAAGCGGGCGCCCGGCCGGTACGAGACACCCGAGTCGAACGGCACGCCCACCACGGCGACATCGGCCCGTCCGCCGACCTCGTCGAGCCGGGGCAGCCGGGCGAAGGTCGCGGGACCGGCGTACCGCGGGACGCGGGACGAGTCGACGGGCCCGCGGGGAGTCTCGTTGCTGCTCATGAGGAAATGCCTTCTCTCCTACGCTTCATCGCGTATGTACTGCTGTGTGCTGCTATGTACGGACTGCTCTACGACTCTACTGGGGAGCCGTGACCGGTTCGGACGGGAGTTCGGGGGACCGTCCGGCGAGCCGCTCGCGCCAGGCGGCCAGGACGGCGGCGTCGGTGGCGGGGGTGGCCAGGGAGACGATCACGTACGCGGCGAGCGAGGCGAGCAGGCCGTAGTAGACGGGCTCGTTGGCGAGGATGCCGTGGGTCGCCATCAGCACGATCACCGAGAGTCCGCCGACCACGACGGAGGCGAGGGCGCCGTACACCGTGCCCCGCTTCCACACCAGCCCGCCGAGGATCGGCACGAGCAGTCCGCCGACGAGGAGGTTGTAGGCGACGGTCAGCGCCTGCACGACGTCGTCGATCGCGATGGCCGTGCCGATCACGGCGATCCCCATGAGCAGGATGAAGGCGCGGTTGCCCCGCACCTCGTCATGGTCGCCGGCGGGCGCCGTGCCGAGCCCCCGCAGCCGCGACCAGATGTCGTTGTTGGCGACGGTGGCGCAGGCGATCAGCGCGCCGGAGGAGGTGGACATCACGGCAGCCAGGGCGGCGGCGAGCACCAGTCCCCGCACTCCGACGGGCAGTTCGTCCTTCACGATGGTGGCGAAGGCGTCGTCCGCGCTGCCGAGCTTCGGGTACAGCACCTTGGCCGCCGTACCGATGACGGCACCGGCGAGGGCGTACGCGAGGCAGTAGGTGCCGGCGATCGTCCCGCCCCACCGGGCGGTCCGGTCGCTGCGGGCGGTGAACACGCGCTGCCAGATGTCCTGCCCGATGAGCATGCCGAAGGTGTAGATCAGCACGTAGGTGAAGATCGTCTCGCCGCCGATGCCGAGCGGGTCGAAGTACCCGGTGGGCAGCCGGTCCTTCATCTCGGCGAACCCGCCCGCCTTCACGACGGCGATCGGCAGCAGCAGGAGCAGCACGCCGATGGTCTTCACGACGAACTGCACCATGTCCGTCAGGGTGATCGACCACATCCCGCCGAGGGTGGAGTACGCGACGACGATCGAGCCGCCGAGGACGATCGCGAGCGAGCGGTTCATGTCGAACAGGACGTCGAAGATCGTGGCGTAGGCGATGGTCGAGGTCACCGCGAGCATGAGGGTGTACGCCCACATGACGACCCCGGAGATGACGCCGGCCCGGCCGCCTCCGTAGCGCAGGTCGAGCATCTCGGAGACGGTGTAGACCTTCAGCCGGGCGATGCGGGCGGAGAAGAAGACGGAGAGGGCGAGCAGGCCGAGGCCGATGGTGAAGACCATCCAGGCGCCCGACAGGCCGTACTGGTAGCCGAGGCCCACACCGCCGATGGTGGAGGCGCCGCCGAGGACGATCGCCGCCATGGTGCCGGAGTACATGGCCGGGCCGAGGCGGCGGCCGGCCACCAGGAACTCGCTCTTGGAGCGGGCGCGGCGCATGCCCCACCAGCCCATGGCGAGCATCCCGGCCAAGTAGACGACGATCACGAGGTAGTCGACGGCCATGGGGCCTCCTTCGCACACGCTCGCTCGTGGGGACGAGGTTGACGAGGACTGACCCTAGGTGGCCGGAAAGCGACTGCGAAGTGTACGTTTCATCCACTGGAGCGGCGCTGGCTGGAGGAAACGCACACATGCCGGATTCGACGGTTCCCCCCACGCCCCCCGTCCCGCTGTCCGCCCTCCTGGCCCGCGAGGACCTGGCCCTGCGCCGGATCGCCGGCCCGGACGACCCCGGCACCGCCGTCCACTGGGTGCACACCTCGGAGATGGCCGACCCGTATCCGTATCTGCTGGGCGGGGAACTGCTGCTCACGGCGGGCGTGCACATCCCCGAGGCGGCGGGGGCGGGCACGTACTTCGACGACTACGTGGCCCGGATCGTGGCGGCGGGCGGCGCGGCCCTGGGCTTCGGGGTGGCGCCGGTGCACGACACGGTGCCGAGGGCGCTGGTCGCGGCGTGCGAGAGATACGGCCTGCCGCTGCTGGAGGTGCCGCCGCAGACCACCTTCTCGGGCGTGGCCCGCGCGGTCTGGCAGCTGATGGCCCAGGCCCGCCTGTCCGAACTCCGCCGCGTCACGGAGGCCCAGCAGAGCCTCGCCGCAGCCGCCTCCCGCCCCGACCCGGTCCCGTCGGTCCTCCGGCAGCTGGCCCAGCGGCTGGGGGGCTGGACGGTGCTGTACGGGCCGGAGGGGGAGGAGATCGCGGGGGCGGGCCGGGAGCCGGGGGCAGAGGTGGGCTCGGCGCTGGCGCGGCTGGCGGAGGTCGTACGGCCGGCGGAGGCGGGGGCAGGGGCCGGGCTGCCTGCGGGTACGCCGCTTGCGGGTGCTGGACGGACGGCGCCCACACCGGGCGCGCGGTCTCCGGCCGAGACCGCGCGGGCGGGCGGGGCGACGCAGCTGGGCAGGGCACCGCACACGGACGGACCGGCGCCGCGGCAGGGCGGATCCGCCGGCGTCGGACGTTCGGGTGGGCCCGGCGAGGCCGGGTCCGGGGTGGTGCGGCCGGCGGACGCGCCCGGCGCGAGGCGTCCGGCGGAGGCGGCGCAGCCGGGTGGGGTGGCGCGCACGGATGGATCGGTGGCGCAGTCGGGTGGGGTGGCGCGCACGGATGGATCGGTGGCGCAGTCGGGTGGGGTGGCGCGCACGGAGGGACCGGTGGCGCAGCCGGGCGGGTTCGCCGGAGCCGGACGGTCGGGTGGGGCTGCCGGAGCCGGACGGCCGGGCGGGGCTGCCGGAGCCGGACGGCCGGGGGAGGCCGGTGACGTCCGGTGGCCACCGACGCGTGGCGGGGCCGCCGAGGCCGGCCGCCCCCAGCATCAGCCGGCCGGCCGGCCCTCGCCCTCACCTCAGCCCCCGACGCCCGTTCCCCCCAACCGCCCCCACCCCACCTCCGCGACCGACACCGTCTCCGGAACCCACCTCGCCGCCTACGCCCTGGGCGCCGGGCGGCGCGGATTCGTGCTTGGGGTGGCCGTGCCCGGGCGGGCACCGGGGGACCACACCATCGCCTCCGTCGCCGCCGTGCTGCTGGACCTCCTCACCGGGGAGCAGCAGAGCGGCACCGGTGCCGCCCGTTCCTCGGCGCTGGTGCGGCTGCTGCTGGGGGCCGCGCCCGAGGACGTCGCGCCGCTGCTCGGGGAGGGGCGGCGGTGGGTCGTCGTGCACGCCCGTCCCGACGGGGAGGGCCTGCCCGACGCCGTCGCGGCCTCCGCGCTGGGTGCCGCGCTCGGGTCCGCCCTGGTCGACCCGGCGGGCGACGTCGTCCGGGTCCTGGTCCCGGCCGACCGGGCACCGCAGCCGCTGCCCGGCTGGACCCTGGGCGTCAGCGCCGACGTCACCCCGGAGGACTGGCCCGCCGCCGACACCCAGGCGGCCCGCGCCCTGGCCCGGGCCCGCGCCACCCGCGCCCCGCTGCTCCGGCACGGCCCGCGCCCCGCCCTCGCCGACCTCGTCCCGCCCGGCGATGCGGCGGCCCACGCCCGCACCCTGCTCGCGCCCGTCACGGCCCACCCCGCGCTCACCGAGACCCTGCGCACCTGGCTGTCCCTGCACGGCAGTTGGGACCGCACGGCCGTCGCGCTGTCCGTGCACCGCAACACCGTGCGGCAGCGCATCGCCCGGTGCGCGGCCCTGCTGGAGGCGGACCTCGACGACCCGGACGTCCGCATGGAACTCTGGTTCGCGCTGCGGCACATCTGAGTACGTGAGCGGTGTCCCGCTGAGTACGTGACGCACATCCCAGCGTGCGATACGCCAGGGCCGCCCCCAGTCGGCTGCTCCACAATGGTTGTCATGCCGATACCCGGGACACCCAGCCGCGCCGAACTCGTCGACCACCTCGTCAGGACGCGCATCGCGGGCGACGTCGCCACCCCCCGCGAGAACAACCTCTCCCACTACCGCCAGCTGGCCAACGGCAACCGCCACTACTGGCTGGGCCTGGAACTCGGCGACCGCTGGAGCGACGAGCAGGACGTCCTCGCGGTGATGGCGGAACGGGCCGGCGTGAACGACGACCCCGAGTACCGGTACGGCCAGGACACCATCGATCCCGAGCTGACCATCGCGGCCCTGGACCGGCTCGCCGGACGGCTGCGCAAGGCGGCGGACGGGCAGCAGCGGGTGCTGTTCGCCACCGGCCACCCCGGCGGCCTGCTCGACGTGCACCGCGCGACCGCGACGGCCCTGCGGGCGGCCGGCTGCGAGATCGTCGTCATCCCGGAGGCGCTGACGACGGAGGAGGGCTACGTCGTGCAGTTCGCGGACGTGGCGGTGCTGGAGCACGGCGCCACCCTGTGGCACACCCACTCGGGCGAACCTATGAAGGCCATACTGACCGCCCTGGAGCGCGAGGGCCGCCCGCTGCCCGACCTGGTCGTCGCCGACCACGGCTGGGCGGGCTACGCGGGACAGCACGGCGTGGACTCCGTGGGCTACGCCGACTCCAACGACCCGGCCCTCTTCCTCGCCGAGGCCGAGGGCACCGTACAGGTGACGGTGCCCCTGGACGACCACGTGGTGAGCCCCCGCCACTACGACCCGTTGACGGCGTATCTGCTGGCGGAGGCGGGCCTCGGCTAGGGCCTGTCGCCCTGGCCCCGCTCGCGCGGGACGCGGACCACGCCCTCCTGGATCACCGTGATGGCCAGCCGCCCGTCCTGCGTGTAGATGCGGGCCTGTCCCAGTCCCCGGCCGCCGTACGCGGACGGGGACTCCTGGTCGTACAGCAGCCACTCGTCGGCGCGGAACGGCCGGTGGAACCACATCGCGTGGTCGAGGGAGGCGCCGACGACGTCCCCGACGGCCCAGCCACCTCGACCGTGCGCGAGCAGCACGGAGTCGAGCAACGTCATGTCGGAGACGTACGTGGCGAGGACGACGTGCAGCAGCGGGTCGTCGGCCAGCTTGCCGTTGGTGCGGAACCACACCTGGGAGTGCGGCTCGCGCGGCTCGCCGAACTTCCCGTACGGCGGCTCGTCGACGTAGCGCAGATCGACGGCGGCCCGGGCCTCCAGGAACCGCTCCACGACCTCCGGGTCGAGATGGCCGTATCCGCGCAGCCGGTGCTCACTGGTGGGCAGCGTGGCGGGATCGGGCGCGTCCGGCATGCGCTCCTGGTGGTCCAGCCCGTCCTCGTACACCTGGAAGGACGCCGAGAGGTGGAAGATCGGCTTGCCGTGCTGGACGGCGACCACCCGACGCGTGGTGAAGGAGCGGCCGTCGCGGATCCGGTCGACGGTGTAGACGATGGGCGCGCCGGGATCGCCGGGGCGCAGGAAGTACGCGTGGAGGGAGTGCGCGGGCCGGTCCTCGGGGACCGTGCGCCCGGCCGCGACGAGCGCCTGGGCCGCGACCTGCCCGCCGAAGACCCGGGGGACGACGGCGGACCGGGACCGGCCGCGGAAGATGTCCTCCTCGATCTGCTCCAGGTCGAGCAGATCGAGGAGGTCCTGTAGTGCCTGACTCATGGGGTAGTTGTACCGGCCAGTGATCGCGTACCGGTGACGGGGGCCTTACAGGCCCATGTCCTTGGCGATGATCGTCTTCATGATCTCGCTGGTGCCGCCGTAGATGCGGTTGACGCGGTTGTCCGCGTACAGGCGGGCGATCGGGTACTCGTTCATGTAGCCGTAGCCGCCGTGCAGCTGGAGGCACCGGTCGATGACGCGGTGGGCGACCTCGGTGCAGAACAGCTTCGCGGAGGCGGCCTCGGCGGGGGTGAGCTCACCGGCGTCGAGGGCCTCGGTCGCGCGGTCGGCGACGGCCTCGGCGGCGTCCACCTCGGCCTGGCAGGCGGCCAGCTCGAACTTGGTGTTCTGGAAGTGGGCGACGGGCTTGCCGAAGACCGTGCGCTCCTGCACGTACTGCTTGGCGAACCGGACGGCGGCCTTGGCCTGGGCGTAGGCGCCGAAGGCGATGCCCCAGCGCTCGGAGGCCAGGTTGTGGCCGAGGTAGTAGAAGCCCTTGTTCTCCTCGCCGAGGAGGTCCTCGACGGGCACCTTGACGTCGACGAACGCCAGCTCGGCGGTGTCGGAGGTCTTCAGGCCGAGCTTGTCGAGCTTGCGGCCGACCGAGTAGCCCTCGGACTTGGTGTCGACGGCGAAGAGGGAGATGCCGTGGCGGCGGTCCTCGGCGGTCGGGGCGGCGGTCCGGGCGCAGACGATCACACGGTCGGCGTGCACACCGCCGGTGATGAAGGTCTTGGCGCCGTTGAGGACGTAGTGCGTGCCGTCCTCGCTCAGCTTGGCGGTGGACTTCATGCCCGCGAGGTCGGAACCGGTGCCCGGCTCCGTCATCGCGATGGCCCACATCTCCTCGCCGGTGACGAACTTCGGCAGGTAGCGCTTCTTCTGCTCGTCGGTGGCGAGCATCTTGATGTAGGGCAGGGCGAGCAGCACGTGCACGCCGGAGCCGCCGAACTGGACGCCGGCGCGAGCGGTCTCCTCGTAGAGCACGGCCTCGAACTTGTGCGACTCCAGGCCGGCACCGCCGAACTCCTCCGGCACGTTGATGCCGAAGATGCCCAGCTCACCGAGCTTGTAGTAGAAGTCGCGGGGCGCCTGGCCCGCCGCGAACCACTCGTCGTACACCGGTACGACCTCGGCCTCGATGAAGGCGCGGATGGTCTCCCGGAACGCCTCGTGATCCTCGTTGAACACCGTACGGCGCACGCCGCCACCTCCAGGGACCTAGCTGTCTAAGCGCTTGCTCAGACCAAGATACCGGCGAGTATCAACGACCGTCCAGGGTGGGGGCGGGGTAACGCTCGTCACGCCGCGGGATGAAAACAGCCTCCCGCGGCGTTGGTGCCTTCCGGCAGACCAGGACGACCGCAGACCAGGACGACCGGAGGGCAACCGCGTGACACCGCAACGGGGATGGGCACGACGACTGTGGGCCTATGCGTGGCGCCACCCGAAGGATGTCGTACTCGCCCTCGGCTCCTCCCTGGCCGGCATGGCGGTCATGGCCCTCGTCCCGCTGATCACCAAGGTGATCATCGACGACGTCATCAGCGACCACACCCGCTCGATGACCACCTGGGCCGGCCTCCTCATCGGCGCCGCACTGGTCGTCTACGTCCTCACCTACATCCGCCGCTACTACGGCGGCCGCCTCGCCCTCGACGTCCAGCACGACCTGCGGACGGAGATGTACGGCACGATCACCCGGCTCGACGGCCGCCGCCAGGACGAGCTGTCCACCGGCCAGGTCGTCGGCCGCGCCACCAGCGACCTCCAGCTGATCCAGGGCCTGCTGTTCATGCTCCCGATGACCATCGGGAACATCCTGCTGTTCCTGATCTCCCTGGGGATCATGGCGTCGCTGTCGCTGCCGCTCACCCTCGTCGCCCTGGCGGTCGCCCCCGCCCTGTGGTGGATCGCCAAGCGCAGCCGCACCCGGCTGCACCCCTCCACCTGGTACGCCCAGGCGCAGGCCGCCGCCGTCGCCGGCGTGGTCGACGGCGCCGTCAGCGGGGTCCGCGTGGTGAAGGGCTTCGGGCAGGAGGACCAGGAGACCGGCAAGCTCAGGGACGTCAGCCGCCGCCTCTTCGCCGGGCGGCTGCGCACCATCCGCCTGAACTCCGTCTACACCCCGGCCCTCCAGGCCGTCCCCGCCCTCGGCCAGGTCGCGATGCTGGCGCTCGGCGGCTGGCTCGCGGTGGGCGGGCACATCACGCTCGGCACGTTCGTCGCCTTCTCCACCTACCTCGCCCAGCTCGTCGGCCCGGTCCGCATGCTCGCCATGGTGCTCACCGTCGGCCAGCAGGCCCGCGCGGGCACCGAACGCGTCCTGGAGCTGATCGACACCGAGCCGTCCCTCGAGGACGGCCGCAAGGACCTGCCCGCCGACGCCCCCGCGACCGTCGAGTTCGACGACGTCTCCTTCGGCTACGCCGACGACCGCCCCGTCCTCGACGGGCTCTCCTTCGAGATCCGCCCCGGCGAGACCCTCGCCGTCGTCGGTTCCTCCGGCTCCGGCAAGTCCACGGTCTCCCTGCTGCTGCCGCGCTTCTACGACGTCACCCGCGGTGCCGTCCTCGTCGGCGGCCACGACGTGCGCGAACTGACCCTGGAATCACTGCGGGCCGCGATCGGGCTGGTCCCGGAGGACTCCTTCCTCTTCTCCGACACCGTCCGCAACAACATCGCCTACGGCCGCCCGGACGCCACCCGGGAGGAGATCGAGCAGGCCGCCCGCGCCGCCCAGGCGCACCGGTTCATCAGCGAGCTGCCCGACGGCTACGACACCACCGTCGGCGAGCACGGCCTGACCCTCTCCGGCGGCCAGCGCCAGCGCGTCGCCCTCGCCCGCGCCATCCTCAGCGACCCGCGCCTGCTGGTCCTGGACGACGCCACCTCCGCGGTGGACGCCCGCGTCGAGCACGAGATCCACGAGGCCCTGAAGGAGGTCATGCGGGGCCGCACCACCCTGCTGATCGCCCACCGCCGCTCCACCCTGAACCTCGCCGACCGCATCGCCGTCCTGGACGGCGGCCGCCTCGCCGACATCGGCACCCACGACGAGCTCCAGGAGCGGTCCGCCCTCTACCGGCGCCTGCTCACAGACCCCGACGAGCTGGGCGCGGTCTCCCCGGGCCACACCCAGCCGGCCTGCCCCCAGGAGGACACCTCCGTCCGGGACGAGCTGGACGCCGAGTTCGACGCCGAGCGCGGGGTCACCCCACGGCTGTGGAGCGGCGACCGCGAGCGCAAGGACCTCGCCCTCGCCGAGAGCCCCGCCACCCCCGAGCTCCTCGCCCAGGTGGAGGCGCTGCCCCCGGCCACCGACGTCCCCGACGTCGACGAGAAGCAGGCCGTCCAGCCGGAGGAGTCCTACGGCCTGCGCCGGCTGCTGCGCGGCTTCGGGCTGCCGCTGCTGGTCAGCCTCGGTCTGGTCGCCGTCGACGCGGGCATGGGCCTGCTGCTGCCGATCATGATCCGGCACGGCATCGACTCGGGCGTCACCCAGGTCGCGATCGGCGCCGTGTGGGTGGCGTCGCTGCTCGCGCTGCTGACGGTGGCCGTGCAGTGGGCGGCGCAGTTCGGCGAGATCCGGATGACGGGACGCACCGGCGAGCGGGTGCTGTACGCGCTCCGGCTGAAGATCTTCTCCCAGCTCCAGCGCCTCGGGCTCGACTACTACGAGCGGGAGCTGACCGGCCGGATCATGACCCGGATGACGACCGACGTCGACGCGCTGTCGACGTTCCTCCAGACGGGCCTGGTCACCGCCTTCGTCTCGGTCGTCACCTTCTTCGGCATCATGGTCGCCCTGCTGGTGCTCGACGTGGAGCTGGCCCTGGTCGTCTTCGCGACACTGCCGCCGCTGATCATCGCCACGTACTTCTTCCGCCGGGCGAGCGTGAAGGCGTACGAACTGGCCCGCGAACGCGTCTCGGTGGTCAACGCCGACCTGCAGGAGTCGGTGTCCGGGCTGCGGATCGTGCAGGCCTTCCGGCGCGAGCGGGACGGCGGGCGGCGGTTCGCCGGGCACAGCGACAGCTACCGCCAGGCGCGTATCCGCGGCCAGTGGCTGATCTCCGTGTACTTCCCCTTCGTGCAGTTCCTGTCATCGGTGGCGGCCGCGGCCGTGCTGATCGTCGGCGGGGCACGGGTCGACGACGGGACACTGGCCATCGGCTCGCTGGTGGCCTACCTGCTCTACATCGACCTGTTCTTCGCGCCCGTGCAGCAGCTGTCCCAGGTCTTCGACGGCTATCAGCAGGCGTCCGTCTCGCTGGGCCGCATCCAGGAGCTGCTCCAGGAGCCGACGTCGACGAAGTCCGCCGACGAACCCCGCGAGGTGCTGTCCCTGCGCGGCGACATCGCCTTCGAGGACGTGCACTTCGCGTACGGCGACGACGAAGAGGCCCTCGGCGGCGTCGACCTGCGCATCCCCGCCGGGCAGACCGTCGCGTTCGTCGGCGAGACCGGCGCGGGCAAGTCGACCCTCGTCAAGCTCGTGGCCCGCTTCTACGACCCCACCGGCGGCCGGGTCACCGTCGACGGCACCGACCTGCGCGCCCTCGACCTCACCTCGTACCGGCACCGTCTGGGAGTCGTCCCGCAGGAGGCGTACCTCTTCCAGGGCACCGTCCGCGACGCCATCGCCTACGGCCGCCCCGACGCCACCGACGCCGAGGTCGAGGCGGCGGCCCGCGCGGTCGGCGCGCACGAGATGATCGCCACCCTGGAGGGCGGCTACCTGCACGAGGTCGCCGAGCGCGGCCGCAACCTCTCCGCCGGGCAGCGGCAGCTGATCGCCCTGGCCCGCGCCGAGCTGGTCGACCCGGACGTCCTGCTGCTCGACGAGGCGACGGCCGCCCTCGACCTGGCCACCGAGGCCCAGGTCAACCAGGCCACCGACCGCCTCGCGGGCCGCCGCACCACCCTCGTCGTGGCCCACCGCCTCACCACCGCCGCCCGCGCCGACCGGGTCGTCGTCATGGACCACGGCCGGGTCGCCGAGGACGGCACGCACGAGGAGCTGCTCGCGCGCGGCGGGCGCTACGCCGAGCTGTGGCGGACGTTCATCGGCGCCGCGGAGCCGGAGGAGCCGGTCGGCGCGTCCCGGTGAGGCCGCGACCGGCGTTTCCGTAACGCTCGTGCAACCGTCCGACATACGCTCTGCGTCCGTACAGCTGTACGTCGATGGTCGCGCACGACGCGGTACGGGAGGACGACAGTGGACAGTGGAGCGATACGCCGGCGGCTCGCGCTGGGCCTGGCCGTGCTGACCGCCTCCGGCCTGCTGGCCGTCGCGGCGCCGGGCGAGGCGCAGGCCGCCGCCTCCCCCTCGTGTCCCGGCCGCAAGGTCCGCACCCTGCCCTTCTCCACCGGAACCGTGCTCGTCTACAAACGCGGCGCCTACATCTGCGCCGTGACCGTCACCAAGAAGCCCGGCGTGAAGCGGAAGATGTCGGTGAGCGTGCAGGCACGCGGCAGCCGCCCCGTCGTCGACGAGGGCCGGTTCGCCTACCACGCAGGCCCGGTGATGGTGCACGCCGGGCGCCGCTGCGTATGGCTCAAGGGCAGGGTGGGGCAGGGCTCGGTCAGCTCCGGCTGGATCCTGTGCTGACGCCCGGCGCATAGAGGGTTTTCCCCATGTCCCCTGGTGCTGAGGGGAGTTGGTCCGCTAGCTTCCGGCGCACATCTGTCTCACAGGGGAGTGCGCATGCGCAAGGCGCTCAGATGGCTGCTGGCGCTCACGGTGCTCATAGGCACACTGGGCACGGCGGGAGCGGCCACCGCCGCCGACGCCACCGGCACCACCGACATCAAGGAGAGGCTGCTCTCCATACCGGGCATGAGCCTGGTCGAGGAGAAGCCGTACACCGGCTACCGCTTCTTCGTCCTGAACTACACCCAGCCGGTCGACCACCGGAAGCCCTCGAAGGGCACGTTCCAGCAGCGCATCACCGTGCTGCACAAGGACGTCGCGCGCCCGACGGTCTTCTTCACCAGCGGCTACAACGTCTCCACGACGCCCCGCCGCAGCGAGCCGACCCAGATCGTGGACGGCAACCAGGTCTCCCTGGAGTACCGCTTCTTCACTCCGTCCCGGCCCTCCCCGGCCGACTGGTCCAAGCTGGACATCTGGCAGGCGGCCAGCGACCAGCACCGCGTCTTCAAGGCGCTGAAGGGTATCTACGGCAAGAAGTGGATCTCCACGGGCGGTTCGAAGGGCGGCATGACCGCCACCTACTACGAGCGCTTCTACCCGCGTGACATGGACGGTGTGGTCGCCTACGTCGCCCCCAACGACGTGGTGAACAAGGAGGACTCCGCCTACGACCGCTTCTTCGCCCGCGTCGGCAGCGAGGAGTGCCGCGACCGGCTGAACGGCGTGCAGCGCGAGGCACTGGTGCGCCGCGAGCCGCTGGAGAAGAAGTACGCCGCCTACGCGCAGGACAACGGCCTCACCTTCGACACCATCGGCAGCCTGGACAAGGCCTTCGAGGCGACCGTCCTCGACTACGTGTGGGGCTTCTGGCAGTACAGCCTGCTGAAGGACTGCGACCAGATCCCGGCCGACGCGAAGAACGCCACCGACGACGAGATCTGGAACTCCGTCGACACGATCTCCGGCTTCTCCGCCTACGCCGACCAGGGCCTGACGACCTACACGCCGTACTACTACCAGGCCGGCACGCAGCTCGGCGCGCCGACCATCGGCTTCCCGCACATCGAGAAGCAGTACATCCGCTACGGCTACCAGCCGCCGCGCAACTTCGTCCCCCGGGACATCCCGATGAAGTTCCAGCCGTCGGCGATGCGGGACGTGGACACCTGGGTCCGCCACAACGCCCGGCGGATGCTGTTCGTCTACGGCCAGAACGACCCGTGGGGCGCGGAGCCCTTCCGCGTCGGCAAGGGCGCGAAGGACTCCTACGTCATGACCGCCCCCGGCATGAACCACGGCGCCAACGTCGCGGGCCTCGTGCCCGAGCAGAAGGCCCTGGCCACCGCCCGCATCCTCGACTGGGCCGGTGTCGCCACCAGCTCGGTGCAGGCGAACCCGCAGGCGGCCAAGCCGCTGGCGAAGTTCGACGCCAAGCTGGACAAGCGGGACGTACAGCGTGAGATGACGCTGCGGCCGTAAGGCCGGTGGCCCGTCCGTGCTGTCGCGCCCGGCTGCTCACAGCGGCCGGGCGCACCCCACGGGCCTGTCGCCCCCGAGCCGGACGTACAGAGCGGTCGATACCGGGCAGTCGGCGCGACGGGCGACCGCCTCGGTCACCTCGTACTCCGGCTCCTGCCCGCCCTTCCCGTCGCACGAGGTCTCGCGGACCTGCCCGTCGCCGGAGCTGTAGACACAGTCGCCGACGATGGTGCGCGGCCCGCCCCCGCCGCCCGGGTCGCCCGGGTGCGGCGGCTGGAGGTTGCGCATACAGGCGTAGCCCTGCGGCACCGCCCCGTCGCCGTCCTCGTCGTACGAGGGCCGCTGCTCGCTGATGTGCAGCACGAAGTCCGTGGTCGCCGGGCAGCGCGGCCCGTCCCGGACCGTGCCGTCGTGCCGCGCCACGACCCGGGCCGCCGCCCGTTCTCCGGCGCACGGCACCTCGGTGAAGCTCGTCGTGCCGAACGAACTGCACTCGTCGACCGCGAGGAACACCGCCCCGTACCCGGACGGCCGGGTCACCGGCGCCGACCCGGCAGCGGTGGTCCCCGACTCCGGCCCGCCCAGCCGCCCGTCCTCCGCGACACCCGCCGAGGAGCTCTGACACCCGGTCAGCACCACACCGACCAGCACCAGCAGCCCCCACACCACCCCCGCCGAACTTCTCGTACGCATGGCCGTTCCCCCCAGTGCCCTGGCCCAGCGTGGCCCGCTACGAGGGGCGCACGCCAGGCACCTGGGTAGGTTTGCGCACCTTGGGGGTGGTGCGCCCGGTCTGTGGCGTACGTCTAGTACGTCAGCCCGTATCCGATCGGGTACAGCACCTGCTCCGGATCATCCGCCCGCTGCACCGGCACGGGGAGTTTCCCGCGTGGGGCCACCCGTCCCGCGATCACCCGTGCGGCGGCCCGCAGTTCGACGTCGGTCCAGGAGTACGCCGCCAGGCACGCCGGGACGGAGGGCAGCTGGGCCACGTCGTACGGATTGCGGATCGCGACCGCCACGACCGGCCTCCCCGTCGCCACGAGCTGTTCGACCAGCGTCTTCTGGCCGCTGCCCGCCGTGACGTTGTACGTCGCCGCCACCACCGCGTCCGCGTCCCGCGCCGCCGCGACGGCCCGCGCGATGGTCGCCGCGGACGGGGCCGTCCCTGTCGGCAGGGCGGTGGCGGTGAACCCGAGGCCGGTCAGCGCGGCGGCGAGCACCCCGGTCGGCGGCCCGGTCGTCCCCGACGGCGAGGCCGGATCGGCTCCGACCACCAGCACCTTGGGGTACCGGCGCCGGGACAGCGGCAGCAGCCGCCCCTCGTTGACGAGCAGGGTGGTCGTCCGCTCGGCCATCCGGTCGGCCGCCGCCAGATGCGCCCGGGTGCCGACCACACGGTCGACGCCCTCCTGACCCACGTACGGCGCGCGGAACAGCCCCAACTTCGCCTTCAGCCGCAGGATCCGCAGGACCGACGCGTCGAGCCGCGCCTCCGTCAGCTCGCCGCTGCGCACGGCCGCGAGGACCGCGTGCCAGGCGAGGTCCAGGTCCGGCGGGTTGAGGAGCTGGTCCACGCCCGCCTTCAGCGCGAGCACCGGCACCCGGTCGTCGCCGTACTTGGTCCGCACGCCCTCCATGCCGAGGGAGTCCGTGACAACCACCCCGTCGTAGCCGAGCCGTTCGCGGAGGATGCCGGTGAGGATCGGGCGGGAGAGGGTCGCCGGGTCGCCGGAGTCGTCCAGAGCCGGGACCATCAGATGCGCCGTCATGATCGAGTCGATGCCCGCGGCGATCGCCGCCCGGAACGGCGGTGCGTCCAGCTTCTCCCACAGCTCCCGGCTGTGCGTGATGGTCGGGAAGCCGGTGTGGCTGTCGACGTTGGTGTCCCCGTGCCCGGGGAAGTGCTTGGCGGTCGCGGCCACCCCGGACCCCTGGTACCCGGCGACCTCGGCGGCCACCAGCGCGGCCACCGCCTTCGGGTCGGCGCCGAAGGACCGTACGCCGATGACCGGGTTGGCCGGGTTGACGTTCACGTCGGCCACGGGGGAGTAGTCCTGCCGGATGCCCATCGCCCGCAGCTCACGCCCCGCGATCCGCCCGAGGCCGCGGGCATCGGACCGCGACCCGCCCGCGCCGACGGCCATGGCACCCGGGAAGAGCGTCGCGGGCCTGCCCACGCGGGCGACGATCCCGTGCTCCTGGTCGGTGGAGACGAGCACGGGCAGCCCGCGCGGCAGCTCCAGGGAGGCTCGCTGGATGCCGTCGGACAAAGCCGCGATCTGGTGCGGCTCGCGGGTGTTGTGCGCCCAGGCGAAGTAGATGATGCCGCCGACCCGGTACTTCGCGACGAGTTCGGCGGCCGTACGGACCCCGATCTCCTTGAGGTTGGCGTCGATGTCGGCCTGGTCGGGGGTGGTGGCGGAGTGGCCGTACACCCGCATCACGAAGAGCTGGCCGACCTTCTCCTCCAGCGTCATGCGGGAGACGAGGGCGCGCAGTCGCCTGTCGTCGGGGGCGTCGGGGGCGTCGGCGGCGTAGGAGGGCCCGGCGGCCGCGAGGGCGCCGGCGGCGCCGGCCGTGGCGGCGAGGACGGCGCGTCTGGAGGGCTGTGCGGTGTTTCCCGTGCCGGTGTCGTGCACGTGCGCTCCTTCCGGAGGTGATCCACTGGGATCCGCTGAAGGAAACTTCCAACGGCCCACCAGTAACCGGGAAGTTTCTGCCAGTCAAGGGAACGCACACTAACCGCGCGGGGGCCGCCACCGGCGCGGTTGGAGGGGGACGCGCCGATGGCGGCGGTGCCGCCGGCCGCGGTACGGCGGAGAGGGTGGTCAGCGATCGCAGCCAGCAGCGAGGGCCGACACCGCACCGTGGTGACTCTCCGGCGGCCTGCGATTGGACGACGGGAGTCCGGGCGGGGTTCCCGGCTCGGGCCGGATTTCCGGAAGTCGGTACGCGGGTGAAGCAGCGGGCTCGACGGGGAGGATGAGCCGCTGCTTCCGGCCACTGCTCGCCGCGCACCCGGTTGCGGGGATGCCGGGTATTTCGTTCGACGCCCCGGGCCGTGTACGGAAGGCTTGCCTGCGTGAGCTTCGTATTGGAAGGACCCGTCCTGGAGGGTGCTCTGGTCCGTCTGGAGCCCTTGGGCCACCGGCACGCCGCCGAGTTGGCCTTGGCGGCGACGGGGGACCGGGAGACCTACGCCTTCACCTGGGTACCGGCTGCCGACGAGGTGGACGCCTACGTCGACGCGCAGCTCGCCCGCGCGGCGACGGGGCGGCTCGCGCCCTACGCGCAGATCTCGACGGCCACGGGACGGGCCGTCGGCGCCACGGCCTACTGGGAGCCACGCTGCTGGCTCGCGGACGACCGACTCGACGCGGTCGAGGTCGGCTTCACCTGGCTCGCCCGTTCCGCCCAGGGCACGGGCGTGAACGCCGAGGCGAAGCTGCTCCTCTTCCGGCACGCCTTCGAGGAGTGGGGCGTCTCGCGTGTGGACCTGAAGACCGATGCCCGCAACAGCCGTTCCCGCGCGGCCATCGAGAGCGTGGGAGCCCGCTTCGAGGGCGTGCTGCGGAACTGGTCCCGGTCATGGGCTCCCGGCGAGGAAGGCCGGCTGCGCGACTCCGCGATCTTCTCGGTGACGGCAGCGGAGTGGCCGCGGTGCCGCGAGCGGCTGGAGGAACGGGTGAACGGGTTCGTCGCACGGTCGTAGGCCGGCGGGGGCGTGGCCTACGACCGTGACGGGTCACACGTGCGCTCGACTCACCGGGTGTGTTCGACGAACCGCGCCGCCGTCTCGGCCAGCACCTCCCGTCCGTCCCTCGCCCACAGCCCGTCGTTGAACAGCTCCACCTCGATGGCACCGGCGTAGCCCGCGGCCTCCACGTACCGCTGCCACTCCCGCATGTCGATCGAGCCGTCGCCGATCTGGCCGCGGCCGGTCAGCACGCCCTGCGGGAGCGGAGTCGTCCAGTCGGCGAGCTGGAAGGTGTGGATCCGGCCGCCCGCACCCGCCCGGGCGATCTGCGCGGGAGCCGTGTCGTCCCACCAGATGTGGTACGTGTCGACCGTGACCCCCACCTGGTGCGCCGGGAAGCGTTCGGCCAGGTCAAGGGCCTGGGCCAGCGTCGACACCACGCAGCGGTCGGAGGCGTACATCGGGTGCAGCGGCTCGATGGCCAGGCGGACGCCGTGCCGCTCCGCGTAGGGGCCCAGTTCCGACAGGGCGTCCGCGATGCGTTCGCGCGCCCCGTGCAGGTCCTTCGAGCCCGCCGGGAGTCCGCCCGAGACCAGAACCAGGGTGTCGGTGCCCAGCGTCGCCGCCTCGTCGATCGCCCGGCGGTTGTCGGCCAGGGCCTCGGCGCGCTCCCGCGGGTCGATCGCCGTGAAGAAGCCGCCCCGGCACAACGTTGTCACCGTCAGGCCCGCGTCCCGGACCAGCTTGGCCGTGGCCTCCAGCCCGTATGTCTGGACCGGCTCGCGCCACAGGCCCACGTTCGTGATGCCCAGGTCGCCGCAGGACTCGACCAGTTCCGGCATCGACAGCTGCTTCACCGTCATCTGGTTGATGGAGAAGCGCTCCAGGCGTGCTGGCTCCGCGGTGGTCACTGGTCCACTCCGTACACGCTCAGCAGGTTCTTCATCCGCTCCTCCGCCAGCTTCGGGTCGGGGAACAGGCCCAGACCGTCGGCGAGTTCGTACGCCTTCGCGAGGTGCGGCAGCGAACGGGCCGACTGGAGGCCGCCGACCATCGTGAAGTGGGACTGGTGGCCGGCCAGCCAGGCCAGGAACACCACGCCCGTCTTGTAGAAGCGGGTCGGGGTCTGGAAGAGGTGCCGGGAGAGTCCGACCGTGGGGTCCAGCAGGTCGCGGAAGCCCTGCGTGTTCCCCGCGTCGAGCACCCGGACCGCCTCGGCGGCCAGCGGGCCCAGCGGGTCGAAGATGCCCAGCAGGGCGTGGCTGAAGCCCTGTTCGTCGCCGGCGATCAGCTCCGGGTAGTTGAAGTCGTCGCCCGTGTAGCAGCGCACGCCCTGCGGCAGACGGCGGCGGATGTCGATCTCGCGCTGCGCGTCCAGCAGCGAGACCTTGATGCCGTCGACCTTGTCCGGGTGGGCGGCGATGACGTCCAGGAAGGTGTGGGTGGCGGCGTCCAGGTCCGTCGCGCCCCAGTAGCCCCCCAGCGCCGGGTCGAACATCGGGCCGAGCCAGTGCAGGACGACCGGCTCGGACGCCTGGCGCAGCAGGTGGCCGTAGACCTCCAGATAGTCCTCCGGCCCCTTGGCGACCGCCGCCAGGGCCCGGGAGGCCATCAGGATCGCCCGCGCGCCGGACTCCTCGACGACCGCGAGCTGCTGCTCGTACGCGGCGCGGATCTCCGCCAGGCTGTACGGGTAGCCGATCTCGGTGGCCGACAGCTGGTCGGTGCCCACGCCGCAGGCGATGAGACCGCCGACCGACTTCGCCTCGGCCGCCGACCGGCGGATCAGCTCCGCCGCGCCGGCCCAGTCCAGGCCCATGCCGCGCTGGGCGGTGTCCATCGCCTCGGCGACGCCCAGCCCGTGCGACCACAGGTGGCGGCGGAAGGCCAGGGTGGCGTCCCAGTCGACGGCGGCGGGCGAGTCGGGGGAGACGTCCGCGTATGGGTCGGCGACGACATGTGCCGCCGAGTAGACCGTGCGGGAGGTGAAGGGCGTGCCGGGGCTCACCAGGAGCGGTTCGGTGCGCGGCTCGTACGTCCGCGACGCCCCGTTGCTGTCCGGGAGTCGGATGGTCACGGCTGGATCTCCGGAACGTCGATACGGCGGCCCTCGGCCGAGGACTTCAGGCCCAGCTCGGCGAGCTGTACACCACGGGCGCCGGCCAGCAGGTCCCAGTGGTAGGGGGCGTCGGCGTAGACGTGCTTGAGGAACAGTTCCCACTGCGCCTTGAAGCCGTTGTCGAACTCGGCGTTGTCCGGGATCTGCTGCCACTGGTCGCGGAAGACCTCGGTGGCGGGGATGTCCGGGTTCCAGACGGGCTTGGGCGTGGCCGAGCGGTGCTGGACGCGGCAGTTGCGCAGGCCGGCGACGGCGGAGCCCTCGGTGCCGTCGACCTGGAACTCGACGAGCTCGTCGCGGTTGACGCGCACGGCCCAGCTGGAGTTGATCTGGGCGATCGCGCCGCCCTCCAGCTCGAAGATGCCGTACGCGGCGTCGTCGGCGGTGGCGTCGTAGGGCTTGCCGTTCTCGTCCCAGCGCTGCGGGATGTGGGTGGTGGCGATGGCCTGGACGGACTTCACGCGGCCGAACAGCTCGTGCAGGACATACTCCCAGTGCGGGAACATGTCGACGACGATGCCGCCGCCGTCCTCGGCGCGGTAGTTCCAGGACGGGCGCTGGGCGGCCTGCCAGTCGCCCTCGAAGACCCAGTAGCCGAACTCGCCGCGTACGGACAGGATCCGGCCGAAGAAGCCGCCGTCGATGAGGCGCTTCAGCTTGAGCAGGCCGGGGAGGAAGAGCTTGTCCTGGACGACGCCGTGCTTGATGCCGGCCTCGTTCGCCAGGCGGGCCAGGGCCAGGGCTCCGTCGAGGCCGGTGGCCGTGGGCTTCTCGGTGTAGATGTGCTTGCCGGCCGCGACGGCCTTCTTGAGGGCCTCCTCGCGGGCGGAGGTGACCTGGGAGTCGAAGTAGATGTCCACCGTCTCGTCGGCGAGGACCGCGTCCAGGTCGGTCGAGACGTGTTCCAGCCCGTGCCGCTCGGCCAGCGCCTTGAGCGCGTGCTCACGGCGGCCGACCAGGATCGGCTCGGGCCACAGCACGGTGCCGTCGCCGAGGTCGAGGCCGCCCTGCTCACGGAGGGCGAGGATGGAGCGGACCAGGTGCTGGCGGTAGCCCATGCGCCCGGTCACGCCGTTCATGGCGATACGCACCGTCTTGCGTGTCACGTCGTTCCCTTCGTACGCGGTCGTCGCGCCGCGTACGCCCCCACTGATGAGCGTTACAGCAAGCGCTTTCTATACAGGGAGAAGCTAGCCTCTGAACCGCGGTGTGGACAAGACCGTGACCAGGACGAGTTGTTCGAGGGGGCGAACAACCCGGGGTCGTGGGCTTAAGGTCTGCTCGGAACCATGGCCACAGGTCGGTCGGAACCAAGGCCACAGGTCTGTATGTGTACGAGGGCGACTCTCCATGTGTACGAGGGCGGACGACGAGATGCGCGACCGGAGGACGACGAGATGACGGTGACCCTGGCGGACGTGGCGGCCCGCGCGCAGGTCTCGCCCGCGACGGTGTCGCGCGTGCTGAACGGGAACTACCCCGTGGCCGCATCCACCCGGGAGCGGGTGCTGAAGGCCGTGGACGAGCTGGACTACGTGCTCAACGGGCCCGCGAGCGCCCTGGCCGCCGCCACCTCCGACCTGGTCGGGATCCTGGTGAACGACATCGCCGACCCGTTCTTCGGGATCATGGCGAGCGCGATCCAGGCCGAGATCGGCGGGCCGGGCGGCCGCGCGGGCGGGGAGAGACTCGCGGTGGTCTGCAACACGGGGGGCTCTCCCGAGCGGGAGCTGACGTATCTCACGCTGCTGCAGCGGCAGCGGGCGGCGGCCGTGGTGCTGACCGGCGGGGCGATCGAGGACGCGGCGCACCAGGCGGCCATGGACGCCAAGGTGCGGAAGCTGGTTGACGCCGGGACGCGGGTCGTGCTGTGCGGACGCCCGCCGGCGCCGGAGACCGGGGCGATCGCGCTGACCTTCGACAACCGCGGGGGCGGGCAGGAACTCACCGAGCACCTGATCGGGCTCGGGCACCGGCGGCTCGGCTACATCGCGGGCCCGGAGGAACGGACGACCACCCGGCACCGGCTGGAGGGGCACCGGGCCGCGCTCGCCGCGCACGGCATCGAGGAGGACCCCCGATGGACGGTGCACGGGCGCTACGACCGGCGGTCCGGCTACGAGGCGACGCTGGAACTGCTGCGGCGCGACCCGTCGCTGACGGCGGTCGTCGCCGCGAACGACTCCGTCGCGCTGGGGGCGTGCGCCGCGCTGCGGGACTCCGGGCTGCGGATTCCGGAGGACGTGTCGGTGGCCGGGTTCGACGATCTGCCGTTCAGCATCGACGCGGTGCCCGCGCTGACGACGGTGCGGTTGCCGCTGGCGGAGGCCGGGGCGCGGGCCGGCCGGATCGCGATGGGGCGGGAGGAGGCGCCGCCCGGGGGGATCGCGTCGGTGCGCGGGGAGTTGATGGTGCGGGGTTCCTCCGGGGCGCCGCGGGATTCCTGACCCCGGCGTCCGGACCCGGGCCTTCTGGGGGCTGCCCCCGGGCCCCCGCTTCGGCCTGAACGGCCTCGTCCTCAAACGCCGGACGGGCTGAGTGGTGGCTGATCGGCATGGTTCTGACACCACTCGGGTCATACCGCCGGTGGCGGCAACTTGCCGTACCGAGCAGCGCGTTCCTCGTGCGCGGCCGTCACCCCCGGGACACCATGTCCCGGACGTCGGTTCCCCGGCCGCACGGGCGATGAGTTTCGCGTCGTCCCCCGGTCCGTACTGCCGTCATCGCCCGAGCGAGAACAACAGGAGAGAGTCCATGCGCATCGTGATCACCGAGTTCATCAGCCTGGACGGCGTCGTGCAGGCCCCGGGCGGGCCGCAGGAGGACACCGACGGCGGGTTCGCGCACGGTGGGTGGTCGCATCCGTACTTCGACGAGGAGGTGCTGGGCGGTGCCTTCGACGCGGGGCTGGCAAGTGCCGAGGCGCTGCTGTTCGGGCGGCGTACGTGGCAGACGATGGCGGCCGCCTGGCCCGAGCGGGCCGGGGACCCGTTCGCCGACCGCATGAACTCGCTGAAGAAGTACGTCGTCTCCAGCACCCTCGGCGAGGCCGACCTCACCTGGAACAACACCTCGCTGATCCCCGGTGACCAGGCCGTCGCCCGCATCCGGGAGCTGCATGAGGCCGAGGGCGGCGACCTCGCGATGATGGGCAGCCCGACGCTCGTGCGCACGCTCCTGTCCGAGGGCCTGGTCGACGAACTCCAGCTCATCGTCATGCCGGTGCTGCTGGGCGGCGGCAAGACGATCTTCCCCGACGACGGTGGCAAGCGCCCGATGGAGCTGGTCTCGACGACCACGGCCAAGACCGGCGCCCAGGTGTGCGTCTACCGGCCGGCCACGGCGGGCTAGGGTCTGTCGTCTGGATCACGTCGCAGAGAACCGACAGCGCGGATGCGCGTGCCAGCCCCCGCGTCTGCGGCGTGATCCAAACGCCAGGCCCTGGTCCCGGGCGTCCTGGCCGTCTAGGCTCGACCTCGATGGGAATCCCTGACTGAGTCAAGCATCGGGGCGTGGTCATGACCGTTCAGGACATCCGCTCCTTCAACCGCTTCTATACGAACGTCATCGGCGCGCTCGACTACGGCCGTCACCTCTACGCGCCCTACACCCTCACCGAGTCCCGCGTGCTCTACGAACTCGCGCACGCGCCGCGCACGGACGCCGCCGACCTGCGGACGCAGCTGCACCTGGACGCCGGGTACCTGAGCCGCATCCTGAACAGGTTCGAGGAGGACGGGCTGGTTTTGCGCGGACCGTCCGAGAGGGATCCGCGCCGCCGCGGTGTCACCCTCACCGAGCGGGGCCGGGAGGCCGCCGCGCTCCTCGACGAGCGGGCGCGGGAGACGGTCGGGGCGATGCTGGACACCGTGCGCGCCGACGACCGGCAGCGGCTGGCCGAGGCGATGCGGACCGTCCGGACGATCCTGGGCGAGGGCCGGGCGCCACGCCCCGAGGACGTCCTCCTGCGCGAGCCCGCCCCCGGCGACCTCGGCTGGATCGTGCAGCGCAACGCCGCGCTGTACGCCGCCGAGTACGGGTGGAACGCCGACTACGAGGGCCTGGTCGCCCGGATCGTCGCCGACTACGCAGAGGACCACGACCCGCATCTGGAGCGGACGTGGATCGCCGAGCTGGACGGCCGGCCGGTGGGGTGCGTGATGTGCGTACGGGACGACGCGCCGGGTGCCGCCCGGCTCCGGCTGCTGCTGGTCGAGCCGGACGCGCGTGGCCTGGGCATCGGGGACCGGCTCGTCGGGGCCGTCGTCGCCTTCGCGCGCGAGGCCGGTTACCGCGAGGTCGTCCTGTGGACCAACGACGTCCTCGCCGCGGCCCGCCGCATCTACCAGCGCCACGGCTTCGTGCTGGTCGCGGAGAAACCGCACCGCTCCTTCGGCCAGGACCTGGTCGGCCAGGACTGGCGACTGGATCTTCACGCAACACCAGCATGACGAAGGGGAGTCGCCGGCAGGAGTGCCGGGTAGGGTCCGTCCACATGAAGCTGGCGTTCTCCACCCTCGGTGTCCCCGGCCTGCCCCTGCCCGACGTCCTGCGGCTCGCGACCGCGCACGGCTACCACGGTGTGGAGCTGCGCGCCCACCCCGAGGAACCGGTCCACCCCGGCCTCGACCCCGCCGAACGGGCCGATGTCGCGGCAGAGTTCAAGGGGTCGGGCGTAGAGCTCCTGGGCCTGGCGGGCTACGCGCGGGTCGCCGCGCCGGGCGACGACGAACCCGTCCTGGCCGAGATCCGCTCCCTCCTCGACCTGGCCCGCGACCTCGGCGCCCCGTACATCCGGGTCTTCCCGGGCGGCGACCTGGACGTCCAGACACCCGAGGAGGCCGACGCGACGGCCGCCCGGCGGCTGGGCACGGCCGCCGAGTACGCGAACGACCTGGGTGTCCGCATCCTCCTGGAGACCCACGACTCGCACCGCACCGCCGCCGACGCGATGCGCGTCCTCGGGCTGGTCGGCCACCGCCAGGTGGGCGCGCTGTGGGACGTGATGCACACCTGGCTGGGCGGCGAACAGCCCTCGGAGACCTACGCTGCGCTCTCCCCGCACCTCGGCTACGTCCAGGTCAAGGACATCGCCTCCGCCGAGGACACGACCCCGCTGCCGCTCGGCGCGGGCGTCCTGCCGCTGGCCGAGTGCGTGGAGGTCCTCTCCCGGCACGGCTGGGACGGCTGGCTGTGCTGGGAGTACGAGAAGCGGTGGTACGAGTCGGTCCCCGAACTGCCCGGCCTGCTAAAGGCGGGCCACGAGCATCTGAACCGGCTGCTGAACGAATCGGCGTGACGGGGGGCGGGACGTGCCTGTTCCGCGGAGCGCCTGACCTGGCTCGGGGACGGACGGCCGCGCGCATCACGACAGCCCCTGACCGCCTCATTCACGCCGCGACGACCCAGACCACCTCGAGCCGGGACGGCTCGGCCGCATCGCAGCAGCCCCTGACCGGGCCCGGACACGGGCGGCTCGTTCGGAGTTGCGGCGCCTCTGACCACCGTGGGCAGGCGGGGCGGCTCGGCCGCATCGCAGCAGCCCCTGACCGGGCCCGGACACGGGCGGCTCGTTCGGAGTTGCGGAGCCTCTGACCACCGTGGGCACGGGCGGCTCGACCTCATCCCGGCAGCCTTCTCTTGGTCGGGCCCGGTGCTCGCGGCCCGGAGGGATTGGCTGGCTCTGTCACGGGCAGCTCGGTCACGTCGCGGCGGCCCCGATCTGGCTCGTGCACGGGCGGCTCGACCGCAACGCGGCGCCTCCCCCGGCCGGGCTCCGGCACCGGCGGATCGGCCGCCACGCGGCGCCTCCCCCGGCCGGGCTCCGGCACCGGCGGATCGGCCGCCACGCGGCAGCCATGATCGGCCCTGCAACCGCCCGGTGCGGTCAGATCACGCGGAACAGATCGGCGGCCGCGTGGACGTCGGTGAGGTCCTCTACGGAGCGGAGGTTGTCGCACAGCGCCTCCAGCACCGAGCCGGCCTCGCCGACGCGCGGGGCGCCGACGACCACGCCGAACACCCGGAAGCCGAGCCGGCGCTTGGCATCGTTCCAGCCGCGCATCCACTCCTCCGTGACGCCGCAGTCGTCGTCGGTGATCATCACGATGTCGCCGCGCCTGCGGGCCGTGTCGCCGAACTCCTCCTCCAGCAGCTCGCCGGCCGCCGACAGCGGCGTCTGGTAGCTGGTGCCGCCGCCCAGGAAGGTCTCCGCGAAGTCGACGACCCGGTCCGTGCCGGCGGACCGGCCGGCCGGGAAGCGGAAGACCTGGAGCCGGCCGGGGGCGGAGAACAGGATGCCGACGAAGTCGCGCCCCGCCTCGCGCGCCTGGTCCAGCAGCGCCAGGGCGCACCCCTTGGCCCACGCCTCCCGCGTGATCCCACCGGGCCCGGCCTCGTACATCGAGTGCGAGGTGTCCACGCACGCGATGATCGCGCCCTGGCCGGTGGACTGCTCCCCCTGACTGTCGTAGAGCATCAGCTCCCCGGCGGCGTACCGCACGGCGAACACCGCACGCAGCTCGGGCACACCGAGGCCCGCCAGCTCCGAGGGGATGATCCGGGAGAGGTCGTTGCCGAGCGTCACACCGACCAGTTCCCCGGTGGTGTTCTCCACCTTGCGGGCGCGCTCGCCCCTGGCCATCTGCCGGAAGCGGCCGATCAGCTCGGCCCACCGCGCGAGCCGGCCGGTGCGCAGCCGCTCGGCGAGCCGGGCGCGCTCGTCGAACGGCATGCGCTCCAGCTCACCGGGGCCGACGCCCCACGCCCGCATCAGCGCGGACTCCTGCCGCACGGCCTGCGCGGCCTTCGCCGCCGCGCTTCGCGCACCGGCCTGGACGCCGGGGGCCGCCGCCCCGAGGGCCCGCGCGGCGTCCCTGGCGGCCTGCCGCGCGGCGGCCTCGGCGGCTTCGGCGGCCTCGACAGCCTGCCGTACGGCGTCGGCGGCCGGAGCGGGCACGGTCCCGTCCTGCCCGGCCTCCTCGGCGCCCTGCCGCAGCGCCTCGGCCACGGAGGTCGCCGCGTCTTCGGCGGCCTGCCGTCCCTGTTCCTCCTGCCCGGCCCGTTCCCGTGCCTCCCGGGTGCGTTCCAGCAACCCCCGCAGTGCGGCGGCCTGGGCGAGTACGGCCATGGCGGCGGCGTAGGGGTCACCGGCCGTCTCCCGGCGCAGCTCGGTGAACCCCGGTGACTCGACCAGCGCGGTGACGACCTGGTGGTCGGCCAGCCGGGCGGGAGCCATCTCCGCGGGCTCGCGCAACCGCGGGGCGGCCTTGTAGGCGGCCAGGAACACATCCGTCAGCAGGTCGGTGGCGTGGGCGTGGCGCGCGTCGAGCTCCTCGGCCAGCTCGCGCAGTGCGGCCGACTGCTCGTAGGTGTCCCGCCAGGTCATCCGGTCGAACCGGTCCGCGACCACGACCGCGGTGTGCCGCCCGGGCACGGCGGAGGACAGCCCCAGCCACTTCCCGGCCAGGCTCGACAACTCCTCCAGCCCCTTCGAAGCACCGTCCTCCATGGTCACCCCCGGATTCAGAGCTGTGCCTGCACCATGCTCGCGTCCACGCCGAGGGCCTCGGTGAGAACCCGGGCGCGGACGGCGCGCTGGCGGCCGGTGGCCCGGTCGATGGCGGCGGTGGAGCGGCCCGCTGCCACGGCCTCCTCGCGGAGCTTCTCCAGCCGCTTGCCCGCCGTGGCGAGCCTGTTGTGGGCCTTCTTGATGACCCAGTCGCTCAGCGCCTCACGGGACTGCCCGGCCATGGCGTCGAGCTGCGCCTCCAGTTCGTCGAGGGTGTCGGCCAGGTCCAGCGCCTCCTTGGCGTCGGGGTTGACCAGGTGCAGCACCTCGCGCTCGACGGTGGGACGGTCGGCGGGGGAGTCCCACAGCACGTGCGTCAGCAGCGACAGGTCCGTCTCGTCGACCGCCGGGCGGCCGTCGAGGTAGGCGGAGGCCTGGAGCAACCCCACCGACTGCCGCCAGCGGCGGTCGGAGGCGACGAGTTCCTTGCGGCGCAGGGCGGCGCGCAGCGTGCACACCGCGTCGACGATCGCGTCCGGGACGTCCACGGCCGGGACGGCTTCGCGCACCGCGTGCTCCAGCGCGGCCAGCTCGACGGTGGTCCTGGCCGGTGCCGCCGGCCGCCGGACGGCGGACCGTACGAGCGCGGCGAAGTTCGAGGGGTTCTCCAGGTACCCGACCTCGATCCGCACCAGCAGCCGGTCGTAGATCGCCGCCGCGTCGTCCTCACTCGGCAGCTCGTTGCTCGCCGTGATGGCCCCGATGAGGGGGCAGCGGATCGGCGAGCCGCCGTTCTCGGGGTGGTAGATCCGCTCGTTGAGATAGCCCAGCGTCTCGTTCAGCGCCGCGGTGGAGCACTTGAAGATCTCGTCGATGAACGCGATGTGCGCGGTGGTCGCGCGGCCGTCGTAGACCTGGCGGTACTCGCCCCGGGCCAGCGCGGCGACGTCGATGGGGCCGAACATCCTCGTCGGCGCGGTGAACTTCGACAGCAGGATCTCCCAGTAGGCCGCGCCCTCGATCCGGCCCGTGAGCTCCCGCGCCATCTCGGACTTCGCCGTCCCGGGCGGCCCGAGCACCAAGGAGTGCTGCCCGGCCAGCAGCGTCACGACCAGCGTCCGCACGACATCGGCCCGCTCGTAGAACCGCTCCGCCATCTCGTCGCCGATCAACCGCAGTCGCCTGGCGGTGTCCTGCGCGTCCACGTTCAACTCCTTTACTGCGACGCCGTGTCGGTCCGGCGAGACGGGCCCTGCGCCCCGAACTCACGATGAAATGAAAGGTAGCCTGGTTCACGATGACGAACGGCGACAGCGGTGACACCACGGCACTCGACGACCCGGTGGGCGAGTCGCTGCGAGGCCGCCACGCGGAGCTCGGCCGCCGGGCCGGCCGGGCCGCCACCTACCTGCCGCAGGTCGCGACCTTCTCGGCGGTACCCGCCGAAGCCGACGCGGCGGACTGGGCCGATCTCGCCCGGCTCCTCGGCCGGGACGCGTTCGCCGACATGTTCAGCTGCCCGGCGACCCCGCCGCCGGACTGGGCGCCGGTCTTCGTCCTCGAAGGCCGCCAGATGATCTGGCCCGCCGGCGGCCGGCCCGCTCAGGCCCCTGCCGCGACCGGCACCGACGTGGTCGAACTGGGTGCGGCCGATGTGCCCGAGATGCTCCATCTGGCCGCACGCACCCGCCCCGGGCCGTTCTGGCCGCGTACCCGGGACCTCGGCACCTACCTCGGCGTCCGCGACGGCGGCAGGCTGGTCGCCATGGCGGGCGAGCGGCTCCGGCCGCCGGGATGGACCGAGATCAGCGCCGTCTGCACGGCCCCCGAGGCACGCGGGCGCGGCCACGCAGGCCGCCTGGTCACCGCCCTCGTCACCGGGATCCTGGCCCAGGGCCGACGCCCCTTCCTGCACGTGGCCGACACCAACGCCGAAGCGATCGCCCTCTACGAACGACTCGGCTTCACCAGCCGGAAGCAGGTGACGTTCCGCGGCTTCCGCACGCCGTGACGGTCCTGCGGAAAAATGCGGTGCACCCCCTTACCTCCATGGCTAGCGTCGCCCCCATGCCCCCGCCCCTGCGCACCGCCCGCCTGCTCCTCGACGCCTACACCCCGAAGGACGAGGAGGACTTCGTCGCCCTGTTCCAGGACACCAGGGTCTCCCGGTGGATGGGGGACGGCCCCGCTGCCGAGGTGGACGACCGGGCCCTGTTCGGGCGGATCTTCAGCAAGGTCTACGCCCAGGACCTGTTCGACGTGTGGGCGGTCAGGCGCGGCGGGCGACTGGTCGGGCACGCGGAGATCAAGCGGACGGACGCGGTCGACGGCCACGAGATCGTGTACGCCCTCGCCCCGGAGGCCTGGGGGAGCGGCCTCGGGACGGAGCTGGCGGAGGCGCTCGTGAGCTACGGCTTCGACGTGCTCGGGCTGACCGAGGTGCACGCCACCGTCGCCGCGCGGAACGAGGCCTCGCTGCGCCTGCTCGGCAGGATCGGGTTCACGCACGTCAGGGACGTCGAGGAGGACGACGGCGGCCTCACCCGCGTGCTGACCCGGCCGGCGCGGTGATCTCCCCAAGGATCCGGTGAGAACGGGGAAAGAAAATCTTGTCCGGCCGTGCAACCCTTTCTGTTCTCCGCGGGTCGTACATGGCGTCAGGACTTTCTGGGAGGGGATCTGGGGGGATCGCGGGGGTTCTGACGGGAGGGGAAAGCCGAGGGGGCCCGGTCGACGGACCGGGCCCCCTTGAAGAAGCCTCACGAGACGAAGCCTCGTAAGAGGAAGCCTCAGAAGAAGACGCCGCACCTCAGCAGCACGTTCGCGTACGGCCGCGCCTCGCCCGTGCGGACGATCAGCCGGGCCCCGGCCGACAGCTCCTTGAGCCGCTCGTGCGACACCAGGTCCAGTGACGGGAAGTGCCCGTCCAGGAGGTCCGAGGCCTCCTGGTTCGCTTCCCTCATCTCCGTCGCCGCCGTCGCTCCCTCGACCACCAGCTCCGCCAGCAGCCCCTCCAGCACCTCGGCGAACGCCGGCACCCCGGCCCGGAAGGCGAGGTCCACCACCCGAGGGCCGTCGGGAATGGGCATGCCCGCGTCGCACACCAGCACCCCGTCCCCGTGCCCCAGCTCGGCCAGCGCACCGGCGAGATGACGGTTCAGTATCCCGTTCCGCTTCACAGTGCGGCGACCTCCGCCGCCGTCGGGAAGGACGCCTGCGCGCCCTCCTTCGTCACGGTCAGCGCCCCGACCCCCGCCGCGTACGCGGCCGCCTCCGCGAGGGACTCACCCGCCCCCAGCCGGAAGGCCAGCGCGGCGGTGAACGCGTCCCCCGCGCCGGTCGTGTCCACGGCGCTCACCTTCACGGACGGCACCCGGGAGACGCCCTTCGCCGAGGCGACCAGAGCGCCCTCCGCGCCCAGCGTCACCACCACCGACCGCGGCCCCTTCGCGAGCAGGATCCGCGCCCAGTCCTCCGGGCTGTCCCCCACGGCGGCCGAGCCGAGGATCACCTTCGCCTCGTGCTCGTTGACGATCAGCGGGTCGCACGCCGCCAGCACCTCCCGCGGAAGGGGCCGCGGCGGCGACGGGTTCAGCACGAAACGGCTCTCCGGCGCCAGGTTCCGTACGACCTCCACCACCGTCTCCAGCGGGATCTCCAGCTGCGCCGACACCACCCGGGAGGCGTGGAAGAGGCTCCCGGCGGCGCTGACGTCCTCCGGGGCCAGCCGGCCGTTCGCGCCCGGCGAGACCACGATGCTGTTGTCCCCGGACGGGTCGACCGTGATCAGCGCGACCCCGGTCGGCGCGCCGCCCACCAGGACACCCACCGTGTCGACGCCGGCCGAGCGCTGCGAGTCGAGCAGCAGCCGGCCGTACGCGTCGTCGCCGACCCGGGCCAGCAGAGCCGTACGGGCTCCGAGCCGGGCGGCCGCGACCGCCTGGTTCGCGCCCTTGCCGCCCGGATGGACGGCCAGGTCGGAGCCGAGCACGGTCTCCCCGGCACCGGGCCGGCGCTCGACACCGATCACCAGGTCGGCGTTGGCCGACCCCACGACCAGGAGGTCGTAGTCGTACATGAGTTGTCTCCCCACGTCAGTGACATGGGCGGGCGGCCACCGTGGGTGACCGCCCGCCGTTCCCCGATGTCAGCCGCTGAATCCGGCCACGTTCTCCTTCGTGACCACCTTCACCGGCACCTTCACCGTCTCCTCGACCTTCTTCCCCTGGAGCGCCTTCAGCGCGTTGTCCACGGCGATCCTCCCGAGTTGGGACGGCTGCTGCGCCACGGACGCGTACAGCGTGCCGCCCTCGACCGCCTTCAGCCCGTCAGGCGTGCCGTCGAAGCCGACCACCGAGACCGACTTGCCGGCCTTGGAGCCCAGCGCCTTGATCGCGCCGAGCGCCATCTCGTCGTTCGCGGCGATGACGCCCTGGACGTCCGGGTGCGCCTGGAGCAGGTTCGACATCACGTCGAGGCCCTTGGTGCGGTCGAAGTCCGCGGGCTGCTGGGCGACGACCTGGATGCCGGGGTAGGCCTTGAGGCCGTTCGCGAAGCCCTGGGCGCGCTCACGGGCGGCGGAGGTGCCGGCCTGGCCCTGGAGGATCACGATCTTGCCCTTGCCGCCCAGCTTGTCGGCGATGGTCTTGGCGGCGAGTTCACCGCCGGTGACGTTGTCGGAGGCGACCAGGGTGTCGGTCCTGGCGTTGTTGACGACGCGGTCGACGGCGATGACCGGGATCTTCGCCTGGTCGGCGGCCTGCACCGAGTTGCTCGCCGCGTCCGAGTCGACCGGGTTGACGATGATCGCGCCGAGTCCGGACGTGGTGAAGTTCTGGAGCTGATTGGCCTGCTGGGAGGCGTCGTTCTGCGCGTCCGTGACGGTCAGGTCCACGCCCAGCTTCTTCGCCTCGGCCTGGGCGCCCGCCCGGATCTGCACGAAGAAGGGGTTGTTCAGGGTGGACAGCGACAGGCCCATCTTCGGGGTGCTCGCCGAGGAGGAGCCGTTGTGCAGGAAGGACGTCGCGCCGACGATCGCGACGGTGACGACGGCCGCGAGCGCGTAGGTCGTCGCCTGCTTGCCCCTGCCGCCGCCCGCGCCGCCCGCGACCGGGGTCACTCCGGCCTTGCGGCGCGCGGTGTCGAGCAGCACGGCCAGCGCGATGACGACGCCGATGACGACCTGCTGCCAGAACGCCGACACGTTCAGCAGGTTCAGCCCGTTGCGCAGCACGGCCAGGATCAGTGCGCCGATCAGCGTGCCGGACGCCTTGCCCGTACCGCCCGCGAGGGAGGCTCCGCCGATGACGACCGCGGCGATCGCGTCCAGTTCGTAGCCGTCGGCGGCCTGCGGCTGCGCGGAGGAGAGGCGGGCGGCGAGGACGACACCGGCGACGGCGGCGAAGACGCCCGAGAAGGCGTAGATGGCGAGCTTCTGCTTCTTCACGCGCAGCCCGGACAGCCGCGCGGCCTCCTCGTTGCCGCCGATCGCGTACATCGAGCGGCCGATGTAGGTCCGGCCGAGCACGAAGGCGGCGATCAGGCCCATCACCACCATGACCAGGACCGGCACCGGCAGCCAGCCGCCGAGCGTGTCGCCGAGGTGGGAGACCGAGTCGGGGAAGGCGATCGGGGAGCCCTCGGAGATGACGAGGGACAGGCCGCGGGCCACGGACAGCATGGCGAGCGTGGCGATGAACGGCGGCAGCTTGCCGTAGGAGATCAGAATGCCGTTGACCAGGCCGCAGACGATGCCCGTCGCTATGGCCAGCAGCACGGCGAGGAAGACCGGGACGCCCGCCGAGGTGGCGCTCCAGGCGAGGACGGTGGCCGCGAGCGCGGCGACCGAGCCGACCGACAGGTCGATGCCCGCCGAGACGATCACGAACGTCACGCCGAAGGCGAGGACGGCGGTCACGGCGGCCTGCACGCCGACGTTGAGGAGGTTGTCCGTCGTCAGGAAGTCGCCGGACAGCGCCGACATGGCGACGACGAGGACGATGAGCGCGGTGAGCGCGCCGTTGTCGAGCAGGAGACGGCGCAGGCCGCCCGAGGCGCCACCCGCGCCCGTCGTGCTCTTGAGCGTGTCAGTGGCCACGGGAGGCCTCCGTTCCGGTCGTGGTGGTGCTTGTGCTCGTGGTGGTCGGAGTGCTGACGGCGAGTGCCATCACGGCGTCCTGGGTCACCTCGTCGGCGGAGAGTTCGCCGGCGATCCGGCCCTGCGCCATGACCAGCACCCGGTCGCTCATGCCGAGCACCTCGGGCAGATCACTGGAGATCATCAGGACGGCCGCACCGGCGGCGGTGAGTTCGTTGACCAGCTGGTAGATCTCGACCTTGGCGCCGACGTCGATGCCGCGCGTCGGCTCGTCGAGGATCAGCACCTTCGTGTCGGCGAGCAGCCACTTGCCGATGACGACCTTCTGCTGGTTGCCGCCGGAGAGCGTACGCACGTGCTGACCGAGGCCCGCCATCCGAACCCCGAGCTGCCCCGCGATCCGCTCGGCGGCCTCGCGCTGCCCCTTGAGGTCGACGAGCCCGGCGCGCGTGGCCGACCGCAGGGTCACCAGACCGAGGTTCTCCTCGACCGACGCGTCCAGCACCAGGCCCTGGCCCTTGCGGTCCTCGGGGATGAGCCCGATGCCCGCGGTCAACGCCGCGTTGACGTCGTCCTTATGGATCGCGGAACCGGCGACCTTCACGGTCCCCTTGTCGTACGGGTCCGCCCCGAACACGGCCCGCACGACCTCCGTACGGCCGGCGCCGACCAGCCCCGCGATGCCGACCACCTCACCGGCGTGCACCTCGAAGCTGACGTCGTGGAAGACGCCGTCGCGGGTGAGTCCCTCCACGGACAGCAACGCGGGGCCGCGATCGGCCCGTTCGCGCGGATACTGCTGCTCGATCGAGCGGCCCACCATGAGCCGGACGAGTTCGTCCTCGGGCGTGGCGGCGGGCACCTGCCCGACGCTCCTGCCGTCCCGGAGGACCGTCACCCGGTCACCCAGGGCGGCGATCTCCTCCAGGTGATGCGTGATGAAGACGACCCCGACGCCGTCCTCGCGCAGCGTGCGCACGATCGCGAAGAGCTTGTCGACCTCCTCGGAGGTGAGCACGGCGGTCGGCTCGTCCATGATGAGCACCCGCGCGTCCAGGCTGAGGGCCTTGGCGATCTCGACCATCTGCAGACGCGCGATGCCGAGTTCGCGCACCCGCGCGCGGGGCGACACGTTCACGTCCACGCGCGCGAGGAGCGCCTCGGCGTCGGCCTCCATCCGCTTCCGGTCGATCACCCCGAACCGGCGCGGCTGCCGCCCCAGGAAGAGGTTCTCGGCGACCGTCAGATCCGGAACGAGGTTGAACTCCTGGTAGATGGTGGCGATCCCGAGCCGCTCGGAGTCCTGCGCACCCTGGATGCGCACCTCCTCGCCGCCGACCAGGATCCGTCCGGCGTCGGGCGTGTAGGCGCCGGAGAGCATCTTGATGAGGGTGCTCTTGCCCGCGCCGTTCTCACCGAGCAGCACATGCACCTCGCCCCGGCGCAGGTCGAAGTCCACGCCGTCCAGCGCGACCACACCCGGGAAGGTCTTGCGTATGCCCTCGATGCGCAGCAACTCGTCCGCGTTGCTCACGAATGGCTCCTGTTCTCTGCGGGGGGCTGCACAGCGGGGGCCTGTGCAGAGTCCGGCTCCGGGGAGGCCGGGTACGGCTCGCCGCACGAGCGGCGTACGACGAGCCGCGCGGGAAGGGTGACGGACTCGCCGGGCCGCCCCTCGATCCGGTCGACCAGCGCGCGCACGGCGGCCCGCCCCAGCTCACCGGTCGGCTGGGCGATCGCGGTGACCGGCGGATCGGTGTGCACGAACCAGGGGATGTCGTCGAACGCGGCCAGCGCGATGTCGTCCGGCACGCGCAGACCGCGCGCGCGTACGGCGTCCAGCGCGCCGAGCGCCATCAGGTTGTCGGCCGCGAACACGACCTCGGGCGGCTCGGCCAGGTCGAGGAACCCCTCGGTGACCCGGCGCCCGCTCTCGGCCTGGAAGTCGCCCTGCCCGATGTAGGCGTCGGGGAGGCCGAGCCCGTACTCCTGGAGGGCCTCCCGGAAGGCCTCCACACGCTCGCGCCCGGTCGTGGTCGCCGCCGGGCCCGCGATGATCGCGACCCGCCGGTGCCCGAGCCCGTGCAGATGCGCCACGAGGTCCCGGACGGCGGCCTGTCCGTCCGCCCGGACCACCGGCACGTCCACGCCCGGGATCCACCGGTCCACGAACACCATGGGCGTCCCGGCCCGCGCCGCGTCCAGCATCAGCGGCGAGCCGCCGTCCGTCGGGGAGACGAGCAGCCCGTCGATCCGCCGGTCCAGCAGGGTGCGCACGTGGTGGTCCTGGAGGTCGGGCCGCTCGTCGGCGTTGCCGATGATGACGCTGTAGCCGAGCGCGCGGGCCTCCTCCTCGACGGAGCGGGCCAGTTCGGTGAAGTACGGGTTCAGTACGTCGCTGATGACCAGGCCGAGGGTGTGGGTCTGGTCGGTGCGCAGGGAGCGGGCGACGGCGTTCGGGCGGTAGCCCAGGGACTCGACGGCGGCCAGCACGCGGGTGCGTGCGTCGGCGCTGACCGACGGGTGGTCGTTCAGGACGCGCGAGACCGTGGCGACGGATACGCCGGCCTCGGCAGCGACGTCCTTGATGCTGGCCACCGCCGCTCCACCTCCTCGTGGAATCGATTACATCGACGGGTGGATGGAATCGATTACACGCCGGTAAATCAAGACCCGGACGGCACCTCTTGACCGGATCGTGATGTCGCGGGCCGCTCCCCGGCGGTTCAGGGTGGAAGGAGGAGGTCCGTTGTCGCGAGGCCCGGGCGGGCCGGAGCGGAGGAGACATGACGGCGGCGACTCGCAACGACGTACCCGTAGCCCTGGAGGGCAACGGCGTGGAACTGCGCCTCATGCCGATCGGAGGCGGCATGTCGGTGGGCTACATCAGCCTGCCCCAGGGCACGGACATGGGCCCGGCCCTCAAGGGCCTGCCGGACGACGCGTGCCAGGTCCCCCACTGGGGCTATCTGCTTAAGGGCCGGATCAGGATGCGCACGGCCTCCGGCGAGGAGGAGTACGAGGCGGGACAGGCGTACTACTGGGACCCCGGCCATGTCCCGGTCGCCCTGGAGGACAGCGAGTTCGTGGAGTTCTCCCCGAGCGAGGACTTTCGGCAGGTGATCGAGCACGTGGTCGCGCAGGCCGGGTGAGGGCGGGGGCTCGGTAGGCCGGGGGAGGAGAATCTCCGGGCCACCGATGAGTTCCGCCGCCCCGGGCGGTCTGTTCCTCGACGACCACATGCATCGCCCACCACAGGAGGAGCGCCGTGTCCCAGCCGCAGCTACTGCGCGTGCAGAACTTCAACGTCTCTAGTGACGGATTCGGTGCCGGTGAGCACCAGGCCCTGGAGCGGCCCTTCGGGCATGCCGACCCGGGACAGATGTTCGCCTGGGCCGGCGCCACGGCGAGCTGGCCCAACCGCACCGACCCCGGCGGGAGCCGCGGTCTCGACGACTACTTCACGCGCGACTTCGCGAACAACATCGGCGCCGAGATCATGGGCCGCAACAAGTTCAGTCCCCAGCGCGGCCCCTGGCAGGACTACGAGTGGAAGGGCTGGTGGGGTGACGAACCCCCGTTCCACACGCCGGTGTTCGTCATGACCCACCATGAGCGCCCTTCGTTCACCCTCTCCGACACGACGTTCCACTTCGTCGGCGGCGACCCGGCCGACGTCCTGGAGCAGGCGCGCGAGGCGGCCGGCGGCAAGGATGTCCGGCTCGGCGGCGGGGCAGCCACCATCCGGGAGTTCCTCGACGCCGACCTGGTGGACACGCTGCACGTGGCGGTCTCGCCCGGCGTGGTCATCGGGTCCGGCTCACGGCTCTGGGAGTCCCCCGAGGAGCTGTTCGACCGCTTCCACTGCGATGTGGTGCCGAGCCCCAGCGGGGTGGTCCATCACCTGTTCTGGAGGAAGTGACGGCAGGTCAGGTGTCCTTGCCCCAGTCCAACCGGTCGGCGAGCCCGGCGGCGGCGAAGGCGGCCTCCAACTCGTCGCGCCCCTCGGTGAAGTGGGCCCAGCTGTCGTAGTGCACGGGGACCACGCGGCGGGCGCCGAGGATCCGCGCGGCCTCGGCGGCCATGGCGCTGTCGAGGACGATGACCTTGCCGTCGAAGACCTCCGCGAACCGCGGCGCGCCGGCGAACAGGATGGCGGTGTCCACCGGGGCGAAGCGCTCGGCGATCTCCTTCACCGCGTCGAGTGAGGCGTTGTCGCCGCTGACGTAGACGGTGGGCAGGCCCTCGCCGGTCAGGACGAAGCCGACGACCTGGCCCGTTATCGGCTCGACCTCCTCGCGAGGGCCGGGGCCGTGGATCGCGGGAACGCCCGTGACGGTGACCGTGCCGCCGTCGGGGCGCTCGAGCTCGACGGACTGCCAGTCGGCCAGGCCCGTGGCCTTCGCGCCGAGGCGCTGTGCGCCGCCGGGGGTGGTGAGGGTGAGCGGGACGTCGGTGAGCAGGGCCCGGCCGGAGGTGTCGAGGTTGTCGGCGTGCTCGTCGTGCGAGAGGAGCACCACGTCGACGGGTCCGAGTTCGTCGGGTGTACCGGCGGACGGGGCGGTCTTCGTCAGGACCACGGCGGGCGCGGGGAAGTCGCCGGGGCCGTCGAAGGTCGGGTCGGTCAGGAAGCGCAGGCCGCCGTACTCGAAGACGGCGGTCGGGCCGCCGAGGACGCGGACGGGAAAGGGGGCGGTCTTCGTGGAAAGCGCGGACATGAAGGAATCCTCACGGATAGATGCGTTCGAACCGTGAGACGACAGTAGTCGCTTCTCACGGATACAGGCAAGCCGTACCATGAGAGATATGCAGGAGCCCGTGATCGACCAGCCCGCCCCGCCGCCCGCCCACGGCGAGGAGGAACACCCCTCCCTCGCCCTCGTCAACAGCGCGATCGCCTTGCCCGGCGGGCACACGGTCGACCTCCTGGGCACCCCCGACCAGGCGAACCACTGGCTCACCCGGCGCGGCCTCGCCCCGGTCGACGCCGGCATGCGGGAGATGTGCGCGGCCCAACTGCGCTCCCTGCGCGAACAGATCAGGTCGCTGTTCGCCGCCCGGGCCGAAGGCCTGCCCGCCCTCCCCGCGGCCGTGGCGGCCGTCAATGACGCGATGACCCGGGTCCCCACGGCCCCGCTGCTGCGGTGGGACGACAAATCCGGCCCCTACCGCACGGCCCCCCACCCCACCACCGCGATCGTCGACCTGGCCCTGGCCACGCTCGCCGCCGACGCCGCCGACCTGCTCACGTCCCCCGACGCCGAACGCCTCACCGCCTGCGGCTCCCCGCCCTGCAACCGCTACCTGCTCCGCCACGGCCGCCGTCACTGGTGCTCCACCCGCTGCGGCGACCGCGCCCGCGCGGCCCGCGCGTATGCCCGCCGCAGCAACCCGCGATGACTCGTTCGCTTCACTCGTGTGGGACGGTTCGACCATGACCAGCGACTACGACCGTCTTCGTAACGGCATCGAGTTCATGACCGCTTATGTCTCCGGCAACGACCTGCTCGCGGCCTACGTGGCAGAGCGACGGCGCGAGGACCCCATGGCGACCGAGGCCCTGATGGACGGGGCGGCGGCCATCTGTGCCCTGTTGCTGCACAAGATGGCCCGGGATGTCGGGAAGACCGAGCACGAGCTGCTCCAGGAACTGGCCCGCGGCACCCACCGACACGAGCGGCAGACCGGAGAGTGACTCTGACCCTTGGTCAGGATCATGGTGACGGGTCGAGCCGTGCCCCTCTGCTCTCCGCCACCCGCTTGACGTCCCGCAGGGACTCGGCGAGCCGCAGGGCCAGATAGCGCAGCTCCGCGCTCGTCACGCGGTGTTCCGCGAGGAGTGCGGCGGCGTGGCCGAGAAGATCGTCCGCCATGTCCAGCTGTACGGCTTCGATGTCCTTGGCCAGGCGTGAGACGTATCCGGTCCCGTCGCCCACGAGGTAGCACGGTCTGCCATCGACAGTCGTCCAGGGCAGCAGCCGCCCGGCCGTCACGCGCTCACCTCCGCCGCCAGGTAGGGACGGACCAGTCGGTTGTCCTCTCCGCGCAACGGACGTTCCTCCGAGCGGCGGGCCACGGGGAGGAGCGGTTCGAGGGCTCGAGCGGTGAGGTCTGTCACGTCTGCTTGCCTTCCGACCTGCGGTGACTGCGTTCTGTGGTGCATCGCTCACAGAGTGGGGTCGGTGCTGGCTACGCTGCCAGGGGTCGGGGCTTGACATCGCGCTTGTCAAGAAAAGGAGTTGCCGCATGGAGGAACGCCGCACACTTCGGACGCCGCGTCAGAAGTACGGAGAGGAACTGCGGCTGCGGCGGATCGCTGCCGGTCTCACCCAGGAGGAACTGAGTGATCAGGTCGTGTGCTCGCCCACGCTGATCAGCCACTTCGAGGCCGGGAGGCGCCTTCCGAAGCCCGACGACGCCCAACGGATCGACCGCGTGCTGGGGACGGACGGGTTCTTCGCGCGGTGGCTGGAGGATCTGGAGTCGAAGTACACCGACCACTTCGCGACCGTGGCCAACCCAGACGTGCCCGTCCGCGACAGCAAAACCACCCCCGGCCCCACCCTGGTCTTCTCCACCCACGGCTGGACGGCGTTCGTGACGGCCGTCAAGGAAGGTCACATAAAGGCCTGACTGTCGTACCCCGGCGGTACGGTCGGATCATGCCCAACCAGACGGGAACCCCCGCCGGCGAACGGCGACTCGCCGTGCTCGAAGGCGTTCTCGAGCGGATCACGTACGCCAACGAGGAGAACGGCTACACGGTCGCCCGGGTCGACACCGGCAGAGGCGGCGGCGATCTGCTCACGGTCGTGGGCGCGCTGCTCGGCGCCCAGGTCGGGGAGTCCCTGCGCATGGAGGGCCGCTGGGGCTCGCATCCCCAGTACGGCAAGCAGTTCCACGTGGAGAACTACACGACGGTCCTGCCCGCCACTGTCCAAGGCATCCGCCGCTACCTCGGCTCCGGCCTGGTCAAGGGCATCGGCCCGGTCTTCGCCGACCGGATCACGCAGCACTTCGGGCTGGACACCCTCCAGATCATCGAGGAGGAGCCCAAGCGGCTCATCGAGGTCCCGGGCCTCGGGCCCAAGCGGACGAAGAAGATCGCCGACGCCTGGGAGGAGCAGAAGGCCATCAAGGAGGTCATGCTCTTCCTCCAGACCGTCGAGGTGTCCACGTCCATCGCGGTGCGGATCTACAAGAAGTACGGCGACGCGTCCATCTCCGTCGTGAAGAACCAGCCCTACCGCCTCGCCGCCGACGTCTGGGGCATCGGCTTCCTCACCGCCGACAAGATCGCCCAGTCCGTCGGCATCCCGCACGACAGCCCGGAGCGCGTCAAGGCGGGCCTGCAGTACGCGCTGTCGCAGTCCACCGACCAGGGCCACTGCTTCCTGCCGGAGGAGCAGCTGATCAAGGACGCGGTCAAGCTCCTCCAGGTCGACACGGGACTGGTCATCGAGTGCCTCGCCGAGCTGGCCGAGCCCGCGGAGGACGGCGAGGACCCCGGCGTCGTACGGGAGAAGGTCCCGGGCCCTGACGGCGGCGAGCCCGTCACCGCCGTCTACCTCGTGCCCTTCCACCGCGCCGAACTCTCCCTCTCCGCCCAGCTGCTGCGCCTCCTGCGCACGGAGGAGGACCGGATGCCGGGCTTCCAGGCGGTGGCCTGGGACAAGGCCCTCGGCTGGCTGAAGACCCGCACCGGCGTCGACCTGGCCCCGGAGCAGGAGGCCGCCGTCAAACTCGCCCTGACCGAGAAGGTCGCCGTCCTCACCGGCGGCCCCGGCTGCGGCAAGTCCTTCACGGTCCGCTCCATCGTGGAGCTGGCCCGCGCCAAGAAGGCGAAGGTCGTGCTCGCCGCCCCGACCGGCCGGGCCGCCAAGCGCCTGTCCGAGCTCACCGGCGCCGAGGCCTCCACGGTCCACCGCCTGCTGGAGCTGAAGCCCGGCGGCGACGCGGCCTACGACCGGGACCGCCCGCTGGACGCCGACCTCGTGGTGGTCGACGAGGCGTCCATGCTGGACCTCCTCCTCGCCAACAAGCTGGTGAAGGCCGTCCCTCCGGGGGCGCATCTGCTCTTCGTTGGGGACGTGGACCAGCTGCCCAGCGTCGGCGCGGGGGAGGTGCTGCGCGACCTCCTGGCCGACGGGGGCCCGATCCCCGCCGTCCGCCTCACCCGGGTCTTCCGCCAGGCCCAGCAGTCGGGCGTGGTGACGAACGCGCACCGGATCAACGCCGGCCAGCACCCCCTCACCGACGGCATGAAGGACTTCTTCCTCTTCGTCGAGGACGACACGGAGGAGGCGGGGCGGCTCACGGTGGACGTGGCGGCCCGGCGGATCCCCGCCAAGTTCGGGCTGGACCCCCGCCGGGACGTGCAGGTCCTGGCGCCCATGCACCGCGGCCCGGCCGGCGCCGGCACCCTCAACGGCCTGCTCCAGCAGGCCATCACGCCCGCCCGCCCCGACCTTCCCGAGAAGCGGTTCGGCGGTCGCGTCTTCCGCGTCGGCGACAAGGTCACGCAGATCCGCAACAACTACGAGAAGGGCGAGAACGGCGTCTTCAACGGCACGGTGGGCGTGGTCACTTCCCTCAACCTCGACGACCAGCGGTTGACGGTGAGGACGGACGAGGACGAGGAGGTGCCGTACGAGTTCGACGAACTCGACGAGCTCGCCCACGCGTACGCGGTGACGATCCACCGCTCCCAGGGCAGCGAGTATCCCGCTGTCGTCATCCCGGTCACCACCGGGGCCTGGATGATGCTCCAGCGCAACCTGCTGTACACGGCGGTCACTCGGGCGAAGAAGCTGGTGGTGCTGGTCGGTTCGCGGAAGGCCCTGGGCCAGGCGGTCCGTACGGTGTCCGCGGGGCGGCGGTGCACCGCGCTGGACTTCCGCCTGGCCGGGGGCCGGCTCCCGGACGGGTCACACTGACGCCGACGCGTCCACGCGCTGCCGGGCGACGGCGACCCGATGCCGCCGCCCCGGCGACGAGGCCGACCCGCGGCCGGGCGGCGGAGCTGACCCGGGGTCAGGGCCACCACACCCCCGTCGGCACCCGCGGACGAAAAAATGATCGATCAAACAAGTCGGAAAGGTCACACAGTGCTTTCCTGGGGAGGGCAGGAGGGGGCAGGATGGACAGGTTGGCGGCACTCAGTGCCGCCGATAGGCCCAATGGTCGACCCCGAGTGCACTCTCCTGCGCCAAATGGGGGATGGTAGAGACAGTCAGGGCACCTCGAAGAAGAGGCACAACGTCGGTGAGGGATGACGTGAGCGACAACTCTGTAGTACTGCGGTACGGCGACGGCGAGTACACCTACCCGGTGATCGACAGCACCGTCGGTGACAAGGGCTTCGACATCGGCAAGCTCCGCGCCCAGACCGGTCTGGTGACGCTGGACAGCGGGTACGGCAACACCGCCGCCTACAAATCCGCCATCACCTACCTGGACGGCGAAGCGGGCATCCTGCGGTACCGCGGCTACCCGATCGAGCAGCTGGCCGAGCGCTCCACCTTCCTGGAGGTCGCCTACCTGCTGATCAACGGCGAGCTGCCGACCGTCGACGAGCTCTCGACGTTCAAGAACGACATCACGCAGCACACCCTGCTGCATGAGGACGTCAAGAACTTCTACAAGGGCTTCCCCCGCGACGCCCACCCGATGGCCATGCTGTCCTCGGTGGTCTCGGCGCTGTCCACGTTCTACCAGGACAGCCACAACCCGTTCGACGAGCGTCAGCGCAACCTCTCCACGATCCGCCTGCTCGCCAAGCTCCCGACGATCGCGGCGTACGCGTACAAGAAGTCGATCGGCCACCCGTTCGTCTACCCGCGCAACGACTTGGGCTACGTCGAGAACTTCCTCCGGATGACCTTCTCGGTCCCGGCGCAGGAGTACGACCTGGACCCGACCGTGGTCGCCGCGCTCGACAAGCTGCTGATCCTGCACGCGGACCACGAGCAGAACTGTTCGACCTCCACGGTTCGCCTGGTCGGCTCCTCGCAGGCGAACATGTTCGCCTCGATCTCCGCCGGCATCAACGCGCTGTGGGGCCCGCTGCACGGCGGCGCCAACCAGTCCGTGCTGGAGATGCTGGAAGGCATCCGCGACTCCGGCGGTGATGTCGACTCCTTCATCCGCAAGGTGAAGAACAAGGAGGACGGCGTCCGCCTGATGGGCTTCGGCCACCGGGTCTACAAGAACTTCGACCCGCGCGCCAAGATCATCAAGGCCGCCGCGCACGATGTGCTGTCCGCCCTCGGCAAGTCCGACGAGCTGCTGGACATCGCGCTGAAGCTGGAGGAGCACGCGCTCTCCGACGACTACTTCGTCTCGCGCAGCCTCTACCCGAACGTCGACTTCTACACCGGCCTGATCTACCGGGCCATGGGCTTCCCGACCGAGATGTTCACGGTCCTGTTCGCCCTCGGCCGGCTGCCGGGCTGGATCGCCCAGTGGCACGAGATGATCAAGGAGCCGGGCTCCCGCATCGGCCGCCCGCGCCAGATCTACACGGGCGTCGTCGAGCGTGACTTCGTGCCCGTCGAGGAGCGCTGAGACGAGCGGCCGTCAGCCGCCGGCGTCGTAGTGCCGCTCGGCCCCCGTATCCGCTCGTGCGGGTGCGGGGGCTCTTGCGTACCTGTGGCGCGAGCAGGCCGGAGTGGCGGCAAAGAAAAGAAGGCGCCCTGTCGCCGGTCCCCCCACGGGCCGACGACCAGGGCGCCTTCCCAGTCCCGGTACGGATTCCCCCCACGGGATCCGGCCGGGCGTCTGTGAGGACAGCGCCTGAATCGCTGTGAGCACAACGAGCAAAACCCGCCGTACTGCGGTGTGCGGTCTGCCGGGACAACGCACGACCGGGAGGGCCGCTCAAAGCTTCCCGGTGTACGTGCCCCGGCAACGCATCTCTGGAGACGTCCCCCAAGACATCCCCAGATGTCAGGTGACGCCCCCCAAGACGCTCCCTGACATCGTCAACTTAGACCTTCGAACCCCTTCGATGGTTACGTTCACATCACTGTGATCTGCGTCTCTTGCGTATGTCCGCTAGATACGCAAGAGCCCGGATATGCCGTCCGGGGCTCAAGCGTAAGGATGATGCGCGAGCCTTGTGAAGAGCTTATGTGAGCCGGGTCCAGGACTCCAGAGGGGCTCATATCACGTTCGCCGCGAACTTAGGGCGAATTCGGGGGACTTCACCGGAATGTCCGAAGTCGGAGACTGTTCGTGACGACGAAGACCGACGAGAAGGCCATCGCGGCCCCGGCGATCATCGGGTTCAGCAGCCCCGCGGCGGCCAGCGGCAGCGCGGCGACGTTGTAGCCGAAGGCCCACACGAGGTTGCCCTTGATCGTGGCCAGCGTCCGGCGGGACAGCCGGATCGCGTCCGCGGCCACTCGCAGGTCGCCGCGCACCAGCGTCAGATCGCCCGCTTCGATCGCCGCGTCCGTGCCGGTGCCCATGGCCAGGCCCAGGTCGGCGGTGGCGAGCGCGGCCGCGTCGTTGACGCCGTCACCCACCATGGCGACGACCCGCCCCTCGCCCTGCAGCCGCCGTACGGCGTCGACCTTGTCCTCGGGCAGGACCTCGGCGATCACCCGGTCGATCCCGACGACCTCGGCCACCGCATCGGCCACCGTCCGATTGTCCCCGGTCAGCAACACGGGCGTGAGCCCCAGCGCGCGCAGCTCCCGCACCGCCTCCGCGCTGGTCTCCTTGACCGCGTCCGCCACGGCCAGGACGGCCTTCGCCGTCCCGTCCCAGCCGGCCAGGACGGCCGTACGACCGGCCCGCTCGGCCTCGTCCCGCGCGCGGGCCAGCTCCGGCGGTACGTCGACGAAGAGCCGCCCCACGGCGACCTCACGGCCCTCCACACGCCCTCGTACGCCCCGTCCGGGGACGTTCTCGAAGTTCTCGGCGTCGGGGAGCTGTCCGGCCCTCTCCGCGGCGCCCAGCGCGATCGCCCGGGCCACGGGGTGCTCGGAGGCGTGCTCGACGGCGCCCGCCAGGCGCAGCACCTCCTTCTCGTCGGCGCCCTCGGCGACATGGACCTCCTGGAGCGTCATCCGGCCCGTGGTGACCGTGCCGGTCTTGTCCAGGACGACCGTGTCGATCCGGCGCGTGGACTCCAGGACCTCCGGGCCCTTGATGAGGATGCCGAGCTGGGCGCCGCGGCCTGTGCCGACCATGAGCGCGGTCGGGGTGGCCAGGCCCAGTGCGCACGGGCAGGCGATGATCAGGACGGCGACGGCGGCGGTGAACGCGGCGACGCCGTCGCCGGTCAGGCCGAGCCAGGCACCGGCCGTGGCGGCGGCGAGCAGCAGGACCACCGGCACGAAGACCCCGGCGATCCGGTCGGCGAGCCGCTGCACCTCGGCCTTGCCGTTCTGCGCGTCCTCCACGAGCTTCGCCATCCGCGCGAGCTGGGTGTCGGCGCCGATCCGGGTGGCCTCCACGACGAGCCGCCCGCCCGCGTTGACCGTGGCGCCGGTGACCGCGTCCCCGGCCGCCACGTCCACCGGCACGGACTCGCCGGTCAGCATCGAGGCGTCCACCGCGGAGGCGCCTTCCACGACCGTGCCATCCGTGGCGATCTTCTCCCCGGGCCGTACGACGAACCGGTCGCCGACGGCCAGCCGCTGCGCCGGGATTCGCACCTCGCGCCCGTCGCGCAGGACGGCGACGTCCTTGGCGCCCAGCTCCATGAGCGCGCGGAGGGCCGCTCCCGCGCGGCGCTTGGAGCGCGCCTCCAGATAGCGGCCCAGCAGGATGAACGCCGTGACGCCGGAGGCGACCTCCAGGTAGATCGAGGAGGCGCCGTCGCCGCGTGAGACCGTGAGTTCGAAGGGGTGCCGCATGCCGGGCATGCCCGCGTCGCCGAGGAACAGGGCCCACAGGGACCAGCCGAACGCGGCCAGCGTGCCGAGGGAGACCAGCGTGTCCATGGTGGCGGCGCCGTGCCGGACGTTCGTCCAGGCCGCGCGGTGGAAGGGCAGCCCGCCCCAGACGACGACTGGGGCGGCGAGGGTGAGCGAGAGCCACTGCCAGTTGTCGAACTGGAGCGCCGGGATCATGGCCAGCAGGATGACCGGCACGGCGAGGGCGGCACAGACGACGAGGCGGCGGCGGAGGGCCGACAGCTCGGGGTCCTCCTCGGAGGCTTGCGTTCCCTCGGCGGCGGGTTCCTCCTCGCGCGCGGGTGCGGGCTCCTCGGCGGTGTACCCGGTCTTCACCACGGTCGCGATCAGATCGGCGACCTCGGTGCCCGCGGGGTAGGTGACCCGGGCCTTCTCCGTCGCGTAGTTCACCGTGGCGGTGACGCCGTCCATGCGGTTGAGCTTCTTCTCGACGCGGGCCGCGCAGGAGGCGCAGGTCATCCCGCCGATGAGCAGCTCGACCTCGGCGAGCGCCGGCTCGCGGTCGGCCGGCGCCCTGGCGGTGGTGCTGGTCATGTCCGTACTCCAGGAGTTGCGGTGCGCCCGGGAAGCGGGACGGGCCGTACGGGCCGGGAGCGGCGGCGTACGGCCCTGACGTCGGTACGAATGCCAGGGCCGGGGTGTCTCAGGCCCGGCCGGATGTCCGAAGTTCTCGGCGGGTGTCTCAGGCCCGGCCGGCCAGCTCGAAACCGGCCTCGTCGACGGCCGCGCGCACGGCCTCGTCGTCGAGCGGGGCAGCGGAGACGACGGTGACCTCGCCGGTCGAGGCGACGGCCGTCACCGAGCTGACGCCGGAGATCTGGGAGACCTCGCCGGAAACGGCGCCCTCGCAGTGTCCGCAGCTCATGCCGCTCACCTTGTAGACGGTGGTGACGGGGCCCGTGGTGTCGGTCTGGGCGGTCATCTCGTTACTCCTCGTCGAGGCGTCTGGGGCAATGGGGACCCTTGGGGTCCGCCTACCCACTGTACCCCTAGGGGGTATCAGTTCACGACGCCCTCGGTCAGCGGCGCCAGGTAGCGCAGGAGAGCGGTCTTCAGCTCCTGGGCGTACGCCTCGCGTTCGGCGCCCTCATGGGCCAGGACCAGCTCCAGGCCGGCCTTGTAGATGCCGACGCACATCTGGGCCGTGCGAGTGATCTCCTGGGCGGGGACGCCGGGCGCGAACGGGGTGAGGATCGCCTCCACCCGGGTGGCCAGCGTGCGGTGCAGCGCGTCGTGCTCCTCGGCGATGCGTCCCGGGATGTCGGGCCCGTGCATCAGCGCGAAGAAGGCCGGGTGGCGGCAGTTGAACTCGATGAAGCGGTCGACGGTCCCGGCGACCACCTCCTCGATCGGGGTCACCGCGGGGTCGATCGGGGCGAGGACCTCGTCGTAGGACTGCCGCATCTCGTGCATGAGCCGGCTGCCCAGCTCGATCGCGATCGCTTCCTTGTTCGGGAAGAACTGGTACAGCGTCCCCGGCGAGACGCCCGCCTCGCGGGCGATGGCGTTGGTGCTGGCGGCCGTGTATCCGGTCGTGGAGAAGACGGTGGCGGCGGCGTCGAGGAGCTGGGCGATCCGGCGCTCGCCGCGGGCCTGGCGGCGGCGCGGCCGGTCTTCGGTGGTTGCCGTCGTCTCGGTTCCGGGCTTCTCGGTCTTCTCGGGCACGCGTTATCCCCAGGTCTCAGAACGCGATTGACAAACACGAGCGGCCGCTCGCATTCTGGAGTCGGCAGGAATGCGAGCGATCTCTCGTGTTTGCCAGTCTATGGCAGCACCATGCTGTCAGGCTGCGCCTGGACACGGGTCACGGTGAAGGGGACACCGCACGATGACCGAAGTCGACACACCACCGCGCGTCGGAGCCTGGACCCGTTTCGTGACCGCTCGCCCCAGACTGTCTCTGCTGGTGGCGCTGGTACTCACCGCGCTCGCCGTGCTGGCCGGCAGCGGCGTCGCCGACCGGCTGGGTGCCGGCGGCTGGGAGGACCCGGCCGCCGAGTCCACGTACGCGACCAAGGCCCTGGAGCGAGAGTTCCCCGGCTCCCAGTCCAACCTGCTGCTCCTGGTCGACGCGGGCGACGCCTCGGTCGACGACCCGGCCTTCGCAGCCCGGGCGAAGGGTCTCGCCGCGCGACTGGCCGGCGAGCGGGGCGTCACCGGCGTCGGATCCTACTGGCAGTCCCGCACCCCGGCCCTGCGCGCCGAGGACGGTCATGAGGCGCTGATCGTCGCCCGCATCACGGGCGACGAGAAGACCGCCGGGGAGACCTTGGAGCGCATCGCGCCCCACTACCGCGGAGCGCACGGCGCGGTGGAGGTCACCGTCGGCGGCCCGGTCGCCGTGCGGCACGAGATGCAGACGATCATCCAGGAGGACCTGACCCGGGCCGAGCTCATCGCCCTGCCGGTGACGCTCGTGCTGCTGGTGATGGTCTTCGGCAGTGCCGTCGCGGCCCTGCTGCCGCTCGGCATCGGCATCGTCGCCATCCTCGGGACGAACGCGATCCTGCGCGGCCTCACCGAGCTCACCGACGTGTCCGTGTTCGCGATCAACCTCACCACGGCCCTCGGTCTCGGCCTCGCCGTCGACTACGCGCTGTTCATCGTCCGCCGCTTCCGCGAGGAACTGTCCACCGGCGCCGAGCCCCTGACCGCGATCGGCACGACGCTGCGCACCGCCGGCCGCACGGTGCTGTTCTCCGCCCTCACGGTCGCGGTGTCCCTGGCGGCGATGCTGGTCTTCCCGCAGTACTTCCTGCGGTCCTTCGCCTACGCCGGGATCGCCGTGGTGCTGCTGGCCGCGGCCGCCGCGCTGATCCTGCTCCCGGCGGCGCTGACGCTGCTGGGGCACCGGGTCAACTCCCTCGACCTGCGCCGCGTGTTCCGGTGCGGTTGCCCGCCGAAGCCCGCCGAGGAGGAGGGCAGGGCCTGGGCGCGCTCGGCGTCGCTCGTCATGCGCCGCGCTCCGTTCTTCGCCCTGGGCACCACAGCCGTCCTCGTCTTGCTCGGGCTGCCCTTCCTGGGTGTCAGGTTCGGCACCGCCGACGACCGCCAGCTGCCCTCGACGTCCGAGTCCCATGTCGTGCAGCAGCACATCAGGGACGGCTTCCCGGGCAGCCCCGGCGGCGGCCTGGAAGTGCTCGCCGAGGGCCGCGCGACCGAGGCGCAGTACGGCGCCTACAAGGAGCGCATCGCCGGACTTCCCGAGGTGCTGCGGGTCGACGGGCCGCTGGTGAAGGGCGACTCGGCGTACTTCACGGTGCTGCCGAAGGGTGAGGCGGTCGACGACCCGGCCCAGCGCCTCGTCGGCGACCTGCGCGAGGTCCGGGCCCCCTTCGACACCAAGGTGACGGGCACGGCGGCCGTCCTGGTCGACTCCAAGGACGCCATAGGGGAACGCCTGCCGCTCGCGGCCGTCTTCATCACGATCGTCACGCTGCTCCTGGTCTTCCTCCTCACGGGCAGCGTGCTCATACCGGTCCAGGCGGTCGTCCTCAACACGCTCAGTCTGACGGCCATGTTCGGCGCGGTCGTCTGGATCTTCCAGGACGGTCATCTCTCCGGCCTGCTCGGCTTCACCAGTCCCGGCTCCGTCGAGACGACCCTCCCGGTCCTGATGTTCTGCGTGGCGTTCGGCCTGTCCATGGACTACGGCGTGTTCCTGCTCTCGCGCATCAAGGAGGAGTACGACCGCACCGGCGACCACGACCGGGCCGTCCGCCACGGCCTGAAGCGCACCGGCGGGCTGATCACGGCGGCGGCGGTCATCCTGGCCGTGGTCATGGTCGCGATCGGCACGTCCCGGGTCACCAACACCAAGATGCTCGGCCTGGGTATCGCCCTCGCGGTCCTGATGGACGCGATGATCGTCCGCAGCCTCCTCGTCCCCGCGGTCATGCGCCTCACCGGCCGCGCCACCTGGTGGGCCCCGGGCCCCCTGCGCCGCTTCCACGAGCGTTTCGGCCTGAGAGAGTCGGGCCCGGAACCGGCCGGTGCGCGGGAGGAACCGGCCCGGGACAAGGTCGGAGCCCCGGGCTGAACGCAGGCCTGGACGGCACGGGTCCGCACGGCACGGGCCCGCACGGCACGAACCCACATGGCAGAGGCCCGCACGGCACGGGCTAGCGTTCCCCGAGACGCTGACTGCCCGGGGGCGTGAGGGCAACCGGCGATCCCGGGCATGATTACGGAAGGCGGGTGGATCATGCGGGCCGTGGTGTTCGAGCGGTTCGGGGAGCCGGCCGAGGTGCGGGACGTCGCCGATCCGGAGCCCGCGGAGCACGGGGTCGTCGTGCGCGTCGAGGCCACGGGCCTGTGCCGCAGCGACTGGCACGGCTGGCAGGGCCACGACCCGGACATCGCGCTGCCGCACGTGCCGGGGCATGAACTCGCCGGGGTCGTCGAGACGGTGGGCGACCGGGTGACCCGCTGGCGGCCCGGCGACCGGGTCACCGTGCCGTTCATCTGCGCCTGCGGCACCTGCCCGTCCTGCGCGGCGGGCGACCACCAGGTGTGCGAGCGGCAGACCCAGCCCGGCTTCTCGCACTGGGGCTCCTTCGCCCAGTACGTGGCCCTGGACCACGCCGACGTCAACCTCGTGGCGCTTCCCGGGGAGCTGTCCTTCGCGACGGCGGCCTCCCTGGGCTGCCGGTTCGCCACGGCGTACCGGGCGGTGGTGCGGCAGGGCCGGGTCGCGGCGGGGGAGTGGGTCGCGGTGCACGGCTGCGGCGGGGTCGGTCTCTCGGCGGTGATGATCGCGGCGGCGTCGGGCGCGAGGGTCGTGGCCGTCGACGTGTCGGCCCGGGCGCTGGACCTGGCGCGGACGTTCGGGGCGGCGCAGTGCCTGGACGCGTCGGCCGTGCCGGACCCCGCGGCGGCGGTCCGTGACCTCACCGGCGGTGGCGCCCATCTCTCCCTGGACGCCCTCGGTTCCCCCGCCACCTGCGCCGCCTCCGTGAACGGCCTGCGCCGCCGCGGCCGGCACGTCCAAGTCGGCCTGCTGCCCTCGCCGACCGGTACGACACCCGTGCCGATGGCCCGTGCGACAGCCCTGGAGCTGGAACTCCTCGGCAGCCACGGCATGGCCGCGCACGGCTACCCGCCGATGCTGGAGCTGGTCCGCAGTGGCGTCCTGCGCCCCGACCTGCTGGTGACGTCCACGATCCCGCTCGACGAGGCCCCGCCCGCCCTGGCGGCGATGGGGACGGCGCCACCGGCGGGCGCGACGGTCATCGAGCCCTGGCGCTGACCGCTCCCCGAAGACAGCCGTGCCCCACGCGGCGGTGGGGCACGGGGTCGGGCCGGGACGGTCAGTCGGCTCTTCGGGTGCGGTTGCCGGGCCGGGATGCCACCCAGGCCCGGACCGTGTCGGCATACCAGTAGGGCTTGCCGTTCTCGACGTGGTCGGGCGGCGGCAGCAGTCCGTGTTTGCGATAGGACCGCACGGTGTCCGGCTGCACCCGGATGTGTGCCGCGATCTCCTTGTAGGACCAGAGCCTTCGGTCGGTCATGACGTGCACCTCCCCGCGCGCACCACGGCGGCGGCCGGGGACGGCCGTCTGGGGGAGCCGGGCGCTGCGCTGGCGATCAACAAGCCTTTGTCCGGTCAACGACACCCCGTGACACAGGGCAGGCCCTGTGTGCCGGGTGTGACGGAAGTTCCGCGTACCTGGGACACCTGTGACAGGAAGGGGGCGTTTGTGACACAGCCGCGGCAAACGCGCCCGCCCGAGCTCCGGCGGGGTGCCTTGACGCGGCACCAGGCGAAGACTGAAGAAACGAGGGGGCGCACACGACGGACACATGTGCACGACACCGGAAAGCGCTGTCATGATCTGGTCCGAATGTCCGGACAAAACATTGACAGGGCTTCGGAAAGGGGACTACAAAGCCGGGGAGAGCCGACACCGAGGGGAAACCGATGGCGTACGACCTGATCACCATGGGGCGCATCGGAGTGGATCTGTATCCGCTCCAGACGGGCGTCCCGCTGCCGCAGGTCACCTCCTTCGGCAAGTTCCTCGGCGGCTCGGCCACGAACGTCGCGGTCGCGGCGGCCCGCCTGGGGCGGCGCACGGCGGTGATCACCCGCACCGGCGACGACCCCTTCGGCACCTATCTGCACGAGGCCCTGAGGGGCTTCGGCGTGGACGACCGCTGGGTCACCCCGGTCCCCGGCCTGCCCACCCCGGTCACGTTCTGCGAGGTCTTCCCGCCGGACGACTTCCCGCTGTACTTCTACCGGCAGCCCAAGGCCCCCGACCTGGAGATCGACGCCCACGAGCTGGACCTGGACGCCATCCGCGACGCCCGCGTCTTCTGGGTCACGGGCACGGGCCTGAGCGAGGAGCCGAGCCGTACGGCGACCCTCGCGGCCCTCGCCCACCGCGCCAAGTCCGGCACGACCGTCTTCGACCTCGACTGGCGCCCGATGTTCTGGGCCGACCCCGACGCGGCCCGCCCCTTCTACCAGGAGGCCCTGCGCCACACCACCGTCGCCGTCGGCAACCTCGACGAGGTGGAGGTCGCCACGGGCGTGCGCGAGCCGCACGCCGCCGCCCAGGCACTCCTGGACGCCGGAGCCGAGCTGGCCGTCGTCAAGCAGGGCCCCAAGGGCGTCCTGGCCGTGAACCGCGACGGTGAGAGCGCCGAGGTCCCGCCGCTGCCGGTGAACGTCCTCAACGGTCTCGGCGCCGGAGACGCCTTCGGCGGCTCCCTGGTCCACGGCCTCCTGGCCGGCTGGGACCTGGAGAAGACCATGCGGCACGCCAACGCCGCCGGCGCCATCGTCGCCTCCCGCCTGGAGTGCTCGTCCGCGATGCCCACCGCGGACGAGATCGAGGCGGCCGTCACCGCGGGGGCCGTCAAGTGACCGTCGACGTCTCCGAACTCGTGCGTCTCCGCAGCCACCGCCCGGAGGCGATCGCCGAGGCCGCCGCCCGCCGCCCCCGCCGGCCCCTGCTGAACGACAACGGCCGGCTGATGATCGTCGCCGCCGACCACCCGGCCCGCGGCGCGCTCGGCGTCGGCGGCCGCAGCATGGCCATGGCCAACCGCGCCGACCTCCTCGAACGCCTCTGCCTGGCCCTGTCCCGCCCGGGCGTGGACGGGGTCCTCGCCACCGCCGACATCCTCGACGACCTGCTCCTGCTCGGCGCCCTCGACGGCAAGGTCGTCCTGGGCTCGATGAACCGCGGCGGCCTCCAGGGCGCGTCCTTCGAACTCGACGACCGTTTCACCGGCCACCGCCCCGAGGACATCGAGCGCCTCGGCTTCGACGCGGGCAAGCTGCTCCTGCGCATCGACTACGACGACCCGGGCTCCCTCACCACCTTGGAGTCCACCGCCCGCGCCATCGACGACATGGCGGCCCGCCGGCTCCCCGTCTTCGTCGAGCCGTTCATCTCCCGCCGTGACGAGACGGGCCGGCTGCGCAACGACCTGTCCGCCGAGGCCGTCACCCGGTCCATCGCCATCGCCTCGGGCCTGGGCGGCACTTCGGCCTACACCTGGCTGAAGGTGCCGGTCACCGACAACCCCGACGACATGGCCGAGGTCATGGCCGCCTCCACGCTGCCCGCCGTACTGCTGGGCGGCGAGGTGGGGGGATCCGCCGAGGAGCAAGCCGGGGCGTACGAGAAGTGGCGCGGCGCTCTCCAACTGCCCACCGTGCGCGGGCTGGTGGTCGGCCGTTCGCTGCTGTACCCGGCGGACGGCGATGTGGCCGCCGCCGTGGACACCGCCGTAGGACTGCTGTGAGGGCCGCTTCATGAGCAGTGAGCCGTACATCCCCGAGGGCACCACGACCGGCGTGCGGATCGTGCCGCCCCTCCCGGGCGTGTGTCACGCCCGGGCCCAGATCGCCTCCGGCGCGGGAGGCCGCTTTGCTTTGGCAGGAGCGAAGTGCGAGCGACAACTCCCCGCCCGCTACGGCCCCGCGCCGGAGGTCCCCCACGCCAGGGCATGTCCGCAAAGTCCCAGGCGCAGGCCGCCTCGCCGTGTCCTGCCGGGAGACCGCGCGTTCACTCCCGGCGGTGAACGCCCGCGGCGGCCACTGCGTATCCGTGACCATCCACAGGTAGGGGGATACCGATGACCTCGACGACGAGGCTGACCGTCGCTCAGGCGCTCGTCCGCTTCCTGTCCGCCCAGTACACCGAACGCGACGGCGTACGGCAGCGGCTCATCGGCGCCACCTGGGGCATCTTCGGCCACGGCAACGTCGCCGGCATCGGCCAGGCGCTCCTGGAACACACCGACGCGATGCCGTACCACCAGGGCCGCAACGAACAGGCCATGGTGCACGCCGCGGTCGGTTACGCGCGGCAGTCCAACCGCCTCTCCACGCACGCGGTGACGACCTCCATCGGCCCGGGCGCCACCAACCTCGTCACCGGCGCCGCCCTGGCGACCATCAACCACCTGCCGGTGCTGCTGCTGCCCGGCGACATCTTCGCCACCCGCCCCGCCGACCCGGTCCTCCAGCAACTGGAGGTGCCGTACGCGGGCGACGTGTCGGTCAACGACTGTCTGCGCCCGGTGTCGAAGTACTTCGACCGGATCACCCGCCCTGAGGCCCTGATCCCGTCGGCGCTGAACGCGATGCGCGTGCTCACCGACCCCGTCGAGACCGGCGCCGTCACCCTCGCGCTGCCCCAGGACGTGCAGGCCGAGGCGTACGACTGGCCCGACGAGTTCTTCGCCGAGCGCGTCTGGACCGTACGGCGTCCCGGCGCCGACCCGGCGGAGCTCGCCGAGGCGGTACGGATCATCCGCGCGGCGAAGAGGCCCCTGGTCGTCGCCGGCGGCGGCGTCCACCACAGCCGCGCCGAGGAGGCGCTCGCCGAGTTCGCCGAGACCACCGGCATCCCGGTCGCCTCCACCCAGGCCGGCAAGGGCTCCCTGCGCCACGACCACCCCCAGGACGTCGGCGGCATCGGCCACACCGGCACCGCCACCGCGGACGAACTCGCCCGCACCGCCGACCTGGTGATCGGCGTCGGCACCCGCTACACCGACTTCACCACCGCCTCCGGCACCCTCTTCACCGGCGAGAACGTCCGGTTCCTCAACCTCAACATCGCCTCCCTCGACGGCCACAAGCTCGCCGGGCAGCCCCTGATCGCGGACGCCCGCACCGGCCTGGAGGAGCTGACCGAGCGGCTGGAGATGCACGGCCACCGGGTCGCGCCGCTGTACGCCACCGAGTACACCGAGGACAAGGAGCGCTGGGAGCAGCGCGTCGACGCCTGCTACGAGGTGGACGAGCCGGACACCCGCCCGACCCAGCCGCAGGTCCTCGGCGTCCTGGACGCTCTGGTCGACGCGTCGGACATCATCGTCAACGCCGCCGGTTCCCTCCCCGGCGACCTGCATAAGCTGTGGCGGACCCGGTCCCGCGACCAGTACCACCTGGAGTACGGCTACTCCTGCATGGGCTACGAGATCCCGGCCGCCATCGGCGTGAAGATGGCCGCCCCCGACCGTCCCGTGTGGGCGCTGGTCGGCGACGGCACGTACCTGATGATGCCGACGGAGATCGTGACGGCCGTGCAGGAGGGCGTCGCGATCAAGATCCTGATCATCCAGAACCACGGCTACGCGTCCATCGGCGGACTGTCCGAGTCGGTGGGCGGCGAGCGGTTCGGCACCGCCTACCGCTTCCCGTCCGAGGACGGCACGTACACGGGACCGCCGCTGCCGGTGGACCTCGCGGCCAACGCGGCCAGCCTCGGCACGCGCGTGCTGCGCGCGAAGACCGTGCGGGACCTCGAGGCGGCGCTCGCCGAGGCCCGGGCCGCCGACACTCCCACATGTGTCTACGTGGAGACCCAAACGGCAGACACAGTGTCGGGCGCGCCTCCCGCGCAGGCCTGGTGGGATGTACCCGTGGCCGAGACCGCGACACGGCCGTCCGCGGTCAAGGCACGCGAGCTGTACGAACGGCACATCTCCACCCGACGCCGCCATCTGTGAAGGAGTTCCCGGCCATGACGAAGATCGTCAACCACTGGATCGGCGGCAAGACCGTCGAAGGCGCCTCGGGCACCCACGGGCCGGTGACCGATCCGGCGACCGGCGAGGTGACGACGAAGGTCGCGTTCGCCTCGGTCGACGAGGTGGACGCGGCGGTCGCCGCAGCCAAGGAGGCCTTCACCACCTGGGGCCAGTCCTCCCTGGCCCAGCGCACGTCCATCCTCTTCAAGTTCCGCGCGCTGCTCGACGCCAACCGGGACGCGATCGCGGAGCTGATCACCGCCGAGCACGGCAAGGTGCACTCCGACGCGCTCGGCGAGGTGGCGCGCGGCCTGGAGATCGTCGACCTGGCCTGCGGCATCAGCGTCCAGCTGAAGGGCGAGCTGTCCACGCAGGTGGCGAGCCGCGTGGACGTGTCCTCGCTCCGCCAGCCGCTCGGCGTCGTCGCGGGCATCACGCCGTTCAACTTCCCGGCGATGGTGCCGATGTGGATGTTCCCCCTCGCCATCGCGTGCGGCAACACGTTCGTGCTGAAGCCGTCCGAGAAGGACCCGTCGGCGTCGGTCAAGCTCGCCGAGCTGCTCGCAGAGGCCGGCCTGCCGGAGGGCGTCTTCAACGTCGTCCACGGCGACAAGGTGGCCGTCGACCGCCTGCTGGAGCACCCGGACGTCAAGGCCGTCTCCTTCGTCGGCTCGACCCCGATCGCCCGCTACATCCACACCACGGCCTCCGCCAACGGCAAGCGCGTCCAGGCGCTCGGCGGCGCCAAGAACCACATGCTGGTCCTCCCGGACGCCGACCTGGACGCCGCGGCCGACGCCGCCGTGTCCGCCGCGTACGGCTCGGCGGGCGAGCGCTGTATGGCCATCTCGGCGGTCGTCGCGGTGGGCGCCGTCGGTGACGAACTGGTCGAGAAGATCCGCGAGCGCGCCGAGAAGATCAAGATCGGACCCGGCAACGACCCCACCTCCGAGATGGGCCCGCTGATCACCAAGGTCCACCGCGACAAGGTGGCCGCCTACGTCGAGGGCGCGGCGGCCGAGGGCGCGGAGGTGGTCCTCGACGGCACCGGTTACACCGTCGACGGCTTCGAGAACGGCCACTGGATCGGCATCTCGCTGCTCGACAAGGTGCCCACGTCGGCGAAGGCCTACCAGGACGAGATCTTCGGCCCGGTCCTGTGCGTGCTGCGCACGGAGACCTACGAGGAGGCCCTGGAGCTGATCAACGCCTCGCCGTTCGGCAACGGCACCGCGATCTTCACCCGGGACGGCGGCGCGGCCCGCCGCTTCCAGCTGGAGGTCGAGGCCGGCATGGTCGGCGTGAACGTCCCGATCCCGGTCCCCGTGGGCTACCACTCCTTCGGCGGCTGGAAGGACTCCCTCTTCGGCGACCACCACATCTACGGCAACGACGGCACGCACTTCTACACGCGAGGCAAGGTCGTCACCACCCGCTGGCCGGACCCGGCCGACGCCCCGGCGGGCGTGGACCTGGGCTTCCCGCGCAACCACTGAGTTTTTTCTCCGGGGGCGCCTGCGATAACCGCAGGCGCCCCCGGACCTGTTTCCACTGACCACTTGTGATCAAAAGGACAGCCAGAGATCATTTTTACTGCGGATTCCGTAGGCAAACACCCATTGACGTGTCGCTTTTCGTCGGGGTTCGATGCTGCGCACATCACCGCCGAGCCGCCGAGCCGATGGGAACCGCCGCATGACCGACACGCTCCGCCCTGTCGAGACCGCCGTCGCGCACGCGCCGGACCGTCCCCCCAGGAAGCTCAAGCGCTCCATCGGAGTCGTCGGCGGCACCCTCCTCACCCTCTCCTGCGTCACGCCCGCCTCCACGCTGTTCGTGGTGGTCCCCGACCTGTTCGGCGCGCTCGGCACGGCCACCGCCCTCACCATCGCCATCGGCTCGCTGCTCTGTGTCGCGGTGGCGTTCTGCTACTCGGAGCTGGGCACCCTCGTTCCCAGCGCCGGCGGCGAGTACGCCATGGTCTCGACGCTCGCCGGACGGCTCGCCGGCTGGCTGGTGTTCGTCCTCTCCCTCCTGGTCGTGATGATCGTCCCGCCGGTCATCGCGATGGGCACGGCCGACTACCTCGCCCCCCTCGTCCACCTCGACCCGTCCTGGACGGGCGCCTCCGTCATGCTCCTCGCGACCCTCGCCGGCCTGCTCGACCTGCGCGCCAACGCCTGGATCACCGGTGTCTTCCTGGTCCTGGAGGTCATCGCGGCGGCGGTCGTGGCGGCCCTGGGCTTCACCCACGCAGAGCGCGGCCCCGGCAGCCTGGTCTCGATGCAGGTGGCGACCCCGGACGGCGCCCCGGACACGGTCACGGCGCTCCTGGTGGCCTCCGGCCTCGCGATCGCCCTGTTCGTCACCCAGGGCTTCTCCACCGCCGTCTACCTCTCCGAGGAACTGGAGAACCCCCGCCGCACGGTCGCCCGCACGGTGCTCGCCACCCTCGCCATCTCCGCCGTGATCATCCTCGTCCCGGTCGCCGCCATCACCCTGGGCGCCCCGGACCTCGCCGCCCTGACCGGCGGTGACATCGGCGCCATGGTCACCGCCTGGTCCAACACGGCCGTCGGCACCTTCGTCAGCCTCTGCGTGGCCCTCGCGATCATCAACGCCGGCATCGTCATGGTCATCCAGAACTCCCGCGTCCTGTTCGCCTCGGCCCGCGACAAGGCCTGGCCCGACCCGGTCAACGCCCTCTTCTCCCGCCTCGGCCGCTTCGGCTCCCCCTGGGTCTCCACCCTCGCGGTGGGCATCCCCGGCGCCGCCCTGTGCTTCGTGAACCTGGACACCCTCTACGGCGTCACGGGCGTCTCGGTGACGGGCATGTACCTGCTGGTCGCCACCGCCGCGCTCCTGTCCCGCCGAGGCCCCCACAAACACACCCCGGCCTGGCGCATGCCCCTGTGGCCCGCCGCACCGCTCCTGTTGATCGTGGTCCTGGTGTACATCCTCATCCAGCAGGACCCGACGTACCTGCTCTGGACGGGCGGCATCACAGCCACAGCAACCCTGTACTGGGCTCTCTACCTCCGCCCACACAGGCACACACGCTGGCTGGTATCAGTACCGGAGGCATAAGGGCCTTCTTTCAAGGGGCGCGGGGAACTGCGCGACCAACCACAACGGCACCCGCACCCGGCAACGCACAGCCCCCGCCGAGCTCGAAGCTGTACACCCCCCGCAGTACGCCCAAACTCCGTGTACACCCCTGGAAGGCCCCGCACTTCAGCCTCCGGTCGACAACTCATCGACAGCTTCACCCCGTACCGTTGACGCATGGATCTTCGACTGCCCGGACTGAACGGGCTGCTTCGGAGGCCCCGGAGGCTCCTCGCCGCCGGGGCCGCCGTCGTCGTGCTCGCGGGCGCGGGGACATGGACGGCCGTCGCGTCCGACGAGGTGCCCCCGGTCGACCGCTCCGACCGAGTCCTGGACACGGGGAACGGCGTGCGCATCGACACCTCGTTCTTCACCTCCGGAGGAGACCGCCGCCGCCCCGCCGTCCTGCTCGGCCACGGCTTCGGCGGCAGCAAGAACGACGTACGGCAGCAGGCCCAGGACCTCGCCAGAGACGGCTACGCGGTGCTGACCTGGTCCGCGCGCGGCTTCGGCAAGTCCAACGGGAAGATCGGGCTGAACGACCCCGAGGGCGAGGTCGCGGACGTCTCGAAGCTCATCGACTGGCTCGCGAAACAGCCCCAGGTCGAGCTCGACAAGCCCGGCGACCCTCGCGTGGGCATGGCCGGCGCCTCCTACGGCGGCGCGATCGCGCTGCTCACGGCGGGACACGACGACCGGGTGGACGCCATCGCCCCGGCCATCACGTACTGGAACCTCTCCGACGCGCTGTTCCCGAACGGCGTGTTCAAGAAGCTGTGGGCCGGCATCTTCGTCAACTCCGGTGGCGGCTGCGAGCGGTTCGAGCCCGCGTTGTGCCGGATGTACGAGCGGGTCGCAGAGTCGGGCAAACCGGACGCCGAGGCGCGCAAGATGCTCGACGAGCGTTCGCCCTCCGCCGTCGGCAAGGACATCAAGGTGCCGACGCTGCTGATGCAGGGCCAGTCCGACTCCCTCTTCCCGCTCGGCCAGGCCGACCAGGCCGCGAAGGCGATCCGCGCCAACGGCGCCCCCGTCGACGTCGACTGGATCGCCGGCGGCCACGACGGCGGCGACATGGAGACGAGCCGCGTCCAGGGCCGCGCGCAGAGCTGGTTCGACCGCTACCTGAAGGACGACACGGGCGTCGACACCGGCCCCGCCTTCCGCGTCACCCGCACCCTCGGCCTCGGCTCCGGCGACGGCGAACCCCGCCTGACCGGCGTGACCTCGGACCGCTACCCCGGCCTGGAGAGCAAGCAGCGCTCCATCGCCCTGGCCGGCCGCGAGCAGAGCTTCGACAACCCGCCCGGCGCCAGCCCGCCCGGCGTCTCCGCCCTGCCCGGCCTCGGCGGCGCGGGCGGCCTCAGCCAGCTGTCCTCGCTCGGCGTCGGGATCTCCCTCGACTTCCCCGGCCAGTTCGCCGCGTTCGAGTCGGCCCCCTTCCGGGACGACGTCCAGATCACCGGCTCTCCGACGGCCACGGTCCACGTGAAGTCCACCAGCGACGACGCCGTGCTCTTCGCCAAGGTCTACGACGTCGGCCCGGGCCGCACCCAGCCGGTGCTGCCCTCCCAGCTGGTCACGCCCATCAGGGTCGAGGGCGCCAAGGCCGGCAAGGACGTCACCATCACCCTCCCGGCCGTCGACCACGAGATCGACGACGGCCACCGGCTGCGCCTGGTCCTCGCCTCCACGGACCTCGGCTACGCCTCCCCGGCGACCCCGGCCACGTACACCGTCTCCCTCAAGGGCGACCTGAAGGTCCCGGCTGCGCTCGGCGAGAGCAACGCGCAGGGCCCGCTGCCCGCCTGGGTGTGGTGGATGCCGCTCGCCGGCGTCGCGATCGCCCTGGCGCTGATCATCACGGGCCGCCGCCGCACCGCGGCCCCCGCCCCGCCGGACCCCGAACTCGCCGAAGTGCCCCTCCAGATCACGGACCTGACCAAGCGGTACGCCAAGTCCTCCGACCGGTACGCCGTCAAGGACCTGTCGTTCCGCGTGGAGAAGGGCCAGGTCCTCGGTCTGCTCGGCCCGAACGGCGCCGGCAAGACCACGACCCTGCGCATGCTGATGGGCCTGATCAAGCCGGACGGCGGCAAGGTCCGCGTCTTCGGCCACGCCATCAGCCCGGGCGCCCCGGTCCTGTCCCGGGTCGGCGCCTTCGTCGAGGGCGCGGGCTTCCTGCCGCACCTGTCCGGCCGGGAGAACCTGGACCTGTACTGGCGCGCCACCGGCCGCCCGGCCGAGGACGCGCACATGGAGGAGGCCCTGGAGATCGCGGGCCTCGGCGACGCGCTCGCCCGCGCGGTGCGCACCTACTCCCAGGGCATGCGCCAGCGCCTCGCCATCGCCCAGGCCATGCTCGGCATGCCGGACCTGCTCATCCTCGACGAACCGACCAACGGACTGGACCCGCCGCAGATCCGCGAGATGCGCGAGGTGATGATCCGCTACGCCGCGGCAGGACGCACGGTCATCGTCTCCAGCCACCTCCTCGCGGAGGTCGAGCAGACCTGCACGCACCTGGTCGTCATGGACCACGGACAGCTCGTCCAGGCGGGCCCGGTCGAGGACATCGTCGGCTCGGGTGACACCCTCCTGGTGGGCACGGCCACGCCCGTGGACGAGCCCGTCGTCGAGAAGGTCGCCGCCCTGCCGGGCGTCGCCTCGGCCGTGCCCGTCGAGGAAGGGCTGCTGGTCCAGCTCGGCGCCGACGGCACCCCGCAGCGCCTGGTCGCCGAACTCGTGCGGCTGGACGTGCCCGTGCGATCGGTCGGCCCGCACCGCCGCCTGGAGGACGCCTTCCTCACCCTGATCGGAGCCGAAGCATGAGCAAGCTCGCCGACCGGGCCGAGCCCGTCGACGTCGCCGACGGCTACCGCGCGGGCCGCACCCTGCCCTTCCGCGTCGAGCTGGTCCGGCAGCTGAAGCGGCGCCGCACGATGGTCATGGGCGGCGTCCTGTTCGCCCTGCCGCTCATCCTGCTCATCGCCTTCCAGGTCGGCGGCGACCCAGGCGGCAACAACAACCGCGTCAACCTCATGGACACGGCGACGGCGTCCGGAGCCAACTTCGCAGCCGTCAACCTCTTCTCCGCCGCCGGCTTCCTCCTCGTCATCCCCGTGGCCCTGTTCTGCGGCGACACGGTCGCCTCGGAGGCGAGCTGGTCGTCCCTGCGCTACCTGCTCGCCGCCCCCGTGCCCCGCGCCCGGCTGCTGTGGTCCAAGCTCGCCGTCGGACTCAGCCTCAGCCTGGCCGCGCTGGTGCTGCTCCCGATCGTCGCCCTCGTCGTCGGCACGGCCGCCTACGGCTGGGGCCCGCTCGAGCTGCCCACCGGCGGCACCCTGCCCACCGGCACCGCGGCCCAGCGCCTGCTGATCGTCGTCGCGTACATCATGGTGTCCCAACTGGTCACCGCTGCCCTCGCGTTCTGGCTGTCGACCCGGACGGACGCCCCGCTCGGCGCGGTCGGCGGCGCGGTGTTCCTGACCATCATCGGCAGCGTCCTCGACGAGGTGACGGCCCTCGGCGACTGGCGGCACTTCCTGCCCGCGCACTGGCAGTACGCCTGGCTCGACGCCGTCCAGCCGCAGCTGCAGTGGACGGACATGATCCAGGGCACGTCGATTTCCGTAACGTACGCGCTCGTGCTGTTCGCCCTGGCCTTCCGCGGTTTCGCCCGCAAGGACGTCGTCTCCTAGGTCAACGGAGGATCACCCACCGGTCTCGACGGGCCGCCTCCGTGGCCGCTTCGAGACGCTTCCGCAACCCCCCGTACCGCACGTTCGGGCCCCCCGCGCCGTCACAGTCGCAAGAAAGCCGACGCCAACGGAGCCAGGGGGCACGGACGATGAAGCCGTACGAGCGGTACCGGACACGCAAACTGCTGCTGGCGCTCACAGCGGCGGGCGGGCTGCTGCTCACCGCGTGCAGCGGGGGAGGCGACAGCGGCGAGGGCAGCAAGGCCGCCGACCGCGACACCTCGGGTCTGCCCGCGCCCGCCTGGAGCCAGGGCACCAGCGAGCAGGACGACGACCGCCGCGAAGATCCCGACCACCTCTCCACCTTCGCCCTCGACGTAGACACCGCCTCCTACGACTACGCCCGCCGCACCCTGGCCGACGGCCGGCTCCCCGACCCGTCGACGGTCCGCCCCGAGGAGTTCGTCAACAGCTTCCGCCAGGACTACGAACGCCCCGACGGCGACGGCTTCTCGGTCACCGTCGACGGCGCCCGCACCGCCGACGAGGACTGGTCCCTGGTCCGCGTGGGCCTGGCCACCCGCACCACCGAACGCACCGGCGAACGCCCGCCCGCCGCCCTCACCTTCGTCATCGACGTCTCGGGTTCCATGGCCGAACCGGGCCGCCTGGACCTCGCCCAGGAGTCCCTCTCGGTGATGACGGACCGGCTGCGCGACGACGACTCGGTCGCCATCGTCACCTTCAGCGACGAGGCCGAGACCGTCCTGCCCATGACCCGCCTCGACGGCAACCGCGACGAGATCCACGACGTCATCTCCGAGCTGCACACCCGCGACTCCACCAACCTCGGCGCGGGCGTCGAGACCGGCTACGAGACGGCCGTCGAGGGACTGCGCGAGGGCGCGACCAACCGGGTCGTCCTCGTCTCCGACGCCCTCGCCAACACCGGCGACACCGACGCCGACACGATCCTGGAGCGGATCTCCGGCGAACGCCGCGAGCACGGCATCACCCTCTTCGGCGTCGGCGTCGGCAGCGACTACGGCGACGCCCTGATGGAACGCCTCGCCGACAAGGGCGACGGCCACACCGTGTACGTGTCCGGCACCGCCGAGGCCCGCAAGGTCTTCTGCGAGGAACTCCCGCGCAACATCGACCTCACCGCCCGCGACGCCAAGGCCCAGGTCGCCTTCGACCCGGAGACCGTCGAGGAGTTCCGCCTGGTCGGCTACGACAACCGCCGGGTCGCCGACGAGGACTTCCGCGACGACCGCGTCGACGGCGGCGAGGTCGGCCCCGGCCACACCGTCACCGCCCTGTACGCCGTCCGCACCGAGCCCGGCGCCGAAGGCCACCTCGCCACCGCCACCGTCCGCTGGCTCGACCCCGGCACCCGCGACCCGCACGAGGAGACCGGCGACCTGGAGACGGGCGCCCTCGACGACTCCGTCCGCAGCGCGAACCGCTCCTTCCAGGTCACCGCGACGGCCGCCTACTTCGCCGACGCCCTGCGCCACGACGACCCCTTGCTGCCGGGCGCCCCGCGGCTCGGAGAACTCGCCGAGCGCGCCGACGACTTGGCGGACCGCACGCAGGACACGGAGATACACCGCCTCGCGGAGGCGATCGACACGGCGTCGCGTCTGAAGCGCACCGACCGAGAATGAACGTTCATATTGTTGGGCGATTTTCAGAACCCAGGGGAATGCAGAGTTCGATATCGAGCACTTCAGAGGAAATTCGCCAGGGTGCGCCACCCCTTCCGCGCAATTGAGAAATCCATCATCATGAACGGGCCGGGCCTGACCAGCCTGGATGGCACGGGGGGAAACGCCGTTTCCAATGGATCCGGAGGGACCTCATGCGAACCATCAGGAGGCAGGCCACGGAGTGGCTCGCCGCCGCCGAGACCGATCCGCTTGACTGCGAACGGCAGTGGCACGAAGAAAGCGGCGTCGCAGTGCTGCCCTGCGGACGGTTCTGGGATGTGCTGAGTGTGCCGGAGGAATTGGGTGCACTGGCCCTGGATGCCCTCTTACGCATTCCGCAGGCGCCCGGCCCCGTACTGGCGGACGCAGTCGCCCGCAGAGTGGGCTTCTTCCTGCCACCGGATCCCGCAGGCCGCTGGGTCGGCACGGATGTCCGATATCTGGGCCATGGCGCATGGGTCACGGTACCCGCGCCGCACCGGGCCTTAGGGCGTCTCCGCTGGCTGGTTCCGCCCGACGGTGTGGGAACGCTGTTTGTTCCCACAGCCGTGGAAGCGGCTCTCCAGCAGGCCCTGGGCACCCTCGCGGCCCGGGCCGCCACGCGGCGGCGGTGTCCGGTGTGCGGAGCACGGACCGTTGGAGCCCGTCTTCGCGGTGGTGGCCGGTCCAGATGACAATCACGGGTCTGGTCGCCGCCACCGACGCCGCGCAGTGGGGGCGACAGGGCCCGGGGACAGCACGTCTTCGATGGAGCGCGACTCCAAAGTCCCCTGCCCCGGGCGGTTCGCTGAACGGCCGTGTTCGCAAGGACAGACCCGGTCTGGAAGCTGCGCGGACATCACCCACGCCCGCCAGGGTGAACGCGCCCCCCCAGCTCGACGCCTCACCGCCAACCGTGCACAAGCTCGTCAGGGTACGAGTCTGAGGAGCCTGTTGGGTGAGCCGGTTCCGACGTTGCTCAGGGCTCCGGTCGTGGCCCCGTTGACGAGTGCGCCGCGCACGGTCGCCGGACTGGCGGTGGGGTGCGAGGTGAGGTAGACGGCCGCGGCTCCCGCGACATGGGGGGCCGCCATCGAGGTGCCGGAGAGCGTGGCCGACGCGGTGTCGCTGGTGTGCCAGCCGGCGGTGATCGACGAGCCGGGGGCGAACATGTCGAGCATGAAACCGTAGTTGGAGAAACTGGACCTTTCGTCAATCCAGGTGCTGGCTCCCACGGTGAGGGCAGAGCTCACGCGGGCGGGTGAGTAGTAGGCGGCATTCGCGTTGGAGTTGCCGGCGGCCACCGCATAGGTGACACCGGAGGCGATGGAGTTCCTCACCGCGGTGTCCAGCGCCGTGCTGGCGCCGGCGCCCAGCGACATGTTGGCGACCGCGGGCCCGACGCGGCGCGAGGTGACCCAGTCGACGCCCGCGACGACGTTGGCGAGGGTGCCGGCCCCGCTGTTGTTCAGCACCCGAACCGACACGATCCTGGTGCGTTTCGCCACGCCGTACGTCTTGCCGGCGACCGTGGTGGCGACGTGCGTTCCGTGACCGTTGCCGTCGGAGGCGTTGGCATCACGGTCGACAAAGTCATAGCCGTGTCTGGCGCGCCCGGCGATCTCCGTGTGAGTGATGCGCACTCCGGTGTCGATCACGTACACGGTCGCGGAGCCGCCCGCCGTATCCGGATAGGTGTACGTCAGGCTGCGCTGAGGGCGGGCCTGGTCGATCCGGTCCAGGTTCCACGGCGGGTTGAACTGGGTTGCGTCGAGGTGGACCTTCTTGTCCTGCTCGACGAACTCGACGGCCGGGTCCTCCGCCAGACTCCTCGCTCCGGCGGCGCCGATACGGATCGCGTAGCCATTGAGCGCGGCGTCGTAGGTCTGCTCCACCGTGGCGCCGTACTTGGATGCGAAGAATTCTCCTTCCGCCGATCTCGCCTTGAACCCGGCGGACTCCTTGAGAACGACGATGTAGCTGCCGTCGATGGAGTCGGCGGAATCCTCGTCCAGAATCCTTGCGGTGGCCGGACCGGCTTGGGCGGGCAGGGCGTTACCGCACCCGATCGCGGCGGTCGCGGCCGTCGCGACGATCGCTGCGACGATCCGCCGACGGGCGGTGAACTTCTCTCGCATCCTGAAGAACCTTCCTCGGGGACCTGTGACGCCGCTCGCTAAAGCTGCTGATCATATGATGACCAGACGGTTCATCACGGAACTGCCCTATCATCACTTTTCACCCTGAATGCGCACCAAAGTCCACGTACTGGTGAATTCTGCGCGCGTATGCAGACGACACGCATCAGGCGCAGGCCGTCCTGCCCGCTGTCCCCTCCACGAGGTGACGGCGGCGGCGTAGGTGGCCGAGACCGACGCAGTGTACGGAAGTTGACGCTTCCGCACAGGCGGACGCGGGGGCGCGAACCGCGGTCCACCCGACTGGCGGATGGGGTCCTCAGATGGAAGCGCGCCGTGTTGCGGGCATCGTGCGAACCATGGTCACATCTACCCCGAATGGCGCTTAAGGGAAATTTGGGCGCCGTGATGGAAAGGCCGGCCGTCCAAGGGCGGTCGGCACGATTGACACCCTGGAGAACCAATGCCTCATCGCATGCTCCGTTCGGCTGCCACCGTGTTGCTGGCTTCCGCACCGATCGTCGCCGCCGCGCCCGCGCAGGCCGCTGCCCAGCAGGACTTCCCCTGCGGCGTCAACCTCAGCACGGTCAGCAGCAAGCTGACCACCGCGGTCAGCGTCGGCGTCACCTGTGACCAGGAGCGGACCGTGAGTGTGCACATCACCGATGGCGACGGCAGTATGCGTCTGAGCGCCCAGAAGACCGTTAAGGCCGGTGTCGAAGGGACCTTCACCGCCACCTTGCCCAGAACGACCGGGGTCTGCGCCACGCTGGAGACCGACGGTGCGAGCACCCAGATCGGCGACTGCTGACGGCACTCCCTCGCCGGCAGCAGTCTGATGGATACGGTCGCCGCCCATTCCGTGATCCGCAGGGTCCGGGTGGACGGCGGCCACCGCCGGCACATCGTCGGTCATGCACCGGCATCGGTACGGATCTGGAAGCGGAGTCGAACTCCGCGCGTGCCACGAGGCCATCACCGCCGAAGTCACCCCTCCTGCAGTGGCCGCAGCGTCTGCGGCGCCCCGGCCCCGCCCTGCAGTTGAGCTCAAGACCTCGCACATGGCCCGCGAGCAGATGGATGCCCGGTGTCGTCGCGGTCAGGGTTCGCTCAGCACCCTGTGGACTTGGCGACGTGCTGTGTGAGTAGGGCTCTGGGCCCGAAGAGCACGAGTGTGACAACACGGCACCGTCTTCCCTGCAGTACACGACCTCTCGTACACGTCCGGCGGCCCCCTCTCGACCGGCCCCTCCTCCTCCCGTCCCGGGCAGGCGGTTGCGGTTTCGTTGGCGACGCGTCCACAAACGCTGAGAGGCACCGTGGAGCGGCCCGTTCTCCCGGTCGGATCGTGCTTCTCCCAGCCGGCATGGCCGGTGCTCTTGCCGTCCAGCGCGAACTCCAGCACTCGCTTGGTGCAGGCCACTGTTCGTCCTTCCGGTGGCGATCTTCTCCTCGTCGCGCCCGGTGGCCCTGCGGGACGGGGCCTGCACGCGCCAGCCGATGCGGTGCAGCACCAGATCCAGCCCGGCCCATGACGCACTCGACGCCGAACCGGTGGCGCACGACGTCGGCGATCCTCGCCAAAATCCAGCACCGCCCGCCCGCCACGACGGACGGGCTGACAGCCAACGCCGTTCCTGTCAGACGCGGTTCACTCACACCGAGCTTGCAGCGGGCACCGCAGGGCCACCACCGTCGGGATACCTCATCCCGCCGCACAGCGCAGCCCAGGCAAGCCATCGCGGCCCCACATGACCCGAGTCCTCGAAGATCTCCAGTGGCCCTCGTGCAGGCCGCGAAGAACCGTGGCTGGGCACCCGAAGGAATCGACAGCTACAGCGCTGCTCCCGCCGTCTCCTTGAGGGAGCTGGTGGACGCGTCGTCGAAGTCTGCCGCCCAAAGCGCCTGCCGGTCCACGGAGACGCAAGACGGACGTGCTCGAGCCAACTCTGCGCGGCTGGTGAGGCCCTGGCCACCGAGCAGGTCATCCAGCCCTGAAGCCGTGGGCAACGCGAGGCGCTGCGCGTGCTGTTGCCCGCGCCGGAATGACCTCCGTGCCGAACTGCGCCGCCTGAGCCGACCACAGCGGATCACGCGCTGTGCCGGCCTCCGCCACCCCGCCGCCGTCGGGCGAACACCGCATGACTACCCGCGCTCTGCGTTCTACTGCCCAGCGCATCCGGCACCTCCAGGCCCAGGCCGACGAGTTGAGAACGAACCTCCTCCACTCAGCCGGAACTGACTGCCTTGCTGACGGGGGGATTTGGCCTTGTCGGAGCACCACGGACACCCGCCCTCACCGACGGCGATTCGGTTGCAACTCGAGGCACCTCGGGCCGATGCCGGGAACAGGGCCGAAGGCCTCCCCATCGAGCGTGCATTCGGTCGGTGGTTCGAAATGAAACGGTGATCCAACTCTGTTGCGCAGTCGGTGTGTCGTTACTCCGTCGGGCCATGGATAAGGCATGACCTGGGGATCTCGCACTTCATATTAGCTGCCCCCAGAGGGCCATGTGGATGAAGTTCCGGAGTCACAGGCATTCCAAGTGGTGCCCGGTTCCGCGTTGAGGCAATATCTGTCTCGTTCTTCCAACCGGGAAGAGACAGAACGGAGATATCAAATGCGCAAGACCATGAAGCGGGGTGCTGCGGGGACCCTCGCGGCGGTGGCCCTCCTCGCGGGTTCCGCCTCTGCTGCCAGCGCCGTCGAGGACGTGCCGGTGAGCGACGAGTCGGGCATCGTCATTGTCAACGAGAACAACAACGACAATGACAACACGAACACCAACGACAACGACGCCACTGCCAGCGCTGTCGTCACCCTGGAGGCCCCCGAGGACGGGGCTGACGCGGGTGCGGCTGCGGCCCCGGCGGCCGCCGCTCCCCAGCAGGCCGTCGCGCCCACCCTCCTGGGCGTCATCGGCCTCTGATAGGGGCTGAGCCCTAGGGGGCCGGCTTGCGATCGTTCGATTCCAGTCCGGCGGTCACCCGATTCTCTTAGGGATCGTGATCCGACTGGAAGCGTCTTTCCCTGGCGGGCGGATGAGGGGACAACCTCATCCGCCGGGGGGAGGCGCTCCACTCGAGCGGCGCGAACTACGGCGAATGCGCGGCATCGAGCCGCGCATTTCGCTGCTCGGCGGTTTCCGGGGTAGTGACGGGGTGGGCTGAGCTCTCTGAAGCCGGGTTGTGCCGTGCCATAACTCCGGTGATTCATGGCTGGGCAGCGCACGAGTGTTGCAGGGTCTGCACGCCCGATCACATCTTCCCGAAGGCACCTAAGAATATCAGGTGCCTAGAATCTAGGGCCGACCGCCTATGGCGGTCGGCCCTTTTGATACCCAGGAGGGCAGGTGCAGGTTCTGAGTCGGAGCAACAGGATCGTGACCTCGCCCACTGGGGGCGAGGTTGCGCGCGGCCCGGCTGTCAGGCGTTGGACCTTCCCACCGGCCCGCTGCTGATCGGTTTACCTCTCTGGCTCGTCGGTCATTGCTCCTTGGGCGGCCGACTAGATGTGGTCTGCGCACTCGGTAATCACCATCTCCTGTAGTACAGGGCCATATGGATGAACTTCCTGCCCTTGGGTGATTCCAAGTTGTGTGACCTTCCGTGTCGCGGCAGTATCGGTTCCGTTCTTCCAGTGGGGAAGAATCAGAATGGAGATTCAAATGCGCAAGAGCATGAAGCTGGGTGCTGCGTCGGCCCTCGCCGCGGTGGCCCTCCTCGCGGGTTCCGCCTCGGCTGCCAGCGCCTCCTGCTGGGACGGGGACAACGACGACAGCGTTGACGACATCATCATCGTCAACGAGAACAACAACTCCAACAGCAACACCAACACCAACACCAACACGGCCACGGCCACGGTCACGGTCACGCTCCCCGCGGTCTGAACGGCCTGAGTCCTTCTGGGCCCTGGCTTTGATCGTTCGACTACAGATCGGCGCGGTCAGAGCCTTTGCCGTGGGTCCCTTCGGGATCGGGGCCCGACTGAAAGCGTCTTTCTCTACGGGCGGATGAAGTGGCATCCCGATCCGCCGAGAGAGAGACGCTTTCCGTTTCACAGCTATTGATCAACGTGACGTCATGTCACCGGCGATATGACAGTCGCTGATGAGCCGGCGCCATGTCGGCTGCGGCCATCCAATCCGATGGCCGCTCTTTCTTTTCCGTGGCCGGTGGGCTCGGCCAACGTGTTCGAACGCATGCCCGCTGGGTGGCGCAGATGGTGAAGCCGTCCCGAGCATCGTCCGATCAGTGAAATTCATATCAGTCGCCGTACAGGGCCGTTCGGATTAAATTCAATGACTGCTCGCCCATAAGAGTGTCACCTACTTGATGGAGGGTTTCCTGCCGATGCAGTATCAGTTACACCCAGAGAGATGCGAGTAGCATCGCGCCTCGGAGGGAATATGACTGATACGATTATCCTGCCGCGTTGTCCGGAAACCGGGAAAGCGTCGTTCCGTACCGAATCCGAGGCGAGGCTCTGGCTGATCAAGCAGCCATTGTTGGAGAAAATCCCCGACCGCATCTACCGGTGCTCGGACTGTCGATACTGGCACTTCACCGGTTCTCATTACTGGACCAGCCGGAAGATCCAGCGGAGGCGGAACTACGGGAGGCGAGAAGCCGTCCCAGGTCGCAGCCGCAAGAAGAGAAGGAATCGCTGACGCGATGCGTGTGATCTGATGCACGCAATCCCGCGCGATTCCGGCCTGTGGTTTCCCCTTTTCTTCGAACAGGAAGACGACTAGATTGCGAAAGAACCTGAGTAGGGGAATGGTCGTGGCTGCCGCCGCGACGAGCATCCTGCCCCTGTACGGCATCACGGCGTTCGCGGACTCGCACGCCGACATGTCCGTCAGCGCCTCTGACAAGTCCAGCGACATGAGTGCCGCGACCGCCCCGCCCGTCGGGAGCTCCTTCACCAGCGGCCCGAACCCGCGCGGATCGTCAGCCATTCCGCACGTCGCTGCCCAGAGCGAGGACCGCGGGCCCGGTGGCCTCGACAACAACACCGACCGCGTCGATGTCGATGTGCCCGGTTCCGTCAGTGACAGTGGGTACGGCGACAGTGCCCCCAGCAGCGCTCCCAGTAGTGCCCCCAGTAGTGACAGCGGGTACGGCGACGAGGCCGAGGCCGACGGTGGCTATGGCGAAGATGCCGGCAGTGCTGAGGCCGTCGGCTCCGGTGAGGCCACTGGCAGTGGTGAGGCCGCCGACAGTGGTGAGGCCGCCGGCTCCGGTGAGGCCACTGGCAGTGATGACACCGCCGAGAGTGGTGAGGCCGCCGGCAGTGGTGAGGCCGCCGAGAGTGGTGAGGCCAGCGGCAGTGGTGAGGCCGCCGAGAGCGGTGAGGCCACTGGCAGTGGTGAGGCCGCCGGTTCCGATGAGGCCACTGGCAGTGGTGAGGCCGCCGACAGTGGTGAGGCCACTGGATCCGGTGAGGCCACCGGCAGTGAGGTCACCAGCTCCGGTCAGGACGGTGGCTACGGCGAGGATGCAGGCAGTGATGAGGACGCCAGTTCGGGTCATGACGATGGTTACGGCGAGGACGCCGACTCGGGTCATGACACCGGCTACGGCAAGGACGGTGGCTACGGCAAGGACACCGGCTACGGCAAGGACGGTGGCTACGGCAAGGACGGTGGCTACGGCAAGGACACCGGCTACGGCAAGGACGGTGGCTACGGCAAGGACACCGGCTACGGCAAGGACAGCGGTTACGGCAAGGACAGCGGTTACGGCAAGGACGGCGGCTACGGCGACGACAGTGGCTACGGCAAGGACGGCGGCTACGGCGACGACAGCGGCTACGGCGACACGCCGTCCACGAAGCCGCCGGTGACGAAGCCACCCACATCGTCGCCTCCTGCCACGACTCCGCCGACCAAGGAGCCGCCTCGGCACTCCGAGCCCCCGGCGAAGCCGCCCGTCCCGGGGGAGCCGCCCCACCTCCCCGACACCGGCCTCGACAAGCAGGCCATCGCGGCATCGGGGGCCGCGGCGCTGCTGCTGACGAGCGGTGTGGTCCTGTACCGACGAGGCAGGGCTGCGTACCGTCGGTAGTGCTCTGCTCCGGGTGCCGGACGTACCGCGTCCGGCACCCGAGTGCTTTCCCGGTCCCCAGGCCGACCCATCCCTGGTCCGTTCGCATGTCAGGATCAGGCGGACCAGACGGGGCAGGGCGGACGGCTCTCGGCGACTGGGCCGGGGTTGGTGAGCGTCACGACGTCGCAGTCGACGGACATGTGGCGCAACACCAGCCGGAGTTGCCGTGCGGCGGGCCGGTACGACGTGTTTTGACGGCTGGACCATGCCTTTCCCCCGCAAATGCGAGGACGGGAAAGGCGGATAAAGACATGCCCCTCATTCGGGTGACCTTCGGTGTGGGCCGCCGCATTTTTCTGAGTGCGGGGGTTTCCGCTCGATCCGGGGCTCGTTGAAGGCGGTGAAGTGATTCCCGCTCAAGGCCGCCGGCCTCACCGGAGACGCGACCGAGGTCAGGAAGCATGTCGACCAGTGGCTGGCGGAACCACCGGCCGGAAGCGCTCGATACGGAGAACAAGGGTTTCCTGGCCAGCACCCTCAAGGGAACCGAGAACGCCCTCGGCCACGAGAGCGCTCGACTGACTCCGGGACTGAAGGCGCAGGGCTGAGCGGGATTCCCGCGCCGATCCCACCGCGCATGGGATCGGCCCGTCGAGCGTGTGTCACGCGAACCGCCTTTTCAAGGCGAGGAGGAGGCAGGCATTGCGAACCGGCAAACCACCACAGTCACAACCAGCGCGCCCCGCGGCGCCCACGACGGTCGCGCCCGCGGCTGCCGGCTCAGCGCACCCGGCGAAGCCGCCCGCCGTCCACCATGCCAGGGCCACGGCGCGACGCCGTGTGCTGTGGGGGCTGTTCGCATCGGCGTTCACGGTGGCTCTCGCCCCCATCCTGGTGGCGTCGGGAACGACCCCGAAGGCGTCGAGATCGGAGGGGAAGGCGCCGGGACCGGCCGGAGACGGGGAACGGTTCGACGAGACATACCGCGGGCGCCGCATCGCGGGTGTCAGGTACGACGCCGGGCGGCCCGGGGAGGGCGGCCCGAGCGCGTGGCACGTCACCGTGGACGGGCGGCCGTTGCATCTGATGCGCCGGGCGGACGGCAGCTGGATGAGCATGGTCGACCACTACCAGTCGTACGCGACCCCGCTCGCCGCCGCGCGCGCTGCCGTCGACGAACTCGGCCCCGGCGCACGGCTGGGCACGCCGGGAGAGCGGAGCAGTCACACAAAGGACAGCCGTACGGCGAACGGGAACAAGGACGCCGAGGGGGAGCATCGCCATGGTGTACACGCGTAAGGACATCAGCACGCTCACCCGGTCCGAACGGCGCCGGCTCGTCAACGCGCTGCTGGAGCTCAAGCGACGCGGTGAGTACGACGAGTTCGTGCGCACCCACATCGAGTTCTACGCCCCCGACGGTGAGGGCGGCCTGCGCGCAGCCCACATGGCACCTTCCTTCCTGCCCTGGCACCGCAGGTTCCTGCTGGACCTGGAGAACGCACTGCGCCGCGTGGACGAGTCGGTGACCCTGCCGTACTGGGACTGGACGCGCAACCGCAGGCGGACGGCCGTACCGTGGACCGATGACCTGCTCGGCGGCACCGGGCGGCGTTCCGACCGGCAGGTGATGTCCGGCCCCTTCGCCCACCGCAACGGCAAGTGGACGATCAAGGTGGGGATCACCGACACGGAGTTCCTCATGCGGGACCTGGGCCGTCCCCGGGACCCGATCACGCTGCCCACGGCCAAGGACCTGGAGGGGGTCCTCAACGATCCCGTCTACGACACGGCACCGTGGAACTCCGCATCGACCAAAGGGTTCCGCAACAAGGTGGAAGGGTGGGGGCCCGGGCGGGGCCCCGCTTCGTGGCGCACCCACAACCGGGTCCACCGTTGGGTCGGCGGCCACATGACGGGCGGCGCATCCGTCAACGACCCCGTCTTCTGGTTTCACCACGCCTTCGTGGATCTTCTCTGGTTCCGCTGGCAGCGGCGGCACCCGGGCGCCCGCTATCTCCCCGCGAAGCCGCTCGCCCGAGGGGACGCACAACGCGGCCGAGTCGTCGCGCGGCACCAGAGGATGCCGCCGTGGGACGTCACACCGGCCGAGTTGGAGGACCAAAGCCGGATCTACCGGTACGCGTAGTCCGTACGAGCCGTGTAGAGGTGCGGCTGCTTGCGCGCGGCACGCGAACGGGCACGGCGAGGCCCGGGGCGCGTACCGCGCGGACCAAGGGGTGTCCGCACGCCTCGCCTGCCCTGCGACGCCCGGCACCTCCCGAAGCTCTTCGAGCAGGGGGACCCCCGCTCTCGCCGCACCGGGCGAACGACGGGACCTTTGCGGACCCCTGGCCGGTTGCAGCCGCCGACGCAGGGGCCGTGACCGCCGGGCAGGAGGTCACCAGGCCGCACACCTCAGCGGGGCGCCAGGAGCCGTACGGGCGAACCATCCAGAAAGGCCCGGATGTTCTCGACCGCCTGGCCGTAGTACGTCGCGTAGTTGGCCCTGGAGACGTAGCCGAGGTGCGGCGTGGCGAGGAGGCGGGGGGCCGTGCGCATCGGGTGGTCGGCCGGGAGGGGCTCGACGTCGAAGACATCGACGCCGGCGCCCGCGATACGGCCCGAGCGCAGGGCGCCGAGCAGAGCGTCCTGGTCGACGATCGCCGCACGCGAGGTGTTGACCAGATAGGCGGTCGGCTTCAGGAGGGCGAGTTCGGCGGGGCCGAGAAGGCCGCGGGTGCGGTCGCTCAGGGCGAGGTGGACCGACACGAAGTCGCTGTTCGCGAGCAAGTCGGCCTGGGAGGGAGCGAGTTCCACGCCGACCTCGTCGGCGCGCTCGCGGGTGAGGTTCTGGCTCCAGGCGTGGACCTCCATGCCGAAGGCGAGGCCGATCTGTGCGACGCGGCTGCCGATCTTCCCCAGACCGAGAAGCCCGAGGCGCCGGCCGTGCAGGTCGGCGCCGACCGTGCTCTGCCAGGGGCCGCCGGAGCGCAGGGCGCCGCTCTCCTCGACGATGCCGCGGGCGAGGCCGAGCAGCAGCGCCCAGGTCAGTTCGACGGGCGGGGTGGAGGAGCTGGCCGTGCCGCACACCGTGACACCGTGCGCCTCGGCGGCCGCGTAGTCGATGACCGAGTTGCGCATGCCGGACGCGATGAGCAGTTTCAGCCGGGGCAGCCGGGCGATCAGCGACCCCGGGAACGGTACGCGCTCGCGCAGGGTCACCACGATGTCGACGTCGGCCAGGGCGGCGGCCAGGGCCACCTCGCCGTCGATGTGCCGGTCGAAGGACACGACCTCCACGTCGTCCGAGATCACCGACCAGTCGGCGACCTCGGTCGCCACCTTCTGAAAATCGTCCAGCACAGCGCAGCGCAGCCGCACGGCATGCCCCCTTCACAGTCCGTGGTTCGGTCCACGGTTCGGTTCCAGGGGTCATGATCGCGCTCGGGTGGTGACGTGGGAAGCCTGCCCAGTCACCCGACCACCGCTGCGCCGTACGGCTTCTTCCACGACACCTGGGTCGGCATTCCGGGGGCCTGGCAACCCGTAACAAGGTGTCTCAGCGGCAACGGGAGCGCGGACGCGAAAACGCCCTCCCGATGGGAGGGCGGAGACTTGCGCCCCCGGCAGGACTCGAACCTGCGGCCAAGCGCTTAGAAGGCGCTTGGTGCATCGAGTGACACACCACTGCTGACCTGCGTACTTGTTCGGCCCGTAGGGCGTTCGCCCGTGAAGTCGACACGCATTCGACACGCGGTCTCGCGCCGTTTGATCTCAGCGGAAGAGGTTCGGCACCGGGCAGGCCTCTAGGGGCTCGTCTGGCCGGTCTGCCCAGCCCCACCAGAGATGCCGATCGGTACACCTCCACAGGGAGCGGCACGCCCGCCGACCGTCGTCCACCCGTTCGGAGAGCACGAGTCCGCTGGATGTCATGGGCTGGCCGCACTCGGGGCAGGCCGAGACCTTGTTGGGCATGCGGCGCACTCCAGTGACTCCGGCTCGGTCTCGACTGTTGGCTATCGGTTGATCGGGATCTCGTAGACGATCTCGCAATGCGCGGCGGGTACCACGATGTCCGCCGTCTCCACGGGCCGCCCATCGTCGCTGTAGTACGTCCGCCGGATGTGCGTCACGAGAGCGGCCTTCTGGATACCGAGCAGTGACGCCTCTTCGGTGGTCGCCTGTCGCGGTTCCGGTTGCTCTACGGCGTGGCTGACGGTGACGCCGATCGCGGCCATGCGGTTCACGACTCCCGCCCCGGCGTGCGGCCCTCCCTCGGGGAGGACGACGAGTGTTCCGGCGGTGAGGTCGTACGGCTCCCAACTCGTCGACAGCTGCACTGGCCTGCCGTCGGCAAGGAACTCGTACGTGGTCCGGACGCAGAGGTCGCCCTCGGTGAGGCCGAGCCGCGCTGCGATGTCTGCCGGTGCCGGCACCTTGGCCTCGGTCCGGCTTTCCCAATCCCCTTGTCTGCCCAGGGCCTTCATGTCTGCCCGGAAGGGCGATCCGCTGGGCTGCTCCCGGGCTGATGACCGGACGACCCGGACCCGCTGTCGGGGCTCGGCGACGTACGTGCCCGAACCTGCGCGTCCCTCAAGCACACCTTGGGAAATCAGCAACTCCTGCGCGCGGCGGACCACGTTCTCGCCCACACCGCACTCCTGGCCGATCTGGGCGCGGGAGGGCAGGCGGTCCCCGGGCTCCCATACGTGTTCCGCGATCCGCCGCCGGAGTTCGTCGGCGATGCGGAGGTAGGGCGGCTGCTCAGGCATATGGAAAATCTAGTCCACTAGCTCTAATCTAGTTAACTAGCTTTACTCAAAGTGATCGTCGGTGACGGAGGCTGCCCTGTGCCCGCTTCGGGAGTTCGCGCGGCAGCCATCGCTGCCCGGCTGTCCGACCTCGGACTTCCTGCGCGCGTGGAGGAACACGACCGGCACACGTCGGTCGAAGCGGCAGTGCCGGAATCTCTCTCCGCCGACTTATGGCGGGAGGTCCTGGAAGCCGTGGCCGAGGCCGATCGATTTGGGCTGCTCGCCACCAGCCTGAACGACCGCACCCTCTGGGCGGTCGTACGCAAAGCGGTCCCCGCGACGGGCGATGTCGGGGGACCGAGCCATCAGCGATAGGAGCTGACCAGCATGCTCAACCGTATCCGTCGCGCCGTTGCTCTCGCCAGAGCGCGACATGCCCCCAAGGGCAGGCACCGCCGCACCTTAAGGCCCTCGCGGCCACCGATCGACCCGGTGTCCCCGGCATCCGCTGACGAGCCGACAGTCGCCCTCGCGCAGGCCGTCGACGAGCCGAGCCATCGGCACTTGCTCAGGGGCGAGGACAGTGAACTCGTCCGTCCGTACGTGCTGGCGCGAGAAGACCGCACCCGACGGCGCCCGACGGTCGTCATTGCTCCCTACCTGTCGACCGACGTCTGGTCGAATCCCCTGGGGGTTCAGTGACGTCCTCGCGGCGGCAGACTCGCGGCCCCGACATCTCAGCTACCTCGTACCGCTCGGCTGCTTGCCAGATCGGCACGCACCAGGCCTGCGCGGAGTCCACTCCGGTTTTGGCGCCGGTCGACCTCCCCTTGATCTACGAGGCCTGCGGCTGCCTGTGCCACTCGGCATCTGACCAGCCTCGGCCCGGAGGCGACGCATCGAGGAACTCGACATCCAGCGGCACGCCGGCGCCCAACATCGAGGCCACCGAGGGGCGAGTAGAGGGATGACGGCACAGGACGAACTGAGGCTCCTCCCATGGGCGGGGCCGGACGGCAAGCCGTGCTATCTGAGCACTGGTGACCATGGGGGCTACGTGTCCCGCCTGGCGGACCACATCGAGGCGTTCCAGCTTGGGATGGCGTCCCAACTGCTTGAGCACGCACGGCAGGTAATCGACGACGACATCGAGGACCTGGAGGAGTTGCACCTTCTCGCCGCCCAGTTGACCAGCGCACTGCGGGACGTGCTGCGCGTAGCGACCAGCCGCGGACGGAGGCCGGTCGCGCCTGGGCACCCCTGCGGGAACTGAGCGGCAACCGTGTGTAGTGCAGCAGGGGGCCTCGGAAACGGTCCGGGGCTCCCTGTTCTCATCCGGCGTGCGCTTGGCACGCTTGCGGTGGGACTGAGCTTAGTGACTACCGCTCCAGGGGTGCGATCCGAAGCTGCAACGGTGTTGCCGTCGACTGACCCTACGGCCGGACAGAGTCGCTGGTGCGCGCCCCTGTCCGGGGCCGTTGATGTCAGGAGTCAGATCCTACTGATCCGCAGCTATCTGAGAGCTGCAATCTACAAATACACGGGCGGGGCGTCCATTTGCGATCGTCAGCGGGAGCCCATCCTGAGGTTGTGGGGCCAAGTCGGTCGGCTTTGTGTGCACACAGCCCTGCGCAGTCGTCGTGACCAGAGCTGCAGTAGGACCACCGTGGGCGAAGACGGGCTGAGTGTTTGTACGGATCTAGACACAGCTCGCCAACAGGGGTTTCCGCAGTACGAGCACGGGTATTTCCTCCTCCAAATTAGAGGGGGAGCGATGGAGGACAGCGCACGGCGCAAGCGGGACTGGGCTACTGACGTTTCTTCAGGTGCGGCCGCTATTGGCCTTATGGTTACCGGCGTACTCGGGTGGTACCAGCTGCAGGAAATCAAGGAGCAGGACAGAGAGCAAGAGCAGAGTCAAGCGGCGCTGGTTACGAATTGGGTGGAGGACAGGACAAAAAATGGAGCACGACCTGAAACATGGGTCGTAGTGATTTCCAACAGATCATTCGATCCAGCCACCGATGTTTACATCAGAGTGCCCGGCGACTCGACATCAAAGGACCTAAAATACGTCGACAAATTTGTGGGCCAGGTTCCGCCCTGTTCCAGGGTCGAGGTTCCTTACGGGAACGGTGATTTCATCGTTGGCATCAAGATGACGTTCGTCGACAGTGCTGGCCAGAAGTGGCGCCGTAGCGAAGTGGGCGTGCTCAGTAAGAGTCCGTACGAATCCAATACGCTGGGCGGTCAACCCGCAAAGTACCCCATAAAGAAGACTGTGGGATGCGGGGGCAGTAGCTAGAAGACGTCGTCCTAGACTGCCCCGAACCCAGTCGCCGTTGACCACCGAGCGCACGCTCTCAGTTCCCACCCGCATCCCTACCCCGGCGTCGAACAGGCCGCCACGACCATCACGAACGCTGGCAAACAGCCGGGCGCCGCGGGTTCCGCTCCATCGCGTGCGGTGTGGGACCCATTGGTGTTAGACAGCCATTCAGGAGATCTGTGTCGTGAGGGTGCGGGGAAGAGTACGGGAGGCGTGCAGCCTCGGTGAGGCGGTGCAGGTCGAGCCACGGCCGCCCCTCTCGTGGCCTGTGGGGTCGGCCGTGGCCCTTCCCAACAAGCGGCGACCGCTTCGCGGAACACGAACACGGCTGTCGACGTCGACTGCCGCGAACTCCACCGCGACATGCTTGGGCGCCGCCGCGACCACCCGTCGGTGCGGTTCATCCTGGACGGCACGCGGCCGAGCCCCGTTCGCCCGTCTGCCGCTGCGAGACTCGGGCCGACAGGTGGTCTCCCGTAGGCTGTCCGGCATCTGGGGAGCCACGGCGACGAATTCCTCGCCGAGATACTGCGTCTGGGCAAGGCAGTTGTTCACCTACTCGCGGGTGCGCTAAGGAGTTCCCTTACGGTCGCGACGTAATTGCGTTGCGCTTCATCCCACTCACGGGCTGCAGTGTCTCTCCTGTTGCGCGCTTCCCAGGAGGCGTGCCGGGACTCTGCGGTGACGAGTTCAGCCAGATCTCTATGCGGAAATGGAATTCGGAATCTGGCTTGCTGAACGGCTTTCCACGCGGCGGCGAGCTCGTCTGGCACGTCCTCTTCCCAGTGATACGCGCCACGGGCCGGTTCATTCCGCGCTTCAAACTGGTAAGTGATCACTGCGTTGAGGAGATCACCGTAGGGGCTCGACATTCCTTCCTCCTCTACCAGCAGTTCGAGATCGGGGCGGGCCTTGGCGAGGTTAGCCATGTAGTTATCGTCCCGTATGATGCTGTCCAGAAGGCCGACCAAATGGGTGGCGAGCAGCGATACGGAATCCGGCCCTTCAAGCCTTACAACAAGCTCCGCGGTGTGAGCCTTCGTTGATGCCGCCCGAACCTCGTCCTCCAGTGCTTCATACCGGTCGTATCGCTCTTGTGTGCCACAGTTTTCCCTCAGCGCGAGGGAAGCCGTGAGCGCTTCGTGGCAGGCGAGGAGGAACGAGGAATAGGCCTGTCGACGTGTGTCCCTGAGCCACTGGGCGTGTGTCTCGTCCGCGGAGGCACGGACGGCATCGAGTGCCGCCTTGTAGCTGGCCTCTGCCTGTGCCATGCCGGCACGGGCCGTTTGCTCCGCTGCCCGCAGCGCCGCGCGCATCTGCCACCTGCCGACGACCAGTGCGGCCGGGATACCGACAGCCGCGACCGCAGCAGCAGCCAACGCCCCTATTCCCTGAAGATCCATAATCCCTTACTGGACATAGAGCTCAGGGTGGTCCGCGAGCGGCAAGACCCCGCCGACGCACCCGGCGACCAACGCGTCCTCTTGGTCCTGGTCCTCCGTCTCCAGCTCACTCGGGAGGTTCCGTTCGCATCACCATTCGGCGTTTTCCATATCGGCGTCGGCAGCGTCTCCGAGATCCCCTGACTCAACATTCCGCGCCACGTCGGGCGGCACCACGGCGTCATCATGGCGCTGCTTCCCGAATCCCCAGCCCTCACGATAGGCGTCCCAGGCGGGGCCGCTGTAGCTCGGCGACGGCTCCGCCTCGGCGCTGTGTGTGCTCTCGCACCCCGCGGTCAGGAGGACAGCGGGAACAAGGCCGCATAACGCGGCAACTCTCATCATCACGCTCCCTCCCCGGCTCAACGATCCCACAGGCACATCAGGGCGGCCCGGGTGTTTTGCCCTTCCTGCAGGCGTCCCACTGCTCGGCGGGGATCTGGTTGTCGACGAGCTCATGCGTGGTGGGGTTCATCGGCCATTCGATCAACGTGCAACAACATGCCGGCCATCGACGGTGTCAGAGGGAGACGCCTTCCGTCGCCTAACAGGCCGCACTCCGCCTCGCGGGCATCCTCGTCTGCACCCGACACTGACCAAAGAGACAGAACCAAGCCCGCACCTTCATGAGGTCATCGTCCATGACGGCGGCCAGCCTTGCGGTGGGACCTCAGCTTGGGAAGCAGAGGGCATCTAGGGCTTGATCTATGGCTGACCTGCTCAGAAGCGGTCCGGAACCTGGGTGACCGTTCTCCGAGACCCCGGTGTTCCCCGTGGCACTCCGCTGAATCTGGCACGCGTCTGGCACGGGCCCCTTCGCCCTACAGCGACTGGCGCATACAGCGGACCGCCTCATCCAAAACCTCTGGAGCAAGAGATGGCAGCTCGTCAGTGATCCTGCTCAATGACTCAAGCGACAGAGCCCACGCGAGCAGCGACCTACCTTCTGACGAACGGCCGTGGGTCCGTGCAATGGTCACCAGTGCTGAGGCCTGATGCGTCGGTTCGGTGATGGTGCCCGCGAGGTTAGTGGCTTCGTCTGTGTTTCCCGTGTGTGCGAGCGCCTGCGCCACGTTACGCAGGGCAATTGCACGCCACTGCACATTGAGGGTGGTACGGGCAACTGCGGCTGCTGTGTGGGTGAGGTTGCCAACTTCGGCGGTGTGTCCTGCCTTCACCAGTTCTTCCACGACGATTGCCAATGCTGAGGCATGGTCGTCGGGTTCGGTGATGGTGCGTGCGAGGTTAGTGGCTTCGTCTGTGTTTCCGGTGTGTGCGAGCGCCCGTACTACGCTCTTCAGGGCAGTAGAGCGCCCTTGGGGGTTATTAATGGTGTGGGCCACTTCGGCGGCGGTGTGGGCTATTTCTATTGCTTGGTCTGTATCGCCAATCTCGGCAAGTGCTTCCGCCGCTTTCGCCAGTGCATCTGCCCTATCTTCGGGATCGGTGATGGTGCGGGCTATCTCTGCTGCTGTGCGACTGAGACTCACCGCTTGGTCTGTATCGCCAGTCTTGGCGAGTGTTTCCGCCGCTTTCGCCAGTGCATCTGCCTGGTCTTCGGGGTCGGTGATGGTGCGGCCAACCTCAACTGCCGCGTGAGCTAGGCGGGTAGCCTCATCTGCTTGGCCTGCCTTGATCAGCACTTGCGCAATGTCCACGAGGGCTGACGACTGGATATCAGGTTCGGCGATGGTATGGGCAAGCTTGGTGGCTTCGCCTGTACCTCCCGCTTGTGCGAGCGCCCGTGTCGCGTTTCTCAGAGCAGTGGCACGCCAATGGCGGTTAGGGACGGTTCTGGCTACTTCGACAGTGGCATGGGCGAGTGTTATAGCCTCATCCGTCTTTTCGGCCCTGGCGAGTGCTTGCGCAACCTTTCCCAGTTCCCTGGCCCGGTCGTCAGGGGCAATGATGCTGCGGGCAACCTCAGCAGCGGTGTGGGCGAGATTTGTTGCTTCATCTGGCCTGCCTGCTTCAATGAGTGCATGCGTCAGACTCACGAGCCCTGTGGCGCGCCACTTAGGGTTGGTAATGCTGCGGGCTACTTCGGTTGCGGTGTGGGCAAGGTCTGCGGCTTCTTCTGGCATGCCGACCTCTGCGAGCACTAGTGCCGCGTTAGCGAGCACCTTGGCCTTGCGGTCAGAATCGATGGTGGTGCGGGCAACTTCGGCGACACGGAGTCCGATTTCCCCTGCCTGGTCCGTCTTGCTGGCCTCCGCTAGTGCTCGTGCGATGACCATCATTACCTCTGCTTGGCCCTCGGGTTCACTGACAATGCGTGCAAGTTCTACTGCCTGATCTGTCTTGCCGGCCTCCGCTAGTGCTCGTGCGATGACCGTCATTGCCTCTGCTTGGTCCTCGGGTTGGCTGATGGTGTGTGTGAGTTTTGCGGCCTGCTCTGTCCTATTCGCCCGTGCGAGAGCCCGCACAATGGCCACTAGGGCCTTCGCCAAATCATCAGGGTCCGTGATGGTATGGGAAATTTCAGTGGCGGTGCAGGTGAGGGTTTCAACTTCCTCTGTCAGGCCAGCCTCTATGAACGCTTGCGCGACGTTCACCAAGGCGCTTACCTGGCTATTTGGGATAGCGATAGTGCGAGCTAGTTCGGCTGCTGTGCGAGCGAACTTTACTGCTTCTGCTGTCTTTTCTGCCTCGACCAGCGTTTTTGATACCGCCACCAAAAGCGAAGTGCGAAGCTCTGGAGTGGGGATCATCTGAGTAATATTCTCAACCCCTTCCATGTTCCCCACCTTCGCCAGCTCTCCTGCTGATTCCGTCAGTGCGAACGCTTGCTCTTCTGGGTCGACAATGGTGCGGGCTACTTCAACTGCTGTGAGCGCGAAGGATGCCGCCTCTTCATCATTCTTCGCTTCTGCACTTGCTCGCGCCGCTTCCGTCAGTGCAAATGCCTGCTCCTCGGGGTCGGGGATGGTAAAGGCTGTTTCGGCTGCCGCACGGGCGAGGTTCGCCGCTTGGTCTCTTTCGCTTGTCTTTGCGAGTACTTTTGCCGCGTTTGTCAGTACAGATGATTGGTTGTAGGGGTCGGTGATGGTGCGAGCTACTTCACTCGCTGTATGAGTGAGGCGGATCGCTTCGTCCGCTTGTCCTGCTTTCAACAGCGCTTCCGATACCCCTATTTGCGCCATGGCGTGGAGTTCCGGATCAGTGATGCAATGGGTTAGGTCGACAGCTTCTGTGAATTTCCGTTCCGCCGCGTAGGCGGTAACGATGCTGCGAAATGCTGAATCTTTCACATGCGCTTTGGGGATAGCTTGCGCGGCTCTCAAAACCAATTCGGTTTCCCCTGCGCTAATCGCTCCTTGAAGGATAGCGCCAAACAAAAAGCCTTCATGTGGAACGAGTTCAACTCTGACAGAAGCGAGGGCTACCGCCTTGCGGATATGTCCCGATTTAGCCCATGCGAGGATAGCGTGAACAGGGACATTGAGGGCTTTCTGCTTGAGTTGATCGCGACAGTACGAAAGGCGAACGCAGGAAGGCAAGTCGGGTTCCGTCGAATTGCGGAGCAATGTGAAGGCGTCGTTGATTTCCGTGAAGGCTCGGATATCGCTTCCGGTGACCTGCCATAGCAGTGCGTGGCGCCGCAGATCCGTGGCTAGCTCGGTTAGGCGTCTGGCGTCATGTAGCTCCCGCAGCATCTGTGAATAGCCAGACAGTGCATATTCGGGAGTATCGGCTGGCCATCTCTGTCCTTGGTAATGTCCTACAAATTCATGGATTCGGTCGCGATAGCCCTCCAGTAGGGCAACCGGAAGGAGTTGACGAGCTCCCGTTAGGATCTCCTGATGCGCAAAGGAATACAGGGGCACAGGTGCGTTGTCGCATACTGCCCACTGGGCGGGGCGAAGCTCAAATGATCGGCCTGTCGCGCCGCCGAGTACGACCTCGACACGTCGAGCTGTGTGCTCCCCGGTGAGGAGGGACAAATCAGCAGCGCTGAGACCACCACCTGCGGCTGCTGTCAGGCCAACGAGGTCCAGGGAAATGCCTTCGGCGGCGATTAGCGCGTCAAGGCTGCGCTCTGCATCTTCTCGCACGGCGCGAGCCGCGGTGGACTCCGTCAAGCAGTGATTGATGCTGGGTGATCGGAGAACGTGGTCAGGGGCTACGTCGCCGGGAACAGGAGGGTTGGGTCGCCCCGCAACGATCACATGTAGCCCTTCAGGCGGGCAGCGCGGGAGGAGGCCGGCGATGCTGTAGCCGCTAACTGCCGATTCCACACCGCTGTCTTCGTCCATGCCGTCGATCACCAAGACAAGGCGTCGGCCGCAAGCGACAGCCTGCTCTGCTGCCCTTTGCAATGCCTCGTGGAAACCGCCGTAGCTTGTGCAGTCGACGTCGCTGTCTTGGAGATAAGCGCGTAGTTGCTCTTGCAGGGTGGCGAGGAAGGCGGTGCGGTCAGACCGACCCGCCATGCGGGCAGTGATGAAGAAAGCCAGTACATCCACTCCATCTGGTGGGTTTAGTGAAAACTGAGCCATGAGGGCTGTCTTGCCTGACCACGCCGGTGCAAGCCATCGCCAGTAACCGGCCTTGACCGGATCGTCGCCGATGGCGAACGAATTCATCGCGGCGAGTTCAGCCTCGCGCCCTTGGAAGTGAGCTGCAGCCAGGTGCCTGATCTCTTCTCGGTAGGCCGAAGATAGTGATGTGGGGGCGCTGTTAACGACGACGTTGGTGACGTGGTTGTTATCACCGGTTACTGCTAGCCCGAGATCTCCATGGGTTGTGATCGCCCGTTGCCTTGAAGGTCCCTCGCCCTTCGCTTCCCTCGTCCGTAGAGGGTCTCCCTCATAGTCGTTACTCTCGGGAAGCGCCTTTTTTCTGCCTTGGCGTGTGGCATTACTGTCAGGGGCGGCTGATGCCGTCCTGCTGAAGCGGTGCCACCACGTCATGACTCATCATTCCCGTCGCCGGTGACTGCCTCGCCGATGTTCCCAGAGGCAGAAACACCACGTTCCCCTGGAGGTGTGGTGGGGGGCGGTTGGCGGGAGGACGACGGAACGACGTTCGCGGAGCCCTGAAGGCGGTTCTGGTCACCGGTGACAGCGCGCCCGATGCTGCCGCCGGCCTGGACTGAGCGGGCTCCCGCCGTCGGCGCGCTAGCTTCGACGCGCCGAAGTTGGGCCACGCTTACGATCAGGCCAAGAGCTCCGAGGGTAGCCCCGGCGATACTGGCGATCCGATCAGCTGTGTCTAGGCTGGCAAAGATCGCGACGAGAACCAAAGCGACGACTAGAGTTCCTGACATCGTGGCCATCACCGACAACCACCATCGAGTCGACGTAGATGCTCCTGCCACTGCAACCCCCTGTCGCTGAGCCAGCCCTGTTCTGAGGATAAGTGAGCTGAGCCATGCATATGAGTTTCCTGGTGCTCCAGGGACTGTTTCTTCCTGCCTGGATCCAGGCGGACGAAGCGACGGGTCGGTGGAGCGGCTTTGGGCTGGAGCTGCTTTGGCGCGAGTGATCATGGCCCCGTAAGCTTCCGGCGCGTCGGGCAGTCTGTGGACCTGCCCGGTAAAGCACGACGTTGGGGCCATGATCCTCGAGGCTCGCGCCAAAGTGGCTGCCTAAAGCCGTGGAGCCGACCGGCCCCAGCCACGACGTACCCCTTCTCTGACGTCAGGTGGCCGATTGCTGTGCGCGCGGCACGGGCGCCGGCCGGGCTGGAGCGGGGCGGAGACAGGAGCGCAGGCCCGGCCGGCGCCCGTGCCGCGCGCGGTGAGCGGAGCGAGCCGCCTTGATGAAGTAGGGAAAGTTCTACCGCGCTCTTGGCCGCTGATCTTGTCCGGTCCCGGGAGATGCTTGACGCCGCTTGCCTCGTCTTGGCTGCTGATCGTCCACGTCGTCAGTGCCTACTCTTGGGAGTGGGCTCCGGGCTACGCTTGTGCCGGCCGACATAAGAGGACGACAGGGAGCGTGCTAACCGGATGGGACCCAAGTCGGAGCGGGTCTACCGCACGATTCGCGAGTGGATCGTGACGGGACAGTACCCGCCAGGTTCCAAGCTCCCGTCTGAGCGAACCTTGTCGGAAGAGCTGGCCATCGGCCGGACCGCGCTACGGCAGGTGCTCGCCAAGCTCGTTGCGGAGAGTGTGATTGAGGTACACGGCCGCAGCTCCTACCGGGTGCCGGATCGGTCTGTGACGACGCAGGCGCCGGCGGATGTCGAACCGTGGCAGATCCATGGCGAGCGGACTCTGTATGACAACCGCTGGGTGAAGCTCAGCCTTGTCGACGTCGAACCGCCAGGGGTCGAGCGCTTCGAGCACCACGTCGTGAAACTTCATCACGTGGCCATCGCGGCCGTCATCGACGACCAGGACCGTGTGCTGATGATGTGGCGCTACCGTTTCGTCCCCGACTCGTTCGGGTGGGAGCTCCCGGGCGGCATCGTCGACGAGGGGGAAGACTCGTTGCAGACAGCGCTGCGTGAGGTCGAGGAGGAGACTGGTTGGCGGCCGGACTCCTTGGAGCACGTGGTCACGTATCAACCCATGGTGGGCATGGTCGACTCACCGCACGACATCTTCGTGGGCACGGGCGCCAAGCTCGTTGGTGAGCCGTCCGATCTGGAGGAGGCCGGGCACATCGCCTGGGTGCCGCTCGCCGACATTCCTGGCCTCATGGCGCGGGGTGAACTCATGGGCTCCGGCACGCTCGTGGCCCTGCTCCATGTCCTCTCCGCACGAGGTGCTGGAGTTCCGCCTACAAACGCTGCGTGAGCAGTTCGACTCGACGCCGTTGGCGTACGGACCCGGTGCGGTTCGCTATCAAGCGGGCCTGGCGAAGGTGCTTGTGCGCCTGGTCGTACTCGCCGCGGGCTATATGTGCCTGGGCCAGGTCGCAACGCAGACCTGCGGAGGCCCGTATGAACGTCGGGTCGGCAGTGTCCAGGGCCGTGTAGAGGCTTTCTACCGCTTCTTCGTCCCCGATCAGGGCCAGTGCGTTACCTCGCCATCTGGCGAGGTGTCCGCCGTTGAGAAAGATGCTCAGCATGTCGGGGTCACGGGCTTCGTCACCCGAGGGCAGGGAGCGCGCCGCGCTCTCCAGTGCGCGCTTGCAGTCGTCGGGCATGCCCGCTCGGGCACATATCTCGGCCTCTGCGGCGTACAGCCAGGCTGTAAGGCGGGGGGACATGGCTTTTCCGCCGAGTCGCTGGGCCTCGTGGATGAGCTGCAGCGCCATGGGTGCGCGTCCGGCGTCGCAGAGGACGTAGGCCTGCTCGGCTGTGGCGTGTGCCAGGTACATCGGTTCTTCGGCCTCTTGGGCGGCTCGCTTGCCCAACTCGTAGTGCCGCCAGGCTCGCTCGATGGCTCCAACGTCAAGTGCTTGCCAGGCGGCCAGTGTCGCTGCTCCAGCCAAGGCACGTGCGACTGGACGCCGTGTCTCGGGCAGTACGGCGAAAGTGAGAGCGTCCTCAAGCGTCGCAAGGTGGGCCGTCATCTGGTCGACCAGGCTTGCTGCGCCCATCTGCCGGTCCACGGTCCTGAGCAGTTCTGTTTGATCCATGAACGTGCTCACCATGGTCACGCTGATGCTGCGAGCCGCGTCGATACGTCCCATCAGTTCGTCGTATCCGTCGGTCGTGGCGGCAGGCACCAGCAAATCTGTCCTGCCAGCCAGCTCGTCGTCCGTGATGCCGAGCAGCGCTCGCAGTATCTTCGCGTAGCGGGCTGAGATGGAGCGCCGGCCGTTCTCCCACTCCGAGACGTACACGCGCAGGCTGGCTGTTGAAGCGACGTCGAGCATGTGTTGTCGCGCATAGCGCTCGATCTCCCGAACGAGTCGCTCTTGCGACCACTCCCGTGCACTCCTTGCTGTCTTAAGTCCGTTCGTCACGTGGCGCCGCCCTGCCTGGATTACAGAGACCTCATTGCAGCATGCCTGAGATCACCGCAGGTCGGCAGGGGTTAACGCGTCAGGTGTTAACCCATGTTGGCTACCGGGGCGTTGGCGGAGACGGTTCCCTAGAACCATCGCAGTAAGGCGAGTTGAGAAGCCGAAGCAGCAACAGCGCTTGACATCTGGTGCGCACCAGATGCAGCCTACTGGTGCGCACCAGTTGGGGCGCACTCCGCGCAGCTTTGCTGCATTCATCTGTCAATGCACGAGAGCGGCGACCCACCGCCAAGCAAGTACGCCGCTCCCGCCCCTCGTAAGGGAGTTCCATCATGCGTCAGATTCCCGTTGAGACGTCCGGCGCGACCGTGATGGTCGCCAAGGCCCCGCAGCCCAAGGTTCGTGACCGTCGGACCGGTGAGATCGCTATCGATGCCGACGGCGTCAAGCTGATGACCGTGGACGTGATGTTCGCGGCGAACGACGAGGTTGAGATCCTGTCCATCACCGTCCCGGAGCCCGGTATCTCCAGCGACCTGGCCATGGGCACCCCGGTCGCGCTGACGGGTTTGATCGCCCGGCCGTGGGAGAACGAGTTCAACGGCCAGAAGCGGCACGGCATCGCCTTCCGCGCGGTCGCCGTCACCTCCCTGGCCGCCACGGGCTCGGTGTCCGAGGCGGCCTGATCATGACCTGGTTCATGGTCGCTGTGGTTGTGGTCGTCGCCGCTGCGGGTCTCCTGCGGTGGCGGCGCCCCGCCTGGTACTGGCTGACCTTCGGGGTCCTCGTCGCCACGGTGCGGGTCCTGGTTCGCTACGCCTCGGTCATGGACGCCTGCGGCCTGACGGTCCCGCCCTCACGCTGGCGGCTGGCCCTGGCCCGGGTGGCTAACCGGCCGGTGCCGGAATCCCGCGTGCCGCGCATCCTGCGACTGCGGCCCACCCGCACCGGCCTGGTCCTGCGTCTCAAGCTCCGACCGGGACAGGACGCCTTCGACGTGGCGGCCTCTACGGACCGGCTGCGCCACTCCTTCGGGATGTACGGCGTGACCTCCCGCGAGGTGCGCTCCGGTGTCGTTGAGCTGCGGATGACCGGCTACGACGTGCTCCAGCGGGTCCAGATGCCCGCGAAGACCGAGGAACGTCCGATGCGGGTTCCGGTCGCGTTGCGTGAGGACGGCTCGGTGCACTACCGCGACTACCGTGCCGTGCCGCACGGTCTGACCCTCGGGGCCACGGAGTCCGGCAAGTCGGTCTACCAGCGCAACCTGGTCGCCGGGCTCGCTTCGCAGCCCGTCGCCCTGGTCGGCATCGACTGCAAGCAGGGGGTTGAGCTGTTCCCGCTGGCACGTCGCTTCTCAGCACTGGCCGACAACCCGGACACCGCCCTGGAGCTGCTGGAAGCGCTGGTGTCGCACATGGGGGAGGTCTACCAACTGATCCGGGCCGAGCAGCACATCAGTGTCGCGGTGCCGGATGCGGAGATCGCCGCCGACATCTGGGACCTGCCCGACGACATCCGCCCCGTCCCGGTCGTAGTCCTGGTCGACGAGGTTGCCGAACTCGCCCTGTTCGCCAGCAAGGACGAGGAGAAACGCCGGGACCGGATCATCACCGCCCTGGTGCGTCTCGCCCAGCTCGGCCGTGCGGCCGGTATCTACCTGGAGATCTGCGGGCAGCGCTTCGGCTCCGAACTCGGCAAGGGCATCACCATGCTCCGCGCCCAGCTCACCGGCCGCACCGCTCACCGCGTCAACGACGAAACCTCCGCGAACATGGCCTTCGGTGACATCTCCCCGGACGCCGTCCTGGCTGCCATCCAGATCCCCGCTGAGACACGCGGCATCGCGATCGCCGGTGACTCCACCGGTGGCTGGCACCGCATCCGCGCCCCGCACACCTCGCTGCGCCAGGCCGTGAACATCTGCAACAAGTACGCCGACCGCACCCCCGACTTGCCTGCCCTGGCCGCCTACCGGCCCGCGGCTGGCCCGTTGCCCCCGGCCCGGGTGCCGCTGTCCAAGACGGCCCCCGCCACGGCCTGACCCTCTCCCGCTTCACCGGTCGGCGTGACCGCTTCGCGCCAGGTCCCTACCCCTCCCATGCCTCACGACAGGAAGGAACTGTGATGGCCCGCCCCGCTCTCCGCGTCGACGCCGTCCTGGTCCAGGCCGCCATTGCCGGGGCGCTGTCCTTCGCCCACCTTCACGACCTGGCCGCCGCTGCCGGACAGGACGGCTGGAAAGCCTGGGCCTACCCGATCAGCGTGGACCTGCTCCTGGTCGCTGCCTGGCGGCGGCTGCGCTCCGATGGCCCGTCCCGGCTTGCCTGGTGCTGGTTCGTGATCGCCCTGGTCGCCTCGCTCGGCGCCAACGTCGCCACCGCCGGACTCCTCGACCTGACCGACGTCCCGGCCTGGCTGCGCATTCTCGTTGCCGCATGGCCCGCCCTGGCCTTCATGGGCGGCACGCTCCTCGCCCACTCGGCCACGGACCGGATGCCGGATCCGCCGGCACCCGCAGCCCCGGTCACCGAGCCGCACCCTGAGCCGGTTACCGAGACCGAACCAGAGCGTGAGCCCGAGCTGGCCCCGGCGGTCGACGAGACTCCGGCCCTTCCGGCCGCCGATCCCGCCCCGCCCGTGCCCGCTCCGGCTGTGCCGGTCCCGGCCGCGCTGGTCGACCACGCCCGCAAGGTCGCCGACGACCACCACGCCCGTACCGGTTCGCCGATCGACACCGACACCCTGCGCGCCCGGCTCGGCGTCCCGCCCCAGCTGGCCGACGCCATCGCCGCCCAACTCGCCTGACTCGACGGGAGACACGCCATGACCAGTGACCCGGCGACCTGACCGCCGCCGACCACCTCGACGCCGCCCGCGAGATGGCCGCCGCGAACCGGCCCTTCCTCGCGCACCTGCTCGCCGAGGAAGCCGCCCGCCGCACCGCCGACCCGGCCACCGCCGTCGGCATCCGCGCCGCCTTCCCTGACCCGGCCCTGACCCGAGAGGAGACCGACTGACATGCCCGCTCGTGACCACTTCCACTCCGTGATGCGGATCGGCCCGGTGCAGATCGGCACCCACCGCGACCGCAACGGCCAGACCAAGTACGCCGCCGTGTGCACCGCCGACCGGTGCGGCTGGTCCTCCGACTACTCCAGCCAGTCCGCCGCCCAGCTCGCCGCCCGCACCCACCGCTGCAAGGTCCGCTAGGAGGCCACCATGCAGGTTCCGCTCTGGCTCGCGCTGCTCGTCGTCGGCTACCTCGGCGTCAAGCTCATCCGCCCGCCCGCCTGGCTCATCGCCGTTCTGCTGCTCGGTGGCTTCCTCCTCGCCGACAGCGTCCTGGCCCCTGCCATCGACACCTTCGTCAAGTAACCGCCCCCGGAAGGGAGAACCGCTGATGTTCCGTCCGAAGATCCCGACCATGCCCACGCCGACCGGCCACGTCACGCAGCCCACCGTGGTCGAGCCGACCACCATCGTCCCGGCCGCCCAGACCACGCAGCCCACCCCGGTCGCCCCGGCCCCCGCGCCGTCCCGGCCGACGGTTCAGCTCACCCCCGGCACCGCGCTCGCCCTCGTCGGCGGTGGCACCGCCGTGGTCCTGGTCGTCGGCGCCGTCCTGGTCTCCATGCTCCTGGCGGTCGCCATCACCGGCGCTTCGGTCGCCGTCTGCGCCGTCGTCCTGCGCTCACTGCTCGCCTCGGAGATGAAGCGGCGCTGACCGGCCCCCGGAGCGGCCTCAACCGCCAAGTCTCGTCCGCTCCGGGCGCCGTCCCTGTCCGATCTCGCAACCGGAAGGAACCCCCAGCATGACCGACCGCACCACACCGACAGCCCGCATCTGCCCGAACTGTGACGGCTTCGCCACCGCCGCCATCACCACCGGCAGCCGCGACCAGCACGGCCACCTGCCCACGCTCACCATCGCCTGCCGGGCCTGCAACGGCCAGGGCACCGTCCCCGCCCGCCGCGTCCAGGAGGGTGCACGTGCCTGACCTGCTCGACCCGACCACCCTCGGCGACCTGCTGAGGGTGGCTTCGGCCCCTGACTACCACCGCTGGCACGAGCAGATCCGCCGCACCGGCGGCTGCGCCGACCCCATCCACCTCACCGGCTGGACCCTCACCAAAGACAAGACCACCGGCCAGACCCTGCACCACTACACCACCGCCAACGAGCCGGGGGGCCGTCTTCGCGTCGCATGCGGCAACCGACGCGCTTCGCGCTGCCCCTCCTGCGCCTGGACCTACGCGGGCGACACCTACCACCTCATCCGCGCCGGACTCGCCGGAGACGACCGACGCGACATCCCCGCCACCGTCCGCGACCACCCCCGGGTCTTCGCCACCCTCACCGCCCCCTCGTTCGGTCGCGTGCACAACCGGCCCGACCACGGCGCATGCCGCTGCGGCACCCGCCACGCCCCGAACGCCCCGGAACTTGGCACCGCCCTGGACCCGGCGACGTACGACTACGCGGGTGCCGTGCTGTTCAACAACCATGCCGGGCAGCTCTGGCAGCGCTTCACCAACCGGCTCCGCCGCGAGATCGCCGCCCGCGCCGGCATCACACAGCGGGACCTGAGAGAGTGCGCCCGCCTTTCGTACGGCAAGGTCGCCGAGTTCCAGAAGCGAGGCGCCGTGCACTTCCATGCGGTGATCCGCATCGACGGCCCGGACGGACCTGAGACCGCCCCGCCGTCCTGGGCCACGGTCGGCCTCCTCACCGACGCGATCCGTGCAACTGCTGCGCACTCCTACACCTCGGTCTCGGTCCCGGCCGCCGAGGACCAACCGGCCCGCACCTTCCGTTGGGGCACGCAGCTCGATGTCCGGCCAGTGAAGGCCTTCGGTGACGGCTCCGACATCACCGAACAGGCCGTCGCCTCCTACGTGGCCAAGTACGCCACCAAGTCCGCCGAGAACACCGGCACCCTCGACCGCCGCATCGGCGAACTCTCCGAGCTCGACCGCCACCAAGTCCCCGACCACACCCGCCGTCTCATCGAGGCCTGCAAGCAACTCGACCCGCTCTACCCCGACCGGCGCCTGTGGGCCTGGGCACACATACTCGGCTTCCGCGGCCACTTCTCCTCCAAGTCCCGCCGCTACTCCACCACCCTCGGCGCCCTCCGCCAGGCCCGCGCCGACTACCGCGCCGCCCAGGAACACGCCGCCCTCGGCTTGGAGGAATGCGAGCCGGACACCGTCCTGGTCCTGGCCGACTGGCAGTACGCCGGACACGGCCATACCCCCGGCGAATCCGCACTCGCCGCCACCATCGCCCGCGACCTCCAGCTCAACCGCGAAACCGCCCGCGAAGCCTTGCTCAGCGAAGGGAGCAGTACATGACCACGGCCACCAGATCGCGCACCATGCTCACCCTCGCGGAGGTCTGCGAGGAGCTGGCCGTCTCGCGCTCGACCTTCTACGACTGGCGCGCCAAGCGTCGCGCACCGCGCTGCATCAAGCTCCCGAACGGCGACCTCAGAATCCGGCGGAGCGACCTCGAACACTGGCTCGACGACCGTGAGGACGCCGCCTGATGGAGACGACGTACGACGTGAAGGTCTACAAGATCCTCACCTACAAGGGCGCCCGGAAGACCACCTACACCGTGCGCTGGGTGGTCGCGGGGAAGCGCTGGCGTGAGCCCTTCGACACCGTCGCCCTCGCCGAGGGCTTCCGCTCCGAACTCATCCGGGCCACTGGCAAGGGCGAGGCGTTCGTCATCGCCACCGGACTCCCGGTGTCGCATCGTTCCAAGTCGGCTGCCATGACCTGGTACAAGTTCGCCGTCGAGTACGTGGATGCCCGCTGGGCACAACTCGGCGGCAACAGCCGCAAGAACATCGCCAAGACCCTGACGGCGACCACCATCGCGCTACTGCGGGCCAAGCCCACCCAGTTCGCGCCTGCCGCCGTGCGCACCGCCCTGCGTGAGTGGGCGTTCAACACCAACCGACGCCCCGACGCACCCCGAGACGTGGTGGCCATCCTCCGATGGGTCGAGCGAAACTCCTTGCCCGTCTCGGCCTGGGAGGACCCGGAGAAGGTCGACCAGGTACTACGCGCCATCGACACGCGCCTAGATGGCAAGCAAGCGGCGGCCTGGTCCCGCAAGCGCAACCGCCGCATCCTCAACGTCGCCATGAAGTACGCGATCCGGCGGCGCATCCTACGGAACAACCCGCTTCCCAAGGGCAAGGAGTCGACGGCCGTCGTAAAGACCACGAACGCCGTGGACAAACGGTCCCTGCTGAACCCGGAGCAAGCGGCGGCCATCCTCGACTGGATACGGCGCCGGCCACGCGGCGGCGAGCGACTTCACGCCTTCTTCGCCACGCTGTACTACTGCGGTCCCCGGCCCGAGGAGGCCGTAGCGATGCGAGTGGAGGACGTGACCTTGCCCGAGCTCGACGCTACTGACCAGTGGTGCGAGCTGCTGATCCACACCGCGACCCCTGAGGTCGGAAAGCAGTGGACAGACACGGGGGAGATCCACGAGCAGCGCGACTTGAAGGGCCGTGCGGAGGGCGAGACGCGCACTGTGCCGGGGCATCCCGCCCTGACGCGCATCCTTCGGCAGCACATCGAGGACGAACAGCTCAAGCCCGGTGACCTGCTGTTCCAAGGCGAGTCCGGCGGCATCCTCGCCGGTTCCGTCATCCGTCGAGCGTGGCGCAACGCCCGAAAGGCCGTACTGCCCCCGCACGTCTTCGAGTCACCCACCGGACGGCGTGTCTACGACAACCGGAACACGCGCCTGACGAAGTGGCTGAACGACGGGATTCCACCCGCTCAGGTGGCCGAGTGGGCCGGAAACAGTGTTGCCGTGCTCCTGGCGACCTACGCCCGCTGCGTCGAGGGCCAGCTGCCCGACCTGAAGAGGCGGCTCGAAGCTGCCGGAGATCTCCCCGAGCGGCCGTCCGCCGACTGACCTCGCGGCCCGCAGAAACTTCGACACGTATTCGACACGGCCACCCGCAAAAACCCGGTAACAGCCGGACAGCCCCGGAGCCCGCCCTTGATCATCAAGGGGGGGCCGGGGCTTCGGCGGGTCGGCCGACACCCACCCTGACCAGCAAAAAGCCCTCCCCAAAGGGAGGGCGGAGACTTGCGCCCCCGGCAGGACTCGAACCTGCGGCCAAGCGCTTAGAAGGCGCCTGCTCTATCCACTGAGCTACGGGGGCCGGTGTGGTGGCCTCTGTCGTGGTGCCCTGGTGTGGGCCGATCCGTGACGTTGCCGGGGACAAGGATAGGGCTCCCGCGTCCTTGTCCCTGTTGCTTCGCCTCCGTGGCTCGATGTGGAGGTTCGGTGAAGCGGTCCTGATAATCGCAGGCAGGTACGAATCGTGCACCGCTTTTGGCGTCAGAGGCATCGGGTGTTGTGCACTCGTTATGCCTCGCGTGGCCCCACGTCCCACTAGTCCCTTCCGTCCCTTGTGTTCCATCGGCGCGCAGACATGCTCATATGCTTCAGAATTCCCCTAAAATTGGGCATTCTTCGCATGTGGTGACCTTGGACGTACGGCCTCAGCTGCTCGACGCACTCTCCGCCCTGCGCGACCGTGTCGCCGCCGCACGCTTCCCGCTGCCCTTGGCGGGGGCCCCACGCGCGCGTGCCAGCCGCGACGAACTGCTCGCCCAGCTCGACGACTACTTGGTGCCCCGGCTGAGAGACCCCCAAGCGCCACTTCTGGCCGTCGTGGGGGGCTCCACCGGAGCCGGGAAGTCCACGCTGGTGAACTCCCTCGTGGGACGGCGGGTCAGCGAGGCCGGAGTGCTGCGGCCGACGACACGGACCCCCGTGCTGGTCTGCCATCCGGAGGATCATCACTGGTTCAGCGGGATGAGGGTGCTGCCCGATCTCACCCGTGTGTGGGTGCCCCAGCAGGACTCCGCGGACGACCTGCTGCTGCCCGGCGAGAACCCCGCGCGCGTGCTGCGCGTCGAGACCACCGAAACGCTGCCGCCCGGCCTCGCCCTCCTCGACGCCCCCGACATCGACTCCCTCGTGTCCGACAACCGCGTCCTGGCCGCCGAGCTCATCTGCGCGGCCGACATCTGGATCATGGTCACCACGGCCGCCCGCTACGCCGACGCCGTGCCCTGGCACATGCTGCGCACCGCCAAGGAGTACGACGTCACCCTCGTCACCGTCCTGGACCGGGTGCCCCACCAGGTGGTCGCCGAGGTGTCGCGGCAGTACGGGGCCCTGCTCACCAAGGCCGGACTCGGGCACGTGCCGCGGTTCACCGTGCCCGAACTGCCCGAGTCGGCCTGGGGCGGTGGGCTCCTGCCGGCCAGTGCCGTGGCCCAGCTGCGCACCTGGCTCATCCACCACGTCCAGGACCCGGCGGCCCGGCAACAGGTCGTCGCCCGCACCGCACACGGCGTCCTCGACTCCCTCAAGTCCCGGATGCCCGAGCTGGCCGGCGCCGCCGCCGCACAGTACGCCGCCGCACTGCGGCTCACCGCCGCCGTCGACGGGGCGTACGACAGCGAGCACAAGCGCGTGCGGGGCCGGTTGCAGGCCGGGGCGGTGCTCGCGGGAGACGCCCTCAAGCGGTGGCGCGCCTTCCCCCTGGACTGCACCGCCAGTGAACTCCTCGACGCGCTCGTGGAGAGCCTGAGCGCGCTGCTGCTGTGCGCCGTCACCGCAGCCGACGAGCGCATCGACGACGCCTGGCGGCGCGAACCCGCGGCGGCCGCCCCCGGGCTCGCCGATCGCGAACCCGCCGCGGAGAGCGCCGAGCACCGGATCGGTCTCGCCGTACGGCGGTGGCGGCGGGAGTTGGAGGAGTTCGCCGAGGACGAGGTACGCGAGCTCGACCGGAACCTCTCACCCGACCCCGAGCTGGTCGCCGCCCTCGTCGCCACGTCCCTGCTGGGCGGCCGGCGGGGACGGATGGCCGGGGAGGGGCTCGCCGAGCGGATCGGCGCCCACGGCGCACTGCGGCTGCGCGACCGGGCCGGACGGCTGCTCGCCGAGCACGTCGACCGGGTCCTGCACACCGAACGCGAGCGCCGGCTCGCCCCGCTCGACGCCCTCGACGTCCACCCCGAGCCCCAGGCCGAACTCATCGCCGCGCTGTCCGTACTGCAGAAGGAGAGGTGACCGGTGACCGCCGTCACTGACCAGGACCACGACGAGCGCGCCGAGCAGCCGGGCGACGCGGACAAGGCAGCAGCCGCCGGGAACCCGTCGGCGAAGGCCCCCCAGAGCGCCTCCGGGCACGAGAGCAGGGACGGCACCCACGCGCGCGTGCCGGACGGCGACTCCACCTCCCGTACGGGCTCCGCAAGCTCCACGGCATCCCCGGATTCCACCAGCTCCCCCGGCTCCACGGCCTCCACGGCCTCCACGGCCTCCACGGCCTCCACGGCCTCCTGGGACGACGGGCTCATCGCGCGGCGGGTCGACGAGGCCACCCAAGGACACCAGTACGCCGTGCTGGACAACCGTCCCGCCGCCCCGCCGACGGTCACCCCCCTGGCATACGACGGACCGCTGCACTCCCGGCTGGAGGCCCTGCGCGAACTCGTGGGGCTCTCTCGCACCCGGCTCGACAGCCGCACGCTGGCGGAGGCCGGGCGGGTGCTCGACGAGGCGTCCGCCCGGCGCAGGCTCTCCGGGCAGCACACCGTCGTCGCCATCGCGGGCGCCACGGGCAGCGGCAAGTCGCAGCTGTTCAACGCCCTCGCCGGAGTGGCCATCTCGGAGACGGGAGTACGCCGTCCCACCACCGCCGCGCCCATCGCGTGCAGCTGGAGCGACGGGGCCGCGAGCCTCATCGAGCGGCTCGGCATCCCGCCCCGGCTGCGCCGCCGTCCGCTGCCGACCGGGCACGCGGAGTCCCAGCTGCGCGGACTCGTCCTCATCGACCTGCCCGACCACGACTCCGCGGCCGTACAGCACCGCGAGCACGTGGACCGCATCCTGACGCTCGTCGACGCGGTCATCTGGGTCGTCGACCCCGAGAAGTACGCCGACGCCATCCTCCACGAGCGCTATCTGCGGCCGATGGCGGCCCACGCGGAGGTCATGTTCGTCGTCCTCAACCAGGTCGACCGGCTGCCCGGGGAAGCCGCCGAGCAGGTCCTCGACGATCTGCGGCGGCTCCTCGACGAGGACGGCATCGCCCTCGGGGAGTACGGCGAACCGGGTACGACCGTGCTCGCGCTGTCCGCGCTCACCGGCGACGGCGTCGGTGAACTCCGCGAGGCTCTCGGTCAGTTCGTCGCGGAGCGCACGGCACCGGCTCGGCGTATCGCGGCCGACGTGGACATCGCGGCGGCACGGCTGTGGCCCGTCTACGCCACGCGGCGGCGGACCGGGCTCAGCGAACAGGCCCGGGAGGAGTTCGCGGACCGGCTGGCGGACGCGGTAGGTGCCACGGCGGCGGGCGAGGCCGCCGAACGCGCGTGGCTGCGCAACGCCAACCGCGCCTGTGGTACGCCCTGGCTGCGGTTGTGGCGCTGGTACCAGGACCGCGGCGAGCCCGCGACGGGGCGGCTCCCCTCGCGTACACAGGCCGACGAGGAGGCCACCGCCCGGCAGCGGGTCGAGCAGGCGGTACGGACGGTGGCCGACCGGGCATCGGCGGGCCTGCCCGCGCCGTGGGCCCAGGCGGTGCGCGAGGCGGCCGTCCGCGGCTCCCAGGGGCTGCCCGAGGCGCTGGACGAGCTGAGCGTGCGGGCGGGAGTGCCGACGGGGCGGCCGCCCCGGCCGGGGTGGTGGCCGGTGGCCGTGCTGACCCAGGCGTCCATGACGATTCTCCAGTTCCTGGGCGGGCTGTGGCTGGTGGGCCAGATCGTCGGGGTCATGGCGCCGAACCTGGGCGTGCCGGTGCTGTTGATGGTGATCGGCATCGTCGGCGGCCCGCTCATCGAGTGGAGCTGCCGGATGGCGGCGCGGGGGCCTGCCCGGCGCTACGGGCTTGAGGCGGAACGCCGGTTGCGGGAGGCGGCGGCAGGGTGCGGGAGGGCCAGGGTGCTGGATCCCGTGGCGGCGGAGCTGCTGCGGTACCGGGAGGTTCGGGAGCAGTACGGGAGGGTGGTGGGGGCGGGGACGTGATGCCTCGAGCGGACGGGGCCGCACCGCGTTCATGACCTCTCCACGTGCCTGGCCACCGCGCGTGCCTGGCCACCGCGCGTGCCTGGCCACCGCGCGTGCCTGGCCACCGCGCGTGCCCGACCACCGCACGTTCCTGACCACCCAGCATCCCTGACCGCTCGGTATCACCCGTCCGGGTGACGGCGTTGTCCACAGGCCGGGCGGTGATCCACAGCGCTCAGCGGGCCCGGCCCGGAGGCGGCAGTCTGGCGGACACAGCCGTACGGGACGGGCCCGTACGCGTCGGCCCGGTGTCGAAGGTCCGGGCGAGGGAGGGGTTCGCGATGAACGAGACGATGGTCTGTGCGGTCGGCAGGGTGGCGACTCAGCCGGTGTACCGGGAGATGGCGTCCGGCCCGTCGGCGAGGTTCCGGCTGGCGGTGACCGCGCGCTACTGGGACCGCGAGAAGAACATGTGGACCGACGGTCACACCAACTTCTTCACGGTGTGGGCCAACCGCCAGCTCGCCACGAACACGGCGGCGTCGCTGACGGTCGGCGAGCCCGTGATCGTCCAGGGCAGGCTGAAGGTGCGGACCGACGTGCGCGAGGGGCAGAGCTGGACGTCGGCGGACATCGACGCGGTGGCGATCGGGCACGACCTGGCATGGGGGACCTCGGCGTTCCGCCGTGGAGGCAAGCCGGAGACGGCACCGGCACCGGCGCAGTCGGAGCCCAACTGGGAGACCCCGCAGGAGGATTCACCGGAACCGGCCGGAGCGCCCGCTCAACAACCCCCGGAAGCCGCCGTATTGACGTGACGTCAATCACCCGCCAGTCTGCCCGAACTGTGGCTTATCGGCGAGTGCGCACCGAAAAATCGGGGGTGGACTTGTCGATAAGCCCTGCTCACCAGGGGTCTTGGGGATAACGATTCCGAGTCGGATCACTCGTCCGACCGCCTCACCGGCGAGCGGTGTCCGCCGCGTACCTAGGATGCCGGGCATGGCTTTCGGGGCTCTTGCGGCCCATGAGGCTTGTGATTCTGCTGGTGGGACCGTACCCCCCACATCGACGGGTCCTGCTCGAAGGGGAATTTGGTGTTTGCTTCGTTCTCTGCGGTGTTCGTACGCAGGCGAGGGGCTGCCCGCCTCGGTGCCGCGACGCTCGTGTCCGGGCTGGTCGCCGGGGGTGTGCTGGCCGGCGCCGGTCAGGCGGCCGCCGAGGAGACGACGCGGAGTCAGGGCGGTGCGACCGCGACGATAGCCGGGCTGAAGACGTACGGCACCGCGGTGATACACGGCGCCACCGGGGACCAGCAGGTGTCGGCGGGCCTGTTCGAGATGTCCGTCGAGGGCGGCGGCATGCTCCAGACGTACTGCGTCGACCTGCACAACCCGACGCAGCGGGACGCCGAGTACCACGAGACGCCCTGGAGCGGCACGTCCCTGGGCGCCAACAAGGACGCCGGCCGGATCCACTGGATCCTGCAGAACTCCTACCCGCAGGTGAACGACCTCGCGGCGCTGGCCCGGAAGGCGGGCGTCCGCGGTGCGCTGACCGAGCAGGACGCGGCGGCCGGCACGCAGGTCGCGATCTGGCGCTACTCGGACGACGTGGCGGTCGACGCCCTCGACCCGCAGGCCGAGCAGCTCGCGGACTACCTGGAGAAGAACGCCCGGAGCCGGCCCGAACCCCGCGCCTCGCTCACCCTCGACCCGCCGGCGGTCTCCGGCCGGCCGGGGGAGCGGCTGGGCCCGGTGACGGTGCACACCAACGCCGGCAGTGTGACGGTGAGCCCGCCCGCGGACGCCGCCACGAGCGGGGTCCGGATCGTCGACAAGCAGGGCAAGGCCGTCACCTCCACGTCCGACGGCGGACAGGTGTTCTTCGAGGTGCCCGAGGAAGCGGCGGCCGGCGCGGCGGAACTGACCGTGCAGGCCTCGACGACGGTGCCGGTCGGCCGTGCCTTCGCCTCCGAGAGCCGCAGCCAGACGCAGATCCTGGCCGGTTCCAGCGAGTCGACGGTGTCGGCGACGGCGGGCGCGACCTGGGCGAAGAAGGGCGCGATCCCGGCGCTGTCGGCGGCGAAGAACTGCGCCGAGGGCGGCGTGGACATCATCGCGTCCAACAAGGGCGACGAGCCGTTCACCTTCGAACTGGCGGGCCTCGAGCACACCATCGCCGCGGGCGAGTCCCGAACGGTGACGGTTCCGCTCCAGGAGGACCAGGCGTACGACTTCACGATCCACGGCCCGGGCGGCTTCACCCAGCGCTTCACCGGCATGCTGGACTGCCAGGTCCAGGGCAGCGGGACGGGCACGGCCACGCAGACCCTCAGTGAACCGAGCCCGGCCTCGGCGGGCGGCACGGCGACGGACACCAACCTCGCCGAAACCGGCAGCTCGGGCGTCACGCCCCTCATCGCCGGCATAGCCATCACCCTGGTCCTGATCGGCGGAACGACCCTGATCGTGCTCCGCCGCAAGGAGACTCCGACGGGGGACTGACGCTCACCCTCCGCTGACGCTCACGTCCGCTGAAGGCCGCGTCCCAGGCAGGCCCTGCTTCTAGGCTCAGTGCATGAAGATCACGGTGCGGGAGGCGGCCGAGGCGGACCTGGCAGCGCTGCTGGGCCTCTACGGCGAACTGAACCCGGACGACGCTCCGTTGTCACAGGCGGCCGCGGAGGCCGTCTGGGCGGCGATATCCGGGCAGCAGGGGCGGACCGTCCTGGTCGCCGAGGCCGACGGTTCCGTGGCCGGGACGGCGGACTGCATCGTGATGCCGAACCTCACCCGTGGTGGTCGGGCCATCCTGTTCGTGGAGAACGTCGTGGTGGCCGGCCGCTTCCAGCGGCGGGGCGTCGGGCGCCGGCTCATGGAGTCGGCCGTGCGGCTGGGGGAGTCGGCCGGCTGCTACAAGGTGCAGTTGCTGGCGGCGGACGACGAGTACGTCCACCGCTTCTACGCGGCGTGCGGCTTCACGGCGGCGGCGCAAGGGTTTCGACGCTACGTGGAGTAGCCGCGCGCATGCCCGACGGGAACCGAACCGATCCCCCCGACGTGTATCCGGGCAAGGGGTGGTGCCTCGCGCTGCGATCAGATCAAGATCGTGGCAAGGGCGGTGCGGATGTCAGTGCCGGAAGGGATACTTGCGGCGACGGATGACCATGGGGGAGGTCACAGTGACACACCTGCCGACGAGCAGCACACCACCAACAGGCCCGGGCCTGCCCACCCTCCCGGCGGTACCGGCCCAACCAGCACCCGCGCAAACTACGCAACCGCCGCAAGGACCGCACGGCGGTACGGAGCCCCAGCCCCGCCGCACCGCCTTCGCCGAGGGACTGGACCGACTCCGCGCCGCCGCCATCACGGAGCCCGGCCGCCTCCGTATCATCGGCGCCCTCCTCGCCCTTCTCGTCGTCGCCTTCGGCACCGTCACCGCCTGGCAGATGACCGACCGCGCGGCGGCGGCCGACGACGTGCTCACCAGCAGTCAGCCCCTCAGTTCGGACGCGGCCGACATCTACCGCTCCCTCGCGGACGCCAACACCGCCGCCTCCAGCGGCTTCCTCGCCGGCGGCCAGGAGACGGCCGCCTCCCGCGACCGCTACGAGAAGGACATCCGCACGGCCGCGGAGAAACTCGTCAACGCCGCCGCCAACTCCGACCCGGACTCCCCGTCGGCGGCGACCATCGCCAAGCTCAACAGACTCCTCCCGGAGTACAAGGGCCTGGTCGAGCGCGCCCGCACCTACAACCGCCAGGGCTTTCCGGTCGGCGGCGCCTACCTCCGCTACGCCAACGAGAAGATGCAGGAGCAGATGCTCCCGGCGGCGGAGGACCTGTACACGAAGGAGAACCAGCGTCTGCGCGCGGACTACGCGGACGCCACGCCCTACCCCTGGGCCGCCATCGCGCTCGGCATCGCCGCCCTGGCTGCCCTCGCCTGGGCCCAGCACCGCAACTACCAGCGCACGAACCGCGTCCTGAACCACGGCCTGGTCGCCGCCACGGCCACCGCGACCGTGATCCTGCTCTGGCTGGTCGTCGGCCACAGCGTCGCCCGCGCGGGACTCGACGACTCCTACGAACACGGCGTCCGCTCCCTGAACGTGCTGCACGACGCCCGTATCGCCTCCCTCAAGGCACGGGGCAACGAGAACCTGACCCTGGTGGCCCGCGGCGCCGAGACGAAGAAGGTCGGCGAAGAGACCTACGACGCCTACGACTACGACTTCCGCACGGACATCGACGCCCTGGGCAAGCACCTCGCGGCCGCCGGGAAGCTCGCCGACGACGCATCGGGCGAAAACCCCGTCACAGCTGCCGTGGGCAACATGACGGAGTGGAAGAAGCGCCACACCGCGGCCCGGAAACAGGACGAGAACGGCAACTACCAGCAGGCGCTGGACAAGGTCGTCGGCACCGGCAAGACGACCGGCGAGTGCTTCGACAGCGTCGACAAGAACCTGCGTACGGCACTCGCGCACGAGGAAACCGAGTTCAAGCGCGCGGCCGACGACGGCCGAGACGCGCTGACGGGCCTGTCGGCGGGCGCGGCCGTTCTCGCGTTGCTCGGCGCCGCCGGCGCGGTGCTCGGCATCGGCCGCAGGCTGTCGGAGTACCGATGAACGGGACACGGGTGAAAGGGGGCGCGACCATGCGAGCACGTCTGCGGGCCAGTCTGAAGGGCTGGGGCGGGGTGGCCGCGATGGCGGTCGTCTGCGCCCTGGTGGCGGTCTTCGCCCTGAGCGTCCCGCTGTCCGGACCGAGGAGCGTGGACGACCAGGCAGTCGCCCAGTCGGCAACGATCAAGGCCGAGAAGGCCCAAGAGGACTGCAAGGACCCCGAGAAGCAGACCCTGCCGCCCTCCTCCGCCGACGGCGACACCATCCAGAAGATCAAGAACCGACAGGGCGGGAAGCGCAAGCTGATCGTCGGTATCGACCAGAACAGCTACCGCTGGGGCTACCGCGACCCCAACAGCGGCAAGCGCGGGGAGCTGGAGGGCTTCGACATCGACCTGGTCCACCGCATCGCCGAGGACATACTCGGAGACCCGAACGCGGTCCAGTTCAAGGCGATCCCCACCAACCAGCGCATCCCGGCGATCCGGGACGGCAGCGTGGACATGGTCGTCCGCACGATGACGATCAACTGCGAGCGCATCGACCAGGTCGCCTTCTCCGCGCCGTACTTCAAGACGGGACAGCAGGTCCTGGCCCCCAAGTCCTCGCCCATCAAGGGCTACGACGGCACGCTCGCCGGCAAGCGGGTCTGCACGGCCGCGGGCTCCACGGCGTACTCCACGCTGAAAGCTGACAAGAAGAGCGGCGAACTCCCCACCACCACCGACATCTCCAAGACCGTCCCGAACCAGCTCGACTGCCTGGTCAGGCTCCAGCTCGGCGAGGCCGACGCGGTGGTCACCGACGGCGCGCTCGCCGCGAGCCAGGCGGCACAGGATCCGACGGTCGAGCTCAAGGGCGATCCCTTCACTGCCGAGTACTACGGCGTGGCGATGAAGAAGGAAGCCCACGATCTGGTACGCCGGGTCAACCAGATCCTGGTGGACTACCGCAAGGACACCGCGACCGGCTGGCAGGCGTCGTACCGCAAATGGCTGTCGGCGACACTGGGCAAGAATCCGGAGAAGTCGGAACCACCGGCACCGCAGTACCTGCGCACGACCTGACAACCGCACCGCCCCCCCAACCGGCACAACCGCAGCGAGAGGTGATCGATGGGCGTCACGGGATCCACCGGGCCGGTGATGGACCGGGACGAGGTGGACCGTGCGCTGGCGCGGCTCGGCGCGGAGCACGAGGCGATCGAGACCTCGCTCCTCGCCCTCCAGGACCACGCGGGCCGCAGACTCCTGGAGGGCGCCGAGCTCACCGGCGTCACCCGGGAACGCTGGACGTCCACAGAGGCGTCGATCACGCTGCTGTGGACGTACTTCGACGCGTACACGGCCGCCTTGCGCACCGCCCGGGAGATCCGGGCACGTCGCCGCTGGTCCAGCCGCGAGGACCTGGTGGAGCTGACCGAGCTGCTGAACGGCGACTCGGTCACGGTCGCGGGCAGCGCCACGGCGACGGCCAACGCCCCGACCCTGCACGGCACGGGGAACAAACTCAGCGAACGCTACTCGCTTGCCACCCTCGTCGACCGGATGAACGAGCTGTACGCGACGAGCCTGGACATGGTCGTCGCGGCCGACGCGGTCTGGTCGGCGCTGCCGGCCCGGATCGACTTGCTGGCGGCCGAGCTACAGCGCACCCGCAGGCTCGCGCACTCGGTCGGCGTGCGCCCCGGCGAGCACCCGGCGGGTGACGACCTGGAGCGCATCACCCGCACGCTCACGAAGCTGCGCGAGCAGGTCGTGTCGGACCCGCTGGCGTTCTGGCAGGCCGCGGAGGGCAGTTCGGCTCCGGGCGGCGGCAGGCCGGACACGACGGTGTACGACCGGGAGGCGCGCGCCCTGGAGGACGTACGCCGGGAGATCGACGCGGTCCTGACGGTGCGGCAGGACGCTGAGAAGCGGATCGTCAGACTGCGCGACGTCCTCAGCCGCGCCGACCGTACGCTCGCCGAGGCGCGCACCGCCCGCGGCGAGGTCCTCGCGAAGATCGCCGCGACGGAGGTGCCGGTCGTCAGCGGACCGCCGACCGCGTTGCAGGAACAGCTGGCGGCGGCCGCGGAGTACCGCAGACAGGCCCAGTGGCACCGGCTGTCCCCGCTCCTGGAGTCGCTGGAGCAGAAGGCGGAGGACGAACTGCTGCGCGCCCGCGAGTCGTTGACCGCGGTCACCGCACCCCTGGCGGTCCGTGCCGAACTGCGCGGCCGGCTCGACGCGTACAAGGCGAAGGTCGCCCGGCACGGCTTCGCCGAGGACACGCTGCTGGTGGAGCGGTACGAGAAGGCCCGCCGCATGCTGTGGAGCGCCCCCTGCGACCTGCGCGCCGCCGAACAGGCCGTGCTGCGCTACCAGCAGGCCGCCGCGGAACTGCTCGGCGGCCCGCGGGTGCCGGACCAGGGCGTGCCGGAGGACGACCGGAGGGGGCCGGGCGCATGAGCGACAAGGGGGAGTCCGTGAGTCAGGCACCGAACGAACCACCCAACGAACCGCCGAGCCCGTCACCGGGCCAAGCACCGGGCGGAACACCGGGCGAGCCGCAGCGCACCTGCCAGCGCCCCGCCTGCGGTGGCAGCTACGAGGACGTGGGCGGCGGCGAACTGTACTGCGACACCTGCGGCCTCGCCCCGGTCGTCGCCGCGAACGGCATGGTCGGGTCACCCCCCACCGGCATCACCGCCGGCGGCAAGGGGGGCTCCCACGGCTCGGGGCGCAGCGGCAGCTCCCGCTCCAGCGGCCGCAGTTCCCGTACGTCGTCCCAGTCGTCGAAGTCCCGCCGCTCGGTGTCGGGACGCCTCTCGCGCTCCCTGTCGGGCAAGGCGACGGGCCGCTCGGTGTCGGTGCGCAGCTCCGGTTCCGCCGCCGGTTCCTCGTCCCGGGGCCGGCTGGGCGCGGGACTGGTCCAGGTCCCGCCGATCCCGCGGCCAGACCCGCGCGAAATGGTCCTGGACAACCCCGAAGTGCCCGAGCGGAAGCGGTTCTGCTCGCGCTCCGACTGCGGCGCCCAGGTGGGCCGTGCGCGCGGCGACCGGCCGGGACGTACGGAGGGCTTCTGCACCAAGTGCGGGCATCCGTACTCGTTCGTGCCGAAGCTGAAGGCCGGGGACGTCGTGCACGGCCAGTACGAGGTGGTCGGCTGCCTCGCGCACGGCGGTCTCGGCTGGGTCTACCTGGCCGTCGACCGGGCGGTCTCCGACCGCTGGGTGGTCCTCAAGGGCCTGCTGGACACCGGCGACCAGGACGCGATGGCCGCGGCGATCTCCGAGCGGCGCTTCCTGGCGGAGATCGAGCACGCCAACATCGTGCGGATCTACAACTTCGTCGAGCACCTGGACCAGCGCACGGGCTCCCTCGACGGCTACATCGTCATGGAGTACGTCGGCGGCAAGTCGCTGAAGGAGATCGCCAACGCCCGCCGCACCCCGCACGGCAGGCGCGACCCGCTGCCCGTGGAGCAGGCCTGCGCGTACGGCCTGGAGGCCTTGGAGGCGCTCGGCCATCTGCACAGCCGCAACCTGCTGTACTGCGACTTCAAGGTCGACAACGCGATCCAGACCGAGGACCAGCTCAAGCTGATCGACATGGGCGCGGTGCGCAGGATGGACGACGAGGAGTCGGCCATCTACGGCACGGTCGGGTACCAGGCGCCGGAGGTCGCCGAGGCCGGCCCGTCGGTGGCGAGCGACCTCTACACGGTCGCCCGCACGCTCGCGGTCCTCACCTTCGACTTCCAGGGCTACACGAACGTCTACGTCGACTCCCTGCCCGACCCGGACAACATCGAGGTCTTCCGGCAGTACGAGTCGTTCTACCGCCTCCTGGTCCGCGCCACGGACCCCGACCCGGCCCGCCGGTTCGCCTCCGCGCAGGAGATGACCGAGCAGCTGACGGGTGTCCTGCGGGAGGTCGTCTCCCTCCAGACGGGCCGCGCCCGGCCCGCCCTGTCCACGCTGTTCGGGCCCGAGCTGCGGGTCACGGACACGGAGTTGTTCCCCAAGCTGGACGGTGAGGTGTCCCGGCTGGGGGCGAGAGTGGTGCGGAATCGGCGCAACTCCGCTACGGCGAAGGCGCTGCCCGCGGTCCCCTCCCCACCGCATGCCGCCCAGCCGGCCGCCGGGCTCGGAGGAGCCGCGCCAGGGCCGGGCCCCGGCGGGGCGTCGGGCCTGCCCAGCCCCCACGGCCTCGTCAAGCCCGTCGACACCCGCGCCGCCGCCCTCGCCCTCCCCGTGCCCCGCGTCGACCCGTCCGACCCCAACGCCGGTTTCCTCGCGGGCCTGATGACCTCCGCCCCGGCCGAGCTGCTCGGCGCCCTCGCGGCGGCTCCGGCCCCCTCGATCGAGACGCGACTGCGGCAGATCCGGGCCTGGCTGGAGACCGGTGATCCGGCCGCCGCGCTGGAGGCGCTGGTCACGCTGGAGGGCGAACGGCCCGACGACTGGCGGGTGGTCTGGTACCGGGGCATGGCCGCGCTGGTCACGGGGGACGACGAGGGCGCCGCGCTCGCCTTCGACGCGATTTACGACGCCTTCCCCGGCGAGATCGCGCCCAAGCTGGCGCTGGGTCTGTGCGCGGAGGTGCTGGGCCAGCTCGACAACGCCGCCGAGTACTACCGGCTGGTGTGGTCGACGGACCCGAGCTATGTGAGCGCCGCGTTCGGCCTGGCCCGCGTGCAGTTGGCGACCGGGGACCGGCGCAGCGCCGTACGGACGCTGGAGTCGGTCCCGGAGTCCTCCATCCACTACACGGCCGCGCGTGTGGCCGCCGTCCGGGCGCGGCTGCGGCAGCGCACGGCGACCGCCTCCGACGTACCGTTCCTGGAGGACCTCACGGCCGCCGCGGCGCAGGTCGAGGCCCTGGACGCGTACGGTCTGGACCCGGCGCGCCGCGAGCAGTTGTCGGCCGAAGTCCTCGGTTGCGCGCTGGACTGGGTACTCTCCGGGGGCCAGGGTTCCGCCCCTCCCGCCGCCGGAGGACGGACGCTGCTCGGCAGCGGCCTGGACGAGCGGGGCCTGCGTTTCGGCCTGGAACGCTCGTATCGCACGCTGGCCCGGCTGGCGCGCGGCGGCGAGGAGAGGATCGACCTGGTGGAACGTGCCAATCGTTACCGCCCCCGGACGTGGGTGTAGTTGATGTCGCAGATGCCCCAGTTGTCCGCCTGCCCGAGTTGCGAGGAACCCCTCGAATCGGGTGACCGTTTCTGCGGCGCGTGCGGATACGACCTGTCCGCCGTGCCGGTACGGCCTCAGGACAACCCGACCATCACCATGAACGGCTCGGTGCCCGCACAGGGCGCTCCGGCCGGTGCGTATCCCGAGCCGCCGTCGGTGCCGCCCGCCGGCGCGCCATGGGCCGCCCCGGGGCCGGACGCACCCCCGCTCCCCGGTGCCCCGCCGGCCGAGGGGGTCCGCTTCGACCATCCGCCCCGGGCCGAGGGCCACCCCGCCCCGCCCGGCGGCTACGCCCCACAGCCGGAGGGATATCCGGCGCAGTCCGAGCCCTACCAGGCACAGCAGCCCGACGAGTACCTCCTCCAGGCACCGGACCCACGGGTGTCCGCCGACCCGGCGGCCCAGGCCGCGGGCGCCGGCGGCAAGGTCTGCGTGGCCTGCCGGGCCGGCCGCGTGGACGACGACGGCTACTGCGAGAACTGCGGCCACGCCCAGCCGCGCGAACGGGACCACATGGAGCAGGAGTCCGGCCCGGTGGCCGCGGTCAGCGACCGCGGCCTGCGCCACCACCGCAACGAGGACGCGTTCGCCATCGGCAGCACCGTCCTGCCGGACGGCTCATCCGCCTCCGTGGCGATCGTCTGCGACGGCGTCTCCTCGGCGACCCGCCCCGACGACGCCTCGATGGCGGCGTCGAAGGCGGCGAGCGAGTCACTGCTGGACGCCCTGCCACGCGGCACGCACCCGCAGCAGGCGATGCACGACGCGATCATCGCCGCCTCGCGCGCGGTCAACTCGCTCGCCGCCGAACCCGCCACGGCTCGCGAACACGCCCCGCACCAGAACGCGCCCGCGTGCACCATCGTCGGCAGCGTGGTCACCTCCGGCCTGCTGATCGTCGGCTGGGTCGGCGACAGCCGTGCCTACTGGGTCCCGGTCGACCGGAGCGCACCCCCCGCCCGGCTCACCGAGGACGACTCGTGGGCCGCGCAGATGGTCGCCGCGGGCCTGATGAGCGAGGCCGAGGCCTACGCCGACGAGCGCGCCCACGCGATCACCGGCTGGCTCGGTGCGGACGCCTACGAACTGGAGCCGCACACCGCCGCGTTCAAGCCCGACCGGCCCGGCGTGGTCGTGGTCTGCACGGACGGCCTGTGGAACTACGCGGAGGCGGCCGACGAGATGGCCCGGGTCGTCCCGCTCGACGCCGCCGCGCAACCGCTGCACAGCGCCCGGGTGCTCGTCGGTCACGCCCTGGACGGCGGGGGCCACGACAACGTAACAGTGGCCCTCGTGCCGTTCCCGGCCGTCTCCCAGGGGGCAGGATCGGCCTGAGGCCGCGTTACGGGGATGCCTCAGCGGACCGGAGGGGACCGGTCCGCCTACCGTCATCACCCTGCTCCGGCGGGGGTTTTCGAGGGGGAGAGAAGCAGGCATGGCCAATTTCTCGAAGTCGAACGTGCCCCAGTTCACGGTGGACGTCTATCAGAACGAGTACCTGCCGGAGGGCGCCCGCGAGGTCAACGCCATCGTCACGGTGACGGCGACCGGCGGCGGCACGATCGGCACCGCGGTCGCGGCGCCCCACCTCTTCTCGCCCGGCCAGAGCCCGTCCGCGGCCGTGGCGATCATGGTCGACTGCTCCGGGTCGATGGACTACCCGGCGACCAAGATGCGCAACGCCCGCGACGCCACGGCCGCCGCGATCGACACCCTGCGCGACGGCGTGCACTTCGCCGTGATCGGCGGGACGCACGTGGCCAAGGAGGTCTACCCGGGCGGCGGTCGCCTCGCGGTCGCCGACGCGACCACCCGCGAGCAGGCCAAACGGGCGCTGCGCTCGCTCAGTGCGGGCGGCGGCACGGCCATCGGCACCTGGCTGCGACTGGCCGACCGCCTGCTGTCCTCCGCGGACGTCGCCATCCGGCACGGCATCCTGCTCACCGACGGCCGCAACGAACACGAGTCACCCCAGGACCTGAAGGCCGCGCTCGACGCGTGCGTCGGGCGCTTCACCTGTGACGCGCGCGGTGTGGGCACCGACTGGGAAGTGAAAGAAGTCACAGGGATCGCCTCCGCCCTGCTCGGCACCGCCGACATCGTCGCCGACCCGGCGGGACTCGCCGCCGACTTCACGCAGATGATGGAAACGGCGATGGGCAAGGAGGTCGCGGACGTCTCCCTGCGGCTGTGGACCCCGGTCGACACCACTGTGAAGTTCGTCAAGCAGGTCGCCCCCACGGTCGAGGACCTGACCGGCCGGCGCACCGAGGCGGGTCCGCGCGCGGGCGACTACCCCCTGGGTTCCTGGGGAGACGAGTCCCGTGACTACCACGTCTGCGTCGAGGTCCCGGCCGCGAACATCGGGCAGGAGATGCTGGCGGCCCGGATCTCGCTGGTCATTCCGCAGCCCGACGGCACCGTCCAGAACCTCGGCGCGCAGGGCCTGGTCCGTGCCGTGTGGACGGACGACATGGTCGCCTCGACGTCCATCAACCCTCAGGTCGCCCACTACACCGGGCAGGCGGAACTGGCACAGGTCATCCAACAAGGGCTGGATCTTCGTAAGTCGGGAGATATGGATGGAGCAACGGCCAAACTGGGCCGGGCCGTTCAGCTCGCGAGTGCCTCCGGGAACGCCGATACTGCGAAACTGCTTGCGAAGGTGGTGGACGTGGTCGATGCCGCGACCGGTACTGTGCGACTGAAGGCGAAGGTCGAAGAGGCCGACGAGATGACGCTCGAGACCCGGTCCACCAAGACCGTTCGCGTGAAGAAGTGACCTAGAAGAGATCGAAGGAGGGACGCGCCGACATGCCGACCTGCCCGAACGGACACCAGTCGGGTTCCGACGACTGGTGCGAGGTCTGCGGTCACCGCATGGCGGGTGCCGTGCCTCCGCCTCCTCCCCCGCCGCCCCCGCCCGGCGGCTACGGCTTCCCGCCCCCCGGCGGCCCGGGCGGTCCCGGTGGCCCTCCCGGCGGACCGAGTGGCCCCGGTGGCCAGCCCGGTGGGCGTCCTCCGCACCTGTCCGCCGTGCCGAACGCCGAGCCGGAGCTCTGTCCGCAGTGCCGTACGCCGCGTGAGGGCGGCGCACCGTTCTGCGAGGAGTGCCGGTGGAACTTCCTGACGAACACGGCGACTTCGTACACCCCCGCCGCACCGCCCCCGCCGCCGCCCGGCCCGGGCGTGCGCTTCCAGCCCCCGGGCCGGCCCGGTCAGTCCGGTCCGCCTGGTCCGCCTGGTCCTCCCGGCCCGTCCGGTCCGTCGTACGGCGGTGGTGACTCGTACGAGTACCAGGGCTCCCGCCCGTCGCAGGTGAACCGCCCGGCCGAGCCGATCCCGCCGTTCGGCAGCGCCCCCTCGGGTCATTCCGGCCCCGGCGGCCCCGGCGGTCGTCCCGGTCCTGGTGGTCCCGGCGGTCCTGGTGGTCCGGGCGGTCCTCCCGGTCCGCCCGGATTCGGCCCCGACCCCTCGCGGCCGGTCCCGCCTCCGCCCGGTCCTGGTGGCCCCGGCGGTCCCGGCGGTCCCGGCGGTGCTCCGCAGGGCTTCCAGCAGTCCGGCCCGCCGGCTCCGCCCGGGTTCCCGCAGGAGACCCAGCGTCCGCAGCAGGGCGGTCAGTCCTTCGGCGGTGGCGCTGACGACTGGGTGATCTCCCCGCCGTCGCCCACCGGCCCGGGCGGTGGCCCTGGCGGCCCCGGTGGCCCGGGCGGTCCCGGTGGTGGTCCGGGCGGTGGCTACGGCTACCCGCAGCCGGGCGCCACCCAGGCCCCGCCCGGTCCCGGCCCCGGTGGTGGTCCGGGCGGCGGCTACGGCTACCCGCAGCCCGGCGCGACCCAGGCCCCGCCCGGCCCCGGCGGCTTCCCGCAGCAGCCCCAGGCTCCTCAGGGACCGGCGACGTGGACCGCGACCATCGGCCCGGACCGTGAGTACTTCATGGCGATGATGCAGCGCTCCGGCCCCGAGGCCGCGGGCCTGAACCTGCCCGCGTACTCGCCCGAGCAGCAGCGCACGCTCACCGGCAACCAGATCACGATCGGCCGCCGCCGGCACTCCACCGGCGACACCCCGGACATCGATCTCTCGGTGCCGCCGGAGGACCCGGGTGTCTCGCACCAGCACGCGGTGCTGGTCCAGCAGCCCGACGGCAGCTGGGCGGTCGTCGACCAGAACTCGACGAACGGCACGACGGTCAACGGCTCCGAGGAGCCGATCCAGCCGTTCGTCCCCGTGCCGCTCCAGGACGGCGACCGGGTGCACGTGGGCGCCTGGACGACGATCACGATCCGCCGCGGCTGAGCCCGCTCAGCACACGAGCCGGACTCAGGACACGAGCCGGGCTCAGGCCGGGAGGGGCCAGGCGTACGGCCCCTCCGGGTCGTCCAGCCAGGCCCATTCCCGGTCTCCGCTGACGGTGATGCCGTAGCGCTCGCGCTGCGGCCTGCCCTCCTGCTCCGACAGCGAGTGCGCCTCCTGCGGGTCGAGGGTGCCGCGGGTCAGGGCCAGCAGGAACCGGAACAGGTCGTCCTCCCTGGCCCGGCGCGGTACGCCGCCCAGCTGGAGCGGCTCGCCCCCGGGCCGGCTCCCGCCGCGCAGCGGTACGAAGTAGGCGGGCGTGTGCAGGAAGCGCCCCTCGGCGTGGTCGGCGTCGGTCACCGTGAGCACCACCAGGCCCGTGGCGAGCGGCATCAGGATCCGGCCGCCGGGGCGGCTCTGGACGAGCCAGGCGCGCGGCACGGTGCTCAGCGCGCAGGTGGCGATGATCCGGTCGAACGGCGCGCGCTCGGGCACGCCCCGGGCGCCGTCGCCGGTGACGACGACCGGGTGGTACCCGGCAGCGGCCAGGTGCCGGCGGGCCGACTCGGTGATCTCCGGGTCGAGATCGACGGTGGTGACCCGGTCGTCGCCCAGCCGGTGGGCGAGCAGCGCGGCGTTGTAGCCGGTGCCGGCGCCGATCTCCAGGACCGTGTTCCCGTCCTCCACGCGCAGCGCGGCCAGCATGTCCGCCATCAGGGACGGCTGGCTGCTGGAGGAGAGCAGTTCGCCGTCGCGCAGCCGGGTCGCCAGCGGGGTGTCCTCGTAGGCGCCCCACAGCCACCGCTCCCGCCCGCGCGGGTCGGGGCTCTCGCCCCACCGGCGTTCGTAGCCGCCGGCGACACCGACGTAGTAGTACGGCACGAAGAGGTGACGCGGGACCGCCGCGAACGCCTCCCGCCACACCGGGTCGGCGGCCCAGGCTCCGCTCGCGTCGATCCGGCGCACCAGTGCCGCCCGCGCGGAGGCGGCGAGATCGTCCGATTCCCTGTCGCGTTCCCTGTCGGGTGCATGCCCGCCCATACCCCCACAGTAAGGGCACCGGGGCCGGTCCTAGGCCTTGAGTCCTATGTCCCCGCGTCTGAGAGCATGGAGTGCGTGAAAGAGATTCGGCGCGGCACGCTTCAGGAGCAGACCTTCTACGAGCAGGTCGGCGGGGAGGAGACCTTCCGTCGGCTCGTCCACCGTTTCTACGAGGGAGTCGCCGAGGACCCGCTGCTGCGGCCCATGTACCCCGAGGAGGACCTGGGCCCGGCCGAGGAGCGCCTCACGCTCTTCCTCATCCAGTACTGGGGCGGCCCCACGACGTACAGCGACAACCGCGGCCACCCCCGCCTGCGGATGCGGCACGCGCCCTTCACGGTCGACCGAGCGGCGCACGACGCCTGGCTGAAGCACATGCGGGTCGCCGTCGAGGAACTCGGGCTGTCCGAGGAGCACGAGCAGACGCTGTGGAACTACCTGACGTACGCGGCGGCCTCGATGGTGAACACCCCGGGCTGACACGCGCGGTGACGGTCAGCGGACGCTGACGTCCAGCGCCCCGAGCCCGGCCTGCCGTACGGCGATCGACCCGTACGGCGTGCGCAGCCTGAGCCACGCGCCCGACGAGAACAGGCCCAGTGGCACGCCGGGCCGCAGGAAGCCGAGCGACTGCGCCGCGTGCACGGCCCGGACCGGGAGCCGGGTGTCGCCGACCGTACGGGACCAGATGTCCCGCCCGATCCGGTCCAGCTCGGCCCTCGTACGCCGCTCGTCCGGCAACTCCTGCGTACGGGAGCGGAACTCGGCGACGGCGGCGGCCACGAGGGACCGCAGCGCCTCGGGCGCCGGCAGTCCCGGCTCGGGCCGCCAGCCGCCGCGCGGCGGCAGCACGCCCGCCCAGGGCGGCCCGGTCACCGCGCCCGGCACGACGGCCGTGGCGCCCTTCTCGTCCACCGACTCCAGCAGCTCACCGGCGGACACGGTCACGTCAAGGGTGACGTCGAGCCCGTCCTCGTACGGCTTCGCCAGCCGCACCGCGCGCACGGCCAGCACCTCGAAGGACGGCGGACGCCCGAACACGGCCAGGGCGGTGCCGGCCGCCTGGAGGCGCACCGCGGCCCCGCGGTCGTAGTGGAGCAGCCGGGAGAGGAAGGCCGCGAGATCCGCCGCCTCCCCCTCGTCGGCGAGGTGGAGCACCGTCATGCGGCGACGGCCTCCTCCTCGTCGTCGTCCATGTACTCCCGGAGGAACTCGCGTTCCTCCGAGGTGAGCCGGCGCGGGCGCTGGGCCTCGAAGTCGAACGGCACGATCACCGTCGAGGCCCGGACGTAGACCAGGTCGTCGTCCTTCACCTCGTAGGTGAGGGTGAAGGACGCCGCCCTGATCTCCGTGACCCACAGCTCGATGTCCACCGGGGTGTGCCGGTGGACCAGCTGCCGCTTGTAGTCGATCTCATGGCGTGCCACCACGGACCCCTGCTTGAAGTCCTTCTCCGGACGGAACAGGAAGTCGATACGGGCCTCCTCCAGGTAGCGGAGGAACACCACGTTGTTGACGTGGCCGTACGCGTCCATGTCCGCCCAGCGCAGCGGGCAGCGGTAGATGTGCCGCAAGATCAGCCCCGGGTCAGCTTCTTGTAGGTGGCGCGGTGCGGACGCGCGGCGTCCGGGCCGAGCCGCTCGATCTTGTTCTTCTCGTACGACTCGAAGTTGCCCTCGAACCAGAACCACTTGGACTCGCCCTCGTAGGCGAGGATGTGCGTGGCGATGCGGTCCAGGAACCACCGGTCGTGGGAGACGACCACGGCGCAGCCGGGGAACTCCAGCAGCGCGTTCTCCAGGCTGGAGAGCGTCTCGACGTCCAGGTCGTTGGTCGGCTCGTCGAGGAGCAGCAGGTTGCCGCCCTGCTTGAGGGTGAGCGCGAGGTTCAGCCGGTTGCGCTCACCGCCGGAGAGCACACCGGCCGGCTTCTGCTGGTCCGGACCCTTGAACCCGAAGGCCGAGACGTACGCACGCGACGGCATCTCGACCTGGCCCACGTTGATGTAGTCCAGCTCGTCGGAGACAACCGCCCACAGCGTCTTCTTCGGGTCGATGTTCTCGCGGCTCTGGTCGACGTAGGAGATCTTGACGGTGTCGCCGACCTTGATGGATCCGGAGTCGGGCTCCTCGAAGCCCTGGATCATCTTGAACAGCGTCGTCTTGCCGGCGCCGTTCGGACCGATGATGCCGACGATGCCGTTGCGCGGCAGCGTGAAGCTCAGGTCGTCGATGAGCAGCTTGTCACCGAAGCCCTTGGTGAGGTTGTTGACCTCGACGACGACGCTGCCCAGGCGCGGGCCCGGCGGGATCTGGATCTCCTCGAAGTCCAGCTTCCGCATCTTGTCGGCCTCGGCGGCCATCTCCTCGTAACGGGCCAGACGCGCCTTGGACTTGGCCTGCCGCCCCTTGGCGTTCGACCGCACCCACTCGAGCTCCTCCTTGAGGCGCTTCTGCCGCTTGGCGTCCTTCTGGCCCTCGACCTTGAGGCGGGCGGCCTTGGTCTCCAGGTACTTCGAGTAGTTGCCCTCGTAGGGGTAGAGGCGGCCGCGGTCGACCTCGCAGATCCACTGGGCGACGTTGTCGAGGAAGTACCGGTCGTGGGTGACCGCCACGACGGTGCCCGGGTACTTGGCCAGGTGCTGCTCCAGCCAGTTCACGGACTCGGCGTCGAGGTGGTTGGTGGGCTCGTCGAGCAGCAGCAGGTCGGGCTGCTCCAGCAGCAGCTTGCACAGCGCGACGCGGCGGCGCTCACCGCCGGACAGGTTGGTGACGGGCCAGTCGCCGGCCGGGCAGCCCAGGGCGTCCATGGCCTGCTCCAGCTGGGCGTCGAGGTCCCAGGCGTTGGCGTGGTCGAGCTGCTCCTGGAGCTTGCCCATCTCGTCCATGAGCTCGTCGGTGTACTCGGTCGCCATCTGCTCGGCGATCTCGTTGAACCGGTCGAGCTTGCCCTTGATCTCGGCGACACCCTCCTGGACGTTCTCCAGGACGGTCTTCTCCTCGTTCAGAGGGGGCTCCTGGAGCAGGATGCCGACCGTGTAGCCGGGGGTGAGGAAGGCGTCGCCGTTGGACGGCTGCTCGATCCCGGCCATGATCTTGAGGATGGTCGACTTGCCGGCGCCGTTCGGGCCGACGACGCCGATCTTCGCTCCCGGGTAGAAGCTGGTCGTCACGTCGTCGAGGATCACCTTGTCGCCGTGCGCCTTACGCGCCTTGCGCATGGTGTAAATGAACTCAGCCAAGAGAAACCGTCCGGCAGCTTGAATACGGCAGTGGGCAGATACACCCCATCTTGCCGTACCGCCAGCCCTGGGTGGAAACGCGTTGGGTCAGAGGGCGCTGACCTGCGGTTTCGTGGTCGACGGTCGAGGCCCGCCGACCTGTGCCGGGCGCCGTCGGCCGGACCGGGGGCCCTCGTGCGGCCCGGAGACGTCCCGGTCCGAGGGTGCCCGAAGCTCACCACGCGCATGTGGCGGCTGATCGTGATGCACTGGATTCATGGGAGGTGCGTCATGTCAGGTCGCGCTGGAAAAACCCGCAACATATTCCTTGTCTGGCTGATCTGGCCGCTGATCACGCTGGGCATCTACCACCTGGTTTGGTATTACAAGGTGAATCGCGAAGCCCAGGACTTCGATCGCCGCATCGAGGTCAATCCGGTGATGGCGCTCCTGGCTCTGGCCGTCGGCTGGCTGCTGATCATTCCGCCCTTCGTGTCGGTCTACAACACCGGTCTGCGCATCGCCCGCATGCAGCAGTCGGCCGGGATGGAGCGCAGCTGCAATCCGTGGATCGGCCTCATCCTTTTCATCGTGGCGGGGCTGTACCCGCTCTACTACCAGCACGAGTTGAACCAGGTCTGGGCTCACTACCAGGTCCCGGAAGAGGGCGAACAGGTGCCTCTGGCGGCCTGAGCCGCTGTGTGTCGACTATCAGCAGCGCCAGGTCTCCGTTGCGGTACACATGCAGCGGGCGGACCGAGATGGGAACTCCGAGTTTTTGCAGGTGCCCGTTGGCGGCGTGCAGATCCGGTCCGGCCAACGCGGTGGGGTCGCCGCTGTTGAACCGCTCGGCGAACACTGCGTACACCTCTTCGGGCCGATCGGCCAGTTCTCGCATGATCGACCGACGTCCTTCTTGGTCACCGGGCAGGGCTCCCCGACGACCCACGCGCTGACGTCACCGCGCCTACGCCGGAGTGCCCGGTGGAGATCACGCCGGCGGCCCTGCGCGGCCGCTGGACGACGCTGGTGGTGTGCGAGCTGCTGCGCGGCGACCGCTCCTACAGCGAGCCGCGCGTGGCCTTGCCCATGGTGTCGGACAAGGTGCCATCCGACCGGCTGGCACAGCTCGGCGAGGCCGGCGTCGTGGAGCGGGACCGTCGGCCGGGCTGGCCGCCGCGCGTGTGCTACGCGCTCACGCGAAGTGGACGCCGCCTCGGCCCTGTGCTCCAGGCTCTGTGGGACTGGGGAGCGGAGGCCCCGCAGGGCGGGAGTTGAGAAGATCGGGGCATGCAGTTCGACGATCCTGCCGGCTTGAGCCGCGTATGTACGGAACGGCTCGGTGAGAAGGCCGGCCGGCAGTTTGCCGCCATGGCTCGCCGTGGCTTTCGGCTGGTGCCCTCAACGGGAGATGCCCAGCCCACCGGTCGATGCCGGCTCGGTGGGCCTGCCCTCCTGGAACCGGAGACGCCCTGGCCCGAACACAGCGGGGTTCCCTTGTCCCTGCACGCCGTGCTGGACACCGATGCCCTCGCAGCGTGGCTGGGCGATGAACTGCCCGTACGGCCCGGTCTGCTCAACTTCTTCTATCTCGATCCGGATCTGCCGTACGAGGAGTACCGGAAGCTGGATCTGTACGGATCCGGGGTGTGCCGCGTGATCCCAGCCGACCCGGCACGGGCGGTCGAGACGGTCGCACCCGGACCAGCGAGGAGCTACCCGGCCATGCCGGTCCACGCGGCTGGGGTGACCATGCTTCCGGACTGCTGGGACGTCGAGGACACGGACCTGGAGTTCGACAGGGAGCAGCACTGGGGAGCGGCATCGCTCATTCTCAGCGAGATGGGAGATCTCGACGGGAACACCGCCGGCAGTCACTGCGCCTTCGGCTGGCCGGACACCTCACACACGCTCAAGGTGTCGTCCCGAGACGCCGACGGCTGCGCCGTGCATCTGCTCCAGCTCGCCGAGGACACCGACCTCGGATGGGGCTGGGGAGACGCCGGAACGCTGTACTACACGATCCCGGTCAAGGCACTCGCGACCGGGGACTTCCGCGAGGCAGGGGCAGAGGTCCTCTGCTGCTGACTGGTCCGAGCCCGCGGGAAACGGCCCCTCATCGGCAAGGAAACCGCTGGTGAGGGGCGTTTTCATGCCCTCTGTGGCACGTTTTGGTGTCAGTGCCGGTCGCCGTTGAGGGGCTCCGGTGCCGTCGCGCCGTCGTCCTCTCCGAAGTCCGGGGCCTGGAAGGGGTTCGTGGCCGGAGGCGGTGACGCCGTGGCCGCGGAGTGGGGCGCCCCTTCCGGGGCGGAGAAGAGCGAGGTCAGATCGATGGGAGGTCTCCTTCTGGTGCCAGGGCCCGGGAGGGACCTGGTGTGCCGTGACCGGGCACAGCGGTGTCAGAGCTTGGTCATCTTGGCGTACGGGCTCAGGATCCGGTGCTGGGCGGAGCCGAAATCCACGAGGACCGCGATGCCGTCCTCGATGCCGATGACCCGGCCGAGGCCGTACATGTCGTGGGTGACCTGGTCGCCCACAGCGAAGTGCTTGGGAGCTGGAACGACGGGGGCCCTGAAGGGGCTGGTGGGCAGATGGCGCTTCGGTGCAGCAGGCTTTGTCATTGCCCCTAGTATGCGCCCTCGCGTGTTCGAGTGCCTCAGTCCGTCCATCTCCGCTGTCCCGCGGGGCTCCGGCCGGTCTCGTGAACGGGCCTCTCTCAGGTCCCGTGGGTACGCCCCTCACGCCCCGAAGTGCGCCCGCAACCGGTCCTGTGCCCCCTCCCCGGCGCCCACCTTGTCCAGCCCCAGCAGCGCCGCCCCGAGGACGGGGCCGGCCGTGACGACCTGCGGGGTCGCCTTCGGCGCTCTGGCGGACAGCACCTCGGCGATCCTGCCGTTGAGCTGCGCGTGCTGGGCGGCCAGGACCCCGCCGCCCAGGAGGACGGGCGTCGGCTCGTCCAGCAGGTCCAGACGGGTCAGGGCCACCACGGCCATCGCGACGACCTCGTCCGCCTGCCGTTCGACGATCGTGCGGGCGACCGGGTCGCCGTCCGCCGCCGTCGCGAAGAGGACCGGCGTCAGCTCGTGGCGACGGGACTGTTCCACGGCGCCCAGGTGCAGCGCCTCGATGAGGGCGTACATGGACGGCAGGCCGAAGTGGGCGGGGAGGGTGCGGGCCAGGGCCGTGGGACGCCCACGGCCGTCCTCCGCGCGTGCCGCGTGCCACAGGGCCTCCTCCGACAGGCCCCAGCCGCCGCCCCAGTCACCCGAGACCCTGCCCAGTGCCGGGAAGCGGGCCGTGCGGCCGTCGGGGCGCATGCCGACGCAGTTGATGCCCGCACCGCAGACGACCGCGACACCCCGGGGTTCCGTCACACCGGCCCGGAGGATGGCGAAGGTGTCGTTCCGGACCGCCACCGTCCGGCTCCAGCCGCGCGCGTGCAGCGCCGCCGCCAACTGGTCCTCCTCCACGGGGAAATCGGCGTTGGCGAGGCACGCCGAGACGTGGTCGACGGTGGCGAGCCCGGCGGTGGACAGGGCCTGGGTGACCGTGTGGGCGAGCGTGGTCATCGCCGTGTCCAGGCCCACCGCGGGCGGGCGGAAGCCGCCGCCGCGTGCCGTGGACAGGACCTCTCCGGCCGCCGTCACGATCGCGACGTCCGTCTTGCTGTTGCCGGCGTCGATGGCGAGGACACGTGCGGTCAGGCCCACGCGAGGTGCTCCCGATTGTGTGCGATCAGTCGGTCGGTGAGCGTCTCGGCGTACTCGTACTGGCCGATGAGGGGGTGCGAGAGGAGGGCCCGGAAGACGCGGGTGCGGCCGCCGCGCAGAGCCGCCTCCAGAGCCAGGTCCTCGTACGTCGTCACGTTCGCCATCAGGCCCGCGTAAAGGGGGTCCACGGACGGGACCGGCAGGGGGGAGGCGCCCTGCGGGCCCACCGCCGCCTGGACCTCGATCACCGCGTCGTCGGGGAGGAAGGGGAGCGTGCCCCGGTTGCAGGTGTTCACCACCTGGTACGGGCTGCCGCCACCACCCAGGAGGGCCGCGGCCAGGTCCACCGCCGCCTCCGAGTAGTAGGCGCCGCCCCGCTCGGCGAGCAGGGCCGGCTTCTCGTCCAGGGACGGGTCGGCGTACAGGGTGAGCAGTTCGCGTTCCATGGCGGCCACTTCGGCCGCGCGGGAGGGCTTCGTCCCGAGTTCCCGTACGACCTCGTCGTGCGCGTAGTAGTAGCGCAGGTAGTACGACGGGACCACGCCCAGGCGGTCGAGGAGCGGGCGGGGCAGGCGCAGGTCCGCCGCGATCGTGTCGCCGCGGTCGGTCAGCAGTTTGGGCAGGACGTCCTCGCCCTCCGGGCCGCCCAGGCGTACTCCCGTTTCCCAGGTGAGGTGGTTGAGGCCCACGTGGTCCAGGTGGACTTCCGGAGGCTCGACGCCCAGAAGTCCCGCGAACTTGCGCTGGAGGCCGATCGCCACGTTGCACAGGCCCACCGCCTTGTGACCGGCCCGGAGCAGGGCGCGAGTGACGATGCCGACCGGGTTCGTGAAGTCGATGATCCAGGCGTCGGGGTTCGTACGGCGTACCCGGTCCGCGATGTCCAGGACCACCGGGACCGTGCGCAGAGCCTTCGCCAGGCCGCCGGCGCCGGTCGTCTCCTGGCCCACGCAGCCGCACTCCAGGGGCCAGGTCTCGTCCTGCTCCCGGGCCGCCTGGCCGCCGACGCGGAGTTGGAGCAGTACGGCGTCCGCCCCTTCGACGCCCGCGTCGAGATTGTCGGTCGTGACGATCCGGCCGTTGTGGCCCTGGCGTGCGAAGATGCGGCGGGCCAGTCCGCCCACCAGCTCCAGCCGCTCGGCCGCCGGGTCCACCAGGACCAGTTCCTCGATGGGAAGAGTGTCCCTCAGGCGTGCGAAGCCGTCGACGAGTTCCGGTGTGTAGGTCGAGCCTCCGCCGACCACGGTGAGTTTCATACGTGCTTAACCCTTCACTCCGGTGAGCGTGACGCCCTCGACGAATGCCTTCTGGGCGAAGAAGAACACGAGGATCACGGGGGCCATCACCAGCACGGTGGCGGCCATGGTGAGGTTCCAGTCCGTGTGGTGGGCCCCCTTGAACGACTCCAGGCCGTAGGAGAGGGTCCAGGCGCCCTGGTTCTCCGAGGCGTAGATCTGGGGCCCGAAGTAGTCGTTCCACGCGTAGAAGAACTGGAAGAGGGCCACTGCGGCGATGCCCGGTTTCGCCATCGGGAGGACGACCTTCAGGAGGGTACGCAGGTCGCCGCAGCCGTCCACCTTGGCCGCGTCCAGGTACTCGTCGGGGATCGTGGTGAGGAACTGGCGCAGCAGGAAGATCGAGAACGCGTCGCCGAACGCCATGGGGATGATCAGCGGCCAGAGCGTGCCGGACAGATCCAGCTGCTTCGCCCAGAACAGGTACATCGGGATGATGATCACCTGCGGCGGCAGCATCATCATCGAGATGACCAGCATCAGGGCGAGGTTGCGGCCCCGGAAGCGGAACTTCGCGAGGGCGTAGGCCACCGGGATCGAGGAGACCACCGTGAGCGCCGTGCCCACGACCGCGTAGAACAGGGTGTTCCGCCACCAGGTGAGGAAGCCGGGGGTGTCGAAGACCCTGCGGTAGTTGTCCCATTCCCAGGTGTGCGGGATCAGGTCGCGGCTGAGCGCCTGGCTGTCGCTCATGAGCGAGGTGAGGACGATGAAGACGAAAGGCAGGGTGAAGAACAGGGCCGCCGCGATGCCCAGGGAGTGGATCGCGACCCATTCCAGGAACGCCCTGCGGTGGGCCGTGCGCTGCGCGGGGGAGGGCGGTGCCTTCAGCTCCGCCGGCTTGTCGAGGAGTTGGGTCATCGTTCACCTGCCTGGATCAGACCGCCCTTGCGGCGCATGAGCAGTGCGGTGAAGGCCATGGAGAGGGCGAACAGGACCAGGGCGACCACGCAGGCGGAGCCGTAGTCGAAGCGCTGGAAGCCCAGGTTGTAGACGAGTTGGGGGAGGGTGAGGGTCGACTTGTCCGGGTAGCCGGGCTCGAACTGGGTGCCCGCGCCCTGGATCACGCCCGAGGCGACCTTTCCGGCGATCAGCGGCTGTGTGTAGTACTGCATGGTCTGGATCACGCCGGTGACGACCGCGAACATGACGATCGGGGAGATGTTCGGGAGCGTGACGTACCGGAAGCGCTGCCAGGGTGTCGCGCCGTCCAGTTCGGCCGCCTCGTACTGCTCCTTCGGTACGTCCAGCAGCGCGGCCATGAAGATGACCATCAGGTCGCCGATGCCCCACAGGGCCAGCAGGGTGAGGGCCGGCTTCGACCAGGCGGGGTCGTTGAACCAGCCGGGGGCGGGGAGCCCGGTCTTCTCCAGGATCGAGTTGACCGGGCCCGTGCCGGGGTTGAGGAGGAACGCGAAGGCCATGGTGGCCGCCACGGGTGGGGCCAGGTACGGCAGGTAGAAGAGGGTGCGCAAGACACCCGTCCCCGTCTTGATCTTGGTGATCAGCAGGCCCACGCCCAGGCCGAAGGCGACCCGGAGCGTGACCATGATGACGACCAGCCACAGGGTGTTGCGCAGGGCGGGCCAGAAGAACGGGTAGTGCTCGAAGACGTACGTCCAGTTCTTCGTGCCCGACCACACCGGCGGCTTGAAGCCGTCGTAGTGCATGAAGGAGAAGTAGACGGTCGACAGCAGGGGGTAGGCGAAGAAGACCGAGAAGCCGATCAGCCAGGGGGAGAGGAACGCGAGGGTGCGCAGGGTCGAACGGCGGTGCTTCGCCCGCAACGTAAGAGTGCTCATGGCCTACTTCGCCTGCGCGATGTCCGTGTCGATCTGCTGGGCCGTCTTCTTCAGGCCGGCCTTGAGGTCGGTGGCCTTGCCGCTCTCGTAGCCGTAGCCGAACTCCTGGATCGTGGTGAGGTAGACGCCGCCGTTGACTGAGGCGGGGGCCGTGGTGGAGTGCGGGTTGGCGGCGATCTCCAGGAACGTCTTGAAGCGCGGGTCGTACGTCAGCTTCGGGGACTTCAGCGCCGCGAGCGTCGACGGCACGTTGTGGATGGCGTTGGAGAAGTTCACCACCGCGTCCGTGTCGGTGGTCATGTACTTCACCAGCTCCCAGGCCGCGTTCTGCTTCGTGCTGGTCGCCGCGATACCGGCGATGGTGCCGGTGATGTAGCCCTTGCCGTACTGGTCGGCCTGGTCGTCGGGGACGGGCAGCGGGGCCACGCCGATCTCGAACTTGGGCTTGGTGTCCAGGGCCATGCCCAGGCGCCACTCGCCGTCGAGCTGCATGGCGACCTGGCCGGTGTGGAAGGGGTGCTTGGGGCCCCACTCGTCGCCGAGCTTGGAGCGGTAGGTCTCCAGCTTGCGGTAGCCGCCGAGGGCGTCGACCAGCTTCTTCTGGACCGTGAAGGCCTTCACGAAAGCCGGGTCCTTCGCGACGTTCGACTTGCCGTCCTTGTCGAAGTACGTCGGGGAGAACTGGCCGAGGTAGTGCTCGGTGGTGGTCTCCCAGCCGTGGTAGTTCGGCATGAAGCCGAGCTGCTTGTAGGTGTTGCCCTGGGGGATCGTCAGCTTCTTGGCGACCTTCTCGAATTCGGACCAGGTCTTCGGCGGGCCGGCGATGCCGGCCTTCTCGAACGCCGTCTTGTTGTAGTAGAGGCCGTACGCGTCGCCGAGGAGCGGGACCGCGCAGCGGTTGCCCTCGAACTGGGTGTACTCGTTCATCGCCTTCGGGAAGGTCTTCTCCGGGTCGATGCCCGACTTCTCGAAGAACGGGTTCAGGTCCACCAGGGCACCGGAGGAGCAGAACCTCCCGACGCTGTTCGTGGTGAAGGACGAGATCACGTCCGGGGCCTTGCCGCCGCCGGTGCGCAGGGCCTGGTTGATCTTGTCGTCGGTCATGTTGCCGACGACGTTCACATGGATCTTGGGGTGCGTCTTCTCGAAGCCGGCGACCAGGTCCTTGACGGCCTTCACTTCGGAGGGCGCGCTCCAGGCGTGCCAGAAGTTGAGGGTCGTCTCCTTGGACGCGTCGTCGGAGGCGCCGGAGTCCGCCTGGCCCGTACAGGCCGTGGCGAGGAGGGCGATGGAGGCGGATACGGCGAGGGCGACAGCCGCTTTTCTGGATGTTCCGGGCATGGCAGAGCTCCCTGAGGTACGGGGGAAGGAGGGAAATACCGGGGAGGGGGGTGGGGTCAGCGGGAGGTGTCGAAGACCTCGTCGCGCGTGGTCGCGAGCGCGCTCTCCAGCGCGCCGCGCAGCACGGGGTGTTCACGGACGTCACCCACGACCAGGCGTGGGCGGGACGCGGCCAGTTCCTCCAGCTCGGCCTGGACGAGGGCGCGCAGCGGCTCGCCGCCCGAGGTGAGGGAGGCGCCGCTCAGTACGACGAGTTCCGGGTCGAGGACCGAGACCAGGGAGGCCAGACCGGTGGCGAGCCGGGTCGCGTAGGTCTGCAGGAGGCGGCGGTGAGGTTCGTCGTCGGTCTCCGCGGCCCGGGCCACCAGGTGTGCGGCGGCCTCGGCGTAGGGGCCCGCGGGGATGTCCTGGATGCCGAGTTCGCGGGCGAGCCTCGGGACGGCCTGGGAGCCGGCCAGCTCCTGGTAGCCGCCGCTGTTGGCCTTGGTGACCTGGCGGACCAGGGGCGTGCCCGGCACCGGCAGGAAGCCGACCTCGCCGGCGCCGCCGGTCCAGCCGCGGTGCAGCCGGCCGCCCAGGACCAGGGCGGCGCCCAGGCCCTCCTGGTTCCACAGCAGTACGAAGTCCGTGTGGTCCCGGGCCGCGCCGAGGCGCTGTTCGGCGAGCGCGACCAGGTTGACGTCGTTCTCGTACTCGAACGGCATCGGCAGGGCGGCGGCGAGCTCGTCCAGCAGGGTGGGGGAGTGCCAGCCGGGGAGATGGGAGGCGTAGCGCAGGCGGCCCGTGGTGGGGTCGAAGGCGCCGGGGGTGCCGATGACGAGGCGGTGGATGTCGCCCCGGGCGAGGCCCGCCGCCTTGACCGCACCGTCCAGGGCGTCGGTGACCTGCTGGACGACGGGGATGCCGGTGCGCCGGCCGGGGGTGGGCAGTTCGTGGCGGCCGACCGTACGGCCGGTGATGTCGGCGACCGCGGCGAGGATCCGCTCGGGGGTGACGTCGAGTCCGGCGGCGTAACCGGCCGCCGGGTTGACCTCGTACAGCTGGGCGTTCGGGCCCGGCCGGCCTTCGGTGGTGCCGGTGGCCAGGACGAGGCCCGCGGCCTCCAGGCGGGCCAGGAGCTGGGAGGCGGTCGGCTTCGACAGGCCGGTGAGCTTGCCGATCCGGGTGCGGGACAGCTGTCCGTGCTCCAGCAGCAGGTCGAGGGCGGCCCGGTCGTTCATGGCGCGCAGGACGCGCGGGGTGCCCGGCGTGCCGGCGGTTCCTGCCATGCGTGTCCACACCTGCCCTTCGGCTGCTCAGCTTCTCAGTGATCAGGCGGGGAAGTCCATCGGGCCGACCTGCGGCTGATCACTGTTAGGAAAGTTTCCTATCGGTGGGGAGGAAGGTAAGCCCGGCGCCGCGCGGGCGTCAATAGCGGACGGTTCAGGCAACGCAGTCGTTACCTGGGCATGCGAACCCGGGCAAGCGACGGGCCTGCGAACCCAGCGACGGGCGAGCGACGGGCATGCGAACCCGGGCATCCGAACCCGGGCATGCGAAAGGGCGGCACCCGGGAAGCCCGGGTGCCGCCCTCCTCGTGCGGCGGGTCGGCTACTTGGTCGTGCTCGTCGGCGGCGCGACGGGCGTGAGCGGGGACGCCGCCGCCGACTGCGGGGACGCCGAGTTGGCGTACACCGACGGGGGCGCCATCCCCGCCGTCGGGTCGGCGGGCGTCTCCTCCGCCGTGGCCGTGGCGCCGCCGACGATGCGGATGTCCGCCGCGTCGAACGCCCGCTTGATGCGCCAGCGCAGCTCGCGCTCCACGGTCAGGGACTTGCCGGGCATGGTCTTGGCGGAGATGCGCACGACCATGGAGTCCAGCAGGACGCTGTCCAGGCCGAGGACCTCGATCGGGCCCCACAGCAGCTCGTTCCAGGGCTCCTCGGCGCTCATCTTCTCGGCGACCTCGTCCAGGGTGGCCTTGACCTTGTCCAGGTCCTCGCCCGCGTGCACCGTGACGTCGACGTTGGCCGTCGCCCAGCCCTGCGAGAGGTTGCCGATGCGCTTGACCTCGCCGTTGCGGACGTACCAGATCTCGCCGCCGTCGCCGCGCAGCTTGGTCACGCGCAGGCCCACCTCGATCACCTCGCCGGAGGCGACCCCCGCGTCGATCGTGTCGCCGACGCCGTACTGGTCCTCCAGGATCATGAAGACGCCCGAGAGGAAGTCCGTGACCAGGTTGCGGGCGCCGAAACCGATCGCCACACCGGCCACACCGGCCGAGGCCAGCAGCGGGGCCAGGTTGATCTGGAAGGTGCCCAGGACCATCAGCGCGGCCGTGCCCATGATCAGGAACGACGCCACCGAACGCAGCACCGAGCCGATCGCCTGCGAGCGCTGGCGGCGGCGCTCGACGTTGACCAGCAGCCCGCCGAGCCCGGAGCCGTCCACGGACTGGCCGGTGCGGTTCATGCGGTCTATCAGCTTGGTGATCGCACGCCGGACGACGACCCTCAGCACCGCCGCTATCACCACGATCAGCAGGACCCGCAGGCCGATCGCGAGCCACGTCGACCAGTTCTGCTCGACCCAGCCGGCGGCGTTCGTCGCCTTCTCCTGGGCGTCCTCGAGGGAGGGCACTCTCGGGGTCTCCGTATCCGAGGGGGTCGGCGACGGCGACGGGCCGGCGGCGAGCAGGACAGCGGACAGGGACACGGCAGGTACCTCCAAGTACAGCGGTCCGCCCCGGTGCGGTGGTTCAAGGGGGTCAAGTGCACGACTGGGTCACCGAAGGGGCAGAACCACCACACTAACGGGGCATTGTGTGTGCTCCCGCGGGATGTGTGAAGGAGAGACCGTGCTCACCTGCGCTTGAACACGCCATGATCCTGGGGATGAATGAGATGTGGTCGAAAACACTCCCAGCCCGTTACGGGGACATGGTGGCGCTTTCACCAGGCATGAGGGGAGACTGGCTACGAATCGTCCCGGCGCGAGCCACGCGCCGCCGGCGTCCAAGGAGGCATCCGTGCCGCACGTCCTGGTCCTCAACGCGTCGTACGAGCCGCTAGGTGTCGTACCGCTCCGCCGCGCGCTCGTCCTCGTCCTCGAGAACAAGGCCGTCTGCCTCGAGGAGTCCGGCGCCTATCTGCACAGCGCGACCGTCACAGTCCCCGCACCCAGCGTGGTCCGGCTCAAGCGGTTCGTCCGGGTCCCCTATCGGGGGCCCGTTCCACTGACCCGCCGGGCGCTGTTCGCCCGCGACGGGGGCCGGTGCATGTACTGCGGTGGCGTCGCAACCAGCGTCGACCACGTCATCCCGCGCAGCCGCGGGGGCAAGCACGTCTGGGACAACGTGGTGGCGTCCTGCCGCCGCTGCAACCACGTGAAGGCCGACCGTCACCTCTTCGAGATCGGCTGGCGGCTGCGCCACAAACCCGCTCCGCCCTCCGGCCTGGCCTGGCGCATCATCGGGACCGGCCATAGGGACCCGCGCTGGCTGCCGTACTTGCAGCCGTACGGCGCGGACGACGCCTTGGCCCGGATCGACGGCATTTCCGCCTGACGAGGATCCGGGCCTTCGTATTGCCATGTGCCGTTCGTAGACGCCGCGGCCGGCCCGGGGAACCCCCGTTCCCCCGGGCCGGCCCGTCACGAGCAGGGGCGCTCAGGCGTACCGCAGCTCCCCCGGGCGTACCGACCGGCGCAGCAGGGGCAGTGAGGTGGCCGCGGCCAGGAGGCAGGCGGCGTAGACGGCGACCGGGGCCAGGGCGATCGCCCAGGGCACCGGCCGGCCGGCGAGCAGGGCGTACCAGGTGCCGATGGCCGTCCCGCCCAGGCCCGAGAGCAGCACGGCGGGGGCGAGCGGCAGCGCGGTCTCCAGCAGCAGGGCCCGGCCGAGCACCGTGCGCGGCACCCCGGCGGCGGCCTGCGCGGCCAGCCCCCGGCGGCGGGTGGCCAGGGACTCGGCGGTGCCGACGGCGAGGCCGGACAGGGTGATCGCGAAGGCGATGGCGATCGCGGCGCCGGTGAGGTCGAGGCCGGTGGTGTAGTAGGACGCGGGTGCGGACAGGCTCTGGGTGCGCACCGCGTCGCTCAGCACCTGCCGGATGCCCAGGAAGCCGGTGCCCACGACCGTCACCAGCAGCACCGCCGCGTGTGTGCGGGCGGCCGACCAGGGGTCGTCGCGCAGTCGTTCCGCCGCGATCAGCGTCGCCGCCGACCGGGCCCGGACCGCGAGGATCCGCCCGGTCGCCTTCGCGGTGGCCCCGGAGAGCCACACGGCGCCCGCCCCGACCGCGAGGACCATGCCCATCAGCTGCAGCGGCGGCCCTCCGTTCGGCCGGTTGGAGGCGGCCGTGGACGTGGTGGTCACGGTCAGCAGCGCCAGCACCGCGACGAGCAGCACCCCGGCCAGGAACAGCAGCCCTGGTCCCCGTCCGCTGCGCGGCCCGACCCGGCGCACCCAGCCGAGCGGGGAGGCCACGACCCGGCGCAGCGCCAGGACGCCCGCCGTCGCGCCCAGCACCGGTACGACCACGGCGACCAGGGCGATCCCCACCCAGGCCAGGGCGGTTGGCCGGTCCCACTGGCGCAGCAGGACCAGTACCGACAGGACGGTGGCGACCGTAGAGCCCAGCAGACAGGCCATCCCGGTCTCCAGCGCGGCGATCCGCCGCACCTGCCAGGGCGTCGCCCCGGCCAGCCGCAGCCCGGCCAGCCGCCGGTCGCGGTGCACCGCGCCGATCCGGGCGCACTGGCCGAGGAACCCCAGCACCGGCACGAGCAGAAGCAGCAGGCCGACGATCACGCCGGACCGCGTGCCGGGCTCGTCCAGCAGGCCCGCGGCGACGGGCACCCGGTAGCTGCCCCGCAGCGAGGCCAGGGTGACGGCGGTGAGCGCGAACCCCGTCGCGAGCGCGGCGCCCGTCGCCGTCAGCGTCACCCGCCACCACTCGCCGCGGTCGGAACCCCGCGTGAGCTCCCAAGCGAGGCGCAGATCGGCACGCAGAGCCTTCATGCCGTCACCCCCAGCGGCGCCACTGCACCGTCCCGCAACTGGACTTCCCGGTCCGCGTACGCCGCCACCTGGGCGTCGTGGGTGATGAGCAGGACCGCCGTGCCCGCTTCGCGGGCCGTGTGGACCAGGGCCGTCATGACCTGCTCGCCGGCGAGCGAGTCCAGGGCCCCCGTCGGCTCGTCCGCGAAGACCACCCTCGGGCCGGTGACCAGGGCCCGGGCCAGCGCGGTCCGCTGGGCCTGGCCGCCGCTCATCTCGCCCGGCCGCAGGTCCTGCTGCCCGCGCACGCCGAACCGCTCCAGCCACTCACCGGCCAGGGCCCGGGCCCGGGCGTGGCCGGTGCCCGCCAGCAGCAGCGGCAGGGCGACGTTGTCCAGGGCCGTCAGCTCGGGGATGAGCTGCCCGAACTGGAACACCACGCCGAACTCGGTCCGCCGCAGCTCGCTCAGGCGTTTCTCGGGCAGGTCCGCCAGCCGTCGGCCGTCGTAGGACACGGAGCCCTCGTCGGGCCGGACGATCCCGGCCAGGCAGTGCAGCAGCGTCGACTTCCCGCTGCCGCTCGCGCCGGTCACGGCGAGGATCTCACCGGCGTGCAGCTCGACCGACGCCCCGCGCAGGGCGGGCGTCCTGCCGTGCGCCTTGGTGAGGCCACTGGCCGTGAGAAGAGGCACGGGTCTGTTCATGCTGCGTCGACCTCCGCGGTCAGGGTGGTGAGCCGGGCCGCCGTGGTGCTCATCCAGCGGAGGTCGGCGTCGAGGTGGTTGAGGGCGTAGTCCGCCGAGAGCACGGTCGCCAGGTCCGCGCCCTTCGCGGCCTTGAGGGCCGTCAGCTCGCGCATCCGCTCCATGTGGGCGGCGCGCTGGGCGCTCAGATACGCGGCCGGGTCGCCGCCTGAGAGGATCGCGACGACGACCTTGGCGAAGATCTCGTTCGCCACGAACGGCGCGGGCGGCGTGATCTCCCCGGCCCAGCGGGACAGTTCGCGCGTGCCCCCCTCCGTGGCGCGGTACATCGTCCGCTCCGGGCCGCCGTCCGAGTCGGTGCCCTCGATCTCGGCGAGGCCGTCGCGGACGAGGCGCTGGAGGGTCGTGTACACCTGCCCGTAAGCCAGGGGGCGGGCCTGCGGGAAGCGTTCGTCGTGGCGTCGCTTGAGGTCGTAGCCGTGGCTCGGACCCGTGGCGAGCAGGCCCAGCAGGATGTGGCGGGTGCTCATGCCGATCACTATATACTCAGTACATGTACTGAGTGAATAGTCGACGGCGGCCCAATTTCCCGGCCCGGGCCCGAGGAGTGGGTTCAGTCCGTGACGGCGTACGCCTCCACCGACCACAGCGAGTACCCGTACGGCGTGGCCCGCTTCTCGCCCTGCACCCGTACGAAGCGCACGTCGCGCTCGTCCATGCGGACGCTCTCCCGGCCGCCCCTGCCGTCCCGTACCGCTGCCGCCGTGCGCCAGCGGCGGCCGTCCGGCGACACCTGGACGCGGTACGCCGAGGGGTGGGCGTCCTGCCAGCGCAGCACGACCCGGCCGAGCCGCGCCGGGCGTGGCAGCTCGACCTGCCACCAGGCGCCGTCGTCGGCCGGCGACGACCAGCGGGTGCCGGGGTCACCGTCGTTCGCCGCCGACGCGGGGAAGGCTGGCGTCTCGTCGCCCGAGGAACGCGCCGTGCCGGTGCGGGCCAGGTCGGGTCCGCCGGTGGGCGGGAACGCCCGGACGGTGAGGGTGCGGGTCGCTCCCGCGAACCCCAGCCGGATGGCGTAGGACCGCCTCGGCGCACCGCGCTCCACGGTCACTTCGACGGGGACCTCCACCTTCGTGCCGCGCGGCACGGCCAGTTCGGTCCCGGGCACCTTCACCCGCACACCCTCGGGCGCCTCGACGGTGAGCCTGCCGCGGGCGTCGGTGGGGCGCAGTGAGCTCAGCCCGGCCGTCAGCCGCCGCGTCCTGCCGGTCTCGGCGTCCACACGGTCCCGCGTCAGCTCAAGGGAGGTGGCGGGGGAGTCCGCGAACCACGGCACCAGGTGGCGTACGCGGGACGGGGCGGGACCGGTGACCCGTACGGCGTCCACGCGCTGTCCGGCCCGCACCTCGGTCGCGCCGGAAGTCGCCAGCCGGCCGGCCCGCCGCCAGCCCCCGCCCGGCACGTGCACCTCGACGTCCCCCTCGGTGCCGGGGTCGGTGAGGACTGTCACGGCCGTCAGGGACCGGGGGCCGGGGAAATGCAGGGCGCGGCCGTCGCCCGGGTCACCGGGGCTCGGGGGCGGCTCGTGGTCGATGCCCGACCAGGCCGCGTACGCCTTCTGCGCCCGCCGCAGGAAGGCGTCCAGGACGTCCGTGCCGACCCTGACCGGTGCCGGCTCCAGCCGGTCCCGCAGCGCGCCGAGCCTGCGGTACGCCGTCCAGGCCGCCGCCGCGTCCCCGGCGCGCTGCGCGTCCAGCATGTCGAGCGCGGCCGTGCCCGCCTCGCCGTAGCGGGCCAGCTGCCGCGACCAGGGGGCGACCTCCGGGGCGAGGTCGGTTCCCGTCAGCCGCCGGGGCAGCTCGCGCAGCACCGTGAACGCCTCGCGCAGCCGCCGCGCGGCGTCGTCGCCGGCGCCACCGGCTGTACGGGCCCGCCAGTACGCCTCGGTCAGCGGGCGCAGGTACGCCGACTCCTCCTCGCCGAGGACCGACGACGCGTCGTTCCCGGCGAGCGCGGTCAGGGCATCCTCACGGCGCCGGTCCCCGCCCGCCAGGTCGGCGATCGCGGCACGCCAGGACTCACCGGAGCGGTAGGCGCGCGGGTTCCAGGCGTAGTCGGCGGCGGTGAACAGCGGGATGCGGGACGCCTCGGGCTGCTGCATCGCGTTGGCGAGCAGGGCCGCCGAACCGGTGGCGACCGCCGGCTCGCGGCCCCGGTAGGGGCCGAGGAAGAGACGGCCGGGCTCGTAGTCGTTGACCGGGTAGTTGTCCATCGTGACCAGCGGATGCCGGAACGCCTCCCGGGCGTCGGCCAGTTCACCGCCCGTGATGGTGCGCGGCACCACCCCGACGCCCGTCCACGCCACCTCGACACCCGGGTGCAGCGTGCCCGCCAGGGCCCGCCGGTAGTCGGTCGTGCCCTCCTCGTAGTACTCGGTCGGCATCAGCGACAGAGCGGCGGCGCCGGCGTGCCGTTCCGCCAGGTGCCGGGCCACCGCGTTCGCCACCCGGGCCTGCGCCCGCGCGGCCGCCCGCGGACCGGACCCGAACCGGTCGGCGTCCGCGTCGCAGTGCCACTCGCTGTAGCTGACGTCCTGGAACTGGAGCTGGAAGGCCCTGAAGCCCAGCGCCCACATCGCGTCGAGCTTGCGGGTCAGCGCCCGCACGTCAGAGTCCGACGCGAAGCACATCGCCTGGCCCGGGGCCACCGCCCAGCCGAGCGTGACGTGGTTGCGGCGGGCCCGCTCGGCCAGCTCCCGGAACCCGGCGCGCTGCTCCGCCGGGTACGGCTCACGCCAGCGCGCCTGCCGGTACAGGTCGTCCCCCGGCGCGTACAGGTAGCGGTTCTGCTTGGTGCGCCCCATGAAGTCGAGCTGCTCCAGCCGCTGCCGGTGCGTCCACGCGGTGCCGTAGAAGCCCTCGGTGATGCCGCGCACGGCGGTGCCCGGCCAGTCGCGTACGACGGCGGCGGTGATCGTGCCGTCGGGACGCACGAGTTGCCGCAGCGTCTGGACCGCGTGGAACAGGCCGTCCTCGCCGGTGCCGGTGAGCAGGACGCCGTCCCCGCCCACGGACAGCTCGTATCCCCCGGCCGGCAGGGCGTGGCGGTCGCCCCGGTGGACGGGCTCCGTGCCCGCCCGCACGACCAGCGCCCCGGGCCGGGCGGAGTCGGTGATGCGACGGGCCCCGGCCTGCCGCAGCAGCGTGCGCAGGGTTTCGAGGGCGTACCCGTCCGCCGACGGGCCGGTGATCAAGGCGACCTCGTCGGTGACCGCGACCGGTGCGCCGTTCGCGCGAAGGGACTGGGGGCGAGGCCAGACGGAGAGGTCCGGCCCGGCGGTGTCGGAGGCGGCTGTCGCGGCCCGGCCCGGGACCGGCGGGGCCGCCACCGCCGCGGGCACCGAGCCGAGGGTTCCGGCGACGACGGCGACGGCGAGAGCCGCCGCCCGCTTCCCACGCCGCAGTCCCACAGGCCCCCTCCAGGTGTGTTCGACCGGGAGAACGAGCCCACCACCCGCCCGGTGAAGGTGTCAACGAGAGTGGCCGTTATCACTGGTTTGCCGGAATCTGGAAGGAGTGGAAGGCAGTGGAATGTGAGCAGAAGCACGATGTCCGGCCTGGGGTGTCTGCCTTCGCGTCGACTGGGTAGGGCTGCGATAACCGTTGAACGCCGTACCCGACAAGGAGGCCCCCGTGGCTGCGATGACGTTCCTTCCGCTCCCGGCCCCGTCCAAACCCGTGGCGGACACGTCCGCCGACCTCGACCCCCACTATGACGACCCCCGCTACGAAGACCCCCACTACTGCGTCTTCAGCTCCGAGAACACCTGCGCCGAGCCCCCGCTGACCAGCGAGACGCCGCTGCCCGACGCCGAGCCCCTCACCAGCGAGCCGCCGCTCGCCGAATCCGCCCCCCTGACCAGCGAGCCCCCCTCCTTCACCTTCGTCCCGGACTTCTCGAGGTCGTAGATGACCGAACCCCGGCCGGCCGAACCGCCTTCCGAGGACCTGTCCCGCCTCGCCGAACTGCACGGCGTCGCCACCTCGTACAGCCCGTCCCCGGACCGTACGGTCGCGGCCTCGGCCGCCGCGGTCACCCTCACCCTGGCCGCTCTCGGCGTGGACGCGAGCACGCCCGGCGCGGTCCGCGCCGCGCTCGCCGCCCGGGAGCGGGAACGGGGCACCAGGCTGCTGCCGCCCACGGTGGTCGGCTGGGGCGCAGGCCCCCCGGCCGCCCTGGCCGCGCTCCCCGAGGGAAGCCGGCTGCTCATCGAGACCGAGCAGGGCGAGACCCGCGCCTCGGCCGAGCACCTCCCGCCCGGGGTCCACCGGCTGACCGTCACCGTCCCCGACGGCCGCACGGCCACCGCCCACCTGGTCATCGCCCCGGCCCGGCTGCCCACCCCCACCGGGCGCTCCTACGGACTCCTCGTCCAGCTCTACTCCCTGCTGTCCCGCCGCTCCTGGGGCATGGGAGACCTGGGCGACCTCGCCGAGCTGGCAGGCTGGGCCGGACGGTCGCTCGGCGCCGGATTCGTCCAGGTCAACCCGCTGCACGCCGCCGTCCCCGGCGCCCCCACCGACCCCTCCCCGTACCGGCCCTCCTCCCGCCGCTTCCCCGACCCGGTGCACCTGCGCGTCGAGGACGTCCCCGAATACGCGTACGTCGAGGACCGCGAGCGGCTGCGCGCCCTGCTGGAGCGCTCCGGCCGGCTGCGCGAAGCCGTACTGGAAAAAGGCGCGCTGATCGACCGGGACGCCGTGTGGGAGCTCAAGCGGGAGGCGCTCGAGCTGCTGTGCGCGGTGCCGCTCGGCCCCGGCAGACGCGCCGCCTATTGCGACTTCCTCGCCGAGCAGGGCCAGGCCCTGGAGGACCACGCCACCTGGTGCGCGCTCGCCGAGGTGCACGGCTCGGACTGGCACCGCTGGCCGACCGGCCTGCGCGACCCGCGCTCGGCCGAGACCGCCCGGGCCCGCAACGGCCTGATGGACCGGGTGGACTTCTGGTCCCGGCTCGCCTGGCTCACCGACACCCAGCTGACCGCCGCGCAGCGCGCCGGGCGCGAGGCCGGGATGCCGGTCGGGATCGTGCACGACCTCGCGGTCGGCGTTCACCCCGGCGGCGCCGACGCCTGGGCCCAGCAGGAGTACTTCGCCGCCGGCATGTCGGTGGGCGCCCCGCCGGACGCCTTCAACGCCCGCGGCCAGGACTGGGGACTGCCGCCCTGGCGCCCCGACCGCCTGGCCGAGTCGGGCTACGCCCCCTTCCGCGAGCTGCTGCGCGCCCTGTTCCGCTACGCCGGAGCCCTGCGCATCGACCACGTCATGGGCCTGTTCCGCCTGTGGTGGGTGCCGCAGGGCCGGCCCCCGACCGAGGGCACCTACGTCCGCTACGACGCCGAGGCCATGCTCGCCGTCCTCGTCCTGGAGGCCTCCCGGGCCGGGGCGCTGGTCATCGGCGAGGATCTGGGCACCGTCGAACCGGGCGTGCGCGAGGCGCTGCGCGAGCGCGGGGTGCTCGGCACGTCCGTGCTGTGGTTCGAACGCGACTGGGACGGCGACGGCCGCCCCCTGCCCCCCGACCGCTGGCGCGCCGACTGCCTGGCCACCGCCACCACCCATGACCTGCCTTCCACCGCCGCCCGCCTCACCGGCGAGCACGTCGAACTCCGCGACAGCCTGGGCCTGCTGACCCGCCCGCTTCACCAGGAGCGCGCCGAGGCAGCCGCCGACACCGCCGAGTGGCTGGCCCTGCTCACCGAGCTCGGCCTGCTGGACGGCACCGGCGGCACCGACACCTCCTCGGAGGAGGCCGAGATCCAGGCCGTCCACCGCTTCCTGCTGCGCACCCCGGCCCGCATGGTCGGCGTCTGGCTCCCGGACGGGGTGGGCGACCGCCGCCCGCAGAACCTCCCGGGGACGTGGGACCAGTACCCGAACTGGCGGCTGCCGATCGCGGACGCGGAGGGACGTCCCGTGACCTTGGAGGATCTGGCCGCCTCGCCCCGGCTGCACGCCCTCATCGAGGTACTGCGGCAGCAGGCCGACGGGCCGGGCGGCTGAGCCCGGCTGGTTGCGGCACCTCTTGCCGCGCCTCTTACGGCACCCCGGGCGCGCGGCCCCGACCGGCGTTGGATACTTTTGGCACCGTGGACAAGAAGAACGCCCTGCGCGCCGGCGCCCTGGCCGCCGGTACGACGCTGATGATGCTGCTCATGTCGTCGCCCGCCTCCGCGCTCACGCGCGACGACGGCGACGACCCCGGCCCGGGCCTGAGCGTCATCGAGACGCTGGGCCTCTTCGTCGTGGCCCCGATCGTGCTGTACCTGGTCATCGCCGGTCTGGTGATGGTCGGGGACAAGTCGCACAAGAAGAAGGACCCGACCAGCTCCAACATCACGACCAACGCTGACGGCAAGGCCGACGCGAAGGCCTGACCGGGGCTCGTTTCGAGTCCGCCGCGCACCTTTTCCGAGGGCGCCGTCCCCGTCGTACGTACGCCGCGCACGCGGCCGTACGGCGACCGGGGCGGCGCCCTCGGCTTTTCCATGGCCGTGAGCCGGACTCCGATGGCCGTGAGCCGGCATGGAGTCAGGGGTTCGGTGTGGTCAGATGGCGCTGCACCCACGGTGCTGGTGCGGCCCGACCGGTACGCGGCGTGGGCGGCCGACGCGGCGGGCGCGGGGCGATCGAGGCGGCCGTGACCGCCCACGTGGGATAGCGCCTCGACGGGCCGGCACCACCGCGGGGGCAGGCCGCGGACCCGCGGGCGCCTGCTCAGTCCTGCCGGCCCTCCGTCGTCCGGAGCAGCTCCCTGAGCAGTTCCGCCAGCTGTCCGGCCTGCTCGGCGTCGAGGCCGGACAGCGCCTCCGTCTGGACGGCGAGTCCGGCGCCGACCGCCTGGTCGATCAGCTCCAGGCCCTTGTCGGTGAGGGTGACGTGCAGGCCGCGCCGGTCGTGCGGGTCGGGGGAGCGGCGCAGCAGGCCCGCGCGCTCCAGCTTGTCCAGGCGCCCCGTCATGCCCCCGGTCGTGAGCATCAGCGTCGCGGAGAGCTGGCGGGGCGAGAGCGTGTAGGGCTCACCGGCGCGGCGCAGTGTCGCGAGGACGTCGAACTCCCCGCGGCCGATCCCGAACTGCGCGTACGCCTTCTCCGTCCGGTCGCCCATCGCGCGGGAGAGCCGGTAGATGCGGCCGAAGACCTCCATCGCGGCGGTGTCGAGGTCGGGCCGCACCGTCGCCCACTGGTCGATGATCGCGTCGACGGGGTCCTTGCGCTGCTCGGGGCGTTCACTCATGGCACGAGTATCCGGCGCCCGTGAGTCACCCGCAAGAAAGTAGTTTGACGGAAAGTTGCTTAGAGCTAAGCTACTTTCCATCGACCTATTTGAAGGGCGCTCTCATGGCCACCTCCCGCCCGGCTGTCGTCACCCTCACCGCCCTCGCCCCCGTCTCGTGGGGCACGACCTACGCCGTCGCCACCGAGTTCCTCCCGGCCGACCGCCCCCTGTTCACCGGCCTCATGCGCGCCCTGCCGGCCGGTCTGCTGCTGCTCGCCCTCGCCCGGGTGCTGCCGCGCGGTGCCTGGTGGTGGAAGTCGGTGGTGCTGGGCGCGCTGAACATCGGCGCCTTCTTCCCGCTGCTGTTCCTCGCCGCGTACCGGCTGCCCGGCGGCATGGCGGCGGTCGTCGGCTCCGTGGGCCCGCTGTTCGTGGTCGGCCTCGCGGCGTTGCTGCTGGGGCAGCGGCCGACGCCGCGCACGCTGCTCACGGGGATCGCGGCCGCGTTCGGCGTCAGCCTGGTCGTGCTCGAGGCGGCCGGGGCGCTGGACCTGCCGGGCGTGCTGGCGGCCCTCGCCTCCACCGCGTCCATGTCCACCGGCACCGTGCTCACCAAGCGGTGGGGGCGCCCCGAAGGTGTCGGCCCGCTGGCCCTCACCGGCTGGCAGCTGACCGCGGGCGGCCTGCTGATCGCGCCCCTCGCCTTCCTCGTCGAGGGCGCGCCGCCGGCGCTGGACGGCCGGGCGGTCGGCGGCTACCTCTACCTCGCCGTCGCGAACACGGCGATCGCGTACTGGCTGTGGTTCCGCGGCATCGGCCGTCTCACCGCCACCCAGGTGACCTTCCTCGGCCCGCTCTCCCCGCTGACCGCGGCCGTCGTCGGCTGGGCGGCGCTCGGTCAGGCGCTGACGCCGGTGCAACTGGCGGGCATGGCGCTGGCGTTCGGGGCGACGGTGGCGGGCCAGACCGGCCCGCGGCGGAAGGCGGCGGCCCGGCGCGCCCTCGCCTTCGGCCGGGCGTCACGGCCTGCTGCGTCCCGGCTCGGCACCAGGCCCGAGGAGTACGTCAGCGCGGGCCCCGGTCCGCGGCGATGACGGCCTGGATCAGGCCGGGGAACCTGCGGTCCAGGTCGTCCTTGCGCAGGCGCATGTACAGCCGGTTGCCGGCGTCGCGCTGGTACACCAGACCCGCCTCGCGCAGCACTCGCCAGTGATGGGTGCGGCTGGACTTGCTCACCGGCAGCTCGAAGGAGGCGCACAGCCGTTCCTCGTCCGGCCGCGCGGCGAGTTCGGCCACGACCCGGCGCCGGTTCTCGTCGGCGAGCGCCAGCAGGACCGGCCCCACCTCCAGCTCCTCGGCACGCGGGTGCGGAAGCTCGCTCGACGCCATCACTCCACCTCTCGACAAGGTACGTCTCGTGGCGTACCTTCCCTCAGGTACGCCACGAGACGTACCTTACTCCTGGGGGAACCATGCCCGCACCCGTGCCGACGCGACTCCGAGGCCTGGCGCGCATCCGCTCGTACCTGCGCGAGCTCCTGCTCATCGAGCACTCGCCCTTCATCAGCCTCTGAAAGTTCAGGGCCTCTGAATCTTCATCAGCCTCTGAAAACGGGGGCGCCCGGCACAGCGCCGGGCGCCCCCACAGGCCGTGACCACGGGAACGGCTACTCCGCCGCCGCGTCCGCCCGCTGGGCCCGCAGCGCGCGCTCCACGCCCGCGCGTGACTCCGACACCAGCCGCCGCAGGGCCGCGTTCGGCTCGGCGGAGGCCAGCCAGGCGTCCGTCTTGTCCAGGGTCTCCTGGGAGACCTGGACCGTCGGGTAGAGGCCGACCGCGATCTGCTGGGCCATCTCGTGGGAGCGCGACTCCCAGATGTCCTTGACCACCTCGAAGTAGCGGTCCGTGTACGGGGCGAGCAGCTCGCGCTGGTCGGTCTGGACGAAGCCGGAGATGACCGCCTCCTGCACGGCGTTCGGCAGCTTGTCGGAGTCGACGACCGACGCCCACGCCTCCGCCTTGGCCTCCGGGGTCGGCCGGGCCGCGCGGGCCGTGGCGGCGTGACGCTCACCGGCGGCCGTACGGTCACGGTCGTACTCGCCCGCGATCTCCGTCTCGTCGAACCGGCCCACCGCCGCGAGCCGCTGGACGAACGCCCAGCGCAGCTCCGTGTCGACGACCAGGCCCTCGATGGTCTTCGAGCCGTCCAGCAGGGCGTCCAGCAGGTCCAGCTGCTCGGGCGTGCGGGCCGTCGCGGCGAACGCGCGCGCCCACGCCAGCTGGTGGTCGCTGCCCGGCGCCGCCGCCCGCAGATGGGCCAGCGTCGCGTCGGTCCAGCGGGCCAGCAGTGCCTCGCGGGCGGCCGGGTCGGCGTACAGGTCGACCGCCAGCTTCACCTGGCGGTGCAGCGACTGCACGACGCCGATGTCGGACTCCTTGCCGATGCCGGACAGCACCAGCGACAGGTAGTCGCGGGCCGCCAGCTCGGCGTCACGGGTCATGTCCCAGGCCGACGCCCAGCACAGGGCACGCGGCAGGGAGGACTCGAAGTCGCCGAGGTGTTCCGTCACGAAGGCCAGGGACCGCTCGTCCAGGCGGACCTTCGCGTAGGACAGGTCGTCGTCGTTGAGCAGGACCACGGCCGGGCGGCGCTTGCCGACCAGCTGCGGTACGGCCGTCGACTCGCCGTCCACGTCCAGCTCGATGCGCTCCTCGCGGACCAGCTTGCCGCTGGCGTCGTCCAGTTCGTACAGGCCGACGGCGATCCGGTGCGGGCGCAGCGTCGGCTCGCCCTTCGCGCCGGCGGGCAGGGCCGGGGCCTCCTGGCGGATGGCGAAGGAGGTGACGACACCGTCGGCGTCCGTCTCGATCTCGGGGCGCAGGACGTTGATGCCGGCGGTCTCCAGCCACGCCTTCGACCAGGACTTCAGGTCACGCCCGGAGGTCGTCTCCAGGGCTCCCAGCAGGTCGGACAGGCGCGTGTTGCCGTACGCGTGCGCCTTGAAGTACGCCTGTACGCCCGTGAAGAACTCGTCCTCGCCGACGTACGCGACGAGCTGCTTGAGCACGGAGGCGCCCTTGGCGTACGTGATGCCGTCGAAGTTGACCAGGACGTCGTCCAGGTCGCTGATGTCCGCCATGATCGGGTGCGTGGAGGGCAGCTGGTCCTGCCGGTACGCCCAGGTCTTCATGGAGTTGGCGAACGTCGTCCAGGAGTGCGGCCAGCGCGAGCCGGGCGCGGCGGCCTGGCAGGCGATGGAGGTGTACGTGGCGAACGACTCGTTCAGCCACAGGTCGTTCCACCACTCCATGGTCACGAGGTCGCCGAACCACATGTGGGCCAGCTCGTGCAGGATGGTCTCCGCGCGCACCTCGTACGCCGCGTCCGTCACCTTCGACCGGAACACGTACTGGTCGCGGATGGTCACCGCGCCCGCGTTCTCCATCGCGCCCGCGTTGAACTCCGGCACGAACAGCTGGTCGTACTTCTTGAACGGGTACGCGTAGTCGAACTTCTCCTGGAACCACTCGAAGCCCTGCCGGGTCACCTCGAAGATGGCGTCCGAGTCGAGGTACTCGGCGAGCGAGGGGCGGCAGTAGATGCCGAGCGGGACGGACTGGCCGTCCTTCTCGTACACGCTGTGCACCGAGTGGTACGGGCCGACGATGAGCGCCGTGATGTACGTCGAGATGCGCGGTGTCGGCTCGAAGACCCAGACGCTGTCCTGCGGTTCGGGCGTGGGCGAGTTGGAGATGACGGTCCAGCCCTCCGGCGCCCTCACGGTGAACTGGAAGGTCGCCTTCAGGTCCGGCTGCTCGAAGCTCGCGAACACCCGGCGGGCGTCCGGCACCTCGAACTGGGTGTAGAGGTAGGCCTGGTCGTCGACCGGGTCGACGAAACGGTGCAGGCCCTCACCGGTGTTGGTGTACGCGCAGTCGGCGACCACCCGGAGGATGTTGCGGCCCTCCAGCAGGCCGCGCAGGGCGATCCGGGAGTCCGCGAAGACCTCGGCGGGGTCGAGGGAGTCCCCGTTGAGGGTCACCTCGTGCACGGCCGGGGCCACCAGGTCGATGAACGACTCCGCCCCGTTCTCCGTGACGTCGAAGCGCACCGTGGTCGAGGACCGGTAGGTGCCGCCCTCCTGCGCGCCGGAGAGGTCGAGTTCGATCTCGTACGAGTCAACGGCGAGCAGCTTCGCCCGCTGCTGCGCCTCTTCGCGGGTCAGGTTTGTGCCAGGCACGCGGTCATCTCCTCGGTATGGGTGGGTTGCGCCATCTTTCCACGGCAGCTTCGCATCAGGCGACGACCTGGGTGTCTCCTAGGGAAACCCCTTGCCCGACGAGGGACTGTGTCGCCGGTGGTGCTCCGCGTGCGCGGCGGCCTGCCCGCTCCCGGCCCTGCCTGAGGCCGTCGTACGTGCCGGGCGACGGCCCGGGGCAGGAGCAACACGACGTCCGGATCCCGCCGGTCCGCGCGGCCCGGGCAAGCGAGGCTGATGACCATGACGACGACGTACACCGCACAGCCCATCGCCCCACGGGTCCTGAAGGAACTGCGCGCGACGGACGACGCGGGCCGTCCCACGGCCCCCTTCACCGACGCCGAGGGCGGCGCGCCCCTGCGCTGTTGCCTGGGCCGCAGCGAGCCGGGCGAACGTATCGCCCTGGTCTCCTACGCCCCGCTGCGCCGCTGGGCGGCGGAACAGGGCGTCGACCCCGGCGCGTACGACGAAGTGGGCCCGGTCTTCATCCACGCCGACGACTGCCCGGGACCGGACGCCGACGCCGCCCTGCCCTTCACCAACGCCCGCCGCACGGTCCGCCGCTACTCCGCCGAGGGGCACATCCTGGGCGGGCGGCTGGTCGAGGAGCCGGGTGCCTTCGAGCGGGCCTTCGGGGAAGCGTTCGACGACCCGGCCGTGGCGCTCGTCCACGTCCGGGCCGTCGAGTACGGGTGTTTCCTCTACGAGGTGCGCAGGGGCTGTGAGGTGCGCCGGGGTTAGCCCTTGAGTTCGGCCGCCACGAGCTCCGCGATCTGGACCGCGTTGAGGGCCGCGCCCTTGCGGAGGTTGTCGTTGGAGACGAAGAGGGCCAGGCCGTTGTCCACCGTCTCGTCGCGGCGGATGCGGCCGACGTAGGACGGGTCGTTGCCGGCGGCCTGGAGGGGGGTGGGGATGTCGGAGAGCTCGACGCCCGGGGCGTCCTTCAGCAGCTCCGTCGCGCGCTCCGGGGAGATCGGGCGGGCGAAGCGGGCGTTGATCTGCAGCGAGTGGCCGGAGAAGACCGGGACGCGCACGCAGGTGCCGGAGACCTTCAGCTCGGGGATCTCCAGGATCTTGCGGGACTCGTTGCGGAGCTTCTGCTCCTCGTCGGTCTCGTTCAGGCCGTCGTCGACGATGTTGCCCGCGAGCGGCAGTACGTTGAAGGCGATGGGGCGCTTGTAGACGCCCGGCTCGGGGAAGTCGACCGCCGCGCCGTCGTGCGTCAGCCGGTCCGCTTCGGCGACGACCTTCTGCGTCTGGCCGTGCAGCTCGGCGACGCCGGCGAGGCCGGAGCCGGAGACCGCCTGGTACGTGGCCACGACCAGGGCTTCCAGGCCGGCCTCCGCGTGCAGCGGACGGAGGACCGGCATCGCGGCCATCGTCGTGCAGTTCGGGTTGGCGATGATGCCCTTGGGGCGGTCCGCGATCGCGTGCGGGTTCACCTCGGAGACGACCAGGGGGACCTCCGGGTGCTTGCGCCACGCGGAGGAGTTGTCGATCACGACGGCGCCCTGGGAGGCGACCTTTTCGGCCAGTGCCTTGGACGTGGCACCGCCCGCGGAGAACAGCACGATGTCCAGGCCGGTGTAGTCGGCGGTCGACGCGTCCTCCACCGTCACGCCGTCCAGCTGCGTGCCCGCCGAGCGGGCCGAGGCGAACAGGCGCAGCTCCGTGACCGGGAAGTTCCGTTCCGTGAGGATCCTGCGCATGACCGTGCCCACCTGTCCGGTGGCTCCGACGATTCCGACCCTCACGGTGACTCCCTCTCCTGCGTCTCTTCACGTGCTCGTTGCTTGGCCGAGGCTTTTCCATCATGCGGCCGACCAAGGCCCACCTGTCCACTTCTTTCCCCGGTCTGCCCGGAGAGTGGGACGACGTGTCCCGTCCCATGGTTGCGGACATTCGACGTCGACCCCCGCTGAGCTGGAGAAATTCATCTGCCGGGGGGCATACGCCGCAAGGTCGCCTGCCCCTGTTGCTCTCGGCCACACGGGAGTGTGACGTACGCCTCTGCCGTCCTGCCACGCCCTGCCGTCGTCCCACCGGAAAAAAAGACCGAACGTTCCGGGCCGGGCCGGCGTCATAGGAGAAACACGGCGAGGGGGTGGCTTGTGCTGCTGCGCGGGAGGGCCCGGCGGGGCCGGGAGGCGCACGCCGGGACCGGTGACGATCCGCTGGACGCGGCACAGGAGCGCCGGGTGCGGGCGGTGCTCGCGCTCGGCGGAGTACCGCAGGCGGACCTGCCGGACGGGGTGCAGCAGGTCCGCCTGCGGTTGCTGGAGCGGGCCGCGAGCGGCCAGGAGGCGCCGCGGGACGTCTCGGCGTGGGCGGCGGTCGTCGCCTCCAACCTCGCCATGGACTGGCACCGGGCCAAGCGCCGCCAGGAGCGGCTCGGGGAGCGACTGGCCGCGCTGCGGCAACTGGAGCATCCCTCCGGCGAGGACACCAGCGTGCTGTCCGTCGCCGTCGCCCAGGGCCTGGACGAGCTGCCCGACGCCCAGCGGCAGGTCGTCGTGCTGCGTTTCTACGCCGACCTGCCGGTCCGGTCCATCGCTGAACAGCTCGGCGTCCCGGAGGGCACGGTCAAGAGCAGGCTGCACACGGCGGTACGGGCTCTGCGCGCCCGCCTGCACGAGGACGAGGTGGTGTGACGTGACCGCCCGGAACGACGACGACCGGCGCGACGCCGACTACGACGGCGTGGACGCGCTGATGGCAGCGCTCACCGACGACCCGCTGCCGGAGGGGGCCCGGCGGGACGCGTCCTTCATGGCGGCCCACCGAGCGGCGACCGCGGACGTGACACTGCTGCGGGAACAGCTGCTGCTGATCGGCGAGACGCTCGCGCGCGACACCGGGACGGAGGCCGGGGCAGCCGGTACCGAGCCGGAGGCCAGCGCGCGGACCGGGGAGGAGGCCGGGGATCCGGCGGGTCGGGCCACGGCTGTGGGGTCGGCGGTTGGCGTCGAGCCGGAGGTTGGGACGCGGATTCGGGGTGAGGCCGGGGGCGCGGTGGAGCGGGCCACGGCTGTGGGGTCGGCGGTTGGCGTCGAGCCGGAGGTTGGGACGCGGGTTCGGGGTGAGGCCGGGGGCGCGGTGGAGCGGGCCACGGCTGTGGGGTCGGCGGTTGGCGTCGAGCCGGAGGTTGGGACGCGGGTCCGGGGGGAGGCCGGGGATCCGGAGGGTCGGGCGCCCGCCATTGGGCCGGCGGCGGCTACGCGCGCTGCCGGATCGGGAGCGGCCGCCGGTCCGGCGGTGAGTGGCCTCGAGCCGGAGACTGCCGGGCAGGAGGCGGGAGCCGGGGCGGGTGTGGTTGCGCTGGCCGGGCGGCGCGGGCGTCGGCGGGCCCTGGGCGTGGCTCTGCGGGGAGTCGCCGCGGCCGTGGCCGCCGGCGTCGTGGTGGGCATGGGCTGGCTCGTCGTGCAGGGGAATCACGGGTCGGCGGACGACGCGGCGGGCAGCACGGCCGCCGACTCCGCGGCCGGTCCGGCGCGGGGCGAGGCGAGCGCCAAGCTCGGTCACGCCGGTTATCTGGCCTGCGCCCGGCTCGTGGCCGAGGGCACCGTCGCCGAGGTCGAACGGGTGCCCGGCACCGGCCAGGACCGCGTCACCCTGGACGTGGACCGCTCCTACAAGCCCGCCAAGGGCCAGGACCGGGTCGTTTTCCCCATGGACGAGGACGCCGTACCCCGGCCGCGGCCAGGCGACCGCGTTCTCGTCGGGATCACGCGCGGGCAGGCCCAGCCGGACCTGTGGAGAGTCGGGGAGAAGGCGATCGCCCCCGAGCGGGCCTGGATCACCGCCGCCCTGCCCGGGTCGGCGACCCTCCCCTGCGAGTGAGCGGAGGAACCGAAAGAACAAGGGCGGGCGCCCTGCCGGACGCCCGCCCCCAGATGCCGTCGAACCGCTACGGCAGAACCTTCTCGATCTTCACACTGCCCACGCCCGCGGCCGTACCGCGCGCGTTGACCAGCTGGACCTCGCCGAAGAACACACGCCCCTCGGGCGCGGCCGCCGCGGCGGTGACGCTGCCCGAGACCGTCGCCGAGTCACCCGTGCCGAGCTTCACCGGCGCCGAGCCGTCGACGGTGACGCTGCCGAGGGAGGGAGCGAAGAACACGTCCTGGTAGTCGTACTCGGTCGTGCCGGCCGGCACCGAGTAGCCGACGACCTGGACGGTGTACTTACCGGCGGCCGGCGAGGGCACGGAGACCGACTCCTCCGAGTCGCCGTCCGCGGAGCTGCCGACCTGCTTGCCGGCGGCGTCGTAGACGGCGAGGTCCAGGTCCGCGGCCGCGTCCGAGACACCGCCGATGGCGACGTCCAGCGACTTCGCGCCCGCGGGCACCTCGACCGTCGTGGTCTGCGTCTCGCCCTGCTTGATCGACGGCCGGGTCGTCTTGGACGAGCCGAGCGAACCGCCCACCAGCTTGCCGTCGATCGCGGCGAAGCCGTTCGTCACCTTCCAGGAGGCGGCGGCCGGGGTGCCGACCTTCACCTCGGGCACGGTCACGGTCTCCGGCTCGAAGGCCGCGCCGAGCACGGCGACGTCCAGCTTGTACGGGTTGTCGAGCAGCGGCGACGTACGGCGCGACTCGACCTCGATCTCCCACACGCCGGGCTGCGGGTTCGCGTAGGAACGCAGGTCCGGGCGGCAGGTGTTGGCCGGGTTCGAGTAGTTCGGGTAGCAGTTGACCGTCGACGTCGGGTCGGACGGCACACCGTACGGGTGGATGGCGATGAACCGGGTCTGGCTCTTGTCCTTCAGCCCGCCCAGCGCGACCTCGAGCGTCTTCGCGCCCTCGGGCACGGTGACGTAGTAGTGCCGCGAGCTGTTGCGCTGCACCGAACCGGACGCGGAGAACGTGTACTTCAGCGGCGCCGCGACCACGACCGTGGTCAGGACCTGCCGGTCGATGCCCTCGGTCTTCGGGTCGTCGACCTCCAGGATCGCGCTCTTGATGCCCGCGGACTTCGGCGCGGCCTGGACCTTGACGGTGACCGGCTTGTTCAGCGGCAGCTTCACCTCGTCGGAGCCGACGATCCGGAACGTGCCGCCCGCGTTGTTCTCGAAGTGCAGCTCGTGCCGGACCGCCTTGTCGGCGCCGGACGTACGCGTGACGGTGATCTCGTACGTCTTCTTCTTGCCGGCCTTCAGACCGCCCTCACGGTCGTACAGGCCCGTGCCGTAGCCGGGCGTCTTGAGCTTGTCGTCCATCGCGGTGTCGACCGGCGCCTTCACGGTGTACGCGTGGGAGCTCGCGCCGTCACGGATCGAGTCCCAGGCGTCCTCGATGTTCATCAGGCCCGCGCCCTCCTCGTACGCCTGCACACCCTTGATGTGGTCGGCGGTCGAGGTGAGGGCCGTGCGCAGCGTCGCCGGCTTGAGCTCGATCTTCTTCTGCTTCGCGGCCGACAGCAGCAGCGCGGCGGCACCGGCGGCCTGCGGGGAGGCCATCGAGGTGCCCTGGAGCATGCCGTAGCCGGCCGGCAGGGAGTAGCCCGACTCGGCGACCGGGGCACCCGGCAGCCACGTCTGGATCGTGTTGATCGCGGCACCCGGGGCGACCAGGGTCGGGGTGAAACCGCCGTCCTCACGCGGGCCGCGCGAGGAGAACGGCATCAGCGCGTACTTCTTCTCCACGACCGAGCCGTAGTTGGCGGCCCAGGTCTCCTTGGAGACGGACGCGCCGACCGAGATCACCTTGTCGGCCAGGGCCGGGTCGCCGATGGTGTTGGTGCCGGGGCCGGAGTTGCCCGCGGAGATCACCAGCTGGACGCCGTAGGTGTCGATGAGGCGCGTGTACAGCTCGGCGCGCGCGTTGTTGCCGTCGTTCAGCGCGGGCAGGCCGCCGATGGACATGTTGACGATGTCGACGCCGCGCTTGGTGACGAGGTCGATCATGCCCTCGGTGAGCGCGACGTTGGTGCAGCCGCCGGACCAGGTGCAGGCGCGGGAGGAGACCAGCTTGGCGCCCGGGGCGGCGCCGTCCATCTTGCCGCCGAACAGGCCGTTCGCGGCGGTGATGCCGGCGACGTGCGTGCCGTGCTCGGACTCGATGACGCCGATGTTGACGAAGTCGGCCTTCGCGCCGGCGCCGTTGTAGACGACGTCCTTGCGGATCTCGACGACGAACGGCTGCCGCTCGGCGATGTCGGTCTTCGGGTCGTCGGTGCCGAAGTACCCGATCTGGTAGCCGTCCTTGTACGGCTTCATCGCGGTGTCGTCGGCGAAGTCGAAGTTGTTGTTCAGGTCGACGCGGACCGTACCGGCGGCCGGGTCGTACAGCACGCCCCAGGAGTCCGTGGTGTCGCCGTCGCGGTTGGCGTCACCCGCGGCGTCACCGCCGGTGGTGTACGACTCCTTGAAGGTGCTCACCCGGTACGCGCCCGAAGGCGCCTTCCAGGTCCTGCCGTCGTGCGTGAACGTGGGGCCCGCGACGGAGGCGTCCATCCGGCGCCAGGTGTTGTCGTTGTCGACGACCGGGTCCGTCGCCGTCACCCAGTCGACGATCTTCCGCTCGCCGGTGGTGGTCTTCTGCAGCGCCGGGTGGCCCAGGTCGACGCCGGAGTCCAGGATGCCGATGGTGATGCCGCGGCCGTCCGCCTTCGGGTGGTCCTCGACGAAGTCGACCGCGCCCGTCTCGAAGGACGGGTTGTACGGGTTCTCCGCGGGAGTCTTCTTCCCCGGCGCCGGGTACGTCCCCGCGGCGGGCTTGGCGCCCTTGGCGGCGTCCGCGGCCGGCGTCGGGTCGTCCAGCGGGATCTCCTCGCGCAGGTCGATGCCGTGCACGGAGGACAGCTTGACGGCGGCGGCGATGGCCGAGTCCGCCCGGGACGTCGGGACGGTGGCCCGGACGTAGCCCAGCTTGTCGTCGGCCCGGCCCACCGAGCCGCCCTTGACCGCGTCCAGCTGCCCGGCGACCTGCTCGGTCTGCCCGGGCGCGGTGGCGACCATCATCGTGACGGTCTTGTCGCCGTCCGCCTTCGCCTCGGCGAGCAGGTCCGCGTCGCCCGAACCGAGCTTGTCGTGCGCCGACTTGACGTCGGTGTCGGCCGGTACGGACGCGCCCGGACCGTCTGCGGAGAAGGCCAGGGGGACCGGCCCGGCCGCGGAGAGCGCGGCGACGAGGCCGGCGGCCACGGCGACGCGCGCCACACGTCTCCGGGACGATATCGGGTCACGCTCGGGGGTGTTGGTCATCGGCATCCCTTGTAGGTAAAGGAACGAGCGGGAGCGACCGGGAACCGATCGGCCCTGGTCGCGACCGTCCGGATCGCAGGCCCGGACGATCGCACAGCTTTACGCAAGGGGACGTTCTTTGGGGAGGGTTGACCGAAACGAAATGGATGTATGGGGAAAACCCGCGATGCGTTTTGCGGGCATGAGTCCCGAAGGCGGCGAAATCGGTTAACGTCCCGGAGTGCGACAGAAGTTGAGGGTGGCGGCCTACGCCATATGCGTCCGTGACGGACAGATCCTGCTCGCCCGCTCCCCGGCCCCCGACGGCACCCCCGAGTGGGTCGTGCCCGGCGGCGGCATGGAGCACGGCGAGGACCCCTACGACACCGTGCGGCGGGAGGTCGAGGAGGAGACCGGGTACCGCATCGAGGTCACCGGACTGCTCGGCGTGGACTCCTCCCACCGCGTCTTCCGCGGAGGCCTCGGACGCGCCGTCGACCATCACGCCGTCCGCTTCGTCTACGAGGGCCGGATCACCGGCGGCGAACTGCGCTACGAGGTGGGCGGCTCCACCGACTTCGCCGCCTGGCACGACCTGGACGCGGTGCCCGGCCTCGTCCGGGTGGGGATGGTCGACATCGCCCTGCGCCTGTGGCGGGAACGGCCGCCCACCGGACGGCTCTCCGATGTGCTGGAGGACGCCGAATAGGGCCTGTCTTCCAGCTGAACGGGGCCTGTGCCCTATATGCAGTACCCAGGAAGATGAACACGGCGTGACCGGCTCCCGGCCGTTCCCGGAGCGGCCGACGACGCGCAAGGTGGTCGAAGATCCACGTACGGTGATCGGCGCTGCGCGTTGCCGCCCCGTTTACGCGCAGGTCATTCCCGGTGCCAACGATCCAGTACGAGCGGGAAGTTCGCGTGCCGAGCTTCCCGCGACCACTGCCGACGCGTTCGCACTCGGGGAGAGAAGCGCATGTCGCGCACACGCTCAGTCGCCGGCTCCGGCCAGGGCATCCACCGTCGTTCCGTCCTCGCCGCCACCGGAGCGGTCGCCCTGTCCGGGGGCGTCGGCTACGCCCTGCGGCCCAGCGACAGCCAGGCCGCCACCGCCGGCGAGACCACCGAGGCCGTCGCCGCATCCTCCCGCCGGGCACCGGCCGCGCCGCTGGCCCCCTACACCAAGGGCACGACCGTGGCGTCCGTGGCCACTCCGCGCGGCTCGGGCTACCGGCGCCTCGGCGACGGACCCGGCTGGCAGCGGGTCGTGCGCTCCGACCTGGCCGCGCCCAAGTCCGGCCGCGCCGGGCGCCGTACCGCGCTCGCGGCGTTCGTGCAGCTCACCGACCTGCACATCATCGACGCCCAGCACCCGCTGCGCCTGGAGTACCTGCGCTCGGCCGACATCCACGCCTGGCGGCCGCACGAGGCGCTGACCGTGCAGGGCGCGATCGCGCTCGTGGAACGGATCAACGCGCTCCGCGGCGCCCCCGTCACCGGCACCCCGCTGCACTTCGCCATGACCACCGGCGACAACACGGACAACAACGCCAAGTCCGAGCTGGAGTGGTTCATGAAGATCATGAGCGGTGGGCGCATCACCCCCAACTCCGGGGACCCGCGTCGGTACGAGGGCGTCCAGAACAGCGGCCTCAAGCAGTACTGGCAGCCGGAGGCCCCGGTCCGCGACAGTGACAAGCAGGCCGGCTTCCCGCACCTCGACGGCTTCCTCAAGGCCGCCATCCGCGAGGTCCGCAGCCCCGGCCTCAATCTGCCCTGGTACTCCACCGTCGGCAACCACGACTCCCTGCCGATGGGCTGCTACGCCTCGCACGGCGACTCCTACCTCACCGAACTCGCAGTCGGCGGCAAGAAGCTGATGGACGTGTCCGCGGCCGAGGCGCAGCGGCTGCAGACCCTCATCAAGAAGGCCCGGGACCCCGAAGGCGTCCGCTACGAGGACTTCCTGAAGTCCCACGCCCGCGCCATGCGTTCGGTCACCCCCGACGAGAGCCGCGCACCCTTCACCCCGGCCGAGTACCTCCGGGCACACCTGGACCCGGCCTACCGCGGCCTCGGCCCGGCCGGACACGGCTACTCCTCCGCCAACCTCGACGCGGGCACCCAGTACTACGCCTTCCGCATCTCCGACGACGTCATCGGCATCAGCCTGGACACCACCGACGCGGGCGGCCACTACGAGGGCTCACTCGGCACGGCCCAGCTGAAGTGGCTCGACCGGACGCTGCGGGAGAACAAGGACTCCCACGCGGTGATCTTCAGCCATCACACCAGCAAGACGATGACGAACACACGCATCGATCCGGCCCGCCCCCAGGAGCGGCGCCACAACGGTCAGGAGGTCCTCGCCCTCCTCGGCGGTCACCGCAACGTGCTCGCCTGGGTGAACGGCCACATCCACAAGAACGTCATCACCCCGCACGCGATGTCCTCCGGCGGCTCCTTCTGGGAGATCTCCACGGCCTCCCACGTCGACTATCCCCAGCTCGCCCGCATCATCGAGCTGACCGACAACAAGGACGGCACGGTCTCCCTGTTCACCACGCTGGTGGAGTCCTCGGCCCCGCACCGCACGGACTTCTCCGACCTCTCCCAGACCGGCCTCGCCGCCCTCTACCGCGAGCTGTCCCTCAACGCCCCCGGCGCGAGCGCGACCCTCGGCGGCGACCCGGCGGACCGCAACACCGAGCTGGTTCTGAAAAAGGGCTGAATCCCGCCCAACCCGCCCGGGCCGGTCAACTCCGGCCCGCCGGCTCGCGGTCCCACCCCCCGACACCGCTCGACATGACGGGGGTACGGGACATGAACAGACGCGCACGCACGATCCTGACGGCGGCGACGGCCGTGGCGCTGTCGGCGGCCCTGGCGGGCCCCGCGGTCGCGGCCCTGCCCGCAGGCCACCACGACGCAACCCGGCAGGCGGTGCGTGCCGCCATCGCCGACGGCGTCCCGGGCGTGACCGTGAGAGTGCGCCAGGGGCACGGCACCTGGGCGGCCACGGCCGGGGTCGGCGACCTCAAGACGGGCCAGCCGCGTTCGACGCGGGACCACTACCGCGTCGCCAGCATCTCCAAGACGTTCGTCGCCACCGTCGTCCTGCAACTGGAGGCGGAGGGGCGGCTGTCGCTGGACGACACGGTGGACAAGTGGCTGCCGGGCGTCGTCCGGGGCCACGGACACGACGGCCGCGGGATCACCCTCCGCCAGCTCCTGAACCACACCAGCGGCATCTACGACTACCTGGCGGACACCGGTTTCCAGCGGACGTACATGACCGCGGACGGCTTCATGAAGCACCGGTTCGACGAGGCGGACCCGGAGGAGCTGCTCGCCTTCGCCCTGGCGAACGAGCCGTACTTCGCGCCGGGCAGTTCGTTCAGGTACTCCAACACGAACTACCTCCTGGCCGCGCGGGTGATCGAGAAGGCCACGGGCAACGACGACTACGGCGACGAGATCGACCGGCGCATCATCGCCCCGCTGCACCTGACCTCCACGTCCGTCCCCACCACCCGGGTCACCCTGCCCCGGCCCGGCAGCCGCGCCTACTCCAAACTGGCCCGGACGGACACCGGCCCGACGTACGACGTCACGGAACTGAACGCGCGTCTGGCCTACGGCTCGGGCCAGATGGTCTCCAGCTCCGCCGACCTGAACCGCTTCTACTCGGCGCTGCTCCGCGGCAGGCTGCTCCCGCCCGAGCAGCTGAAGGAGATGAAGACCACGGTCCCCTCCAGCCGGGAGACCAGCCGCTACGGCCTGGGGCTCGTCGACCGCGAGCTCGGCTGCGGCGTCCACGTCTGGGGCCACGACGGCGGCATCTTCGGTTCGAACTCGGACGCCGTGACGACGGAGGACGGCCGGCACTCCCTGGCCGTCAACTTCAATGGCGACTGGTCGGGCAGTACCGACGCGGTCATCGAGGCGGAGTTCTGCGGCACGTAGGACGGTGCCGTCCGTCCGTTCGGTCCGCTTGGTGAGAGGCCCGCTCATCATGCGAGAAGCACAGTCGGCCCGACGCCCGCGTCCCCGGAAGCGACAGCAGGGTCGAGGGCGGCTTCACGGCCCTGCCCCGCTGGGCGAAGGAGCCGGTGCCCGGCACCGGGGAGCACGTCAGGAGCGTCCCCGGCGACGTGACGGCGGCCCTGCTGGCGTGCCGCTCACCGCGATCCTCCTCGCGGCACACGCGAAGGTGCTCGCTCTGCTCTCCGGCGATCAGGACGTGCGCAGCGGCTGCCTGCTCCCGGGCACCGCGACAGATCATGATCAGTCACCGCCGGAGTGCGAGGAGGGGCCGCCGGCGACTCCGGCGGCCCCTCCGCTCTCCTCCTGGTCCTGCCCCCGGTCCGTCACTACCGGGGCAGCACCACGACATACGCGGCCGGTTCGCGGTCGGCCGAGGCCATCAGGGCCGTGCGGACCACCGTCGCCTGCTGTTCCGGAGAGTCGCGGAGCTTCCTCGGCGTGATGCGGACGACCGTGATGCCGAGGCGCTCCAGGTGCTCGCCCTTGCGGGCGTACTCGGACCACAGGACGTCGTCGTCCTGCCGGGGCGCGCGAGTGTCCAGCTCGACCGCGACCGCATGGTCGGGCCAGTACGCGTCGAGGCCGCCGAGGTAGGGGCCGCCGGGCAGGCGCAGGTCGACGTTCCAGGCCGGGTCGGGCAGCCCGTACTCGCGGACCATCCGGTAAAGGCGGTCCTCCGCGATCGCCCGGCCCTCGGCCAGCAGGGAGTCCACCGCGTCCACCACGTGCGGGCGGCTGAGCAGCCGTGCCTGGTTCAGCTCCCGCACCACCGCCGCCGGCTCGCAATAAGCGCCGCGCACCGCCTCCGTCATCAGCCGGCGCACGGTGCCGGCGTCCCGGAGGTCGGCCACCGCGTCGGCCAGCGCGCGGGCGACCGGGGCCACCGGCAGGCCCGTGACCTGCTCGGGGGCGGGCAGCGCGGCGCCGCGGACGATGCGTGCACAGCCCGTCGAGCGCACTCGGCGCAGCCGCGGGACCAGCACGTCGATCGCGTCCAGGGACGGCAGCGGGGGAGTGGAGGAGAAGCCGTGCAGCGTCAGGGCGGCCAGGCCGGTGATCATCGCCTCCGGGCAGGCGGAGGCGCGACCCCGGCCCGCACCGGGCTGGGCGGGGACGCCCGTGCCGCGCTCCCGCGCCGCGTACATCAGCACCGCGTGCAGCCGCTCCTCGCTGGTCGGCGGGCCCGGGTGGAGCAGGACGACGCCCGGGAGGAGCTGCTGCCAGGGTCCGCCGGGGCGGCACTGCTCGTTCGTCGCGGACGTCGTCACGCCGTGCGAGCGGAGCTGAGCGACCGTCATCACACGGAGCCGGCCGCGGCCGGACAGGTCGTGCAGAGGGCGCGGGGAGAGCGGTGTGTTGTGGGTCATGACCGGCAATTTCCCGCGCTCCGGCCGCTCTTTAACCGCTGTTACAGGCCCGTCGACAAATACGGACAACCCAGCGTTAAAGGACGGGTGTTCGGATGCCGAAAGCCCCTGGTCCGTTCGGGTGCGGGCCAGGGGTTACGGTTCGCGGGGCACGCATCTCGTAACGATGGCGGAACGCCCCGATCTCAGGCCAAAGCTACTGGCCAGAGGCCTGGTCGCACTCCTGCGCGCGCAGCGCCCGCGCCAAGTCGTCCCGGGCCTCCAGCACCAGTCGGCGCAGGGCCGGGGCCGCCTCCCGGTGGTCCTCCAGCCACGCGTCCGTGGCGGCGAGGGTCTCCGGGGACTGCTGCAGCGAGGGGAACATGCCCTGCACCACGTGCATCCCGATCTGGATGGACCGCTCGGCCCACACCCGCTCGATCGCCGCGAAGTACTTCCGCGCGTACGGCGCGAGCAACTCCCGCTGCGAGCCCTGGGAGAAGCCCGCGATGGTCGCCTCGACCATGGCGTTGGACAGCGTGTCCGACTCCACGACCTGCGCCCACGCCTGCGCCTTGACCGCCGCCGACGGACGGGCGGCCAGACAGCGCACCTGGTGGCGCTTGCCGGAGGCCGTGTCGTCCCGGGCCAGTTCCTCGGCCAGCGCCTTCTCGTCCACCACCCCGTGCGCGGCCAGCGGCTCCAGGAACACCCACCGCAGCTCCTGGTCCAGGTCGAGGCCCTCGACCGACGCCGTGCCCGCCAGCAGGTCGCCCAGCAGCTCGAAGTCCGCCTCGGCGGTGGCCGTCCGGGCAAAGAAACGCGCCCACGCCAGCTGGTGCTCGCTGCCGGCCTCGGCCGCGTACAGCTCGCGCCGCGCGCCCTCGGCGAGGAGGCGGGCGGTCGTCTCCCGCCGGGCGGGCGCCGCGTAGTGCGTGACCGCCGACTCGGCCCACGCGTGCAGCATCTGCACCACGCCGATCTCGGACTCGCCTCCCGCGAACCGCAGCACCAGGTCCACGAAGTCCCCCGCCGGGAGCAGCGCGTCGCGCGTCATGTTCCACAGCGCCGACCAGCACAGGGCACCCGCCAGCGGGTCGGTCACCGACCCCAGGTGCTCGCGCAGCGTCGCCAGCGAGGTCTCGTCGAAGCGGATCTTGCAGTACGTCAGGTCGTCGTCGTTGACCAGGACCAGGTCGGGCGCCTCGGTGCCGGACAGCCCCGCCACGACCGTGCGCGGACCGTCGACGTCCACCTCGGCGCGCGCGTACCGCTCGACCGCCCCGCCGTCCGTCGCCCGGTACAGGCCCACCGCCACCCGGTGCGGGCGCAGTTCCGGATGCGACTCGGCCGCCTCCTGCACCACCGCGAGCTCCTCCACGCGGCCCTGCGGGTTGAGCAGCAGCTGCGGGGTCAGCGCGTTCACCCCGGCCGTCTGGAGCCAGGACCGCGCCCAGGCGCTCATGTCCCGGCCGCTGGTCTCCTCCAGCACCGACAGCAGGTCCCCGAGGCGCGTGTTGCCGTACGCGTGGCGCTTGAAGTAGCGCCGGGCGCCCTCCAGGAACGCGTCCTGGCCGACGTACGCCACCAGCTGCTTCAGCACCGACGCGCCCTTGGCGTACGTGATGCCGTCGAAGTTCAGCTTGGCGTCCTGCAGGTCGCGGATGTCCGCCGTGATCGGGTGCGTGGAGGGCAGCTGGTCGGCCCGGTAGGCCCACGACTTGCGGCGGTTGGCGAAGGTGACCCAGCCGTTGACGAAGCGGGTCGCGCCGACCAGCGAGAACGCGCCCATGAAGTCCGCGAACGACTCCTTCAGCCACAGGTCGTCCCACCACTCCATGGTGACCAGGTCGCCGAACCACATGTGCGCCATCTCGTGCAGGACGACGTTGGCCCGGCCCTCGTAGGACGCCTGCGTCACCTTGCCCCGGAAGATGTACTCCTCCCGGAACGTCACCAGACCCGGGTTCTCCATCGCGCCGAGGTTGTACTCGGGCACGAACGCCTGGTCGTACTTCCCGAACGGGTACGGGTAGTCGAAGTGGTCGTGGAAGAAGTCCAGGCCCTGCTTGGTGACCAGGAAGACGTCGTCGGCGTCGAAGTAGGGCGCGAGACCCTTGCGGCACAGGGCGCCCAGGGGGATCTCCAGCGTCGTGCCGTCGGCGAACGTACGGGAGTAGCTGTCCGTCACGTAGTGGTAGGGGCCCGCCACCACACACGTGATGTACGTCGAGATCGGCTTGGTCTCGGCGAACCGCCACACGCCGTCGGCCTGTTCGCCCACGCCGTTGCTCCACACCGTCCAGCCCTGCGGCGCCCGCACCTCGAAGCGGAACGGGGCCTTGAGGTCGGGCTGCTCGAAGTTCGCGAAGACGCGGCGGGAGTCGGCCGGCTCGTACTGCGTGTACAGGTACACCTCGCCGTCCTCGGGGTCGACGAAGCGGTGCAGGCCCTCGCCGGTGCGGGAGTAGGCGCACTGCGCGTCGACGACCAGCTCGTTGTCGGCGGCCAGGTCCTCCAGCGTGATCCGCGAGCCGTCGAAGACCTCACCGGGGTCCAGATCCCGGCCGTTGAGTGAGACGGCCGTCACACTCGGGGCGATCAGATCGGCGAAGCTGCTCGCACCGGGCTCGTTGCAGCGGAACCGGACGGTCGTCACGGACCGGAACGTGCGGGGCCCGTCGGTGTCGTCCGAACCGACCGCGGACCGCAGGTCGAGGGACACCTCGTACCCGTCGACGCCGATCAGGGCTGCCCGCTCCCGGGCCTCGTCGCGGGACAGATTCTCACCGGGCACGGGCGGAACTCCTCAAGCGTCGTCGGATACGGCTGAACAGCGACGATCCTGCCACGTACCCCTGACACGAGGCACCCGGGAATGACCGGGACGAGCTTCGACGTTGCCGGAGAAACGGCTTCCTCATGAGGAGAGACATGTCGGACAAGACTCCCGTCGACTTCTGGTTCGACCCGCTGTGCCCCTGGGCGTGGATGACCTCCCGGTGGGTTCTCGAGGTGGAGAAGGTCAGGGACATCCAGGTCCGCTGGCATGTCATGAGCCTCGCCGTGCTCAACGAGGACAAGCTCGACCAGCTGCCCGAGGAGTACCGCGACCTGCTCGAGACGAAGGCGTGGGGCCCTGTCCGGATCGTCATAGCGGCACAGCAGGAGCACGGCGCCGAGGTGCTGGGCGACCTCTACACCGCGCTCGGCACCCGCATCCACAACCAGGGCGAGGGCCCCGGCAAGGAGACGGTCGCCGCCGCACTGAAGGACGTCGGCCTGCCCGAGTCCCTCATGGAGCACTGGGACGGCACCCGGTACGAGCCCGAGCTGCGCGCCTCCCACAAGGAGGGCATCGACAAGGTCGGCCAGGAGGTCGGCACCCCGGTCATCGCCGTGCCCGGCGCGGACGGCGAGCAGCTCGCCTTCTTCGGCCCGGTCGTCACCCCGGCCCCCAAGGGCGAGGAGGCCGCCCGCCTCTGGGACGGCACCCTCGCCGTGGCCTCGGTGCCGGGCTTCTACGAGATCAAGCGCACGCGCACGAAGGGTCCGGACTTCTCCAACCTGTAGGCGTCACCCGGCGGGTGCGGCCTCCTCCCTGAACCGCTCGGGGAGGAGGCCGCCGCCGTCGGTGTGCAGATACGGCTGGTACCAGAGACAGCCCTTCACGGTGCACCGCCAGAGGTTGTCCACGTAGTGGCGCGGATCCTTCTTCTCCTCACGGACCGCCGCCCGCTCCTCCTCGTTGAGCTTCCGGAAGTCCTGCATGGTGCCGCAGGTCCGGCACGCCCTGCGAATCATCAGCCCCTCCTCGCCATCACCGCCAAGTCCGGGAAGTCGGTTACGACCGCATCGACCCCCATGCGGTAGTACAGCGCGTATTCCGCGAACGCGTCCCCGAAATCGCTGCTTCCGGTGCCGCGCCGGAACTCCGCCGGCAGGAACTGGTTCTCCGCCCGGAAGGTGTACGGCCCCACGCGCAGGCCTGCCGCGTGCGCGTCCGCGAGGAGCGACGTGCCGACGAGCGACGACTTGTCCGGCCCGATCCAGTCCGCGTACCGCGCGATGTCCGCCAGCCCGTCCGGGGTCATCATGTACCGGTAGGTCGTCGTGGGCAGGTCGTACGGCCCGCCCGTCGTCCCCAGCGCCTGCCACAGCGGCACACCCAGGCCCGTCATGCGCCGCAGGCTCGTCGGCTCGAAGGACTGCACGACGCACTCGCGCGGTCCGAGCCGGGCCCGGCGGATCGCGGCGGCCAGTTTTGGTTCCAGCGGCAGGCCGATGGACCGGAAGTACGTCGGGTGCTTGGTCTCCGGGAAGACGGCGATCGTCCGGCCGTGCGCCCTCGACAGCTTCCGCGCCAGAGCGACGACCTCCTGGAAGGTCATGACCTCCTCGCGCCCGTCGAAGACCGTGTTGCGGTTGCGGACCTGCGGCAGCCGCTCCACCGCCCGCAGCGTCTTCAGCTCGGCGAGAGTGAAGTCCTCCGTGAACCATCCGGTCACGGACCGGCCGTCGACCGTCTTCGTCGTGCGCCGGCCGGCGAACTCCGGCCGGCGGGCCACGTCGGTGGTCTGGGAGATCTCGTTCTCGTGCCGGACCACCAGCACATGGTCTTTCGTCGGCACCAGGTCCGGTTCGATCCAGTCGGCGCCCGTCTGCACCGCGTACGTGTACGAAACGGCCGTGTGCTCGGGGCGCCAGCCGGCCGCGCCGCGGTGGCCGATGACCACCGGGCCGCTCCCGCGGGGTGCGGCCGCCGCCGGGGTGGCCGTGGCGGCTGTGGCTGTTCCCGCCGCCGCCGCGAGCAGCAGAGATCTCCGTCCGAGCCGCATACGACTCCCTTTCCCGGTAGGTGGATTCATGTGCGCGCCCGGGCCCGTGCCTGCGCGAGCCGGACCAGGTGCTCCTCGTAGCCCTTGCTGTAGGACGCGGCCCGTGCCGGGTCCGGCTCGACGACCTCCGTCGGCCGGGTCCACCCCGGCGCGTCCAGCGGGACCCCGTACCGCTCGGCCGCCGCGAGGACCGCGCCCCGCGCGCCCACCTCGCCCTCGACGACCCGCAGCGGCCGGCCGAGCACATCGGCGAGCAGCCGCATCCAGGCGGGGCTGCGGGTGCCGCCGCCGCAGACGGCCAGATTCCCGTCGAGGCCCGCCGCCTCCAGGCAGTGCCGGGCCGCGTAACCAATGCCCTCGCAGGTGGCGCGGACCAGGTCGCCCCGGGTCGACTCCAGGGAGATACCGGTGAGTTCGGCACGCAGCCGGGGCTCGACGAAGGGGGCCCGTTCCCCGGAGGGCGCGAAGTACGGCAGCACGCGGACGCCGTTCGCGCCCGGCGGGGTCTGCGCCAGCAGCCTGTCCACCTCGTCGTGCCGCACGCCCGTCGTCGACAGCACCCAGTCCAGGGCCGCCGTGCCGACCATCGCGGGCATGGCACGCAGCCAGTACCCGGGCCGGTCGGTGGAGATGTACAGGCCCGCCGGTTCGCCCGTCAGGTCCAGCTCGGTCGTGGCGACCAGGCTGGCCAGACACGTCCCGACGATCAGCAGACCGTCCCCCGGGGCCGTCACCCCGGCGCCCAGCGCACAGGCCGGCAGATCGTACGGGCCGTTCGCGATCCGGGTGCCGGACGGCAGGCCCTCGCCCCGCGCCTCGGCCGTGGCGACCGGGTCGCTGACGGGGGCCAGCAGCCGCCGCCGGTGCGTGAGCCCCAGCAGCTCCACGACCCGGTTGTCGTACGTCCGGGTGCGCGGGTCCAGGAACGGCATCGACGCGTCCGACACATCCGTGGCCGGGCCCGACCCCGTCAGCCGCTGGAACACCATGTCCTTGCAGTACACGGCGGCCTTCGCGGCATCCAGCGCCTTCGGTTCGTTGCTGTCCAGCCACGCCAGCAGCGGCCCCGGGCAGCCCGGGAACATCGCGCTCCCCGTCCGCCGGAACACCGTCTCGAACGTGCCGTCGGCCAGCCACCGGTCGACCAGTTCGTGTGCCCGCCCGTCCATCCAGGAGGCCGCCGGCCGCACGGGCCGCCCCTCCCCGTCGACCAGCCACACCCCGTCGCCCTGCCCGGTGAGCCCGGCCAGCTCGACCGGCCCCGGGACCTGTCCGGTGAGCTCGTCGAGCACGGCGACGACCGCCCCGTACACCTCGTCCATGTCCTGCTCGACGAACCCGCCGTGCAGTCTCAGGTCCACCGGGCGGGACGACACGGCCAGTTCCCGGCCCGTGTCGTCGAAGGCCGCCGCCTTGACCATGGACGTGCCCACATCGATACCGACGTACATGCGGCTCCCCTCAAGGGTCCTCTCAAGGTCCTCAGGTCAGGCAGTGCGCGAGCGGCTCGCCCCGCACCCAGCGGCCCACCTCTTCCGCGGCGATCCGCGCCGCCTTCTCCGCCACCGCGCGCGACGCACCACCGAGATGCGGGGTGAGCACGACGCGGTCGCCCAGCCCCAGAAGCCGAGACTCCGGCGGCAGCGGCTCCCGCTCGTACGTGTCGAGCGCCGCCGCCGAGACCTGCCCGCTCTCCAGCGCGTCGCACAGCGCGCCCTCGTCCAGCAGCGGCCCCCGGGCCACGTTCACCACCACCGCGCCGGACGGCAGCAGCCCCAGCTCCCGGGCACCGATCAGCCCCCGGGTCTCCGGGGTGAGCCGGGCGTGCAGGGTGATCACCTGGGAGCGGCGCAGGAGTTCGTCCAGCGAGGTCACGCGCAGTCCGTGGATCTCGCCGTGCACATACGGGTCGTACACCATCACCCGCGCCCCGAACGCGCACAGCACGCGGGCCACCCTGCTGCCGACGGCCCCGTACCCGACGAGCCCGACGGGCAGGTCCTCCAGCTCCAGACCGCTCTGCTCGTAGGTGTAGTACGTCGCGCCCTCCCAACTGCCCTGCCGGGACAGCGGGTCGTGGGCCTGGGGGATGCGGCGCAGCGCGGCCAGCATCATGCCGACGGTGAACTCGGCGGTGGCGGCGGCGTTGCGGCCCGGCGCGAAGCACACCCGCACGTCACGCCGCTTCGCCGCGTCCAGGTTGACGTTGACCGGCCCGCCCCGGCAGACCACGACCAGCCTCAGGTCCGGGCAGGCGGCGAGCACCTTCTCGGTGACCGGCCCCATCTGCGTGACCAGCACCTGCGCCCCGGCCAGCGCCTCGATCATCTCGTCCTCGGCGTCACTGGCCTCCTGCACCTCGGCGACCGGCCCGAACGGCTCCAGCGGCCAGCCGAGCCTCAGTTCCGTCACCCGGGCCCGCTCCACCTCGTGCTCTACCGCCCGCGTGATCAGCGACGGCAGGACGAAGTGGTCACCGGCGGCCACCACACGCACGCTGTTTCCGGCAGTCATCGCAGAGCCTCTCCTGTCTCGGCGTCGAAGACATGGGTGTGCCGGAGGTCGGCGGCGACCCGGACCCGCTCGTCGTGGGCGAGCCGCACCTCGGGGTCGGTGAGGACGACCAGGTGCCGTTCGACCCCGTCGAGGGCGAGGGTCGCCAGGCCCGACTCCAGCAGGGGTTCATGGGCGACGACCCGGGCGGGCAGGCCCTCTTCGGCGGTGAGCCGGACGTCCTCCGGGCGGATCCCGACCACCACCTCCCGGCCCTCCTCCACCGGCACGGGCAGCGCGATCCGCACCGAGTCGGAGAGGCGGGCGTGGCCGTCGCCGTCGGCGATACCGGGCAGCAGAGTGATCGCGGGCTCGCCGACGAAGTCCGCCACGAACACGTTGGCCGGGCTGTCGTAGACCTCGTAGGGGGTGCCGAGCTGCTGGATGACGCCGTCCTTCATCACGGCGATCCGGTCGGCGAGGGAGAGGGCCTCCTCCTGGTCGTGGGTGACCAGGATCGTGGTGTGGCCCAGGTCCTTCTGGATGCGCTTGAGTTCGCGGCGGGTGGTGTCCCGCTGGGCCGCGTCCAGGTGGGAGAGGGGCTCGTCGAGCAGCAGCACGTCCGGTTCGCGGATCAGCGCCCGGGCCAGGGAGACGCGCTGCTTCTGGCCGCTGGACAGGCCGGCCGGGCGGGCGTCGAGGAGGCCGGTCAGACCGACCCGCTCGGCGATCTCCCTCACCTTGCGGTCGACGTCCCCACGAGCCTTACGGCCCCGGGCCCTCAGGCCGAACGCCAGGTTCTCCGCGACCGACAGTGGCGGATACAGCGCGTAGTTCTCGAACGCGACCCCGATGTTGCGCTGCTGCGCGGGCCGTTCGACCACCGACGCCCCGCCGACCAGGATGTCCCCGCCGGTGACCGGCTCCAGGCCGGCGATCATCCGCAGCGTCGTCGACTTGCCGCAGCCCGACGGGCCGAGCAGCCCCAGCAGTTCCCCGGAACGCAGTGCGAGGTCCAGGCCGCGCACCGCGTCCACGCCCGGACGACCCCGGGCCCGGTAGGTCTTGCGCAGGTCACGTAGCTCCAGCTCGGTCATCGCTGCCCTTCGTCGCACAGACCTCGTAACGGACCTTGTGCTCGTCCAGGTCCCGCAGCGCCTCCGCCGACGCCCCGTCGTCCACCAGGAGCAGGTCGAAACGGGACAGCGGGACGACCCGGTGCAGGGCGACCCGGCCGAGCTTGGTGTGGTCGATCAGCAGGACGTTCCGTGCCGCCGCGTCGAGCATCGCCCGCTTCACGGACACGATGTGCTGCTCCTGGTGGTAGGCGTAACCCCGGTGCACGGCCGACGTCGACGCGAAGCACACGTCCACCCGCAGCTGTTCGACCGCCTCCACGCAGGACACCCCGAGGAACGAGGAGTGCAGCGGGTCGTAGTCGCCGCCGAGCGCCATCAGGTGGATGCCGCGCTGGTCGGCGAGCAGGTTGATCGCTTCCAGGAAGTTGGTGACGACCGTCAGCGGTGTGACCTCGCCCGTGCGCAGGCGCCGGGCTATCTCCAGGGTGGAGGTGGAGTCGTCCAGCAGGATCGCCATGCCGGGCTCCACCATCCGCAGCGCGTGCTCGGCGACGGCTGCCTTCTCGGCCCGCATGGTCTTCAGCCGGTACTGCACGTTCGACTCGAAGACCCCCGACGGCTGCGCGGTCACCCCGCCCCGGAACTTGCGCACGATGCCCTGCCGTTCGAGCTCGTCGAGGTCCCGGTGGATGGTCATCAGGCTCACCCCGAACCGCTCGGCGAGCTCCGCCGCCGTCGCCGTTCCGTCGGCCAGCACCTGCTCGGCCATGGCGGCCTGCCGCGCCGCGGGCCCCTGCTGTCCACCACTGCTGCTGCTCATCGCTGTGTCTCTATCCGTTGTCCCGGTCGCTCCGGCCGGTCGGCCTCGAACAGCAGCAGGTTCTCAGGCCGGACCGCGAGCCGTACCGGATCGTCCGGACGAAGGCGTGCCGCGTCCGCCCGGGGCGCCACCAGCGACACCCGCTGGTCCCCGGTCCCGAGCCGGACGGTGACCTCGACGGACCGGCCGAGGACCTCGGTGACGTACACGGTGCCGGTCAGCCCGTGGCCCTCGCCGTGCAGGGCGATGTCCCGGGGACGCAGGCCGACGAGGACGTCCGTGCCCGGCGCGGCCTGCGCCCGGACGGGCAGCTCCACCCCGCCGTCCGACCGCACGCCGCTCTCCGTCACCACCCCCGGCAGCAGATTGATCCGGGGCCGCCCGAAGGCCCGCGCGACCTCCGTATCGTACGGCCGGTACCAGATCTCCTCCCGCGTGCCCGTCTGCACGATCCGCCCCTGCCGGATCACCCCGATCCGGTCGCCGAGCGCCAGTGCCTCGACCGAGTCGTGGGTGACGTACAGGGTGGTGGTGTGCTGCACGGCCCCGATCGCCTTCAGTTCGGCCCGCATCTGCTGGCGCAGCTTGGCGTCGAGGTGGGAGAGCGGCTCGTCGAGGAGGAAGGCCCGGGCGGGGCGCACCAGCACCCGGCCGAGGGCGACACGCTGCCGCTGCCCGTTGGACAACTGGCCCACCGGCCGGTCCAGCAGCCCCGAGATCCCGAGCAGTTCGGCGATCGCGCCGATCCGCTGCCGGGCCTCGGCGGCGGGCAGCCGGTGCCGGGGCGAACGCAGGGGGGAGGCCAGGTTGTCGTAGGCCGAGCGGTGCGGGTAGAGGGCGTAGCTCTCGAAGCACATCGCCACACCCCGGTCGTACGGCTCCACACCCCGCATGTCCTCGCCGTCGAGCACGACCGTGCCGGAGTCGGGCTGTTCCAGCCCGGCGACGGTCTTCAACGTCGTGGTCTTCCCCGCGCCCGACGGGCCCAGCAGGCAGAAGAACTCGCCCTCCCGCACCTCCAGTTCCAGCCCGTCGAGCGCGACGGTCTTCCCGTACGCCTTCCGTATCCCGCTCAGCCTGATCAAGACTTCACCGCCCCGAACGACAGTCCCCGCACCAGATACCGCTGGATCGTCAGCGCCAGCAGCAGCGGCGGTACGACGGACACCAGCGCGGCCGCGGCCGTGAGGTTGTACTTGGGCCGGTCGCCGCCGAGGAAGGACAGCGCGCCCACGGTCACCGTCTGGGCCTCGTTGGAGGTGAGGATCAGCGGGAAGACGAAGTTGTTCCAGGCGAAGATGAAGGCGAGCAGCGACACGGCCGCGATACCGGGTTTGACCAGGGGCAGGGCGACCTTGAAGAACGCCTGCTTGCGGGTGTAGCCGTCCAGCAGCGCCGCCTGCTCCAGCTCGGGCGTGAGGTCGGCGAAGTACGACCGCATGATCCAGACGATCAGCGGCAGGGTGACCAGTTGCAGCACCCACACCATGCCGACGTACGTGTCGAACAGCCCGAGCTTCTGGTACAGCACGAACAGCGGGATGATCACGGTCAGTTCGGGCGCGAAGCGGAACGACAGCAGCGTGAACATCAGGTTCTCCGAGCCCTTGAACCGCCACCGCGCCGAGGCGTACGCCGCGGGCAGCCCGACCACCAGCGACAGCACCACCGCGCCGACCGACACCACCAGGCTGTTGACGAAGAACCGCACGAACGGGATGCCCTCGCTGTCGCCGAGGACGGTCCGGTAGCCGTCGAGGGTGGGGGAGAAGGAGAAGTAGGTGGAGAAGAGCTGGTCCGCCGGCTTCAGTGACAGGATCACCATCCAGGCGATCGGGAACAGCGCGAAGACGAAGTAGAGGACGAGCGCGGCGTCCGCGAGCCATCCCAGCACACGCTTCTTCACTCAGGTCACCTCCGCGGCCCGGCGCTGGATCTTCCCCAGGTGCTTCACCAGCACCATGGCGGCCAGGTACACCACGGCCCACAGCACGATGGTGTAGCTGATCCCGAACGAGTAGCGCTGGAAGCGGATGGCTTCCAGATACGCCCGGATCTGGAGGACGACGGTCGAGTCACCGGGCCCGCCCTCGGTGAGGGCGTAGATGATGTCGAACACCTTCAGCGAGTCCATGAACCGGAAGATCACCGCCACCAGCACGTACGGCCACAGCATCGGCAGCGTCAGCCGGCGGAACGTGTACCACCACCCCGCGCCGTCCACGGCCGCCGCCTCGAACGGGGAGGTGGGCAGCGACCGCAGACCGGCGAGGGCGAGGATCGCCACGAACGGCGTGTAGACCCACACGTCCACGGCGATCGACGACAGCAGGGCGCCCGTCGGGGTGTCGGTCCACTGCACCCCGCCCAGACCGAAGGGCCTCAGCAGGTAGTTGACCACTCCCACCGAGGGCTGGAGCATCAGCTTCCAGATGATCGCCGCGATCACCGGGGCGATCATCAGCGGCAGGATGAGGATCTTCTCCAGGATCCGGCCGAGGAGGCTGGACCGGTGCAGCAGCAGGGCGACGGCCACCCCGAGCACGGTCTCGACGGCGGCGGCCCCGACCGCGTACAGCACCGTCACCCAGGCCGAGTTCCAGAACGCCTCCTGGGTGAAGACGGTCGTGTAGTTCTCGAACCGCACCATGTCCGGCCGCGGTTTGCTCGCCGAGAAGTCGAACAGCGTGTAGTACAGGCCGAGCCCGAACGGGTAGAGGATCCCGCAGGTCAGCAGCAGCGCGGGCACGATCAGGAGGTACGGACGCAGCGCGAGCCGCATGGCTAACGCACCTTGTCGGCGAGGTCGTCCGCCAGCCCGTCCAGGACGGACTTCGCGTCCTCGCCGCCGTAGATCTCCTGCAGGGCGGCGGCCCAGCTGGTCGTCGCGTCGAAGAACTGCGCCTGCGGGGTGAACTGGATCCTCGTCTGGTCGACGACCGTCTCGAAGGTCTCCAGGAAGCCCGGCAGATGCCGCATCTTGTCCTTGTACGCGGCGTCGTCGGCGACCGACTTGCGCACCGGGTCGATGTGGTTGTGCGTGATCGCGCTCTTGCGCAGGTGCTCCTTGCCGGTCGCCCACTGCAGGAACAGCCAACTGGCGCTCTTCTTCTTGCTCTTGGCGTTCATGCCGAGCGACCAGATCCACATGTTGGTGGCCAGGGAGCCGTCGGGCCCCTTCGGGCCGGGGTGGAAGGCGATCTTCCCGGAGGCCGGGCTGGCACCCTTCACGGCCTGGAAGTAGGCGGCCGTGTCGGCGTCGAACAGCATCCCGGCCTTCCTGGCGCCCAGATCGCTGGAGCACTGGTACCAGGTGTACGACGTCCAGGACGGCGGCCCGCCCCGCTTGACCATGCCGGCCCAGTCCTCGGTGAAGGCGACGGCGTCGGAGCTGTTCATGGCGGGGGTGAGCTTCCCGCCGTCGACCGTGAAGTCCTTCAGCCCGTTGCGGGCGTACATCGTCATGAAGCCGGGGTGGATGGTGGCCCAGCTCCTGGACCCGCGTACGGCGATCCCGTACATCCCGTCGAAGCCCGCGCCCGGCGCCCGCTGCTTGATGGTGCCGGCGAGTTCGGTCAGCTCCTCGAAGGTCTCGGCCGGCTTCAGGCCCAGCTTCCCGAACACCTCCGTGTTGTAGGCGACGACGTTCGTCTCCCAGCCCCACGGCAGCGCGTACTGCCCGCCCTGACCCAGCGGCGCGCCCGCCTTCAGCGACCACTGGTCGGCCTGGAGGAGGTTCGGGAAGAAGTCCGCCTGGTCCCACTCGGCGCCCGTCGCCGAGGAGTTGCGCATCCAGGGCCCGAGGTCCTCCAGCCAGTTCGGCGGACCGTACTGCCACACCATGTACGCGCCGAGCATGAACACGTCGTAGGAGGCACGCCCGCTGGACAGGTCCACGGTGAGCTTGTCGAAGTAGTTGTCCTCCGGGAAGACGTCGTACTCGACCTTGATGCCGGTCTTCGCGGTGAAGGACTTCAGGTCGGCGATGAGGGCGTCCGTGTACGGGTGCTTGTTGAGCAGCGCCTTGACGGTGGTGCCCTGCTCCCGCTTCCAGTCGAAGGAGCCGGTGACGTCGTCCGCGGCGGACCCGTCGCTCTTGCTGTCGTCGCCGCCGAAGCCGGCGCCGCAGGCGGTGAGCAGCGGGGCCGCGGCAGCCCCGGCGGCGAGCGCGAGGAAGCGCCGCCGGTCGTGCGCGTGCGTGTCCATCCGTACCTCCACGTGGGGGCTGGGGCTGGTTAACACGTCGAGTCGACTCGTCAACAGAGGGTGGAACGGCTGAAGTTGGGCGTCAATCCCTCGCGCACGGGAAAATATCGGGGCACAGTGAGAAGTTCACAGATCCGGCTGCGACATCAGGAGGTCCCGGATGGCGGACGAGGGTGCGGGCTGGCTGGGCATCGACCTGGGCACACAGAGCGTCCGCGTGCTGCTCGTCACCGCCGCCGGCAGGGTCCTCGGCAGCGGCTCGGCCCCGCTGACCGGGCGGCGGGACGGGGTGCGGCACGAGCAGGACCCGGAGCGGTGGTGGTCGGCGCTGTGCACGGCGTCCCGGGCGGCACTCGGCTCCGCGCCCGGCGTGCCGGTCGGCGGCCTCGCGGTGTGCGGCACGTCCGGCACGGTCCTGCTGACGGACGGCTCGGGCCGCCCGGTGAGCCCCGCGCTGATGTACGACGACGGCCGCGCGGCGGCGGAGGCGGCGCGGGTCCGGGAGACGGGGCTCGCGGTCCAGGACACCTGGGCGCTGCCGAAGGCGCTGTGGTTGCTGGAGGAGTACGGCGGCGGCGCGAGGGGCGGCCGGGCGGCCGGGGCCGCCCGGCGGACATCCGCCCCGCGGACATCCGCCCCGCGGACATCCGCCCCGCGGTTCCGCCTCGCCCACCAGCCCGACCTGGTCATCACCCGCCTCACCGGCGAACCGCCCCCGGCGGACTCCAGCCACGCCCTCAAGACCGGCTACGACCTGCACGCGGAGGCCTGGCCGGAGGCGCCCCTGGCGCAACTCGGCGTCCCCGACCGCCTGTTGCCCGACGTCGTACGCCCGGGCACCCGCCTCGGCCAGGTCGGCCCGGACGCCGCCGACGCCACCGGCATCCCCGCCGGCACCCCGGTGCTCGCCGGGATGACGGACGGCTGCGCGGCCCAGATCGCCTCGGGCGCGCTGCGCCCCGGCTCCTGGAACTCGGTGCTCGGCACGACCCTCGTGCTGAAGGGAGCGGCCCGGGACCCGGTCCGGGACCCCACCGGCGTGGTCTACAACCACCGCGCCCCCGACGGCACCTGGCTGCCCGGCGGGGCGTCGAGCGTCGGCGCCGGGGCGCTCACGGCCCACTTCCCGGACGCCGACCCCGCCACGATGGACGCACGGGCGGCGGCGTTCGAGCCGTCCCGTGCGGTCGCCTACCCGCTGGTCTCGCCGGGGGAGCGGTTCCCGTTCCGCGCGCCGGACGCGACCGCCCTGGTCCTGGGCGACCCCGAGGGCGACGCCGGTCTGTGGGCCGCGCTGCTCCAGGGCGTGGGCTTCGCCGAACGCCTGTGCCTGGACTACCTGCACCACCTCGGCGCCCCGCTCGACGGCCCGCTCACCTTCACCGGCGGCGGTGCCCGCAGCCGCTACTGGAACCAGCTGCGCGCCGACATCCTGGCCCGACCGGCCCGCGTCCCCGAGCAGACCGAACCGGCCCTGGGCATGGCCGCGCTGGCCGCGTACGGGGCGTCGGGGGCGGGCGCGCTCGCGGACATCACCGAGCGCATGGTCCGCGTCCGCACCGTCCTGGAACCCCGCCCCGAGCGCACGGCGGCCTTCGCCGAGCCGTACGCCCGCCTCGTCCACGCCCTGCGGGAACGCGGCTGGCTGCCCGCCCCCGTAGCGGAACACGCCCTGACCCGTCTGCACCCGGACACTGGGGAGTCATGACCACCACGCTCCTGCTGGCCCGCCATGGACAGACCGTCTGGCACGCCGAGAACCGGTACGCCGGCGTCAGCGACATCGGCCTCACCGACACCGGCCGCGCCCAGGCCGAGGCCCTCGGCCGCTGGGCCGCCGCGCATCCCGTCGACGCGATCTGGACGTCCCCGCTCTCCCGGGCCGTCGCCACCGCCGAGCCCGCCTGCCGGGCCATGGGCCTCGTCCCGCGGCGCGAACCCGGCCTCGCCGAATGCGACTTCGGAGTGGTGGAGGGCCGTACGCTCGCCGAGTTCGAGGCCGAGAACCCCGACCGGGCCGCGGCCTTCCGCGCCGACCCCGCCGCCCACCCCTTCCCCGGAGCCGAGGACCCGACGGCTGCAGCGGCCCGCGGGGTCGCGGCCCTGCGGCGCATCACCGCCGCCCACCCCGGCGGACGCGTCCTCGTCGTCGCCCACAACACCCTGCTGCGCCTGGTTCTGTGCACCCTGCTGTCGATCCCGCCCGGGGAGTACCGCAGGGTGTTCCCGCGCCTGCGGAACGCGGCGATCAGCGAACTGCGCATGAACCCCGACGGCTGTGCCGCACTCCTCTCCCTCAACGTGCCGTGCGAGCCGTAGCTCGGTACCCGCACGGAAAACCCCCGCGAGTCACGTCCTCGCGGGGGCTTCCTTCTTCCGCCTGCCGTTCGTGAAGGGTGAGAAGACGATCACGAGGCAGGACGACTCGGCGGCACGCAGCCGTCAGGGCGCCAGCAGCAGCACGTCCACGCGGGACCTGGCGGCCTCGTACCGCCGCGCGACGTCCTGCCAGTTGACGACCTGCCACATGGCCTCGATGAAGTCGACCTTCTGGTTGCGGTACTGGAGGTAGAAGGCGTGCTCCCAGGCGTCGAAGACGAGGATCGGGGTCGAGCCCTGGCCGACGTTGCCCTGGTGGTCGTAGACCTGCTCCACGATCAGCCGCCCGCTCAGCGGCTCGTAGGCCAGCACGCCCCAGCCCGAGCCCTGCGTGGTCGCCGACGCCTTGGACAACTGCGCCTTGAAGTTCGCGAACGACCCGAACGACTCGGTGATCGCGTCCGCGAGCTCACCCACACCGTCCTGCGCCAGCGGCTCACCGCCGCCGTCCTTCGGGCCGGTCATGTTCTGCCAGTAGATGCTGTGCAGGATGTGCCCGGACAGGTGGAAGGCCAGGTTCTTCTCCAGCCCGTTGACCGCCCCCCACGTCCCCTTGTCCCGCGCCTCCGCAAGCTGCTCCAGCGTGTCGTTGGCGCCCTTCACATAGGCCGCGTGGTGCTTGTCGTGGTGCAGCTCGATGATCTCCGGGCTGATCACGGGGGCGAGCGTGGAGTAGTCGTAGGGCAGGTCGGGCAACGTGTAGACGGGCATGGGCGGGATCCCCTCCGAATCTCTTATTGCAATAGACTTGCAACAGCACGCTAGCAGCAAGAGGGCGATGTCGGATGCCCAGGGCACACAAAAAGGCCCCCGCGTGTCGGGGGCCTTCCGCCGTCAGGGGACGTCAAGAGACGCCAGGGGGCTCCTGCTGCCGGGCCCGCGCCTTCTGCCACGCGTACCCAACGGCCGCCAGGGCCAGCGTCATCCCGCCCGTCGAGTACAGCTGCACCCGCGTGTCGGGCTGGCGGGCCATCAGGACGAAGACGGCGGCCATGCCGGCCAGCGCGACCCACGTCAGCCACGGGAACGCCCACATCCGCACGACCAGCTTTTCCGGCGTCTCCCGCTCCAGGCGCCGCCGCAGCCGCAGCTGCGAGACGGCGATGAAGATCCAGACGACCAGGATCACCGCGCCGATCATGTTCAGCAGCCAGGAGAAGACGTCGTTCGGCCGCCAGTAGCTCAGCAGCACGCACAGGAACCCGAAGACGGAGGAGGCCAGCACGGCGATCCGCGGCACCCCGCCCGAGACCCGGCCCAGCGCCTTCGGGCCCTGACCGCGCTCGACCAGCGAGTAGGCGATGCGCGAAGCACCGTAGATGTTGGCGTTCATGGCGGACAGCAGCGCCACCAGTACCACGACGTTCATCAACTGGCCGGCACCCGGGATGCCGAGCTCGTCGAGAGCGGCCACGTACGGGCCCTTCTCGACGACCTCCTTCGAGTCCCACGGCACCAGCGTGACGATGACCGCCATCGAGCCGACGTAGAACAGCGCGATCCGCCACATCGCCGTACGGACCGCGCTCGCCACGCCCTTGACGGGGTTCTCCGACTCGGCCGCCGCGATGGTGACCGTCTCCAGCCCGCCGTAGGCGAAGACCGAGGCGAGCAGCCCGATGACCAGGCCCTCACCGCCGTTGGGGAGGAAGTCGGTGAGGTGCGAGGCGCCGGGGGAGTCCGTGCCGGGCAGGATCCCGAGGATCGCCAGGACGCCGAGCACCAGGAACAGGGTGATCGCGCCGACCTTCAGGGCCGCGAACCAGAACTCGAACTCGCCGAAGTTCTTCACGGCCGCGAGGTTCGTGCCGCAGAACACGACCATGAACAGTGCCACCCACGCCCACTCCGGCGTGCCCGGCAGCCAGCCGCTCACGATCTTCGCGGCGCCGATGCCCTCCAGACCGACGGCCGTGCACAGCAGCACCCAGAACGCCCATCCGGCGGTGAATCCGGCCCACGGGCCGATCGCCCGCTCCGCGTGCGCCGAGAACGAACCCGACGACGGATACGCGGCCGACATCTCACCGAGCATCCGCATCACCAGCATCACGAGGAGGCCGGAGAGGGCGTAGGCGACCACGATCGACGGACCGGCGGCGGCGATGCCCGCGCCGGAACCGACGAACAGTCCGGCGCCGATCACCCCGCCGAGGGCGATCATCGACAGATGGCGCTGTTTCAGGCCATGGGAGAGGGAGACGTCGTCCGTGCTGGGCGGTGTCCCGGTGGTGGTGCTGCTGGGCATGGGCGCGGATCGTCCAATGCGTGAGAGGCGTGAGAGGGCAAAAACGCCGCCAGTCTGGGCGGTCCCTCCGGCCGACAGGGAGGGCCGTCCATCATGCGGACACCCGGAGAGCGCGCTGTGAGTGTCCGTAACCGGAGGGTTGACACCCGTCCAGGAGGCGATTTGGCGAAACCCTACAGTCGGCCTGCCCGTCCGCCCGTGATCGAAGCCTCGCTGCCTCCGTGACCGGCATCACTTCACGCCCGTGTATCCCCCAATCTTTTGTCCGGAGTCGACCAACCGCGCGTTCGCGCCTTTGTCGGGCGCTGACGGTGATCGGGGTGAGGGCGCTGGGATAGCGTCACGGTGTCCCGAACGGCCCTCACTCTCGCGGAGTCCCCATGAGCACCGCTGCCGCCACACCCGCCCGCACCGGGCAGGTCCTCGCCGACCTGCTGCCCGCGTCCCGTGTCCGGGACGCGGCCCTCGTGCTCGGCGGAGCCGCGCTCACCGGCCTCGCCGCGCAGCTCTCGGTGCCCGTGCCCGGTTCCCCGGTGCCGGTGACCGGCCAGACCTTCGCCGCACTGCTCGTCGGCACGTCCCTCGGCGCCGGCCGCGGCTTCCTCGCGCTGGCGCTCTACGCCGTGGCGGGCCTCGCCGGTGTGCCGTGGTTCGCGAGCGGCACCTCCGGCGTCGCCCCCTCCTTCGGCTACATCCTCGGCATGATCCTCGCCGCCACGGTGGTGGGCGCCCTGGCCCGCCGCGGCGCCGACCGCTCGATGCTGCGCATGGCGGGCACGATGCTGGTGGGCGAGGCGATCATCTACGCCGTCGGCGTGCCCTACCTGGCCCTCGCCACCGGCATGTCCGCCACCGCCGCGATCGCCGCCGGCCTCACGCCGTTCCTGATCGGCGACGCGCTGAAGGCGGCGCTGGCGATGGGGGCGCTGCCGACGGCATGGAAGTTCGCGAACAAGCGCTGAACCCGTAGGTGTTGCCCAGAGGCCCGCCGGGGGCGTCACGCCCCCGGCGGGCCTCTGAGCGTAAGTACGGTCGGCAGGGGCTGAATCAGCCCTCCTGAACCCCTGGCCGCCGCCGCTGGGACCACCACATCCCGGCCACGCCCGCCGCGAGCAGCGACACACCGGCCGCCCCGAGCGGCAGCAGATCGCGCGCCGGACCGGTCTTCGGCAGCTCCTTGCCGCCCGGGGAATCCGGCTTGCCGGGGGAGACCGGCTCGTTGTCGGTGCCGAGCAGCAGCGGCGTCGCCGGTGCGTCCGGCGACGGATTCGTCGTGCCGAACGGCACCGGGCCCTGCTGCCAGAACGTCTTCTTCCCGTCGCCCGTCCGCACGGGCAGACAGATCTTCCCGGTCTTGCCCAGGTCGTACGTCGCATCGACGGCGTACGACTTCGACTCACCGGGCGCGAGATTGCCGAGAGGACAGCTGAAACCGCTGTTCGAACCCTCCGGAAGATTGTTCTCGGCTATCGGGGAACACCCCTGGACGTTCTTGACGGTGAGCCCCTCGAAACCGACGACCAAAAGCTGGATCTTCCCGCTGTCCTTGTTCCCCTCGTTCTTCACCGTGGCGGTGAGCGCCGTCTTTTCGGAGCCGTTGTCGACCGAGATCTTCTCGGGCAGCAGCGTGGTCAGCTTCACCCCCGCCGGTGCCTCGTCAACGACCTTTCCCCCCTTGCTGCTCGCGGGCCCTTCGTCTTCCGCTCCGGCCGTTCCGGAAAGGATCACCACGGCCGAGAAAGATGCTGCCACCAGCGATCCCGCGACCGCCGTCGTGCGACGAGAACTCATGTTCGCCCCCCTTTGCGTCCCCCTGGACTACCCTGGCCTGCACCAGAATTCGCCAGTACTGAAAGAGCTACCACAAGATTTACCGGCACTATCCTGGTGCGGCACGAAGTGTGACCGTTGTGTTTCACTGGAGTCGGTCGCGGGCGTCGCAGAGGGGGTGCAGCGGATTGCCGGGGAATGCGAACATCGGCGGTGTTCCAGGGATATTGGTGACGGGGCGCTATCGGCTGGTCGAAAGTATCGGCCAGGGGGGAATGGGGCGGGTGTGGCGAGCCGCCGACGAAATACTCGACCGCCAGGTCGCCGTCAAGGAAATGCGTATCGACGGCCTCGACGCGGAGGACAGCAGGACGCGTCGCGAACGCACCCTGCGCGAGGCCAGGGCCACGGCCCGGATCGACCACCCCAACGTCGTACGGGTCTACGACGTGGTCGACGAAGGCGAACGCCTATGGATCGTCATGGAGTTGGTCGCGGGCCGCTCCCTCGAACAGATCCTCGCGGAGGACGGCCCACTGAGCCCCCGCGACACGGCCCGAACCGGACTCGGCCTGGTCGCGGCGCTACGGCAGGTCCACGCGCGGGGCGTGCTGCACCGGGACATCAAGCCGGGCAACGTGCTGGTGGAGACCTGGAGCGGGTCGGCCGGGCCGGGACGCGGCACCGCCTCCGGGCGGGTCGTCCTCACGGACTTCGGCATCGCCGCCATCCAGGACGCCAAGGCGCTCACCATGGTCGGCATGCTGGTCGGCTCGCCCGACTACATGGCCCCCGAGCGCATCTCCGGCCGCCCGCAGGGCCCACCTTCCGACGTCTGGTCCCTAGGCGCCACGCTCTGCGCGGCCCTCGGCGGCCGCTCCCCCTTCGCCCGCGACACCACGCTCGCGACCCTGCACGCGGTCCTGTACGAGGAGCCCGAACTCCCCGCCACGTCGGGCCCGTTGCGCGACATCCTGACGTCCCTGCTGGAAAAGGAACCGTCGGTCCGCCCGGGCCTGGAGGAACTGGAAGCGGTCTTGGAGCCGGTCGCGTTCCCGGCACCGACACCTACGGTGCCGGTGGGGGCGATACGGGAACGGCGGGAGGGGACAACGGGGTTGGCGGAGCCGTCGGATGTGGAGCCGGTGTCGCAGGAGGCCCCCGCTCAGGACCCCGCCGCCGCGAGTCCGGACCGACAGCCCGAGCCCGAGCCCGAGCCCGAATCCGAGCCCGCGCCCGCGCCCGTCCAGCCACACACCACCACACCCCACGCCACCACGGCCACCCCCCGCCCGAGCCCCGTCTCCCTCAGCCGAGCACAGGCGGCGACGGAGTGCCGCCCCCACCCGGCACCCACCGCGATGCCGCCGGGCGAACTCCCCGGTCCCGCCGCACCGGCCGCGGCCCGCCCCCGCGCCGGCCACCGCCGTACGATGCTCGCCGCCGCGGCAGCCACGGTCGCGACGGTCGGCGCCGTCGTAGGAATCGTGCTGGCGACGACATCCGACTCACCGGACGACAACGCCCCCCGCGCAGGCTCCTCGGCCTCCGCACCACCCACGACCGGCGGCGTGCCCTCACCCACCGTCGAAGGCACAGCCAGGCCGCAGAGCCTGCCGCCGGGCGCGCACCGGGAGGCCGGAGGATTCGCCTGGGCGACACCCGACGGCTGGCGGCGGGACGTGAAGACGGGCGCGGAGGTGCACTACACCTCCCCGGACGGCACGCAGGAACTCGTCGGCAAGTCGTCCCTGGCCCGCGGCGACCTGCTGGAGACCTGGCAGACCTCGGAGCGCAACGCCCAACAGGGCGAGGACTACCGGAAGGTCCGCCTGGAGGAGACGACGTTCCGCGGCCATCCGGCGGTGGTGTGGGAGTACACGTTCACGCTGCAGGGCGTCCACTGGCACGCCCGCCTGCTCGGCTTCAACTCGGGCGGCAAGTCATACCAGATCAACACCTGGTACGACTCCGGCATCGAACCGGAAGCCCTCCGCACGTACGAGAAGGTCAAGGACAGCTTCACGGTGCTGTAGCAGGCCTGTGGGCGGCAAGGGAAAAGCCCCCCGTTCACCACGAACGGGGGGCACCGGGAAAAGCTCGGTCAGCCGGCCGAAACCTCGTCCCGCCTGTCGTCCTGCACCTGCCCCTGTCCTTGTGTCTGCGCCTGCGCGGCGGCAGCGGCGGCCCGCCGCCCCCCGAGGACCCGCTCCTTCACGAAGGCGACTGCGAGGACGAGCGCCGCGACGAGCAGCGACAGCAGCATGGTCTCGCGCCCGTCGTGCTCGGTGTCGGTGAGCATGTAACCGAGGATGAACACGATCAGCGCGGCCGTCGCCCAGGTCAGGTACGGGTACAGCCACATCTTCACGACGAGCTTCTCGGGCGCCTCGGCCTGGATGATCCTCCGCATCCGCAGCTGGGAGAAGCAGATCACCAGCCACACGAACAGGGCGACAGCGCCACTGGAGTTCACGAGGAAGAGGAAGACGGAGTCCGGGAACTTGTAGTTGAAGAACACGGCGACGAATCCGAACGCGACGGACGCGAGGATCGCCGTGCGCGGCACGCCGTTGGCGGTCGTCCGGGCGAAGCCCTTGGGCGCGTCACCGCGCTGGCCGAGCGAGAAGGCCATGCGGGAGGCGGTGTAGAGGCCGGAGTTGAGACAGGACAGCACCGAGGTCAGCACGATGAAGTTCATGATCTGACCGGCGTGCGGAATGCCGAGGGAGTCGAGCGCGGCGACGTACGAGCCGTCCTTGGTGATGGACTTGCTGTCCCACGGGAGCAGGGACACCACGACGAAGATCGAGCCGAGGTAGAACACGGCGACACGCCAGATGATGCTGTTGGTGGCCTTGGTGACGGCCTGCTGCGGGTTCTCGGACTCACCGGCGGCCAGGGTGGCGATCTCGCTGCCCATGAAGGAGAAGACGACGAGCAGCACACCGGTGAGGATCGCCCCGGGACCGTGGGGCAGGAAGCCCCCGTGCTCGGTGAGGTTGCTCAGCCCGGCCTGCTCACTGTCCACACCCGGCAGCAGCCCGAACACGGCCAGCCCGCCGATGACGATGAACGCGGCGATCGCGACCACCTTGATCCCGGCGAACCAGAACTCGAACTCTCCGTACGACCCGACGGAGACGAGGTTGGTGGCGGTGAGCACCAGCATCACGATCAGGGCCCAGGCCCACTGCGGCACGGCCGGTATCCACCCCTCCAGGATCACCGCACCGGCGGTCGCCTCGACCGCCAGCACGACCACCCAGAAGAACCAGTACAGCCAGCCGATGGAGAAACCGGCCCAGGACCCGAGCGCGCGGTCGGCGTGCGCGGAGAAGGAACCCGACGTCGGGTTGGCGGCCGACATCTCACCGAGCATCCGCATCACCAGCACGACGAGCGTGCCGACGAGGGCGTACGACAGCAGGATGCCGGGCCCGGCGGTGGCGATGCCGGAGCTGGACCCGACGAACAGGCCCGCCCCGATGACGCCACCGATGGCGATCATCGACAGATGCCGGCTCTTCAGCCCGGCCTGGAGCCCGGAGCCGTCACCGGGTTCGTTTCCTGTCGTTTTGAGAGTCGGCTGCGAGGTCATGGAACAGATTTCCTTTGCGCCGGGGAGCTGTGTGCTCGTACGAGCGGTGTACGAGCCGGTCCAGTGAATCGGAGGCGAACGAATAGGAGAACCTTTGAATCCAGATTGTTACTTGAGGTTTTCCTGAGCTTCAGTTACCCGGCTCACACTCACGTCAAGTTTTCATGAGCGCCACCCCGCGCGCCTGCCCCGAAACACCCGTGTCACACTCGTCCCATGCGCGTGTACCTCGGCTCGGACCATGCGGGCTACGAACTCAAGAACCACCTCGTCGAGTGGCTGAAGGCGGCGGGTCACGACCCCGTCGACTGCGGCCCGCACATCTACGACGCCCAGGACGACTACCCGCCCTTCTGCCTCCGCGCCGCGGAGCGGACGGCCGCGGACCCCGACGCCCTCGGTATCGTCATCGGCGGCTCCGGCAACGGCGAGCAGATCGCCGCGAACAAGGTCAAGGGCGTCCGCGCGGCCCTCGCCTGGAGCGAGGAGACGGCGGCGCTCGGCCGCCAGCACAACAACGCGAACGTCGTCGCCGTGGGCGCGCGCATGCACTCGCAGGACGAGGCGACGGCGTTCATCGAGACGTTCCTCAGCACGCCGTTCTCCGGTGACGAACGTCACATCCGCCGAATCGACATGCTCGCCGGCTACGAGTCAACCGGCGACCTCCCGCCCATCCCACCCCACCACCCCCAGCAGTAAGCCCCCTGGGGCAGGCAGCTGCACCGCCCGGGGGAGGGCATGCCCCGGCGGGCTACGCCCCACCGGAGGCGTGGCTCATCCCACTCCACCTCCGAGCCGGACCCGGGCCCCACTCGGGGCCCGAATCCCACACGGGCGGAACACAGCGATGGGATTGAGCACCGGACCCCCGGCCGCTCAGCACATCCGAGCCCGATGCGAGGGCCCAGGCCATCCGAGCCAGCCGCACCGGCGGACCGCACCCGGTCTCGATGCGGGCGTCCAACGCACGGGAGCCCGAGGCGGTGTCGAACGTACGTGGGCCCGACGTGGACGTCCAGCAGACTCGGGTCCGAGGTGGGCGTCCAACGCACGTGGGTCCGAGGCGGGCGTCCAGCAGACTTGGGTCCGAGGTGGGCGTCCAACGCACGTGGGTCCGAGGCGGGCGTCCAGCAGACTTGGGTCCGAGGCGGGCGTCCAACGCACGCGGGCTCGACGCGGGCGTCCAGCAGACTCGGGCCCGATGCGGGCGTCCGGCACACTCGGGCCTCCGGCGGACGCCCAGGACTTCCGGGCATCATGCGGGCGTCCAGCACTCCGGGCCCGATGCGGGACGAGGGGCGCAGCCCCTTTTTTCGGGGTGCAGGGGCGGAGCCCCGCGAGGGGTGCAGGGGACGCAGTCCCCGCCGGGGTCCGGGGCGGAGCCCCGGGGCTTTTCGACTCCAGCGTCTCGACGAACTGTTTCGGGTGGGTGGGTGGGAAAGCCCCCCGCCGGGGTCCGGGGCGGACCCCCGGGGCTTTTCGACTCCAGCCCCCTGAGGAACGGCTTCGGGTGGGTGGGTGGGAAAGCTCCCACCGAGGTCCGGGGCGGAGCTCGGGGGCTTTTCGACTGCAGCGTCTCGACGAACTGTTTCGGGTGGGTGGGTGGGAAAGCTCCCACCGGGGTCCGGGGCGGAGCCCCGGGGCTTTTCGACCTCAGCCCCTTGAGGAACCGCTTCGGGCGGGCGGGTGGGAAAACCCGCAAGGCGACCATCACAGGAGGTACCCGTGCCGGAAGGCCACACCATCCACAGACTGGCCCACGACTACGCCACCGCCTTCCTCGGCACAACCCCCCGCATCACCAGCCCCCAGGGCAAGTTCACCGACGCCGCCACCCTCCTCACCGGCACGGAACTCACTCACACGGAAGCCCACGGCAAACATCTCTTCCTCGGCTTCCGCACCACCGACTGGATCCACATCCACCTCGGCCTCTTCGGCAAGGTCACCTTCACCCCCGCCCCCACCACCCCCGCACCCACCGACACGATCCGCCTCCGCCTCGCGAACGACACCACCTGCGTCGACCTCCGCGGCCCCACCACCTGCGCCCTGATCACACCCCCGGAGAAGCAGGCGATACACGACCGCCTCGGCCCCGACCCCCTCCGCGACGACGCCGACCCGGACACCGCTTACCGCCGTATCTCCCGCAGCCGTACGACCATCGCCGCCCTCCTCATGGACCAGAAGGTCATCGCCGGCGTGGGAAACGTCTACCGCGCGGAGGTCCTCTTCCGGCACCGCATCGACCCGTACCGCCCCGGCAAGGACATCACCCCGCCCGAGTGGCACGCGATCTGGACCGACCTGGTCGAGCTCATGCACGAGGGCGTCCGTAACAACCGCATCGACACGGTCCGCCCGGAACACACCCCGGAGGCGATGGGCCGCCCACCCCGCGTGGACGACCACGGCGGCGAGGTGTACGTCTACCGCAGAGCCAACCAGCCCTGCCACATCTGCGGCGGCGAGATCCGCACCGCCGATCTCGCCGCCCGCAACCTCTTCTGGTGCCCGACCTGCCAACGCCCCTGAAAAGCCCCCGATCTCAGAAGCCGTGCGGCAACCACGGCGCCGCGCCACCGCCGCTCCCGAACGCCGACGACGCCTCCGCCAAGGCCCCCGGCCGTACCTCCCGCACACGCCCCGCCGCCCCCAACGCCCCGAGGCTCACCCCACCGAGATACGCCGCCCCCAACTCCCGTACGGACAGCGCGACATCCGCCGCATCCGCCGTACGCTCGCAGGACGCCCCCTTCGCATCCCCGCTGAGCCGCCAACGCCCGGCGTTCCAGGGACAGAACGCGTCCTCCACCTCGAACACCACGTCCACCGGTGTCTGATACGTCCGTGCCTCCAGCGCCGCCCCGACCTCCACCGGCCGCACGTACAGCGAATCCCGCAACCGCGGCCGGCACCGCCGTATGTCGGACACCAGGTACTGCCACGCGTCGTCGACCGGCCGCCCCCGCATCACCAGCGTCGACGTCAGGTCGATACCGAACAGGAACCGCAGCAGCGCCGCGTCCGCCGCGGGATCCAGCGCGGCCGAGTTCTCCACCGTCACGCTGCCGTTGGGCCCGGCGGTCCCCCAGTCCGGCTTGACGCGGTACCGCGCGTACCCGACCGTCTCCCCGTCCCGCTCGGCGAGGACGCACTGGAGCGGTGACGCCCCGTCCCGCCCGCTCTCCGGATCGAGCACCCCGAGCCGCTCCCAGCCGGGCCGCCGCGCCAGCATCCCCGGCCGCGACGGCACCAGTTGCGCGTACACGGCCTCGCACGCGTCCACGACCTCGGCGGGATCGGCGTAGCGCAGACGCACGTCGTCCGTACCCGCCGGCAGCGAGGCCAGCCGCACCCGGCTCGTGTCGATCTCGGCGTTCAACTGGAAGGTGGCCGCGCCGTATCCGAACCGGCCGTAGATCGCCGGCTCGGAGGCCGTGAGCACGGCCAGCGGCTCACCCCACGCACGGACGTCGTCCAACTGCCGCCGCATCATCGACGTCAGGACACCGCGCCGGCGGTGCGTGGCGGCCACGCTCACCATCGTGACGCCCGCGGCCGGCACCGAGGCCCCGCCGGGCACGGTGAGCCGGAAGGAGAACGCCCCCGCCGTCCCCACACAGGCGTCCCCGTCCCAGACACCGAGCGAGCGGTCGCACTCGGTCAGCGAGCCCCACAACTCCCGCTCCTCGGCGGACTCGGGCACTCCACCGAAGGCGCGGATGAGGGTGTCGTACCACTTGTCCCACTCGTCCCGCCGAAGCACCCGCAGGGTCGCCGCAGGGCCGGTCGTGTCAGTCACCATGGCCCATGCCTACCAGGGCCATGCGGGACGGGCGAGGGAATTTCTCCCGGCCGGCGACAGGCGGCGCACCGTGAAGTTCACTGGGAAGTCGGCCCTCGGACGGGGGACAAGTAGGACCTCCCGTGCCAACTGGCCGGTCCGATGGATAGGGTCCCGAACTAATGGCAGCAGGACGAGAGCGGCGCGCGGAAGCCGAGACGTTCACGGCCCGGTTGAAGAAGCAGTGGCACCGGGCCCGCGTCGGCGTGCGCCGAGCCGCCGTGGACTACTTCCGCGGCGACGGCTCGGACTGGATCGCCCTGGCCGGCCTGCTCCTGATGGTCCCGCTGATCGCGGCGGCGACGCTCGCGAACTCGGTGTGGTTCTCGCCGGCCGCGCTGGTCCTGCCGGTCGTCGTGGGCGGCCTGGTGCTGCGCCCGGCGAGCCTGCTCGGCCTGTACGCGGCGGCGGCCACGGCGCTGATCGTGGAGTCGGTGCAGCTCGGCCCCTACACGGAGGGGCCGTCCAGGGTGACCCCGGGCGTGGTGCTGGTGGTCGCGGCCTGCGGTTTCTTCGGGCTGCTGCTGGCGCAGTTCCGCAGCCGGGTCGGTGTGCCCTGGCGGCGCGGCGGCACCATGCTGTTCGACCTGCGCGAACGCATCCGGGTGCAGAGCAAGCTGCCCGGCCTGCCGGACGGCTGGCACCGCGAGATGGCGCTGCGCCCGGCGGGCGGCCAGTCCTTCTCGGGCGACTTCGTGGTGGCGGCCCGCACCAACGGCGGCCGTACGCTCGAGGTCGTCCTCACCGACGTCTCCGGCAAGGGCATGGACGCGGGCTCCCGCGCCCTGCTGCTGTCCGGCGCGTTCGGCGGCCTCCTCGGCTCGCTGCCCCCGCACGCCTTCCTGCCGGCCGCCAACGGCTATCTGCTCCGCCAGGACTGGGACGAGGGCTTCGCGACCTCCATCCACCTGGTCCTCGACCTGGACTCCGGCGACTACGAGCTCTACTCCGCCGGCCACCCGCCGGGCCTCCAGCTCAGCGCGGGCAGCGGCCGCTGGGAGGAGAAGACGGCCGAGGGCCCGCTCCTCGGTGTGTACGACGGCGCCCAGTTCGACCCGGTGAAGGGCTCGCTCCGCCCGGGTGACGTGCTGATGCTGTTCACGGACGGCCTGGTGGAGACCTCCGACCGCGACATCGTCGAGGGCATCGACCGCCTCACCGGCGAGGCCGACCGGTACGTGGCGGGCGGCTTCCACGGCGCCGCCTGGCACCTCATCGAGGCGGTGGCCAAGGACGTCAACGACGACCGGGCGCTGCTGCTGATCTGCCGGGAGGGCCCGACGGCCGCCGCTCCCCGCTGAAGTGCGCTTCTCCGGGTGCACACTGGAGCCGTGACCGAGAAACCCCGCACCCCGCTGACCCTGGCCGAGGTCGAGGCCACCGCCCGCGCCGCGCACGCCGGCCAGACCGACAAGGCCGGACGGCCCTACGCGGAGCATCTCCAGGCTGTCGCGGAGGGCGTACGGGCACGGGGCGGCGACGAGGAGCAGATCGCGGCGGCCTGGCTGCACGATGCCGTCGAGGACGACGCGCTCTCGCCCGAGTGGCTGCGCGAGGCGGCGCTGAGCAGCCGGACCAAGGACATCGTCCTGGCGGTCACCAAGCGGGCCGGGGAGCCGCCCGAGGCGTACGCCGCGCGCATCCTCGCCACGCCCGGCGCGCTGCTGGTGAAGGAGTCGGACCTGGCGCACAACGCGGACCCGGCACGCCTCGCGGTCCTCGACGAGGCCACCCGCACGCGACTGACCGAGAAGTACTCGCGGATGCGCGCACTTCTCGGTCTCGTCGGATGAACCGGGGCAGGGGCGTCAGGCGTTGACCTTCTCGCGCTCGCGCTCGCGCCGCTCGGCGCTCTGGCGCTCACGGGCGACCTCGGCCGCGTCCCGCTTGAAGGCCCACTCCATCTTCGGCTCCATGGCGAACCGGAAGACCCGCCGCACCGGCTTGGTGCACAGCACCGTCACCACGGCGGCCGCGACGACGGTCACGGCGATCTCACCGAGCGGCCGGTGCATCCACGCCGACTCGAACCAGCCCTGGTAGTCGCCGGCCTTCACCAGGAAGCCGTGCAGCAGGTAGCCGTAGAGCGTGCCGGCGCCGAGCGCGGTGAACCACATGTGGCGGCGCGGCACCCAGGCGAAGAAGCAGGCGGTCAGCACCAGGGAGCAGCCGAACATCGCGAGCACCATGACCGGGCCGGTCCACCACGGCGCGCCCAGCTCCTGCGCGGCGTCCCGGTGGTAGAACCAGGCGGTGTTCATGCGCGGTACGGCCCACCAGCTGAAGGCCAGCGCGGCGGCGAAGACGGGCACCGAGGCGATCCGCACGGAACGGCGGCGCACCATGTGGAAGTGCTCGGGCTTCATCACCAGGCCCAGCACGAAGAACGGCAGGAACTGCAGGACCCGCTGGAGGTCGAGGTCGTCACCGATCTCCGGGGAGACGGTCGCGAGCATCGCGAGGCCGAGCGCGAGCGGCAGCGGCCAGCGCGCCACCTTCCAGATGGGCGTGGTCAGCCGCCAGATGAACAGCGCGCACAGGAACCAGGTCAGGTACCAGGGGTCGAGGAGGCTGATGTCCTGGTGCGGATCGTTGTCGATGAACCGCTTGAAGAGCGGGTAGGCCGTCTCGAAGACGATGTACGGCACGGCCACACCGGTGATCAGGCGCTTGAGCCGGTCGGGCCGCATGTCGAAACTGCGCGAGAAGTAGCCGGAGATGATGATGAACGCCGGCATGTGGAACGCGTAGACGACCTGGTACGCGGCCTCGAGTATCCGGCTGTCGCCCTTGAGTGGTTCCCAGGCGTGGCCCATGGCGACCAGCACGATCGCGAGGTACTTGGCGTTGTCGAAGAACGCGTCGCGCTGCTTGCCGTTCTGCTTCTTCTGGGGGCTCTGCGGCGAGCGCGGGCTCGGCACTCCGTCGGCAGAGGACTGTGCCGGGGGAAGTGGCGCCCTGCGGTCGCCGTTCGGTCGCAGCGAGTTCGTCACAGACCCTCCCACCAGGAGCTCGGGGAGACGATCCGGGACCTCGCTGCGCTTGCGGGGGACGAGGCAGCGTGGAACATCTGAGGCACCCTAGCGTTCCCTGCGGCTATTCGTAAAACGCCGGATGTGAATCCTGGCTATTCGCTGTGGGTACCCCGGATTTCGGGGAGTTGACGTCCTTGCGGGAGTGATGGCCAACACATCGTCCGGCGACGGACGGTGTCCCTCACACCCCGTCCTGCTTGTCGTGACACTTCCGGACTAAGCGGCGCATAAGACCAGCAGGCGACTCCTGTGGAATGTCCCCTTCCGTGCCTCTCCGGAGCCTGCCGCAGGGTCGTTGAGGAACTTGCGGGGGCAATTCGAATTAGCTGCGAACGCGTTGTGTGGGCATGGAAACGATTCCGTCGAATTCCCTGTGCGGGTGGTGCCTCGAATTCCCGTACGAGTCACTGCCGTTCGACCCGCGGCCGCAGGGGCCGCGCACCGGCCCGGACACGAGTGACGTGGTCGATGCGTCACGATCCGCATAGCCCGGCCGGGTTGGTGGCACGATGGTTCTGGCGGGGTGCGCGGGGTCGCGTCACCGGGCCGGGAGAGCGGACCGACCGAGGGTGTGATCAGTTGTGGCCATTTCACTGTCTGTGGTGCTGCTGTTGGCGATCATCCTTGTGGTGTTGCTGAGAGGGGGATCCATCAAGGCAGGGCCCGCGATCGTGGCGATCCTCTTCGGCTTCTTCCTCGCCTCGACCGGTATGGCCGACGACATCCAGCGATTCCTCAACTCGATAGCGGAGACCATCAACTCCATCAGCTTCTGACCGGGCCGCTGCCGCCGTCCCGGGGTTCGTCGTGCGGATACGCTCCTTCCCGACCAGGGGGCGGTGCGTGACGGGGGGAACGTACGGGGATGGCGCTGCGCGACTTGGACCCGGCCGAAGTGGGCGGCTACCGCATCGAGGACCGCCTCGGCTCCGGCGGCATAGGCGTGGTCTACCTGGCCCGTTCGGCCTCCGGCCGGCCCCTCGCCATCAAGGTCGTGCACGGCCAGTACGCCGACGACGACGAGTTCCGCGCCCGATTCCGCCGCGAGGTGGCCGCCGCCCGCCAGGTCAGCGGAGCCTTCACGGCCCCCGTCGTGGACGCGGACGCCGACGCGCCGCGCCCCTGGATGGCCACGCTCTACATCCCGGGCGCCGACCTAGGCACCCACGTCCGCGAGCACGGCCCGCTCCCCCTGCCCCGCCTGCGTGAACTCGCCGCCGGCCTGGCGGAGGCGTTGCGCGACATGCACCGCGCCGGAGTAGTCCACCGCGACCTGAAGCCGGCCAACGTGATGCTCGCCGACGACGGCCCCCGTGTCATCGACTTCGGCATCTCCCGTGCCGCCGAGTTCGCTGCCTCCGACGTCCTCACCCAGACCGGCCGCGTCATGGGCACGCCGCCCTTCATGTCCCCGGAACAGTTCGCGTCCCCCCCAGGACGTCGGCCCGGCCGCCGACATCTTCTCCCTCGGCTCGGTCCTCACCCACGCCGCCACCCGCCGCGGACGGTCCAGGCCAAGGGCGCCCCGGACGTGCTCGGCCAGGACGGCGACCGCCTGGTGCTCGCGGACGCGATCACGCTGGGCAGCGGCCTCACCCTGGTCGATGTCTCCACCCGCGCGCTCACCGCCGTACGGGTCCCGGCCGGGCAGTCCGACGCGTCCGGCGCGTACCTGATCCGCGGAACCGTCTACTTCACCCGCACCAGCGGCGGCGTCAGCGCGGTCTCGCCGCGCACCGGCCGGGCCCTGTGGGACAGCAACTCCACCGTGGAACGGCCGGGCCCCCCGGCCGCCTCCGCCACCCACGTGTACGTCGCGTCCCCCAGCGGCCGGGTGGCCGCCCTGGACGCCGTCACCGGCAAGGTCGAAGGCACCCGCTCCGGCCGCGACGACGGCGGCCGGACCGACAACGCCTCCGGCGCCCCTCTCACCCTGGTCGGCGACGCCCTGTACGTCCCGTACGGCGAGCGCTCGGTCTACACCGTCGACGTACGGGACCTGCGCACCCCGTCCCCCGGATCAGGCCGAAATGGATCGACCGGTCGAGCGCCGGCGGGATAGACCGAACGCCATGAGCTGGGTCGCCAACGGGATGATCTCGGCCGACGACGCCGATCGGGCCAACGTCGAGGCGCTGAGCGCCTGGCTGCGCGAAGAGGCTCCGCACCGCGGACAGCCGGACGCCTCCGGCGTCGGCAACCCGAAAAGGGCCGCCGAGACACCCTGGCGGGAGCCGACACCGGCCGAAGAGGACGCCGGCTTTACCTGTCCTGCTCGTCGGAGGGGCGCAGGTCGACGACGAGGCGGAAGCGTTCCAGAACCGCCGGCGTCGTGTCGTCGACGGTGAAGCCGGGGTCCCCCAAGGCCGCCCGCATCTCCTCGCTGTGCCAGAACCGCTCGTGCCCCTACCCGCCACTCGGCCACGCTGCTGTGCCCTTCCCCCTCATCTGTCACGTGCGCGATATCCACCTGCGCGGTTCCCGACTTCCGGCAGAGGCTCTCCCCCGTGCTCGTAGTGGACGACGAGTCCGGTCGTGGAGGTCTTCGAACCGTCGAGGATCGCTGCGACGAGCCGGTCGCGCAGTGGACCGGGGAAAGCGAACTCGATCCTGGGCATCGACGCGATGTCCGCGGGTGCGAGGGAGTCGGGCGTCATGCGATCACCGTAACGACACGCCCCCTGCAGCGATCAGGGCCAGGAAACACTCAGGGCCAGGCGGAGGAATGATCCTCCGCCTGGCCCTGAGCCGTATGGAGCGGGCGACGGGAATCGAACCCGCGTAGCTAGTTTGGAAGACTAGGGCTCTACCATTGAGCTACGCCCGCACAGCGCGCGCCGCAGGTCGGGCGACCGCGGCACTGAAGGCATCGTAGCGGGTCGGCCCCGTCCGTCGCACACCGCATTCCCGCCGTGGCCGACGCGGCACGGGCCCCTGTGGAAATGCGGCGGCCACACCGCCTGGCGGCATGTACCCTACGTGTCGCACCAGACGGGGTGTGGCGCAGCTTGGTAGCGCGTCCGCTTTGGGAGCGGAAGGCCGTGGGTTCAAATCCCGCCACCCCGACCAGCCACCCGGTCACCTCGCGTGATCGTCCCCCGATCACTCGCGTGATCGCCTTTTGGGCGGTGTAGTCGCTGCCGTTACTATGCAAGCTGCACGCCCGTGTGTCTCATCGTCTGAAGTCCTCCGGGCGGCGAAATCCGCCGGGCCGCTCTGGCACCGGCAGAACCCAAGAAGTCAGCCACAAGGAGACCGAACCGTGAAGAGCGCCGTGGAGACCCTGAACCCGACTCGGGTTCGGCTCACTGTCGAGGTGCCCTTCGAGGAGCTCAAGGACAGCCTCGACGCGGCGTACAAGAAGATCAACCAGCAGGTCACGGTGAAGGGCTTCCGCAAGGGCAAGGTCCCGGCCCGGGTCATCGACCAGCGGTTCGGCCGCGGTGCGGTGCTGGAGGAGGCCGTCAACGACGCGCTGCCGAAGTTCTACACCGACGCGGTCAACGAGGCCGAGCTGAGCCCCCTGGGCCAGCCGGAGGTCGACATCACGGAGCTGAAGGACGGCGAGACGCTGAACTTCACCGCCGAGGTCGACATCCGCCCCGCGATCGAGATCCCGGACTACTCCGGCATCGAGGTCGAGGTCGACGCCGTCGAGGTCACCGAGGAGGACGTCGACAAGGCGGTCGAGGAGCTCCGTGAGCGCTTCGCCACCACCGCCCCGGTCGAGCGTGCCGCCGAGGACGGCGACGTCGTGACGATCGACCTGGAGGCCAAGGTCGAGGGCGAGGTCCTCGAGGACGGCGTCGCCAACGGCGTCTCCTACACCATCGGCTCCGGCGAGCTGCTGGACGGCATCGACGACGCCGTGAAGGGCCTGGAGGCCGGTGGCGAGGCCACCTTCACCTCCGAGCTCAAGGGCGGCTCCGCCGCCGGCAAGGAGGCCGAGGTCACCGTCAAGGTCACCCAGGTCGCCAAGCGTGAACTGCCCGAGCTGGACGACGAGTTCGCTCAGCTCGCCTCCGAGTTCGACACCATCGAGGAGCTGCGCGCCGACAGCCGCAAGCGCCTGGAGAACATGAAGCAGTACGACCAGGCCACGCAGGCCCAGGAGCGCGTCCTGGAGAAGCTGCTCGAGCTGGTCGAGGTCCCCGTCCCCGAGAAGCTGCTCGAGGACGAGGTCAACACGCGCAAGCACAACCTCGAGCACCACCAGCTCGGCCAGATGGGTCTCGACCTCGCGAAGTACCTGGAGATCCAGGGCAAGAGCGAGGAGGAGTTCGAGACCGAGACCCGCGAGGCCGCGGTCAAGGGCATCAAGACGCAGTTCGTCCTCGACGAGCTCGTCAAGCAGGAGAAGCTCAACGTCAACCAGGAGGAGCTCACCGAGCACCTCATGCGGCGTGCCGCCTCCTCCGGCATGTCCCCCGACCAGTTCGCCCAGGCGGTCGTCGAGGGCGGCCAGGTTCCGCTCCTGGTCGGCGAGGTCGCCCGCGGCAAGGCCCTGGCCGTCGTGGTCGAGAAGGCCACGGTCAAGGACACCAACGGCGAGATCATCGACCTCGACGACGAAGAGGACGAGGCCGAGTCCGCCGAGGCCGAGGCCGCCGAGTCGGAGACCGCCGAGGAGAAGACCGAGGGCTGAGCCCCGGCAGCGGTGAGTTCGTGAGAAGGCCCTGGGGCACGCCCCAGGGCCTTCTTGTCACCCAGGGGGATAGGACACCCCAGGGGCGCGGGGAACTGCGCGAGCCACCACGACGCGCCCGCAGCCGCCGATGGACCGAATCACCCCGCCACAGCCGCGCAGCGCTACGCCCCCGGCGAACACTCCCATCTCCGGGATTCCCCGAAGGGACCCGCGCGTTAGGGTCCATGAATACCAGGGCAGTGGAGTCTCCGATACGGCTCCCGCCCCGCAGGGAACACGTGAGACGGCCCGGCGCCGTCGTAAGACGAGCAGGTGGATACGTGACGAATCTGATGCCTTCAGCCGCCGGCGAGCCTTCCATCGGTGGTGGCCTCGGCGACCAGGTCTACAACCGGCTGCTCAACGAGCGGATCATCTTCCTCGGCCAGCCGGTCGACGACGACATCGCGAACAAGATCACCGCACAGCTGCTGCTCCTTGCCGCCGATCCGGACAAGGACATTTACCTGTACATCAACAGCCCCGGCGGTTCGATCACGGCCGGCATGGCGATCTACGACACCATGCAGTTCATCAAGAACGACGTGGTGACGATCGCCATGGGCCTCGCGGCCTCGATGGGACAGTTCCTGCTCAGCGCCGGCACCCCCGGCAAGCGCTTCGCGCTGCCGAACGCCGAGATCCTCATCCACCAGCCCTCCGCCGGCCTGGCGGGCTCCGCCTCGGACATCAAGATCCACGCCGAGCGGCTGCTGCACACCAAGAAGCGCATGGCCGAGCTCACCGCCCAGCACACCGGCCAGACGGTCGAGCAGATCACCCGCGACTCGGACCGCGACCGCTGGTTCGACGCCTTCGAGGCCAAGGAGTACGGCCTCATCGACGACGTGATCCCCACGGCAGCCGGTATGCCGGGCGGCGGCGGCACCGGGGCCTGAGAGGTCCCCACGGGGCCTGTGGCGCCCCGTGAGGCCCACGGAGCCCTCCCGGGCCCCCGAGACCCCAGACAGCCCCAGCCGACCGCCTCAGCCCTTTTCAGGAGACACCGTGAACCAGTTCCCCGGCAGCGGGATCTACGACCGTATGCACGCCGTGCAGGACATGCGCGCCGCTCAGGGCGAGTACACCGGCCCGCAGGCCGAGTCCCGCTACATCATCCCGCGCTTCGTCGAGCGCACCTCCCAGGGCATCCGCGAGTACGACCCGTACGCGAAGCTCTTCGAGGAGCGTGTGATCTTCCTCGGCGTCCAGATCGACGACGCCTCCGCCAACGACGTCATGGCGCAGCTGCTGTGCCTGGAGTCGATGGACCCCGACCGTGACATCTCGGTCTACATCAACAGCCCCGGTGGCTCCTTCACGGCGCTCACGGCGATCTACGACACGATGCAGTACGTGAAGCCGGACATCCAGACGGTCTGCATGGGCCAGGCGGCCTCCGCCGCCGCCGTCCTGCTCGCCGCCGGTACGCCGGGCAAGCGCATGGCCCTGCCGAACGCGCGCGTGCTGATCCACCAGCCCTACAGCGAGACGGGCCGCGGCCAGGTGTCCGACCTGGAGATCGCCGCCAACGAGATCCTCCGCATGCGTACGCAGCTGGAGGAGATGCTGGCCAAGCACTCGACCCAGACGATCGAGAAGATCCGCGAGGACATCGAGCGCGACAAGATCCTCACGGCCGAGGACGCGCTGAGCTACGGCCTGATCGATCAGGTCATCTCCACCCGGAAGATGGACAACTCGAGCCTGCGCTGAGGCGACAGGCTGTATCGTCTGCCGCCCCTTGGCACGGTTTCGGACGGTCCACGTCAAAGTGAACCGCGCCAAGGGGGGCCCGAACGAGGGGCCCGGCAAGGTACCGTCGGACATAAGGCAGCACCAGGAGTCCGCTTGGACGTCGGCGTCCAGGAGTCTCCCAGGCGAAGGGGAAGCACACCGTGGCACGCATCGGTGACGGCGGCGATCTGCTCAAGTGCTCGTTCTGCGGCAAGAGCCAGAAGCAGGTCAAGAAGCTCATCGCAGGGCCCGGTGTGTACATCTGCGACGAGTGCATCGACCTCTGCAACGAGATCATCGAGGAAGAGCTGGCGGAGACCAGCGAGGTCCGCTGGGAGGAGCTCCCGAAGCCCCGCGAGATCTACGAGTTCCTCGAGGGCTATGTGGTCGGCCAGGAGGCCGCCAAGAAGGCCCTCTCCGTCGCGGTCTACAACCACTACAAGCGGGTCCAGGCCGGTGAGAACGGCGGGGCGAGCGGCCGCGACGACGCCATCGAACTGGCGAAGTCCAACATCCTCCTCCTCGGCCCCACGGGCTCCGGCAAGACCCTGCTCGCGCAGACCCTCGCGCGGATGCTGAACGTCCCCTTCGCGATCGCCGACGCCACGGCCCTCACGGAGGCCGGCTACGTCGGCGAGGACGTCGAGAACATCCTGCTCAAGCTGATCCAGGCCGCCGACTACGACGTCAAGAAGGCCGAGACCGGGATCATCTACATCGACGAGATCGACAAGGTCGCGAGGAAGAGTGAAAACCCCTCGATCACGCGCGACGTGAGCGGGGAGGGCGTACAGCAGGCCCTCCTCAAGATCCTCGAGGGCACCACGGCCTCCGTCCCGCCGCAGGGCGGCCGCAAGCACCCGCACCAGGAGTTCATCCAGATCGACACGACGAACGTGCTGTTCATCGTGGGCGGTGCCTTCGCGGGCCTGGAGAAGATCATCGAGTCCCGGGCCGGCGCCAAGGGCATCGGCTTCGGCGCGCAGATCCGCTCCAAGCGCGAGATGGAGTCCAAGGACCAGTTCCAGGAGGTCATGCCGGAGGACCTGGTCAAGTTCGGCATGATCCCCGAGTTCATCGGCCGCCTGCCCGTGATCACCTCGGTCCACAACCTCGACCGCGAGGCCCTGCTCCAGATCCTCGTCGAGCCGCGCAACGCGCTCGTGAAGCAGTACCAGCGCCTCTTCGAACTCGACGGAGTGGAGCTGGACTTCGAGCGCGAGGCCCTCGAAGCGATCGCGGACCAGGCCATCCTGCGCCAGACCGGCGCGCGCGGCCTGCGCGCCATCATGGAGGAAGTCCTCCAGGGCGTGATGTACGAGGTCCCGTCCCGCAAGGACGTGGCCCGGGTCGTCATCACGGCGGACGTCGTCCAGTCGAACGTCAACCCGACGCTGATTCCGCGGGATGCGCGCGGACGCGGTCCGGGAGAGCAGAAGACGGCCTAGTCACTCACCGCACGCGAAAGGCGCCCAGCACTTCTGCTGGGCGCCTTCGTCGTTTCCGGCGTCAGGCCTTGATGCGGACTTCCCCGCGGACCTTGGTGGTGAGGTCGATCGCCACGTCCTTGGTGACGCCCTTGGCCGCCTCGCCCGGCGACACGATGGCGATGGTGCTGTAGTCGGCCCACGCGCAGAACCAGTTGGTCTTCTCCTGCTTGGTCGCCCGGTCCTGCCCCTTGACCGACTGGCACTTCATGACCGCGCCGTCGAGGTCGGCCGCCTCGGGCTCGCCGACCAGCTCGGGCTTGCCGGACCCGGTGGCGGACTCCTTCTCGGCCGACTTCTTGAAGTTGGCGAAGAACAGGTCCAGCGTCGCCTCCGGGTCGGAGATCTCACCGTAGGCACCGGCCACCGAAAGAGTCTTGGCCGTCGCCATCTTCGCCGCGGACGACGGATCGTCGGGGTCGTAGTCGCTCAGATCCACCGTGGAGTAGAGAGCCGCCGCGGACTTGGCGTTCTTGACACCGCTCTTCTCCAGCTCCGCCGTCGAGTCGGTGCCGACGGTCGCCCCGTCCTTCGTGGTGCGCTTGTAGTCGCTGAGCACCGTCGCCGGCGTCGTGAGCTTGTGCGGCCCGTCGTCCTCCAGGCCGCCACCGCCCGCGCCGATCACGAAGTACGCGCCCACGGCGATCGCCGCGACCACCGCGACCGCGCCGATGATGATGCCCGTCTTCTTCTTGCCGCCCGGGGCCGGGGGCTGGGGGACGCCGTACGGGGCCTGGCCGTAGGGCGGCTGCTGGCCGTACGGGGGCTGCTGGCCGTAACCCGGCTGGGGCGGGACGCCCTGCGGGGGCTGCTGCGGGTAGCCGTAGCCGGGCTGGGGCGGAGGGGCCTGCTGGGGGTAGCCGTAGCCGGGCTGGGGCGCCTGCGGCTGCTGGCCGTACGGACCGGGCTGGCCGTACGGTCCGGGCTGCTGGGGCTGCCCGCCGTACGGGCCCGGCTGGTTGTAGCTCATGTTCTGGGTTCCCCTCCAGATGCTTATGCGTTCGAGACATCCTGGCGCAGACCCGCCGTGTGCATGGCATCGGGGCCCGCACCGTTACACAGCAAACGCGTTTCGGGACGGGGTGGTGACACCCCTAAACTGACCCCCGTGACCGAGAACGCTCAGCAGCAGCCACCAGCGCCCAGCACCGACCTGCCGACCCAGTACGCGCCGGCCGACGTAGAGGGGCCGCTGTACGAGCGCTGGGTAGAGCGGGGCTACTTCGAGGCGGACGAGAAGAGCGACAAGCCGCCGTACACGATCGTCATCCCGCCGCCGAACGTCACGGGCAGCCTGCACCTCGGGCACGCCTTCGAGCACACGCTCATCGACGCTCTGACCCGCCGTAAGCGGATGCAGGGCTACGAGACGCTGTGGCAGCCCGGCATGGACCACGCCGGTATCGCCACGCAGAACGTCGTCGAGCGGGAGCTCGCCAAGGAGAACAAGTCCCGGCACGACCTGGGCCGTGAGGCCTTCGTCGAGCGGGTCTGGCAGTGGAAGGCCGAGTCCGGCGGGCAGATCAGCGGACAGATGCGGCGCCTGGGAGATGGCGTCGCCTGGTCGCGTGAGCGGTTCACCATGGACGAGGGCCTGTCCCAGGCCGTCCAGACCATCTTCAAGCGGCTCTACGACGACGAGCTGATCTATCGCGCCGAGCGCATCATCAACTGGTGCCCCCGGTGCCTGACCGCCATCTCGGACATCGAGGTCGAGTACCAGGACGACGACGGCGAGCTCGTCTCCATGAAGTACGGCGACGGGGACGACACCATCGTCGTCGCCACCACCCGCGCCGAGACCATGCTCGGTGACACGGCCGTCGCCGTTCACCCCGAGGACGAGCGGTACAAGCACCTGATCGGCAAGCTGGTGAAGCTGCCGCTGACCGACCGCTCCATCCCGGTCGTCGCCGACGAGCACGTCGACCCCGAGTTCGGCACGGGTGCCGTCAAGGTCACCCCGGCCCACGACCCGAACGACTTCGAGATCGGCCAGCGCCACGACCTCCCGGCCCTGACGATCATGGACGAGCACGCGGTCATCACCGCCCACGGCCCCTTCCAGGGCCAGGACCGCCTGGAGGCCCGCTCCGCCATCGTCGCCGCGCTGCGCGCCGAGGGCCGGATCGTCGCCGAGAAGCGGCCCTACGTCCACTCGGTCGGCCACTGCTCGCGCTGCAAGACGACGATCGAGCCGCGCCTGTCCATGCAGTGGTGGGTCAAGGTCGGCCCGCTCGCGAAGGCCGCCGGTGACGCGGTCCGCGACGGCCGGGTCAAGATCCATCCGCAGGAGATGGAGAAGCGCTACTTCGACTGGGTCGACAACCTCCACGACTGGTGCATCTCGCGGCAGTTGTGGTGGGGTCACCGCATCCCGGTCTGGTACGGCCCGAACGGCGAGGTCGTCTGCGCCGGCCCCGACGAGGAGCCGCCGAGCGGCGAGGGCTGGCGTCAGGACACCGACGTCCTCGACACCTGGTTCTCCTCCGGCCTGTGGCCGTTCTCCACGCTGGGCTGGCCCGAACAGACCGAGTCGCTCGCGAAGTTCTACCCGAACTCGGTCCTGGTCACCGGCTACGACATCCTCTTCTTCTGGGTCGCCCGGATGATGATGTTCGGCCTGTACGCGATGGACGGCACCCCGCCGTTCCACACCATCGCCCTGCACGGCATGGTCCGCGACCAGTTCGGCAAGAAGATGTCGAAGTCCTTCGGCAACGCGGTCAACCCGCTGGACTGGATGGACAAGTACGGCTCCGACGCCCTGCGCTTCACCCTCGCGCGCGGCGCCAACCCCGGTGTCGACGTCCCGATCGGCGAGGACTGGGTCCAGGGCTCGCGCAACTTCGCCAACAAGATCTGGAACGCGACGCGTTTCGCGCTGATGAACGGCGCGACGGTGGACGGCCCGCTGCCGGACCCGTCGAAGATGTCCGCGACGGATCGCTGGATTCTCTCCCGCCTGAACACGGTCGTCGCCGAAGTCGACGCGTACTACGACGACTACCAGTTCGCGAAGCTGTCCGACGCGCTGTTCCACTTCGCGTGGGACGAGGTCTTCGACTGGTACGTCGAGCTGTCCAAGACGACGTTCCAGGCGGGCGGCGAGGCGGCCGAGGTCAGCAAGCGGGTCCTCGGTGAGGTTCTCGACGTCACGCTGAAGCTGCTGCACCCGGTGGTCCCCTTCGTCACCGAGACCCTGTGGACCACCCTCACCGGCGGCGAGTCGGTCGTCATCGCCGACTGGCCGAAGGACAGTGGCTTCCGGGACGCCGACGCCGAGCGCGAGATCGAGAGCCTGCAGTCGGTCATCACCGAGGTCCGCCGCTTCCGCGCCGACCAGGGCCTCCAGCCCGGTCAGCGGGTCCCGGCCCGGCTCGCCCTGGACGGCACGCCGTTCGCGACGCACGAGGCCGCCATCCGCCAGCTGCTTCGGCTCCAGCCGGAGGGCGACGCCTTCACGGCCACGGCGACCCTGCCGGTCGCGGGCGCGGAGGTCGCCCTCGACCTCTCCGGCACGATCGACGTGGCGGCGGAGCGCAAGCGCCTCGCGAAGGACCTCGCGGCGGCGGAGAAGGAGAAGGCGCAGGCGAACGCCAAGCTCGGCAACGAGGCGTTCCTGGCGAAGGCCCCCGACCACGTCGTGGACAAGATCCGCACCCGCCTCGCCAAGGCGGAGGAGGACATCACCCGGATCCAGGCACAGCTGGAGAGGCTGCCGCAGGCGTAAAGGTTCGTACGGTCGCACGGCCCCGGTGCTTGTCAGCGCCGGGGCCGTGACGTAGTCAGGGGCGCGGGGCTGTATCGATGTGCGGCTGCGCCGCGTGGGCGCGACCAGCCCCCATGGACCCGCACCCGCCCACGGCGAACAATGTCAGTCCGTCTCCGTAGACTGGGCCCCGTGAGCGAGCTCCCCCCAGACCACAACGCCGACGACCAGCCCGACCCCCTCAACACCTTCGATGAGATCATCGCGGAGGAGACCACCCGCGACCCCGACCTCGCGGTCATCGAAGCCGGCAGCCGAACCCTGCGCACCCAGGGCGGCCCGCCCGACGCCGACATCCCGACCCGGCCCGCCGACCCCGAGGTCGACAAGGCCCTGCGCGAGGTCGAGGCGGAGCTCGCCACCCGCTGGGGCGAGACCAAGCTGGAGCCCTCCGTCAGCCGGATCGCCGCGCTGATGGACGTGCTGGGGGAGCCGCAGCGGGCTTACCCGTCGATCCACATCACGGGGACGAACGGCAAGACCTCCACGGCCCGCATGATCGAGGCCCTGCTCGGCGCCTTCGAGCTGCGGACCGGCCGCTACACCTCGCCCCACGTGCAGTCGATCACCGAGCGCATCAGTCTCGACGGCGCCCCCATCGCGCCCGAGCGGTTCATCGAGACGTACCAGGACATCAAGCCGTACGTGGAGATGGTCGACGCGTCGCAGGAGTACCGGCTGTCCTTCTTCGAGGTGCTCACCGGCATGGCGTACGCGGCGTTCGCCGACGCGCCCGCCGACGTCGCCGTCGTCGAGGTCGGCATGGGCGGCTCCTGGGACGCCACGAACGTGATCGACGCCGACGTCGCCGTCGTCACGCCCATAGACCTCGACCACACCGACCGGCTCGGCACCACGCACGCGGAGATCGCCGCCGAGAAGGCCGGCATCGTCAAGCAGGGTGCGACGGTCATCCTGGCGCAGCAGCCGGTCGACGCGGCGCAGGTGCTGCTGAAGAGGGCCGTCGAGGTGGACGCGACCGTGGCCCGGGAGGGCCTGGAGTTCGGTGTCGTGGAGCGGCAGGTGGCCGTCGGCGGTCAGCTGCTGACCCTGCGCGGCCTGGGCGGCGAGTACCCGGAGGTGTACCTGCCGCTGCATGGCGCGCACCAGGCGCACAACGCGGCCGTCGCGCTCGCCGCCGTCGAGGCGTTCTTCGGCGTCGGCGCGCAGCGGGCCGAGCCGCTCGACTTCGACACGGTCCGCAAGGCGTTCGCCGCCGTCGCCTCGCCGGGCCGGCTGGAGGTCGTGCGGCGTTCCCCGACGGTCGTGCTCGACGCCGCCCACAATCCGGCGGGCGCCCGGGCGGCGGCCGAGGCGATCGGTGAGGCCTTCCAGTTCAGCCGGCTCATCGGTGTCGTCGGCGCGAGCGGCGACAAGAACGTGCGGGGGCTGCTGGAGGCCTTCGAGCCGGTGTTCGCCGAGATCGTGGTCACGCAGAACTCCAGTCACCGCGCGATGGACGCCGACGAGCTGGCCGGTATCGCCGTCGAGGTGTTCGGCGAGGAGCGCGTCCAGGTGGAGCCGCGGCTGCCCGACGCGCTGGAGGCCGCGATCACGCTGGCCGAGGAGGAGGGCGAGTTCGCGGGCGGCGGTGTGCTCGTCACCGGTTCCGTCATCACCGTCGGCGAGGCCCGACTGCTCCTGGGGAGGGGCTGAGATCCCGTGCGTACGCTCTGTTCGTCGACCCTGATCGGCGAGTTCTTCATCATCGGCTTCGCCGGTCTGGTCGCCATGAAGGATCCCGACCTGTCCATGGCGACCGTGTGGACGGTCAGCGGTGTCGCGATGTTCCTGTGCCTGGTGCTGTGCGGTCTGGTGACGCGCCCGGGCGGGGTCGCGCTCGGCTGGGCGTTGCAGATCGCGCTCATCGCGTCGGGCTTCGCCGTGCCGATGATGTTCTTCCTGGGCGTGGTCTTCGCGGCCCTGTGGTGGGCGTCGGTGCACTACGGGCGGAAGGTGGACGAGGCGAAGGCGCGATTCGCGGACCGGTCCGGCTCCTCCACACCTGACGCTGCGTAACAGGCTCCCCGACACGCCGGGTAATCTCGTTCCACCGCACAACCTTGATGCATAGGAGCCCGTCGTGAGCCAGCGCACCCTCGTCCTCCTCAAGCCCGACGCCGTCCGTCGCGGCCTGACCGGCGAGATCATCAGCCGCATCGAGCGCAAGGCGGGCTGGGCGATCACCGCGCTGGAGCTGCGCACGCTGGACCAGGACACGCTGGAGCAGCACTACGGCGAGCACAAGGGCAAGCCCTTCTACGAGCCGCTGGTGGAGTTCATGGCCTCCGGCCCGGTCGTGGCGATGATCGTCGAGGGTGAGCGGGTCATCGAGGGGCTGCGCGCGCTCGCCGGGCCGACCGACCCGATCGCCGCGGCCCCGGGTTCCATCCGCGGCGACTACGGCGTCATCGTCCGGGAGAACCTGATCCACGCCTCCGACTCGGAGGAGTCCGCCGAGCGCGAGGTGAAGATCTTCTTCCCGGGTCGCGCCTGAAGTGAAACGGCGAGGGAAGTCTGGGAGCCACGGCTCCCGGACTTTTCTGGCATATGCGTGGCGATCGAGGGAACGATGGTCCCCGAACGCCCGTCTCCACAAGCGAACCCCTGCGGCGTCTGCTGACAATGGCGGAGACCCTCCCGCAGTGTTCGCGAAGGCGCGTCTACGATGGAAGCCTTCACGTCACAGCACCCACCTTTGCCTACCTGAAAAGCCCTCAAAAGCTAGTGGGAAGGCCAGACGAATCCTGATGGGGAACTCAATGTCGTTCATCGGCCGTGACATGGCTGTCGACCTCGGGACCGCCAACACGCTGGTGTACGTCAGGGGTCGCGGGATCGTACTCAACGAGCCGTCCGTCGTCGCGATCAACACCAACACCGGTGGCATCCTCGCGGTCGGTGCCGAAGCGAAGAAGATGATCGGGCGAACGCCCGGCAACATCGTTGCCGTTCGTCCGCTGAAGGACGGTGTGATCGCCGACTTCGAGATCACCGAGCGGATGCTCCGCTACTTCATTCTGAAGATCCACAAGCGGCGGTATCTGGCTCGTCCGCGGGTCGTCGTCTGTGTGCCCTCGGGCATCACGGGCGTCGAGCGCCGTGCCGTCATCGAGGCGTCGTCCCAGGCCGGCGCCCGCCAGGTGCACATCATCGAGGAGCCCATGGCCGCTGCCATCGGCTCCGGCCTGCCGGTCCACGAGGCCACGGGCAACATGGTGGTCGACATCGGCGGCGGCACCACGGAGGTCGCGGTCATCTCTCTCGGCGGCATCGTCACCGCCCAGTCCATCCGTGTCGCGGGCGACGAGCTGGACAACGCGATCATCCAGCACATCAAGAAGGAGTACTCCCTCCTGCTGGGTGAGCGCACGGCCGAGCAGATCAAGATCACGATCGGTTCTGCGTACGACCTGGACACCGACGAGCACACCGAAATCCGAGGCCGGGACCTTGTGTCCGGGCTGCCGAAGACCGTCGTGGTCTCCGCCGCGGAGGTCCGCAAGGCGATCGAGGAGCCGGTCAACGCGATCGTCGACGCCGTCAAGACGACCCTCGACAAGTGCCCGCCGGAGCTGTCCGGCGACATCATGGACCGAGGAATCGTTCTGACCGGCGGCGGAGCGCTGCTGAGGGGCCTGGACGAGCGGCTGCGCCGGGAGACCGGCATGCCGATCCATATCGCCGAGGATCCTCTGGACAGCGTGGCGCTCGGTTCCGGAAAGTGCGTCGAGGAGTTCGAGGCGCTCCAGCAGGTGCTGGACGCCCAGCCGCGCAGATGACGTAACTCTTCGATTCCGCCGTACGGGATGATCTCCTCTCGTACGGCGGATCGTTGATATAGATGCATAAGCTCCCACAATGCAGCCCCTCGGGTTTCCCTGGGGCTTCCCGAATTCCTATGAGGAAGGGCACGGCCGCCGCACGTGAGGGACACACGAGAGAGCCGGCTGCTCCTGGTGCTGCTGATCGCCATCGCGTTCGCGTTGATCACGGTGGACATTCGCGGTGGGGAGGATTCCCCGGTCGACGGTGCCCGGCAGGGCGCGGCGACGGTCTTCGGCCCGATCGAGAGCGGTGTGTCGGCTGCGGTCGACCCGGTCGGCAACGCGGTCTCCGCCATCCGGGAATCCGGTGAGCGGCACGACCGGCTCGCCGCGCTGGAAGAGGAGAACGCGGCCCTGAAGGCGCGGCTCGGCAGCGACGACCGCAGCCGCAGCCGCCTCAAGCAGCTCGACAAGATGCTGAAGATCGCCGGCCAGGGGCAGTACGGCATCAAGGGAGCCGAGGTCATCGCCATCGGGGCCGCGCAGGGTTTCTCCTGGACCATCACCATCGACGTCGGCGCCAACGACGGCATCAAACGCGACATGACCGTCCTGAACGGGGACGGGCTCGTCGGCCGGGTCACCACCGTCGGACCCAACACCGCCACGGTCCTGCTCGCCAGCGACCCCGACTTCACGGTCGGCACCCGGATGGAGGCCAGTGACGAGCTGGGCTTCGCCTCCGGGCAGGGCGACCGCCCGCTGCGCGTGGAACTCCTCAACGGCAAGGCGGAGGTGAAGAAGGGCGACCGCCTGGTCACCTTCGGCTCGCAGGCCGACCGGCCGTTCGTGCCCGGCGTGCCCGTCGGCGTGGTCTCCCGCGTCGACCCGTCCGGCGGCGGTCTGACCCGCACGCTCTACGTCACGCCGTACGCGGCCTTCAGCAAGCTCGACATCGTCGGCGTCGTCGTCGAGGCCCCCAAGAAGAACCCGCGCGACACGGTGCTCCCGCCCAAGCCGAAGCCGACTCCGAGGCCGACGGTGACGGTGACCGTGACGCCGTCCGCCGAGGCCCCCGCAGACGGCCAGAACCAGCAAGAGCAGTAGGAGCTGTCACCTCATGCGCGTCAACCGGATCCTGCTCTCCTCCGCCCTGGTCGTCGTCGCCCTGGTGATCCAGGTGAGCGTCCTCGCCCGCCTGCACCTGCCGGGCGCCGTGCCCGACCTGATGCTCCTCACCGTCCTCGGCCTCGCCCTGGTGTACGGCCATGTGGGCGGCGCCCTCGTCGGGTTCGGCGCGGGCCTGCTCGCCGATCTGGCCCCGCCCGCCGACCACGCTGCCGGGCGCTACGCGCTCGTGCTGTGCGTCATCGGCTACCTCGCGGGCCTGGTGAAGCCGGAGACGGGCCAGCTGAAGTCCGCGACCGGCCCCATGGTCGTGGTGGTCGCCGCCGCCCTCGGCTCCACCCTGCTGTACGCCGGGGTCGGTGCTCTCGTCGGGGACACCGCCGCGCGCCATGTGGGTCTGGGCAGCCTGCTGTTCACGGCCGCCCTGTACGACCTGCTGCTCGCCCCGTTCGTGGTGCCGGGGGTGATGGCGCTGGCCAGACGCGCCGAGAACGATCCGCTCGCCGAGACCGGCTCCGGGGCCAAGGCCACGGACATCTCCTCCGGCTGGCTCTCCGGCGGCACCGGTCTGAAGATCGGCAGCCAGCGGAACGGGCTGCGCATGAAGGCGGCCCGGGCGCGGATGGCGCGGGCCGGGCGCATCAAGGGGGTCAAGCGGCTGTGAACGCAGGGAAGTTCACCCGAACGGACCCCTCCGGTAGGAACGCCGGCTCCTGGGCCCGTCGTTCCTCATTCGTATCCGCACACGCGTGCCCGGAGACACCTTCGTACCCGTACATCCGTACGCGCACCGAGAGGGGGAGGCAGCCGCAGTGACCAACATCCCCGAGACCGGGCGGAACCCACGGGTCCAGATCCGGCTCGTCGTCATCCAGGTCCTCGTCCTGTCCCTCCTGCTCACCCTCGGCGGACGCCTGTGGTACCTCCAGATCCGTGAGGGCGCGGCGTACGCCAAGGAGGCGTCGGGCAACCACGTCCAGCAGGTCGTCCAGCCCGCCGTCCGCGGCTCCATCCTGGACGCGCGCGGCGTGGCCCTCGCCGACAACGAGACACGACTGGTCGTCTCCGCCTCCCGCACCGAGCTGCTGAAGATGCCGGACGACGGCAAGGACGTCCTCACCAAGCTCGCCGGAGTCCTGGGCATGACGCCCAAGGAGGTCCAGGAGAAGGTCCGGCTCTGCGACGCCAAGACGCCCCAGCCCTGCTGGAACGGCTCGCCGTACCAGCCCATCCCCATCACCGACGAGGCCACCCCCAAGCAGGCCCTCCAGATCCGCGAGCGCGCCGAGGACTTCCCCGGCATCACCGCCGAGCCCGAGGCCGTGCGCCGCTACCCGAGCCCGGGCAAGGCCAACACCGCCCAGGTCCTCGGCTACCTCTCGCCGGTCACCGACGAGGAGATCAAGAAGGCCCAGAACACCAACTCGCCGTATCTGCGCTCCGACCAGGTCGGCCGCTCCGGCCTGGAGCGCCAGTACGACAAGCAGCTGCGCGGCAAGGCCGGCGTCACGCGCTACGAGGTCGACAACCTCGGCCGCGTCATCGGCCAGGCCGAGGCCGACCCGGCCCACCCCGGTGACAACCTCGTCACCAGCATCGACGCCCGCGTCCAGCGGATCGCCGAGTACCAGCTGAACGAGGCCATGAAGCAGGCCCGCAAGGAGCACGACCGCAACACGGGCACCAACTACAAGGCTGACTCCGGCGCCGTCGTCGTCATGGAGGCCAAGACCGGCCGCGTCGTCGCCATGGCCTCCAACCCGACGTACGACCCGAACGCCTGGGTGGGCGGCATCTCCGCCAAGGACTACGCGCGGCTCACCGGCAAGAGCTCCAACTACCCGCTGCTCAACCGCGCGATCCAGGGCCAGTCGGCGCCCGGCTCCATCTTCAAGGTGATCCCGACGGCCGCCGCGGTCAACGCGGGGTACTCCTTCGACGGCCCCTATCAGTGCTCCAGCTCGTACTCGATCGGCGGCCAGGTCTTCAAGAACTTCGAGTCCAAGGGATACGGCCCGATCAGCCTCGGCCGCGCCCTGGAGGTCTCCTGCGACACGGTCTTCTACCGGCTCTCCCACGAGGAGTGGAAGAGGGACGGCGGCACCAAGCCGAAGAAGAACGCCAACGACTGGTTCTACAAGACCGCCCACCAGTTCGGCCTCGGCAAGGAGACCGGCATCGACCTGCCCAACGAGGTCACCGGCCGCGTCCCCGACCGCAAGTGGAAGCTGGACTACTGGAAGGCCAACAAGGACGCCTGGTGCCGCACCGGCAAGCGCAACGGCAGCTACGCCGAGAAGATCGCCTACGAGAACTGCCTCGAAGGCAACCGCATGCGCGCCGGTGACTCCGTCAACTACTCCATCGGCCAGGGCGATACGCTCGTCACGCCCATCCAGATGGCCACCATCTACTCGGCCATCTCCAACGGCGGCACCCTCTACAACCCCTCCGTCGGCAAGGCCGTCATCAGCGCCGACGGCAAGACCGTCACGCCGATCCAGCCCAAGCCGCACGGCAAGCTGCCGATGACGCAGCAGACGCGCGACCGCATAGACGAAGCCCTCGCGGGAGTCGCCACCCGCGGTACGGCCGCCTGGCGGTTCGGCGGCTGGCCGCAGGACAAGATCCCGATGCACGCCAAGACGGGTACGGCGGAGGTCTACGGCAAGCAGACCACCTCCTGGTTCGCCACGTACACCAAGGACTACTCGGTCGTCATGACGATCTCCCAGGGTGGTACGGGCTCCGGTGCCTCGGGCCCCGCCGTCCGCAACATCTACAACGCGCTGTACGGCGTCTCCCCGGACGGCGACATCGACCGGAAGAAGGCCCTGCTGCCCAGCCCGGAGAAAGCCCTGCCGAAGGTCAAGACGGACGGCACGATCGCCTCCCCGAAGGTCCCCAAGGACCCGGCCAAGGACCAGCAGGCGGACAAGAAGGACCCGAACGCCCCGGCCGACCCGCTCCAGCCGGCCACGTCGGCCCCGCCGTCGCCGGAGAACCGTGACACCCGAAGGCGCCGGCGCCGGCGGGGAAGCCGGAGGTTGCCGACATGACCGGCGGTGTGAACAGCTTCCAGGTCTCCGGCTACGGCCCCGAGCGCTCGGGCTGGACCAGACTCCTCGCCCGCGACTCGGTGGCGCGTCGGCTGGACTGGCCGATCCTGATGTCGGCCATGGCCCTGTCCCTGCTCGGCACGCTCCTCGTCTACTCGGCGACCCGCAATCGCACAGAGCTCAACCAGGGCGACCAGTACTTCTTCCTCATCCGGCACCTGCTCAACACCGGCATCGGCCTCGCCCTGATGGCCGGCACGATCTGGCTCGGCCACCGAGGCCTGCGCACGGCCGTGCCGGTCCTGTACGGCTTCTCGGTCCTGCTGATCCTGCTGGTGCTCACGCCGCTCGGCTCCACGATCAACGGCGCCCATTCGTGGATCAAGCTCCCCGGCGGCTTCTCCCTCCAGCCCTCGGAGTTCGTGAAGGTCACGATCATCCTGGGCATGGCGATGCTGCTGGCGGCCAGAGTCGACGCCGGCGACCGGCAGTACCCCGACCACCGCACGGTCATGCAGGCGCTGGGCCTGGCCGCCGTGCCCATGGTGATCGTGATGCTCATGCCGGACCTCGGGTCGGTCATGGTGATGGTCATCATCGTGCTCGGCGTGCTGCTCGCCTCCGGTGCCACCAACCGGTGGGTGTTCGGGCTGCTCGGCGCGGGCGCCATCGGCGCGGTCACCGTCTGGCAGATCGGGGTGCTCGACGACTACCAGATCGCCCGCTTCGCCGCCTTCGCCAACCCCGAGCTCGACCCGGCCGGTGTCGGCTACAACACCAACCAGGCCCGCATCGCCATCGGCTCCGGCGGACTGACCGGCTCCGGCCTCTTCCACGGCTCGCAGACCACCGGCCAGTTCGTGCCCGAGCAGCAGACGGACTTCGTCTTCACCGTGGCCGGGGAGGAACTGGGCTTCCTCGGCGGCGGCCTGATCATCCTGCTGCTGGGCATCATCCTGTGGCGGGCCTGCCGTATCGCCAGGGAGACCAGCGACCTGTACGGCACGATCGTCGCCGCCGGCATCGTCGCCTGGTTCGCCTTCCAGACGTTCGAGAACATCGGCATGACGCTCGGCATCATGCCGGTCACCGGCCTGCCGTTGCCGTTCGTGTCGTACGGCGGCTCGTCGATGTTCGCCGTGTGGATAGCGGTCGGTCTGCTGCAGTCGATCCGGCTCCAGCGCCCGATGTCGGCCTAGCGGGCAGTAACGGGGGAGTGGAATGTCCGGGGAGTACGTGGCCCTGTGCCCGGTGACCGAGGACCTGGTGAGTCAGCTCCTCGCGCTGGCGGAGCTGGACCTGACCGACGGCGACGCCATAGAGGCGCGGATGCGCGAGGGCGGCTGGCGCGACTGGTCGCAGGCGGTGCGGGGACCGGCGTACGAGGACACACCCGATGTCCCCGAAGCCACCGACGTCACCCCGCAGGGCCACTTCGTCACCTGCGACGGCGACGGCTCGCTCTACCTGCCGTTCGCCTACCTCTACTCGGTCGACGGCGGCCTGCTCGACGAGGACTGCTGGGGCACCCTGCCCGGCTGGACCAGCGAGGAGGGCGCCTGGCGGCCGGAGTTCGACGCGCACTTCGGCACCGTGGTGCGGCGCTTCACCGACCGGCTGGGCCTGCCGGACCACGACATCCGGCAGCCCAAATTCACGACCCGGTACGTCAGCTGGCGCCTGGAGCACAACGTGCTGATCGTCGGACAGGGCCCGGAGCCGCTGTCGTACCACCAGTTCGAGGACGCCCACGTGTACCTCGTCTCCCGGACGGTGGAGGACGCGCCGTTCCCGGACGGCGAGGAGATGCGGGCCCTGCTGACGACCTGAGCGCGACGCCCCTTGTGAGGCGCCGGCCACTGCCGTCCCGGCTGGTCTGCCACTAGATTCATGTCATGGCGGAGACGAAGCGCGAGGTCGAACGGAAGTACGAGTCCGAGGACGGCGGGCTTCCCGACCTGACCGGTGTCGCCGGTGTCGCGGCCGTGCTCGACAAGGGCGTCGCCCACCTCGACGCCACCTACTACGACACCGCCGACGAACGCCTCGCCGCGTCGTCCGTCACCCTGCGCCGCCGCACCGGCGGCTCGGACGCGGGCTGGCATCTGAAGTTCCCCGTCGCCCCCGGCGTCCGCGACGAGATCCAGGCCCCGCTCTCCGACACCCTCCCCGACGACCTCGCCGGGCTCGTCCGCTCCCGCGTCCGCGGCGGCGCACTGCTGCCCGTCGTCCGGCTGCGCTCCGACCGTGACGTGCGTCACCTCGTCGACGCCGACGGCCGGCTGCTCGCCGAGGTCAGCGTCGACGCCGTCCAGGCCGACCGGCTCACGGCCGGCGGCGGTGCGGCGCAGTGGACGGAGATCGAGGTGGAGCTCGCCGACGGGGGAGACCCGGCCTTCCTCGACAAGGTCGAGAAGCGGTTGCGCAAGGCGGGCGTACGGCCGTCGGCCTCGGCATCGAAGCTGGCGCGGGCCCTGGCGGAGACGGCGCCGCACGAGCAGCGCGCGCCCCGGCCGCGGAACCGGTGACGGCCTCGGACCACGTCCTGGCGTACGTGCGGGCCCAGCGGGACGCCCTCGTCGAGCTCGACCCGGCCGTGCGGCGGGACATCGAGGACTCGGTGCACAGCCTGCGCGTGGCCACCCGCCGGCTGCGCAGCGTCTTCAAGTCCTACGGCGAGATCCTCGACCGGACCGTCACCGACCCGGTCGGTGACGGGCTGAAGTGGCTGGCCGGTGAGCTGGGCCTGGACCGGGACCGCGAGGTGCTGACCGAACGGCTGACGGCGGCCCTCGACGAGGTGCCGGCCACCCTGGTGCGCGGACCGGTCGGCGAGCGGCTGCACACCTGGGCGAGAACCGAGCACGGCGGGAACCGTGGCCGGCTCATCGGCGTCCTGGACTCCCGCCGCTACCTCGCCCTGCTCGACACCCTGGACGCGCTGATCGCCGACCCGCCCCTGCGGAAGGCGGCCGGCAAGAAGCCCCGCAAGCCGATCGCCAGGGCCGTGAAGAAGGACTTCCGCAAGGTCGCCGGGCTGGTCGAGCGGGCCGTGGAACTGGAGCCCGGCACCGACCGTGACGTCGCGATCCACGAGGCCCGCAAGAAGGCCAAGCGCGCCCGCTACGCCGCGGAGGCGGCCCGGCCTGCCCTCGGCAAGCCGGCCAAGGACCTGGTCAAGTCCATGAAGGCGCTCCAGACCCTGCTCGGCGAGCACCAGGACAGCGTGATGGCCAGGCAGGCCCTGCGCGAGCTGTCGGCGGTCGCCCACGCGGCCGGGGAGAGCGCCTTCACCTACGGCCTGCTCCATGAGCGCGAGGAGCAACGGGCGGTGCGCGTGGAGACCGAGCTGCCCGGATTCTGGGCCGGGATCAAGGACGGGGCGGCGGGCCTCTGACCCTCCTCTGATCCTCCGCTGATCTTTCGCTGATCTTCCGCGCGTACGAAGGTGCGTCCGGGTCGCGTTAGTCTGGATGGTCACCCTGTCCGTTCAGTCCAGCTCACGAAGGTGCGCGACATGCCTGCCGAAGTCGCTGCGTCGGTGTTCCCGCAGCTCGAAGCTCTGCTCCCGCACGTGCAGAAGCCGATCCAGTACGTCGGCGGAGAACTCAACTCCACGGTCAAGGACTGGGACTCCTGTGACGTCCGCTGGGCGCTCATGTACCCGGACGCCTACGAGGTCGGCCTGCCCAACCAGGGCGTCCAGATCCTCTACGAGGTGCTCAACGAGCAGCAGGGCGTCCTCGCCGAGCGCACGTACAGCGTGTGGCCGGACCTCGAGGAGCTGATGCGGGAGCACGGTGTCCCGCAGTTCACGGTGGACAGCCACCGGCCCGTGAAGGCCTTCGACGTGCTGGGCCTGTCCTTCTCCACGGAGCTGGGCTACACCAACATGCTGGTGGCCCTGGACCTCTCCGGGATCCCCCTGGAGTCCAAGGACCGCGGCCTGGACGACCCGATCGTCATGGCCGGCGGCCACGCCGCGTTCAACCCCGAGCCGATCGCGGACTTCATCGACTGCGCGGTGATCGGTGACGGCGAGCAGGCCGTCCTGGAGGTCACCGCGATCATCCGCGCCTGGAAGGCGGAGGGCCGCCCCGGCGGCCGCGAGGAGCTCCTCTTCCGCCTGGCGAAGACGGGCGGGGTGTATGTACCCGGCTTCTACGACGTCGAGTACCTGCCGGACGGCCGTATCGCCCGCGTCGTACCGAAGCGCAGCGGTGTCCCGTGGCGGGTCTCCAAGCACACGGTGATGGACCTCGACGAGTGGCCGTACCCCAAGCAGCCCCTGGTCCCGCTGGCCGAGACGGTCCACGAGCGCATGTCGGTGGAGATCTTCCGCGGCTGCACCCGCGGCTGCCGGTTCTGCCAGGCCGGCATGATCACCCGCCCGGTCCGTGAACGCTCCATCACGGGCATCGGCGACATGGTCGAGCAGGGCCTGAAGGCGACGGGCTTCGAGGAGGTAGGCCTGCTGTCCCTCTCCTCGGCGGACCACTCGGAGATCGGCGACATCGCCAAGGGCCTCGCGGACCGCTACGAGGACGACAAGGTCGGCCTCTCCCTCCCGTCCACCCGCGTGGACGCCTTCAACATCGACCTGGCGAACGAACTCACGCGCAACGGCCGCCGCTCCGGCCTCACTTTCGCCCCCGAGGGCGGCTCGGAGCGTATCCGCAAGGTCATCAACAAGATGGTCTCGGAAGAGGACCTGATCCGCACGGTCGCCACCGCCTACGGCAACGGCTGGCGCCAGGTGAAGCTGTACTTCATGTGCGGCCTGCCGACGGAGACCGACGACGACGTCCTCCAGATCGCCGACATGGCGACGAAGGTCATCGCCAAGGGCCGCGAGGTCTCGAACTCCAACGACATCCGCTGCACGGTCTCGATCGGCGGCTTCGTCCCCAAGCCCCACACCCCCTTCCAGTGGGCGCCGCAGCTGTCGGCGGAGGAGACGGACGCCCGCCTGGAGAAGCTGCGCAACAAGATCCGTGGCGACAAGAAGTACGGCCGCTCTATCGGCTTCCGCTACCACGACGGCAAGCCCGGCATCGTCGAGGGCCTGCTGTCCCGCGGCGACCGCCGGATCGGCGCCGTCATCCGCGCGGTCTACGACGACGGCGGCCGCTTCGACGGCTGGCGCGAGCACTTCTCGTACGACCGCTGGATGCGGTGCGCGGAGAAGGCCCTGGCCCCCTTCGGCGTCGACGTCGACTGGTACACGACGCGCGAGCGCACGTACGAGGAGGTCCTGCCCTGGGACCACCTGGACTCCGGCCTCGACAAGGACTGGCTCTGGGAGGACTGGCAGGACGCCCTCGACGAGACGGAGGTCGAGGACTGTCGTTGGACGCCGTGCTTCGACTGCGGTGTCTGCCCGCAGATGGACACCCAGATCCAGATCGGCCCGACGGGCAAGAAGCTCCTGCCCCTGACGGTCAAGAACGCGGCCCCGGCGCCGAGCGGGCACGCGCACTGACGGTCGTCCGGCGGCGGCACCGCATCCGTCTCGCCGCACGGGGAGCCCCCTCCGACTCGGAGGGGGCTCTTTCGCTTCCGCCGCGTACGTCGGCCGCCCTGCTGGTCTTCGCGCTCGCGGTCGTCCTCGCCCCGGGCGAGGCCGTCGCTCCCGGGGTGGTGCTGCTGCTGTGCGGGGTCGTCGTGGCCGTGCCGGGTGTCGCGCTGGTCGTGCTCGTCCTGCGGATGCTGCTCGCCCAGGCCGTCGCACGGGACATCGAAGCGGCCCGGATGCAGGCCGAGCTGGAAGAGGTCATCTGATGCCGATCGCCGTCGACATCGACGTGATGCTGGCCAGGCGGAAGATGTCCGTGGGCGAACTCGCGGAACGCGTCGGCATCACCCCCGCCAACCTCGCGGTCCTCAAGAACGGTCGCGCCAAGGCGGTCCGCTTCCACCCTCGCCGCCCTCTGCGAGGTCCTCGAATGTCAGCCGGGGGATCTGCTGCGGTGGGAGGCGGACGGAGCCGCCGACCGGACAATGCACTGATGGAGAACATCAGCATCCGGCCGGCTCAGTCCGGCGAACTGGCGGCCGTGGCGGCACTTCGCTGGGAGTGGCTCGTCGAGAACGGTGGCGAGGCCCTCGGCGAACGCGAGGAATTCGTACGGCACTTCGTCGAATGGGCCCGGGACAACGCCGGGTCGCACCGGTGCATGGTGGTCGTGCGCGACGACGACGTCGTCATCGGTATGGCCTGGCTGGCGGTGGTGCAGCGCGTGCCCACGCCGCGGGCGCCCCGGCGGGCCTCCGGCGATCTCCAGTGCGTGTACGTCGTACCCGAGGCGCGCGACGGCGGGGTGGGCGGTGCGCTCATCCGGGCGGTTCTGGACGGGGCCCGGGAGCTCGGGCTGGAGCGGGTGACCGTGCACTCGACCCCGCGGGCGATCCCCGCGTACGCCCGGTGCGGCTTTGAGGAGTCGCCCCGGCTGCTGCACGCGCCGGTCGCGGGCGCGTGAGCCGTATGATCATCACGCCAGGTGGAGGATCTGCGGAAGAACGGGGCGGGGCTGTGCGGTGCTGGATCCGGACGGGCCGCTGAGGCGTCTACGACGGTATGGATCTGGAGAAACCGGCCCGCGAGGGCTCCGGGACGCGAGTCGATCTGCGGAAACGGGTACCCGAACCGTCCGCGCCGCCGGTGCGTGAGGCGGCGCCCGAGGGGTGTCTCGCCGTCGCGATCCGGATTCCCGTGCGGATCGTCGTGCTCGTGCTGGTCGTGCCCGTGCGGATGGTGTGGGACGCGCTCGTCGTGGCCGGGCGGTTCCTGAACGACGTGCTGCTGCGGCCGCTGGGCCGGGCGCTGCTGTGGCTCGGGCGGGCGGTGTTCGTCTGGCCGTTCGTGGGGCTGTGGCGGTATGTCGTCGTGCCTGTGGCCAAGGCGCTCGGGTGGCTCGGGAACGTGGTGCTCGTCGTGCCGCTGGTGTGGTTCTACCGGCAGGTGCTGACGCCGGTGGGCCACGCGATCGAATGGGTCGCCACTTGGGTCGCCCGGGGCGTCGGCGCCGCGCTCGGCTGGGTGTACTCGTATCTGCTCACGCCGGTCGGGCGTGCCGTGATGTGGGTGCTGAAGGGGCTCGGCGCCGTGCTCGCCGCGGTCGGGGCCGGCGTGTTCGCGGTCGTGGCGTGGCTCGCCCGGTATCTCGTCGTCGTACCCGCCGTGTGGCTGTACACGTGGGTGCTCGCGCCCGTCGGGCGGGCGATCGCCTGGTGCGCCAAGGGGCTGGTGTGGCTGGTGGGCAGGGTCGTCACCGGCATCGGAACGGCCCTCTATTGGATCGCCCGGGTTCTGTTCGTCCTGCCCGTGCTCGCCCTCTGGCGCTGGGTCCTCGCCCCGGTCGGACGCGTCCTCGCCGTCATCGGACGCGAGGTGTGGGACGCCCTCGGGCATGCCTGGCGCATCGCCGGGCACATCTCGCTCGCCGTCGGGCGGTTCCTCGCGACACTCCTGAGGTGGATCTTCGTCGAGCCGGTGCGGTGGGTGTACCGGAGCGTGCTGACGCCCGTCGGGCACGTCGTGCGGGACGCCGTCCTGCGGCCCGCCGCCGAGGCCGCCCGCAGTGTGGGACGGGCCACGCGGCAGGCGCTGGCCTCCGCCCGGGAATCCGTACGTCAGGCGCGCGCCGACTTCCGGCGGATGCTCTTCGGTGAGCCCGGGCAGCCGCAGCCGGTCGACCTCGGGGAACCTTCGGGCCGCGAGGCACGTACTCTTGGTAGCAGTACGACCGCTCTCACGAAGGACTGAACGACACTGGGCAAGCGACAGCCCGAAGGCCCGCCGCCCGCACCCGCGGTGCAGCGCATCCGACTGCGCTACACCAAGCGCGGCCGCCTCCGGTTCACCAGCCACCGTGACTTCCAGCGCGCCTTCGAGCGTGCGTTGCGCCGTGCCGAGGTGCCGATGGCGTACTCGGCCGGCTTCACGCCGCACCCGAAGGTGTCGTACGCCAATGCCGCACCCACCGGCACGGGCAGTGAGGCGGAGTATCTGGAGATCGCGCTCACCGCGCCCCGCGACCCGGAGCAGCTCAGGGCCCTTCTCGACGAGTCGATGCCCGCCGGGCTCGACATCGTCGAGGCGGTCGAGGCCCACACCTCGGGGCTGGCCGACCGGCTGACGGCTTCCGTGTGGGAGCTGCGACTGGACGGCGTGTCCCAGGAGGAAGCCCGCCGGGCGGTGGACGCCTTCAACGCGGCCGAAACCGTCGAGGTCCAGCGCCTCATGAAGAACGGCGTCCGCACCTTCGACGCCCGCTCCGCCGTCGTGAGCCTGGAGATCCCCGGCCTCACGGAAACACAGAGTTCCCAGGCTGATAGGCCGACCGACCAGCCCTGTGCGATACTGCGGCTGGTTGTTCGGCACGTGACGCCTGCCGTACGACCCGACGACGTCCTGTCCGGTCTCCGCGCCGTGGCCGACCTGGCGCCGCCGGTCCCCGCAGCGGTGACCAGGCTGGCGCAGGGGCTGTTCGATGAAGAGACCGGCACGGTGACCGACCCGCTCGCGCCCGACCGCGAGGCAGCGGAGGCCCGCTCAAAGGCCGAACCGCCTGCCGCCGCGACGGCGCCGGCGTAGGTTCCGCGAAGGGACGGACGTCGTAGCGCCGCCCTCGGACTCGGGAGCCACCTGGGTCGGGCAGCGCACCGACCAGAAGACTTTCGCCAGGCCGTACGCATTCGGCGTACGGAACCGGCGAGACAGGACACAGAGAGCTCCCGTGCGGCGCCCGCGCCCCGGACGGCGGCGACGCGCACAGCGCGAGCCGCGGACGTCACCGGCACAGCCGGACCAGGTGCGGCGCCCGGGAGCCTGACGGGAGAAAAGCCCGCATGCTCGGACCGACCGAACCCACAGAGTCCGCCACGGACTCCGAACAGAACACCCCCAGCGACACCCTGCCGCCCCGGCGGCGGCGCCGTGCCGCCTCCCGGCCGGCGGGTCCGCCCGTCGGCGCCTCCTCCGACGCTCCCGTGGAGACCGTCACGCCGGCCATACCGGCCGCGGAGCCCGACGACCTCGCGGCCGACGCCGTAGAGGCCGGCGAGGTCGAGGAGACCGCCGCCGAGGAGACCGCCGCGGCGGCGCAGGAGACTCCCCAGGCTGCCGAGAGCGCCGAGGAGGCCGCGCCCGCCGCTCCGAAGAGGCGCCGCGCGGTTCGCCGTGCCGCCGCGCCCGCAGGGGCTCCGGCGGGCGCTGAGGCCGCCGAGACCGTGGTGCCGGTGACCGCCGGTGCTCCCGCCGCCTCCGAGGCGCCGGAGCAGCCCGAGACCGCCGCGCCCGCCGAGGTGGCCGCGCCCGCAGAGGTGTCCGATGCCGCTCCCCGGCGCACCCGGCGTCGTGCGACGCGCACGGTGACCTCGCCCGCCGCGGCTCCGGCGGAGCCGGTGGAGACGGTGGCGCCCGCTGCCGCCGCCGCACAGGCAGAGCCGAGCGCCCCTGAGGCCGCCGGTGGCGCCGAGGCCGCCGAGGAGGCTGCGCCGCGCAGGAGTCGCCGGCGTGCCACGCGCCGGGTGACGGCGCCCACCGCAGCACCCGCCGCCGCACAGGCGGCGGAAGGAACCGCCGACGCGGGCCGGTCCGGCTCCGTCACCACGACCGACGCGCCCGCCGAGGCCGCCGCTGCCGTGTCCGGTGGGCCCGCCGAGGCCCCCGCCGGCACGCCCGCCGAGGAGGCGAAGGCACCCGTGACCGAATCCCCTGCCGCCGAGTCCGACGGAACCGACGAGGCCGCTGCCGCCGAGGCCCCCGCCGAAGCCGCCCAGGCGTCCGAGCCCGCCGAGGACGCCACTCCGCGGCGCCGTCGCCGGGTCGTCCGCCGGGCCGCCAGTGGTTTCGCCGAGCCCGCGCAGTCCTCCCGGGGCTCGAAGTCCCCGCGGGGCGCCGCCGGTGCCGAGGCCTCCGGTGAGGACGAGACGTCGGCGCGGCCCGCGCGGCCCGCCGTCGCCCTGTTCCAGGCGCCCGTGTTCACCGAGCCCCAGTTCCAGACGCCGGAGCGGGCCGCCGCCGCGGCCGCAGCCGAAGCGGCCGGTGCCGAGGAGCCCGAGGAGGCGGAGGAGTCCGCGCCGGCGGAGGTGCGGGAGGAGCAGGCCAGCGGGTCGCGCCGCCGCCGTCGTCGCCGGGGTGCCGCGGACGAGCCCGAGGCCCAGGCCGCCGAGGCTCCCGCCGAGAGCGCCGCCGTCGAGAGCGGCGTCGACGAGGCGGAGGAGCCCGAGGAGTCCGCCGAGGGTGACGATCAGGACGACTCCGAGGGCGGCGGCTCGCGCCGTCGCCGCCGCCGGGGCGGCCGCCGCCGTCGGCGTGGTGAGTCGGCCGAGACCGACGCCGAGGCCGGCGAGGGCACGGACGCCGAGCCCGAGCAGGTCGCCGCCGCACAGGCCGCGCAGGACGCCGAGGACACCGCGGAGCAGACCGAGGAGGACCAGGACGAGTCCGACGAGGGTGCCGACCGCGACGAGTCGTCCGGCGGGGGCTCCAGCAGCAGCCGCCGTCGCCGGCGCCGCCGTCGCCGTGCCGGTGACAGCGCGCCCGAGGCCGAGCCGTCCGAGGACGACCCGGAGCGCACGGTCGTCAAGGTCCGCGAGCCCCGCCCCAAGGCCGAGCCGTCCGACGAGGTGCAGTCCATCAAGGGCTCGACCCGTCTGGAGGCCAAGAAGCAGCGCCGCCGGGAGGGCCGCGAGCAGGGCCGCCGGCGCGTCCCGATCATCACCGAGGCCGAGTTCCTGGCCCGGCGCGAGGCCGTCGAGCGCGTGATGGTCGTCCGCCAGCACGGCGACCGTACGCAGATCGGCGTCCTGGAGGACGGCGTGCTCGTCGAGCACTACGTCAACAAGGAACAGGCGGTCTCGTACGTCGGCAACGTCTACCTCGGCAAGGTGCAGAACGTGCTGCCGTCGATGGAGGCCGCCTTCATCGACATCGGCAAGGGCCGCAACGCGGTGCTGTACGCCGGTGAGGTCAACTTCGAGGCGCTCGGCATGGCCAACGGGCCGCGGCGCATCGAGTCCGCCCTGAAGTCCGGGCAGTCCGTGCTCGTCCAGGTGACGAAGGACCCCATCGGGCACAAGGGTGCCCGCCTGACCAGCCAGGTCTCCCTCCCCGGGCGCTACCTCGTGTACGTGCCCGAGGGCTCCATGACCGGCATCAGCCGCAAGCTGCCCGACACCGAGCGGGCGCGGCTGAAGACGATCCTCAAGAAGATCGTCCCCGAGGACGCGGGCGTCATCGTGCGCACCGCCGCCGAGGGCGCGAGCGAGGACGAGCTGCGCCGGGACGTCGAGCGGCTCCAGGGGCAGTGGGAGGACATCCAGAAGAAGGCCAAGAACGGCGGCAACGCGCCGACGCTGCTGTACGGCGAGCCGGACATGACCGTCCGGGTCGTGCGCGACATCTTCAACGAGGACTTCTCCAAGGTCGTCGTCAGCGGCGACGAGGCGTGGCAGACCATCCACGGCTACGTCTCGCACGTCGCGCCGGACCTCGCCGATCGGCTCCAGAGGTGGACCTCCGAGGTCGACGTCTTCGCCACGTACCGGATCGACGAGCAGCTCGCCAAGGCGCTGGACCGCAAGGTATGGCTGCCCAGCGGCGGTTCGCTGGTGATCGACCGGACCGAGGCGATGGTCGTCGTCGACGTCAACACCGGCAAGTTCACCGGTCAGGGCGGCAACCTCGAGGAGACCGTCACCAGGAACAACCTGGAGGCGGCCGAGGAGATCGTCCGCCAGCTGCGGCTGCGCGACCTCGGCGGCATCATCGTCATCGACTTCATCGACATGGTGCTGGAGTCCAACCGGGACCTGGTGCTGCGGCGCCTGCTGGAGTGCCTGGGCCGGGACCGTACGAAGCACCAGGTGGCCGAGGTGACCTCGCTGGGGCTCGTGCAGATGACCCGCAAGCGGGTCGGGCAGGGGCTCCTGGAGTCCTTCTCCGAGACCTGCGTCCACTGCAACGGACGCGGTGTCATCGTGCACATGGAGCAGCCGACCAGCGCCGGCGGAGGCGGCGGCAAGCGCAAGAAGCGTGCCCGTGCCGGTGCCGCCGACCAGCCGCACCTGCACGAGGCGGCCGTCGAGACCGCCGAGCAGGAGGCGGAGACCGAGGCCGAGGTCGGTGCCGAGATCGCCGAGCCGATCGCGCTGCCCGAGCCGGTCTTCGAGCCCGACGAGGAGCTGTACAGCAGCGCCGCGGAGGCAGAGGCCGCGGCCACGCGCGGTCGGTCGCGGCGCCGGGCGAGTCGGCGGGCGTCCGCTCCGGCGGGTGCGCCGCGCGGTGAGACGGCGGAGCCGACGGCCGAGCAGGATAGGAAGGCCGAGCCGGCCGAGGTGCCGACGGCTCAGGACGTGACCGCCGCCGAGGAGGTCGCCCGCCCGGTGCAGCCGGAGCCGGCCGCCGAGGCGCACGCCGAGCCGAGCGCCGTCGAGGACCCGGTCGTCGAGGCTCCGGCCGCCGAGGAGGCCGCGCCCAAGGGCCGTGGCCGTCGGCGGGCGACGCGCAAGGTGTCCGCGCCGGCCGGTTCTCCGGCGGGGGCGGAGGCGACCGTGGTGACGGTGTCCGAGACCGCGCCTGCCGCGACCGAGGCCGCACCGGCGCCCGAGCAGGCCGAGCAGGCTGAACAGCCCGCGGCGGCTGCCGAGGCGGCCGCACCGGCGCTCGCCGAGAGCGCCGCTCCGGCCCGTCCGCGGCGCCGTGCCGTGCGCAAGCCCACCGTGTCCACCGCGCCCGAGGAGGCGGCCGTCGTGGTCGTCCCGTCGGCCGCTCCCGAGGAGGCCCCGCAGCCCGCCGCGGCTGACGGTGCCGCCCCGCAGGAGGTCGCCGAGGCAGCCGCCGAGGAGTCGGCCCCGGCCAAGAAGACGGCCCGCAAGACGGCCAAGAAGGCCACGGCGAAGAAGGCCGCCACCAAGAAGACCGCGGCGAAGAAGACCGCGGCCAAGAAGACGACGGCGAAGAAGGCGGCGGCGAAGACGACCAAGACCGCCGCCAAGAAGACCACGTCGAAGAAGACCGTCGCGGCGGAGCAGTCCCGCTCCTCCGTCTCGGCCTCCACCGACGAGGACTGACCGCCTCGACGTCCGCCGGGGCGTGCGCGAACCTGCGTACGCCCCGGCGGACGCGACCGGCGTGACCGGTCGCACAGGCGGCGGGCCCGGCTCGGTTTGACCCTCTTGGCCGCGGCCCCGTAACCTTGACCGTCGGCGTGTCGAATGACGCGCCACATCCCCGTAAACCTCATCCTCCGGGCGCCGGGCGCCCAGGAGAGGCCGCTCTTTTGTCGGGCGGCTGGCCTGCGGGGGTGCCGTTTCCCCGAGCGAGAGAGTGAGTCCGCGTGTACGCCATCGTGCGCAGCGGTGGTCGCCAGCACAAGGTTGCTGTCGGCGACATCGTTGAGGTTGACAAGATTTCCACTGCCAAGGTTGGCGACACGGTCGAGCTCTCGACCCTGCTCGTTGTCGACGGCGACGCCGTGACCAGCGACCCGTGGGTCCTGGCCGGCATCAAGGTCCAGGCCGAGGTCGTGGACCACCACAAGGGCCAGAAGATCGACATTCTGCGCTACAAGAACAAGACCGGTTACCGCCGTCGTCAGGGCCACCGCCAGCAGTACACGGCGATCAAGGTCACTGAGATCCCCGCGGCTGCGAAGTAAGGGACTGAGGAGAGATGGCACACAAGAAGGGCGCATCGTCCACCCGTAACGGTCGTGACTCCAACGCTCAGCGCCTCGGCGTGAAGCGCTTCGGCGGTCAGGTCGTCAACGCGGGTGAGATCCTGGTCCGTCAGCGCGGCACCCACTTCCACCCGGGCGCCGGTGTCGGCCGTGGCGGCGACGACACGCTGTTCGCCCTCCAGGCCGGTTCGGTGCAGTTCGGCACCCACCGTGGCCGCAAGGTCGTGAACATCGTTCCGGTCGCCTGACCGGAAGCTTTCGCGAGGCGGACCTCACTTCCCTCACGGGAAGCGGGTCCGCCTTTCGCGTGTTACGCAGAGAACAACCCCGTACAACCCGTACACAACGGCCGTACATCACTGGAGGCACCCACCATGACCACCTTCGTGGACCGCGTCGAGCTACATGTCGCCGCGGGTAACGGAGGTCACGGCTGTGCCTCCGTCCACCGTGAGAAGTTCAAGCCGCTCGGCGGACCCGACGGCGGCAACGGCGGTCGCGGCGGGGACGTGATCCTCACCGTCGACCAGTCCGTCACCACGCTCCTCGACTACCACCACTCCCCGCACCGCAAGGCCACCAACGGCAAGCCCGGCGAGGGCGGCAACCGCTTCGGCAAGGACGGACAGGACCTGGTCCTGCCGGTGCCGGACGGTACGGTGGTCCTCGACAAGGCGGGCAACGTCCTCGCCGACCTGGTCGGGCACGGCACGTCGTTCGTCGCCGCGCAGGGCGGCCGGGGCGGGCTCGGCAACGCGGCGCTGGCGTCCGCGCGGCGCAAGGCGCCCGGGTTCGCGCTGCTCGGCGAGCCGGGAGACGTGCGCGAAGTCGTCCTGGAGCTGAAGACCGTCGCCGACGTGGCGCTCGTCGGATACCCGAGTGCGGGCAAGTCGTCGCTGATCTCGGTGCTGAGCGCCGCCAAGCCGAAGATCGCCGACTACCCGTTCACCACGCTCGTGCCGAACCTCGGTGTCGTCACGGCCGGCTCGACGGTGTACACGATCGCCGACGTGCCCGGTCTGATCCCGGGGGCCAGCCAGGGCAAGGGCCTGGGCCTGGAGTTCCTGCGGCACGTGGAGCGGTGCAGTGTGCTCGTGCACGTCCTGGACACCGCCACGCTGGAGTCGGACCGCGACCCGGTTTCCGACCTCGACGCCATCGAGGCGGAGCTGCGGGAGTACGGCGGGCTGGACAACCGTCCGCGGCTCGTCGTCCTGAACAAGATCGACGTACCGGACGGCAAGGGCCTGGCCGAGATGGTGCGGCCCGACCTGGAGGCGCGCGGATACCGCGTGTTCGAGGTGTCGGCCGTGGCGCACATGGGGCTGAAGGAGCTGTCGTACGCGCTCGCGGAGCTCGTGGCGAAGGCGCGGGCCGCGAAGCCGAAGGAAGAGGCCACGCGGATCGTGATCCGGCCCAAGGCCGTGGACGACACGGGCTTCACCGTGACGCGCGAGGACGACGGGCTGTTCCGGGTGCGTGGCGAGAAGCCCGAGCGCTGGGTGCGGCAGACCGACTTCAACAACGACGAGGCGGTCGGCTACCTGGCGGACCGGCTCAACCGGCTCGGGGTCGAAGAGGAACTCATGAAGGCCGGGGCCCGGGGCGGCGACGGTGTCGCCATCGGTCCCGAGGAGAACGCCGTGGTCTTCGACTGGGAGCCGTCCGTGATGGCCGGGGCCGAAATGCTCGGCCGACGCGGTGAGGACCACCGGTTGGAGGAGGCGCGACCGGCCGCGCAGCGCCGCAGGGACCGGCAGGCCGAGCGGGACGAGGCGGAGCGGGAGTTCGACGACTTCGAGCCGTTCTGATCCCTTTCAGGGTTCCGGCGGTTGACGGACCACGGCAAGGGAGCCGGTGTCGCGGCGGCCATCGCCGTGCACCGAGGTCGCGGCCGTCACCGCCCCGATGACCGCGCACGCCGCCGGCGCCCCCGCCACCCCCGCCGCGGCGAAGCTCAGCGACGACTTCAACGGCGTCGGCTGTCAGGACCTGACCGTCGCCGACCCGCGCGGCAAGGCGGGCGGCAAGACCCGCGCCGGGTAAGTGGCCGTCGTGCACGGCTCGGCGAAGGGCGTCGACCTCGCCCGCAGCGCGGAGCGGCGAGAGCTTCGGGATCGGCCACGTGAACACGGCTCGGCGGCTCGGGTGAAGTCCCGCTGGACGACCCGCTGCTGAAGGGCGGTTAGATCGGTGTCGTGTACGGGTCGGCCGACGGCCCCGACACCATCTCCGTCGCCGACGTCTACGGCGACGGCTACGCCGATGTCTCCACCGGCAGCGGGGGCGAGAGCGTCGGGGACGGGTACGCGGCCGGGCAGTTCACCGTTCTGCGCGGCGGGAAGTCCGGGCTGACCGGACGGTGCCGTGGCCATGAACCGGAACACCACGAACGTCCCGGGCGAGGCGGAGCGGGACGACTTCTTCGGCGTCAGGACCAGGCTGCTCGACGTCAACGGCGACGGCCGGCCCGAGCTGTTCGTCAGCGCCACCGGCGAGAACCGGGACGGGGGAGTCTGGGCGTTCCCCAACCCGGTCAATGCCCCACCGCCACCGGACCCCGTCAGCTTCGGCACCGTCGCGGACGGCTCCGCGCTCGGCGCCGGCTTCGCCCGGTGATCCCTGGCTGATCATCTGTCAGACCCGCCCCGGCAACGGCTTGTTCCAACGCTGGCGGTGGGTCTCCTTTTGTCTGCTTAGTTGTCATGTACGTGAACTCCGGCGTTCAGCGGGCGGACCGCCCGCGAGCGTGAAGCTTCCCAGAGTCCAAGTGGCCAGCGAGGTAAGGGAGTCAGTCGATGACCGGAGCAGTATCCCCCGACCGACGCCGTTTTCTGACCGCCGGTGCCGCGGTCCTCGGCGCCGCGGCCTCCGCCCAGCTGTGGCTCCCGGCCACCGCCCAGGGAGCCGAGACGCCGCTGCCCGACGGCGCGTTCAGCCTCGGCGTCGCCTCCGGAGACCCGCTGCCGGACGGCATCGTGCTGTGGACCCGGCTCGCCCCGGACCCGCTGAACGGCGGCGGTATGCCCGACCGGGTGGTGCCCGTGGAGTGGCAGCTCGCCGAGGACCACCGGTTCAGAAACGTCGTCCGCCGGGGCACCGCCCAGGCCCGGCCCGAGTACGGGCACAGCGTTCACGTGGACGTACGCGGGCTGCGTCCGAGCCGTGCGTACTGGTACCGCTTCCGCACCAGCGGGCAGCTCTCGCCCATCGGCCGCACCCGTACCGCGCCCCACCCCTACAGCTCCGGTGGCTCCCTGCGCATGGCGCTGGCCTCCTGCCAGAACTGGCAGCACGGCTATTTCACGCCATACGCCGACATGTTGGAGCAGGACCCGGACGTGGTCGTGTTCGTCGGCGACTACATCTACGAGTCCACGCCGTCGGCGACGGGCGTACGACGCCACGAGGGGTCCGGGGAGCCGTTCAGCCTCGCCCAGTACCGCAACCGGTACGCCCAGTACCGCACCGACGCCGACCTCGCGGCGATGCACGCGAACGCCCCGTTCGTGGTGAGCTTCGACGACCACGAGGTCGACAACGACTTCGCCGGCGAGATCCCCCAGGACCCGGACAAGCAGCCGCACGACGCGTTCGTGGCCCGGCTGACCGCGGCCTACCAGGCGTTCTACGAGCACATGCCGGTCCGTGCCACCGCCGTCCCGAACGGCCCGCACATCAAGATGCACCGCCGTCTGGAGTTCGGCCGCCTGGCCCGGCTCAACGTCCTGGACACCCGGCAGTACCGCAGCGACCAGGCCACCAGCCAGGCCGGCGCCCAGGACCCGTCGCTGACCATGCTGGGCGCAGGGCAGAAGCAGTGGCTGCTGAACGGGCTGCAGAACTCCCCGGCCCGCTGGAACCTGATCGCCTCGCAGATCATGATGGCCGAGACGGACCTCCAGGTCGGCGAGGGCAAGCTCTGGTTCTACGACGCCTGGGACGGCTACCAGGCCGAACGCAACCGGTTTCTCCAGGAGTTCAAGAAGGTCCGCAACCCCGTCGTGCTCTCCGGCGACCGGCACCTGACGATGATCAGCGACCTCAAGGAGGACTACGCCGACGCGGACTCCGCGGTCGTCGGCGCCGAGTTCGTCGGCACCTCCATCTCCAGCAACGGCGACCAGGACCAGGCGGCCTTCCGCAAGGAGTGGGACCCGCGGCGCCCGGACAACCCGCACTGGAAACTGCTGGACGCCCACCGCGGCTACCACCTCTTCGACATCGGCCGCGCCGGCATCGACGCCCAGGTGAGGGTGGTCGACACCGTACGGCAGCCGTCGGCGACGCCGAGCACGATGGCCAGGCTGCGGGTCGAGGCGGGCCGGCCGGGCGTCGAGGTGGTGTGACCCGGCCCCTGACGCACGCGTGAGCCCGGTACTCCTCGGAGTGCCGGGCTCTTCCTCGTGCGCCGCGCGTGCGCCGTGTGAGAAGTCCGACCCGGGCTCCCGGCCTATTGCTCTCGCCGAGACCGAAAAGCTGCGGAATCTTAATCAGGAATTCCGCGGCAATGAACGGCCGAGGGCCGTATTCGCGCCCGGGCCCATGAAGAACGCGTGCAGCCCCTCGCCCCGGGACGTGAAGATCCGCGCACCACGGACGCGCCGCCCTGCGCGGCGAGCGGCGGGGCCGGTACGCAGGGCACCTTCAAAGCGCGTACCGTGCACCGGACATCGTCCAAGGAACTCGTGGAGGTCCTCGGTCACCGCCGTCCCGAGCGGCTCCGACGTCGCTGAGCATCTGTGGAGTTACTCACAGCGCATTTCCCCGGGGCCCGCGCAGCCGTCTCACCAATCACCGGGAGTGGGAGGTGAATGACAGGTTGCGCGCACATATGCGGCGGAGGTCGCTCACCTTGCACTGCGGTAACCACAAGTGGGACCATTTCCAAGTTCCCTGTCGCCCCAAGGTAGGTCACCTGTGTCCCAGCACATAGCCAAGCCCCGTACCACCGCAGTGATCCTGGCCGGTGGCACCGGTCAGCGCGTGGGTCTGTCGATCCCCAAGCAGCTGCTGAAGATCGCCGGCAAGGCAGTCATCGAGCACACGCTGACCACTTTCGAGAACGCCGACTCGATCGACGACATCATCGTGCTGATGGCGCCGGGCTATGTACCCGACATCGAGAAGATTGTCGCGAAGGCCGGATTCAAGAAGGTCTCGAAGATCATCGAGGGCGGCGCCACGCGGAACGAGACCACCGAGCGCGCCATCGCGGCCCTGGGCGAGGGCCTGGCCGAGGGCGAGGACGCCAACGTCCTCTTCCACGACGCCGTGCGCCCCCTGCTGTCGCAGCGCGTCATCGACGACTGCGTCACCGCGCTGGAGCGCTACCAGGCCGTCGACGTGGCCATCCCCTCCGCCGACACCATCATCGTCACGCGCACGCACGGCGAGGACGGCGAGTTCATCACCGAGATCCCGGACCGCTCCCGGCTGCGCCGCGGCCAGACCCCGCAGGCCTTCAAGCTGTCCACGATCCGCCGGGCCTACGAGGTCGCCGCCGGTGACCCCAACTTCCAGGCCACCGACGACTGCTCCGTCGTGCTCAAGTACCTGCCGGACGTGCCGATCCACGTCGTCGCGGGTGACGAGTACAACATGAAGGTCACGCAGCCCGTCGACGTCTTCATCGCCGACAAGCTCTTTCAGCTGGCCTCCACGGCCGCGCCCGAGCAGGTCTCCGAGGAGGCCTACCGCGAGCTGCTGACCGGCAAGACGGTAGTCGTCTTCGGCGGCTCCTACGGCATCGGCAAGGACATCGCCGAACTCGCCGAGTCCTACGGCGCTTCGGTCTACGCGCTGGGCCGCTCCACCACCGGCACCCACGTGGAGAACCCGGAGGAGGTCGACGACGCCCTGTCCAAGGCCTACGCGGAGACCGGCCGCATCGACTACGTGGTCAACACCGCCGGGGTGCTGCGCATCGGCAAGCTCGCCGAGACCGACAACGCCACCATCGAAGAGGCGCTGAAGGTCAACTACCTGGCCCCGGTGCAGATCGCCCGTTCGTCGTACAAGTACCTGTCCGAGACCAAGGGCCAGCTGCTGCTGTACACCTCCAGCAGCTACACCCGGGGTCGCGCCGAGTACAGCCTCTACTCCTCGACCAAGGCCGCCATGGTGAACCTCACCCAGGCCCTGTCCGACGAGTGGGCCGGCGACGGCGTCCGCGTCAACTGCATCAACCCCGAGCGCACGGCCACCCCGATGCGCACGAAGGCGTTCGGCCAGGAGCCGGCCGGCTCGCTGCTGTCCTCCGAGGCCGTGGCCCGCACCTCGCTCGACGTGCTGCTGTCCGAGCTGACCGGTCACGTCATCGATGTCCGCCAGCAGGACCCGACCGCCGGTGCGGCCCGTGCCTCCGGCTTCGAGCAGGCGCTCGCCTCGGTGCTGGACCGGCAGGACGGCGTGTAATAATTGGCGCCAAATAGACTTCGGTAATTCAGGCCTCTGCGCTCTCCTGTTCACGTTTGTCGACAGGGGTGTTCGCAGGGGCCTGAATCCATACAGTCTCGCGAATATTCACAGACCAGCCGCATTCTAGAACCAAGACCGGCACACCCCTCCCAAGAGCAGGTTTCTCCGTGATATCCACCGCTATTCGCGTCGCCCGGGTGGGCAGCGCGGCCGAGCTGGCCGCGGCGGTCCTCATGGTGGCGGGCTTCCCCGCCCTCATGCTGGCCGCGCTCGTCCCGAGCGTCCCCGCCTTCGCGGCAGCGGCCGCCGTGACGTACCTGGCGGACCACTATCTGCACCGCAAGGGCAGCTACCTGATCAACCGCCTCGGCAAGGTCCGGGCCGGCCTGTCGATCCGCTTCCTGATCCGGGAGCTGCTGCTCATCCTGCTGCTGGCCCGGCTGTCCTACGCGGACAACCTGATCTACTACGGGGCGATCGCCTGCTTCATCGCCTTCTACGGTCTGCAGGCCCCGCACGGCGCGCTGGTACAGCTGATCCGCAACCGCCGCCGCATGCCGGTCGCCACCCGCAACGTCGACCTGAAGTCGCGCATCCGCATCCCGGACGCCCCGCCGCGCAAGCTGCTGCACCGCTCCGCCGAGAAGATGCTGCACCTCGACCTCTTCGCGGTCGTCGGCATCCTGCTCGCCGCGCAGGTGAAGTCGGCCCTGATCGGATTCATCGGCATCGGCGTCACGGTGGCCCTCGCCACCCTGTACGTCCTGGCGCTCATGCCGTACGTACGCGGCAAGAAGATCCCGCCGAACGCCGAGAGGGTGCTGGCCGCCGTCGACGACTGGCTGGGCGAGTACAAGCCGGAGACGGTCCTGTACTTCTCCGGTTCCAAGGACTCCGCGTACCAGGTCAACATGTGGCTGGACACCATGGAGAAGCTGGACTCCAAGCCGCTGATCATCCTGCGTGAGCGGGCCATCCTGAACAACCTCGCGCCGACCACGGTCCCCGTCATCTGCGTGCCCGGAGGGGTGCACCTGATGAACATGGACCTGTCCACGGTGCGGGTCGCGCTCTACGCGGCGAACGTCGGCAAGAACATCCACATGCTGCGCGTGCCCACCATCAAGCACGTCTTCATCGGCCACGGCGACAGTGACAAGCTCGCCAGCGTCAACCCGTTCAGCAAGGTCTACGACGAGGTGTGGACGGCCGGCCGCGCGGGCCGCGACCGCTACGCCATCGCCGACGTCGGTGTCCGCGACGAGGACATCGTCGAGGTCGGCCGCCCGCAGCTCGCCCCGATCCAGACCTGGCAGGGCGTCCCCGAGGGCCGTATCCCGACCGTCCTGTACGCCCCCACCTGGGAGGGCTGGGACGACAACCCCGGCAACACCTCGATCCTGCTGGCCGGCGAGAACATCGTGAGGAAGCTGGTCACGGCCGACCCGCCGGTGCGCGTCCTGTACAAGCCGCACCCCTTCACCGGTACGCGCAGCAAGGAGGCCAAGGCCGCCCACCAGCGCATCACCGCCCTGGTCCAGAAGGCCGCCGCCGAGCGTGCCGCCGACTCGCGCTTCGTCACCGACAGCGCCGCCCAGGCGCAGGCCAAGGCCGAGCTGGCCCGGATCGAGACCCGGATCGCCCAGCTGGTCGGCACGGGCGACAAGGGCCGCGACGAGGCCGAGGCCACCCGTGACGGGCAGGTCGACGTCGCCCGGCACGAGGAGGTCGCCCGGCTGCGTGCCGAGTGGAACGACGCCTACTGGCGTTCCTTCCCGACCTGGGAGCACCGGGTCATCACCGGCGCCGAGCCGCGGCTGTACGACTGCTTCAACGTCTCCGACGCGATGGTCTCCGACATCTCCAGCGTGGTGTCCGACTTCATCGCGAGCGGCAAGCCGTACGCGGTCACGGACTCCGCGGAAGTGGGCGCCGAGGAGTTCAAGCGGAACAACACGGCCGTGCGTGCCGCGGTGATCCTTTCCAACAGCGCGGACGAGCTGGGCGAGTTGCTGAGCGCCGTCCGCGACCCGGCCGCCGATCCGCTGGCCGAGGACCGCAAGGAGCTCAAGCAGTACTTGCTGGGCCCGGACGAGCCGGCCTCCATCGACCAGTTCAACACCGCCGTCGCGAACCTCGCGCTCAAGGCCGAGACGCGCAACGTCGGCCAGGAGTCACGGGTCGCGGCCGCCACGGCCGAGTCGGAACTGGCGAACGCGGTGCCCGGGCAGCGGGTGTCCTCCGCCGGTGACACGGACGGTGTCGGCACGGGCTGAACCGCCGCCGCCCGCTGCAGAGTTCGGCCCCCGAGGAGTGCTCCTCGGGGGCCGAACTCTTTCGTTTCCCCGCTTCCTGACGGTTCACCATGTGAGGTGACTCACCAAAACGTGTGGTCGAGGCAACCGCTTGCCCCGATCACCCGTCTACCAAGTAGCGAATGAGGCGATACGGGGGGAATATCCCATTGACTAGGGGGAAACGTGACCGTGGCGCAGCCTGATGTGAGTGTGATCATCGGTGCGTACGAAGCGATGCCGTATCTGATCGAGTGCCTCTCGTCCGTCGAGGCGCAGACCATCGATCCGGAGCGCGTCGAGGTCATCGCGGTGGACGACGGATCGACGGACGGTACAGGGGAGTACCTGGAGGAGTTCGCCGAGCGCGCTCCCATGCATGTCCTGGTGATCCGGCAGCAGAACTCCGGCGGCCCCAGCGGCCCGCGCAACGTCGGTCTGGGCAAGGCGACCGGGCGTTACGTCTTCTTCCTCGACGCCGACGACCGGCTGGGGCCCGAGGCCCTGGAGCGGATGGTCGACATGGCCGACCGCGCCGGAACGGACGTCGTCCTCGGCAAGGTCGAGGGCGTCAACCGCTCGGCGCCGAAGTCCATGTGGGGCAAGACGGTGGAGCGCACGGACGTCTACTCGTCCAACATCAAGTTCACGCTCAGCGCGCAGAAGCTGTTCCGCCGCGCCCTGCTCGACCGGCACGGCATGCGGTTCGACGAGTCGCTGTTCACCGGTGAGGACGCCCTGTTCACGATGGAGGCGTACCTGCGGGCGGACGGCGTCTCCGTGGTCGCCGACCACACCTGCTACTACCTGGTCGGCCGGGACGACGGCAAGCACGTGACCAAGAGCGGCAGTTACACGCTGCGCTTCGACTCCGCGCGGGCCCTGATGAACCTGATCGCCGAGCTCGTCCCCGCGGGCGGCCGGCGCGACCAGCTGATGGTCCGGCCGTTCCTCGTCACGCTGTTGCCGCAGTTCGGGCCCAAGTACCTGACGGACAGCGAGGAGATACGCCGGCACAAGTTCGAGCTGGCCAAGCCGCTGATGGACGCGTACTGGACCGAGGGCGTCGCCCAGCGCCTCAAGGTGCACGAGCGGCTGCGGCTGCATCTGGTCGCCGAGCAGCGTCCCGAACTGCTGCTGGACGTCGTGAAGTTCGTCAAGGCCAAGAAGCAGGCGGCGGCGCTGCTGGAGAAGAAGGGCCGCCGCGTCTACCTGGTCTACCCGCACTTCCGCGACCGCGCCGCCGGCATCCCCGACTCGGTGTACCTCGCCGAGCCGCGCGAGGCCCGTGCCTTCCCGGGCTACCGCGAGGGCGGCGTCGACACGTTCGTACGCCGGGCGGTGCGCAAGGCCCGGCGGGTGCTGACGTCGCGTGAGGTGCGGCCGGCGGCGTGAACGCGGGCGCGGGGCCGATGGGTGATCGCCCACGGCCCCGCGGTTGTTCGGTCGGTTCGTCTGCTGGTTCGTGCCGCCGTGCCGCTAGCGCGGTGCCGTCGTCGGCAGACCCGCCCCGCCGCTCGCCGGCTGTGTGCGCTGGCCGGGCAGTTCCGCGGCCGGACGCTCCGCCGCCAAGCGCTCCGACACCCGTGCCCGGTGGTCCCGGGCCTGAGCGCACAGGGCCCGTACGGCCGCGTTGAAGCGCTCCTGCGACGGCGGATCGGCAGGGCCCAGCAGGCGCAGCTTCAACGCGGCGCGTGCCTCGGCCAGGGTGTCCTTCTCCGGGTGCCGGACCGTCTCCAGCAGGCTCGGCACCCCGGCCGCGTCCGGTGTCAGCACGATCGCCGCCGCCACCGTCGGGAACGCCGTACGGAAGACCTCCTCGGGCAGCCCGCTGGTGTTGGCCACCGCGTACGGCTTCTCGCTCGCCAGGAAGTCACTGATCACGCTCGACACGTCACTGATCAGCAGGTCGGCCACGTTGAAGCAGGAGTAGAGCGCGGGCCGGGCGTCCGTGATGATCTGGTGCTCGCCCTCCGGCAGCGAGGCCCAGTACGCCTCCTCCCAGGCCGCAGTCGCCCGTGCCACCGCCTCCGCCCGGCCCGGCTCCGGCGCCGACTGCACGAGCATCCGCTCCAGCGTGTCGGCCCCGGACCGGAAGTCGGCCGTGGTGAGCCGGTCCAGCTCCTCGGTGAGGCGGGCCAGCTCCGCACCGGCCGTGGGGCGACGCGCCCCCGTGCGCTCCCGGTTGGCCGACCGGATCAGCTCCCGGATGCGCAGATCGGCCGCGCCCGCGCGCGGGTCCACCGAGCCCGTCAGCGGATGCGGCTTGTACAGCAGCCGCACGCCCGGGTCCGCGAGCAGCGCCCGCACCAGGTTCTCACCGGCCGCGATCACCGACGTGTTGCCGGGGTTGCCGTCCCAGCCCTCCCAGGTGGGCGCGTACAGCACGGTCGTGTACGTCCCTGTCGGCGGGCCCGCGTAGGGGAGCACGCCGTCCAGCTGCGGGCGGCCCGTCTCCACCACGTCCTTGTCCTCGACCCCGACCTCGGCCAGCGCGTACCGCTCGCGCGCGGCGGGGCCGGCCACCCAGACCTCGTCGTACGCCTTCGCGTACGGGTTGCAGGAGGACAGCTTGTCGCTCTCGCCGTGGTTGACGAAGGTGTGCCGGATCGTGGGGATGCGCAGTACCTGGGAGGTCTTGCCGGAGTTCGACGGGTGGATGAGGACCTGGAGCGTGGAGTGCTCGAGGCGCATCAGCGTCGACACCTTCGGCAGGCACACGATCGGGATGTCCGTCGCCGCGATCTTCTGCACCATGAACCGCTCGCGCAGCACGATGACGGGCTTCCCGTCGAGCTTGGCGAGCGGCTCCAGCCACATGTTCGCCTGGTAGGCCGAGGAGGCGCCGCCGGAGAAGTACAGGCCCACGGTCGGCCGGTACTCGGCCAGCCACGCGTCGAACCAGGCGAGCACCTCCTGCTCACCGGCCGGGCGGCGTCCCGGCAGCAACCGGAGGAGCAGCGCGCCGAGGCCGGTCAGCGCGAGCGCGAGGGAGAGCGCGATGCCCGCGGCGGCGTACACCGGCTCGTCGCCCGGCGCGGCGGCCAGCAGCCCGGCCGTCGCCGGCAGGCCGAACACCAGCAGCCGGTGGCCGGGGCGGCGCAGCAGCACGGGCGGGGCCGGGGACAGCCGCAGGGCCGAGGCGTCGATGTTCCGGGTCACCACCGGCAGGGTGCGGGTCCGGCGCACCAGCACGGAGAGCGCCTGGATCGCGCAGTGCAGCACGTAGAAGGCGAGCAGCCCGGCCACGAGCGGGGCGTACACCGTCTCCCGGTCCTGCTCGCCGAGCCGCAGCAGACCCACGACCAGCAACAGGTCCCGCAGGACGTGCCGCACGGTGATGTCCGCGTGCGACTTGGCGAACAGCGACAGCACCCCCCGCTGCCACCGGTACAGGACGCCCTCGGTGGCCAGGGAGACGGTGGTCGCGGCGAGCAGCAGGGGGACGTGAGGGAGCAGCGCCGCGACCGCCTGAGCGGCGAACGCGGCGGCCAGGACGATGGTGACCAGCCCCTTCAGCAGGGCCGGTGGGCGGGGGAGAGGTAGGGGCACTGCGGTCACTCCAGGAGCGTCGGTTCGGCGCGGCGCAGGTCGGCCGTCCGGGTTAACGTGCGGCGACCTCCCGACGACACGCGCGTGTCGTCAAGGCGTGGGGGGCGGCTGCCGTCCCGCGTGTCGTCGGACCGTAGCGGAAGATCGCATTCCTGTCGTGGGGTGGGGCAGGACTCAAGCAGGGCGACGCTGCTCCCGTGACCCGAGCGGCACCGTCCGTAGCGTGGACCGGCGCCGCGCCCCGTGCGCCCGTCCCGTAGATTTCCTGGTGAGCGACCGCATCGACGCGAGGGGACGGACGGGGACGTGGCAGGGGCAAGGCAGGCCGTGGGCGAGGCCCGCAGGATCGTCGTCAAGGTCGGATCCTCCTCGCTGACCACCGCCTCGGGCGGCCTGGACGCGGACCGCGTGGACGCGCTGGTCGACGTGCTCGCCAAGGTCCGCGGCCGCGGTGAGCGCGAGATCGTCCTGGTCTCCTCCGGCGCCATCGCCGCCGGGCTCGCCCCGCTGGGCCTGCGCCGCCGCCCCAGGGACCTCGCCCGGCAGCAGGCCGCCGCCAGCGTCGGCCAGGGCCTGCTGGTCGCCCGCTACACCGCCTCCTTCGCCCGCTACGGCGTCGGCGTCGGCCAGGTGCTCCTGACCTCCGACGACATGAGCCGCCGGGCGCACCACCGCAACGCCTCCCGCACCCTGGACAAGCTGCTCGCGATGGGCGCGTTCCCGATCGTCAACGAGAACGACACCGTCGCCACGGACGAGATCCGCTTCGGCGACAACGACCGCCTCGCCGCCCTCGTCGCCCACCTCGTCCGCGCCGACCTGCTGGTCCTGCTGTCCGACGTGGACGGCGTCTACGACGGCGATCCCGGCAAGCCCGGCACCTCCCGCATCGCCGAGGTGCGCGACCCGTCCGATCTCGCGGGCGTCGAGATCGGCAGCGCGGGCAAGGCCGGCGTCGGCACCGGCGGCATGGTCACCAAGGTCGAGGCCGCCCGGATCGCCGCCGCCGCCGGCATCCCCGTCGTGCTCACCAGCGCCGTCCACGCGGCCGACGCCCTGACCGGCCAGGACACCGGAACCTTCTTCCACCCCACCGGCAAGCGCTCCGCGGACCGGCTGCTGTGGCTCCAGCACGCCTCCACCCCGCAGGGCGCCCTCACCCTGGACGACGGCGCCGTCCAGGCCGTCGTGGAGCGCCGCAAGTCGCTGCTCCCGGCCGGCATCGCCGCCGTGGAGGGCGAGTTCAGCGCCGGCGACCCGGTCGAGCTGCGGGACGACACGGGACACGCCGTGGCCCGCGGGCTCGTCAACTTCGACGCCAAGGAGATCCCCCGGCTGATCGGCCGCTCCACCCGCGAGCTCGCCCGTGAACTAGGACCCGCGTACGAACGTGAGGTCGTACACAGGGACGACCTGGTGCTCCTGCACCCGTAATGGGTCGAAACATCCGCCCCCGGTGGTGGACGTTCCGCAAAACCGCCCCGCGATCTCCCGCGGCCTGCTCAACTTTGTCCCGGGGACATATTCCGCAGCAGCGCACAGTGCAAAGGAGGCCGTCGTGAGACGAGTGCGCCCTGGGGCCGCGGCGTCCCGTGGTGGTACAGGCTCCCGCGCGGCCGGTGAGGAGCGGGCCCTGACGAGCGTGGCAGCGGGGGACCGCTTCGAGGGCGAGGAGCCCGGTGACACCCCGCGCCTGTGGCACGTCACCCTCAGCGTCTCCGGCAAGGAGGCCCCGCTCCCCGACGTCCGCCGCGCCCTGGAACAGCTGGCCCACGACCACCCCTTCCTCCTGACCAGCCGGTACGCCGTCGACCACGCGGAGATCCGCTACTGGGAGGAGGCCCGCGACCTGCACGACGCGGCCGCAGTCGCCCTGCGCCTGTGGGGCGAGCACCGGCAGACCGCCGGGCTGCCGCCCTGGGAGATCGTCGGCCTGGAGGTCATCGACCGCGCCACCTACCACCAGCGCATCGCCGAGGGGTACGGGCCCCCGCCGGCGTCCCCGGTCGGGGTTCATCCGTTCTGACCCGCTCCGGCGGATGTCTCGGAAGGTGTCTCGGGGTGTGGAACGCGCCGTGAACGGTCCCGCCCGGCACACTACGCTTCCCTTATGACCACGCTTTCGCCGTACGACTCCATGTCCCCGGTCACCGAGGCCGCCTACCGCGCCAAGGCCGCCGCCGCGAGCCTCGCGCCGCTGCCACGGGCCGACAAGGACGACGCGCTGCTGGCCATCGCCGACGCGCTGGAGGTCCGCACGAGTGAGATCGTCGAGGCCAACGCCAAGGACGTCACCAAGGCCCGCGAGGCCGGCATCAGCGAGGGCATGATCGACCGGCTCACGCTCACCCCCGAGCGGGTCCGCGCCATCGCCTCGGACGTCCGCGACGTCGCCGCGCTGCCCGACCCGGTCGGCGAGGTCGTACGCGGCTCCACGCTGCCCAACGGCATCGACCTGCGCCAGGTCCGCGTGCCGCTCGGTGTCGTCGGGATCATCTACGAGGGCCGGCCGAACGTCACCGTCGACGCCGCCGCCCTCTGTCTGAAGTCCGGCAACGCCGTCCTGCTGCGCGGCTCCTCCTCGGCGTACCAGTCGAACAGCGCCCTCGTGCGCGTCCTGCGCGACGCCGTGGGCGGGGCGGGGCTGCCCGCCGACGCCGTCCAGCTCGTGCCCGGCGAGAGCCGCGACAGCGTGCGCGAGCTGATGCGCGCCCGCGGCCTGGTCGACGTGCTCATCCCGCGCGGCGGCGCCTCCCTGATCAACACGGTCGTCCAGGAGTCCGTCGTCCCGGTCATCGAGACCGGCACCGGCAACTGCCACGTCTACGTCGACGCGCAGGCCGACCTCGACATGGCCGTCGAGATCCTGATCAACTCCAAGGCCCAGCGCGTCGGCGTCTGCAACGCCGCCGAGACCCTGCTGGTCCACCAGGACATCGCCGCCGAGTTCCTGCCGCGGGCCCTGGACGCCCTCGCGGAGGCCGGGGTCACCGTGCACGCCGACGAGCGCGTGCAGGCCTACGCCAAGGACTCCAAGGCCACCGTCGTCGAGGCGACGGCCGAGGACTGGGAGACCGAGTACCTGTCGTACGACATCGCCGCGGCCGTCGTGGACTCGCTGGACAAGGCCGTCGAGCACATCCGGCTGTGGACCTCCGGCCACACCGAGGCCATCGTCACGACCTCCCAGCAGGCCGCCCGCCGCTTCACCCAGCTGGTCGACTCGACCACGGTCGCGGTCAACGCCTCGACCCGCTTCACCGACGGCGGCCAGTTCGGCTTCGGCGCCGAGATCGGCATCTCCACGCAGAAGCTGCACGCCCGCGGTCCCATGGGGCTGCCCGAGCTGACCAGCACGAAGTACATCGTCACCGGGGACGGGCACGTACGGCGCTGAGCCGCCTGCCGCGGGGTCCGCAAGGCGGCGCGTGTGTGTGCGGCGGGGTGGCCGGGCCGCGCGTGCGCCGTGCGGCACCCCGTGCACGCCGTCTCAGCCGGCGGATGAATCTCCATACCGTCTGCCCAAAACGACCCCCCAGGTCTACTCTGGAAGCGTGCCGGAGGACGTGGGGGGCACGCCGTTTTCTGACGGCCGGGAGCCCGACGACGACCACGACCGCGGGGTGTCGGACGAAGAGTTCGCCTCCGTGGTCTTCGACGAGGCCTTCGTACGCGCGGCCGTGGTGCACGAGCCGACCGCCGTGGAGCGCCTCCTGGCCGCCGCCAAGGCGAGAGCCGAAGCCTCCGAGGCGGAGGCGCGCCGCGCCCACTCCAGAGGCGAGCGGTACGACGAGGGGTACGGTCCGGACGGGCACGGCGATTTCGGCCATGATCCCGAACTGGACGAGCTGGACGACCCCGACATCCTCGAGGACCGCTACGGCACGGGGCCGTACTCCAAACAGGTCCGCTGGCACCGCCCCGTCGCCTGGCTGCTCGCCCTCGTGATGGGCATCGGCATGGTCGCGCTGGCCTTCACGGCGGTCTATCGGGGCGCGTCCTCCAACCGCGAGGAACCCGTGCCGGCGCCCACGTCGACCGGGCTGGAACAGGGCAGCGGGGCGGCTCCCTCCGCTTCCGCCGACTACTCCCCGCCGGCCGTCTCGGTGATACCGCACAACCCGTGACCGGAACCCGCCCTTCCTGGTGAGGACCTGTCAGAACTTGTGGTGCGGCCGGGCGTTTACCCGAGCTTCCGGAGACCTACCCTGAAGATATGGGCGGGCCTGGAGACCCACCTGAGGGGACACCCGAGGGCGCTCCCGGAGGTGGAGAGGAAGAGTATCGATCCGTCGTCTTCGACGAGTCGTTCGTCCGTGCTGCCCGCCTCCAGGAGTTCTCCGCGCAGGAGCGCATCGCCGACCACGCGCCCGCCGTGCGACGCCGGCCTCCCTTGCGCCGGGGCCTGTCCCGGCAGGCACTGGTCCTGGTCCTGCTGATCGCCCTAGCCTTCGGCACCGCGATCTACATGGGGGTACGCCACCCCTACCAGACCCCCGCCGCCCGGGAGTCCGCCGAGCCCCTGCGGATGACCGTCATCCCGCTCGCCCCCGAGGGCAAGGTGCCCGGCACGGCCGACACGGCGTATCTGTACGAGCGCAGCCCCGCCGCACAGTTCAAGAGCGGCGCGGAGGGCGTGCCGCTGCCCGCCTCGCGGCGCACCGCGCACTTCTCGGACAGCCAGGTCGTCAGCGCCCTGACCACCGCCAAGGACTACGTCGTCCGCTCCGCCCTCGACCCGGACGTGCTCATGGGCGGTGAGGTCCGCGCCGTCCGCGTCCTGCTGGACTCCGACCAGCTGGACCAGTTCGACCAGAGCTTCGCCCGTCCCACCGCGGACGGACGCCACGCACCCACCGGCTGGCTGGTCCGCTTCGACCCGTCCCGCGCCGAGCTGGCCGACCGCAAGGTGCGGGTCCAGGGCACGCTCCAGGCCGCCGAGGTGAACTCGTCGACGCTGGAGGTCACCGCCGACCACACGCTCGTGTACGCGCTGCGGCCGGCCGGGGCCGGTGGCAAGGCCGAAGTGTCCCTGTTCACCGTCCGGCGCGAGCTGCACTTCCGCTTCGACCGCGACGACCTGCGCCTGCACCAGGGCCAGCTGGTCATCTCCTACGTCCAGGCCGGCCCGCTCTCCTGCGCCGAGGACTCCACGAACCACCTGCGCCCCCTCCTGGCCGGCCAGACGGCCAAGGAAGGCGGCCCCGCGGGCACGGACCCCTACGCCACGGGCAGCGCCACGGCCCTGTGCGGCACCCTGGCGACGAGCGCGCAGCCGAGGGTGTGAGCCGGCTTCCAGGGCCGTGCTTCCAGGGCCTACGTCCAGGGCCCAGGGCGTGTGCGGGCGCCTCAGCTGCCGTCGCGCGGCGGCTGCTCGTCGCCCGGGGAGTCCGAGGGGGTGTCCGACGGGCCCGGCGTCTCGGGCCCCCGGGGCGGCTTCTGAGCCGGGTTCGCGAAGCCGCCGAAGCCCCGGCGGACACGGTCGCCCAGGTCGCCGGCGCCTCCGGCGAGGTCCGTGACCAGCTTCATCAGCGGGTCCTTGGAGTTCTTCACATGGGTCGTGTAGTGGTTCGCCGAGTCCCGCCAGGAGTCCCGTACCGAGGTGTCCTTGTCCTCGTCGCGCCGCGGGTAGTGGCCGTCCATGATCCGCTGGTAGTCCCGCGACTCCGCCCACTTCTTCAGCTCGGCGGCCCGCACGGTGGTGAAGGGGTGGGAGCGCGGCAGCACGTTCAGGATCTTCAGCACCGAGTCGCGCAGGTCGCCCCCGGCCTCGTACTCATCGGCCTGGGCGAGGAACGCGTCCACGTTCATCTCGTGCAGGTGGTTGCCGCCCGCGATCTTCATCAGGCCCCGCATGGACGCCTGGAGATTCTGCCCGACCAGCAGCCCCGCCCGGTCCGCGGACAGCTCCGACTTGCGGAACCACTCCCGCAGCCCGGTCACGATCGCCATGATCGCGAGGTTGCCCAGCGGGATCCAGGCGACCCGGACGGCCAGGCTGGTCAGGAACAGCAGGATGGTCCGGTAGACCGAGTGCCCGGACAGCGCGTGCCCCACCTCGTGCCCGATGACCGCCCGCATCTCCTCCTCGTCGAGCAGCTCGACGAGCCCCGTCGTGACGACGATGATCGGCTCGTCCAGGCCGATGCACATCGCGTTCGGCTGCGGGTCCTGGTTCACGTACATCGGCGGGACCTTCTCCAGGTCCAGGATGTAGCAGGCGTCCCGCAGCATCACGTTCAGATGCGAGAACTGCTGGTCCGAGACGCGCACCGAGTCGGACAGGAACAGCAGCCTCAGACTGCGCTCGGGCAGCAGGCCGCTGAGCGCCTTGAACACCGTGTCGAAACCGCTCAGCTTGCGCAGGGCCACCAGGGCGGAGCGGTCGGCCGGGTGCTCGTACGTACGCGAGGAGATTCCGGGGAAGCGCCTGCGCTGCCTGCTCGGCACGTGCTCGTGCCCGTTGTGCTCGTGGCCGTCGGACATGTCTTCCCCCATGTGCGTCTGTATGACCTTTGCGGCCCCTTGTGCGGCCTTTTGCTTCCCCGAGGCAGAGCCCAGCCTAGGCGGAGTTACGGTGGTCGGGCAGTACAGCGAAGGAGACCACCACCATGGAGCACCACCCCGCAGCCGCCTGGCTCGCCGAGGCCACGGCCGCCGCCGAGCGGCAAGGGGGGCCGGGGATGCTGCGGTACGTCCTGCTCGTGATGATCGTGGGCTGTGTGCTGACCGCGTGGTTCCTGCTGCGTGGCTACAGACGGAAGGACGACTGAGGCACCGGGAAGGTTCCCCGCCGGGCCCCGGCCGGGCGGGACCGCGCACCGTCTCCGTGTCACAACAGGCGGAGTCGGGGTGATCGCGGTCGGGGCGCCCGCTTACGATGAGCCGACGTCTTTAACCCGCCCACACGCGATAGGTCCTGCCGAAGATGAGCTTCCACAGCACCGCTGCCCAGTTGGTCACCCTCGCCGCCGAGGGCGAGGAGCACGGCGGTAACCACGAGAGCCTCAGCCCCTACCTCACCGGTGGCGGCGCCCTCTTCGCCCTGCTGCTCCTGCTGTGGATCACCACCCGCTTCAACCGCGACCGCTGAGCCCGGCCGGGCGCCCCCCGCAGGGCGCCCCGGGGACCACAGGGGCGGCCGGACCCTTCAGGCAGGGCCGGTAGGGTCTGCACGCATGGGAGAGCAGGACATGCCTACCGGTCCGGCGAACGAGACGCCGTACGACCCGGCACAGGACACGGCGAGCGGCACCGAGCGACACTCGGAGCCCCGGCGTGCCGCCACGGAGCACCGCCAGATCGACGGTCCCGGAAACGGCCGGCCCCAGCCGGGCAAGCGCCGCCTCGGCGTCATGGGCGGCACCTTCGACCCGATCCACCACGGGCACCTGGTGGCGGCCAGCGAGGTCGCCGCGGCGTTCCACCTCGACGAGGTGGTCTTCGTCCCGACCGGCCAGCCGTGGCAGAAGAGCCACCGCAAGGTCTCCCCGGCCGAGGACCGCTACCTGATGACGGTCATCGCGACCGCGGAGAACCCCCAGTTCTCCGTGAGCCGCATCGACATCGACCGCGGCGGCCCCACCTACACCGTGGACACGCTGCGCGACCTGCGCGCGCTCAACCCCGACACGGACCTGTTCTTCATCACCGGCGCCGACGCGCTCTCCCAGATCCTCACCTGGCGGGACAGCGAGGAACTGATCTCCCTCGCGCACTTCATCGGGGTCACCCGCCCGGGGCACCACCTGAACGACCCAGGACTCCCGGAGGGCGGTGTCTCGCTCGTCGAGGTACCCGCCCTCGCCATCTCCTCCACGGACTGCCGTGCGAGAGTCGCCAAGGGCGACCCCATCTGGTACCTGGTGCCGGACGGAGTCGTGCGCTATATCGACAAGCGCGAGCTGTACCGCGGCGAGTGAGCCGAGAGGGGCACCGGTGAACGACCGATACGACCCGGGGTACGGGGGCGACCAGTACGAACTCGTCGGCTACGACGAGTACGGCCAGCCTGTCTACCGGCAGGTCCAGGCCCAGCAGACCCAGCAGCAGACGTACGACCCGTACGCCCAGCAGCAACAGCAGGTCTACGGCTACGACCCGTACGCCCAGGGCGGGCAGCAGCCCCCGCCCGCGTACGACTACGGCACGGGCGGGCAGCAGCCCGGCTACGGCTCGTACGACCCCTACACCTCCGGGCAGCAGCAGGGCGGCACCGCCGCTCACGACCCCTACGGCCAGGCCGCGGCCGGCGCCGGCACGGGCCGGCACCCCCGCGTCGCCGAACAGACCGCCCACATCCCCCAGCAGGCGGGCCCGGCCGACGACGAGGAGGTCCGGGGCGGCCCCCAGCGGGACTACCACACCGAGCAGTTCACCTTCGTCGAGGAGCCCGACGACAACTCCGAAGACGTCATCGACTGGCTGAAGTTCACCGAGAACCGCACCGAGCGCCGCGAGGAGGCCCGGCGCCGCGCCCGCAGCCGGATCGTCGCCCTGGTCGTCGTCCTCGCGCTCGCCGCGGTAGGCGGCGTCGGTTACCTCTGGTACGCGGGGAAACTGCCCGGCCTGTCCTCCGACGGCCCCGCGACGGGCACGGCGACGGCCGCGGGCGCCCAGAAGCGCGACGTGATCGTCGTCCACCTGCACGACACCAAGGGCGGCGGTACCGCCACGGCCCTCCTCGTCGACAACACCACCACCAAGCGCGGCACCACCGTCCTGCTGCCCAACTCCCTCGCCCTGACCAGCGACGACGGCACCACGACGACACTCGCCAAGTCGGTCGAGGACGACGGCTCCGACGGCACCCGCGACGCACTCGACACGGTCCTCGGCACCGACATCCAGGGCACCTGGCGCCTGGACACCCCCTACCTGCAGAACCTCGTCGACCTCATCGGCAACATCGACGTCGACACCGACACGGCCGTCCCCGACCCCGACGCCAAGAAGAAGGGCGAGGCCCCCCTGGTCAACAAGGGCAAGGCCCAGACCCTCAGCGGCAAGATGGCCGTCGCCTACGCCACCTACCGCGCCCCCGGCGAGGCCCAGAACGCCCAGCTGGAGCGCTTCGGGCAGGTCCTGCAGGGCGTCCTGCGCAAGATGTCCTCCGACCCGCAGGCCGCGACGACCACGATCCAGACCCTGGCGCAGATCCTGGACCCGTCCCTGACCGACAAGGACCTCGGCTCCTTCCTCGCCGGGCTCTCAGACCTCGCCAAGGGCGGCGACTACCGGACGGACCTGCTGCCCGTCCAGGGCGACGGCACGCTCAGCGCCCAGGCCAGTGCGGGCGTGGTCAAGAACGTCCTCGGCGGCACCGCCAAGAGCCCCGACAAGGACGCCGCCGTCAGCGTCTCCGTCCAGAACGCCACCGGTGTGAAGGACAACACGGAGAAGGCCCGCGTCGTGCTCCTCAACGGCGGCTTCACCTTCCTGGACGGCGGCACGCCCGGCTCCGCCCGGGCCACGTCCAAGGTCACCTACGCCGACGCCGCCGACAAGGCCGACGCGGCCGAGGTCGCCAAGACCCTGGGCCTGCCCCCGGGCTCCGTCACCAAGGGCAAGATCTCGGCGAGCGCCGACGTCGCCGTCGTCCTCGGGCAGGACTACAAGCCGTCGTCCGACTAGCCGGCAGGAGTGCGCCCCCACCCGGTCCCCGCAATCGCGTGGGGGGCGCGCGGCGGTCCGTGAGACCCTTGGTGGCAAGTGACCGCCGACGGAAAGCCTTGTAGTGACCGTGACCGACCGCTCTCACGAGCTGATCAACACCGCCGCCCAGGCGGCCGCCGACAAACTGGCACACGACATCGTCGCCTACGACGTCAGTGACGTGCTGTCCATCACGGACGCCTTCCTGCTGGCCTCCGCGCCCAACGACCGCCAGGTCAAGTCGATCGTCGACGAGATCGAGGAGCGCCTCAACAAGGAGCTCGGCGCCAAGCCGGTGCGCCGCGAGGGCGACCGCGAGGCCCGCTGGGTGCTGCTCGACTACGTCGACATCGTCGTCCACGTCCAGCACAGCGAGGAGCGCGTCTTCTACGCCCTGGAGCGGCTGTGGAAGGACTGCCCCGAGCTGGAGCTGCCCGAGGACGCCAAGGCCACCCGCGGCAAGGCCGAGGAGCACGCCAAGCTGCGAGCGGCCGAGGAGGCGGCGGAGCTGGAAGGTGACTGGCGGTGACCTCCTTCACTGAGGCGTCCGCCGGCACGGGCCGGGGCCGCCGCATCATCCTCTGGCGGCACGGCCAGACCGCGTGGAACGTGGAGCGCCGCTTCCAGGGCACCACGGACGTCGAGCTCACCGAGACCGGCGTCGCCCAGGCCCGGCGCGCGGCCCGGCTGCTGGTCGCCCTGAAGCCGGACGCGATCGTGGCCTCCGACCTGAAGCGGGCCGCGGACACGGCCGCCGAACTCGCCGCGCTCACGGACCTCGACGTGACCCACGACGAGGCGCTGCGCGAGACGTACGCGGGCGCCTGGCAGGGCCTGACGCACGAGGAGATCATCGCCCGGTACGGCGACGAGTACGCCGCGTGGAAGCGCGGCGAGCCGGTGCGCCGCGGCGGCGGCGAGCTGGAGACCGAGGTCGCCGACCGCGCCGCCCCCGTGGTGCTGCGGCACGCCGAGAAGCTCCCCCAGGACGGCACGCTCGTCGTGGTCAGCCACGGCGGCACCATCCGCACCACCATCGGCCGCCTCCTCGCCCTGGACTCCCACAACTGGGAGAGCCTCGGCGGACTTTCCAACTGCTGCTGGTCCGTCCTCGGCGAAGGCGCCCGCGGCTGGCGCCTGCTGGAGCACAACGCCGGCACCCTGCCGGAACCGGTGCTCGGCGACGACGACTGACCCGGATTTCACTTTCCGGCAGGTCGCACGCTAAAGTTCTTCTTGTTCGCCCGGCCCGCCGGGAAGGAACATGAGGGGCTATAGCTCAGTTGGTAGAGCGCCTGCATGGCATGCAGGAGGTCAGGAGTTCAATTCTCCTTAGCTCCACGCTTCAAGATCCCGTTCCCGTCAGGGGGCGGGATTTTTCATGCTCCCTCTTGAGTCATCGGGGCACTCTGAGGCGTATACCTCTACGGCCCCGCCGGGTTGCCGTGTCCGGACTGGTACTGAGGCGTCGCTGACCGTATTGGTCCGGTCGTGGCAGAATCAAACGGCCGGAAGGGGGCGCGGCCCGACGGGAGGGAGTAGCGATGCCTGCGAGCATCCTCGAGGAGGTCGACCACCTCCTCGGAGCAGCGTTGACCTGGGAGATGTCCACCCGCCTCAGCTGCCCTTCCTGCGGATCCGCGCACGTGGCCCAGATGCTCGGCGACAACGGCGGGATCTCCTACGTGTGCACGGCCTGCGGCCACAGCTGGAGCTGATCGATGGGTGCACACAGGCGGAAATGCGACTGGTGTGGCAGCGGGACTCCGATCGTCCGCGACATGGAGCCGATCAATCCCGACTACCAGTACTGGTGCGAGGAGTGCGCGCGGGCGCTGATCATAAAGGGCGACCCGATCGAGACGTACCGCGAGCTGGAGGGCGAGCCGATCTACGGCCGGCTTCTGGAGGAGCACTGCACGCTCAAGCGGTTCTATTCGTTCGTCACGGCTTAGCTCCGCACGGCCGGTGTAAATCCGGCATAACGGGCATCTCCGTGTGAGGCGAAATCGATTTGGTGTTGGGCCCGGAGGACCAGTAATGTTGGCGTCGCCGCCGGGGAAACCCGGAGGGGCGCAGCAAGGGGCTATAGCTCAGTTGGTAGAGCGCCTGCATGGCATGCAGGAGGTCAGGAGTTCAATTCTCCTTAGCTCCACAGCAGATGAGAAGGCGGGCCATCCGATCGGATGGCCCGCCTTCTTCGTGTGCGGCTTCCGGGTGCGGTAGCCCTGGAACGCCTACGGCGGGCTCCCCTGGGGGAAGCCCGCCGTGCGGCGTCTGATCAGCGGCCGAGAGCGCGGCGGCCGCGGCCCTGGGACAGGACGGGGAGGTTGCGGGACGGCGCGCCGCCCTGAGCGCGCGTGTCCTCCTCGATGCGCAGGGCCAGCGCCGGACAGCGGCGCACCGCGCGTAGAGCCTTGTCCTCGGCGTACCGCGGCACCTTCGCCTGCGCCACGGTCGGGAAGCCGTCGGCGCCGAGCTGGAACACCTCGGGGAGGATGTCCGCGCACAGGCCGTGGCCCCGGCACAGCGTCCAGTCGACGAAGATCTTCTGGCGGCTGGGGCCGTTCTCCTCGGACTCGCCGCCGCCCGGGATGCCCGTAGGGGCCCTGCCCCCCTCGAAGAGCGGCAGAACGCCTTCCACGGGCCGTCCGCAGCCGTTTCCGAGGACATGGGCGGCCAGGTCGTCCGTGAACGCCTTGATGGTCGACTCGATGAACATCGCGGAGCCGTCGGGGTGCGAGCACGCGCCGCGCCGCTTCACGTTCTTGGCGACCTGCTTGAGGGCTTCCAGTGCGGCCGGTCCGCCGCCGTTGAGGATGTCCTCCAGGCCGCGCGCGGCGGCCGGCAGGCCGAGGTAGCAGGGGCCGCACTGGCCCGCGCTCTCCTCCGCCAGCCACTGGGCGACGCGCAGTGACTCGCCCAGCGGGCAGGTCTCCTGAGTGATCGGCAGGATCGCGCCGGCGCCGAGCGCGCCGCCCACCGCGTCCAGGGAGTTGCGGGAGACGATCGCCTCGTTGACCGTCGCCGCGTCGATCCACTTGCCGTGGTAGCCGCCGGTGAGCACGCCCTGGGGCACCGGCGGCGCGCCGGCGAGCTGGAGGACGTACCGCAGCGGCACGCCCGTCGGGACCTCGATCACCATGGGGCGGGCGACCGCCCCGGAGACCGTGAGCATTACCGTGCCCGGCTCGTCGTACAGGCCGGTGTTGCCGTAGCGCTCCGGGCCGATGCGGGCGGCGATGGCCAGTTGGGCGAACGTCTCGGCGTTGGACAGCAGCGTGGGCGCGCCGCCGACGCCGTTCTGCGAGGCGCTGACCTTGCGGCCCGGCGGGATGGCCGGGCCGCCGTCGATGGAGCGGATCAGCGACGCGGCGGCGCCGGTGACCATACGGACCGGGTTGCGCTGCACACGCGCGCGCAGAGCCGATCTGCGGCCGTTGCTGAGCCCGCGTTCGGCGAGCGCGGCCTCCATGGAGCGCTGTGTGGACTCACGGGTGACCCCCACCACGAGCGTGCGGGCACCCAGCGCTTCGGCGCACAGCAGCGCGCCGTCCAGGATCAGGTGCGGGGCACGGTTGATCAGCACCGTGTCCTTGCGGCAGGCCGGCTCGTCCTCGCTGCCGTTCACGACGACGACAGGCCGGACACCGCGCTTGATCGCCGCCTCGGCGACCGAGCGCAGCTTCTTGTGGAAGGGGAAGCCCGCGCCGCCGCGACCCTTGAGGTTGATGCGTTCGGCGAGTTGCGCGAGCTGCTCGCCGCCCATCGGCTCGAGTGGCCCGTGCACCTTCAGATGCATGGGCAGATCGAGCCGATCGACAAGGTCGAAGCCGGACGTGAGCTGGGGAAGACCGACCACGCGGACTTCGGGTACGTCAGGCAAAGCCTCGTTCACTTAAAGCCTCCGGAAGGCGTGTTCCAAGGTTCGCCCGATCCCGGTGCGTCGAAGTCGTAGGACGCACCGGGCAGTGTTTCAGTGGCGGGACCGCTGTTGTACGTGTCGTTCGGGTAGTACGTGTCGTAGACGGCGTTCGTCTCACCCGTGTCGTACACGTCACTCGATCCATAGCCGGCGGCGCCTGGATTGCCATAGGCCGGGATGCTTTGCCCGGTGTCCTGCAGTGGGTCGTAGGGCGGGATGTTGAAGCCCGTGTCCTGGAGCGGGTCGTAGGCCGACGGCGGGGCCTCGCCGACCGGCGGCGGGGACGGGATCGGCCAGTTGCCCGAGGTGCTGGAGGGGCCGTCCACGGTCGGGATGGTCTGGGTGGGCTGCATGTCCAGCGGCAGTTCCGCGCGGTCGGTCGGCCCCGGTGCGAACGCCTGCTGGCCCAGGGGCGGGCTCGAGACGGCCCGGTAGGCCGCGGCGAAGCCGTTCGTGGACTCCTGCGGCGCGGGGCGCTCCGCCTTCTCGTACAGCGGGCCCGGCGGGGAGGCCATGGCTCCCACGGGCTTGTCCCGGCTCTCGTAGCCGGGCAGCGCGGAGCCCGTGCCCGCCCGGGCCCGGCTCTCCTCCAGGTCCCTGCGTCCCTGGCCCTCCCCGGGGCCGATGAACTGGGCGAACTTGTCGGCGACCTTGCGCTTGACCGGACGCGGAGCGGCACGCAGGGCGAGGGCTCCGGCCACGCCGACCAGGGACAGGCAGTACAGGATGACGAAGATCGGCTTGGCCTGGCGACCCGCGTAGAGGCCGTGGACCAGGGCGGCGCACCATGCCGGGTAGGCCAGCATGTGCATGGCCCGCCAGCGGGCCGCGACGGGCGCCGGGGACGCGAAACGGTTGCGCAGCACGCCCGTGACCCCCACGAAGATCATGAGCATGCTGGCCAGGGTGCCGAGGCCGACGAGGAACGACCGGCCCATGAGCTCGTCGTTGTCGCTGGCGATGAGCCCGAAGGGGATGAACACCGCGACCCACGTGGTGTGGGCGAGCGCCAGCTTGACTCCGATGTGCACCAGGAGGAAGACGATCGAGGCGACCGCGGTGGTCCGGTGCACGGCCTGCGCCAGGATGCGCCTGCGCGTGTCCAGCAGGACCCGGTCCTGGGCGACCAGCCCCCAGATCACCGAGCAGGAAAGGCACACGAGGGACAGCACGCCGGCGCCGAAGTTGAGGAAGTCGGCGAACGAGTCGTCCACGGTGGAGTCGTAGTTCGTCACGGCCGGCCTCCCCGCGTCCCGGTGACCGGGCGTAGCGAGCTGTTACTGCGATGAGCGTTCATGGGGGCAACTCCGAGCGGTTCGGGAAAGCGGTCCCGCTGCCGCACTCTAAGCGGCGCCATACCGATGGGTACGAGGTTTGAGTTATTGCGTTGTTATCAAAGGACAATGTGGCTGGTGTGATGTCCCATAGCGGCTGTTACGCGAAGTAACTTTTGACCCATGTTCAGCTTTTCGGGTGCCGGGACAGCCCATCGGAAGCGCGTCGCGGTGCGAAGGGGGGCTGCGGTACCCTAACGCCATGCGTGCCGTACGCCTTCTGCTTAGCGGGCCGCGCTGATCAGTCCCGGCCACCGGACGAGTCGAGTGGCCGGAATCGGCGCGGCGTCCCCTCCTGTGTGAGGGGATTTTTCGTTTCTCGAACGACACAGCCGCAGGCAGAGACGATCGATGGAGCTTTGAGGATCATGAGCGAGACGAACCCCGCTGCCGCCTCCGAGGTGGCAGCGCCGCACCGCTACACGGCCGCGACGGCTGCCGAGATCGAAGCACGCTGGCAGGACGTCTGGGACGCCGACGGCACCTACGGCGCGCCCAACCCCAAGGGCGACCTGGCGGGCGACCAGGAGACCGTCGCCAAGCCCAAGAAGTTCATCATGGACATGTTCCCGTACCCCTCGGGTGCGGGCCTGCACGTCGGCCACCCGCTGGGCTACATCGCCACGGACGTCTACGCCCGCTTCCAGCGCATGACCGGCCACAACGTCCTGCACACCCTGGGCTTCGACGCCTTCGGCCTGCCCGCCGAGCAGTACGCGGTGCAGACCGGCACGCACCCGCGCGCGTCCACCGAAGCCAACATGGAGAACATGAAGTCCCAGCTGCGCCGGCTGGGCCTGGGCCACGACAACCGCCGGTCGTTCGCCACGATCGACCCGGAGTACTACAAGTGGACCCAGTGGATCTTCCTGCAGATCTTCAACTCCTGGTACGACCACGAGGCGAAGAAGGCCCGTCCGATCTCCGAGCTGATCGACCAGTTCGAGTCGGGTGAGCGGCCCGTACCGGGCCACACGCGCGCGTGGAGCGAGCTGAACGCCGCCGAGAAGGCCGACGTCCTGGGTGAGTTCCGGCTGGCCTACGCCTCCGACGCGCCGGTCAACTGGTGCCCCGGGCTGGGCACGGTGCTGGCCAACGAGGAGGTCACCGCCGAGGGCCGCTCCGAGCGCGGCAACTTCCCGGTCTTCAAGGCCAAGCTGCGCCAGTGGAACATGCGCATCACGGCCTATGCCGACCGGCTGCTGGAGGACCTGGAGGAGCTGGACTGGCCCGAGGCCATCAAGCTGCAGCAGCGCAACTGGATCGGCCGCTCCGAGGGCGCCCGCGTCGACTTCCCCATCGACGGCGAGCGCATCACCGTCTTCACCACCCGCCCGGACACCCTGTTCGGCGCCACCTACATGGTGCTGGCGCCCGAGCACCCGCTGGTCGAGAAGTTCACCCCGGCCGCCTGGCCGGAGGGCACCCACGAGGTGTGGACCGGCGGCCACGCGACACCCGGGGAGGCCGTCGCCGCCTACCGCGCGCAGGCCGCGTCCAAGTCCGACGTGGAGCGGCAGGCCGAGGCCAAGGACAAGACCGGCGTCTTCATCGGCGCGTACGCGACCAACCCGGTCAACGGCGAGCGGATCCCGGTCTTCATCGCCGACTACGTGCTGATGGGCTACGGCACCGGCGCGATCATGGCGGTCCCGGCGCACGACACGCGTGACTTCGAGTTCGCACGCGCCTTCGAGCTGCCGATCACCTGCGTCGTCGAGCCGACCGACGGCCGCGGCACCGACACCTCGACGTGGGACGCCGCCTTCGTGTCGTACGACGCGAAGATCGTCAACTCCACCGGGGAGGGTGTCTCCCTGGACGGCCTGGGGGTCGTCGACGCCAAGGCGCGCATCACCGAGTGGCTGGAGCGGTCCGGCATCGGCGAGGGCACCGTCAACTTCCGGCTGCGCGACTGGCTGTTCAGCCGCCAGCGCTACTGGGGCGAGCCCTTCCCGATCGTCTACGACGAGGACGGCATCGCCCACGCGCTGCCCGAGTCGATGCTGCCGCTGGAGCTGCCCGAGGTCGAGGACTACTCGCCGCGCACCTTCGACCCGGACGACGCCGACACCCAGCCCGAGACGCCGCTGTCGCGCAACGAGGACTGGGTCAACGTCACGCTGGACCTGGGCGACGGCCGTGGTCCGCGCACGTTCCGGCGTGAGACCAACACCATGCCCAACTGGGCCGGTTCCTGCTGGTACGAGCTGCGCTACCTGGACCCGCACAACAGCGAGCAGCTGGTCGACCCGGAGATCGAGCGGTACTGGATGGGCCCGCGCGAGGGGCAGCCGCACGGCGGTGTCGACCTGTACGTCGGCGGCGCCGAGCACGCCGTGCTGCACCTGCTGTACGCGCGCTTCTGGTCCAAGGTGCTGTACGACCTGGGGCACATCTCCTCGGCCGAGCCGTTCCACAAGCTGTTCAACCAGGGCATGATCCAGGCCTACGTCTACCGCGACAGCCGTGGCATCGCGGTGCCGGCCGCCGAGGTGGAGGAGCGCGACGGCGCCTACTACTACCAGGGTGAGAAGGTCTCCCGGCTGCTGGGCAAGATGGGCAAGTCCCTGAAGAACGCGGTCACTCCGGACGAGATCTGCGACGAGTACGGCGCCGACACACTGCGGCTGTACGAGATGGCGATGGGCCCGCTGGACGTCTCCCGGCCCTGGGACACGCGCGCGGTCGTGGGCCAGTTCCGGCTGCTGCAGCGGCTGTGGCGCAACATCGTCGACGAGGCGACCGGCGAGGTGACCGTCGTCGACGCCGAGCCGGACGAGGAGACGCTGCGCGCCCTGCACAAGGCGATCGACGGTGTGCGCGGGGACCTGGAGGGCATGCGGTTCAACACCGCCATCGCCAAGGTCACCGAGCTGAACAACCACCTGACCAAGGCGGGCGGGCCGGTGTCGCGGTCCGTCGCCGAGCCGCTGGTGCTGATGGTCGCGCCGCTGGCCCCGCACATCGCCGAGGAGCTGTGGCGCAGGCTGGGGCACGGGGACTCGGTGGTCCACCAGGACTTCCCGGTGGCCGACCCGGCGTACGTGGTCGACGAGACCGTGACCTGCGTCGTCCAGATCAAGGGCAAGGTCAAGGCGCGGCTGGAGGTCTCGCCGTCGATCGCCGAGGACGAACTGGAGAAGGTCGCCCTGGCCGACGAGAAGGTCGTCGCCGCGCTGGGCGGGGCCGGGATCCGGAAGGTGATCGTGCGGGCGCCGAAGCTGGTGAACATCGTTCCCGCATAGGCGCCGGGCACCGCGGAACCCTCTCGGGGTGGTCCCCTACGGGCAGGTTCGGGGTTTTTCTGGAACTCCGGACCTGCCTGTTGCGTTTACCGTTGAAGAGCGGCGTGAGATGTCCCGAGACGCCCTGAGGAGGAGCCGGTGGAAGCAGTGATCGCAGTATTCGCCCTGCTCTTCGTGCTCTTTCTAGGACTGGGCGTGTACGCCACGGTGAAGGTGGTCGGCGCCGCCAAGCGCGGCGTGGACCGCGGCCTCACCCAGGCCCGCCGCACGGTCGAGGACCACACCCTGCGCGCCAAGTCCTTCGCCCAGCCGGGCGCCGCGGGGGAGCTCGCCCAACTCCGGCTGAAACTGCGTACGTCGATGCGTGCCACCCAGGAGGCGCTGCGCGCGGCTGTCGCCGAGGACGAGTCCCTGAAGGAATCCGTCGGCCTCTTCGAACGGCTCAGTGCGCACGGGCACGAGCTGGACGACGAGCTGAAACGCCTGGAGTCCGAGCCCGACCGCACCACGCTCACCGAGCGGCTGCCCGAGCTGCGTGAGCGCGCCGACCGCATCACACAGTCGGCGGACGCCTTGCGCTGGGCGGCCCGCGACCGCGCCCACCGCTTCGCGGGGGACGACCTGGACACGCTCAGCGCCCAGATCGACATGGAGGCCGGGGCGCTGCGGCACTGGACGACGGAGCCGGAGTCCCGGCCCGCCGCCCCGCCGAAGCAGAAGCCTGAGCCGCAGCCGGAGCCGGCCGCGAGGTCGTGGCCCGAGGCGCCCGCCGCCGATGCCGCCACGCCCGGGCAGACCTGGCCGGAGACCCCGCAGTCCAGCACGGCGCACGAGCCGGCACGGCCCGCCATCAGCCCGTCGGGACCGCGCCCGACCTACCCCTGGCAGAAGAAGCCCCGCCCCGAGAGCACCACTTGATCCAGCCACTCGCGTCACAGGGCGCGGGGGCCGGGCTGCCACACGGGCACTACGGCAGGTAACCTCCAGCTCATGTCCCGCCATGTCGCGATCGTCACCGATTCAACGGCCTACCTGCCGGCCCGGACGATGGAGCGCCATGGCATCACAGCGGTACCTCTGACCGTCGTCCTCGGCGACCGGGCGCTGGAGGAGGGCACCGAGATCTCGACCCGGGCCCTCGCCCAGGCTTTGCAGAAGCGGCGCCCGGTGACGACCTCGCGGCCCAGCCCCGCCCTCTTCGAGGAGACGTACCGCAAGGTCGCCGAGTCCGGCGCCACCGGTATCGTCTCCCTCCATCTCTCCGCGGAGCTCTCCGGTACGTACGACGCGGCCGTCGTCGCCGCGCGGCAGGCGCCGGTGCCGGTGCGGGTGGTGGACACCGGCATGATCGCGATGGCGCTCGGCTTCTGCGCGCTCGCCGCGGCGGAGACCGCGGAGTCGGGCGGCACCATGGACGAGGCCGTGACGGCCGCGGAGAAGCGGGCCGCGGGCACGTCCGCCTACTTCTACGTCGACACCCTCGACTACCTGCGCCGCGGCGGCCGCATCGGTGCCGCACAGGCCCTGCTGGGCTCGGCGCTCGCGGTGAAACCGCTGCTGCAACTGGCCGACGGCCGTATCGAACCGCTGGAGAAGGTGCGGACCGCGTCGAAGGCGATCGCCCGCCTCGAGGAGATCGCGGCCGAGCGTGCGGGCAGCGCCCGGGTCGACGTCGCCGTCCACCATCTCGCCGCCACGGACCGGGCGTCGGCCCTCGCCGACCGGCTGCGGTCACGGGTGCCCGGGCTCGCCGATCTGCATGTCAGCGAGGTCGGGGCGGTGATCGGGGCACACACGGGGCCCGGGTTGCTGGGGGTCGTGGTTTCGCCGCAGTGAACGGTCACGGCGGGGCACGGCGGCCTCTGATCACCCGTGTGGGTGGCCGCGTTGTCCACAAGCCGTCCGTTGTCCCCGGGAATTGACCAAGATCATCGCGAGTGTGCCGAGGTGGCTGATCCTCGTCGCATGGCACTTCGATCACGTTCACGCACAGCGACTGTGACCAGCGGGCCGGGCCGTGGACCGGCGTCCGACGGCCGTGTCCGCCACCGCCGCCACCGGCCTGTCGCACGCGGCCGGGCACGGCATCGTCAGGCCTCGGCGGAGGAACTCCACCGGCGCGCGGAGGTGCTCTTCGGCGAGCATGCCGAACGGGCCGGGGAGCGGCGGGAGTCGGGGCATGGTCCGCCCGAGGAGACGGTTGCCGTAGGCAGTGTTGGGCACGGGCTGGATCGGCCGGGGGCCATCTCGGAAGGCGGTGTGGAAACTGATGCGGAGTCCGTCCGTGTCCCCGTCGGTGCCGGTGCCGGTGCCGGTGCCGGTGTCGACGGTGGGGCGGGCGCTGGGGCAGTCGGTGGGGACGGCCGGCTTGGGGAAGGGACCTGGCGGGAGCGGGCCGGGCTCGCGGTGCGGGAGCGCATGCCGGTGTGGTTGCAGGCGAGGTGTGGCCTGGAGCCGCGGAGCGTGCTGGCGTTGACCGTGGTGCTCGTCGTCGCCGCGGCGTTCGCGGTGCAGCACTTCTGGGCGGGCCGGACCCAGTCCGTGCGGCCGCCCGAGGTGGTGCGTGCGGCGGCACCCTACGAGCAGCAGGGACAGGGTGGACAGGCCGAGCCGGAACGAGGAGCGGGTGCGCCCGCGGGGGCGGTGAAGGCGACAGGCGGGGCGGGTGCGGCAGGGGCGGCCGAGATCGTGGTGGACGTCGGCGGCAAGGTCCGTGAACCCGGGATCCACCGGCTGCCGGCCGGCTCGCGTGTCGCGGACGCGCTGCGCGCGGCGGGCGGGGTGAAGCCCGGCGCGAAGACCGACGGTCTCAACCGCGCCCGGTTCCTCGTGGACGGAGAGCAGGTGATCGTCGGGGCACCGGCTCCCGCTGCGGGCACTGGGGCGGGGACCGGAGGGGGCGGTACGGCGGCCGGGGGAACCGGCGGTGTGGCGGCGGGCGGTGTGATGCCGGGGGCTCCCGTCTCGCTCAACACGGCCACCGCCGACCAGCTCGACACCTTGCCGGGGGTCGGCCCGGTGCTGGCGCAGCACATCATCGACTACCGCACGCAGCACGGCGGCTTCCGATCGGTGGACGAGCTGCGTGAGGTGAACGGCATCGGCGACCGGCGCTTCGCCGATTTGCGGAACCTCGTACGGCCATGAGGAGGGCCCATGAGCCGCCGGCGCGGCAGGACGAGGCGGCGCCTGAGGCCTTCACCGCCGGGTCGGTCCTTCCCACCGGGTCGGCCTCTCGCGCCCGTTCCGGGTCGGTCTCTCCCGTCCGTTCGTCCGTGCACGCCGCTTCCGGCAAGCGGCTGGGCAGCTCCCGTCCGCGGCAGGAAGGACCCACGGACCTGCGGCTCGTCCCACCCGCCCTGGCGGCCTGGGGTACGGCGGCATTGGTGCTGGACGCGTCGCCGGGGTGGGTCCTCGGCGTCGTGGCCGGCTGTCTGGCCGCCGTCGGCCTGCTGCCGCTCGCCCGGCGGGCGGGGTGGGCCTCTTGGCCGCGAGCGTCGGCCGCGGCCGTGCTGCTGTGCGTGGCCGCGGCTGCCGCCTCGGCCGGGCTGCACGGGGCCGACCTGCGCCGGGGGCCTGTGCCCGGCCTGGCGCGGGAGTACGCGACGGCGACCGCGGAGGTGGAGCTGACCTCCGATCCCCGGCTCACCCGGCCGAAGGTCCGGGGCGATCACGTCGCTCCGACCGCCGTGCTGATCGAGGCCGAGGTGCGGCGCGTGCAGGGGGCCGGCGGCGCGACCGTGGGGACGCGGACGCCGGTGCTGATGATCGTCGACTTGGGGCCGGCCGGCCCCTCTGCGACCGGGACCGTCGAAGGCGGGCAGTCTGCCGCCGGGGGGCCGGTGCGGTCGCCGTGGATGGGGCTGCTGCCGTCGACGCGACTGCGGGTCAGCGGGCGGCTGGCTCCCGCGATGACGGGCGGTGACCGGGTCGCAGCGGTGCTGCGGGTCCGGGGCCGGGCGGAACCGGAGGTGGTCGGGGAACCGTCGGCCGGTCAGCGACTCGCCGGGCGGCTGCGGGCCGGGCTGCGGGAGGCGACCGACGGGCTGCCGGCGGATGCCCGGGCGCTGTTGCCGGGGCTGGTCGTGGGGGACACCTCGCGGATCACCCCGGAGCTGGAGGAGGCCTTCAAGGAGACCGACCTCACCCACACACTGGCCGTTTCCGGGGCCAACTTCACCATCCTGCTCGCCCTGCTGCTCGGCCCGCCGGGCCTGGCGCAGCACGTCGAGCGGAGGGGGCTCGCGCCTTGCCTCGGTGTCTCCCTGCGGGCGACAGCGGTGCTCGGGGGCGTGCTCTCCCTCGGGTTCGTCGTCGTGTGCAGACCGGATCCGAGCGTGCTGCGGGCCGCCGCCTGCGGAGCCGTCGCGCTGCTCGCGCTCGCGACCGGCCGTCGCAGGTCACTCATCCCGGCGCTGGCGACGGCGGTGCTGCTGCTGGTGCTGTACGACCCGTGGCTGGCGCGGAGTTACGGGTTCCTGCTCTCCGTCGCGGCCACCGGCGCCCTGCTCACGCTCGCGCCGCGCTGGAGCGCCGGGCTGCGGCGGCGCGGGGTGCGGCCGCGGCTCGCCGAGGCGCTGGCGGCCGCTGCCGCCGCGCAGGCCCTGTGCGCGCCCGTCGTCGCCGTGCTGTCGGCGCGAGTGAGCCTGGTGGCGGTGCCGTGCAACCTGATCGCGGAGTTCGCGATCGCTCCGGCCACCGTGCTCGGCTTTGCCGCGCTGGCCACGGCACCGATGGCGATGCCCGTGGCCAAGACCCTGGCCTGGTGCGCGCAGTGGCCCGCCGAGTGGATCGCGGAGGTCGCCCGTACGGGGGCCGCGCTGCCGGGAGCGGGAGTGGACTGGCCGGGCAGCTGGGCGGGTGCGGCGTTGCTCGCGGCCGTGACGCTGGTCGTGCTGCTCGTGGGACGGCGGCTGCTCGGGCATCCGTGGTGGTGCGGGGTCTGCGGCCTGGTGCTGGTGCTGGTGTTGGTGCAGCCCCCACCGGTGACCCGGGTGATCACGGGCTGGCCGCCACCCGGCTGGCGGCTGGTGTTGTGCGACGTGGGGCAGGGCGACGCCATGGTGCTCTCGGCGGGCGGGGGCGCCGGTGTGGTGGTGGACGCGGGACCCGATCCGCAGCTCGTCGACCACTGCCTGCGCTCACTCGGCATCACGAGGATTCCGCTGGTCGTGCTCACCCACTTCCACGCCGATCACGTGGCGGGCCTGCCCGGTGTGCTGCGCGGGAGGGCGGTGGCCGCGATCGAGACGACCGGCTTCGAAGAGCCCGCGGACCAGGCCGCGTTCGTACGCAGACACGCGGCGGCCCGGCGGGTTCCCGTGACGCGGGCCGCCGCCGGGGAACAGCGTCGCGCGGGGGAGTTGTCCTGGCAGGTGGTGTGGCCGCCCCCGAGCCCGCCGCCAGGCCGGCTCCCGGCCCCTCCACCGGGCCCCCACCCGCAGGTGCTCCCGGCCCACCCGGCCCACCCGGCTGTGGAGGGGCCGAACGACGCCAGTGTGGCCATGCTGGTCCGGTCGGCCGGACTGCGCCTGCTGCTCCTCGGGGACCTCGAACCCCCGGCCCAGCGGGCCCTGGCGAGATCACCGGCGGCCGACGCCCTGGAGAGCGTGGACGTGCTGAAGGTCGCCCATCACGGATCGGCGTATCAGGACCCGGGCCTGATGGGCCGGGCTGCCCCGCGGCTGGCTCTGATCAGTTGCGGGGCCGGCAACAGCTACGGGCATCCGGCGCCGGGCACGGTCGCGGCGTTGCGCGCCGGGGGTGCGGTGGTGCTGCGGACGGACCGGGACGGCGCACTGGCGGTCGTAGGAGAGGGCGGGAGGCTGAGGGTGGCGCGAGACTGAGGGCATGAACTCAGCACAGGTAGACGCCTATCTCCGCCGTCTGGGAGCCGAGCACCCGGCGTGGCCCACCGTCGACGTGCTCCGCGAGCTGCATCTGCGCCACCTGAGGGCCGTGCCGTTCGAGAACCTGTCGATCCATCTCGGCGAGGAGATCGTGCTGGAGGAGAAGCGGCTGCTGGACAAGGTGGTGGGCGCCCGGCGGGGCGGGTTCTGTTACGAACTCAACGGCGCCTTCGGGGCGTTGCTCGCCGCCCTGGGGTACGACGTGGCGCTGCTCGCGGGGCGGGTGTACGGCGACGGGGAGCGGCTCGGGATCCCGTACGACCATCTCGCGCTGCGGGTGCGGACGGTGGACGGGGGCGACTGGCTGGCCGACGTCGGGTTCGGGGCGCACAGCCACCTGCCGCTGGCGTTCGGGGAGAGGGGAGAACAGGAGGACCCCGGGGGCACGTTCCGGATCGTCGAGGCGCAGCCGGACGCGGCCGGGATGCGCGGTGGGCACGACACGGTGGAGGCGGCGGACCTGGACGTGATCCGCGACGGCAGACCGCAGTACCGCCTGGAGGTACGGCCGCGGGTGCTCGGGGACTTCGTCGCCGGGGCGTGGTGGCACAGCACGTCGCCGGTGTCGCACTTCACGCGGTCGCTGGTCTGCTCACGGGTCACGGAGGACGGAGGGAGGATCACGCTCAGCGGCCGCAGGTTCACGGTGACCGGAGCCGACGGCAGCCGGGAGGAGCGGGAGCTGGGGACGGACGAGGAGGTGCTCGGGGTGTACCGGGAGCGGTTCGGGATCGAGCTCGGCTCGGTGCCGACGGTCCGGGGCACCGGCCAGGACGGCTGATCCGGGCCGCGCGGGCGGGCCGGGAGCGGTGGGACCAGAAGGGGCAGAGGGGCCAGACACCCCACTTGGCCCACATGGGTGCTACTCGTGCGTAGTCCCAGCACAAGTGCTGGATTCCCGTGATGTGGTCCCGTGTTGCCTCGAAAGCCTCATCGGTGGTCGAATGCCTCCTCGGTGAAGAGTGATCAAACCGCTGACTTCGAGTCGGACGAGGTGTCCAGATGATCGGCCGCTGGCTGGGAAACAGAACCAACCGGGTGCAACGGACGGGCCCCCTGGCGGCGGTGCTGACGCCGCCCAGCGCCGGCGTGCTGGCCTGCCGCGCGCTCGACCCGGTCAACGAGCCGGTGCGGCATGCCGAGTTCACGGTCACCGACGCCATGGGGCGTCCGGTGGTCAGCGGGGGAGCGGACCCCTACGGGTCGTTCATGACGACGGTGCCCGCCGGGGAGTACCGGATCGCGGTGTCGGCGGAGGGGTACACGCCGCACCGGGCGACCACGCAGGTCGCCGAGAACTCGCTCGCCTCGCTCGGTGACGTGACGCTCCAGGTGGCCCGGCCGCCGGAGCTGCCCGAGCCCGGCGACTGGGAGATCGAGTCGGCGCACTCCTCGATCGGGTTCACCGCGCGGCACATCGGCATGGCCCGCATCCACGGACAGTTCAAGTCCTTCGCGGGCGTCATACGGCTCGGCGAGCCGCTGGAGCGGTCGGCGATGCACGTGGTGATCGACGCGGCGTCCATCGACACCAACATGAGGATGCGCGACGACCATCTGCGGTCGGCGGACTTCCTGGACGTCGCGAAGTTCCCGACCCTCGAGTTCTACAGCGAACGGTTCGTGCACAAGGGCGGAAACCGGTGGGCGGTGACGGGGGCGCTGTCGCTGCACGGCGTGACGCGCACGGTCACGCTGGACACGGAGTACCTGGGGCTGGGCAACGGCATGGAGGGCGAGGTACGGGCGGCCTGCCGGGCCACGACCGAACTGCACCGGGACGACTTCACGGTGAGCTGGCAGACGATGCTGGCCCGCGGCATCGCGGTCGTGGGGCCGAGCATCAAGGTCGACCTCGACGTGCAGGTCGTCCGCAAGGGCTGAGCGGCCGGTGCGCGAGCCGGTGTCGGACAATGGCCGGCGTGAGTGATGTGCGACATGTGCTGGTGCTGCCCGACAGGGACGCGGCGGAAGAAGTGGTGCAGGCGCTTGCCGAGCGTTTCGGTGTCGTCGAGGAGCCGCGGCTGGTGCGGGACGCGCTGGCCGGTGAGGACGACGCCGAGGACGCGCAGTGGCTGGTCGTCCTGAGGGACGAGGAAGAGCGGCTGGATCCCGGCGAGCTGGACCGGTTCGCCGGTGAGTGGGAGGGCTGGCGGGAGGAACCGTAGGCCCGGCCGAGAACCGCAGGCCCGCTCGAGAAGCGCAGGCCCGGTCAAGACCGTAGGCCTGGTTGTCAGTGCCGCGTGGGATGCTTGTCGCGATGGCCAGGAAGACTGCGAATGACGACCCTCTCGCCCCCGTGACGCTCGCCGTGGGCCAGGAGGAGCTGCTGCTCGACCGTGCCGTGCAGGAGGTGGTGGCCGCCGCGAAGGCCTCCGACGCCGACACGGACGTACGGGACCTGACCCCGGACCAGTTGCAGCCGGGCACGCTCGCCGAGCTGACGAGCCCGTCGCTGTTCGCGGAGCGCAAGGTCGTCGTCGTACGCAACGCGCAGGACCTGTCGGCCGACACGATCAAGGACGTGAAGGCCTACCTCGGGGCGCCCGCCGAGGAGATCACCCTGGTGCTGCTGCACGCCGGCGGGGCCAAGGGCAAGGGACTGCTCGACGCGGCCCGCAAGGCCGGGGCGCGTGAGGTGGCCTGCCCGAAGATGACGAAGCCGGCGGACCGGCTGGCGTTCGTGCGGCAGGAGTTCCGGGCGGTGGGCAGGTCCGCCACGCCGGAGGCGTGCCAGGCGCTCGTCGACGCGATCGGAAGTGATCTGCGGGAGCTGGCATCGGCGGTCTCCCAGCTGGTCGCGGACGTCGAGGAGACGATCGACGAGGCGATCGTCGGGCGGTACTACACGGGCCGGGCCGAGGCGTCGAGCTTCACGGTCGCCGACCGGGCGGTCGAGGGGCGCGCGGCGGAGGCGCTGGAGGCGTTGCGCTGGTCGCTGTCGACCGGGGTGGCGCCGGTGCTGATCACGAGTGCGCTGGCGCAGGGCGTCCGGGCGATCGGGAAGCTGTCGTCGGCGCGTGGCGGACGTCCGGCCGATCTCGCGCGGGAGCTGGGCATGCCGCCGTGGAAGATCGACCGGGTGCGGCAGCAGATGCGGGGCTGGACCCCGGACGGGGTGGCGGTGGCCCTGCGGGCGGTGGCCGAGGCGGACGCGGGCGTGAAGGGCGGCGGGGACGATCCCGAGTACGCCCTGGAGAAGGCGGTGGTCACGATCGCGCGGGCGGCCCGCTCCCGGGGCCGGGGCTGAGGCCGCGGGACTCAGTACAGGGGCTGACCGATCCCCAGCAGGTTCCCCTCACTGTCGTGGAACCAGGCGCCGCGCTCACCCCGGGCGCCCTTGCTCGGGTAGTTCCCCTCGATCTCGGCGATCCCGCCCTCCGTGCGGAAGCCGGGCACGTCGACCTCCTCGAAGACCACGCCGCGCCGCTTGAGCTCCGCCACGGCGGCCTCGATGTCGCCGACCTCCAGCGCCATCTGGGTGAAGGTGCCGGGCGAGGCTCCCGTCGACCGGAACAGCACGAACTCCGCGCCGCCGCAGCGGTACAGCAGCCCACCGGGCCGTTCGTCGACCGGCTCCAGACCGAGTTTCTCCGCGTAGAAGCGCCGCGCCCGGTCCAGGTCCTGGGCGGGAAGCCTGGTCGCCACGCGGATCCCGGCCAGTACGTTTCCGTCCTCTGCGGTCATGCCTCCACTGTGCCGTGATCGAGTCGCCCTCCTCCTGTCGAGGAGGAGAATCGGGTGTATCAGCCGTATGTCGCCAAGTGACGGAGAGGTGGCGAAGGCCATGGCTGAACACCCGCACGCAGCGCTCGTCCGCAAGGGATACGAAGCCTTCCAGCGCGGAGACATGGACACCCTCCGCAGCATCATGACCGGGGACTGTACGCACCATGTGCCCGGCTCGCATCCGCTCTCGGGGGACTTCAAGGGGATCGATTCGATCATCAACGACTACTACGGCCGGCTCTCCTCGGAGACCGGCGGGTCGTTCCGGGTCGAGCTGCTCAACGTGTTCGTCGACGGCCGCGGACACGCCGTCAGCGTGCACCGCTTCACCGCCGACCGGGGCGACAAGCACATCGACGAGAACGGAGGCATCGTCTTCCGGATCGTCGGAGACAAGATCAGCGATCTCGACGAGTGCCTGGAGGACATCGACAAGGGCAACGCCTTCTGGTCGTGACCACCGGCCGCCGCGCGGGCATGCCGAAGGCCCCGCCGCCCACCCTGGGGAAGGGCGAGGCGCCGGGGCCTTCGGTTGAAGCCGGTGAGCTCGTCCCCGCGTGGCGAACGCAGGCCGCGGACGAGCTCGGGGTGCCGGACGGGAGCGGATGAGAGAGGGCCCGCTCGATTCCCTCCGGCGTCACATCAGACGTCAGCCCTTGAGCGCGGCGACCTTCTGAGCCAGCGCCGACTTCTTGTTGGCAGCCTGGTTCTTGTGGATGACGCCCTTCGAGACGGCCTTGTCGAGCTGACGCGCGGCAGCGCGCTGGTACTCGGTGGCCTTCTCGACGTCACCCGCGGCAGCAGCCTCACGGGCCTTGCGGATTGCGGTCTTGAGGGAGGACTTGACGGCCTTGTTGCGCAGCCGCGCCTTCTCGTTGGTCTTGATCCGCTTGATCTGGGACTTGATGTTCGCCACGAATGAGCCTTCTCAGGTTCTGGCACGGAGCCGCACGGATGCCGCACGGTCCTGTACCGGGTGATTTCTTGAGGAGTGCCTCCTGCGAGAGGGCATGAGGCACAGCCCCCCACGGTACCAGCGGGCTCATTCATGGCCCAAACCCGTCCATGGTCCCCACCCGTGGGACCATGGAGGCTACGTATCGATCCGATCCGACCCGAGACCGCAGACACTGCGGACGCCTCAAGAATCAGGACCCTGCGTGCCCGCGATCCCCAGCCACGTGCCCGAGCCGAGCCGTACCGACCCGGCTCTGATCCGCAACTTCTGCATCATCGCGCACATCGACCACGGCAAGTCCACGCTCGCCGACCGGATGCTCCAGCTGACCGGAGTGGTCGAGCAGCGGCAGATGCGTGCTCAGTACCTCGACCGCATGGACATCGAGCGTGAGCGCGGTATCACGATCAAGTCCCAGGCGGTGCGACTCCCGTGGGCCCCCTCCCACGACAAGAGCAAGACGCACATCCTGAACATGATCGACACCCCGGGGCACGTCGACTTCACCTACGAGGTCTCGCGATCACTCGCCGCGTGCGAGGGCACCATCCTCCTGGTCGACGCCGCCCAGGGCATCGAGGCGCAGACCCTCGCCAACCTCTACCTGGCGATGGAGAACGACCTCACGATCATCCCCGTGCTGAACAAGATCGACCTGCCGGCCGCGCAGCCCGAGAAGTTCGCCGAGGAGCTCGCCCATCTCATCGGGTGCGAGCCCGACGACGTGCTCAAGGTCTCCGCCAAGACCGGGCTCGGCGTCGAGGCGCTGCTGGACAAGGTCGTCGAACAGGTCCCGGCCCCGGTCGGCGTGAAAGACGCCCCGGCGCGCGCCATGATCTTCGACTCCGTCTACGACTCCTACCGGGGCGTGGTGACGTACGTCCGTGTCATCGACGGGCAGCTCAACAAGCGTGAGCGCATCAAGATGATGTCCACCGGTGCCACGCACGAGCTGCTGGAGATCGGCACCAACTCGCCGGAGATGCTGGCGTCCGACGGCCTCGGCGTCGGCGAGGTTGGCTATCTCATCACCGGCGTGAAGGACGTCCGCCAGTCCAAGGTCGGTGACACCGTCACCAGCCAGCACAAGGGGGCCCAGGAGGCGCTCGGCGGGTACAAGGACCCCAAGCCGATGGTGTTCTCCGGCCTCTACCCCCTGGACGGCTCGGACTACCCGGAGCTGCGCGAGGCCCTCGACAAGCTCCAGCTCAACGATGCCGCGCTGGTCTACGAGCCGGAGACCTCCGCCGCCCTCGGCTTCGGCTTCCGCGTCGGTTTCCTCGGCCTGCTGCACCTGGACGTGATCCGCGAGCGGCTGGAGCGCGAGTTCGGGCTCGACCTGATCGCGACCGCCCCGAACGTGGTCTACCGCGTCGTCATGGAGGACGGCAGCGAGCACACGGTCACCAACCCGAGCGAGTTCCCCGAGGGCAAGATCTCGGAGGTCTACGAGCCGGTCGTGCGGGCCACCATCCTGGCGCCCAGCGAGTTCATCGGCTCGATCATGGAGCTGTGCCAGACCCGGCGCGGAACCCTGCTCGGCATGGACTACCTCTCCGAGGAGCGGGTCGAGGTCCGCTACACCCTGCCCCTCGCCGAGATCGTCTTCGACTTCTTCGACCAGCTGAAGTCGAAGACGCGTGGTTACGCGTCGCTGGACTACGAGCCCACCGGCGAGCAGACGTCCAGCCTGGTCAAGGTCGACATCCTGCTGCACGGCGACAAGGTCGACGCGTTCTCGGCGATCACCCACAAGGACCAGGCGTACGCCTATGGCGTGCGGCTCGTCGCGAAGCTCAAGGAGCTCATCCCGCGGCAGGCCTTCGAGGTGCCGGTCCAGGCCGCCATCGGCTCCCGGGTCATCGCCCGCGAGACCATCCGCGCCATCCGAAAGGACGTCCTCGCCAAGTGCTACGGCGGTGACATCTCCCGTAAGCGGAAGCTGCTGGAGAAGCAGAAGGAGGGCAAGAAGCGGATGAAGATGGTGGGTTCCGTGGAAGTTCCGCAGGAGGCGTTCATCGCCGTCCTGTCGAGCGATGACAGCGCGGGGTCGGGCAAGGGCAAGAAGTAATCACGGATTACCGTGGGTTACACGGCAAACCGGGTAGAACAGGGGCCCGTCGTGCGAAAGTGCGGCGGGCCCTGTGCGTATGCGGGGTAGCTCTCTGTACGAAGTGACAGGCCGCGGACCCTTACGCAGGGGCCGGTCGGCCTTTACTCTGATCCCTGCTCGATAGTTACTCGTGAGTTAAACAATGGCTCGCGAACAGCAGCTCGTGAGTGAAAACCAGCCGCACCTGAGCCAGCCGCGCCGTCGCGGGCCCCGGAGGATGTCGTGAGCGACACACAGACACTGATCGAGAACCGTCCGCCCTCCGTGGCGGGCCTCTTCCTGGACCGCGTGTCCGCCACGCCGGACGCCGAGGCCTACCGCTATCCGGTGCCCGCGTCCTCGGGGCAGGGGCCGGACGACTGGAAGTCGCTGAGCTGGGCGCAGGCCGCCGAACGGGTCTACGCCATCGCGGCCGGGCTCATCGAGCTCGGCGTGCAGTCCGAGCAGCGCGTCGCCCTCGCGTCCAGCACCCGCGTCGAGTGGATCCTCGCCGACCTCGGCATCATGTGCGCCGGCGCCGCCACGACCACGGTCTACCCGCAGACCAACGCCGAGGAGTCGGCCTACATCCTGTCGGACTCCGAGAGCCGGGTGCTCATCGCGGAGAACGTGGAGCAGCTGGCCAAGGCGCAGGAGAAGCGCGCCGAGCTGCCCGATCTCACGCACGTCGTGGTCATCGACCCGGCCGGGGTCGAGACCGCCGACTGGATCCTCACCCTGGACGAGCTGGAGAAGCGCGGCGCGGCCCGGCTGGAGAAGGACCCCGACCTGATCAGGGAGCGGGTCGGCGCGATCACCAAGGACCAGCTGGCCACCCTCATCTACACCTCCGGTACCACCGGCCGCCCCAAGGGCGTGCGCCTCCCGCACGACAACTGGTCGTACATGGCGAAGGCGATCGCCGCGACCGGGCTGATCAGCGGCGAGGACGTGCAGTACCTGTGGCTGCCCCTGGCGCACGTCTTCGGCAAGGTCCTCACCTCCGGCCAGATCGAGGTCGGGCACGTCACCGCCGTGGACGGCCGCGTCGACAAGATCATCGAGAATCTGCCGGTGGTGCAGCCGACATACATGGCGGCCGTGCCGCGCATCTTCGAGAAGGTCTACAACGGCGTCGCCGCGAAGGCCCGGGCGGGCGGTGGCGCCAAGTACAAGATCTTCCAGTGGGCCGCCGAGGTCGCCCGCGAGTACGCCAAGGTCTCCCAGGACAACTTCCGGCGGACCGGGACCGCGTCCGTGCCGTTCTCGCTGGGCGCCAAGCACAAGGTCGCCGACGCGCTGGTGTACGCCAAGATCCGGGAGGCCTTCGGCGGGAACCTGCGGGCCTGCGTCTCGGGGTCGGCGGCGCTGGCACCCGAGATCGGGTACTTCTTCTCCGGCGCCGGCATCCACATCCTGGAGGGCTACGGCCTGACCGAGTCCTCGGCGGCGTCGTTCGTGAACCCGGGCGAGGCCTACCGCACCGGCACGGTCGGCAAGCCGCTGCCCGGCACGGAGGTGCGGATCGCCGACGACGGGGAGATCCTGCTGCGCGGCCCGGGCATCATGGAGGGCTACCACAAGCTGCCCGAGAAGACCGCCGAGGTGCTGGAGGCGGACGGCTGGTTCCACACCGGGGACATCGGGGAGCTGTCGCCCGACGGGTATCTGCGGATCACCGACCGCAAGAAGGACCTCATCAAGACGTCGGGCGGCAAGTACATCGCGCCTGCCGAGGTCGAGGGGCAGTTCAAGGCGGTGTGCCCGTACGTGTCCAACATCCTCGTGCACGGGGCCGACCGGAACTTCTGCACGGCGCTCATCGCGCTCGACGAGGTCGCCATCACCGAGTGGGCGAAGGAGAACGGGCTGGAGGGGAAGTCGTACGCGGAGATCGTTTCCTCGCCGGTCACGGTGGAGATGGTGGACGGGTATGTGAAGCAGCTCAACGAGGGGCTTCAGCGGTGGCAGACGATCAAGAAGTTCCGGTTGCTGCCGCGGGATCTCGATGTGGAGCATGGCGAGATCACGCCGAGTCTGAAGCTGAAGCGGCCTGTTGTGGAGCGGGAGTACAAGCATCTGATCGAGGAGATGTACGAGGGGTCTCGCGAGGCGTAGGACCCTGAGTACCCTTTTCCACCCGGCGTTTCAGGTCCTGGACTTCTGCGCGTAGGCGTTCCACCTCTCTGCCTTTGCGGTAGAGGTCCAGGAAGACGCCGACCTTCGCTCTGAGGACCCAGGGGTCGAAGGGCTTGGTGACGTAGTCGGCGGCGCCCGTGGCGTAGCCGCGGAAGGCGTAGCCCGAGTCGTCGTCCGCGCCCGTCAGGAAGATGATCGGGACGTCGCGGGTCTGGTCCAGGCGTTTGATGTGGGCGGCCGTCTCGAAGCCGTCCATGCCGGGCATGCGGATGTCGAGCAGGACGAGGGCGATGGGCTGCCGCAGTACGGCCTTCATCGCCTCCTCGCCCGAACGGGCGCGTATCAGGGGCTCGTTGAGGGAGGCCAGGACGGCCTCCAGGGCGGTCAGGTTGTCCTCCATGTCGTCGACCAGGAGGATTCCGGCGCGTTCGGTGCTCATGACGGTCGCACCTCCTCCGTGCCCTCCGGTTCCGGTGTGTCGTCCGGGTCCAGCAGTTCGCACACGACCGTCAGCAGCCGGTCGATGTCCACCGGCTTGGGCACATAGTCGTTGGCGCCGCGGGCGATGGACTTCTCCCGGTCGCCGGGCATCGCCTTCGCGGTCAGGGCCACGATGGGCAGGTCCGCCCAGCGCGGGGTGCGGCGGATGGCGGAGATGGTCTCGTAGCCGTCCATCTCCGGCATCATGATGTCCATCAGGACCAGTTCGACGCCCTCGCTGCGCTCCAGCATCTCGATGCCCTCACGGCCGTTCTCCGCGTACAGCACGGTCATGCCGACGCGGCTCAGGACATGGGTGAGGGCGAAGACGTTGCGGATGTCGTCGTCGACGATCAGCACCCGCCGCCCGGACAGGATCCGGCCCGGCCTGCCGGACGTCCACGTCTCCAGCCTGGCCGGCGAGGGCCAGGTGTCGTCCGTGTCGTACGCGGCCGGGAAGGGGCCGGCGGTGGCGGGCTCGAGGGTCGGGGGCGGTCCGGGAGGATCCTCGGGGGCCGGTCCGGGCGCCGTGTGACCGGGGCTCACGACCGGCACGTACAGGGTGAACGTGGAGCCCTTGCCGGGTTCGCTCTCGGCGACGATCCGGCCGCCGAGCAGGCCCGCGATCTCCCGGCTGATGGACAGGCCGAGGCCGGTGCCGCCGTACTTGCGGTTGGTGGTGCCGTCGGCCTGCTGGAACGCCTCGAAGATGACCGGGAGTTTCTCCGGCGCGATGCCGATGCCCGTGTCGGACACGGTGAAGGCGATGACGTCGTCGGTGTCCCGCACGTACTGACGCTCGACGTCCTTCACCCGGTCGACCCGCAGCTCGACCTTGCCCGACGCGGTGAACTTGATCGCGTTGGAGAGGAGGTTGCGCAGGATCTGCTGGAGGCGCTGCTCGTCCGAGTACATCTCGCGCGGTACGTCCTCGCCGACCGCCAGCTCGAAGGCGAGCCCCCGGTCGATGGTGAGGGGGCGGAACGTGGCGTGGACGTAGTCCAGCAGCTTGATGAGGGGGAGTCGCTTGGGGCGTACGTCCATCCGGCCGGCCTCGATCTTCGACAGATCCAGGATGTCGTTGATCAGCTGGAGCAGGTCCGAGCCCGAGCGGTGGATCGTCGTCGCGAACTGCACCTCCTGGTCGGAGAGATGACCGTCCGGGTTGTCGGAGAGCAGCCGGGCCAGGATCAGCAGGGAGTTGAGCGGCGTGCGCAGCTCGTGCGACATGTTCGCCAGGAACTCCGACTTGTACTGCGACGACGTCGCCAGCAGGGCGGCCTTCTCCTCCAGTTCGGCGTTGGAACGCTGGAGTTCGCCCTGCTGCTTCTGGAGTTCGTCCGAGCGTTCCTGGAGCTGCATGGCCAGGCGCTGGGACTCGCCGAGCAGGGACTCCGTGCGGGAGTTGGCGATGATCGTGTTGATGGCGACGCCGATGGTGTTGACGAACTGGTCGAAGAAGGCCAGGTGGACGTCGGAGAAGCGGGAGAAGGAGGCGAGCTCGATGACGCCTAGGAGCTTGGCCTCGAAGAGGATCGGGATGATGACGATCGTCGTGGGAGCCGCCTCGCCGAGGCCGCTGTTGATCTTGATGTAGTCGGTCGGGGCGCCCTCGACCAGGATCCGCTTCTTCTCCCGGGCCGCCTGCGCGACCAGGCCGTGCACCGGGAGGGCGCCGGTTTCGACGGTCGCGTCCTGGGCGGCGCCGTAGCCGGCGATGAAGGCGAGCCCCTTGGTGGGAACCGTCGCTCCGTCCTGCTCCGGATCGGCCAGGTAGAACGCGCCGTACTGGGCGTTCACCAGCGGCGTCAGCTCGCGGAGTATCAGGTCGGCGACCTCCATCAGGTCGCGGTGGCCCTGCATCAGGGCGGCCAGGCGGGCCAGGTTGGACTCCAGCCAGTCCTTCGCGCGGGTCGTCTCGCGCAGGTTGGCCACCATCAGGTTGATGTTGTCCTTGAGCTCGGTGACCTCGCCGCGGGTCTCGACCGTGATCGAGCGGGACATGTCGCCCTGGGCCACGGCGGAGGCGACCTCGGCGATCGCGCGGACCTGGGTGGTGAGGTTCGACGCCAGTTCGTTGACGTTCGTCGTCAGGCGCTTCCATGTGCCGTAGACGCCCTCGACCCGGGCCTGGCCGCCGAGCTGCCCCTCGGAGCCGACCTCGCGGGCCACGCGTGTGACCTCCGAGGCGAAGGAGGACAGCGTGTCGACCATCGTGTTGATCGTGGTCTTCAGCTCCAGGATCTCGCCGCGCGCGTCCACGTCGATCTTCCGGGACAGGTCGCCCTGCGCCACGGCCGTCGCGACCTGGGCGATGTTGCGCACCTGTGAGGTGAGGTTGTCGGCCATGGAATTGACGTTGTCCGTCAGGTCCCGCCAGACGCCGGAGACGCCCAGCACCTGGGCCCGGCCGCCGAGCCGGCCGTCGGTGCCGACCTCGCGGGCGACGCGGGTGACCTCGTCGGCGAAGGCGCGCAGCTGCTCCACCATCGTATTGACGGTGTCCTTCAGTTCGAGGATCTCGCCGCGGGCGTCGACCGTGATCTTCTTCGAGAGGTCGCCGTTGGCCACGGCCGTCGTCACCTGGGCGATGTTGCGGACCTGCGAGGTCAGGTTCAGCGCCATGAAGTTGACGTTGTCGGTGAGGTCCTTCCAGACGCCGGAGACGCCCCGGACCTGGGCCTGACCGCCGAGGTTGCCCTCGGTTCCGACCTCGCGGGCGACCCGGGTCACTTCGTCGGCGAAGGCGGAGAGCTGGTCGACCATCGTGTTGATCGTCGACTTGAGCTCCAGGATCTCGCCCTTGGCCTCCACTGTGATCTTCTTGCCGAGATCGCCCTGGGCGACGGCCGTCGAGACCAGGGCGATGTTGCGCACCTGGGAGGTGAGGTTGTCGGCCATGAAGTTGACGTTGTCGGTGAGGTCCTTCCAGACGCCGGAGACGCCCCGGACCTGCGCCCGGCCGCCGAGGTTGCCCTCGGTTCCGACCTCGCGGGCGACGCGCGTGACCTCGTCGGCGAAGGCGGAGAGCTGGTCGACCATCGTGTTGATCGTCGACTTGAGCTCCAGGATCTCGCCCTGCGCGTCGACCGTGATCTTCTGGGACAGGTCGCCGTTGGCCACGGCCGTCGTCACCTGGGCGATGTTGCGGACCTGCGAGGTCAGGTTCGACGCCATGAAGTTGACGTTGTCGGTGAGGTCCTTCCAGACCCCGGACACCCCCCGGACCTGCGCCCGGCCGCCCAACTGCCCCTCGGTGCCGACCTCGCGGGCGACTCGGGTCACTTCGTCGGCGAAGGCGGACAGCTGGTCGACCATCGTGTTGACGGTCAGCTTCAGCTCCAGCAGCTCGCCGGTCGCCTCCACCGTGACCGTGCGGGTCAGATCGCCGCGTGCCACCGCCGTCGTGACCGCCGCGATGTCCCGCACCTGGGCGGTCAGCCGGGACGCCATCGTGTTGACGGCCTCGGTCACGTCCCGCCAACTGCCCGACAGCCCCTGCACCTTGGCCCGGCCGCCGAGCCGGCCCTCGGTGCCGACCTCGCGCGCGACCCGCGTCACCTCGCCGGTGAACAGGGAGAGCTGGTCCACCATCTTGTTCACGGCCCGGCCGAGGCGCCGCAGGTCGCCGCGTAACTCCCGCGTCCCGTCGTGCAGATCGACCCGCTGGGTCAGATCGCCGCCGGCCACCGCGTCCAGGACGCGCGTGGCGTTCGCCGCCGGGGCGACGAGGGCGTCGAGCAGCTGGTTCACGTCGTTGACGCGGGACGTCCACAGGCCTTGACCCGGACTGGCCGAGAGCCGCTCGTCGAGCCGGCCGTACCGCACCAGTTCACGTCTGACCCGCTGCACCTCGGTGGTGAAGTGGATGCCGCGGTCCATGACCTGGTTGAAGACCGCGGTGAGCTCGGCCACCATCCCGTGGCCGGTTTCCGGCACCTTGGTGAAGTCGCCGTCCCGGGCGGCTGTCATGGCCGCGAGCAGGGGACGCAGATCGGATGCACGAATCTGACCGTCTTCGTACCGGTCTTCGACCACTGGAGTAGCACTGTTCTCACTCATGACGGCCCACTTCGGTAACTCGGCGCTTATGGGCGTGGCCAGTCTGTCACCCTGTCGGCATCGACTGTGGCGTATTCGTACGAACTGCCCGGGGAGCTGTCCATGGGGGCCATTCCGACGCAACGGGAGACCGCTTCCCGTGCCTCAGAGGCGCCTGCGCACGCTTCGGAGGTGCCTGGCCCCCCGCACGAGGGGGCCGTCTCCGAGGCGTGTGCGCTGCCTTCCGAGGCGTCGGCGCTCAGGGCCGAGGCCTCGTCACTCGGGGCGGAGGCGTCGGGGCTCGGGGCGGAGGTGCCCGTGGGTGTATCCGAGAGGGCCGGGGTCGTTTCCGAGGCGCCCGTCGTGGTTTCCGGGGCGCCCGCCAAGGAGCGTGCGCGGGCGTACGCGACCCTGTCGGGCAGCTCTCTCGCGCCGGGCTCCGCTCGCGCTCTGCTGCGCGCGGCGATCGCCGAGTGGACCGGACTCGGCCTGCCCGGCGCCGAGCATCTCACCGACCGTCTCGCCGACGACGCCCTGCTCGTCGTCAGCGAGCTCGTCACCAACGCCGTCGTGCACGCCGGCACCGACGTTCAGCTGGAATGCCGGCTGGAAGGCGACGGCAAGGACAGCGCCGCGCTCCTCGTCGAGGTCTCCGACCACCACCCCTCACGTGCCCCGCGCGGCGGCGAGCCGGAAACGCCGCACGACACCCCGGAGTACGGGCGCGGCCTGCGGCTCGTCGGCGCGCTCTCCGAGGCCTGGGGCATCACGTACCGCACGGGCCGGAAGACCGTGTGGGCGCGGCTGCCCGCCGGGGGATGTGACGCCGACGATCAGATCGAGGCGTACGCCGGGGAGCACGCGCTGGCGCGCGGGCTGCGCGTGGCGGAGATCCTGGCGCCGGAGCCGCCCCCGGGGCAGGAGGCCCGGGCGAGGGGACCAAGGGAGGCAGGGCACCCCCACGACCCTGGCGGCGGCTCGGGCGACCTGCGCGACTGGCAGGACCTGCGGGACTGGCGGGAGCGGTACGAGGACTGCGACGGCCGTGACGGACGCGACGGCTCCTGGCTGGGCCGCGGGGCCCTGTCCTTCCTCGCCGAAGCGTCCGACCTCCTCGCCGGACAGCTCGACGAGGACCTGGTCGCCGCCCTCGCCGGGCAGCTGATCGTGCCCCGGCTGGCCGACTGGTGCGCGGTGTGGCTGGAGGACGAGGCCACCGCCGGCGGCTGGAGCGGCGGGGCCGGAGCGGGCGGGCCTCGGCTGGCCCGGGTCTGGCACGGCAGCGAGAACCGCATCGAGGAGCTGCGCCGGGCCCTGGAGAAGGACACACCGCACCCGTCCGACCCGTCAGGGTCCGGGCCTTCCGACTACCCCTGGCCCGGCGAGGCGCTCGGTGACGCCCCCGGCGAGCCGGGCTCGGCCCTGGCGTACCGGCTCGTCGCCGGCGGACGCCCGCTGGGCACCCTCGTCATCGGACGGTCCGGGTCCGCCGGTTTCCCCGACGAGATCACCGGCCTGGTCGAGGACCTCAGCCGCCGGGTCGCGCTCGCCATCGGCGCCGCCCGCCAGTACGCCCGCCAGGCCACCATCAGCGCCGTACTCCAGCGCGGACTGCTGCCCGGCGCCGTGGCCGAGATCCCCGGGGTGCGCAGCGCCCTCGTCTACGAGCCGTGCGACAAGGGCGGGCCCAGCGGTGACTTCTACGACCTGTTCCCGGCGGGCGACGGCCGCTGGTGTTTCGCCGTCGGGGACGTCCAGGGCAAGGGCCCCGAGGCCGCCGTCGTGATCGGCCTGGCCCGGCCCTGGCTGCGGCTGCTGGCCCGGGAGGGCTACCGGGTCGCCGATGTCCTCGACCGCCTCAACCAGCTCCTGCTCGACGACGCCACGGAGGCCGCGGACGCGGCGGCCCGGGCGCTGGTGGCGGCGGGCGCGCGGCCGACCCCGCCCGGTGACGGCCCCCAGACGCGCTTCCTGTCCCTGCTGTACGGCGAGCTGGTCCCCTTCGACGGCGGCGTCCGCTGCACCGTCGCCTCCGCCGGGCACCCGCTGCCCCTGCTGCTCGGAGCGGGCGGCGAGGTCCACACGGCCGCGCAGCCCCAGACGCTCCTGGGCGTCGTCGAGGACGCCACGTACGCCAGTGAGACCTTCGAGCTGCGGTCCGGCGACACGCTGCTGTGCGTGACGGACGGCGTCACCGAGCGCCGCTCCGGCTCCCGCCAGTTCGACGACGGGGACGGGCTGGCGACGGCGCTGGCCGGATGCGCGGGGCTGGACGCGGAGCTGACAGCCGAAAGGATCAAGCGGCTGGTGCACGAGTTCGGGGCGCGGCCCCCGGCGGACGATCTGGCGCTCCTGGTCCTCCAGGCCGAGTGACCGCCCGGGTGCTGGACAATGGAGGACATGCCTTCCGCACTCCCCGACGGTGAGCCCGTCCCCGACGACGGCGCGCTGCCCGCGTCCGCGCTCGCCGGGGCCGCCGACCGTCCGCTCGGGTTCTACCTGCACGTTCCGTACTGCGCGACCCGCTGCGGCTACTGCGACTTCAACACCTACACGGCGACCGAGCTGCGCGGCACCGGTGGTGTGCTGGCCTCGCGCGACAACTACGCCGAGACGCTGGTCGACGAGGTCCGGCTGGCGCGGAAGGTGCTCGGGGACGACCCGCGGCCCGTCCGTACGGTGTTCGTGGGCGGGGGGACACCCACCCTGCTCGACGCCGGTGACCTGGTGCGGATGCTCGCGGCCGTCCGTGACGAGTTCGGGCTGGCGGAGGACGCCGAGGTCACGACCGAGGCGAACCCGGAGTCGGTGGATCCGGCGTATCTGGAGGCCCTGCGCGAGGGGGGCTTCAACCGGATCTCCTTCGGGATGCAGAGTGCGCGGCAGCATGTGCTGAAGGTGCTGGACCGGACGCATACGCCGGGGCGTCCCGAGGCGTGTGTCGCGGAGGCCCGGGCGGCCGGGTTCGAGCATGTCAATCTCGATCTGATCTACGGCACGCCGGGGGAGTCCGACGACGACTGGCGGGCGTCGCTGGATGCGGTGCTGGGGGCCGGGCCGGACCATGTCAGCGCGTACGCCCTGATCGTCGAGGAGGGGACGCAGCTGGCTCGGCGGATCCGGCGGGGCGAGGTGCCGATGACCGACGACGATGTGCATGCCGACCGGTATCTGATCGCGGACGAGGTTCTCTCGGGCGCGGGTTTCGAGTGGTACGAGGTGTCCAACTGGGCGGTCTCGGAGGGCGGGCGCTGTCTGCACAACGAGCTGTACTGGCGGGGGGCCGACTGGTGGGGAGCCGGGCCGGGTGCGCACAGTCATGTGGGCGGGGTGCGGTGGTGGAACGTGAAGCATCCCGGGGCGTATGCGGGGGCGCTGGCGGCGGGGCGGTCGCCGGGGGCCGGGCGTGAGGTGCTGTCGGGGGAGGATCGGCGGGTCGAGCGGATTCTGCTGGAGTTGCGGCTGCGGGACGGTGTGCCGTTGTCGTTGCTGCGGGAGGAGGGGCTCGCGGCGTCGCGGCGGGCGTTGTCGGACGGGCTTCTGGATGCCGGGCCGTACGAGGAGGGGCGTGCTGTGCTGACGTTGCGGGGGCGGTTGCTGGCCGATGCGGTGGTTCGGGATCTCGTGGACTGATGTGCTGCGGCGTTGGTGCTGGGGCCGGGGCGTTGCGCAGCCCGGCGGAGCGGGGTGCCGCTGCGCTCACCCGTGCCGCCTGGGGGCACCTCCCAGGCCCTTAAGGCACTGGGGGAGGCACGACTGCCCGCAGCTAGGGAGCCGTTACGAAGTCGATCAGTTCCTCCACCCTGCCCAGCAGCTCCGGTTCCAGGTCCTTGTACGAGCGGACCCCCGACAGGATGCGCTGCCAGGCCGCGCCCGTGTTGTCCGGCCAACCCAGTGCCCTGCACACGCCTGTCTTCCAGTCCTGGCCGCGCGGGACCCGGGGCCAGGACTCGATGCCCAGGGACGACGGTTTCACCGCCTCCCAGATGTCGATGTAGGGGTGGCCGACGACCAGGGCGTGGTCGCTCGTCACCGACTGGGCGATGCGCCACTCCTTCGAACCCGGCACCAGGTGGTCCACCAGGACGCCCAGCCGCGCGTCCGGGCCGGGGGCGAACTCGGCGACGATCGACGGCAGGTCGTCGACGCCCTCCAGGTACTCCACGACCACGCCCTCGATGCGCAGGTCGTCGCCCCAGACCTTCTCGACCAGCTCGGCGTCGTGACGGCCCTCGACGTAGATGCGCCCGGCGCGGGCCACGCGGGCGCGGGCGCCGGGGACCGCCACCGAACCGGAGGCGGTGCGGGTGGGCCGGGTGGGGCCGGCGGGCGAGGGGCGGACCAATGTCACGGCCCTGCCTTCCAGGAGAAAGCCGCGCGGCTCCATGGGGAACACCCGGTGCTTGCCGAAGCGGTCCTCCAGGGTCACCGTGCCCGCCTCGCAGCGGATCACCGCGCCGCAGAAGCCGGTCCCGGCCTCCTCGACGACCAGACCCGGCTCCGCCGGAACCTCAGGGACCGGCTGCGGCTTCTTCCACGGCGGGGTCAGATCGGGTGAGTACTGGCGCATTCGAATGACGATAGGAGAAGGCGGGGGGCGGTCACGGAGACACGCCGAAACGCACCGCCAGCGCGTCACGCTGGGCGCGGACGAACGCCGCGTCCACCACCGCTCCGTGTCCGGGCACGTACAGCGCGTCCTCGCCGCCCAGGTCGAGCAGCCGGTCCAGGGCCGCCGGCCAGTGCGACGGCACGGCGTCGGGGCCCGCCTGCGGCTCGCCGGACTCCTCGACCAGGTCGCCGCAGAAGACGACCTCCGGATCGCCCGGCACCAGGACCGCCAGGTCATGCGCGGTGTGCCCGGGGCCCACGTTCGCCAGCAGCACCTGGCGTCCGCCACCCAGGTCGAGGGTCCACTCGCCGGAGACCAGGTGGCGGGGTGCGACCAGCCGGTCCGCCGCCTCCCGCGCGGTGGTCTCCGCCAGGCCGCCTCGCACGCCGTCCACGCGCAGCTCCTCGCGGTCCCGTACGCGCGTCAGCAGCGCGTCCACGCCCACCGCGCCGAACACCTCCGCGTCCGTGAACTCCGCCACCCCGAAGACATGGTCGAAGTGGGGATGGGTCAGCGCGAGATGCGTCACACGGTGACCGGTGAGCGACCGCGCCTGCTCGCGCAACCGCGCGCCCTCGGCCGGGCTCGACCCCGCGTCGATCATGAGGACCGCGCCCTCACCGGCGACCAGCCCCACCGTGCAGTCCCACACCGGGAGGCGGCACCGGCCCACTCCCGCGGCCACGCGCTCCCATCCGAGCTCTTCCCAAGTCACTGTCATACAGCGACGCTAGCGGTGACCGCCGCCCCGGGCATGACAGCACGCGACCAGCCTTGCCGGGGGTGTACCTCACAGCCGTACACTGGGCGGGGAATGCTGGCACTCGCAAGCGCAGAGTGCCAGGCCCACAGGCAGGACACGAGGCGGACGACTTCTGGAGGTGTGCGCGAATGCTCAGTGAACGCAGGCTTCAGGTGCTGCGCGCCATCGTCCAGGACTACGTCGGCACCGAGGAGCCGGTCGGCTCCAAGGCCCTCACCGAGCGGCACAACCTCGGCGTATCCCCGGCCACCGTCCGCAACGACATGGCGGCCCTGGAGGACGAGGGGTACATCGCCCAGCCGCACACCAGCGCCGGGCGCATCCCCACCGACAAGGGCTACCGGCTGTTCGTGGACAAGCTGGCCGGCGTCAAGCCGATGACCGCGCCCGAGCGGCGCGCGATCCAGAACTTCCTCGAGGGCGCCGTCGACCTCGACGATGTCGTGGCGCGGACGGTACGGCTGCTGGCCCAGCTCACACGCCAGGTCGCCGTCGTGCAGTACCCGTCGCTCACCCGCTCGACCGTGCGGCACGTGGAGCTGCTCGCTCTCGCGCCCGCGCGGCTGATGCTCGTGCTGATCACGGACACCGGGCGGGTCGAGCAGCGCGTGGTCGACTGCCCGGCGCCCTTCGGCGAGGCCTCGCTCGCGGATCTGCGCGCGCGGCTCAACAGCCGGGTGGCGAACCGCCGTTTCACGGATGTGCCGAGTCTGGTGGAGGATCTGCCGGAGGCGTTCGAGCACGAGGACCGGGGTACGGTCTCCACGGTGCTCTCCACACTTCTGGAGACGCTCGTCGAGGAGAACGAGGAGCGGCTGATGATCGGCGGCACCGCCAACCTGACCCGCTTCGGGCATGACTTTCCCCTCACGATCCGGCCGGTGCTGGAGGCGCTGGAGGAGCAGGTGGTGCTCCTCAAGCTGCTCGGCGAGGCGCAGGATCCGGGCGTGACCGTACGGATCGGTCATGAGAACGCCCACGAAGGACTCAACTCCACGTCCGTCGTGTCGGTCGGCTACGGTTCGGGCGGCGAGGCTGTCGCCAAGCTCGGCGTGGTCGGACCGACCCGCATGGACTACCCGGGAACGATGGGAGCGGTACGCGCAGTGGCACGGTACGTCGGACAGATCCTGGCGGAGTCGTAGTGGCCACGGACTACTACGCCGTACTCGGCGTGCGCCGCGACGCGTCGCAGGAAGAGATCAAGAAGGCCTTCCGGCGGCTCGCGCGCGAGCTGCACCCGGACGTCAACCCCGATCCGAAGACCCAGGAGCGGTTCAAGGAGATCAACGCCGCCTACGAGGTGCTGTCGGACCCGCAGAAGAAGCAGGTCTACGACCTCGGCGGCGACCCGCTCTCGCAGGCCGGAGGCGGCGGTGCGGGCGGCTTCGGGGCCGGTGGCTTCGGGAACTTCTCCGACATCATGGACGCGTTCTTCGGCACGGCGTCGCAGCGCGGACCGCGCTCGCGCACCCGCCGCGGCCAGGACGCCATGATCCGCATCGAGATCGAGCTCGACGAGGCGGCCTTCGGCACGACGAAGGACATCCAGGTCGACACGGCGGTCGTGTGCAACACCTGCAACGGCGAGGGCGCCGCACCGGGCACCTCCGCGCAGACGTGTGACATGTGCCGCGGTCGCGGTGAGGTGTCGCAGGTCACCCGGTCCTTCCTGGGCCAGGTCATGACCTCCCGGCCCTGCCCGCAGTGCCAGGGCTTCGGCACGGTCGTCCCGACCCCCTGCCCGGAGTGCGCCGGCGACGGCCGCGTCCGCTCCCGCCGCACGCTGACCGTGAAGATCCCGGCCGGTGTCGACAACGGCACGCGCATCCAGCTCGCCGGCGAGGGAGAGGTCGGTCCCGGCGGCGGGCCCGCGGGCGACCTGTACGTCGAGATCCACGAACTGCCGCACTCGCAGTTCCAGCGGCGCGGCGACGACCTGCATTGCACGGTCACGCTCCCGATGACGGCGGCCGCCCTCGGCACGAAGGTGCCGCTGGAGACGCTGGACGGCCTGGAGGAGGTCGACATCCGCCCGGGCACCCAGTCCGGCCAGTCGATCCCCCTGCACGGCCGCGGTGTCACGCACCTGCGCGGCGGCGGACGCGGCGACCTCATCGTCCACGTCGAGGTCCAGACCCCGAGCAAGCTGGACGTCGAGCAGGAGCGCCTCCTCCGCGAGCTGGCCAAGCTACGCGGCGAGGAACGGCCTCAGGGCCAGTTCCAGCCCGGGCAGCAAGGGTTGTTCTCTCGGTTGAAGGACGCGTTCAACGGGCGCTGACGTCGGCGGTCCGGCTGCTGCTGGGGGTCCGGCGGTCGGCCCCCGGGCAGGCACAGTCAGCCCGGGCAGCAAGGGTTGTTCTCTCGGTTGAAGGACGCGTTCAACGGGCGCTGACGTCGGCGGTCCGGCTGCTGCTGGGGGTCCGGGGGTCGGCCCCCGGGCAGGCACAGTCAGCCGGGGCAGTAAGGGTTGTTCTCTCGGTTGAAGGACGCGTTCAACGGGCGCTGACGTCGGCTCCTCAGGGGGGCTGAGGGTGGCTTTTCCTCTGGTCTATGCCACACGGCAGGCCGGTTTCGGAGTAGTCCGGAGGACGTGACAACATGCGGTCATGTCCTCCGCGCTGACCGATCTCTTCCCCCACCCGATCGTGCAGGCCCCCATGGCGGGCGGCGTCTCCGTGCCGAAGCTCGCCGCCGCCGTGTGCGAGGCGGGCGGGCTCGGATTCCTCGCCGCCGGGTACAAGACCGCCGACGGGATGTACGAGGAGATCAAGCAGCTGAGGAGCCTCACCGGCAGGCCCTTCGGCGTGAACCTCTTCATGCCTCAGCCGGAGTACCCCGGTGCAAGCACCGGCTCCACCGGAGCGGCTGGCGCCGCGCCCGCTTCTGCCGCCGCCATCGATGTCTACGCCCACCAGCTGGCCGGCGAGGCCTCCTGGTACGAGGCCGAGCTCGGCGACCCCGACAGCGGACGCGACGACGGGTACGAGACCAAGCTCGCGGTCCTGCGCGACAACCCCGTGCCGGTGGTGTCGTTCCACTTCGGCGCGCCGAGCCGGGAGGTCGTCGACGCCCTGCACCGGGTCGGCACCTTCGTCCTGGTCACCGCCACCACCCCCGACGAGGCCCGGGCCGTCGAGCGGTCCGGCGCGGACGCGGTCATCGCGCAGGGCATCGAGGCCGGCGGCCACCAGGGCACGCACCGGGACATCCCCGAGACGGACGGCTCCGGCATCGGGCTGCTGTCGCTGGTCGCCCAGATCCGGGAGACCGTGAACATCCCGATCATCGCCGCCGGCGGCATCATGCGCGGCGGCCAGATCGCCGCGGTCCTCGCGGCGGGCGCGAGCGCGGCCCAGCTCGGCACCGCGTTCCTCGCCACCGCCGAGTCGGGCGCGAACGCCCTGCACAAGCAGGCGCTGACCAACCCCCTGTTCGTCCGTACGGAGTTGACCCGGGCCTTCTCCGGGCGCCCGGCGCGCGGCCTGGTCAACCGGTTCCTGCGCGAGCACGGCCCGTACGCGCCCGCCGCCTACCCCGAGATCCACCACCTCACCGCGCCGCTGCGCAAGGCCGCCGCCAAGGCGGGGGACGCTCAGGGCATGGCGCTGTGGGCCGGGCAGGGCCACCGGATGGCGCGGGAGCTGCCCGCCGGGCAGCTCGTGGAGGTGCTGGCCGGTGAACTCGCCGCGGCGCGGACAGCGTTGTCGGGCGGAGGCGGAATCCGATGACGGCTCCGGTGTTCGTGGTCGAGCACTTCGACGCGGCCGGGGGCGGCCGGCACGTCCTCGACGGCCCGGAGGGACGGCACGCCGTCTCCGTGAAGCGGCTGCGGCCCGGTGAGGACGTCGTCCTCACGGACGGGGCCGGGCGCTGGGCGGACGGTGTCGTGCTCGACACCGAGGGCAAGGACCGGCTGATCGTCCGGCTGGACCCGGTGGTCGAGGAGCCGCCGGAGCAGCCCCGCCTCACCGTCGTCCAGGCGCTGCCCAAGGGTGACCGCGGGGAGCTGGCCGTCGAGACGATGACGGAGGTCGGTGTGGACGCGATCGTGCCGTGGGCGGCGGCGCGCTGCATCACGCAGTGGAAGGGCGAGCGCGGACTGAAGGCGCTGGGCAAGTGGCGGGCGACGGCCCGGGAGGCGGGCAAGCAGTCCCGCCGGGTGCGTTTCCCGCAGGTCGCGGAGGCGGCGACGACCAAGCAGGTCGCCGCGCTGCTGGCCGCCGCCGACTTCGCCGCCGTGCTGCACGAGAGCGGGGACGAGGCACTGGCGACGGCCGAACTGCCGTCGTCCGGGGAGATCGTGCTCGTCGTGGGACCCGAAGGGGGCGTGGCGCCGGAGGAGTTGGCGCTGTTCGCACAAGCGGGGGGCAAGGCGTATCGCCTCGGGCGCAGTGTGCTGCGCACATCGACTGCCGGGACGGCGGCCGCGGCCGTGCTCCTGGCTCGCACCGGCCGCTGGACCTGAACTCTTCTCGGAGGCACTGTGGAACTCGCACAGGTACGACTGCTCGTGACCGACTTCGCCGCCTGCTACCACTTCTACGGCGAGGTCCTCGGCCTCAAGCCGCAGTCGGGAGCGGTGGACGGGCCGTACGAGAAGTTCAGCCCCGCGGTGGGCTCCGCGGGCATCGCCTTGCAGGACCGCTCGATGATGGCCGAAGTGCTGGACGAGCTGGGCGACACGGCGAACGGCCACCGCTCCCTGGTCGTCCTGCGCGTCGACGCCCTCGACGGGTACTGCGAGGAGATCACGATGCGCGGCGCCACGATCCTCCACGGCCCGGCCCACCTGACCGACCGCCTGCGCGTCGCCCACCTCAAGGACCCCGAGGGCAACTTGGTCGAGCTGCAGGAGTGGTTGCTGCTGCGCGGCTGACGCCTTTGCGCCCTACCGCGCGGCGCCCGACGGTGGCAGGCTCCCCTCCATGGGGGCACTGAGGAGGATTTGGCGAGGGCCGCGCAACCGTACGGTGATGGTCGCGGTGACCTGCGCGGTGGCTGCCGTCGGCGGCGTGGTGGCGTGTGAACCCGGTGCCGGGATCAGTTCCGCGTCCGTCGCGTACACCACCGACGAAGCCGTCACCAAGGAGCTCAACCGGCAGAAGGCGGGCGTGCGTTGGCTGACGTGCACCGGCTCCTACGGGGATTCCGGCCAGGGCGGGAAGCCGTCGCCGTCGGCGAGCGAGAGGACCGTCGTCACCGTCGACTGCGAGGGGGAGACCGACGACGGGAAGGACATCACCGTCGACGGCAAGGTCACCCACGCGGTGGACGGCGCCTGTGTGCGCGGGAACATCACCGCCAAGGTGGACGGCAAGGTGTGGTTCGAGGTCGACGGGCTCGGCGACTGCAACTCCACCAGCCCGCCGCCCGTCGGAGGCGGGCCCTCGAACGGGCAGCCAGGTCCCACCGTCACCGTGACCGTCACGCAGACCATCTGGTGCGACCGGTACCCGGACTGCCGCCCTGTCGAGGGCAAGTGATCCGAACCCTGTCCGTACGACGGCCTCCCTGCATAGGGTGATCGGGTGACACAGTCCGCATCGCCTGCTTACCTCCGCTTCCCGCACGTGCACGGTGACCTGGTCGCCTTCACCGCCGAGGACGACGTGTGGCTCGCTCCTCTCGACGGCGGACGGGCCTGGCGGGTCAGCGCCGAGAACGTGCCGGTGACCCTGCCCCGTATCTCGCCCGACGGCACCACCGTCGCCTGGACCTCCACCCGCGACGGCGCCCCCGAGGTGCACATCGCCCCGGTCGACGGCGGCCCCGCCAAGCGCCTGACGTACTGGGGCAGTCTGAAGACCCAGGTGCGCGGCTGGACCCCGGACGGCGACGTGCTCGCGATCAGCACCCAGGGCCAGGCGAGCCTGCGCCGCACCTGGGCGCGTGCCGTCCCGCTCGACGGCGGTCCCGCCACCACCCTGCCGTACGGGCCGGTCGGTGACATCGCCTACGGGCCGAGCGTCGTCCTGCTGTCCGCGCCGATGGGGCGTGAGGCCGCCTGGTGGAAGCGGTACCGGGGCGGTACGGCGGGCAAGTTGTGGATCGACCGCGACGGCGACGGCGAGTTCGTCCGGCTGCACGAGGAACTCGACGGCAACATCGAGTATCCGCTGTGGGTGGGGGACCGGATCGCCTTCCTCTCCGACCACGAGGGCACCGGCGCGCTGTACTCCTCCCTCGCCGACGGGTCCGACCTGCGCCGGCACACGCCACTCGACGGGTTCTACGCCCGGCACGCCGCGACCGACGGCACCCGTGTCGTCTACTCCAGCGCCGGTGAGCTGTGGGTGCTGGACGACCTGGACGGGGCCGAGCCGCGTCGGCTCGACGTGCGGCTCGGCGGACAGCGCGTCGACCTCCAGCCGTTCCCCGTGAACGCCTCCCGGTGGTTCGGGTCGGCGTCCCCGGACCACACCGCCCGCGGCAGCGCCGTGTCCGTACGCGGCAGCGTCCACTGGGTCACCCACCGCTCCGGCCCGGCCCGCGCCCTGGCCGCGACGCCCGGCGTCCGGGCCCGGCTGCCGCGGACGTTCCGCGCGGACGGCGAGGAGTGGGTGGTGTGGGTCACGGACGCCGAGGGCGACGACGCCCTGGAGTTCGCGCCCGCCACCGGCCTCGCACCGGGGGCGACACCGCGCCGGCTCGCCGCCGGGCAGCTCGGCAGGGTGCTGGACCTCGCCATGGCACCGGACGGCAGCCGCGCGGCCGTCGCCTGTCACGACGGTCGTCTGCTGCTCGTCGAGAGGGAGACGGGCGAGGTGCGGGAGGTGGACCGCAGCGATGACGGTGACGTGTCCGGGCTCGTCTTCTCGCCCGACTCCTCCTGGCTCGCCTGGTCCCACCCCGGCCCGCGCCCCCTGTCGCAGCTGAAGCTCGCCAACACCACCGACCTGTCCGTCACCGAGGCGACCCCGCTGCGCTTCCAGGACTACGCGCCGGCGTTCACGACGGACGGCAAGCACCTCGCGTTCCTGTCGACCCGCTCCTTCGACCCGGTCTACGACGAGCACGTCTTCGACCTGGCCTTCGTGGAGGGCGCCCGGCCGCATCTGATCACCCTCGCGGCCACCACGCCCTCCCCGTTCGGGCCGCAGCGGCACGGCCGGTCCTTCGAGACGCCCGACCGGGAGGAGACCCCCGACAGCGAGGGCACCCCCACCACCCGGATCGACCTCGAAGGCCTCGCCGACCGCATCGTGCCCTTCCCGGTCGAGGCCGCCCGCTACTCCAACCTGCGCGCCGCCAAGGACGGGGTGCTGTGGCTGCGCCACCCGGTCGCCGGTGTGCTCGGCGCGTCCCGGGCCACCCCCGACGACCCCGAGCCCAAGTCCGAGCTGGAGCGCTACGACCTCGCCCAGCAACGCGTGGAGCATCTCGCCGTCGACGCCGACCACTTCGAGGTCAGCGGCGACGGCAAGCGGGTGCTGCTGTGGACCGACGGGCGGCTGAAGGTCGTTCCCAGCGATCGGCGCGCCTCCGGCGACGACGACAGCGACACCAACATCACCGTCGACCTGGGCCGCGTACGCCAGTTCGTCGACCCGGCCGCCGAGTGGCGGCAGATGTTCGACGAGAACGGCCGCATCATGCGCGACCACTTCTGGCGACCGGACATGAGCGGCGTCGACTGGGCCGGCGTCCTCGACCGCTACCGGCCGGTCCTGGACCGGCTCGCCACCCACGACGACCTGGTCGACCTGCTGTGGGAGGTGCAGGGCGAACTCGGCACCTCGCACGCCTACGTCACCCCGCGTGGCGGCTTCGGCGGAGGCCCCCGCCAGGGCCTGCTCGGCGCCGACATCTCCCGCCACGAGGACGGCAGCTGGCGCGTCGACCGCATCCTGCCCTCGGAGACCTCCGACCCGGACGCCCGCAGCCCGCTGGCCGCGCCCGGCGTCGCCGTACGCCCCGGGGACGCGATCCTCGCCATCGCCGGACAGCCGGTCGACCCGGTGACCGGCCCCGGCCCGCTGCTGATCGGCACGGCGGGCAAGCCGGTGGAGCTGACCATCTCCCCGTCCGGCGGCGGCGACCCGCGGCACGCCGTCGTCGTCCCGGTCGCCGACGAGGAGCCGCTGCGCTACCACGCGTGGGTCGCCGACCGGCGCGCCTACGTCCACGAGAAGTCCGGCGGCCGCCTCGGCTACCTCCACGTCCCGGACATGCAGGCCCCCGGCTGGGCCCAGATCCACCGCGACCTGCGCGTCGAGGTCGCCCGCGAGGGCCTGGTCGTCGACGTCCGCGAGAACCGCGGCGGCCACACCTCCCAGCTGGTCGTCGAGAAACTCGCCCGCCGCATCGTCGGCTGGGCCGTGCCGCGCGGCATGCGCCCCTACAGCTACCCCGAGGACGCCCCGCGCGGCCCCGTCGTGGCCGTCGCCAACGAGTTCTCCGGCTCCGACGGCGACATCGTCAACGCCGCGATCAAGGCCCTGGGCCTCGGCCCGGTGGTCGGCACCCGCACCTGGGGCGGCGTCATCGGCATCGACAGCCGCTACCGCCTGGTCGACGGCACCCTGGTCACCCAACCCAAGTACGCCTTCTGGCTGGAGGGCTACGAGTGGGGGGTGGAGAACCACGGGGTGGACCCGGACGTGGAGGTGGTGCAGCGCCCGCAGGACCACGCGGCGGGCAGGGACCCCCAACTGGACGAGGCGATCCGACTCGCTTTGGAGAGTCTGGAGGGCAGTCCGGCGAAAACGCCGCCGACTTTGCCGACTTCTTAGGGGCGCGGGGCTGTCTCGATTTGCGGCTCCGCCGCGTGGGCGCGACCAGCCCAAACGCACCCGTACCCGACGACGATACGATGCCCGGCAAGACCGAAATTCGGCCAACCCCCGGAGGAGACATGGCAGGGGAACCCCAGGACGACTGCCTCTTCTGCAAGATCGTCGCAGGAACCATCCCGGCGACGATCGTCCGCCAGACGGAGACGACCGTCGCGTTCCGCGACATCAACCCCCAGGCCCCCACCCACGTCCTGATCATCCCCAAGGCGCACTACGAGAACGCCGCCGCCCTCGCCACCGCCGACCCGTCCCTCACCGCGGACGTGCTCCGCGAGGCCCAGGCCGTCGCCGACGAGGAAAAGCTGGACAGCTACCGCCTCGTCTTCAACACCGGCAGCGGCGCCGGCCAGACGGTCTGGCATGTGCACGGCCACGTGCTCGGCGGCCGCGGCCTCGAATGGCCCCCCGGATAACAGGACAACGCCGTGTCCGTACGCGAACTCGTGGTGCTCGGCACCGCCAGCCAGGTCCCGACCCGCCACCGCAACCACAACGGCTACCTGCTCCGCTGGGACGGCGAGGGCATCCTGTTCGACCCCGGCGAGGGCACCCAGCGCCAGATGGTGCGGGCCGGGGTCGCCGCGCACGACCTGAACCGGATCTGCGTCACGCACTTCCACGGTGACCACGCCCTCGGTCTGCCCGGGGTCATCCAGCGCATCAACCTCGACCAGGTGCCGCACGAGATCACCGCCCACTACCCGAAGTCCGGGCAGCGCTTCTACGAGCGGCTCCAGTACGCCACGCCCTACCGCGCGACCGTCTTCCTCACCGAGGTCCCGGCCGACGGGGACGGCGTCCTCGCGGTCACGCCGTCGTACACGCTGGACACCCGCAGGCTGTCCCACTCGATCGAGTCGTACGGCTACCGGATCACCGAGCACGACGGCCGCCGCATGCTGCCCGAGCGGCTCGCCGCGCACGGCATCAAGGGACCGGACATCGGCCGGATCCAGCGCGAGGGCTCGCTCGGCGGGGTCTCGCTGGAGGACGTCAGCGAGGTGCGGCGCGGGCAGCGGTTCGCGTTCGTCATGGACACCCGGCTGTGCGAGGGGGTGTACGCGCTCGCCGAGGGCTGCGACATGCTCGTCATCGAGTCGACCTTCCTCGACGAGGACGAGCAACTCGCCGTGGAGCACGGGCATCTGACCGCCGGTCAGGCAGCGCGGGTGGCACGGGACGCGGGGGTGCGGCACCTCGTGCTCACCCACTTCAGCCAGCGCTACACCGACCCGGACGAGTTCGAGCGGCAGGCGCGGGACGCCGGGTACGACGGCGAGCTGACCGTGGCGCACGACCTTCTGAGAGTGCCGGTTCCGAAGCGTCGGTGAAACGGCCGTACGATGAATTGATGTCCCTCCCCAAAGCCGAACTGCACCTTCATATCGAAGGCACCCTGGAACCGGAACTCGCCTTCGAGCTCGCCGCTCGCAACGGCCTCACGCTGCCGTACGCGGACACGGACGAGCTGCGCGAGGCGTACCGGTTCGAGGACCTCCAGTCGTTCCTGAACCTGTACTACGAGCTCATGGCCGTCCTGCGCACCGAGCGGGACTTCGAGGACCTCGCGAACGCCTACCTCGCACGCGCCGCCGCCCAGGGCGTGCGGCACGCGGAGATCTTCTTCGACCCGCAGGCCCACACCAGCCGCGGGCTGGAACTGGGCACGGTCGTCGATGGCCTGTGGCGGGCGCTCGGCGACAGCCAGTCCCGGCACGGCGTCTCGACCCGGCTGATCCTGTGCTTCCTGCGCGACGAGTCCGCCGAGTCGGCCCTGGCGACACTGGACGCGGCCAAGCCGTACCTGAACCGGATCACCGGCGTCGGCCTCGACTCGGCCGAGGTCGGGCATCCGCCGGCGAAGTTCCGCGAGGTGTACGAGGCCGCCGCCGCGCTCGGGCTGCGGCGGGTCGCGCACGCCGGTGAGGAGGGGCCGCCGGAGTACATCACCGAGGCCCTGGACGTCCTCGGCGTCGAGCGGGTCGACCACGGGCTGCGCTGCGTGGAGGACCCGGCGCTGGTGGAGCGGCTGGTGCGGGAGCGGGTGCCGCTGACGCTGTGTCCCCTGTCGAACGTCCGGCTGCGGACCGTCGACACCCTGGCCGACCATCCGCTGCCCGCCATGCTGGACTCCGGGCTCATGTGCACGGTCAACTCGGACGACCCGGCCTACTTCGGCGGGTACGCCGGTGACAACTTCGACGCCGTCCGCGACACCCTCGGGCTGGGCGAGGAGCGGCTGCGCGAGCTCGCCCGCAACTCTTTCCTCGCCTCGTTCCTGGAGGACGACGAGGAGCTGCGGGCGCGGTATCTCGCCGAGGTGGAGGCCTACGAGTTCCGCTGAGGACCACCCGTAGGCCTCAGAAGACCTCCGACCCCGCCTGGCCGTAGGCGCGCTGGGCCGGGACGGCCGGGGCGTCCACGGGGATCTCCACCACCTGCTGTTCCCGGGCGCCGATCTCGGGGACCGTGCCGGTGGGGGTGCCCGTGGTGGCGGCGACCAGGGCGGCCGGGTGGCCGCCGCGGCGGCGGATCGCCCCGGCGAGCAGCGGGCGCCCGCTCGTGTGCAGGGCGACGGCGGTCATCGGCAGGGCGATCACCAGCAGGCCGGCGGCCAGGATCGCGCCCATGACCGGGAACCCGGCCTGCGCCGACAGCACGCTGCCGGCCAGCGGCCCGGCGGCCGTGCCCAGCGAGGACGCCGAGCCGACGAGCACCGCCCAGCGGCCGCGCGGGTCGAGCGAGGCGGCGAGCCCGATCAGGTACGACAGCACCACCGGATACAGGGTGTTCCAGGCGATCTCGCCGGTGGCGAAGCTCGTCAGGTCGGTCGCCGAGGCGCTGAGCACGATGCAGCCGGCGATCAGGACCGTTCCCGCCCCGATCGGCACGGCGCGTCCCAGCCGCGCCCCGAGCGCGCCCGCCGCGAGGACACCGGTCAGTCCGGAGCCCAGCGCCACGGCGAAGACCGCTCCGACGGTGGCCTCTCCGAGGTGGGCCTGGGTCAGCCCGATCTGTCCGCTGACGCCCCACAGGGAGTTCTGGGCGAGCGACCAGCAGAGCATGGCGGCGGCCAGCACCAGGCCCGAACGGGCGTGGGGCAGCCGGGCCTTGTGGTGCCGCGTGGGCGCGGTGGGCGTGCCGGCGGGCAGGCGGCCCGTCAACGGCCATACGGCCAGGGCGGTGAGGGCGATCGCGGCCAGGGGCAGGCCGTGCCCCGGGCCGAGGTGCGGGACCGTCAGATACACGGCGCCCGCGAGGGCGGAGACGGTGAGCAGCCCGGCCGTGGAGGCCCGGTGCGGATCCCGCTGGGCGGCTATCAGGGTGGCGGCCACGGTGGTGGCCGTGCCGGATCCGAAGCCGCCGACCATCGCGCCGGCGACGACGGCCGGGACTGAGGTGGTCAGTGCGGCGGCGCCGTAGCCGAGCAGGGCGAGGGCGAGCCCGAGCCGGGCGAGGGTGCGGGCTCCGAGGGTCTCGACGCGTGAGGCCAGGGCGAATCCGGCGGCGGCCGAACTCAGCAGCAGCGCACTGCCGACGGCGCCGGCCTGGGTGGCGGAGAGCGGAAGGCCCGAGTCGAGTCTGCCGACGGTGGTCGGCAGCAGATACGGGGCGAGGTACCCGGCCGTGAAAAGGGCGACGAGGGGCCAGGGGGTGGTGCGGGGGGCGAGCACGGGCGTTCCCAGGGCATGCGAAAGGAGCGGTGGAGGTGGGGGATGGGCGACGACCGTCGACGGACAGGAACGCGCGGGCAATTTGTATCAAGCAAGTAGTCGTACGAGTTAACCCGCAGGGTGTGATGTGGCACACGTTGCGTTTGGTGCGGTGAAGGCCGGGTAGATGAGCGCCTTTCGCCAGGTGGAGTGGGCGTTTCCGTTAACGCCAGTGCACCGATCCGGCCCCCGGAACCGTCGCCTCCGCCTTCGCCCGGATCTCCCGCATCACGGTGACGATCCGCTCCTCGTGCTCCGGCGTGAGCCGGGCCACCGGCACCGAGCAGCTGATCGCGTCGAGCGCCGGGATGTCGTAGCGCAGCGCGAACCCGAAGCCGACGATGCCCATCACGCCCTCCTCGCGGTCCACGGACCAGCCGCGGGCCCGGACCCGGGCGAGGTCGGCCGCCAGGGACTCCCGGCTGGTGTGCGTGTTCGGGGTCAGCGGCTCGTACGGCCCCTCGGGCAGGTCCGCGTCCGGGCGCTGTGCCAGCAGGGCCTTGCCCAGGGCCCCGGCGTGCGCGGGCAGGCGCCGCCCCACCCGGCTGATCGTGCGCAGGTACTCGTGCGACTCCCGCGTCGCCAGGTAGGCCACGTCCCGGCCGTCCAGCCGGCCCATGTGGATCGTCTCGCCGAGCGCCTCGGACGCCTCGTCGAGATACGGCCGTACGACCCTGACCCGCGGGTCGGAGTCGAGGTAACTGGTGCCGGTGAGCAGCGCGTGGATGCCGATGCCGTACAGGGATCCGGTGACGTCCGTGCGGACCCAGCCGCGCGAGACCAGGGTCTGGAGCAGCGCGTACATCGAGCTGCGCGGCACGCCGAGTTCGTCGGCCAGCTCCTGGAGCCGGGCCGGGCGGTCGCCGCGCGCCGCGAGGAGTTCCAGCAGCTCGACCGTGCGGGCCGCGGACTTCACTTCGCGGACGCCACCTGTGTCTGACATGTGCCGATCGTAATCGGGCCGCCCCGCGCGGTTGACGCTCGCCTACCCAACCTTCATTCTCATACATAAATGGCGTCTACATAAGGAGATGGCGAGGGGATGACCGAGGAGACGACCGTGAGCGCCGGCCCGGGTGCGGTCACACACCGGCTGCGGAAGGGCATGGCGGGGGGCGTGCTGTCCTTCCCGCTGACCAGCTTCCGCGACGACGGCGGCCTCGACCCGGACGGCTTCCGCGCCTACGTCGCGGACCGGCTCGCCGCCTCGCCCGGAGCCGTCTTCCCCGCCTGCGGCACCGGCGAGTTCTTCTCGCTCGACGAGGACGAGTACCGGCAGGTCGTCACCATCACGGTCGAGGAGGCGGCGGGCCGCGTCCCCGTCGTCGCGGGCATCGGCTACGGCTGGGCGCAGGCCGTCCGGTTCGCGCGCATCGCCGAGGACGCCGGCACCGACGCGCTCCTCGTGCTGCCGCACTACCTCGTCGCCGCCCCGCAGGACGGACTCGTCGCCCAGCTGGAACAGATCGCCGCCCGCACCTCGCTGCCGCTGATCGCCTACCAGCGCGGCCAGGTCACGTTCACCGCCGAGTCGCTCCGGCGCATCGCGGCCCTGCCCGGCGTCATCGGCCTCAAGGACGGTCACAGCGACCTCGACCGGCTCCAGCGCCTCACCCTCGCCGCGCCCGAGGACTTCCTGTTCTTCAACGGCGCCGCCACCGCCGAGATCCAGGCCCGCGCCTACGCCGCCGTCGGCGTCCCCGCCTACTCCTCCGCCGTCCACGCCTTCGCCCCCGAGATCGCCGACGCCTTCTTCACCGCCCTGCGCGACGGCGACCACGGCACCGTCGACAAACTGCTGCGCGGCTTCTACGTCCCGCTCGTCGAACTGCGCGACCGCGTCCCCGGGTACGCCGTGTCCCTGGTGAAGGCGGCGGCCCGGCTGCGCGGCCACCCGGTGGGCCCCGTCCGCGCCCCGCTCACCGACCCCTCGCCCGCCGACCTGGCCGCCCTCACCGCCCTCCTCACCGCGGGACTCGACCTCGTAGGAGCCGCCCTGTGAACCTCGACATCACCGACGTACGGCTGACGCCGATCCTGGTCGCGGACCCGCCGCTGCTCAACACGCAGGGCGTGCACCAGCCCTACACGCCCCGGTTGATCGTCGAGGTCGTCACGGCGGACGGGGTCACCGGTGTGGGAGAGACCTACGGCGACACCAAGTACCTGGAGCTGGCCCGGCCCTTCGCCGAGCGGCTGAAAGGACGGCAGGTCAGCGACCTCAACGGGCTGTTCACGGTCGCGGACCAGGTCGCCGTCGACCGCTCCCGGGTCGAGAACGCCGTCGACGTCGGCGGGCTGCGCGGCGTCCAGACCGCCGACAAGCTGCGCCTTTCCGTCGTCTCCGCCTTCGAGGTCGCCTGCCTCGACGCCCTCGGCAAGACCCTCGGACTGCCCGTGTACGCGCTGCTCGGCGGCAAGGTGCGCGACGCCGTCGAGTACAGCGCCTACCTGTTCTACAAGTGGGCCGGCCACCCGAAGGGCGTCGCCTGCGAGAAGGACGACTGGGGGGCCGCCGTCGACCCGGCCGGGGTGGTGGCTCAGGCCCGCCGGTTCGCCGAGCGGTACGGCTTCACCTCCTTCAAGCTCAAGGGAGGGGTCTTCCCGCCCGACGAGGAGATCGCGGCCGTCCGGGCGCTCGCCGAGGCGTTCCCCGGGCACCCGCTGCGGCTCGACCCCAACGGCGCCTGGTCCCTGGAGACCTCGCTGAAGGTGGCGCGGGAACTCGGGGACGTCCTGGAGTATCTGGAGGACCCGACCCTCGGCACCCCCGCCATGGCCGAGGTCGCCGAGCGGACCGGGGTGCCGCTCGCGACCAACATGTGCGTGACGACCTTCGCCGAGATCAAGGAGGCGTTCACCAAGGGCGCCGTCCAGGTGGTGCTCTCCGACCACCACTACTGGGGCGGGCTGCGCAACACCCAGCAGCTGGCGGCCATCTGCCGCACCTTCGGCGTCGGCGTGTCGATGCACTCCAACACCCACCTGGGCATCTCGCTCGCCGCGATGACCCACGTGGCGGCCACCGTCCCGGACCTCCACCACGCCTGCGACTCCCACTACCCCTGGCAGTCGGAGGACGTGCTCACCGAGCGGCTCACCTTCGAGGGCGGCAAGGTGACCGTGTCCGACGCGCCGGGGCTCGGCGTGGAGCTCGACCGGGAGCGACTGGCCGTGCTGCACCGGCGGTGGCTGGACGACGACGGTGCGCTGCGCGACCGCGACGACGCGGCGGCCATGCGGGTCGCCGACCCGGAGTGGGTGACGCCCTCGATGCCCCGCTGGTAGCCCCGGCTCTCCGGTCGCTCAGAGGGCGCGCGGGGGGCCGGTGCGAGCTGACGGAACGGGTGGGTCCGGCGTGATCGGCGTCACGTTGTCAGCGATGTGGTGCAGACTGGCCTGATCCGCACCACGTCAGGGAGCGCATCGTGATCGCGTCCACCGCCCCGGCAGGAAAGGGCCCGGCAGGAAAGGGATCGCACCGCCAGAGCCAGGTCGATCCCCTCGCCCCGCTGCGCGCGCCGGACGACCCGCCGTGGGACGTCTACCTCACCGGCACGGTCTTCCTCGACATCATCTTCACCGGGCTCGACTCCGCCCCGGTGCGAGGGACCGAGTCCTGGGCGCGCGGGATGGGGTCGAGCCCCGGCGGCGTCGCCAACATGGCCACCGCCCTGGCCCGCCTCGGCCTGCGCACGTCCCTCGCGGCGGCCTTCGGCGACGACCACTACGGCGACTACTGCTGGGACGCCCTGGAGCACGGCGAGGGCATCGACCTCTCCCCGTCGCGCACGGTGCCCGGCTGGCACTCCCCGGTGACGGTCTCCATGGCCTACGAGGGCGAGCGCACGATGGTCTCCCACGGCCACGAGCCGCCCCCGGAGGAGCCCGTCCCCGAGTGCCCGCCCCGCGCGCGTGCCGCCGTCGCCTCCCTCGCCCCCGGCGTGAGCGCGCCCTGGATCGCCCAGGCCGCGAGCAAGGGCACGCGGGTCTTCGGCGACGTCGGCTGGGACGACACCGGCGCGTGGGACCTGGCGGCGCTGCCCGACCTGCGGTACTGCGAGGCGTTCCTGCCGAACGCGGAGGAGGCCATGCGGTACACGGGCGCGGACTGCCCCAGGGCGGCGGCGCACGCGCTGACCGAGCACGTGCCGCTCGCGGTGGTCACGCTCGGGGCGGACGGGGCGTACGCGGTGGACCGGCGTACGGGGGAGACCGCGGAGGTGCCGGCGATCGAGGTCGAGGCGCTCGATCCGACGGGGGCGGGGGACGTGTTCGTCGCCGGGTTCGTGACGGGGACGCTGGCGGACTGGCCGCTGGCGGACCGGCTGGCCTTCGCCGGGCTGACGGCGGCGCTGTCGGTGCAGGAGTTCGGGGGGTCGCTGTCGGCGCCGGGGTGGTCGGAGATCGCGGCGTGGTGGCGGCGGGTGCAGTCGGTGGAGGGGCAGTCGGCTGTGGCGTTGGAGAGGTACGGGTTCCTGGCCGACCTGGTGTCCGAGGAGTTGGTCAGGCCCTGGCCGTTGCGGCGTGCCGTACCCACGATCGGCTTTCGGCGCTCGGCGTGACGCCCTGGCCGCCCAGGGGGCTCCGCCCCCTGGACCCCCGGCCTATGCCCACCCACCAGCCGAATCACTCGGCCAAGAGCCGCTGTCGCCCCCGAAGCTGTCGGCCGGGAAGGACCGTCGCCCCGAATCGCCCGGTCAAGAGCCGCTGTCGCCCCCGGTTGCAAACCCCACCCCCAAAACCCCTACGGCGTTGTCAGTCCCCCGTCGTACCCTGGGAATCGCGAGGCCGCCCTCAGCTGCGCGGCCGTGAAGAGGAGGAACCGCAGGCCTTCAGCGCCGGCCCATGACTCAGACACCCACAGCTCACACCCCCGCGCAGGAGCAGGCGAGAGCGCAGTTCACCGTCCCCGCCCAGCACCCCATGGTGACCGTGCTGGGTTCCGGCGACGCCCTCCTGCGCGTGATCGAGAAGGCCTTCCCGGCGGCCGACATCCACGTCCGGGGCAACGAGATCAGCGCGGCCGGCGACCCCGTGGACGTCGCCCTCATCGCCCGCGTGTTCGATGAGATGATGCTGGTGCTCCGCACCGGACAGCCGATGACGGAGGACGCAGTGGAACGCTCGATCGCCATGCTCAAGGCGAGCGAGAACGGGGAGAGCGACGGCCAGGAGACCCCGGCCCAGGTGCTCACGCAGAACATCCTGTCCTCGCGAGGCCGCACGATCCGCCCCAAGACGCTGAACCAGAAGCGCTACGTGGACGCGATCGACAAGCACACGATCGTCTTCGGCATCGGCCCGGCGGGCACCGGCAAGACGTACCTGGCGATGGCCAAGGCCGTCCAGGCCCTGCAGTCCAAGCAGGTCAACCGCATCATCCTGACCCGCCCGGCGGTCGAGGCCGGAGAGCGGCTCGGATTCCTCCCGGGCACGCTCTACGAGAAGATCGACCCGTACCTGCGCCCGCTCTACGACGCGCTGCACGACATGCTCGACCCGGACTCCATCCCCCGGCTGATGGCGGCGGGCACGATCGAGGTCGCGCCGCTCGCCTACATGCGCGGCCGCACGCTCAACGACGCCTTCATCATCCTGGACGAGGCCCAGAACACGAGCCCCGAGCAGATGAAGATGTTCCTCACCCGCCTCGGCTTCGACTCGAAGATCGTGATCACGGGTGACGTGACGCAGGTCGACCTCCCGGACGGGACGAAGAGCGGTCTGCGGCAAGTGCAGGACATCCTGGACGGCGTCGACGACGTCCACTTCTCCCGGCTGTCGTCCCACGATGTCGTCCGGCACAAGCTCGTGGGCCGTATCGTCGACGCGTACGAGCAGTACGACACCAAGCACGGCACCCAGAACGGCACGCACAAGGGCCGCGGCAAGTCCGGGCACAAGGGGAAGTAGACCGAGCACCAGCATGTCGATCGACGTCAACAACGAGTCCGGTACCGAGGTCGACGAGCAGGCGATCCTCGACATCGCCCGCTACGCGCTCGCGCGGATGCGCATCCACCCGCTCTCCGAGCTGTCGGTGATCGTCGTGGACGCCGCCGCCATGGAGCAGCTCCACATCCAGTGGATGGACCTGCCGGGCCCCACGGACGTCATGTCCTTCCCGATGGACGAGCTGCGCCCGCCGTCCAAGGACGACGACGAGCCGCCGCAGGGGCTCCTCGGCGACATCGTGCTGTGCCCCGAGGTCGCGGAGAGGCAGGGCAAGGAAGCGGACACGCAGCACTCCATGGACGAGGAGCTCCAGCTCCTCACCGTCCATGGCGTGCTGCACCTGCTGGGCTACGACCACGAGGAACCGGACGAGAAGGCCGAGATGTTCGGCCTCCAGGCGGCCATCGTGGACGGCTGGCGCGCGGAGCGGGGCCTGACCGGGCCCTCCCCGGCGCCGACGGTCTCGTAGCGCCGCCGATGAGTCCGCAACTGGCCCTGGGCGCGGTCGTCCTGGTCGTCGTGGCCTGGCTCTTCGCCTGCGCGGAGGCGGGCCTCGCGCGGGTCTCCAGCTTCCGCGCCGAGGAGGCCGTGCGCTCCGGCCGCAGGGGCAGCGCCAGGCTGTCACAGGTCGCCGCCGACCCGACCCGCTATCTGAACGTGGCGCTGCTGGTCCGCGTCGCCTGCGAGATGGCCGCCGCCGCGCTGATCACCTACGGCTGCCTGAAGGAGTTCGACGGCACGACCGAGGCCCTCCTGATCGCCATCGCGGTCATGGTCCTCGTGTCGTACGTCGCCGTCGGCGTCTCACCGCGCACCATCGGCCGCCAGCACCCGCTGAACACGGCGACGGTCTCGGCGTACGTGCTGGTGCCGCTGGCCCGGATCATGGGCCCGATCCCGTCGCTGCTGATCCTCATCGGTAACGCGCTCACGCCCGGCAAGGGCTTCCGCCGTGGCCCGTTCGCCTCCGAGGCGGAGCTGCGGGCGCTGGTCGACCTCGCCGAGAAGGAGTCGCTCATCGAGGACGAGGAGCGCCGCATGGTGCACTCGGTCTTCGAGCTGGGCGACACCCTCGTCCGGGAGGTCATGGTGCCGCGCACGGACCTCGTGGTCATCGAGCGCTACAAGACCGTCCGCCAGGCCCTCACCCTCGCGCTGCGCTCCGGCTTCTCCCGGATTCCGGTGACCGGCGAGAGCGAGGACGACATCGTCGGGATCGTGTATCTGAAGGACCTGGTCCGCAAGACGCACATCAGCCGCGACGCCGAGTCCGAGCAGGTGTCCACGGCGATGCGCCCGGCGTTCTTCGTGCCCGACACCAAGAACGCGGGCGACCTGCTGCGCGAGATGCAGAAGGAACGCAACCACGTCGCCGTCGCCGTCGACGAGTACGGCGGCACCGCCGGCATCGTCACCATCGAGGACATCCTCGAGGAGATCGTCGGCGAGATCACCGACGAGTACGACCGCGAACTGCCGCCGGTGGAGGATCTCGGCAAGGACCGCTACCGGGTCACCGCCCGCCTGGACATCGGCGACCTGGGCGAGCTGTACGGCCTGGAGGCGTTCGACGACGAGGACGTCGAGACGGTCGGCGGCCTGCTGGCGAAGGCGCTGGGCCGGGTTCCCATCGCCGGCGCGTCGTCCGTCGTCGACCTCCCGGACGGCCGGGAACTGCGCCTGACCGCGGAGGCCGCGGCCGGCCGCCGGAACAAGATCGTGACGGTGCTGGTGGAGCCGGTGGATCCGGCGGATCCTCCGCCGGACGAGGAGGAGAAGCCGGAATGACTCCGCAGGAACTGCGCGCGTTCTGCCTGTCGTTCAACGCGGCGGTCGAGGACTTCCCGTTCAGCCCGGAGATCTCGGTCTTCAAGGTCCAGGGCAAGCTCTTCGCCCTGTCGCACCTCGACGCGCGTCCCCTGAAGGTCAACCTCAAGTGCGACCCGGACGACGCGATCCGGCTCCGCCGCGAGCACGAGGGCCTGATCGTCCCCGGCTGGCACATGAACAAGCGGCACTGGAACACGGTCACGTGCGACGGGGGACTCCCGGACGGGCTGGTCCGGGAGCTGATCGAGGACTCGTACGACCTCGTCGTCGCGGGCCTGCCGCGAGCGGACCGCCTCCGCCTCGACCGGTCCTGACGCTTCCGTATGCTCGGATCATGACCGACAGCAGCGCGCTCGACCCCGAGGACCGCAAGATCGTCACCCTGGCCCGTTCCGCGCGGGCCCGCAACGGTGTGCCCGAGGGGGCGGCCGTACGGGACGAGACCGGACGTACGTATGTCGCGGGGACGGTGACCCTCGACTCCCTGAAGCTCAGTGCCCTCCGGACGGCGGTGGCGATGGCGGTGGCCTCGGGGGCGAAGTCCCTGGAGGCCGCGGCGGTGGTGACGGAGGCGGAGACCGCGTCCGACGAGGACCGGGCAGCGGTACGGGATCTCGGTGGCGCCCGGACGCCGGTGTTGGTGGCCGGGCCCGACGGGACGGTCCGGACCACCGTGACGGCCGGCTGAAGCCTGCTGTAACCGGCGGTAATTTAGGCGCGAATTCAACCTTGCCGCCGTCTGTCCCAGGCGCATCAATGGGAACCGCAAGTTCCGACGGACCGTCAGGTTCGGCGCTCGCGTGACGTGCTCGCACTCACCCGCCGAGCGTCCCCCCACACGGAAACGGAGCCGGAATCCCATGAGAGGCAAGCGAATCGGAGCAGGTGCCGCCCTGGCGGCCGGGGCCCTCGCGGTCACCGGGCTGGCCTTCGCCCCCGCCGCACTCGCCGTCACCCCCCAGACGGCGACGATCAGTGCCGACTGCGGCACCTTCGGCAGTGGCGAGGCCACGCTCACGGCCACGCAGGAGGGCACCGCCGCCACCCTCACCGTCAAGTCCTCGGCGATCACGGCGCCGATCGCCCTCGGCGAGGACTCGATCGCGTCCACCCTCACCCTGGCGAAGGCCGGCGGCGGCACCGTCGACTTCACCGGCACCCAGAACCCCGCGATGGCCGCCGGCGCCCCCGTCGAGGTCGGCCCCCTCGACGGCACCGTGGCCTCCGGCGACAGCCTGGAGGCCTTCGGCGGCTCGCTGAAGATGACCGTCTTCGGCATCACCATCACCTGCACGGCATCCGGGCCGCAGTCGCCGGGCCCGTTCGTGTTCGACTGATCCCGGCCGGGCCGGGCGCGCACGTTACAGCGCGTCCGGCCCGCGCTCTCCCGTCCGCACACGCACGATCGTGTCCACGGGCAGCGCCCACACCTTGCCGTCGCCGATCTTGCCGGTGTGCGCGGCCTTCACGACCGCGTCGATGACGGCCTCCGCGTCCGCGTCCTCGACGACGACCTCGATACGGATCTTCGGTACCAGGTCGACCTGGTACTCGGCGCCGCGGTACACCTCGGTGTGGCCGCGCTGCCGGCCGTAGCCGCTGGCCTCGCTCACGGTCAGGCCCTGCACGCCGAGCTCCTGCAAGGCGTTCTTGATCTCGTCGAGGCGGTACGGCTTGACGATCGCGGTGATGAGCTTCATGCCTGGGGTGACCTTCTGGGCAGGGGAGACGAGGGGCGGGGAGACCGGGGCGCCGTGGCCCGGGATGCCGTGATCGTAGGCCGTCCCGGAGTGCGCCGGAAGGTCCGGGGCGTCTGCGGCCGGGGGCACGGGGCGGGCGGTTCGGGCGCCTGTGCGGCAGGGCTCCGTGGATCAGGGAGAATGGGCGCCATGAGCGTTCGTACCCAGTCATCCGAAGAGCCGGCCGAGGCTGTCCACAGGGCCGGCTTCGCCTGCTTCGTGGGCCGTCCCAACGCGGGCAAGTCCACCCTCACGAATGCTCTGGTCGGCCAGAAGGTGGCGATCACGGCGAACCAGCCGCAGACGACGCGGCACACCGTGCGGGGCATCGTGCACCGCCCGGACGCCCAGCTGATCCTGGTCGACACCCCGGGGCTGCACAAGCCGCGCACGCTGCTGGGCGAGCGGCTGAACGACGTCGTGCGCACGACGTGGGCCGAGGTCGACGTGATCGGCTTCTGCCTGCCGGCGAACGAGAAGCTCGGCCCCGGTGACCGCTTCATCGCGAAGGAACTGGCGTCCATCAAGAAGACGCCGAAGATCGCCATCGTCACCAAGACCGACCTGGTGGACAGCAAGACGCTCGCCGAGCAGCTCATCGCGATCGACCAGCTCGGCAAGGAGCTGGGCTTCGAGTGGGCGGAGATCGTCCCGGTGTCGGCGGTCGGCGGCCGGCAGGTGGACCTGCTGGCCGACCTGCTCGTCCCGCTCCTGCCGGAGGGCCCGGCGCTCTACCCCGAGGGCGACCTCACCGACGAGCCCGAGCAGGTCATGATCGCGGAGCTGATCCGGGAGGCCGCGCTGGAGGGCGTCCGCGACGAGCTCCCGCACTCCATCGCCGTGGTCGTCGAGGAGATGCTCCCCCGCGAGGACCGCCCCGCCGACAAACCCCTGCTGGACATCCACGCCTTCGTCTACATCGAGCGCCCCAGCCAGAAGGGCATCATCATCGGCCCCAAGGGCAAGCGCCTGAAGGAGGTCGGCATCAAGTCCCGCAAGCAGATCGAGGCGCTGCTGGGCACCCCGGTCTTCTTGGACCTGCATGTGAAGGTCGCCAAGGACTGGCAGCGGGATCCGCGGCAGTTGCGGAAGCTGGGGTTCTGAGGGTCCAGGGCGCGCTATAACGCCGTCGCGAGGCTCGCCCAGACCGCGTTGCCGCCGGTGAGGGGCGAGCGCGTGACTCCCCAGCTGTCGGCTATCTCGCGGACGAGCAGCAGGCCGCGGCCGCCCTCGTCGTCGAGGCCGGGGCAGTGGTCGGGGATGCCCCGGCCCGTGAGGTCGCCGTCATGCACCTCCAGCCGGAAACGCCCCTCCGTCCTGCGGCCGACGCCGCACAGGACCCACGCGCCGGGCGTGTGCAGCACGGCGTTGGTCACCAGCTCGGACACCAGCAGGACCGCGTTCGCGCACACGTCGTCGGGTACCCGCCACGAGGCCAGCCGCGCCCGCGTGGCATGACGGGCGACTCTGACGCTGGTCCGGTGGGACGGCAGTTCCAGCCAGTGCGTGCGGCCCGGGCGCACCGCGTCCAGGAACCGGGGGGTGGAAGTCGTGTGGGGGGACACGGCGTTCGCCTTCCGTGGGGGGTGGGCGCAGTCAAGGAAGGGGCGAGACGCGAACCGGACCGGCCGGAAAGTGGAGTTGGGGGTTCCGGAGCCCTGTTCGCACAAGTAACTATGCTCGCAGAGCAGTTCACGCTGCAACCATCTGCCTGATAATTTCAGGAGGAAGGTATCGCTGCTCCGGGCCGCTTGGCGGAACGATCAACTCCCTGCCAGGCTTGCGCCGGTGACGACCCCCCGGGAGGCACGGCGTGAGCGACGCGCGATCAGGCACCGGCGCCGGCGCGCCCACCGTTCTCCGCATGATCCTCGGACGCCGCCTCCAGGAGGCCCGGCAGACCGCGGGCCTCTCCCTCGACGACGCCGCCAAGGCCCTGCGCGTCACCCCGCTGACCATCCGCCGCCTGGAGAAGGCCGAGGTCGGCCTGAAGATCCTCTACGTCGAGAAGCTGCTCCAGACCTACGGGGCGGAGCAGCAGGAGATCGACGAGTTCGTCACCCTGGCCGAGCGGGCCAACGGGCCCGGCTGGTGGCACCCGTACCGCGATGTCATGCCGTCCTGGTTCACCGCCTACGTGAGTCTGGAGACCGGCGCGAGAACCCTGCGCACCTATGAGCCGCAGTACGTCACGGGCCTGCTCCAGACACCCGGGTACGCGCGTGCCGTGCTGCGCGGGGGCTTCCCGAACGACAACGACGAGGACCTCCAGCGGCGCGTGGAGCTGCGGCTGCGCCGCCAGAGCCTGCTCACCAAGCCGGACGCGCCCACGCTGTGGGTGGTGATGGAGGAGGCCGTGCTGCACCGGGTCGTGGGCGGCCCCGAGGTGATGCGCGAGCAGATCGACCGGCTCCTGGAGGCCTCCGAGCTGGAGCACGTCAGCGTCGACATCGTGCCGTTCGACGCGGGCGCCCACGTCGGGGCGTGCGCGCCCTTCACCTACTTCCGGTTCGAGGAGCGGGAGCTGCCCGACATCGTCTACAGCGAGATCCTCTCCGCGTCCGTCTACCTCGACCAGCGCGCCGACGTCGTGGCCCACCTGGAGGCCCACAACCGGCTGTCGCTGAAGACCTCGTCCGCGGACAGCAAGGCGCTGCTGAACCGCATGCGGAAGGAGTACTCATGACCATCGCCGAGAGCACCGTCTACAACGGGATGCCCGCGTCGGCCCTCGGGGAACAGGGCTGGGAACGTCCGTGGAGCGGCCCCAACGGGGGCCAGTGCGTGGAGACCAAGCAACTGGCCGACGGCCGCGTGGCGGTACGGCAGTCCGCCGATCCCGCCGGTCCCGCGCTGATCTATACGCCCGAGGAGATCACCGCGTTCGTCGCGGGGGTCAAGCAGGGCCTCGCCGACCATCTCACGGCCCACTCGGCCCACTCGGCCCACTCCGCCCACTCGGCCCGCTGAGCCCCACCGAGCCGGACTCGCACCACCACCCCCCACGAGAGGCACCCCCATGAGCAACTCGCAGGCCGCGCGGGACATCGACACCAGCAGGCCGCACTCCGCCCGCATGTACGACTACTACCTCGGCGGCAAGGACCACTTCGAGGTCGACAAGCAGGCGGCCGAGCGGGTCGCCGAGGCCTACCCCGCCATCTTCGTCTGCGCCCGTGAGAACCGGGCCTTCATGCACCGCGCCACCCGCGTCCTCGCCCGCGAGCACGGCATCCGCCAGTGGCTGGACATCGGCACCGGCATCCCCACCGAGCCCAACCTGCACCAGGTGGCCCAGTCCGTGGTCCCCGACGCCCGCGTGGTCTACGCCGACAACGACCCGCTCGTCCTCAAGTACGCCGAGCGCCTGATGCGCAGCACGTCCGAGGGCCGTACGACGTACATAGAGGCGGACGTCAACGACCCCCAGACCCTCCTGAACGCACCCGAACTGGCCGAGGTCCTGGACCTGAGCCGCCCGGTCGCGCTGTCCCTCAACGCCCTGATGCACTTCGTCACCGACGCCCAGGACCCGTACGGCATCGTGCGCCGCCTGCTGGACGTCCTGCCCTCCGGCAGCGCCCTGGCGCTGAGCCACTGCACGCCCGACTTCGACCCGGCGACCTGGCAGAAGGTCACCGACATCTACACCTCGGCCGGGACGCCCGTGCGGTTCCGCTCCCGGGCGGACGTCGCCCGCTTCTTCGACGGCCTGGAACTGCTCGACCCCGGCGTCACCGTCGGCCACCGCTGGCGGCCCGACGCCACCGACGGCGACGCCCCGACGGACGCCGAGGTCAGCCTGTGGACCGGGGTGGGCATCAAGCCGTAGTCCCCGTCCCCTGGGCGCGCAGCACCTCCCGGTACCAGCCGTACGACGACTTCGGGGTCCGCCGAAGGGTCTCGAAGTCGACGTGGACCAGGCCGAAGCGGCGTGCGTAGCCCTCCGCCCACTCGAAGTTGTCGAGCAGGGACCACACGAAGTAGCCGCGCACGTCGACACCCGCCTCCAGCGCCCGGTGCAGGGCCCGGAGGTGGCCGTCCAGGTAGGCGATGCGGTCCTGGTCGTCGACGTCCGGGTAGGAGCAGCCGTTCTCGGTGATGACGACGGGCGGGAGCCGGTCGCCGTAGCGGTCCCGGAAGGCTGTGAGGAGCTCGGTCAGGCCCTCGGGCACGACCGGCCAGCCGAAGTCGGTGACCGGGTGGCCGGTCATCTCGCGGACCGCGAAGGGGAGTTCGGCGGGCATGGCGACACCGCCGAACGTGATGTCGGTGCCCTGCGGGGCGCCCACCCGCGTCGGCGCGTAGTAGTTGACGCCGTACCAGTCGAGCGGCTCGGCGATCACCTTCAGGTCGGCCTCGACGTCCCCGGGCATCAGCTCGCCGATGCCGTCCGGGTACCGGCCCAGCAGCAGCGGGTCCGCGAACAGGCGGTTCAGCAGTACGTCGTAGAACTCGGCCGCCTCCACGTCCTCCGCCTCCGTCGACGCCGCCCAGGTCGGGCCGTGCGAGTTGGCGATGCCGATGTCCGTGGCGCCCGAGGCGCGCAGGGCGCGTACGGCCAGGCCGTGGGCCAGCAGCTGGTGGTGGGCGGCCGGGAGCGCGTCGAACAGCAGCTGCCTGCCCGGCGCGTGCACGCCCAGGGCGTGGCCCAGCAGGGTGTGCTCGGCGGGCTCGTTGAGGGTGATCCACTTCGTCACCCGGTCTCCGAGGCGGCCGGCGACCAGGGAGACGTACTCGGCGAAGCGCGCGGCCGTGTCCCTCTCCAGCCAGTCGAGGTCCGCCGGCAGGTCCCAGTGGAACAGGGTCGGCACCGGGCGGACGCCCGCCGCGCACAGGTCGTCCACCAGCCGGTCGTAGAAGTCCAGGCCCTTCTCGGAGCGCACGCGCGGCCAGGACACCGAGAAGCGGTAGGCGTTCACGCCGAGGCCGGCCAGCAGGGCCACGTCCTCGCGGTGGCGGTGGTAGTGGTCGCAGGCCACCGCCGCCGTCGAGCCGTCCTTCACCCGGCCCGGCTCGGCGGTGAAGGCGTCCCACACGGACGGCTCGCGCTCGTCCGCGGCCCCCTCGATCTGGTGCGCCGAGGTCGACACGCCCCAGAGGAAGCCGGCCGGGAAGCGGGGGATCGGGTTGCCTGCGTCAGTCGCCATGCGCTGGATCATCCGTACCGCCGGTAACGGAAGTCAACAGGCTGCTGCGGAAGACCTGTTAAGCACCTTCCTTCAGCACGCGCGAGATCAGCTTCCGCTGTTCGTCCGTCAGTCGCGGGTCGGCCGCGTACACCGTCTTCCCGTCCACGGTGATCTGGTAGCTGAACCCGTCCGGGACCCCGATCGGCGGCGTGTGCCGGCCGGCGGCGACCGCTTGCTCGGCCAGCGCGTGCCATTCGGGGGCATCGGGGCGGCCGGAGGTGTCCACCTCGGCATGCCGCTCGATGCCCGCGAATCCGCCCGTGCGCCTCACCTGAATACGCATGGCACCTGTCTAGTACGGAACTACAGGGTCCGCACCCCGACCTGCTCCCAGGCCTTCGACACGGCGTCCAGCTCCTCCCCGTCGCCGAACCGCTCCCGCGCGGCCTTGACGGTGAGCGTGGCGAAGTCGGCGAACATCGCCTGCTGCTTCAGCTCGCCGCCGGTCAGCACGTCGTACCAGATCAGCCCAGCGCGTTCCCAGGCGTGGCCGCCGAGGGCCGTGGCCGCCAGGTAGAAGGCGTGGTTCGGGATGCCCGAGTTGATGTGGACGCCGCCGTTGTCGCGGCCGGTGCGCACGAAGTCGTCCATCGTCGCCGGCTGCGGGTCCTTGCCCAGGACGTCGTCGTCGTACGCCGTGCCCGGCTCCTTCATGGAGCGCAGCGCCTTGCCCGTCACCCGCGGGGCGAGCAGGCCCGCGCCGACCAGCCAGTCGGCCTCGGCGGCGGTCTGGCCGAGCGTGTACTGCTTGATCAGCGAGCCGAAGACGTCCGACACGGACTCGTTCAGCGCTCCGGGCTGGCCGAAGTAGGTGAGGTTGGCGGTGTACTGGGTGACGCCGTGGACGAGTTCGTGGCCGATGACGTCGATCGGGATGGTGAAGTCGAGGAAGATCTCGCCGTCCCCGTCGCCGAAGACCATCTGCTCGCCGTTCCAGAAGGCGTTGTTGTACTCGCGGTCGTAGTGCACGGTCGCGTTCAGGGGAAGGCCGTTGCCGTCGATCGAGTCGCGCTGGTACGCCTTCAGCAGCAGCTCGAAGGTGGCGCCGAGGCCGGCGTAGGCGCGGTTGACGGTGGCGTCCTTGCCGGGCTTGTCGCCCTCGCCGCGGACCTTGTGTCCGGGCAGGTCGGTGCCGTGCCGGGCGTCGTGGACGGTGCGCTGCGGCTTGCCGTCGGCGACCGCGGCGACGGCGGTGGCGCCGATGACCGTGGTGAGGCGGCGCTGAGTGCGCTCGAAGGCGTCACGCTGCAGGGTGCGGCGGGCGGGTCCGGCGAGCGCGGGGTCCTCGGCCTGGGCGAGCTTGTCGAGGACATGGGGTGGAACGATGGTGCAGAAGACGGGCTCGAAGCCCCCGTGAGTCGTCATGCCCGGCACCCTTGCACTGCGTGACGGTACTGTCACTAGTCGCCACCATGATTGGTGAAATACCGGGACAAGGGCCTTCACTCTCCGTGGTGAAGTGGTATAGCGCACTTTTTGTCCCGTATGGGTGTCCGGTCCCGCATACTGATACGGACCCGCGCACCCGGAGGGCCTCGGCTAGCATGCTGCGCATCATGCGTTTCGGGCTGCTTCTCCTTAGCTGCCGCGGCGAGGGCCTGTAGTCGAGGCCGACTCCCTCCCCGCGGAGCTTGGTGCTGCGTCGTCGGCCGTCCTTCCGGACACTCTGAGGAGCCCCCGCATCATGGCGAACCGCCAGCAGCCCAGTTCCATGCCGATCCACAAGTACGGCCGCTACGAGCAGGTCGACATCCCGGACCGCACCTGGCCGGACCAGCGCATCACCACCGCCCCCCGCTGGCTCTCCACGGACCTGCGCGACGGCAACCAGGCCCTGATCGACCCCATGTCGCCCGCCCGCAAGCGCGCGCTGTTCGACCTGCTGGTCAAGATGGGCTACAAGGAGATCGAGGTCGGCTTCCCGGCGTCGGGCCAGACGGACTTCGACTTCGTACGGTCGATCATCGAGGAGCCGGGGGCCATCCCCGACGACGTCACCATCTCCGTACTGACCCAGGCCCGCGAGGACCTGATCGAGCGCACGGTGGAGTCGCTGAAGGGTGCCAAGCGCGCGACCGTCCACCTGTACAACGCCACCGCCCCCGTCTTCCGCCGGGTCGTCTTCCGGGGCTCCAAGGACGACATCAAGCAGATCGCCGTCGACGGCACGCGGCTGGTCATGGAGTACGCGGAGAAGCTGCTGGGCCCGGAGACCGAGTTCGGCTACCAGTACAGCCCCGAGATCTTCACCGACACCGAGCTGGACTTCGCGCTGGAGGTCTGCGAGGCGGTCATGGACGTCTGGCAGCCCGGCCCGGGCCGCGAGATCATCCTCAACCTGCCCGCCACGGTGGAGCGTTCGACCCCCTCGACCCACGCGGACCGCTTCGAGTGGATGGGCCGCAACCTCTCCCGCCGCGAGCACGTCTGCCTGTCGATCCACCCGCACAACGACCGCGGCACGGCCGTCGCCGCCGCCGAGCTGGCCCTGATGGCCGGCGCCGACCGCGTCGAGGGCTGCCTGTTCGGGCAGGGCGAGCGCACCGGCAACGTCGACCTGGTCACCCTGGGCATGAACCTCTTCTCCCAGGGCGTCGACCCGCAGATCGACTTCTCCGACATCGACGAGATCCGTCGCACGTGGGAGTACTGCAACCAGATGGAGGTCCACCCGCGCCACCCGTACGTGGGCGACCTGGTCTACACGTCCTTCTCCGGCTCCCACCAGGACGCCATCAAGAAGGGCTTCGACGCCATGGAGGCCGACGCGAAGGCCAAGGGCGTCACCGTCGACGACATCGAGTGGGCGGTCCCCTACCTGCCGATCGACCCCAAGGACGTCGGCCGCTCCTACGAGGCCGTCATCCGGGTCAACTCGCAGTCCGGCAAGGGCGGTATCGCGTACGTCCTGAAGAACGACCACAAGCTGGAACTGCCCCGCCGGATGCAGATCGAGTTCTCGAAGATCATCCAGGCGAAGACGGACGCCGAGGGCGGCGAGGTCACGCCCAAGGACATCTGGGCGGCCTTCCGGGACGAGTACCTGCCCAACCCAGAGAACCCGTGGGGCCGGATCCAGGTCAAGAACAACCAGTCGACGACCGACACCGACGGCGTGGACACGCTGACGGTCGAGGCCACGGTCGACGGCCAGGACACCGTCCTGACCGGCTCGGGCAACGGCCCAATCTCGGCCTTCTTCGACGCGCTCCAGTCCATCGGCATCGACGTACGCCTGCTGGACTACCAGGAGCACACGATGAGCGAGGGCGCCTCCGCGCAGGCCGCCTCCTACATCGAATGCGCGATCGACGACAAGGTCCTGTGGGGGATCGGAATCGACGCGAACACCACGCGGGCCTCGCTGAAGGCGGTCGTCTCGGCCGTCAACCGCGCGACGCGCTGACCAGCCCCGCAGGCGGTTTGAGGGCTCCGTCCGCTGATGTCCGGCGGTCGGAGCCCCGTCGCATACCGGCCAATCCCTGTGAGGGTCACGGAAAGGTCTCCTCCGGGGTACTGACTCCTCCTCACGGATGTGGCTAACATCACGCAAGCGCGGCGACGCTGCCGTGCGGCGTGACGGAGGTGCGACGTGCTGCCAGGACGGGTACGAAACGGCCGTGCCGCCAGGTTCTCGAGCATCCTGGGCACCCGTACCGCGTGGACGCCCGCCGGTGACGGGGAGTTCTTCTGCCCCGGCTGCGGCGGCGACCGCAACTACCAGCGGCTGACCGGACAACGCCGCTTCACCCTGCTCGGCCTGCCCGTGCTGCCGCGCGGCGAGACCGGCCCGGTCGTGGAGTGCGCCGCCTGCCGCCGCCACTTCGGCACGGACGTCCTCGACCACCCGACCACCACCCGCTTCTCCGCGATGCTCCGCGACGCCGTGCACACCGTCGCCCTCGCCGTGCTTGCCGCGGGCGGCGCCGGTTCCCGTACGGCGCTGGAGTCCGCGGTGCTCGCCGTGCGCGCGGCCGGCTTCGACGACTGCACGGAGGAGCAACTGGCCGCCCTCGTGGAGGCGCTGGAGGCGGACACCGGCCGGATCACCGGGGAACCCTGCGGTGCGGGACTGGCCATAGAGCTGCACGAGGCACTGGACCCGCTCGCCCCGCACCTCGCCACGGTCGGCCGCGAATCGATCCTGCTCCAAGGGGCGCGCATCGCCCTGGCGGACGGGCCCTACACACCGGCCGAGCGGGACGTGCTCGCGACGGTCGGGGCGGCGCTCACCATCTGCTCGGACGACGTGACACGGGTGATGGCGGCGGCGGCGCGTACGCCGTCCTAGGGCGGCGCCTGTGCCGGGCTCCGTCGTAGTGCGGCGCCTGTGCCGGGCTCCGTCGTAGTGCGGCGCCCCTGCCGGGTCCTAGAGCAGCCCCGCCGCCGTCAGGTACGTCCCGACCCGCTCCACCTCGTCCTGCGACAACGGCACCTGCGGCTCCGCCGTGACCGGGCAGTCGATCACGCCCCGCAGGTGCAGCGCGGCCTTGAAGGCGCCGATCGCCGAGGAGCCGGGGCCCATGCGGGCCGGGTCGCCGACGCCGACCAGGCCGAACAGGGCGCACAGCCGTTCCTGTTCGGCACGGGCCTCCTTCCACTCCCCGGCGCGGCACAGGCGGTCCAGGCGGGCGTAGCCGTGCGGGTCGACGTTGCCGAGGCCGGGCACCGTGCCGTCCGCGCCTACCGCGAGCGCCGCGTCGACGATCAGCTCGGAGCCGGTCAGCACGCTGAAGCCGCTGATGTCCGGGTGGGCCCTGGCCCCGGTCACGACCTGGCGGAAGGCGGCCAGGTCGCCGCTGGAGTCCTTGAGCGCGGCCAGGACTCCGTCGGCGGCCAGTTCCAGGACCACGTCCGCCGGCAGCTTCGTGTGGACGGCGACGGGGATGTCGTAGGCGACCACCGGGACCGGGCTCGCGGCGGCGACCGCGCGGTAGTGGCGGGCGATCTCCGCCGGGTGGGTGCGGGCGTAGAACGGGGCGGTGACGACGACCGCGTCCGCTCCCGCCGCCGTCACCGCCGCGACATGGTCCACCACCCTGGCCGTCGTCATGTCGATCGCCCCGGCCAGCACCGGGAGCTGCCCGCCCGCGTGGGCCGTGACCGACTCGACCACCAGCCTGCGCTGCGCGTCCGTCAGATACGCCGCCTCCGAGGTCGAGCCGAGCACGAACAGGCCGTGCACCCCGCCGTCCACCAGATGGTCGACCAGCCTGAGCAGCGAGGGGACGTCCACCTCGCGGTCCGGTGTCAGGGGCGTGCAGACGGGCGGGATGACACCGGTCAGCGGGGTGAGGGTCATGAAGCCTCCATCGGGTCGCTCCGGCGGACGAGGTCGCGGGTCGACTCGTCCTCCTGGACAGGATGGTGGCAGCGGAAGCGGTGCGCGGGCGCCGACGCGGCCGAGAAGTCCGGCATCACCTCGGCGCACGTCCCGTCCGCCTTCCAGCAGCGTGTGCGGAACGGGCAGCCGCTCGGCGGGCGCGTCGCCGACGGGACCGGACCGGCCAGCGGGATCGGCTCGATCGGGTCGAGCAGGCCGGGCGTGGCGGAGAACAGGGCACGGGTGTACGGGTGCCGGGCCCGGTCGGTGACCAGGGCGGCCGGGGACTCCTCGACGATCCGGCCCAGGTACATGGTGATCACGCGGTCGCTCATCCGCCGAACCGTCTGGATGTCGTGCGAGACGAACACCAGGGCCAGACCCAGGCGTTCCTTCAGATCCAGCAGGAGGTTGAGGATCTGGGCGCGGACCGATATGTCCAGGGCACTGGTCGGCTCGTCCGCCACGACCAGGTCCGGGTCCAGCGCCAGCGCCCGGGCGATCGCGACGCGCTGCCGCTGCCCGCCCGACAACTGGCCGGGCAGGGCGTCGGCGAGGGCCCGGGGGAGGCCGACCAGGGACATCAACTCCCGGACTCTCTCGTCACGTTGCCCGCGAGCGCCCCGGTCGTGCACGTCCAGCGGGTCCCGCAGGATCTGCCGTACGGTCAGACGGCGGTTCAGGGCCGTCGACGGGTCCTGGAAGATCATGCCGGTGCTGCCGCCGACGGTCCGGCGGCGTTCGGCGGGCGGCATCGCCCACAGGTCGCGGCCCCGGAAGGACACCGTGCCCCGCGTCGGCCGTTCCACCCCCACCAGCACCTTCGCCAGGGTCGACTTCCCGCAGCCCGACTCGCCCACCACGCCGACGGTCTCGCCGGGCGCGATGGCGAGGTCGGCGCCGGTCAGGGCGTACACCCGGTCGCGGGTGAACAGGCCGCCGCTGCGGGCCTTGTGCACGACATGGGCGTCGGACAGCTCCATCAGGGCGCTCATGACACTGCCTCGGTCTCCGTCGTCGCCAGCTCTATGGCCGGGTGATGGCAGGCCACCGTGTGCGCCGGCGTACCCGTCAGAAGGGGGGCCGTCGTCCGGCAGACACCGCTCGCCCGCGGGCACCGGTCGGCGAACCGGCACCCGGCCGGGAAGTCGGCCGGGGACGGCACGACCCCCTTGATCTGGGTCATCCGCTCCTGCGCCGACTCCAGCGACAGCACGCTGCCGAGCAGGCCGCGCGTGTAGTGGTGGGCCGGGGCCTCCACCAGGTCGGCGGTCACGCCGATCTCGACGATCTGCCCGCCGTACATCACCGCCACCCGGTCGGTGACGTCCGCGACCAGTGCCAGGTCGTGCGAGACGAGGATCAGCGCGAAGCCCAGCTCCTCGCGCAGCCGCAGCAGCAGCTCGATGACCTGGGCCTGCACGGTCACGTCGAGGGCGGTCGTCGGCTCGTCGGCGACGATCAGCTTCGGGTCGCGGGACAGGGCCATGGCGATCAGGACGCGCTGGCGCTGCCCGCCGGACAGTTCGTGCGGGTAGCTGCGCAGGGTGCGCTCCGGGTCGAGGCCGACCATCGTCAGCAACTCGGCGGGACCGCGCCGCCCGCCCCGCCGGACGACCTGCTTCAGCTGGGCGCGGATCGTCATCGCCGGGTTCAGCGACGACAGGGCGTCCTGGTAGATCATCGCCATCTCGTGGCCCAGGAGTCTGCGGCGTACGCGCATCGGCTCGGCGAGCAGGTCGCGCCCGCCGAACCGGACCTGGCCGCCGACGCGCGCCCCCTTCGGCTGGAGGCCCATGACCGCGAGGGCCGTCAGCGACTTGCCGCAGCCCGACTCGCCGACCAGGCCCAGGACTTCACCGGGACGCACCTCGAAGCCGATGCCGTCCACGATGTCGACGCCGCCGTGCCGCTGGTCGAAGCCGATGGTGAGGTTCTCCACGGCGAGCACCGGCTGCCCGTCCCGGGGCAGACGACGGGCCCGGGCCCGCAGCCGCCGGGCCGCTTCCGTCAGGCCGGGCAGTTGGACGATCTCCCCGCTGCCGGGCTCCGGCGCCTGGAGGTGGTCGTCGTCCTCGGGGACCTCCACCTCGCGCGCCGACGGGGCCGCCCACGCGTCGGACACCCCCTCGGACAGGATGTTCAGCGACAGCACGGTGACCAGCATCAGCAGGCCGGGGAACACCGTCGCCCACCAGCCGCCGGTCAGCACCATGTTCTTGCCGTCCGCGATGACACTGCCCCAGGACGGGTCCGGCGGCCGTACGCCCGCTCCGATGAAGGACAACGACGCCTCGAAGACGATCGCCTCGGCGACCTGCACCGTGCAGAACACCAGCACCGGAGCCGCGCAGTTGATCGCCACGTGCTTCAGCACGATGTGCGGTGTCCGGGCGCCGATCACCCGTTCCGCCGTCACGTAGTCCTCGCCGTACTGGTCGAGGACGTTCGCGCGGACGACCCGGGCCACCGGCGGTGTGAACAGGAACGCGATCGCGCAGATCAGCACCGTGATGCCCCCGCCGAACACGGCCACCAGCACGGCGGCGAGCGCGATGCCCGGGAACGCCATGACGACGTCCAGGCAGCGCATCAGTGTCTCGTCGACTGCCTTGCGCGAGGTTGCCGCGACCGCTCCGAGCAGTGCCCCGGCCACCAGAGCCAGGCCGGTGGCGCCGAGCCCGATCGCCAGCGACCAGCGCGCCCCGTACATCAGCCGGCTGAGGATGTCCCGGCCGAGGCTGTCCTGGCCCATCCAGTGCCCGGCGGAGGGATGCCCGGTGCCGTCCACGGGCGGCTGCTGGTCGAGCGGGTCGTGCGGGGCGAGCAGCGGCGCGAGCAGCGCCAGCAACACGACGACCGCCAGGAAGCAGACGGCGGCCTTCGACAGCAACGGCAGCCGGCGCCAGCCGCGCAGCCGCACCCCGGGCCGGGACAGCGCCTCGGTGAGGCTCTTTCGGGTCAGCATGCGGGTCATCACGTGGTCGCATCCCTCAGTCGCGGGTTGACCAGCAGGTAGAGGACGTCGATGACGAGGTTCACGACGAGGAACCCGGCCGCCGTGGTCAGGACGACGCCCTGGACGACGGCCGGATCGCCGTTCTTCACCGCGTCGATCATCAGCTTCCCCATGCCGGGCAGCGAGAAGATCGTCTCGATGACGACCGCGCCGCCCAGCAGATAGCCGACGCGCAGCCCGAGCACGGTGAGCGGGTTGATGAGCGCGTTGCGCAGCACGTTCCGTCCCACGACCACGTGCGGCGGCAGCCCGCTGCCGATCGCCGTCCGTACGTAGTCCTTGTCCAGCTCCTCCACCACGGCCGTCCGCACGATCCGGGTCAGCTGGGCTGCCACGGGCAGGGAGAGGGCGAGGGCGGGGAGCGTCATGGTCTTCAGCCAGCCGGTGAAGGAGTCGGCCGGGTTGATGTAGCCGCCGGTCGGGAACCAGCCCAGGTCGACCGCCAGGTACTGGATCATCAGCAGCGCCAGCCAGAAGCCGGGCGCCGCGACACCGGTCAGCGACACGACCCGGATGATCTGGTCGGGCAGCCGGTCCCGGTAGATCGCCGCGGTCACGCCGCCCAGGAGGGACAGCACGACCGCGACGCCCAGGCCCAGGAAGGTCAGCTGGAGGGTGAGCGGCAGCGCGGTGGTGACCTGGTCGATCACCGGCGCCCGGGTCAGCGCGCTGGTGCCCAGGTCGCCGTGGAGCAGGTCGGCGACGAAGTCGGCGTAGCGCACGGGCAGCGGGTCGAGCAGGCCGTGCTCCTCGCGGAAGTCGTGCAGTTGCTCCGGAGTCGGGTTGGCGCCCTGGAAGAACGCGGACGCCGGGTCGACGTCCGAGAACCGCATCACCAGGAACACGAACAGCACGATGCCGAGCATCAGCGGCACGAGCAGGGCGACGCGGCGCAGCAGGATCCGCAGGACTGCCGTCATGCCGCTAGGCCCACTTGGCCTGGAGGAGGTTGATGCCCGGGTAGGGCTGGGCCCTTATACCGCTGAGCTGCTTCGGGTCCCATGCCGTCATCAGCTCGTTGTGGACGACCGGGTAGAGCACGGCCTGTTCGGCGACGACGTCGATGTAGTCCTGGACCATCGCCTTCTTCTTCTCGGGATCCGGCTCCCGGGTGGCCCGGTCCATGTCCCTGAAGAGCGCCTTGGCGACGGGGTCGCCGGCCCACCGCGTGTACTGCATCCACAGGTTCTCGGGCCCGTAGTTGTAGTGCATGATCAGGTCGGCGTCGAGGCCGAACTGGTTGGGGTTCGAGGCGGCGGCGACGACCTGGTAGTCCTGCTTCTGGTCCATCTTCGTGAACACGGCCGTGGTCTCCTGCGGGGACAGGGTCGTCTTCACGCCGATCGCGTCCCAGGACGCCTTGACGGTGGGCAGGCAGTCGACGATCCAGCTCACGTTCACCGCGAGGATGTCGATGCTCAGCCCCTTGACCCCGGCCTCCTTCAGCAGCGCCTTCGCCTTGTCCGGGTCGTAGTCGTACACGGTCTTCGCCCGGCGGTAGGACGGGTTGCTCTCGTCGAGGAAGGAACTCGACGGCTTCCCATGGCCCTTGAGCGCGACCTCCACCATCTTCTCGGTGTCGATGGCGTAGTGCAGGGCCTGGCGTACGCGCACGTCGTCGAAGGGCTTGTGCCGGGTGTTGAACATCAGGAACAGGTTGTTCATCCCGGCCCCGCCGGCGACCGTGAGGCCGCTGCTCTCCAGCTGCGCGATGTTGGCGTACGGGATGTTGTCCGCGATCTGTGCGCCCGCGCTCGACCCCGAGATCTTCGCGACGCGGGGCGCCGCGTCCACGATGGTCAGCCAGTTCATCTTCCGGAAGGCCGGCTTGCGCGGGCCGTTGTAGCCGTCGAACGCCTCGAAGGCGGTGTTCGACTTCGGGTGGTGCGCGGTCTGCCGGTACGGCCCGGAGCCGATCGCCTTGCCCTTGATGGCGTCGTCCCAGGCCCCGGGCTTGGAGAACACGTGCTTCGGCATGATCTTGGCGAGCGTCAGCCGCGAAAGCCCGTCCGGGAAGGGGAACTTGAGCACGAGCTCGACGTTCTGCGCGTCGATCTTCCGGACCTCCTTCAGCCAGCTCGCGAAGAAGCCCTTGGCGAGGGTCTGGGTGTCCGGGTCGAGGATCCGCTCGAAGACGAAGACCACGTCGTCGGCGGTGACGGGCTTGCCGTCGTGGAACGTCGCGCCCGCCCGCAGCGTGAACCTCCAGGACGTGCCGTCCGGGTCCTTCGGCACCTCGGTCGCCAGGGCCGCGTACGGCTCGCGGGAGATCGGGTCGGTGTCGAGCAGGCCCTCGTAGATGTGGTGGTTGGCGGCCATGCAGAACGCGGACGCCGTCTGGGTGGGATCCCAGCTGCCGTCGTTGCCGTAGCCGATCACCGCCGTCAGCGTCCGGTTCGCCCCGCTGTCGCCGCCACCGGTGTCGTTCGTCGACTCCGGCCCGGACGAACAGGCCGACAGCGACGCGGAGACGGCGGCGGCCGCGCCCAGCGCGCCCGTGTACTTCAGGAAGGTCCGGCGGTGCGGCGCCGGCACGTCAGGGGTCACGTCGCGCACGGGTCCTCCAGCGAGAGGTCTGGGGGGAAGGGACTGGCTGAGGAGATACGACGTCCTACGTCCTGTGGTCAGCGCGACCATAGGAGGGGCCGTGGGGGCGGTCAAGGGATCGCACACGAATGGCGTATCCGCCACATGTGGGACCAATGGCGCTGGGCCAGTACGGGAGTTGACGGCTCATCAGGGCGGGCATGATGAGGGGTGTGACTGAGCTGTGGAGTGAGCGTGGCGCCGGCGTCCTGAGACTGCCTTCCGGCCGACTGGTACGAGGGCGAGGTCTCCGCCACCCCATGGACCCCGGCGCGCCCCGCCCCTCCTACGGTGTCTACCTGCTCGGCCGGCAGCCGCCCGAGGTCCCCTGGGAGGCGTGCTGGGTCCGCTGGCCCGACTTCCGCCTCCCGTCGGACCGGGCGGCCGCCCGCGAGGTGCTGGCCGCCGCCTGGGAACGGGCCGCCGGGGAGCGCGTGGAGATCGCCTGCGGCGGAGGGCGCGGCCGCACGGGCACGGCCCTGGCCTGCCTCGCGGTTCTGGACGGCGTACCCGCCGGGGAGGCGGTGGCGTACGTGCGCCGGCACTACGACCGGCATGCGGTGGAAACGCCCTGGCAGCGGCGGTACGTGCGGAACTTCGGACGGTGAAGCCACGGATCGGGTGGCTTACAGGGACAAGGTCATGAGGAGGCGGCTCTCCCCTGGGCCGAAGTAGTCCTCACGGGGTGCGTCCTCGCAGGTGAATCCCAGGGACTGGTAGAGCGTCATCGCCGTGGTGTTGGAGGGTTCGACGGTGAGTACGACCTTCCGGACCAGTCGGCTTCGCAGGTGAAGCAGCATGTGCAGCAGCAGGCTGCGCCCGACGCCGTGGCCCCGGTGGCGCGGGGCGACGGCCAGGCTCAGCAGCCATCCCTCGCCCCCCTTCACGGATGCCAGTGCGTAGGCGCAGAGCTCGTCACCGTCCTGCGCGGCGACGAGAGTATGGCCGACGTCGAACAGTTGGCGTAGGACGAAGAAGGGATAGGCCGCGTCCCCGAAGACATCCCTGTCCAGTTGCGCAAGGCTGGGCAGATCCTCTTCGGTGGCGCTGCGCATGAGCGAAGGGCCAGTGGGGAGAGCGGCCATTACTGTCTCTTGTGGGGAAGGTTGATGCCTCGAGTGGCCAAGCGGCATGTGACGAGTCTCCAGGTTTCCTGGGAATCATTCGATCCGGTCGAGTACGTCATCAGGAACTACCTTGACATGCATCCCAACGACGCCTCGATCATCGCGAAGGTCCGCGACCATTTCAGTGATCATTTCCGGCATTCTTCCCAAGGTGCGCGCGGCGCGATCGACGTCGGCACCGGCCCCAACCTCTACCCCGCGCTCGCCATGCTCCCCTGGTGCGAGAATCTCACATTGTTCGATATGGCTCCCGCCAACGTGAAGTACCTCATCGGCCAGATGCCCTCCTACGACGCGCACTGGGACAAGTTCTACGACCTCCTGAGCCGGGATCCGGCGTACAGGCACTTACCTGACCCCAGGAGCCGCTTCCGCAGTACTGTCAAGGTGAGTCAGGGAGAGGTTCTCGATCTCCGGCATTGTCAGGGGCGCTGGTCCATGGGGACGATGTTCTTCGTCGCCGAGTCGATCACCACGAAGGCCGAGCAGTTCCGGAAGATCCTGGCCTGCTTCATGCACGCTCTCCAGCCCGGCTCCCCCTTCGCCGCGGCCTTCATGGAGCACTCCAGCGGATTCCGCATAGGAAAGCGTCACTTCGCCGCGCATGACGTCGATGCGGAGGAAGTGCTGGAGGGGCTGGCGGATCATGCGGACGATCTCGCCCTTCATCACCTGGAGATGGATAAACATCTCAATCGCGAGGGGTATACAGGCATGCTCCTCGCCTGCGGCCGCCGCCGGAACTGATCCCTCCCGTGATCGATCAACTGCCCCGGCCGGAACAGTACTTGGCCGGTCAACGGCCATCTTGACGGTCGCCTTTCCCTATAGTTCTCTTGCCAGGCAGACAGGTCGGCGTACTCGTGCTGCGTGGCGCTGAGGCGAGGGGGGTTCATGGCACAGGTGATCCGTGCGTACGGAAATCCGAGCCGCCTCGAGGAATACCTGCCGGATCCCGACGAGCCTGTCGACCGATGGTTCACCGCTTCCAACAGCGGAAACGCGCGTGTGATCGCCAGAACGATCAGCGACCTCACCCCGACGACACCATCGGTCGTGATCGATCCCTTCTGTGGTGCGGGGAGTTCCTGCACGGCGGCCCGACTGCTCGGCATTCGTTTCGCCGGCATGGACATAGACCCGGTGCTAGCCTGCGTCAGTCTCGCGAAAACACAGTGCGGACCATCGCACGGCGCCGACCTGTCCAGGCCCTCTTCAACGAACGACGAACCGCAACTCCGATGCTTACGGCTGGTTCGAGCGTTGCAGGAAACAGACGGAGGCGGGGGACTGACCGATGAGGAGGTCGTCGCGGACCTGAGCCGGGCGCCGGCACCCGTTCCCGGCAGCACAGTGTTCTGCGGAGACGCCACCGACCCGGCGAACTGGAGGGACATGAAGCTTCCGGAAACGGAGGCGGTCATGTTCACCTCGCCGCCCTTCTACAGCGACTGGCGTGGCCCCGATGTACCGCCGCCCCTGCGCGCCGAGGCGTCCGCCATCGTGGCGGCGACATGGGGCGGCGGACCCGCCGCCCCACCAACCGGACCGACCCGCGGCTACTGTGACCTCGTCATCGGTGCTCTTCAAGCCATGCAAACGGTCGCCGTGCACGGGACCGCCGTCATCGAACACGAACCCGGCGACGACAGTGCGGGGAACAGGCTGGCCGTCCTCTCCGAGCGCATCCATCGGGAGACAGCGGCGAACGTCGTCGACATCCTGGCCACCGGCGACTTCTCCGGAGGCGGAACACTCTCCCTCGTGGTCTGCCGGTTCTGACGATGAATGCACAACAGCCGCGCAACCTCACCGAATTCGAGCTGATGGCTCAGGTGTCGCGTCTCGACCTCGCTGACGGGCACGCGAACCACAGCCTGCACCAAGAGACCATGAGCGTTCTCGAAGACGCCTTCACGGCGGCCCTGAAGGAAGAGCGCCACGGGCTGGTCCACCGAGTCGAGCGTGAATTCCTGTCAGCGCTCGGGAAACACACGGGCCAACAGTACTCAGCAACGTCGTCGCACATTGTCTATTCCGCTTCCGTCGGCGTCGACATCATGGCCAAGTACCTCGCCGTACGGCGGTACCGGACCGGCATGATCACACCGACCTTCGACAATCTCCCCGCTCTCATGACCATGACCGGTGTCGAACTGGTACCCGTACCCGAGAAGCTGGTGTTGCCGGAACCAGAAATCGACGAGCTGAGTCGCCTGGAACTCGACGCTCTCTTTCTCGTGCTGCCGAACAACCCCACCGGCGCGGGCATGGACGGAGCCGCTTTGCGACGCCTCGTCGAGTGGGGAGCGGCACAGTGCGTCCTGATCGTCATCGATGCCTCGTTCCGGCTGCTGGACCCCAGGGCCTGTGTCGACCTGATCGCGGTAGCGGAGGACGCGGGCGCGGACGTAGTCACCATCGACGACACCGGTAAGACCGTGTCCCTCCAAGACACCAAGGCCAGCGTGCTGTCCGTTACCCACCGGCTGCGCGAACCTGTTTCGGAGGTCGTCAGCCACTGCCTGCTCAATGTGTCGTGCCTCGATCTCCGGCTGCTCACCAGCGTCCTCACGATGCCGCCCGATCGCGACGAGATACACCGCGCCCGCGCCCTGTCCCGCCGCAACCGAGGAACCTTGCGCGAGATGCTCGTGTCCTGCGGCCGGATCGGATGCCTGCCGGACTCGTCCCCAGGCCCGGACTCCGCGCTCAGTATCGAGTGGCTGCACGTCGGGCCCGAACGCGACCGAGTTCTCCGCCAGTGCCGCAGCCAGGGGCTTCAGATACTGCCGGGGCAGCCCTTCTTCTGGGCGGCAGACGGCGCTGCGCAACCCCGCACGGGGCAATGGGTGCGCATAGCGCTGCTGCGTGACCCCGAGGAATTCCAGCGTGGCGCCGACATCTTCGTCTCAGCCCTGCGGACCTGCGCATAGCGCCCTGAGAGGGAATCCATGCCGAACCCCGAGATTCTCGTCACGGGCACGGACCTCGTGCCCGACGCGACGGTCGAGTACATGACCTCCCGTTCCTACACGCCTCGGAGGGTCAGGCGGGACGACCTCACCGAGGGCGAGCTGATCGAGGCCCTCGACGGTGCCGTCGGCTATCTGATCGGAGGCAACGAGACCCCCACTGACAAGGTCTTCGAGTCGTCCGTCCGGCTGCGGGCGGTGGCCTTCGTCGGTACCGACTTCCGGCTCTACGTACCGGGATGGCGTCGAGCCCGCTCGCTGGGAGTGTCGCTGGTGAGCACGCCGGGAGCCAACACACAGTCCGTCGCGGAGTTCACTCTCCTGCTGATCCTGACGCAGTTCCGCTCCTTCGCCCCGGTGGCCGCCCGGTCCGGACGACCGGACAATCCCCCGGCCCCGGTCGGCCGGACTGTGGCCGGTAAACGCCTCGGTCTCATCGGGCTCGGCAGGATCGGGAAGACAGTGGCACGGATCGCGCGCCTCGGCCTGGGCATGGAGGTGTGCTACGCCGCGCCGCGCCGGGACACCGACACCGAGGCGGCACTGGGCATACGGCACTGCACGAAGTCCGAACTGCTGCGATGGAGCGAGATCGTGTCGCTGCACCGGCCCGGACCGGGCCCCGGAGAGCAACCGGAGCTCACGGCACAGGAATTCAGTCTGATGCGGCCCAGCGCCCTGCTCGTGAACACGGTCCACCCCGATCTGGTGGACCCGGCGGCGCTCCTGGCCGCCGTGCGGGACAAGAATCTGAGGTGCGCCTTCGACGGCCGGGCCGGCGGGCCCGAATGGGAGGCGCTGACAGCGCTCGGGGCCGATCGCTTCCTGGCCGTACCGGTGATGGCCTACAACACGGCGGACGCCAACGAGGCGGCGAGCATGGCGGCGGCCCTGTCGGTGTGCGACATCCTGGACGGACAGGAGAACGTGGAAGGAGAGCGCGCCGGTGAGCCCGAATGACCCGCCGGACACGCCGAAGCCCCGGCGACTCCTGATCGCCACGGCCGTCGCCCATCTGCCCCGCTCACCCGCCGGGGACCGCCCGGGCCTGGTCAGCGCACGACAGAAGATCATCGACCTCTTCACCACCCGCCTCGGCTACACACACGTCAGCGACCTCGGACTCGACCCCGACCGGAACGCTCTCCTGGACCAGTTGGAACGGTTCGCCACGGCCCCGGACCGGCGCCCGGACGACATCGTCGCCGTTTATCTCGCAGGACACGGTCAACTACTCGGTTCGACGCCACGCCGGCACATGTTCTTCCCCGCCGACTGCGACCTGTCCAGACCCAAACAGGCCTTGCCGACCTCCCAGATCGCCTCGGTGCTGCTCGACGACACGGACATCAAGCAGTTGCTCTTCCTGCTCGACACCTGTCACGCGGGCCAGGGCACCGGAGACGCCGTGGCCTCGGCCGTGGAGAGCCTGCGCCGCAGCCCGGACAACGACAACGCGGGAATCGCCTTCGTCGCCTCCGCGCAGCCGGCCCAGTCCGCGCTGGTGGAAGCCTTTCCCGACCTGCTCACCGCGGCGGTGGACAGTCTTGCCACAGCGGGTGAGAAGCCCGAGCACCTCAATTTGGGCTCTCTTGTCGCGCACATGAACGCGAACGTCAAGCGGCCCCCTACCCAGAGCATCGAGTGGCACGCGGCCAAGATGCTCGGTGACGTGCCTGCGTTCTTCCCCAACCCCAGGCGGCACAGCCGCACGTTCGAAGCGGATCTGGCGATGCAGCAGGCGATCGAATGGCAGGCCCAGGCAGTGCGGCGGGAAACGGAACTGGCCCGGCGCATGCTGGTCCGTGCCAAGGCCTCCTTCGGGGACGAGGGAGGCTGGTGGTTCACGGGCCGAAGGCGAACACTCACCGAACTCACCGACTGGTTACGGGAACCTGACGCCCTACGGCCTGCGGTGGTCGTGACGGGCGGGCCCGGATCGGGCAAGACAGCGGTCCTCGGCCTCATCGCCGCGCTCACGAACACGGAACGCCACCACAGCGTGCCCATCCACCTCCTCGACCTGCCGGAACGAGCCGTGCCCCGCCCCGGCTCCGTCGACGTCGTCATCTACGCCCAAGCCCTGACCGACGAGGACATCCTCAACGGACTCGCGGCCGCGGCACGGGTCAGGGCGCCCACGGTGGGCACCCTGCTGGACGCGCTGGCGGCACGGGACCGGCCCTTCACGGCGATCATCGACGCCCTCGACGAGGCGGCCTCGCCGGACACGCTGACCACACAACTGCTCCAGCCGCTCATCCGGTTCAGCAACGGAAAGCTGCGGCTGCTCCTCGGCACACGGCCACATCTGCTCCGCCATCTCCAGACGGACGTCGAGATCGTCGACCTGGACAACGACACCTATGCCGACCGCGCGGCGCTCGGTGCCTACGCCCGGCGTGGACTCACCGAATCCCAGCCCGACAGCCGCTACGCCGTCGCTTCCCCCACCCTGGTGATAGAGGTCGCCCGCGCCGTGGCCGAGGCGGCGTTCCCCAGCTTCCTGGTGGCGCGCATCGTATCGGGGACCCTCGCCGCGCAGGACGTCCTCGCCGACCCGCAGGACCCGGAATGGCGCCGAGCGCTGCCGCGGACGGCGGACTCGGCCATGGCACAGGACCTGGACGAGCGCCTCGGCCCGGAGGCGGACCGTGCCCGGGACCTTCTGCGGCCCCTCGCCTACGCCGAGGGACAGGGCCTGCCCTGGGAGGACGTCTGGGGAGCGCTGGCCTCACGCCTGTCGGGACACACCTACAACGACGAGGATCTGCTGTGGCTCCAGCGCTCCACGGGACGGTACGTGGTGGAGGCAACCGAGTCCGGCCACTCGGCGTACCGCCTCTACCACCAGGCCCTGGCCGAGCACCTGCGACGGGACACCGACGCCCGGGAAGCCCAGCGGGCGTACGTCGAGGTGCTCAGGCGCCTGGTGCCCCGCACTCCGTACCGGACCCTCGACTGGCCGCGTGCGCACCCGTACACCTTGAGCCATCTCGCCACCCATGCGTCCATCTCCGGTGAGCTGGACGAGCTCATGGCCGACCCGGAGTACCTCGTCCATGCCGAGCCGACGCCCTTGCTGCCCGCCTTGGAACGGCTCACCACGGACTCCGCGCTCCGCCTGGCCGACCTCTACCGCACCTCCGCGGGTGACCACCGTCGCGCCAGCCCGCAGATACGGCGGGAACTGCTGGCGATCGACGCGCTGCGCTTCAAGGACCGGGATCTCGCCCGCAGGCTCAGCCGGAACAGTGCCTGGCGTCCGGTGTGGGCCACGGACAGTCAGATCACTCGTGATTCGCACGAACGGACGGGAGCGGTCAACGGGGTCGCCTGTGGAGAGGCCGACGGTGTGCCCGTCGCCGTCAGCGGAGGCACCGACGGCCTGGTGCGCGTATGGGACCTGCGGACCGGGGAACTGCGCTCGGTCCTCTCCGGCCACCAGGGAGCCATCAACGCCGTCGCCTGCACCGATGTGGAGGGCATCTCCGTCGCGCTCACCGGGGGTGACGACTACACCGTGCGGGTCTGGGACCTTTCGACGGGGGAGAGCCTCGCGGTACTGAGCGGCCAGGGCGGCGCCGTCAACGGACTGGCGTGCACGGTCGTGAACCGGGCGCCGGTCGCGGTCGTCGGCGGCGGTGATGCGGCGGTACGTCTGTGGGACCTCACCACGGGGGATCAACTGGCCTCGCTCGTCGGGCACCCGGGAGCCGTGAACGGAGTGACCTGTGCCACCGTGGACGACGTGCCCCACGCGGTCAGTGTGGGCGCCGACGGTTCCGTACGCCTGTGGGACCTGCAGAACCGCGTCGAACGCGCGGTGTTCCACGGCCACACCAGCTGGGTCTGGGCCGTATCGTCCACCCGCGTCGACGGTCTCCCCGTGGCGGTATCGGGTGGTGGTGGCGACGGGCACCTGAGTGTCTGGGACCTGGAGCGGCGCGCGGCACTGTCGACGCTGAGCGGTGACACCGGCTGGGTCAACGGAGTGGCCTGTGTGACCGCCGACGGACGTCCGCTCGCGGTCGTCGGCGGTGGAGACTTCACGGTCCGTGTCTGGGATCTGGCCTCGGGCACCCCGCGTGCCGTGCTCGAAGGGCACGCCAGCGCCGTCAACGCGGTCGCGGCCGCCGTGGTCGACGGTGTCCCCGTGGCGGTGACCGGTGGAGCCGACGGCTCGGTCCAGGTCTGGGACGTCCGGGCCGGCGCACAACGCTGGGTGATGGAACAGCGGCCAGACCCGGCCGGGACAGTCGGCGCCGCCGAAGGAGACTCCGTACCGGACGAAGCCCCCGCACCAGGACCGGCGGCGCCCTCCGGGGGGTTCCGCGGTCACACGGGCTGGCTGTGGTCCGTGGCCCACGCCGAGGTCGCCGGTTCGTCGGTCGCGCTCACGGTGGGCGGCGACGGGGACGGGGCCGTACGAGTGTGGGATGCGCGGACAGGGGAGCAGAAGGCGGTGCTGGCCGGCCACACAGGAGCGGTGAACGCCGTCGCCTGCGCGGTGGTCGACGGAACCCCGGCAGCCGTCGTGGGAGGTGGGGGAGACTACGCCCTGCACGTCTGGAGCCTCGCGACCTGCCGGCACGAAAGAGCACTGCACGGACACGAGGACTGGATCTGGGGACTCGACACCACCGTGGCCGAGGGGCGCCCCGTCGCCGTGACCGGGGACGCCTCCGGTGTCGTCCGCGCCTGGGATCTGCGCTCGGGCGAGCAACTCGTCTCCACCACCGCCCACTCCGGAGTCGTCAACGCGGTCGTCTGCACTCGCCTCGACGGCCGCCATGTCGTCGTCACCGTCGGGGACGACGGACTGATGTGCACCTGGGACCTGTTCACCGGACGACAACTGGCCTCTCACCGCGCTCACTCAGGCGTGGTCAACGGAGTGGCGTGCACGCGGGTGGACGACCGGGAGCTGGCTGTCACCGTGAGCGACGACGGCGCCATGCGCGTCTGGGACCTGCGGACCAGCGAGGAGGTGGCTGTCTTCGCCGGTCACACCGGCGTGGTGAATGCCGTGGCGACCCGGCGTGTCGACGGGGTGCCGATCGCCGTGACCGTGGGCGACGACTACACGGTGCGCGTCTGGGACCTGGACCGGCAAACGGAACTGCTGCGCTGGGCCACGCCCTATCCCGCGCGAGCCGTTTCACTCAGCTCCGACGGGGACTTCGTCGTCGGCACGGGCCACGAGGTCGTCGCGTTCGAGATGGGCATGTCCGCTCCGTTCGCTCGCCGCTAGCCGGCACGTGGCCTGTCGGGAGGACGACATGGCGCGCATCTTGTGCGTGCACGGTGTGGGGAAACAACAGTCGGGCGAGCGGACCCTGCTCGCTGAGTGGATACCGGCGCTGCGTGATGGAATGACCCGGGCCGGTGTCACGGCACCGATCGGGGACGGCGACGTGACCATGGCCTTCTACGGAGACCTCTTCCTGCCCCCGGGGCAACGGCTGGACGGGGACGATCCTCACCTGGGCTGGTGGGACGTGTCCCCCGGCTGGGAGACAGACCTCCTGATGGGGTGGTGGGGTCAAGCCGCGGCAGCCGAGCCGCACATCATGGCCCCAGGCGCCCAGAATCTCCTCTCAGGCACGAGCCGCACCGTACAGACCGCGCTGCTCGCCCTGTCGCAGTCCAGGTTCTTCGCCGGACTCGCCGAGAAGGCTCTGATCTCCGATCTGAAGCAGACGCACCGCTACCTCACCGATCCCGAACTGCGCAAGACGGCTCGGGACCGGGTGCGAGCGCTCCTCGGCCCCGACACCCGCGTCGTGGTCGCACACTCATTGGGCAGTGTCGTGGCCTACGAGGCCCTGTGTGCGACCGCGGGACATGAGGTCCGGTCCTTCGTCACCCTGGGCTCGCCGCTCGGCATACGCAACCTGATCTTCGACCGCATAGAACCCGTGCCCGTGAGCGGCATCGGCTCGTGGCCGGGACCTCCCTCGACGACATGGACGAACGTCGCCGATGAGAGGGACGTCGTCGCTCTGGTGAAGGACCTCAGGCCATGCTTCGGCCCCGGCATAGCGTGCTATCTCGTGCCCAACGGATCTCACGCCCACGACGCCACCCACTACCTCACCAAGCAGATCACCGGAGCCGCGCTCGCGGCCGGGCTCCGCTGACGGGTGGGGTCTGGCGGCATCCCCCTTCCGCCCGGGGCACATCACCGATCGTTCCAGCGACGGCCGACGGAGTTCATACCTTGGTCGCCCCGCCGTAGACCGACGGCCGACAGCCGGGCCGGGCGTCCGCTCGGCACAGTGAACTGCATGGAAGAGACCAAGGGAACCAAGCAGACAAAGGGGATCAGCCGGGCGCAGTTCCTGGCCGGAGCGGCGGCGGTCGGGGCCGCCGGGGCGCTGGGGCCGGCGGGACAGGCCCGGGCGACGGAGCCCCGGCACGGCAGGGGGCTGCGCCGGCGGGGCGTCGTCTACACGGTCGGGGAGGGTGAGACGCCGGGGACCGCGTGGAACGCTCGCCGGATGCGGGCCCATGTCCGGGCCATCCGGGACGACTTGCACGCCGACACCCTCGACGTCACCGGGGACGGCGTCGAGCGGCTCACCGCCACCGCCGCCGAGGCCGCCGAACGCGGGCTGCACATCTGGTTGCAGCCGACGCTCGGAGACGCCCCGCAGCGGGACATCCTGGAGCACCTGGCCGAAACCGGCCGGTTCGCGGAGCGGCTCCGCCGGCAGGGAGCGAGCGTCGACCTCAGCGTCGGCTGCGAGTTCTGGCTGTTCGTCCCCGGCATCCTGCCGGGCGAGACGGCCCTGGAGCGCATCAGGAACCTGCAGAACGGCACGGTCGACTGGCCTGGGACGCAGCGCCGCCTGGCCGACTTCACGGCGAAGGCCGCGAAGACCGGCCGCTCCGTCTTCAAGGGCGACCTCAGCTACGCCGCAGCCCAGTCCATCGACGACCCGGACTGGAACCTCTTCGACATCGTCGGCATCGACTACTACTCGTACTTCCCGAAGCGGTCCGAGTACGTCCGGGAGCTGCAGCGGTACCTGCGGTGGGGAAAGCCGCTCGCCATCACCGAGTTCGGCACGTGCGCCTACGTCGGTGCGCCCGAGACCGCCGGCATGGGCTGGGACGTCGTCGACCACGACAAGGAGCCGCCGGAGATCAAGGGCGACCTGGTTCGCAGCGAGCGCGTCCAGGCCGACTACGTGGGCGACCTGCTGGACGTCTTCGAGTCGATGGGCCTGTACGCGGCGATGACCTTCGAGTTCGTCAGCGCGGACGCCCCGCACCGCCCGGACGAACCCCGCCTCGACCTCGACATCGCGGCGTACTCCATCACGAAGGCGATCAAGGACCGCCCGGACGACCCCGCCTCCGGCTGGCACTGGGAGCCGAAGGAGGCGTTCCACGCGGTGGCCCGCCGATACGCCCGACGGGCGCGGCCCGCGTAGCGGAGGGACCATGGGGCCGACGCCGCCTGGGGAGGAGCGCGTATGGAATGGACCCGTGAGGTGATCGTCGTCCCGGTCACAGACCTGGACCGGGCCAAAGCCTCTCCAGCTCACCCCGCCCGGCTCCCGCTGCTCCATCGTGCTGGAGTCCGGGATGCCGGACTCACCCGGGCAGCCTCGCATGGCCCCCGGGTTGTTGAGCTGGAGCTCCTTCCTCTTCTTCCAGGACCCCGACGGCAACGGCTGGGCGGTCCAGGAGGCCCCGGCACCCCTCGCCCAGCGTTGAACTAGGCACCCGGAAACGCGGGTGGTCTCGGCGGCTGACGGGGTTTTCCGGGTGCGGAGTGGAGCGTATGGGTCAGGGATGGCCTGTGAACGGCGGGTTGGGGTGGCCTGGTTGCTCCACTTGCGGGCTCTTCGGGCGTGCGGCCGGGTCAGGCTGGGAGTCGGAGCATGAAAATGTCGATCGGGTCCTGGGTTTCGATGGTGAAGCCGTGGCGTTCGTAGAGGCGGCGGGCCGGGCTGCCCTGGAGGACGTTCAGGCGGACGAGATCGCCGGCGGTGTCTGTCCGGGTCAGCAGGGATCGGAGTACGGCCGTGCCCAGGCCTCGGCTCTGTACGTGCGGAGAGAGGTAGAAGTGCTCCAGCCGGTGGCCGTTCTCGGACGGGCGCAGTGTGACGCTGCCTGCGAAAGTGCCGTCTGCCTCGATGATCGACGCGTGCTGTGGGGAGAAGGAGTCCCGTAGGCGCTGCCTGACCCGGTGTTCGTCGAAGCGGCCCAGTCGTTCCAGGTCCGGGCGCATCACGACGGCCCGGAGCTCCGCGACCGGCTCGACATCCGCCGACTCGGCCGGGCGCATGGCCCACTGCATGGAAAATGCCGTCGGTATACCGTCCGCGCTCCTACCCGTACTCATTGCGGCATTGTGCCAGCGGATCACCATCCGCCCACCGTCAGCCGCCGACCCACCCGGCTGCCGCCGAGATCGGGTGCGCCCGCCGATGCGGGTCAGTCATGCGGCCGGCCGAAACGGCACCCGGCCTGGGACCCCGCTTTCCCCGGCCGAGTCAAGGGTAGGCCCGCAGGGCCATCGCCGAAGGCGACGCGCAGCGCCCTTTACTCGGGTCGTGGAGGCACGACACTGGCCAGGAAGCGGGCGGCCCCGACAGTGCGTATGAACTCCGTCCAGGCAGCCGACCCGACCAAACTCGCAGATCCGCAATCCGCCGGAGACAAAAACCCGCGACCTCTACTGCGCCTGCGTGAGCCCCGCCTCCTCCTTCCGTCGCTTGAGCTCCGTACCGAAATTCCCACGCCGCCGGTCGAGAACCGTTGGCCATTACCGAACCCCTTTGTGCTGCCCCGCAGTTGTAGGGCGCAGACCTTTCCCGAGTCTAGGCGCGGAGAGTCACCGTAGGGATGCGAAGAGTGAAACTCCGAAAGAAGGGGGAGCACGGTGGTGGCACGACACTCGGCGCTCTGCGCCGAAGAAGCGGAGGATGCGGTGGAAGAATTGCGGGCAGAACTCGCCGGGGCCGGAATTGTCCTGACGTCACCGGGGCTTCACCCCGTGAATCTTGTGCGGGAAGTCCCCTGTCCGCTCGTGGAATTGGGCCGGTGTTCCGTTCGGACCGCGCGGCGGCTCGCGGCGGTGCCGCGATGAAGCCTCCGGTCGGCGCGTACGTCGTGGACACTTGCAGCGGCCGCATCGGCATCGTCATGGGGCATGAGGGGCCCTATGTGCAGCTGAGGCCGTACGCGGCGGGAAGGAGTGGGACGCCGACCCCGGTGCCGTCCGGCACGCCACCCCGGCCGAGCGGCTGCGCGCGGCGACGCAGTACGCCAACGCCCGCAGCAGGGGCGAGGTCCCTTGACGCCATGACCCTGCGAGAATGGCGCCATGAGTCTGTTCCGCGACGACGGCATCGTGCTGCGCACCCAGAAGCTGGGTGAGGCGGACCGGATCATCACGCTGCTCACCCGCGGTCACGGACGGGTACGGGCGGTAGCCAGGGGCGTGCGCCGGACGAAGTCGAAGTTCGGTGCGCGCCTCGAACCCTTCTCCCACGTCGACGTGCAGTTCTTCGCCAAGGGCAGCGAACTGGTCGGACGCGGGCTGCCGCTGTGCACGCAGAGCGAGACCATCGCCCCCTACGGCGGCGGGATCGTCACCGACTACGCCCGGTACACCGCGGGCACGGCCATGCTGGAGACCGCCGAGCGGTTCACCGATCACGAGGGCGAGCCGGCCGTCCAGCAGTACCTGCTGCTCGTCGGGGGGCTGCGGACCCTCGCCCGCGGGGAGCACGCGCCGCATCTGGTGCTGGACGCGTTCCTGCTCCGCTCCCTCGCCGTCAACGGCTACGCGCCGAGCTTCACCGACTGCGCGAAGTGCGGTATGCCCGGGCCCAACCGGTTCTTCTCCGTCGCCTCGGGCGGTTCCGTCTGCGTCGACTGCCGGGTGCCCGGCAGCGTCGTACCCTCGCCCCAGGCCCTGGAACTCCTCGGCGCGCTGCTTACGGGAGACTGGGAGACCGCGGACGCCTGCGAGGCGCGCTACGTCCGGGAGGGCAGCGGCCTGGTGTCCGCGTATCTGCACTGGCACATGGAGCGCGGGCTGCGCTCCCTGCGCTACGTGGAGAAGTAAGCGAAGCAAGCAAGCACGAGGAGACGAGAAACACATGGCCGTACGCGGGATCCTGGGGCGGCAGCGCCGGGAGTACAGGACGCCGGAGCCCCACCCGTCCGGCGCGCGGCCGCCGAAGCTCGGAGAGCTCGTACCCCAGCATGTGGCGATCGTCATGGACGGCAACGGGCGGTGGGCGAAGGAGCGGGGCCTGCCGCGCACCGAGGGGCACAAGGTCGGCGCCGAGCGGGTGCTGGACGTGCTCCAGGGCGCCATCGAGATGGGCGTGGGCGCCATCTCCCTGTACGCCTTCTCCACCGAGAACTGGAAGCGGTCGCCGGACGAGGTGCGCTTCCTGATGAACTTCAACCGGGACTTCATCCGCAAGACCCGCGACCAGCTGGACGAGCTGGGTATCCGGGTGCGTTGGGTGGGCCGTATGCCCAAGCTGTGGCGCTCGGTCGCCAAGGAGCTCCAGATCGCCCAGGAGCAGACCAAGGGCAACGACAAGCTCACGCTGTACTTCTGCATGAACTACGGGGGGCGCGCCGAGATCGCCGACGCGGCGCAGGCGCTGGCGGCCGATGTGAAGGCCGGGAAGCTCGACCCGTCGAAGGTCAACGAGAAGACGTTCGCGAAGTACATGTACTACCCGGACATGCCGGACGTGGACCTGTTCCTGCGTCCGAGCGGTGAGCAGCGCACGTCCAACTACCTGCTCTGGCAGAGCGCGTACGCCGAGATGGTCTTCCAGGACGTGCTGTGGCCGGACTTCGACCGCCGTGACCTGTGGCGGGCCTGCCTGGAGTTCGCCTCACGCGACCGCCGCTTCGGCGGCGCCATCCCGAACGAGGAACTGCTGGCCATGGAGGGAAAGCAGGAGTAGCAGCGCCTCACGGGCAAGGGCGGCGCAGTTCCCCTCAGGGGCGCGGGGAACTGCGCGACAAGCCACCACGCGCCCGCAGTCGGCAACGAAGCCTCACCCCTACGGCGAACAGCGGCTCAGCCGCCGGAGGCAGCCGCGCAGTCCGCGCACGTGCCGAAGATCTCCACCGTGTGGGCCACGTTCACGAAGCCGTGCTCCGCGGCGATGGCCTCCGCCCACTTCTCCACGGCCGGGCCCTCCACCTCGACGGCCTTGCCGCAGCCGCGGCACACCAGGTGGTGGTGATGGTCGTCGGTGGAGCAGCGGCGGTAGACGGACTCGCCGTCGGCGGTGCGCAGGACGTCGACCTCGCCGGCGTCGGCGAGGGACTGCAGGGTGCGGTAGACCGTGGTGAGCCCGACCGAGTCGCCCTTGTGCTTGAGCATGTCGTGCAGTTCCTGCGCGCTGCGGAACTCCTCGACCTCGTCCAGGGCCGCCGCCACGGCGGCACGCTGCCTGGTGGCGCGGCCCTTCACGGACGGTCCAGCGGTCGTCACCGTTGCCTCCTCACGTCTGCCTTGCCCGGGCCATTGTGCCAGCCCGGGTCGGGGGCGGTCAGACGCCGACTTCGTCGGCTTCCTTCCGGGTGCCCGGAATCGCGCACTCGGCAGGGTCGTGGGCGGGATCCGCGGCCGCCTGGGCACGGGCGCGGCGGCGGGCCAGCGGAGTCGCGAGCGCCGTCAGCACCACGAAGGCGCCGATGGTCAGCAGCACGATCGTCGCGCCGGGCGGGACGTCCTGGTAGTACGAGGTGACCGTGCCGCCGATCGTGACGCTCACGCCGATGGCCACGGCGATCACGAAGGTCGCGGCGAAGCTGCGCCCGATCTGCTGGGCGGCCGCGACGGGCACCACCATCAGCGCGCTGACCAGGAGCAGGCCGACCACGCGCATCGCCACCGTCACCGTGACGGCCGCGGTGATCGCCGTCAGCAGGTTCAGGGCGCGCACCGGCAGGCCCGTCACCCGCGCGAACTCCTCGTCCTGGCTGACCGCGAACAGCTGCCGGCGCAGGCCGAGGGTGACCAGGACGACGAAGGCGGCCAGAATGCAGATGGCCGTGACGTCCGACTCGGACACCGTCGACAGGGAGCCGAAGAGGTACGACGTCAGATTGGCGTTGGAGCCCGCCGGCGCGAGGTTGATGAACATCACACCGCCGGCCATGCCGCCGTAGAACAGCATGGCGAGGGCGATGTCGCCCCGGGTCCTGCCGTACCAGCGGATCAGCTCCATGAGGACCGCGCCGATGACGGAGACGAGGGTCGCCATCCACACCGGGGACCAGGTCAGCAGGAAGCCGAGGCCGACGCCGGTCATCGCCACGTGTCCGATGCCGTCGCCCATCAGGGCCTGGCGGCGCTGGACCAGGTAGATCCCCACCGCGGGCGCCGTGATGCCGACCAGGACGGCGGCGAGCAGCGCCCGCTGCATGAAGGCGTAGTCGAGGAAGTCCATCAGCTCAGCAGTCCCGTGCGGATCGGTTCGGCGCCCGCGGGTGCGTGCGGGTGTACGTGGTCGTGGCCGGGCAGGGCGTGCTGCCCGACCGCCTTCGGGGGCGGTCCGTCGTGCACGACGCAGCCGTCGCGCAGGACGACCGCCCGGTCGATGAGGGGCTCCAGGGGGCCCAGTTCGTGCAGCACGAGCAACACCGTCGTGCCCTGGGAGACCTGCTCGCGCAGTGTGTGTGCGAGGACCTCCTGGCTGGCCAGGTCGACACCGGCCATCGGCTCGTCCATGATCAGCAGTTCCGGCTCGGAGGCGAGCGCGCGGGCGATCAGGACGCGCTGGTGCTGGCCGCCCGAGAGGGCGTTGACCGAGTCCTTGGCCCGGTCCGCCATGCCGACGAGCTCCAGGGCCGCGCGCACGGCCGCGTGGTCCGCCTTGCGCAGCACGCCGAAGCGGGCCCGGGACAGGCGGCCCGAGGAGACCACCTCGGTCACCGTGGCGGGCACGCCGCCGGCGGCCGTGGTGCGCTGCGGGACGTAGCCCACGCGGTGCCAGTCGCGGAACCGCCTGCGGTCCGTGCCGAACAGCTCGATCTCGCCGGCGCCGGTCTGCACCTGGCCGATGATGCTGCGCACGGCCGTGGACTTGCCGGAGCCGTTCGCGCCGAGCAGCGCGACGACCTCGCCGTGGTGCACGGTGAGGTCGATGCCGCGCAGGACGGGGCGCGAGCCCAGGTCCGCGCGGACGCCGCGCAGGGATACGATGGGCTCGGTCATGCCGTCCTCCGATGGGTCGATCACTTCGCTCCCAGGGCCGCCTGAAGGGCCTTGAGGTTGGCTTCCATGACCTGGAAGTAGTCGTCGCCGCGGGACTTGTCGGTGATGCCCTCGAGCGGGTCGAGGACGTCCGTCTTGAGCTTCGCGTCCTTGGCGAGGGTCTTCGCGGTCTTGTCGGAGACAAGTGTCTCGTAGAAGACGGTGGTGACGCCGTCGGCCTTGGCCTCCTGCTGGAGCTCCCTGACCCGGGCGGCGCTGGGCTCGCTCTCGGGGTCGAGGCCGGAGATGGCCTCCTGGGTGAGGCCGTAGCGCTCGGCGAGGTAGCCGAAGGCGGCGTGGTTGGTGAAGAAGACCTTGGTCTTGGTGTCCTTCAGGCCGGTCTCGAACTTGCCGTTGAGGCCGTTCAGCTTCTTGACCAGGGCCGCGGTGTTCTTCTTGTAGTCGGCGGCGTGGTCCGGGTCGGCCTTCTCGAAGGCCTTGCCGACGCCCTGGGCGACCTCGGCGTACTTCACCGGGTCCAGCCAGATGTGCGGGTCGCGGGCGTGCTCCTCCTCCTCGGCGTGGCCCTTCTCCTCGGCGTGGCCCTCCTCGCCCGCGTGGTCGTGCTCGGTGCTGCCGTGGTCCTCGAGGGTGGTCAGCGTGGCCGCGTCGATCTTCGTCTTGATGCCGGTCTGCGAGACCGCCTCGTCGACGGCGGGCTGGAGACCCTTGAGGTAGAGCGCCGCGTCGGCCGCTTCGAGCTGTGCCCGCTGCTTGGTGCTGATCTCCAGGTCGTGCGGCTCCTGGCCGGGTTCGGTCAGGCTGGTGACGTTCGCGTGGTCGCCGCCGATCTGCTCCGTGAGGAACGCCATCGGGTAGAACGACGCGACGACGTCGAACTTGTCCGTGTTGCCCGTCGCCGCGCTGTCGCTGGAGCAGGCGGAGAGAGCACCGAGGCCGAGAGCGGTGGCCGCGGTGACCGCGGTGGCGGATATGAGGCGCCGTCGTACGTTCATGACACTCATTTTCAACAAATATGGAAACCGTTGTCAACAAAACCAGCTGAGCGGGTTCCGTGGAGGGGGTCTGGCGGTCGCGGAAGGGGGAGCGATTTGATTGAGGGGGCGCCCCCGCCGGTAACCTGAAGCATTCGCTGGAAGCAACTCGCTTCGTCGCCCGTCGTCGTAATGAAGAGAGCACCGTGGCCGCCGACAAGATCGACACCATCGTCAGCCTGAGCAAGCGCCGTGGCTTCGTATTCCCCTGTAGTGAGATCTACGGCGGTCAGCGCGCCGCTTGGGACTACGGCCCCCTGGGTGTCGAGCTCAAGGAGAACCTCAAGCGCCAGTGGTGGCGCTACATGGTGACGTCGCGCGAGGACGTCGTCGGTATCGACTCGTCCGTGATCCTGGCCCCCGAGGTCTGGGTCGCCTCCGGCCACGTCGCCACCTTCACGGACCCGCTGACCGAGTGCACCTCCTGCCACAAGCGGTTCCGCGCGGACCACCTGGAGGAGGCCTACGAGGCCAAGCACAACCGCCTGCCGGAGAACGGCCTGGCCGACGTCAACTGCCCCAACTGCGGCAACAAGGGCCAGTTCACCGAGCCCAAGCAGTTCTCGGGCCTGCTGTCCACGCACCTCGGCCCGACCCAGGACTCCGGCTCCATCGCCTACCTGCGGCCCGAGACCGCGCAGGGCATCTTCACCAACTTCTCCCAGGTGCAGACCACCTCGCGCCGCAAGCCGCCGTTCGGCATCGCCCAGATGGGCAAGTCCTTCCGCAACGAGATCACGCCCGGCAACTTCATCTTCCGCACCCGCGAGTTCGAGCAGATGGAGATGGAGTTCTTCGTCAAGCCGGGCGAGGACGAGAAGTGGCAGGAGTACTGGATGGAGCAGCGCTGGAACTGGTACACCGGTCTCGGCCTGCGCGAGGAGAACATGCGGTGGTACGAGCACCCGAAGGAGAAGCTCTCCCACTACTCCAAGCGCACCGCCGACATCGAGTACCGCTTCCAGTTCGGCGGCAGCGAGTGGGGTGAGCTCGAAGGCGTCGCCAACCGCACCGACTACGACCTCGGCGCCCACTCCAAGGCCTCCGGCCAGGACCTCACCTACTTCGACCAGGAGGCCGGTGAGCGCTGGACCCCGTACGTCATCGAGCCCGCGGCCGGTGTCGGCCGCGCGATGCTGGCGTTCCTCCTGGACGCCTACATCGAGGACGAGGCGCCCAACGCCAAGGGCAAGATGGAGAAGCGCACGGTGCTGCGCCTCGACCCGCGCCTGTCCCCGGTGAAGGTCGCGGTGCTGCCGCTGTCCCGGAACCCGGAGCTGTCCCCGAAGGCCAAGGGCCTCGCCCAGGCGCTGCGCCAGCACTGGAACATCGAGTTCGACGACGCCGGCGCCATCGGCCGCCGCTACCGCCGCCAGGACGAGATCGGCACGCCGTTCTGCGTGACCGTCGACTTCGACACCCTGGAGGACAACGCGGTCACCGTCCGTGAGCGTGACTCGATGAAGCAGGAGCGCGTCTCCCTCGACCAGATCGAGGGCTACCTGGCGGCCCGCCTGGTCGGCTGCTGATCGCTTTTCGTCCACACACCGGTGCCGGGTTCCTCCGCGGAGGAACCCGGCACCGGTGCGTTTGCGGCGGGGCTGCGCGGGGCTGACAAATATCGAATGACAGATATTGAAATCTGTCAGCTGTCATGGCACAGTGGACGTCATGACGATGCGAACCCGAACCCTCGGAACCACCGGCCCCCAGGTCTCCGCCCTCGGTCTCGGCTGCATGGGCATGTCCGCGCTGTACGGCGAGGCGGACCGGGCCGAGTCCGTCGCGACCATCCACGCGGCGCTCGAAGCGGGCGTCACCCTGCTGGACACCGGCGACTTCTACGGCATGGGCCACAACGAGATGCTGATCGGCGAGGCCCTGCGCGCGGCCCCCGCCGCCCGGCGTGAACAGGCCCTGGTCAGCGTGAAGTTCGGCGCCCTGCGCGACCCGGACGGCGGCTGGTCCCGCTACGACGGCCGGCCCGCCGCCGTCAAGAACTTCGCCGCGTACTCCCTCCAGCGGCTCGGCGTCGACCACATCGACGTCTACCGCATCGCCCGCCTCGACCCCGACGTGCCGATCGAGGAGACGGTCGGCGCGATCGCGGAACTGGTCGAGAAGGGGTACGTGCGGCACATCGGCCTCAGCGAGGTAGGCGCCGAGACGATCCGGCGGGCCGCCGCCACCGCGCCGATCTCCGACCTCCAGATCGAGTACTCCCTGATCTCGCGCGGCATCGAGGACGAGATCCTCCCCACCACGCGCGAACTGGGCATCGGCGTCACGGCGTACGGCGTGCTCTCCCGGGGACTGATCTCCGGCCACTTCACCGCCGACCGGCAGCTCGGTGCCGGCGACTTCCGGGCGATGTCGCCGCGCTTCCAGGGGGACAACCTCCGGCACAACCTGAACCTCGTCGAGGCGCTGCGGAAGATCGCCGAGCAGAAGGGCGTCAGCGTCGCGCAGATCGCCATCGCCTGGGTGCTGTCCCGCGGTGAGGACATCGTTCCCCTGGTCGGGGCCCGCCGCCGCGACCGGCTCACGGAGGCACTGGGCGCGCTGGACGTCACGCTGGACGCGGCCGACCTGGCCGCGATCGAGGAGGCCGTACCGCCCGGCGCCGCCGCAGGCGACCGCTACCCGGCGGCCCAGATGGCACACCTCGAGAGCTGAAGCCGGCTCCCGGTACGGTCAGGGCATGGCACCGACCAGCGAGATCCTGACCGCCGAGCGCATCCTCGAGGCGACCGAGGAGGTGCTGCGCCGCCACGGCCCGGCCAAGGCCACCGTGGTGGACGTGGCCCGCGCGCTCGGCGTCAGCCACGGCAGCGTCTACCGTCACTTCCGCACCAAGGCGGCGCTGCGCGAGGCCGTCACCAAGCGCTGGCTGGACCGCACGTCCGGGGAGCTCTCGGGCATCGCCGCGGGGGACGGCGACCCGGAGACCCGGCTGCGGGACTGGCTCGCCGCGCTGTTCGCCGCGAAGCGCCGCAAGGCGGGCGGCGACCCGGAGCTGTTCGCCACGTACACGGTCCTCACGGACGAGAACGGCGCGGCGGTCGGTGAGCACATCGCCGACCTGACGTCCCAGCTGACCCGCATCATCCAGGCCGGAGTCGAGACCGGCCACTTCGCCGCCACCGACCCGGAGGCCACGGCCCGCGCGGTCTTCCAGGCGACGGGGCGCTTCCACGACCCCTGCTACGCGCGGGAGTGGGAACAGCCCGGGAGCGAGGCCGACTTCGCCTCGCTCGTCGACCTGCTGGTGCGAGGCCTGCGGCCCTAGAGGCATCGCCGTACCCACCGGGTGCGCCTCGCCGGGCTGAGGCACAGGATGGGAAGGGAGGCGTGGGTCGCCGCGCGGGGGCGCTGAGAAGGAGATGGCGGTCATGGATCTCGTACTGCGCCCGGGCACCGCGGACGATGCCGCGGAGTGCGGAAGGATCTGCTACGAGGCCTTCGCGGGCATCGCCGCGGAGCACGCGTTCCCACCCGACTTCCCGAGCCCCGACGTGGGTGTGGCGGTGATCGAGGGAGCCCTGACGCACCCGGGTTTCTACAGTGTCGTCGCCGAGCTCGACGGGCGGATCGTGGGCAGCAACTTCCTCGACGAACGCTCGGCCGTCGTCGGGGTCGGGCCCATCACCGTCGACCCCGGCGTGCAGAACGCGGGCGTGGGCCGCCGCCTGATGCTGGACGTGATGCGGCGGGCCGACGAGCGCGGGGCGCCGGGCATCCGGCTGCTGCAGAGCGGCTACCACAACAGGTCGTTCTCGCTGTACGTCAGCCTGGGCTTCGCCCACCGGGCCACGGTCGCCTGCGTCCAGGGCCCGCCGATCGGGCGTGCCCTGCCCGGCTACACCGTGCGGGAGGCCACAGACGCGGACCTCGGCGCCTGCAACGAGGTGTGCCGGCAGGTCCACGGCGTCGACCGGGGCGGCGAGGTCGCCGACGGGCTCAAACAGGGCACCGCCCGGGTCGTCGAGCGCGCGGGACGCGTCACCGGGTACGCCACCGACCTGGCCTTCTTCGCGCACGCCGTCGGCGAGACCACCCCGGACCTCCAGGCCCTGATCGCGGCGGCACCGCAGTTCGCCGGCCCGGGCATCCTCGTCCCCGCGAGCGACAGCGTGCTGCTGAGGTGGTGCCTGTCCAACGGCCTCAAGGTCGTGCAGCTGATGAGCCTGATGACCATCGGCCTGTACAACCAGCCCGACGGGGCGTACCTGCCCTCGATCCTCTACTAGGGCCTGGCCCGAAAAAGGGCCTGTCCGTACAGGACCCGTCCGGCCGTTCACGCCGCCGTCGGGTCCACCGTCGCCTGGTGGGCCTCCGCCAGGTGCTCCTCGGCCTTGAGCCAGGGCAGGAACTGGGCGCCTCTGCGCCAGCCGCAGGTGTCGCATCTGATCGTGCGCTGCACGCCCGTGCGCCGCACCCGCACCACATGTTCCCGGCCGTGCTGGTCCCAGCGGCTGACCTTGCCGGTGTCGCTTTGCGCCATGACGCCTCCCGCGTCCAGGAATCCGGCGGATCCGGTCCGCTCGCAGCAAGGAGTGTGCTGCAAGACCAACATCAACAGGGTTTTCCCAGATGCGAGTTATCAGGCCGTGAGATAGCTCAAGCGACCGTGCGCGGCAGCCGGAGACTCAGCAGGCCGGTCAGCACCACACCGGCGAGCTGCACCAGCAGCGTCGTGACCAGGGCGTCCCGCATGCCCATCCCCGGGACCAGGGACAGGAACAGCGTGCCCAGGGTCGCCACCCCGAGTGCCAGCGCCGACTGCTGAGTGGTGATCATCACGCCGCTGCCGACACCGGCGCGGGCGGCCGGCACCTCCGAGAGGATGACCCGGTAGATGACAGGGAGTTGCAGCGCCTGGCCCGCGCCTGCGACCGCCGCCCCCGGGAGCAGCTCGACGAAGCCGAGGTGCGGCCAGAAGCGCCAGGCGGCCAGCGCCATCAGCGCCAGGCCCAGCCCCTGGAGCGCGGCGCCCGCCGTCACCACCCGCGTGCCGTATCGGGTGACCAGCCGCGGGCCCAGCAGCGAGAACACGAAGAACACCACCGCCAGCGGCGCGAGCGCCAAGCCCGCGGCGACCGGGTCGAGTCCGGCGCCCTGCTGCAACGCCACCGCGATCACGAACATGAAGCCGCTGAAGCCGATGGAGAAGGGCAGCACCAGCAGCAGCCCGCGGCGCAGGGAGGTGAGCGCGAACAGGCTCGGCGGGACCAGCGGCGTACGGCCCTCCCGGTCGGCCCGCCGCTCCACGACGTAGAACGCCGCCGCCGCGAACGGGAAAGCCGCCAGCGACAGCCAGGTCCACAGCGGCCAGCCCGCCGCCCGGCCCTCGGTGAGCGGGACGAGCAGCGTGAGGAGCGAGGCCGCCAGCAGGACCGTGCCCGGGACGTCGACCGGCTCCGGGCGCGTGGAGCGGGTCTCGGGGACCGCGCGGGCGGCCAGGACCAGCCCGGTGAGGACGACCGGCACGTTGACGAGGAACACCGACCGCCAGCCGGTCCCCGCGATGTCGGCGGCCACCAGGACCCCGCCGAGGATCTGCCCGGCCACCATGGACAGCCCGGCGGTCGCGCCGTACAGGCCCATGGCCTTGGCCCGCCGGGGGCCGGTCGTGGTCGCCTGGATGGTGGCCAGCACCTGCGGCAGCATCGCGGCGGCCGACGCGCCCTGGGCGACCCGGGCCGCGACCAGCGACCAGGCGCCCGGCGCCAGCCCGCACGCCAGCGAGGTCAGCCCGAAGGCCGCCATGCCGACGAGGAACAGCCGCCGCCGGCCGAACAGGTCACCGAGCCGGCCGCCGAGGACCAGCAGGACCGCGTACGACACCCCGTACCCGGCGACGACGAGTTCGAGGACCGACTCGCTCGCGGCGAGGTCGGCGCCGATGGTGGGCAGGGCGACGTTCACGATGAAGAAGTCGATGAGCGGGAGTGCCGCGGCCAGCAGCACCGTGAACAGTCCGAGCCCGCCGAGCACGGGAGCCGCGGCGGCGGGGGAGCGGACGGGACGTGAAGTGAGGGATTCCGTGGTCACGTCAACAGCCTCCGACGGCGCACAGACTGGTACCAGAGTGTCCTTATCCTGGTAGTAGCACCACCTGGAAACAGGGTCCGGGCGGCGGCAGGCTGAAGGGTATGACGACCATGGCGCAGGAGACGGCAGCCCACCCGCCCGAGGCCCACGCTGACGCGGACGTCCGGCGGCAGGAGCTGGCGTCGTTCCTGCGCAGCCGCCGGGAGCGGATCGCCCCCGAGCAGGTCGGCCTGCCCCGCGGACGCCGGCGCCGGACGCCGGGGCTGCGCCGCGAGGAGGTCGCCCAGCTCTCCGCCGTGGGCGTCACCTGGTACACGTGGCTGGAGCAGGCCCGGGACATCCAGGTCTCCGTCCAGGTCCTCGACGCGCTGGCCCGCGCGCTGCTGCTCGACCCCAGCGAGCGCGCCCACCTCTTCCGGCTGGCCGGGGCCGCCGACCCGACACCGGCGACCACGTGCCCGTCGGTCACTCCGGCGATGCGGGCGGTGCTGGAGCAGGTCGAGCCGTTCCCGGCGTGCCTGCAGAACAGCCGGTACGACATCCTCGCCCACAACCGCACGTACGGGCTGCTGCTGTGCGACCTGGACGCGGTGCCGCCCGAGGACCGCAACTGCATGGTCCTGTCCTACACGCACGCCGAGTGGCAGTCGTCGATCGTGCACCTGGAGGAGACGCAGCGGCTGATGGCCGCGCGCTTCCGGGCCGCGATGGCCGGCCATCTCGCCGAGCCCGCCTGGACGATGCTCCTGAAGCGACTGCGCACGGAGTCCCCCGCCTTCCGCACGGCCTGGGACCGCCACGAGGTCGTCGCCCACCGCACCAAGCGCAAGGAGTTCCTCAACCGCCACGTCGGCCGCATCACCGTCGACCACACGGACTTCTGGCTGACGCCGGGGACGGGCCCGCGGATCGTCACCTACGTACCGGCGGACCAGGACTCACGAGAGCGCCTGGAGAGGCTGCAAGCCATAGCGCTGAGCAGGGAAACCGGCCTTCAGGGGCGCGGGGAACTGCGCGGCCGGCCACAACCCACCCGCGGCTAGGCACGCTCCGCAGCCGGCACGACATCCCGCACCTCCGCCGCCTCCAGCCTCTCGGCCGTCCGCTCGGCGGTCCCTCGAGCCCAGCGCCCACTGCTCACCGCCCCCAGCACCAGCACCGCGAACCCGCACCCCGCGATGATCCACCAGCCCGGCCGCGCGGCCGGCACGAACATCGCGCGGTACGTGGACGCGCCCACGCCGGAGGCGAGCACCGCGCCCACCACGGCGACCCCGAGCGTCTGGCCGAGCTGGCGGCTCGTGGAGGCGACGGCCGCGGCGACACCCGCCTGGGCGCGGGGCATGCCGGAGACCGCCGTGTTGGTGATCGGCGCGTTGACGAAACCGAAGCCGATGCCGAACAGGACGTACCCGGCGAAGAGGGTGGTGTTCGAGGTCTCGGCCTCGAACACCGCGAAGAGGATGCCGCTCACCGTCATCGCGCAGCCCGCGATCAGCAGGGGCAGACGCGGACCCCGACTGCCGACGAGGCGGCCGGAGAGCGGGGCGCACAGGAACGTCGGGACCGCCATCGGGAGCATCCACAGGCCCGCCTCCAGGGCGTTGAGACCGCGGACGTTCTGCAGGTACAGCGTGGACAGGAACAGGAAGCCGCCGAGTGCGGCGAACGCGCTGATCGCGATGACCGTGGCCCCGCTGAACGGCGCCGAACGGAAGAAGCGCGGGTCGATCAGCGGCTGCGCGCGGCGTGGTTCGTACCACAGCAGGCCGCCCAGCGCGGCCAGGGCGACGACGGCCAACGGGGCGATCGAGGCGAGCGGCGTGCTCGGCGCCTCGATGATCGCGTAGGTGAGCGTGCCGAACAGCGCGATCACCAGGAGCTGCCCGACCGGGTCCGGGCGGCGGGCCTTGGGGGCCCGGGACTCGGGGACGAAGCGCAGGGTGAGGAGCAGTGCCGCCAGGCCCACCGGCAGGTTGATCCAGAAGATCGAGCGCCAGCCGACCGACTCGACCAGGAGGCCCCCGACCAGCGGGCCGGCGGCCATCGATATGCCGACGACCGCGCCCCACGCGCCGATGGCCCGGGCCCGCTCGCGAGGGTCGGTGAAGGTGTTGGTGATGATCGACATGGCGACCGGGTTCAGCATCGAGCCGCCCACGGCCTGCACCATCCGGAAGACGACCAGCGCTTCGAGGTTCGGCGCGAGGGAGCACAGGACCGAGCCGAGGGTGAAGACGACCAGGCCCGCCATGAAGACGCGCTTGCGGCCGATCCGGTCGGCCGTGGAGCCGGCGAGCATCAGCAGCGAGGCCAGGACCAGGGTGTAGGCGTCGATCGTCCACTGGAGGCCGGAAGTGCTCGCGTGCAGGTCCTGTTGCATCGACGGCAGGGCCACGTTCAGGACCGTGTTGTCCAGGCTCACGATCAGCAGGCTCATACAGCAGATCGCGAGCACCAGCATGCGGCGGCGGGGGCTGAGCTCGGGCATGGACGTCATCGTACGCCGATTTCGATAGTGTGGCTAACTAATGACTTTTGCCAACTCATTGCACGGCACAATGGAGGAATGTCCACGCCCCTTCAGATCGGTCCGCACACCGTCCAGCCCCCCGTCGTCCTGGCCCCCATGGCCGGGATCACCAACGCGCCCTTCCGCACGCTGTGCCGGGAGTTCAGTGGTGGCAAGGGCCTGTTCGTCAGCGAGATGATCACCACCAGGGCGCTGGTCGAGCGCAACGAGAAGACGATGCAGCTCATTCACTTCGACGCGAGTGAGCGCCCCCGGTCCATCCAGCTGTACGGCGTGGATCCGGCGACCGTCGGCAAGGCCGTCCGCATGATCGCGGAGGAGGACCTCGCCGACCACATCGACCTGAACTTCGGCTGCCCGGTGCCGAAGGTGACCCGCAAGGGCGGCGGCTCCGCGCTCCCGTACAAGCGGAACCTGCTGCGGGCCATCCTGCGCGAGGCCGTCAGCGGCTCCGGCGACCTGCCCGTGACGATGAAGATGCGCAAGGGCATCGACGACGACCACATCACCTTCCTCGACGCCGGCCGGATCGCCGTCGAGGAGGGCGTCACCGCCATCGCGCTGCACGGCCGCACCGCCGCCCAGCACTACGGCGGCACCGCCGACTGGGACGCCATCGCCCGGCTGAAGGAGCACGTGCCGGAGATCCCCGTGCTCGGCAACGGCGACATCTGGTCGGCCGAGGACGCCCTGCGGATGGTGCGGGAGACCGGCTGTGACGGGGTGGTCGTGGGGCGCGGGTGCCTCGGGCGGCCCTGGCTGTTCGCGGACCTCGTCGCGGCTTTCGAGGGGCGCTCTCAGGACATCGCACGGCCCACCCTCAGGGAAGTCGCCGACGTCATGGTCCGGCACGCCACCCTGCTCGGCGAGTGGATCGGGGACGAGTCGCGGGGCGTGATCGACTTCCGCAAGCACGTCGCCTGGTATCTGAAGGGCTTCGCGGTCGGCTCCGAGATGCGCAAGCGGCTCGCCATCACCTCGTCGCTCGAGGAACTGCGGGCCGGCCTCGACGAGCTGGACCTCGACCAGCCCTGGCCCGCCGGCGCCGACGGCCCCCGCGGCCGTACGTCCGGCAACAACCGGGTGGTGCTGCCGGACGGCTGGCTGAAGGACCCGTACGACTGCGCGGGCATCAGCGAGGACGCGGAGCTGGACACCTCCGGCGGCTGATCAGCCCTTGGGGGTGGCCGCAAAGTCCCGCCTGCCCCCAGAGCACGCACCGGACACCGCAGGGCCCGCCCTCCGGGCGGACGACGGGACTTTGCGGACACCCCCTAGGAGGGGTGCGGTGTGGAGCCGAACGCCGTGAGGAAGCGGTCGCGGAACGCGCTCATCTTCCAGACGGGGGCGTCGCGGTCCGGCTTGAGGCCTTCCGTCCAGTTCCAGCCGGCGACCTTGTCGAGGACCTTCGGGTCCTTCGCGACGATCGACACCGGCACGTCCCGGCTCGCGCGGTCGCCGCTGACCCGGGCGATGGGCTGGTGGTCGCCGAGGAAGACCAGGACGGTGTCGTCGGTGCCGTAGCGCTCCAGCCACTGGGTGAGGCTGGTGACCGAGTACTGGATGGACTTGCCGTACTCCTGCCGGGACTTGGTGGTGTCGGTGATGACGTCCGACGCTTTTTCGCCCGCCTTCTGGATCGCGTCGAAGACCGAGCCGTCGCCGAGTTCGTCCCAGCCGACCATCTCGGGAAGGGGCGCCCAGGGCTGGTGGCTGGAGGTCAGGATGACGAACGACATCAGCGGCTTGTCGCGCTTCTTTCCGTGCACCCGGCGCTGGAACGCCTCCAGCGCGTACTGGTCGGGCATCGTCGACCAGCTGAACTTCGGGCCCCGGTAACCCAGGTCGAAGGCGTCGTAGAGCTTGCCGAGGCCGTACCACTTCTCCTCCGGCCAGCCCTTCTGCACGCCCGGCATCACACCGACCGTGTCCCAGGCGCCGGTCTTCTGGAACGCCTTGGTGAGGGTGAGGTGGTCACCCGCGGTGACCGTGCGGTAGCGGCGCTGGTTGTCGATCCACAGGCCGGACATGGTCGTGGAGTGGCCGAGCCAGCTGCTGCCGCCGTAGGTCGCCGAGGTCAGCCAGCCGCTGCGGGCGTGGAAACCGGCCTTCGCCAGGGCCTCGGTGCTCGTGTCGAGGGTGCGGTCGACGCCGGGTGCCATGACCGGGTCCTCGACGGCGCTGCGGCCGTAGCTCTCGATGAACGTGAAGATCACGTCCTTGCCGCGCAGGTCGGGCAGGAGCTGGCCGGGAGGGGTGTTGCCGAAGGTGTCCGCCTTCGACTGCTTCATGAACGCCGCCTCGTCGCGCAGCGACTCCACCGTCCGCTGCGCGTGCACCCGCAGGGCCCCGGCCCCGCGTTCGGAGGCGATCGGACCGCCGAACAGTGTCAGGCCGAGCGCGGAGCAGGTGACCCAGGCGGTGCCGGCGAGCAGGGCGCCCTTGGTCGCCCGGGGCCGGTGGCGGGCCAGCACGTCGGCGAGCCGGATCGTCGCCGCGACCATGACGGCCGCCACGAGCAGGACGAGCACGACCGCGCCGACGGCTGCGGCGGTCGCGACGCCCCCGCCCAGCGTGTCCTCGACGTAGGCCTGCGCGTCCGGCAGCAGGTCCCAGTCCAGCGCGGCGTTGAAGCCCCGGCCCAGGTACTCGTTGAACCCCATGTCGAGCAGGTTCACCGTGGTCAGCGCCGTGAGGCCGAGCCCGTACAGCACCGCCGCCGCCAGCCGGGGGCGGCGCGGCAGCGCCAGCATGACGACGGCCCCGACGACCGCCTCCGCCGGGATCCGCAAGAAGCGGTCGGGCTCGACGGCCGGGAGGGTGTTGGGCAGGAGCAGGGCCCCGAGGACCAGGACGGCCGCGACGGTGGTGGTGGTCAGGCGGAGGGCACGGGCGGCCCGGGGGTGACGGGTGCGCCAGGTGCGGAGGCGGGCGAGGCGGGATCCGGACCCGGGGGTCCCCACCTCCTCTGCGAGGACCTCCGCCCTCTCGTCACGCTCCGTCTCGGCCTCGGCCCCTGGGATGCCCGGCTGCGGCGACCGGCTGAAGCGTGTGAAGACAGGCACCCGGAGGTCCTTCCCGTGCGGAACGCGGCGAGGTGGCGGACCCGCGTGGGGGGACGGGTCCGCCGCAGTTCCGTACGGGGCGCCCGGCAGCTGTGTTCAGCCCACCGGGCCAGCGCTCGGCAAACTCCGGGCAAACGCCCGGCCAACCCGGTGCTCAGGCGCCTCCGACCGCCGTGAGCAGGGCCAACGGGGCCGATGCCGAGCGGGATTCGCGGACGCAGGCGTGCGGGTACGGCACCGGCTCGGGATGGGTGTCGCGGCCGTAGCCCGCGAGGACCTCCGGCAGCCGGTGGCCGGTCACGCTCGCCGCGTCGACCAGGCCGCGGGCGATCGCGCGGGCCTCGTCGTGCAGTCCGTAGCGGGCCAGGCCCAGTGCGATCAGCGCGTTGTCGTGCGGCCAGACCGAGCCGCGGTGGTAGGAGAGCGGGTGGTAGGCGGGCTGCCCGGCGGCCAGGGTGCGCACGCCCCAGCCGGAGAAGAAGTCCGGCTCCAGCAGGCGCCGGCCGACCTGTTCGCCGTACTCCTTGTCCAGCAGGCCCGACCACAGCAGATGCCCGGCGTCGGAGGCGAGCGCGTCGACCTGCCGGCCCCGGCCGTCGAGGGCGAGCGCCGGGAAGGAGTGCTCCGGCATCCAGAAGTCCCGCTGGAAACGGTCGCGCAGGTCACCGGCCGCCTGCTCCAGCAGGTCCGCGTACGTCGCGTCCTGCCACACCGTGCGCGCGAGCCACGCCGTGCGGCGCAGCGCGTCGTACGCGTAGCCCTGGGCGCCCGCGGCCGTCACCGGGCCGTTGGGACGGGTGCCCTCGGCGGAGCAGATGGCGCCGGGGGAGTCCTTCCAGTTCTGGTTGGCGAGGCCGCCCTGATCGGCGCGGTAGACGAGGTACCCGCGCGAGGTCAGGCCGCCGTGGTCGAGCATCCAGCCGACCGCCGCCCGGGCATGCGGCTCCAGACGGCGGGCCAGGCCCGGGTCGCCGGTCTGCTCGGTGTACGCCCCGAGCAGGACGAGGAACAGGGGCGTGGCGTCGACCGAGCCGTAGTAGCGGGCGTAGGGGACCTGGCCGAAGTGCGCCAGTTCGCCGAACCGCACCTCGTGCACGATCTTGCCGGGCTGGGCGACCTCGCTGACACCGGTGTCCGTGGCCTGGGTCGCGGCCAGCGCGGGCAGCGTGGCGGCGGCCAGCCGGGGCCGGTAGGGCAGGGCGAACAGCGAGGTCAGCAGGGCGTCCCGGCCCAGCAGGGTGAGGAACCAGGGCGCACCGGCGGCCGGCACGCGCAGCTCCTCGCCGTCCGGGCCCTTCGCCGGGACCTGGAGCGCGGCCAGGTCGGCGAGGCCCCGGGCGCAGGCCGCGGACAGCTCAGGCCAGCCGGCCGGCAGGGCCACGCCCTCCGTGAACCGGCCCTCTTGGGCCAGGAGTTGCTCCTTCAGGGCGGCGGGGGAGCGGGGCACGCGCAGGGCGCGCCTGTCGCCGTGCGGGCGGGCCATGACGCGCAGGACCAGCTCGGCCGTGCCGTGCGGTTCGAGGTCCAGGGTCCACACCAGGCGGCGGGCCCCGGTGCCGGTCTCCTCCACGGCGTCCGGCTGGGGCTCGGTCGTCACGGTCGTGACGGAGTGCCACTCGCCGCGCCGGTAGCTGAACTCGACTCCGTGCCCGAGGACCTGGCGGGAGCGGACGGCGCCCGCCTTCGTGTAGGTGCGGTGGTCGGAGCGCAGCTCGAACTGGTCGGTGAAGTCGGCGTCGGCGGTGACCGCGAGGCGGACCGTCGTCGGCACCGGGCGGTTGCTGGTGACCCGCACCGCCTCCACGAACGAGGCGTCGCCGACGGCCTGTTCGCGGAAGAGCGTGTACGCGGGCGGCTCGTTGCGCCCGCCGCGCGGGACGAGGACACAGCGCGCGGTGTCCCCGTCGGCCACGGGCGTCAGCGTCTCGGGCACGGCCCCGTCGACGGTGAGCTGCCACCGGCTCAGGTGCCGCGCGTCCTGTACGAACATTCCGTCCGGGGCGCTGCCGCCCCGGTAGCCGCTGATGTCGCCGCGGTCGCCGACGGCGGCGAACGTCCCGCCGTGCACGAGCAGATGATGCCGGTCCGTCATCCCCGGTGCCCTCCCTTGATCGCCGTGACGCCGTTCCTGTCCCCTGCGGGCCGGTCGTGCAGCAGGTCGAGCGTGAGCGCGGCGGTCCAGCCGAAGCCGGTGGCGCCGCAGGCCTGTCCGGTGTGCGGGTCCACGTACTCCGCGAAGTCGGAGGCGCCGGCGGTGTGCAGGATCCCCCTGCGCAGGGCGTCGGCCCGGCCGCGCTCGCCGTGCAGTCGCAGCCCGCGCTCCAGCAGCCAGCTGGTGTTGAACCAGGCCGGGCCGCGCCAGTAGCGGTGCGGGTCGAAGGCCTCGCCGAGCAGGTCGTAGCTGGGCACCAGCCGGGTCGTGCCGCCGAGCCCGAAGTGCGGGCCGCACAGGGTGCGCATCAGGCCGGCCGCGAGGTCGCGCGGCAGGCTGGGCAGCAGCAGCGGGACCAGCCCGGAGACACCGCGCTCGGGGATCAGCTCCCCGGCGCGCACGTCCCGGCACAGGAACATCCCCGCAGTCGGCTCCCACAGCCGCTCCACCAGGGCGGTGGTGAGCCGCTCGGCGCGGTCCTGCCGGGCCGAGGCCGCCGCACCCAGTTCGCGGGCGATCCGGGCCAGGGCGTACTCGGAGGCGATGAGCAGGGCGTTGAACGCCGGGTCCTCCACGGCGAAGTCGCCCGGTCCGTCGGAGTACCCCCGGTCCCGGTAGTCGCTCGCCAGTCGCACGTACCGCCCGTAGTCCAGATCCGTCGGCCGGTCCTCGGGGGAGCCGTGGTCGAGGTCGGCGCGGCGGAAGGAGCGGGCCGGGGCCGGAGTGACCCGGGAGAGCGGGCGGTCCCAGCAGGGGCTGTTGTCCATACCCTGTTCCCAGGGGTGCACGACGGACACCAGTCCGCCCCCGCCCAGGTCGCGCCGGTGCAGCAGATACCGGTGCCAGGCCGCGAGCCGCGGATACACCCGGGTGAGGAACCCGCGTGACCGGGACAGACCGGGGTCGGCGAGGTGCACCAGCCACGCGGCCAGCGCGTGGACCGGTGGCTGCACGATCCCGGAGGTCTGTACGGTGCGCGGGGCGCCCGCGGCGCGTCCGGCGGTCGAGGAGCGCCAGAAGTCGGGGCTCGGGAAGTACGCGTCGAGCGGGACGGAGGGGTTGAAGACGATGTGCGGGATCCGCCCGTCCGCCCACTGGGCGGCCAGCAGCGTCTCCAGTTCCGTCTGTGCCCGTAACGGCGACACGTGCCGCAGGCCGATGGCGATGAACGCCGAGTCCCAGGACCACTGGTGCGGATACAGACCGCGCGAGGGCACTGTGGACGTGCCCGTCCAGCCGGCCTCCAGCACGGCGGCTGCCCTGACGTGCAAGGGCGACGCGGCGCTGGACGGATCGTATGCAATGGTTCGTCCCGTGGGACGAAGGGCGCGTTGGGCGGTGCTGTCCACTGGGGGCTCTCCGGGAAGACGTCCGGCCGACAGGTTCGGCTGCGGCTACCGTGGGGTTACGTCTATTTAACACGCAAAACCCACTATGTAAGGCAAGGTTGAGAAACACAAGGGGGTGTGCATGACCGGACGGCCCGTCAGGACGGGACGAGGTGCCGGCCAGGGGAGCGCCGGCGAACTGCTCGAACTGGTGCGCAGTCGCCGGGCCGTGACCCGGGGTGCGCTCCAGCGGGCGACCGGTTTGTCCCGGGCCACGGTCGGGCAGCGGCTGGACCGGCTCTTCCGCGCCGGCTGGCTGCGCGAGGGCGCCGGGGGGCCGGTGGACTCCCCGCTGGGCGGGCGCCCCTCCATCACCCTGGAGTTCGACGACGAGCACGCGGTGGTCCTGGCCGCCGACCTCGACACCCGGCACGCGCGGGCGGCCGTGCTGTCGCTGAGCGGCGAGATCCTGGCCGAGCACTCCGGCACCCTCGTCGTCGAGGACGGGCCGGACGCCGTGCTGGGCGAACTCGGCCGCTGGTTCGGCGAGCTGCTGGAGAAGACCGGCCGCGGGGCCGAGTCGGTGTGCGGGGTCGGGCTCGCCGTGCCCGGCCCGGTCGACACCGAGACCGGCCGCGTCGTCCAGCCGCCGATGATGCCCGGCTGGGACGGCTACGACATAAGGAGCCGGCTGGCCCGGGCGCTGACCGAGCACACGGGCGCCGCCGAGGTGCCGGTGCTGGTGGACAACGACGCCAACCTCATGGCGTACGGCGAACAGCGCACCGGCTATCCCGACTGCTCCGCCTTCGTACTGGTCAAGGTCTCCACCGGCATCGGCGCCGGGGTCGTGGTGGACGGCGCGGTGTTCCGGGGCATCGACGGGGGCGCCGGGGACATCGGGCACATCCGGGTGCCGGAGGGCGCCCAGACGCTGTGCCGGTGCGGTTCCTACGGCTGTCTGGCCGCCATCGCGAGCGGTGGCGCGGTGGCGCGGCGGCTGGCGGAGGCCGGGGTGCCGGCGGCCTCCGGCTCGGACGTGCGGGATTTGCTGGCCTCCGGCCATCCCGACGCGGTCGGCCTCGCCCGGGAGGCCGGGCGCCGGGTCGGGGACGTGCTGGCGACCGTGGTGACGCTGCTCAACCCCGGGGTGCTGATGATCGCCGGGGATCTGGCCGGAACCCCGTTCCTCACGGGCGTGCGCGAGCTGCTCTACCAGCGGGCGCTGCCCCGCTCCACCGCCCACCTGGACGTCGTGACGGCACGGCTCGGCGAGCGGTCCGGGCTGGTGGGAGCCGGGGCGATGGTCGTGGAGCACCTCTACGCCCCCGAGCGGGTCGAGGAGCGGCTGCGCGCGCTCGGGGTGTGACCGGGACATTTCGGCCCGAGACGCGTCCGCATGGTGAAATCTCGTCGGCTGTGGCAGCGTGATTCTCGCCACCCTTGATAAGGGTTGTGCTCAGATGAGCGGATCTTGAGCGGCTGCACTTCTCCAAAGTGTGGCACTGAGTGCCACCCTTTGATCGTTCATCGAGCGAAATCAAGCGTGCCGAACACCGCTCACATGAGCGCCCTGTAGGCTCAGCGGAGGTTCGTGCGTTCAAGAAGTGAAAACATACGGCTGTGATCGCTTGCCGAGCCTTGACTTTCGATCCACTGGCGGACGAGTGGTTACAGGCGTATGACGCGCGAGTGGACGTACCCAGAAGCCTTTGATCTGGGTATGTTCCTCGCCGTCAGGGCAGCCACCGCGTCCTCGAGGAGTCGAGACCCGTGTCGGAAAACAAAGATCCCCACGTAGCTGAGCACGGTAAGAGTGTTGAGGGCGTGAAGTTCGTTTACGACTTCACCGAGGGCAACAAGGACCTCAAGGACCTCCTCGGTGGCAAGGGCGCGAACCTCGCCGAGATGACCAATCTGGGCCTTCCGGTCCCGCCCGGCTTCACGATCACCACCGAGGCGTGCAAGGTCTACCTCGAAAGCGGCGAGGAGCCGGCGGCACTGCGTGACGAGGTGAGTGCGCACCTCGACGCGCTGGAGCAGCGCATGGGCAAGAAGCTCGGCCAGGCCGACGACCCGCTGCTGGTGTCGGTGCGCTCGGGCGCCAAGTTCTCCATGCCCGGCATGATGGACACCGTCCTCAACATCGGCCTCTCCGACAAGTCGGTGCAGGGCCTGGCCAAGCAGGCCGGCGACGAGCGCTTCGCCTGGGACTCCTACCGCCGCCTCATCCAGATGTTCGGCAAGACCGTCCTCGGCGTCGACGGCGAGCTCTTCGAGGACGCGCTGGAGAAGGCCAAGGAGACCAAGAAGGTCACGGTCGACACCGAGCTGGAGGCAGCCGACCTCAAGAAGCTCGTCACCAAGTTCAAGAAGATCGTCAAGACCGAGGCCGGCCGCGACTTCCCGCAGGACCCGCGCGAGCAGATGGACCTCGCCATCCACGCGGTCTTCGACTCCTGGAACACCGACCGCGCCAAGCTCTACCGCCGCCAGGAGCGCATCCCGCACGACCTGGGCACCGCCGTCAACGTCTGCTCGATGGTCTTCGGCAACCTCGGCCCCGACTCCGGCACCGGCGTCGCCTTCACCCGCGACCCCGCCTCCGGCCACCAGGGCGTCTACGGCGACTACCTGCAGAACGCCCAGGGCGAGGACGTGGTCGCGGGCATCCGCAACACCGTGCCGCTCGCGGAGCTGGAGCGGATCGACAAGAAGTCGTACGACCAGCTGATGCAGATCATGGAGACGCTGGAGAACCACTACAAGGACCTCTGCGACATCGAGTTCACCATCGAGCGCGGTGTGCTGTGGATGCTCCAGACCCGGGTCGGCAAGCGCACCGCGGGCGCTGCCTTCCGCATCGCCACCCAGCTGGTGGACCAGGGCCTGATCGACGAGGCCGAGGCGCTCACCCGCGTCAACGGCGCCCAGCTCGCCCAGCTGATGTTCCCGCGCTTCGACGAGAGCGCGAAGGTCGAGACGGTCGGCCGGGGCATCGCGGCCTCCCCGGGCGCGGCGGTCGGCAAGGCCGTCTTCGACTCCTACACGGCGGTCAAGTGGTCCCGCTCGGGCGAGAAGGTCATCCTGATCCGCCGCGAGACCAACCCCGACGACCTCGACGGCATGATCGCCGCCGAGGGCATCCTGACCTCGCGCGGCGGCAAGACCTCCCACGCGGCCGTCGTCGCACGCGGCATGGGCAAGACCTGTGTCTGCGGCGCGGAGGAGCTGGAGGTCGACACCAAGCGCCGCCGGATGACCGTGCCGGGCGGGCACGTCGTCGAGGAGGGCGACGTCGTCTCCATCGACGGCTCGACGGGCAAGGTGTACCTCGGTGAGGTACCGGTCGTGCCGTCGCCGGTCGTGGAGTACTTCGAGGGCCGGATGCACGCTGGTGCCGAGGACGCCGACGAGCTGGTCGAGGCGGTCCACCGCATCATGGCGTTCGCCGACCGCAAGCGCCGGCTGCGCGTGCGGGCCAACGCGGACAACGCCGAGGACGCGCTGCGGGCCCGCCGCTTCGGCGCGCAGGGCATCGGCCTGTGCCGCACCGAGCACATGTTCCTCGGCGACCGGCGCGAGCTGGTGGAGCGGCTGATCCTGGCCGACACCCAGGCCGAGCGCGAGGAGTCCCTCAAGGAACTGCTGCCGCTGCAGAAGCAGGACTTCGTCCAGCTCTTCGAGTCGATGGACGGCCTCCCGGTCACCGTCCGCCTCCTGGACCCGCCGCTGCACGAGTTCCTGCCCGACATCACCGAGCTGTCGGTCCGCGTGGCCCTGGCGGAGTCCCGCCAGGAGCCGCACGAGAACGAACTCCGCCTCCTGCAGGCGGTCCACCGCCTGCACGAGCAGAACCCGATGCTGGGCCTGCGCGGCGTGCGCCTCGGACTGGTCATCCCCGGCCTGTTCACCATGCAGGTCCGGGCGATCGCCGAGGCCGCCGCCGAGCGCAAGGCCGCCAAGGGCGACCCGCGCGCCGAGATCATGATCCCGCTCGTCGGTACGGTGCAGGAGCTGGAGATCGTGCGTGAGGAGGCCGACAAGGTCATCGCCGAGGTCGAGGCGGCCTCCGGCACGCAGCTCAAGCTGTCCATCGGCACGATGATCGAGCTGCCGCGCGCCGCCCTGACCGCCGGTCAGATCGCCGAGGCCGCCGAGTTCTTCTCCTTCGGCACGAACGACCTCACCCAGACGGTGTGGGGCTTCTCCCGGGACGACGTGGAGGCCAGCTTCTTCACCGCGTACCTGGAGAAGGGCATCTTCGGCGTCTCCCCGTTCGAGACGATCGACAAGGACGGCGTCGGTTCCCTGGTGAAGCTCGCCGCCCAGGCCGGCCGCGAGACCCGCCCGGACCTCAAGCTCGGCGTCTGCGGCGAGCACGGCGGCGACCCGGAGTCGGTCCACTTCTTCCACGAGGTGGGACTCGACTACGTCTCCTGCTCCCCGTTCCGCATCCCGGTCGCCCGCCTGGAAGCGGGCCGGGCGGCGGTCCAGTCGCAGGGCAGCGACCACCGGTAGACCGTGGCCCGTGCAGGGCCACTTCACTGTGGCCCCTGCGGGGTTGCTCAGGACCCGGAGCCGTCGGCGGTCCCCGACCCTCACCGATCGCGGCGGCTCCGGTGCACGGAGGAGAGCGGGGGCGCACCTTGTGCGGAGGTGCGCCCCCGCTCTCTCGTGATCCGTTCGGGCAGGGGGGCTGTCACCGGGGCAGGCCTTCACGCAGGCATACGACGGTGCCCGTCAGGGCTGCCGTGTGCAGGGCGGTGAGGGCCGGCAGCGGGACCGCCAGCGGGGTGGATTCCAGGTCGGCGAGGGCGAACAGGGCGTCCTGGTCGTGCTCGTCGCTGCGCCTGACGGACTGCCCGGGGGCGAAGCGGCCGCCGTGGAAGTAGAAGTCGAGCACCGGGCCCGTGCCCTTCACATCGGCCCGGTGGTCGTAGCCGATGAACCGGGGCTCCCGGTCCAAGGCGATGCCGGTCTCCTCGTGCAGCTCCCGGTGCGCGGCACCGAGGGGGTCCTCCCCGTGGTCGAGCATGCCGCCCGGCAGCCCCCAGAGACCGGCGCCGGGCTCGTCCTCGGCGTAGCGCAGCAGCAGCATCCGGTCCTCGGCGTCGAGGAGCAGGACGCACGAGGCGACGATGGTCTGCGGCAGCGTCCTGACCCACTCGTCACGCGGCAGCACGCGCGGTACGTCGGTGGCGGGCACGGTCGTGTCCACGGTGGTGTTCCTTCCGTCGTCCGGGCAGCCCGGGACGAGCTGCCCAAACGGTGGAACGGCCGGACGCGCCGATGGTCACCGGCGTACACGTGTCACGTGTCAGGTGTCGCAGGCGACTCCGTCGTTGTCACGGTCCAGGTGGGAGGCGTAGCCGGGCTCGCCACGGTGGATGGGGGCGGCACCGGCGGCCCGGACGGCGGAGCAGTTGGCGTAGTAGACGTCCGCCGAGCCCCCTGAGCCGCCCGAACTGCCCGAACCGCTGTCGTCGGAGCCGCCGCCCGCTGCCGGTCGTGCGGTGACCGTGGTGGTGACTCTCACGGTCTTGGTGGCGGTGACCGTGGGTGCGGGCTCCGGCTTCTTCGCGAGCGGTGTCGCGGTGGCGGTGGTGGTCGCGGTGACCGTGACGGCCGGCTGCGGCTTCGCGGCGGCGGGCTTCGCGTCGGCCGTCGTGTCGCCGGAGGCGCCGATGCCGACGCCGATGAACCAGGCCAGGCCGAGGGCGGGCAGCACGTAGCGCTTGCGGGCCCAGCGGGGCGCCGGGCGGGCGGGCTGCGGCGCGGGCGGCATGGGCGGCCCGGGATACGGGTTGGCGTTCGGGCCGGTGTACGGATTTGTCATGGTCGTCCCCCCAGTGGTGACACGTGAGGGGACGACCGTAGATCCGGGTGGCTCAGGATGGCGGAGAGGTGACCATTTTGTGATGGTCGCGTGAAGCCCGGTGGGGCGGCTATGCGCGGAACGGGCCCTTCACCTCGTAGGTGATGCCGCCCGACGAGCTGCCGCTGGTGCCGCGCTGGCTGGAGAAGTAGAGGCGGGTGCCGTCCGGGGAGAAGGCCGGGCCCGTGATCTCGGAGCCGGAGGGCATCTTGCCGCCGGCGCAGTTCTGGCGGGTGCCGGAGAGGAGGCGGTACGCGCCGGTGATCGCGCCGGTCGAGGAGAACCTCACCGCGCTCGCGCCGCCCGACGGGTTGATCTCGGAGTTGGAGACATAGATCCAGCCCGTGCCGTCGGCGTAACAGGCGCCGCCGTCCGGGGCGTTGTGCCAGGTGTACGACGTGCTCCCGACCCGCTGGCCCGACCGGGCGATCACCCGGCTGGTGAAGCCGCCGGGGAGTCTGATGCCGTTGGCGTCCGGGGAGCCCAGCGGCCCGTAGGGGCCGGTGCCGGGCTGGGCCGGGGCCGCGTACGCGGCGCCGCGCCACAGGGTTCCGCCCAGGGCGGCCGACGTACCGACGAGGACGGCCGCACGCAGGAGGCTACGACGTTCCACGCTCACTCCAAGAGGTGCCGTACCGCCCTGCCGCCGGTCGACGGCAGGGTTGTGCGTGGGGGAGGCGGGAGCGACGCTAAGCGGGCAGGGTTGACGGGGCATGGACAATTCATGGCCCGGGGGCGGCATGCTGTGTGCCGCCTGTGGGGCCGGGCGCTCGCGGACCTCGCTTTGTCGTGCGCGGGCTCACGCGGGCAGCGCCGGGGCCTCCCGTCTCCGGCCGGTCCGCGGCCGGTCGGTGCCCGGTCCGTGGCCCTCGGTGGGTGGTCGTACGGACGGCAGGCGGATCACCACGTCCAGGCCGCTCGTCGCCGCCGCGTGCAGGGTCGCCTCGCCGCCGCTGGCGTGGGCGAGGCGCTGCACCAGGGCGAGGCCGAGTCCCGAGCCGCCCTTGGGGGCGCCCGGGGCGCGCCAGAAACGGTCGAAGGCGCGGGCCCGCTGCTCCTCCGTCATGCCGGGGCCCTCGTCGGTGACGTGCAGGTCGACCCAGCGGGGGCGGCTGTCGCGCAGGGCGCGCCGGGGCGGGGCCGGCATCCGCAGCTCGATCGTGACGGTGCTGCCGGGCGGGGACGCCCGCAGGGCGTTGGACAGCAGGTTGTCCATGATCTGCTCGACGGCTCCCGGCACCGCCAGCACCGGTGCGACGCCGCCCGCGAAGAGCACCAGGGAGACGTCCTCCCGCGCGAACAGGGGCTGCCAGGTGCGGTGCCGTTCCGCGCAGACCGCGCCCAGGTCGACGGGGGCGGGAATCGCCGCGTGCTCCTCCAGCCGGGCCATCGCCAGCAGGTGCTCGACCATCCGGGCGAGCCGGTCCGTCTCCGTGACGGCCGCGGTGAGGCTGCCCCGGGCCCGGGCGGCGACGTCCGGCTCCAGGTTCTCCAGGCGCAGCCGCAGCGCCGCCAGCGGGGTCTTCAGCTGGTGCGAGGCCTCGCCCGCGAACGCCCGCTGGGAGGCGAGCAGATGGGCGAGGCGGGCCGCGGTGCGGTTGAACGCGGCGGCCAGACTGCGTACTTCCGGCGGGCCCTTCGTGATCGTCACCGGGGTGAACCGGCCGCCGCCCTCCGCCAAGTCGTGCGTCGCCTGCTCCAGTTCGCGGATGGGGCGGCCGGCCCAGCGGGCGAAGGCGAAACCGACCACGGCCACCGCCGTCAGCACGGCCAGTCCGCCCAGGACGAGCAGCAGCCACACGTGGTGGACCCGCTCATGCACGGTCCGTGTGGGCACCGTCAGCCACACGGCACCCACCGGCCGCGCCTCCTGACCCACCGGCGCCGCCACCGACAGGTACTCGACCCCGCCGATCGTGGAGGTGCGCACGTCCACCGTCGAGGTGCCCCGCAGCGCGGCCGCGATGCCCGGCCGGTGGGCCAGGACGCCGGACACCGAGGTGTCGAGCGGGTGCGAGGTGGCGAGCATCGTGCCGGAGGCGGCGACGATCACCACCTTCCCGCCGATGCGCTTCGCGCAGTGCGCCACCCGCGCGGGCAGGTCCTGTTCGGCCCGCCCAGCCGCCAGGGACAGCGCGGCGTACGCGGAGACCGACTCGGCCTCGTCCTTCGCCGCGTTGACCACCTGCTCCCGCTCGCCGCGCGAGTAGACGAAGCCCAGCGGGATCTCCAGGCAGAGCAGCACCAGCGCGGCGAGGCTGAGGTAGCCGATCAGCAGCCGGCGGGTCATGGAGAGGGCACCTGGGGGGTGTTCGGCCCCGTGTGCACCGCCAGCCGGAAGCCCACGCCCCGCAGGGTCCTGATCCACGCCGGGTGGCCCAGCTTGCGGCGCAGCGCGGCCACATGGACGTCCAGTGTCTTGGTCGGGCCGTCGTAGTGCGGATCCCAGACCCGGTCGAGGATCTGCTGGCGCGAGTAGACCGCGCCCGGGTCCTCGCTGAGGAGCGCCAGCAGGTCGAACTCCTTGGGGGTGAGCGGTACGGGGGAGTCGCCGACCCAGACCTGGCGGGTACGGCGGTCCACGACGAGCGGGCCCGGGTCGTGCGGAGGGTCGCACGACGGTGTGGCAGAAGGGTCGTCTGCTGTGCCCGGTGTGCCCTGCGCGCCCGGGGTGCCCGGGGTGCCCGGCGGCTCCGGGAACGTCTGCCGGGTGCGTTGCGTGCGGCGCGTCACCGCCCGGACCCGGGCGACCAGTTCCCGCACGCTGAACGGTTTCGCCAGGTAGTCGTCGGCGCCCAGTTCCAGGCCCAGTACGCGGTCGGCCTCCTCGCCGCGGGCGCTGAGGATGACGATGGGCACGTCCGAGACCTGCCGGATGCCGCGGCAGACGTCGATGCCGTCCATGTCCGGCAGCCCCAGGTCGAGCAGGACGACGTCGTTGTACGGGCCTCTCAGCCCGTCCGTGCCGGTGGCGACATGATCGACCGTCAGGCCGAAGTGGCCCAGCCCTTCGGTGAGCGGCTCCGCGATCGTCTCGTCGTCCTCGATGAGCAGCACTCGTAGGCCCATACGTCCTGTCTCTCCGTGAAGCCGACATGAATCAGGGCAGCGTGAATTCGCATTCTCCGCCCTGGAGTTCACACGCTACAAGATGACCGTTCTTCTGGGTATCCGGACAAAGAATGTTCAATTCCTGGCCGCGCTCTGGAGCTCGCTTAACCTTCCTCTGCAGGTCGTCCGTCTACGGTGGGGTGCAGAGAGCGAAATCGCAGCTCAGGAGAGTTCAGGAGGCGAAGTTGAAGGCATTGCTGGACCGTGCCCGCACGTTCAGGACGCGCGTCGATTTCGACAGCGGCGAATACCGGAAACTGGCCGAGGGGCAATATCCGGAGGCGTTGTTCATCACCTGCTCGGACTCCCGGGTCATACCCGCACTCATCACGGGTGCGCGGCCCGGGGAGATATTCGAGCTGCGCAACGCGGGCAATATCGTGCCGCCCTACGGACGGCCCGGGGCCTCGGGAGAGGCGGCCACCATCGAGTACGCACTGGAAGTGCTCGGGGTTCAGGACATCGTGGTGTGCGGTCACTCACACTGCGGCGCGATGGGTGCGCTGAAGTCCGGCGACGACCTGTCCGCCCTGCCGGGCGTGGACGCCTGGCTCCACATCGCCCGCCCCGAACTGGCCCCCGTACTGGAGTCCGCGCCGGACGACCCGTCGCTGCCGGAGGTCTCCCAGGGCAACGTCGTCAACCAGCTGGCCGCGCTGCGGAGTTACCCGGTGGTGCGACAGCGGCTCGACGCGGGCCGGCTGCGTCTGCACGGCTGGTACTACGAGGTCGACACGGGGTTCGTCTACGAACTCGGCGACGACGGCGCGTTCCAGGTGCATGCCGCGTGAGCGGGGCGCACGCACGGGGGCGGGCACGGGGGGGCACCACGCCGGGGGGCCGGCAGGCGGGGCCTGCGGGAGACGCGGGGCGCTGGGGGTCGGCTGGTTCTGAGGGGGGTATTGCGGATTGGGGGACGGGTGGCTCCGAGGGGGGTGCTGCAGGCTGGGGGCCGGCTGGACCCGAGGGGGGTGCTGCGGGCTGGGGGCCGGGTGGTTCCTCGGAGGGCTCGGGGGACTGGGGGTCGGGCGGCTTCACCGAGGGCCCGGGGGGCTGGGGCCCGGGCGGTCGCGGTGAGGGCGCGGCGGGTTGGGGGTCGGCTGGTTCCGAGGGGGGTGCTTCGGGTTGGGGATCGGGCAGTTCCTCGGAAGGTGCGGGGGACTGGGGGTCGGGCGGCTTCACCGAGGGCCCGGGCGGTCGCGGTGAGGGCACGGCGGGATGGGGCACGGCTGGTTCCGACGGGGGCGCTTCGGACTGGGGGCCGGGCGGGCCGGTGGGTGGTTCGGAGGGGGGTGCCGCGGGCTGGGGAGCAGGCGGGCCGGCGGGCGGTTTGATGGGGGGCCGGTCGGGTCGCCCCGGTGGCGGCCTGGCCGGGGACTCGGCGGGGGATGCTGCGGGACGGTGGTCGGGCGGTCCGGCGGGCAGTGTGACGGGCAGTCGGTCGGGTGGCCCGGAGGGTGGTCCGGCGGGGGATTCGGCGGGGGATGCCGCGGGCGGCCGGTCGGGTGGCCCCGGCGGTGACCCGGCATGGGACTCCCCGGGGGGTTTTGCGGGCGGCCGGTCGGGTCGCCCGGGTGGCGGCCCCGCGGGGGACTCGGCGGGGGGTGCCGCGCGGGGACGGCCAGGTGGTCCGGCGGGTGGTCGATCGAGTGGCCCGGGCCGCGCTCCGGATGGCGGCCCCGGTTACGGCCCGGACGGCGGCCCCGACCACGGCCCGAGTGGCGGTCCCGGCCGTGGCCCTGCGTGGGACTCGTCGGGTGGTGTTGCAGGACGGCGGTCGGGCGGTCCTCCCGGTGGCCCGGGGGGCGGCTTGGGCGGTGTGCTGGATGTGTTGGGTGGGCTGGTCGGGCGGGTGAAGGGCGAGGGCGGCAAAGCCCGGACCAAGGGTGACCTCGTCACCGACATCACCGCCTCGCTCGTCGTCTTCCTCGTCGCCCTGCCGCTGTGCATCGGTGTCGCCGTCGCCTCCGGCGTGCCCGCCGAGCTCGGGATCATCTCCGGGGTGATCGGCGGTCTGGTCGTCGGCGCGGCGCGCGGCAGTACGCTCCAGGTCAGCGGGCCCGCCGCCGGCCTCGCCGCGCTGGTCGCGGAGACCGTCGCCGAGGTCGGCGTGGCCATGCTCGGCGTGATCGTGCTGTTCTCCGGGATCCTCCAGATCATCCTGGGACTGGTGCGGCTCGGCCGGATGTTCCAGGCCATCTCCGTCGCCGTCGTCCAGGGCATGCTGGCCGGCATCGGTGTGCCGCTGATGTTCAGCCAGGCCTATCCGATGGCCGACGCCAAGGCCCCCGGCACGGCGATCGAGAACATGGCCGGCATCCCCGCCCTGCTGGCCGGGATCCTGACCGACCCGCAGGCGATGATCGCCACGCTGCTCGGCGTCGTCACGATCGTGCTCAGCTTCGTGTGGAAGAAGGTGCCGGGCCCGGCCGGGAAGATCCCGGCCGCACTGGTCGCCGTAGGCATCGGCATCGTGGTCGCCGCCCTGCCCGGCGTCCACATCAAGACGCTCCAGGTGGGCAATCTGCTCGCCTCCGTGTCGCTGCCCGGGCCGGAGCAGTTCGCCGGGCTCGCGGACGGGGCGATCATCACCGCCATCCTCACCTTCACGGTCATCGCGTCCGCAGAGAGCCTGTTCACGGCCGCCGCGGTGGACCGCATGCACAGCGGCCCGCGCACCCGCTACAACACCGAGCTGATCGCCCAGGGCGCCGGGAACACCGTCGCCGGCATCCTCGGCGCGCTCCCCATCACCGCGGTCGTGGCGCGCAGTTCGGCCAACGTCCAGGCCGGGGCCAAGACCCGCCTCTCCCGTACCCTGCACGGCCTGTGGCTGCTCGCGTTCGCGCTGCTGCTGCCGCAGGTGCTCGCGCTCATCCCGATCTCGGTGCTCGCCGGCGTCCTCGTGCACAGCGGCTGGAAGCTGTTCGGGCCCGCCGAGTTCCCGAAGATGTGGCGGCAGGACAAGGGCGAGTTCGCGGTGATGACGCTGACCACCCTGGTCATCGTGGTGACCGCGTTGCTGGAGGGCGTGCTGATCGGCCTCGCAGCGGGCATCGTGCTGGCCGCGTTGCGCATGTCCCGGACCGCGATCCGCCAGAACGTCGAGGACGACACGGCGAAGGTCGTCATGGCCGGCAACGCGACGTTCCTGCGGCTGCCGAAGGTGATCGAGGCGCTGGAGGCCGCCGCCGCGGCCGGGAAACCGAGGATCCGGCTCGACCTGACCGGCGTGACCCACCTGGACCACGCCTGCCGCAACCAGGTCGAGGAGTTCACCGCCCAGCAACGGGGGCTGGGGCTACGGGTGGAGCTGCTGATGCCGGGGGAGGCGAAACCGGCCGCCGGCCGAGCCGCTGCGCCGCCCGCCGGAGAAGCGCACGCACCGCTGCCCAAACGGCCCGTCACGGCGACGGCCGAGGAAGCGTGGCACGAACCCGTGGGGGACCCGACCGCATCCTCCCCCTGGCCCACCGCCGGCGCCGAGTGGTTCTACCTCGACACCCGGCCCCTCCCGGACGACCAGCGGTCGAGCCCGGTGGGCTGACGCAGCGGCCGGGAGCCGGTGGCCCGGGCCCGCCTCGCCTCCGGGCCTCCTCGTAGGCTGGACCGCGGCCACCGACGGAGGGAGCCCGCCATGCCAGGCTGGAACACACAGGACATCCCGGACCAGAGCGGTCGCGTCGCCGTCGTCACCGGCGCCAACAGCGGGATCGGGTTCGTCGCGGCACGGGAACTGGCCCGCAAGGGCGCGCGGGTGGTGCTCGCGTGCCGCAGCGAGGCCCGGGGCAACGCGGCCGTGGACCGGCTCCGTGCGGAACTGCCCGAGGCCCGGGTCGAGCTGGGGCGGCTCGACCTCGGGGACCTCGCCTCCGTACGGGAGTTCGCGGCCGGTTTCCCGTACGAGCGGCTGGACGTGCTCGTCGACAACGCCGGGGTGATGGCGCTGCCGTACGGGACGACGGCGGACGGCTTCGAGACGCAGTTCGGCGTCAACCACCTGGGGCACTTCGCCCTCACCGGCCTGCTGCTGCCCGCGCTGCTGGCGGCGCCGGGCGCCCGGGTCGTGGTCGTCTCCAGCGGGATGCACGCCCTCGCCAACATCGACATCAACGACCTCAACAGCGAGCGGCGTTATCGGCGCTGGATCGCCTACGCCCGTTCCAAGACGGCCAACCTGCTGTTCACGCACGAGCTGGCGCGCCGGGCCGCGGCGCACGGCAGGGACCTGGTGGCGGCCGCGGCCCACCCCGGATACGCGGCCACCAACCTCCAGACCACCGGACCGCTCGCCGAGGGCCGCCCGGCCGCCGAGCGGCTCGTGCGGCTCGCCAACCGGGTCGTCGCCCAGCCCGCCGAGGCGGGCGCGCTGCCGGTCCTCTACGCCGCGACCGACCCCGGCGTGCGGCCCGACTCCTTCACCGGCCCGCACATCGCCATGTGGCGCGGGGCGCCCGCACCGTCCTGGCGGGCGCCCTGGACCCTCAACGACACGGCGGGGCAGCGGCTGTGGGCCGCGTCCGAGGAGCTCACCGGGGTGACGTACGACGCCCTGAAGGCATGACGCTCACAGCGACACGGCCACCGCGTTGAAGGTCGTCTCCGGCGTCTGCGGGCTGGTGAAGCGGGCGTTGACCAGGTAGAGGCGGTCGCCGTAGCGGGCGGCGGTGGTGGGGACGTCGAAGCGCGGGTCGGTGATCGTCCTGGTCAGCGTGGCGGTGGCGGCCTTCCGGTCGAGGTGCCAGACGGTGATCTTGTTCAGGCGGTTCTGGACGACGTACAGCGTGCGGCCGAGGCGGACCAGGCCGTCGCCGCCCGCCACGTCCGGCGCGCCCCGCAGCGTGACCTTGACGGCGTGGCCGGTCTTCAGGTCCACGGTGTACAACTGACCCGCGTTGACGACGATCAGGCCATGTCCGTCGGGCGTGGCGACCAGGCCGTTGGCGCTGTTGGTCCCGGCAGGCGACTGCACCCACTCGCCGGTGAGCGGCAGGGCGCGGACCTCGCCCCGCCGGCCGCGCGGCACGCCGTGGAGGACGGCCGCCCGGGAGTCGGTGAACCAGGCGCGGTCCTCGTGCAGGGCGACATCGTTGATGAACGGCGCGGCGTCCCACGTGAGTTGGTAGGTGGTGAGCAGCTCGCCGGTGCGGGCGTCGACGATCCTCGCGGTGCCTCCGGCGCCCCCGGCCACGTACAGCAGCCCGTCCCGGTCCAGCTTCAGGCCGATGGACGCGAGACCGGCGGTGCCCTCGTGCAGGACCCGGCCCTTGCCGGTGCGCAGGTCGGTGCGGTAGATCGCGCCGTCGGCGCGCGAGCCCATGTAGGCGTACGGCCTGCTGCCGATGGTGATGCCCTCGGGGAGCCAGCCGTCGGGCAGCGGGAACTCGCTCGGCCAGTCGGTCCCGGGGGCGGCCTGCGCCGTGCCGGTGGCGCCGACGGCCACCGCGAGCGCGGCGACGGCCCCGCCGAGCACGGTCCGCCGGGACGGCCGGGAGTGGTTCCGAGTCATGGTCGGGCCTCCGTGGAAGGAAGGTGGGGGTGTGACTCGATGAAACGCGAAGGACCCCCGGCACGGCAGGCGAGTCGGTGAACTCGACAGCAACTCGACAGTCACCGCATGGCAGTTGATCAATAGACGATCGACACGATCCGGCACACGGCCCCGGCGAGCCGCCGGTCCCCCTCGACCCGGGCCCGGGCGAGAGCGTCGGCCGGCTGGACACCCCGCGTGCACAGCCGCCAGGCGGTCTCCGGATCCAGCTCCACCCTGGCCGCCGCCGGCCGGCCGCCGGGATCCTCCGCCAGGGACCAGCCCTCCGGCCCGGCGGTCACGCTCCAGGTGCCCCCGCCCGGGCCGGGGACCGTCACCTCCACCCGCGTGCCGGCCGGGGCGGCGGTGTCGCGCAGCGTGTGGGGCAGGGCCCGCAGGAAGGTGTCCAGGACCAGAGACAGGGCCCGCGGCTCGGGGTCGGTGCCCAGCCCGGCCGCGTGCCGGATCTGCTGGCGGTGCGTCCAGTACTCGGTGTACTCCCGCGCGCAGTCCAGCCACATCGGCGCCGGGTCCACCCCGGCCCAGGACACGCCCAGGGACGGCGCGTCCAGGTCGGCGTGCGCGAAGCGGCGGGCCAGTTCGGAGCCGGCCTCTTCCAGGGCGTCGACGAGCGAGGCCGGGGTCATGTCCCGGTGGCGGTCGACCCACTCCTGGTTGGCGCGGTGGATGAACGCCTCCAGGGTCTCTCCCGGCGCGAAGGCGCCGAACTCCCGGCGGCCGAGTCGGGCGCGGTAGTCGCCGAGGACGTGTGCGGCGACATCGTGCACGGTCCAGCCCGGCACGGCCGCCGCCTGCCACTGACCGGGCCGAAGACCCCGCAACAGGCCCAGCAGCGCCCCGAGTTCCGGCTCGAACAGCGGGCGGGCGCCGATCGGGGGGCCCAGCCGGGAGAGGCCGGGTCTGTCGTTCGGCTGCGCAACCATGGCTCCAGCCTGCCAGGGGGACAAGCAGAAACACCCCTCCGGGGAGGGGTGTTCCGAGCGGGCGTTCGTGCGTTCCTACGCGGTGCGCACCTTGTACGTCGTCACCTGGACCTCCTCGTCGTCCAGGCACTGCCCGGACGCGAGGTCGAAGCGCTGCTTCAGCAGGGGCGAGGCGACGAACGGGCGGCCCTGGTGGGTGCCGGTCAGGCCGCGGGAGAGGACCGCCGCGCCGGTGAACGGGTCGCGGTTGTCGATGGCGTACAGCTCACCGGTGCGGTCCCGGAAGATCGCCGCCTGGCGGCCGTCCGGCAGCAGTGCCGCCACCCCGCGGCCCGGGAGCAGCATGCTGAGGTCGCAGACGGTGAACCAGTCGCCGTCCAGAGCGAGTTCGACCTTCAGGTCGGTGGTCTCAGGTGCCAGGGTCATCGCTGGGCGCTTCCTTCCAGTACGTCTTCGGCGGGTCGCATACCGATGGACAGCAGCGGCAGGTCGGGCTTCATCTGGTCGCGCTCGGGCACGAAGGCGACGACCGGGTCCGGGGTGTCCGGCGCGTTCACGAAGGACACGAACCGGGCCAGCTTCTCGGGGTCGTTGATGGTCTCGGCCCACTCGTCGCGGTAGTGCGCGACGTGCGCCTGCATCAGCTTCTCCAGCTCGTCGCAGATGCCGAGCGAGTCGTGGACGACGACGTCCCGCACGTGCTCCAGGCCGCCGGGGATCCGCTCCAGCCAGGTCGAGGTGCGCTCCAGGCGGTCGGCCGTGCGGATGTAGAACATCAGGAACCGGTCGATCAGGCGGACCAGTTCGGCGTCCGACAGGTCCTGCGCGAGCAGGTCCGCGTGGCGCGGGGTGGCGCCGCCGTTGCCGCCGACGTACAGGTTCCAGCCGTTGGCGGTGGCGATCACGCCGAAGTCCTTCGACTGGGCCTCGGCGCACTCGCGCTGGCAGCCGGAGACGGCCGACTTCAGCTTGTGGGGCGAGCGGAGCCCCCGGTAGCGCAGCTCCAGGTCGATCGCCATGCGGACGGAGTCCTGGACGCCGTAGCGGCACCAGGTCTGCCCCACGCAGGACTTCACCGTGCGCAGCGACTTGCCGTAGGCGTGGCCGGACTCGAAGCCGGCGTCGACCAGGCGGGCCCAGATCAGGGGCAGTTGCTCGACGCGGGCGCCGAACATGTCGATCCGCTGACCGCCGGTGATCTTCGTGTAGAGGCCGAAGTCGCGGGCGATCTCGCCGATCACGATCAGCTTCTCCGGGGCGATCTCACCGCCGGGGATGCGCGGGACGACCGAGTACGAGCCGTTCTTCTGCAGGTTGGCCAGGAAGTGGTCGTTGGTGTCCTGCAGGGCGGCCTGCTCGCCGTCCAGGACGTAGCCGCTCGCGCCGATCGTCGGAGCGAGGGAGGCGATGATCGAGCCGACCGTCGGCTTGCAGATCTCGCAGCCGTCCCCGCCCCTGGCCTCCTCGCGGCCGTGGCGGTCCAGCAGCTCCTGGTAGCTGTTGATGCGCAGGGCGAGGACGATCTCGTACAGCTCCTCGCGGGTCTGCGAGAAGCAGCCGCACAGGCCCTTGTCGACCTCGACGCCGCTGGCCTCCAGCTCGGCGGTGACCAGCTGGCCGAGCACCTTGACGCAGGAGCCGCAGCCGGTGCCGGCCTTGGTGCACTTCTTCACCTCGGGCACGGTCGTGCACTGGTGGTCGGTGACCGCGCCGCGGATCGCGCCCTTGGAGACGTTGTGGCAGGAGCAGATGATCGCGTCGTCCGGCAGCGCGGACGGGCCGAGCTGCGCCGGGGCGCCCGCACCGGCGGGCAGGACGAGGGCCTCGGGCGCGACCGGCGGGACCGAGCCGGTGAACGCCTTCAGCGTGCCGTACGCCTCCGCGTCACCGACCAGGATGCCGCCGAGCAGCGTGCCGTCCCGGCCGATGACCAGCTTCTTGTACAGGCCCGCGCGGGAGTCGGAGTAGACGACGTCCAGGCAGTCCTCGGCGGTGCCGTGCGCGTCACCGAAGGACGCCACGTCCACGCCGAGCAGCTTCAGCTTGGTGGACAGGTCGGCGCCGGTGAAGGCGGCCTCGTCGGAGGCGATCGTCGCGGCCGCGGTCTCCGCCTGCTCATAGCCGGGGGCCACCAGGCCGTACACCCGGCCGTCGGCGGCCAGCGCGCACTCGCCGATCGCGAACACGTGCGGGTCGTTCACCGCGCGGCACTGCTCGTCGACCGCGATGCCGCCGCGCTCGCCGACCGTCAGGCCGCAGTCGCGGGCCAGCTGGTCGCGGGGGCGGACACCGGCGGAGAACACCACCAGGTCGGTGGAGAGTTCGGAGCCGTCGGACAGCTTCATGCCGGTCACGGCGCCGTCCTCGCCGACGACGATCTCCTGCGTGCCGACGCCCGTGTGGACGCTCAGGCCCATCTCCTCGATGGTGCGCAGCAGGGCGGCGCCGCCGCCCTCGTCGACCTGGACGGGCATCAGGCGGGGCGCGAACTCCACGATGTGGGAGGTGAGTCCGAGGCCCTTCAGCGCGCCCGCGGCCTCCAGGCCGAGCAGACCGCCGCCGACCACGGCACCCGTCGTCGCGTTCTTGGCGTACTCCTCGATCGCGAGGAGGTCCTCGATCGTGCGGTAGACGAAACAGCCCTCGGCGTCCTTGCCCGGGACCGGCGGCACGAACGGGTACGAGCCGGTGGCCAGGACGAGAACGTCGTAGTCGACGACGAGACCGGAGCGCGCGGTCACCTTGCGCGCCTCGCGGTCGATCGTCTCCGCCGGGTCGCCGACGCGCAGCTCGATGCCGTGGTCCTCGATGAACCGCATGTCCGTCATGGACAGGTCCTCAGGCGTCTTGCCCGAGAAGTACGAGGTGAGCTGGACGCGGTCGTACGCGGGGCGCGGCTCCTCGCAGAGCACGACCACGCGGTGCGTGGCGGTCATGCCGCGCTCGGCGAGCGCTTCGAGGAAGCGCTGGCCGACCATGCCATGGCCGACGAGCACGATCGTGGGGGTGTCCTTGGACATCAGGAGCCTCCGTCGTTGGTAAGCAGGTGGAGCAGCGGGCCGCCGTCGGAGGGGAGCGGCTCTGCTCCCTCCCAGGCGCGCGCCAGCGCGCCGACGGTGCCGAGTTCGCCGACGAGGACCCCGCCCACCAGGCGGTCGTCGCGGACGACGACCTTCCGGTACGTGCCGCGGGTGGCGTCGGTGAGCTGGACGACGTCGTCGCCCGGCAGCGCCTCGGTCTCGCCGAACGCGGCGAGGTCGAAGGGGCTGTCGTGCCCGTTCAGCGTGAGTCGGGTCAGGGATCGGGTGCCGGTGTAGCGGGCGTTCGCGTCGCCGGCGAGCAGCTCCGCGAGCGCGTCGGCCTGTTCGAGCGCCGGGGCGGCGAGGCCGTAGAGGACGCCGTCGTGCTGGGCGCAGTCGCCGATGGCGTGGATGTACGGGTCGGAGGTGCGCAGCTCGTCGTCGACGACGACGCCCTTGCGGACGTCGAGGCCGGCGGTCTGCGCGAGACCCACCCGGGGGCGGACGCCGCAGGCCACGACGACGAGGTCGGCGTCGAGCGCGTACCCGTCGGCCATCTCCACGGAGCGGACGGCGCCGCCGACGCAGCGCACGTCCCGGACGCGGCACTCGGTGTGCACCTCGACGCCCAGGTCGGTCAGGTGCCGCTTGACGAGCTTGGAGGCGGCCGGGTCGAGCTGGCGCTCCATCAGCCGCTCGGACTGCTGGGCGAGGACGACCTGGGCGCCGCGCAGGGCGAGCGCCCGGGCCGCGGAGACCCCGAGGAGCCCGCCGCCGATGACGACCGCCTTCGCCCCCGGCCGGACCGCCTTGGACAGGCCCAGGCAGTCGTCCATGGTCCGGAAGGCGTGGACGCCCTCCGGCAGCACGTGGTCGGGGGTGAACAGGCCCCGCAGGGGCGGCAGGACGGGGTTGGATCCGGTGGCGAGGACGAGCCGGTCGTATGCGATCACCGTGCCGTCGGCGCACTCGACGGTCCGCCCGTCGCGGTCGATGCCGACGACCCGCCCGCGCACGGCCTGCGCGGGTGCCGGCAGGGCGATCACCTCGGGGCTGTAACGTCCGGCCAGCACCTCGGCGAGCAGCACCCGGTTGTACGGCTGGTGCTCCTCCTCGCCGATCAGCAACGCGGGCGTGCCGAGCTCACCGAGCCGCCGGGCGAGCCGTACGCCCGCGAGGCCGGTGCCGATCACCACCACACGCTCATTCGAGGTCATGTCCTTGAGCGTGCGGTGCCGGTGTTTCCCGGCAGCATCACGACTGTTTCCCACGGGGAACGCTGCCCTCAGCGGGGACCGGGGGTGGATGTGAGGGTTCCTGGGGTGCGCTGACGGCGGGCTGTGAGGACAGCGTCGCACAGGCCTCGCACGGCCGTCGCATAGGCTGCCGATCATGCCCGACATACCGCTGACCATGATCGCTCTGCTCTGCCTCGCGGCTCTGGCCGCCGGGTGGATCGACGCCGTGGTCGGCGGCGGCGGGCTCCTGCTGCTGCCGGTGCTGCTGCTCGGACTGCCGTCGCACACGCCCGCCGCGCACGCCCTGGGCACCAACAAGGCGGTCGCCATCGTCGGCACGACGGGCGCGGCGGTGACCTACGCCCGCAAGGCCCCGGTGGATGTCCGCACGGCGGTGCGCATCGGGCTGGCCGCGCTCGCCGGGTCGTCAGCCGGGGCCTTCTTCGCGGCCGGCATGAGCACCGACGTCCTCAAGCCCGTGATCATGGTGGTGCTGCTCGGGGTCGCCGCCTTCGTGATCCTGCGGCCCGCCTTCGGCACGGCCCCCGCGACCGGCCCGGCCACCCGGCGCCAGATCCTCGCCGCGATCGGCCTCGCCGGCCTCGGCATCGGCTTCTACGACGGTCTCATCGGCCCCGGCACCGGCACCTTCCTGGTCCTCGCGCTCACCGCCCTGCTCCACCTCGACCTCGTCACCGCCTCCGCCACCGCCAAGATCGTCAACTGCTGCACCAACGCGGGCGCCCTCGCGACCTTCGCCTGGCAGGGCGCGGTCCTGTGGCAACTGGCCGCCCTGATGGCCGTGTTCAACCTGGCCGGCGGCACCCTGGGCGCCCACACGGCCCTGAAGCAGGGCAGCCGCTTCGTACGGATCGTGCTGCTGACGGTGGTGTTCGCCCTGGTGGCGAACCTGGCGTACGAGCAGTGGCTGGCCTGACGCCGCGGTACTAGGAGGACGCCCCGGCCCGAAGGTCCAGCAGCTCGACGATCCCCGTGCCGTCCTCGTCGCCGTGCCCCTGGGCGAGGCGCCGCTCCATCAGCGCCATGTACGGCGTCAGCAGTTCCGGGCTCACCCGCTGCTCCTCCGCCGTGCGCAGCAGCGTGGCGTTGCCCGCGACCTGCATGGCGAGGCTGGAGACGACGTCCCTGGTGTAGTCGCCGCTCTCCAGCTGGTCGGCGGTCCGGTGCACGGCTCGGGCCATCGCGGTCAGCCAGTCCACGAGCAGCGGCGCGAAGTCCTTCGGGGCGATGTCGTCCGGGCGGATCAGCGCGAAGGCGTGCGTGACACCCGCGAACATGCCGCTCATCGCGCTGAGCAGCGCCACGTCGTGCAGCGCGGCGAAGCCCGGGTCGGTCCCCGTGTACCGGGTGCCGGCCGGGACGGCGAGGGTGTCCCGGTGCTCCTCGAACAGCTCGCGGGAGCCGCTGTAGAACACGTATCCGCCGGACTCCGGGGCCCCGATCACCGGCGGGACGGCCATGATCCCGCCGTCCAGGAAGCGGGCGCCGCGCGCCTGAGCCCAGGCGGCGCGGCTGCGGCCGTCACCGGGCGTGCCGGTGGTGAGGTTCACCAGGTCCCGTCCGGCAAGAGAGGCCCCGTCGAGGGCCTCGCCCACGGAGGCGTCGTCGAGCAGACAGAGGACCACGAGCCGGTTCGCGGCCACCGCCTCCGCGGCGGTCCGGGCGACGGTGGCGCCCTCGGCGGCGAGGGGTTCGGCGCGGGAGGCAGTGCGGTTCCAGACGGTCACCGGGTGTCCCGCGGCGAGCCAGGCGCGGGCCAGGGCGGTGCCCATGGCGCCGGTGCCGAGGAGGGTGAGAGGGGTGCGGGAAACAACTGCGTTGTCGGTCATGGCGTTTAGGCTCGTCCCAGGGGAAGCGCCTGCTCAAGTACGTACTTCGAAGTGGGTGGTTACCCGGGGGGAAGGGTCCAGGCAGCGGAAGGGGAGGGTTCGGGCATGGGGACGACGGGGCGGCGGCCGGGGGCGTACGTCTGCGGGATCGACGCGGCGATGGACGTGATCGGCGGCAAGTGGAAGGTGCTGATCCTCTGGGCGCTGAACGAGCGGCCGTGCCGCTTCGGCGAGCTGCGCCGCGAGCTGCCGGGCATCACCGAGAAGGTGCTCGCCTCGCATCTGCGGGAGATGGAGGCCGACGGGCTGGTGCACCGCGAGGCGTACGTCGAGGTGCCGCCCCGCGTGGAGTACTCGCTGACACCCCGCGGCGTCTGCCTGAACGAGGCGCTGAAACCGCTGGGGGCCTGGGGGAGGGCCAACGTCCTGGGAGGGTCACCGGCTGCCGGTGAGATGCGCGAAGACGACGACGTTCCCCTGGTACCCGGAGCCGCGTGACCAGCCGCCGCCGCAGGTGATGACCCGCAGCTCGGGGCGGCGGGCGGCGCCGTAGACCTTCTCGTCGGGGAAGTCCTTCGCCGCGTACGCCTCGACGGCGTCCACGGTGAACACCGCGACGCCGCCGTCCCGCCGGTCCACCTCGATCGTGGCGCCCTTGGCCAGGGCGCCGAGGCCGTAGAAGACCGCGGGGCCGTCGGCGTTGTCGACGTGCCCGGCGACGATGGCGGTGCCCCGCTCGCCGGGCGTGGTGCCGGCCTCGTACCAGCCGGCGAGGTTCGTCCGCTCGGCGGGCGGTACGTCGAGACTGCCGGTCCTCGTCAGGCCGAGACCGGTCAGGGGCGCGTCCACCCGGATCGCCGGGATGCGGATGCGGTCGGGCGGCGAGGGCGGCAGCGCGGGCACGCCCGGCCGCTCACGCCCCCGGCCGTCATGTCCCGCTCGGCCGTCCTGCCCGTCCTGCCCGGTACGGGCCTGCGCGGCGGAGGGCTGCGGCGGGGCGTGCGTCTCGGCGCCGTCGCGCACCAGCCATGTCCCGGAGCACAGGGCGAACACCGTGACGGCCGCCATGGCGGCGTCGGCCGGGTTGCCGAACCTGGTGCCGTACCTGGGGAACCTGCGCATGGCCGACCTTTCCTGATTCCCGACAGCCGTCCTGCTTCCGACCTGCGGCCTTCGGCCCCGGGCCCCCGGCCTGCGGCCTTCGGCCCCCGGGCCCCCGACCTCCGGCCCCGGCCCCCGGCCTTCGACCTTCGACCTCCGGCCCCGGCCCCCGGCCCCCGGCCTTCGACCTTCGACCTCCGGCCCCGGCCCCCGGCCTTCGACCTTCGACCTTCGGCCTCCGGCCCCGGCCCCCGGCCTTCGACCTTCGGCCTCCGGCCCCGGCCCCCGGCCTTCGACCCCGCCTCCCGACCGGGGTGCGCCCCGTACCCCCCTCCGGGCCGCGAGGGGCGTCGGACCCGGAGGGGGAGGGGATGTGCGGTACCGGCGACGGACAGCGGAGGGTGTCCGTCAGATCCCGTCGCCTCTCGCCCGGCGATGCAGGAGCCAGGTACCGCCCGCGGCGGCGACGGCGAGGGCCGCCACGCCGGCCGCGGTCTGCGCGGGATCGGGGCCCAGGGCGCCGCCGACCCCCGTCTTCACACTCCCTCTGGGATGGACCTCCGGACGTCCGGAGGTCAGCGTGACCACCAGGTCACCGGCGATCCGCCGGCCGCTCCCGGTGCACGTCGCGGTGATCTCGTACGTCCCCGGCTGCGCGCTCGGCGGCACCTTGAACCGCCCGGTCGCGTCCTGCTCGTGCGGGCCCGGCGCGAGGCCGAGGGAACCGGCCCCGACAGCGCCGGCGTCACCCGTCGCCGAACCGCCGTCACCGCAGGCCGCCGTGAGCACCGTGACCTGTCCGCCCGGGACGACCGAGGACGGGTGCACCTCCACGTCACCGGCGGGCACGCCGTACGCGGGGCCGGCGGCGAGAGCCGCGGCGGCGACGGCGAGCGCGGTGCCGGTCAGCGGCCGGGCGGTACGTCGCATCGGTGTTCCTTCGAGCGGTTCGGTCGGTCGTGCACCTGCCCTTCCGAGGTAACGGGCAGCGGGGCGACCGCGCTCTCTGAGGGGGCGTCAGAATTGGGGTGAATGGGTGTCAGGGCGAGGCGGACAGGCGGGTCTTCACGGTCGTTTGGGCAGGTCACAGGCGATCGGCGGACGGATCGCGGAAAAGAGCCGGACGGGCGTGTGAACGGGTGACCCGGGCGTCGCAGAGGCGGGGCTTGACCTCAAGAATGGTTGAGGTATGAGGCTGTGCGGCATGAACACAGCCGTTACAGACGCATCCAGCCCTGCCCAGTCCGCGACCGAGCCCCTCAGGGTGACCCTGGTCGTCGGCAGCAACCGCCACGGCCGCTTCGGCCCGGTCGTCGCCGGCTGGCTCCTCGACCGCCTCCGGGACCGGGACGACCTGGTCGCCGAGGTCGTGGACGTCGCCGGCATCGACCTGCCGACGTCCTTCGAACCGACCCCCGAGGCGACCGCCGCGCTGTCCGGCGTCACCCCGAAACTGGCGGGCGCGGACGCCTTCGTGGTCCTCACCCCCGAGTACAACCACTCCTTCCCGGCTGGCCTGAAGAACCTCGTCGACTGGCACTTCGGCGAGTGGCGGGCCAAGCCCGTCGCCCTCGTCTCCTACGGCGGACTGTCCGGAGGCCTGCGCGCCGTCGAGCACCTCCGGCAGGTCTTCGCCGAGCTGCACGCCGTGACGATCCGCGACACCGTCTCCTTCCACAACGCCGGTGCGTCCTTCGACGACGCGGGCACCCTGCGCGACCCGTCCGGCCCGGACGCGGCGGCCAAGACCATGCTGGACCAACTGGTGTGGTGGGGCCGGGCGTTGCGCGAGGCGAGGGCGAAGACACCGTACGCGGGCTGAGCCCCGCCTCCCCCCCCGCCCGGCCCCTGTCACCCCCGCGCCCGCCAGTCCCCGCCCGCGACCGGCCTCCCGCGAGTCCGCAGCCGTGCGGCGACGGCGGGCGCGGCCACGTACACCCAGGCCCGGACGGCCGCCCCGTCCGCGTCGCGCACGACCTTCCGCTCGACGCGTTCGTACAGGCTCCGCGGGTCGCCCGGCACGTAGTCCTCCAGCCGGTCCAGCTCGGCGAGCAGCTCCGCGTACGTCTCCGGGTGCGCGGTGACCAGCTCGCCGCGCACGACCCCGCCGCCCGGCTCCTCGACCGCGTAGGGATAGCCCGGCCCCGCGTACAGCACCGCGTCGAACAGGCGCCCCGGCACCTCGGAGCGGGTGCGGCCGCGCAGGAAGAGGTCGTGGTTGACCTCACCGGGACGGAGGGTGCCGTAGACGAAGAAAGGCAGGGTCACAGGAACGATTCTCCACCCTCACACACCTCCACAGCGGGCCTATGGACATGACATGTCTGGGCCGCCTTAACTCGCGGTCAACATCAACGCCGCCCCCGGTCGACCCCACGCGACCGGGTGCGCCCGTATGAGGAGACCGATGAGTCGGATACGTCACGTCCGGGGTTCCCGTCTCGCCCTCGCGGGTGGTGCCGCCACCGGCACCGCCGTCCTGCTGGCCGCCGCGCTCTCGCCGACCGCCCTGGCGGAGGAACGCCCGACCCGGTCCGACGCGATCGACAGCGCCGAGACGGTCCTCGCCGACCGGGCCGCGGACCTGGGTCTCACCTCGGCCCAGAAGACCAAGGTCCGGGACGTGGTCGTCGACGAGGACGGCACCCGGCACGTCCGCTACGACCGCACGTACCACCGACTCCCTGTCCTGGGCGGTGACTTCGTTCTCCATCTGAACCCGGACGGCACCTACCGCGGCACGAGCAGGGCGACGAAGTCCGCGCTCTCCCTCGAGAGCGTCACCCCGAAGGTGACCGCCCCGAAGGCCGCCGACCTCGCCGCGAGCCTGCTGCGCGCCGCGCACCTCGGCGAGACCCTGAAGAAGCTGACCGCCAAGCCGCGGCTGGTCGTCGACGCCCTGCACGGCGCCCCGAAGCTGGCCTGGCAGACCGACGCGGTGGCGCACGACGGGCTCGGCAACCCGGTCGGGCGCACGGTGCTGACCGACGCGACGACCGGCGACCGGATCGACGCCTGGGACACCCTGGAGTCGGCGTCCGGCGACGGCAAGTCCCTCTACGGCGGCACGGTTCCGCTGGAGACGACGCAGTCCGGCTCGTCGTACCAGTTGAAGGACGCCACGCGCGGCGGCACGTACACGGGCGACGCGGCGAACAAGACGGACCAGTGCCTGCTGACGATCTGCCTGACCCGCGCGCCCGCGACGGTCTTCTCGGACGCCGACAACCACTGGGCCACGGGCGCGACCTCCGACCGCGCGACGGTCGCGGTGGACGCCCAGTACGGCACGGACGTCACCTGGAACTACTTCAAGAACCTGCACGGCCGCAACGGCATCGCCGGCGACGGCAAGGGCTCGTACAACCGCGTCCACTACGGCAAGGACTACAACAACGCCTTCTGGGACGACAACTGCTTCTGCATGACGTACGGCGACGGCGACGGCAAGCAGCTCGGACCGCTGGTGTCGCTGGACGTGGCGGGGCACGAGATGTCCCACGGCGTGACGTCGAAGACGGCGGCGCTGACGTACTCGGGCGAGTCCGGCGGCCTGAACGAGGCCACGTCGGACATCTTCGGCACGCTGGTGGAGTTCTACGCGGACAACGCCGAGGACCGGGGTGACTGGCTGATCGGCGAGAAGGTCGTCCGCTCCGGGCTCGGCCGGGAGGCCCTGCGCCGCATGGACGAGCCGTCGAAGGACGGGAAGTCCGCCGACTGCTGGAGCAAGGACCTGGGCGACCTCGACGTGCACTACTCCTCGGGCGTCGGCAACCACTTCGCGTACCTGCTCGCCGAGGGCAGCGGCGTGAAGACGATCAACGGCGTCGCCCACACCTCCCCGACCTGCGACGATTCCACGGTGAAGGGCATCGGCCGGGCCAAGCTGGGCAAGATCTGGTACCGCGCCCTGACGGTCTACATGACGTCCTCGACGGACTACGCGGGCGCCCGCACGGCGACCCTGAGCGCGGCGAAGGACCTCTACGGCAGCGGCAGCACGGAGCAGAAGGCCGTGGCGGCAGCTTGGAGCGCGGTCAACGTGAAGTGAGCCGAGCCGGTACGGAGCTCAGGGCCGCACCGCCTCCAGCCGTACCGCGCACGCCTTGAACTCCGGCATCCGGGAGGTCGGGTCGAGCGCGGGGTTGGTGAGGGAGTTGGCGCGGCCCTCGCCCGGCCAGTGGAACGGCATGAAGACGGTGTCGGGGCGGATCGTGCTGGTGATCCGGGCGGGCGCCACGGCCCGGCCCCGCCGGGACACGACGGCCACGGGATCGCCCTCGGCCGCCCCGAGCCGGGCCGCCAGCCGCGGATGCAGCTCCACGAACGGCCCGGGCGCGGCGGCGTTCAGCTCCGCCACACGCCGGGTCTGCGCCCCGGACTGGTACTGCGCCACGACCCGCCCCGTGGTCAGCAGCACGGGGTACTCGTCGTCCGGTTCCTCGGCGATGGCCCGGTGCGAGACGGGGACGAAGCGGGCGCGTCCGTCGGGCGTGGCGAAACGGTCGAGGAAGAGGCGCGGGGTGCCGGGGTGGGCAACGCCCGCCGTTTCCTCCGTCTTTGCGGAGGCCGGGCGGCCCGCCGCGCCCCGTTGCGCGGCGAGGCCACCCGCCCCGTCCTCGGCCCCCGTCAGGCCCTCGGGCTCCGCCGCCGGGCACGGCCAGAACACCCCGTTCTCCTCCACGATCCTGCGGTACGTGATCCCCGAGTAGTCCGCGGGGCCGCCCGCGCTCGCCCGGCGGAGTTCCTCGAAGATCTCCTCCGGGTCGGTCGGGAAGCCCTTCTCCACGCCCAGGCGGGCGGCCAGTTCGTGCATGACCTCCAGGTCGCTGCGGACACCGTCGGGCGGGGTGATGGCCCGGCGGCGGAGCAGGACCCTGCCCTCCAGGTTGGTGGTCGTGCCCGTTTCCTCGGCCCACTGGGTGACCGGAAGGACCACGTCCGCGAGGGCCGCCGTCTCCGACAGGACCACGTCGCACACGGCCAGGAAGTCCAGGGACTTGATGCGCTCCTCGATGTGCGCGGCGCGCGGCGCCGACACCACCGGGTTGGACGCCATCAGCAGCAGGGACTTGATGTCGGTGCCCAGCGCGTCCAGCAGTTCGTAGGCACTGCGACCCGGCCCCGGCAGCGAGTCGGGGTCCACGCCCCACACCTCGGCGACATGCCGCCGCGCCGCCGGGTCGTCGAGCTTGCGGTAGCCCGGCAACTGGTCGGCCTTCTGCCCGTGTTCGCGGCCGCCCTGCCCGTTGCCCTGCCCGGTCAGACAGCCGTACCCGGACAGCGGGCGGCCCGCCCGGCCGGTCGCCAGGCACAGGTTGATCCACGCGCCCACCGTGTCGGTGCCCTTGGACTGCTGCTCGGGCCCGCGTGCCGTGAGCACCATCGCCGACTCGGGCTCGCAGAACATCCGTACGGTCTCCCGCAGTTCGGGAACGGACACCCCCGTGATCCGCTCCACGTACTCCGGCCAGTGCGCCATCGCGGCGGCCCGGGCGTCCTCCCAGCCCGTGGTCCGCTCCCGGACGTACTCCTCGTCCACCCGGCCCTCGGCGATCACCAGGTGCAGCAGGCCCAGGGCGAGCGCCAGGTCCGTGCCCGGGCGGGGCGCCAGGTGCAGGTCCGCCTGCTCGGCGGTCTTCGTGCGGCGCGGGTCGATGACGATCAGCGTGCCGCCGTTCTCCCTCAGCTCGTTGAAGAAACGCAGCGACGGCGGCATGGTCTCCGCGAGGTTCGAGCCGACCAGGATCACGCAGCCGGTCTTCGGGATGTCCTCCAGCGGGAACGGCAGGCCCCGGTCGAGACCGAACGCCTTGATCCCGGCCGCCGCGGCCGACGACATGCAGAAACGGCCGTTGTAGTCGATCTGGGACGTGCCGAGCACGACCCGGGCGAACTTGCCGAGCGTGTACGCCTTCTCGTTCGTCAGACCGCCCCCGCCGAACACCCCGACCCCGTCCGGCCCGTACTCGGCGCGCGTGCGGCGCAGTCCCTCGGCGATCCGGTCCAGCGCCTCGTCCCAGGAGGCCGGCACCAGGGTGCCCCCCTCGCGCACCAACGGCGAGGTGAGGCGCACGTTCGAGGCCAGCACCGCCGGAGCCGTCCGGCCCTTGCCGCACAGCGCGCCCCGGTTCACCGGGAAGTCCGTACGCTCGCTCACCTCGACGGTCCCGTCGGGCGCGGGCGTCAGGTTCATTCCGCACTGCAGGGCGCAGTACGGGCAGTGCGTGGGCGTGGCGGTGGTCTGCATACCGTTCAGCCTGCTTCGGCCGTGTTACGCCCGGGACGGTTCCCTGTTACGCGGCAGGGACGGCAACCTCCCCGCCACCACCCCGCCGGCGTGAGGCACACGCCTGTCCGCCTTCAGGTCGCCGCCGACCGGCACGGACGTTGCCTATGTGACGAAAAACGTCACATGTGGCTCATTGCTCTCCTTTCTTGGCTGGTCCGACCTCGTTGAGAGTTGAAGCAGCGGCACTACGCTCTCGCTACGCGCAGCGCTCGCACGACTCCGCACGGCGTTCGACACCCGGGCATGCCCGCCGCTCACGGCTGCATCCACCCGCGGCCCCGCCGCGTGTGGCCATCCGACCCTCGAACACAGCCAGGAGGCCACCCGACCATGCCTCTGCGCCATCTGACCCCCCATGACCGGCACCTGTTCCGCCAGTTCGGCCGGGGCCCCACCGTCCCCGTCCCAGACCCGCTCCTGCACCACGCCGTCGCCCGGCACGCCGCCGCCACCCCGCACGCCGTGGCCGCCGAACACCAGGGCGCGCACCTCACCTACGGCGAGCTCGACCGGTACGCCGGTGCCCTCGCCGCCCGCCTCCCCCGCGAGGGCGTACGCCCCGGCGACCACGTCGGCCTGTTCGTCCGCCGCTCGATCCCCATGCTCGTCGGCCTCCTCGGCATCCTGAAGGCCGGCGCCGCCTACGTCCCGCAGGACATCGGCCTCGCGCCCCCGGCCCAGCTCACCCACGTCATCCGCACCGCCCGGACCCGGGTCGTCCTCACCACCGCCGAACACGCCCACCGCGTGCCGCTGCCGGACGGCCACCGTCTCCTCGCGCTCGACGAGCCGCAGCCGTACGCCCCGGCCCCGCGCCCGCGCGTCACCGGCGACGACGGCGCTTACGTGCTGTTCACCTCCGGCACCACCGGCCGCCCCAACGGCGTGAAGGTCACCCACCGCAACGTCGCCAACATCCTGCTCACCGAACCGGGCGGCCTCGGCATCCGCCCCGGCGACCGGGTCGCCCAGCTCCTCAACATCGCCTTCGACATGGCGGCCTGGGAGATCCTGGGCTGCCTCGCCCACGGCGGCACCCTCGTCATCCGCGGCAAGGACATCGCCGCCGCGGCCCGCACCTCCGACGTGCTGATCGCCACCCCGACCGTGCTCTCCGGCCTCGACCCCGCCGCCTGCCCGCGCGTGCGCACCGTCGCCGTCGCGGGGGAGCCCTGCCCGCGCCCGCTGGCCGACCGCTGGGCCCGGCGGGCCGTCTTCCACAACTGCTGCGGCCCGACGGAGACCACGATCGTCAACACCATGAGCCGCCACGACCCGGCCGCCCCGCTGCTCACCATCGGCCGCCCCACCCCCAACAACACGGTCTACGTCCTCGACGCCGACCGGCGCCCGCTGCCCATCGGCGAGCCCGGCGAGATGTGGGCGGGCGGCGACTGCGTCTCCGCGGGCTACCTCGGTGACGACGCCCTCAACGCCGAGCGTTACGCCCCCGACCCGTTCCTCGGCGGCGGCCGGCGCATGTTCCGCACCCGGGACCTCGGCCGCTGGACGCCCGGCGGCGAACTGGAGCACCTCGGCCGCACCGACGACCAGGTCAAGGTGCGCGGCTTCCGCGTCGAGCTGGACTCCGTCTCCTCCGTCCTGGAGACGGCCGCCGGCTGCACCCGCGCCGTCACCCTGAAACGCGACGCCCGCACCCTGGTGTCCTTCGTCTGCCCCGCCGACGTCGACCCCGGCACGGCCCGCCGCGCCGTCGCGGACGCCCTGCCCTACTACTGCGTCCCCGAGCAGATCCTGCCCCTCGCGTTCCTCCCCGAGACCGACCGCGGCAAAGTCGACAAACAGGCCCTGCTGGGCATGCTGGAACACCGCCTGGCGGTGGCCCGATGACCACGTCCCCGGCCCGGGCCCGCCAGGACGCGGGCGAGCTCCCACCGCTCCTGCCGGCCCCCCGCCGCCTTCTCAAGCACCCCCGCCTGATGCACTACAACCGCCTCGCGGCCCTGGTCCTCCTGGCCAACGCGGCGTACCTGTGGGCCGCCGGGCCACCGGCCAGGCCCACCCTCGGGCACGCCGCCCTCGCCAACCTCGCCCTCGCCGTCCTGGTACGCCAGCAGTACGTCATCAACCTCCTGTTCAGGCTGGCGACTTCGGCTCCGGCGCACTGGCCGCTGAAGATCCGCTGGACGCTCGGGAAGGTGTATCACTTCGGCGGGCTGCACGTGGGCGGGGCGCTGGCCGCGACAGCCTGGTTCCTGGCCCTGACGGTCGCGGTGACCCGCGCCGGAACGGACCTGCCGCTGATCACGGTGAGCTGGACCCTGGTGGCCCTCCTCGCCCTGATCACCGCCACCGCCCTGCCACCCTTCCGCTCCCGCCGGCACGACCACTTCGAGAAGATCCACCGCTTCGGCGGCTGGAGCGCCCTCGCACTCCTGTGGACCCACACCCTGCTGTCCGGCCAGGGACCGGTGCCGCTCGCGGTCCTAGCCGTCGTCACGTTCAGCGTGGCCCTGCCCTGGCTGCGACTGCGCAAGGTGCACGTCCGCACCGAACGCCCGTCCCCGCACGTGACCCTGGCTCACTTCGACTACGGCGAGACCCCCTTCGCCGGCTCCTCGACTACGATCAGCCGCAGCCCGCTGACCGAGTGGCACTCCTTCGCCAACGTCCCCGCCCCCGGCCGCTCCGGCTTCCGGCTCACCATCTCCCGCGCCGGTGACTGGACCGGCTCCTTCATCGACGACCTGCCGTCGCGCGTGTGGGTCAAGGGCATCACCACGGCCGGAGTCGCCAACATCGAGGTCCTTTTCACAAAGGTCGTCTACGTCGCGACCGGCAGCGGCATCGGCCCCTGCCTGCCCCATCTGCTCGCCGCCGAGGTCCCCTCGCGCCTGGTCTGGGCGACCCGCGACCCCCGCGCCACCTACGGCGACGCCCTCGTCGACGAGATCCTCGCCGTCCAGCCGCACGCCCTGGTCTGGGACACCTCCCGGCACGGCAAGCCCGACATGGTGCGGCTCGCCCACGCCGCGTACCAGGACTTCGGCGCGGAGGCCGTCATCTGCATCTCCAACAAGCGGCTGACCTGGCAGGTGGTGCACGGCCTGGAACGGCGCGGCATACCGGCGTACGGCGCGATCTGGGACTCGTGACCACCGTCCAGGGAGGAAAGATGAACCACCTGAAAGCCGAACGGGACGGCCGTGTCGTGACCGTCCGCCTGCACCGCCCGCACGCCCTCAACGCGCTCAGCTCCGAACTGCTCGCCGAACTCCTCGGCCTCCTCGGCCCGTTGGACGACGACCCCGATGTCGGCTGCTTCGTCGTCACGGGCTCGGAGAAGGTCTTCGCGGCCGGAGCGGACATCAGGGAGATGGCGGGCAGATCGGCCGTCGACATGATGTCCGAGGACTACTTCGCGGCCTGGGAGGACTTCGCGGACCTGCGCACCCCGAAGATCGCCGCCGTGTCCGGCTACGCGCTCGGCGGCGGCTGCGAGCTGGCCATGATGTGCGACCTGGTCGTCGCGGGCGAGTCGGCCCTGTTCGGCCAGCCGGAGATCAAACTGGGCGTGATCCCCGGCATCGGCGGCACCCAGCGGCTGACCCGTCTGGCCGGCCGCGCCAAGGCGATGGACCTGATCCTCACCGGCCGCACGATGGACGCCCGGGAGGCCGAGCGCTGCGGCTTGGTCTCCCGCGTGGTCCCCGACGACCGGGTCGTCGCCGAGGCCCTGGAAGCGGCGGCGGCCATCGCCTCGTACGGCCGTATGGCGGTCAGGGCGGCCCGCGAGTGCGTCGACCGGGCCCTGGAGACGGGCCTGCGGGACGGCCTGCGCTACGAACGGCGGGTGTTCCACGCCCTGTTCGCCACCGAGGACCAGAAGGAGGGAATGACGGCGTTCCTGGAGAAGCGCCCCCCGCGCTTCCACGCACGCTGATCGGCCACAGGCGAGCCACGGGCGGGAGCGCACGGGCCGCGCTCCCGCCCCCCCGCCGACGGCGGCAATCCGCTACTCGGCCGTGGCCAACGCCCGTTCCACGCCCGGCTCCCGGGGCCCGAGGAACCGGGGATCCGGACGCAACACCGCGTCCAGAGCCGCCTTCCCGGCGGCGAGGATCTCCCGGGCGCCCCCGTAGTACCAGGTCGCGTCGTGCACGGCGTCCACGCCCACCCCGTACGACTCGACGCCCGCCGCCTGACACAGCGCCACCGCCCGCCGGATGTGGAAGCCCTGGCTGATCAGCACGGCCTCGTCCACGCCGAAGATCTTCTTCGCGCGCACACACGAGTCCCAGGTGTCGAACCCCGCGTAGTCGCTGACGATCCGCCCGTCGGGCACCCCGTGCCGCGTCAGGTACACCCGCATCGCGTCCGGCTCGTCGTAGTCCTCGCGGCTGTTGTCCCCGGTGACGAGCACCACCTTCACCCGCCCCGCGCGGTACAGCGAGGCCGCCGCGTCCAGCCGGTGCGCGAGGTACGGCGACGGCTCCCCGTCCCACAGCCCGGCACCGAACACCACGGCCACATCGGTCCGCGGCACGTCCGCCGCCGTCCGCAGCCGGTCACCCGCGGCCACGTACATCCAGGTCGCCGGCAGCAGCGCGAGCACACACCCGGCCATCACCGCCTGCACCAGCCGCCGCTGCCCCCGCCGGGTACGCGGCAGCCGCGGTCTGCGGAACGTCACAGGACGCATCGGACGGTCCCTCCCCAGGTCGGCCCCTCGACAGTCAGGGACGTCCACACGGACCGCCCGGTTCATCCGCCGGTGCGTGACCAGCTTCACCCGTTACACGGAACCGCCAGGTCAAGCCGCCTCACACTCCACCCGTCCCGCATCGTGAACCGCCGGAAAACACCCGTGACGCCCACGCAACGGGAAGGCAACGTGCGGCGGCGACCATCGATGCCATGCCCAGCCAGCTCAGCCTCGTCCCGCAGCCCGCCACGCGCCGCCCGGCCCCGCCCGCCCTCGTGGTCGTGGCGCACGGCAGCCGCGACCCCCGCGCGCTGAGCACCGTACGCGCGCTCCTGGACCGCGTCCGCGCGCAGCGCCCCGACGTGCCGGTGCACCTCGGGCACATCGAACTGAACGCCCCCCTGCTCCCCGACACGCTCGCCGCCCTGGGCGACACGGAGGCGGTCCTCGTCCCCCTCCTCCTCAGCCGCGGCTACCACGTCAAGCAGGACATCCCCGAGATGGCCGCGGCCTCCAGGGCCCGCACCCACCTGGCGGCCCCCCTCGGCCCGCACCCCCTGCTGGTGGACGCCCTCCAGTCCCGCCTGGAGGAGGCGGGCTGGGGCGGCACGCCCCGCAGCAGCAGCGCGGTGGTGCTCGCCGCGGCCGGCTCCCGCGACCCGGACGCCAAGACGGACACCACCCGCACGGCCCACCTCCTCGCGGTCCGCCTGGGCGTCCCCGTCCTCCCGGCCTACGCCTCCGCGGCGACCCCCACGGTGGAAACGGCCGTCCGCACCCTCCTCGCCAGGGGCCGCCGCCACATAGCCCTGGCCTCCTACTTCACGGCCCCCGGCCGCTTCGCCACGGAGTGCGCCCAGTCGGCCCCCTGGATAGCGGCGGCCCCCCTCGGCACGCACCCGTCCATGGCCCACCTCCTCCTCCACCGCTACGACGAGACGCTGGCGGCGGCTTCATCGGCTGTGCCCGAATTGGCATCGGCTTAGAACGCGGGTCGGTGCAGGTACCCAAGGGGCGCGGGGAACTGCGCGACCAGCCACACTCAACCCGCACCCGCCACACACCCGAACCCGGCAAACGCTCAGGCACACAGCAGCACACCCATGCCCGTACTGTCGACACATGGCAGGCACCTCACAACACCCCCCGGCCTACGACCCGGCGTCAGCCGACCGCTGGGCCCCGGAACCAGACAAACGCCCCGGCCGCACCGCCTTCCAACGCGACCGTGCCCGAGTCCTGCACAGCGCCGCCCTGAGAAGACTCGCCGGCAAAACCCAAGTGGTGACGCCCGGCACCATGGGCCCGGCCTGGGACGCCAGCCCCCGCACCCGCCTCACCCACTCCCTCGAATGCGCCCAGGTCGGCCGCGAACTGGGCGCGGCCCTCGGCTGTGACCCGGACCTCGTGGAAGCCGCCTGCCTCTCCCACGACCTCGGCCACCCGCCCTTCGGCCACAACGGCGAGGCGGCCCTCAACGAGTTCGCGGCGGACTGCGGCGGCTTCGAGGGCAACGCCCAGTCCCTCAGACTCCTCACCCGCATCGAGCCCAAACGGTTCACCCCCGAAGGCTCCGTCGGCCTCAACCTCACCCGCGCCGCCCTCGACGCCGCCACCAAGTACCCCTGGCCCCGCGGCGCCCACCCCACCGACCCGGAGTCCCGCAAGTTCGGTGTCTACGACGACGACCGCCCGGTCTTCGACTGGGTCCGCAAGGACGCCCCCGGCACCCGCACCTGCTTCGAGGCGCAGGTCATGGACTGGTCCGACGACGTGGCCTACTCGGTGCACGACGTGGAGGACGGCCTGCACGCCGGCCACATCGACCCGAACTGCCTGCACGCCGAGCCCGAACGGCAGGACGTCTTCCAGGTCGCCAGGGACCGCTACGTACCGGCGGACACCGACCCCGCCGAACTCGCCGAGGCCCTGGACCGGCTGCTCGCCCAGGAGTGGTGGCCGCACGGCTACGACGGCACCGCCGTCGCCCAGGCCCGTCTGAAGGACGCCACCAGCCAGCTCATCGGCCGCTTCTGCCTGGCCGCCGAGACCGCGACCCGCACCGCGTACGGCGCCGGACGGCTCACCCGGTACGCCGCGGAACTGGTCGTGCCGCGCGAGGCCGGTCTGGAGTGCGCCGTCCTCAAGGCCGTCGCCGACCTCTACGTCATGCAGCGCGCCGAGCAGGAACGCCTGCGCGCCGACCAGCGCGTCGTCGTCGCCGAACTCGCCGAGGCGCTCACCGCCCGCGCCCCGGACGGCCTGGACCCGCAGTTCCGCGCCCTGTTCGACCGGGCACCGGACGACCGGGCCCGCAAACGGGTGATCGTCGACCAGATCGCCTCCCTCACCGACACCTCCGCCCGCTCGCTTCACGCCCGTCTGACAGGGCACGCATGAGACTGGTGGGAACACCCCTGGGAAACAGGGGACGACACCCGGGAAACAAGGGAACACGGCACGCCCGATCGTGACCCTCCGTGGCCTGATCGGGTCACTCCCTCTTCCCGCATCACGCTCCGTGCGGGACGCTCGCAAGTGGCGACACCCTTACGAGGAGGCACCAAGTGGTCGACGCGGATCAGACATTCGTCATCGTCGGAGGCGGACTCGCCGGCGCCAAGGCGGCCGAGACGCTCCGGGCGGAGGGCTTCACCGGCCGGGTGATACTGATCTGCGACGAACGCGACCACCCCTACGAGCGTCCGCCGCTGTCCAAGGGCTACCTCCTGGGCAAGGAGGAACGCGACAGCGTCTTCGTGCACGAGCCCGCCTGGTACGCGGCGAACGACATCGAGCTGCATCTCGGCCAGACCGTCGACGCGATCGACCGAGCGGCCAGGACGGTCCGCTTCGGCGAGGACGGCACGGTCGTCCGTTACGACAAGCTGCTCCTGGCGACCGGCGCCGAGCCCCGCCGCCTGGACATCCCGGGCACGGACCTGGCCGGCGTCCACCACCTGCGCCGGCTCGCCCACGCCGAGCGGCTCAAGCACGTCCTGACCAACCTCGGGCGGGACAACGGGCACCTCGTGATCGCGGGCGCCGGCTGGATCGGCCTGGAGGTCGCGGCGGCGGCCCGCGAGTACGGCGCGGAGGTCACCGTGGTCCACAGCGGGCCGACCCCGCTGCACCACGTCCTCGGCCCCGAGCTCGGCCAGCTCTTCGCCGACCTGCACCGCGACCACGGCGTCCGCTTCCACTTCGGCAGCCGGCTCACCGAGATCGTCGGCCAGGACGGCATGGTCCTCGCGGCCCGCACGGACGACGGCGAGGAACACCCGGCGCACGACGTCCTGGCCGCGATCGGCGCGGCCCCGCGGGTCGCTCTCGCGGAGGCGGCCGGGCTGGAGATCGCCGAGCGGGCGCGCGGCGGCGGCGTCGTGGTCGACGAGCGGCTGCGCACCTCCGACCCCGACATCTACGCGGCCGGCGACGTGGCCTCCTTCCCCCACCCCCTCTTCGAGACCGGCATGCGGGTGGAGCACTGGGCCAACGCGCTGAACGGCGGACCGGCGGCCGCCCGCTGCATGCTCGGCCGGGACGTGACGTACGACCGCGTGCCCTACTTCTTCTCCGACCAGTACGACCTCGGCATGGAGTACTCCGGCTGGGCGCCGCCGGGGACCTACGACCAGGTGGTGATCCGGGGCGATGCGAGCCGGCGCGAGTTCATCGCCTTCTGGGTGAAGGAGGGCAGGGTGCTGGCCGGGATGAACGTGAACGTGTGGGATGTCACAGACAAGATCCAGCAGCTGATCCGCTCCAGGGCCCGGGTGGACACGGAGGCGCTGGCCGACCCGCACGCACCGCTGGACAGCCTCGCCTCGTAGCCGTCAGGACTGTCACCGCGCCCCCGTAGAATCGCTGCGTGGCTGGACGGATCAACGACGAGGACGTGAAGGCGGTACGGGACGCGGTCCCGATCGACGCCGTGGTGTCCGAGTACCTCCAGCTGCGCAACGCGGGCGGCGGCAACCTCAAGGGACTGTGCCCGTTCCACGACGAGAAGTCACCGTCCTTCCAGGTCAGCCCGAGCAAGGGACTCTTCCACTGCTTCGGCTGCCAGGAGGGCGGCGACACCATCACGTTCGTGATGAAGATCGACCACCTCTCCTTCTCGGAGGCGGTCGAGCGCCTGGCCGGCCAGGCGGGCATCACCCTGCGCTACGAGGAGGGCGGGTACAACCCCTCCCACCAGCGCGGCGAACGGATCCGCCTGGTCGAGGCCCACAAGATCGCGGCCGAGTGGTACGCGGAACAGCTCGCGACGTCCCCCGAGGCCGACACCGGCCGGGTCTTCCTCGCCGAGCGCGGTTTCGACCAGGCCGCCGCCGTCCACTTCGGCGTCGGCTACAGCCCCCAGGGCTGGGACCACCTCACGCGCTATCTGCGCGGCAAGGGTTTCACCGACAAGGAGATCCTGCTCTCCGGCCTCGCCCAGGAGGGCCGCCGCGGCCCCATCGACCGCTTCCGCGGCCGGCTGATGTGGCCCATCCGCGACATCGGCGGCGAGGTCGTCGGCTTCGGCGCCCGCAAGCTCTACGAGGCGGACAACGGCCCCAAGTACCTCAACACGCCCGACACGCCGATCTACCGCAAGTCCCAGGTCCTCTACGGCATCGACCTGGCGAAGAAGGAGATCGCGAAGACGAGCCGCGCGGTGGTCGTCGAGGGCTACACGGACGTCATGGCCTGCCACCTGGCCGGGGTGACGACCGCCATCGCCACCTGCGGCACGGCCTTCGGCGGCGACCACATCAAGATCCTCCGCCGGCTGCTGATGGACAACGGCTCGGCCCGCGTCATCTTCACCTTCGACGGCGACGCGGCCGGCCAGAAGGCCGCCCTGCGCGCCTTCGAGGACGACCAGAAGTTCGCCGCCGAGACGTACATCGCCATCGCCCCCGACGGCATGGACCCCTGCGACCTGCGCCTCGCCAAGGGCGACGAGGCGGTGGCGGACCTGGTCGAACCCCGCACCCCGCTCTTCGAGTTCGCCCTGCGCCAGATCGTGAGCCGCTACGACCTCGACACCCCGGCCGGCCGCGCCGCCGCCCTGGACGAGGCCGCCCCGATCGTCGCCCGCATCAAGAACAGCGGCGCCCAGCACGAGGTCGCCGTCCAGCTCGCCGGCATGCTCGGCATCCTCGACACCCAGTTCGTGGTCAAACGCGTGGCCCAGCTGGCCCGCTGGGCCCGCGACCGAGGCGGCAAGGGCCCCGCCCCGGACCGGCACCAGCACGGATCCCAGCAGTACGCCGCAACCCAGCCGTCCGCAGGCCCCCGCGGCCCGGCCCTCAACCTCCGCAACCCCGTCTACGCCACCGAACGCGAACTCCTCAAACTCGCCCTCCAGCGCCCCGAGTTGGTCTCACCGGCCTTCGACGCGTACGGCGTCGACGAGTTCACCGCCCCGCCCTACGCCGCCGTACGCCAGGCCATCCTGGACGCCGGCGGCGCCGAACTGGGCGTCGCGGACCCCCAGGACTACCTGGTGAAGGTCCGCGAGGCCGCCCCGGACGACACGGTCCGCGCGATGGTGACGGAACTGGCCGTCGAGGCGATCCTGCTGCACAAGGGCGTGAAGGGCGTCGACGAGACCTACGCGGGCGCCCAGTTGGTCACCGTCCGCCGCCGCGCCGTCGAACGCCGCATCCGCGACATCACCGGCCAGCTCACCCGCCTCGGCACCCACGGCGACCCCGCCCAGCTGGCCGCCGTGCAGAACGAGCTCTGGGTCCTCCAGCAGTACGACCAGGCCCTCCGGGAACACGGCGCCGCCGCGCTCTGAGGTCACCGCGCGGTCACGGACCGGAAGCAAAAAGTCATCGCACGCCCCTCGTGGCGACGATGTGTCTTACCCCACACTGGGTTCCGGTGCCTGAGTCCTCGGAGCGCGGCCGATCCGTCCCCGACGGGTCCCAGACCCCCGCGGTTCCGCTCATCGCGTACGGGACGGACAGCGGCGAGGCCGCCGACTCCGCCCCCGAAGTACCGCTGCCGCCCGCCTTGGCAGCGATCATCCTGGAGGTCGCCCCCGTGCAGACCCAGACCCTCACCCAGACCGACGTCAGCGGCGCCATCGGCGCTGACGGCGCCGCACCTGACGGGGAGGACGACGTCCTCCCCGCGGTCCCGGCGCAAGGCCGCGTCGTGCTCCGCCCCGAGACGGAACCGGAGGAGCCGCCCGCCGAAGCCGTCGAGACGACCGAGGCTCCCGAGCCCGTCGAACCGCCGCGAGCCCGCCCCGACACCGGCGGCCCCTCCTCCGACCTGTTCCGCCAGTACCTGCGGGAGATCGGCCGCATCCCCCTGCTGACCGCCGCCGAGGAGGTCGAACTCGCCCGCCGCGTCGAGGCCGGCCTGTTCGCCGAGGAGAAGCTGCGGCTGGCCCCCGACCTGGACAGCCAGCTGGCACTGGACCTCGACCGGCTCGTCGTCATGGGCCGGATGGCCAAGCGCCGCCTCATCGAGGCCAACCTGCGCCTGGTCGTCTCCGTCGCCAAGCGCTACGTCGGGCGCGGCCTGACCATGCTCGACCTCGTCCAGGAGGGCAACCTCGGACTCATCCGGGCCGTCGAGAAGTTCGACTACGCCCGCGGCTACAAGTTCTCCACCTACGCCACCTGGTGGATCCGCCAGGCCATGTCCCGCGCCCTGGCCGACCAGGCCCGCACGATACGCGTTCCCGTTCATGTCGTGGAGCTCATCAACCGGGTCGTCCGCGTCCAGCGCCGCATGCTCCAGGAACGGGGCTACGAGCCGACACCGGAAGAGGTCGCCGCCCAACTCGACCTGCCCCCGGAGCGCGTCAGCGAAGTGCTGCGCCTCGCTCAGGAGCCGGTGTCCCTGCACGCGCCCGTCGGCGAGGAGGACGACGTCGCCCTCGGCGACCTCATCGAGGACGGCGACGCCACCAGCCCCGTCGAGTCCGCCGCGTTCCTCCTCCTCAAGGAGCACCTGGAAGCGGTCCTGTCGACGCTGGGGGAGCGGGAACGCAAGGTCGTCCAGCTCCGCTACGGCCTCGCCGACGGCCGCCCCCGCACGCTGGAGGAGATCGGCCGCATCTTCGGCGTCACCAGGGAACGGATACGGCAGATCGAGTCGAAGACCCTGAACAAACTCCGCGACCACGCCTTCGCGGACCAGCTGAGGGGTTACCTGGACTGATGCCGCCTGCGGGCCGGCGGGGGCCGGTCGCGCAGTTCCCCGCGCCCCCAAACAGGCCGCCCCAGCTGCGGGCAGTCGTGCCGCTGGGGCGGCACGGGTGGGCGCAGCGGCACCCCGCAGCGCCGGGTTGCGCACCCACCCGCGCCCAGCCCCAACGCCGGGCGACCCGTCAGTCGACCTCAGCCGCCGCCTGCGCGAACTGCGCCTTGTACAGCCGGGCGTACGCCCCGTCCGCCGCCAGCAGTTCCTCGTGCCCGCCCTGCTCGACGATGGACCCGTTCTCCATGACGAGGATGGCGTCCGCGTCCCGGATCGTCGACAGCCGGTGCGCGATGACGAACGACGTCCGCCCGTGCGCGAGTTTGGCCATCGCCTTCTGGATCAGCACCTCCGTACGCGTGTCGACCGAACTCGTCGCCTCGTCCAGCACCAGGATCACCGGGTCGGACAGAAACGCCCGCGCGATGGTGATCAGCTGCTTCTCGCCCGCGCTGACCCCCGTCCCCTCGTCGTCGATCACCGTGTCGTACCCGTCCGGCAGCGTCCGGACGAACCGGTCCGCGTGCGCGGCCCGGGCCGCCTCCTCGATCTCCCCGCGGGTCACCTCCCGGGACGCCCCGTACGCGATGTTCTCCGCGATCGTGCCGCCGAACAGCCACGTGTCCTGGAGCACCATGCCGATCCCCGCGCGCAGTTCGTCCCGGGACATCCGCGCGATGTCGACCCCGTCGAGGGTGATGCGCCCGCCGGTGACGTCGTAGAACCGCATCAGCAGGTTCACCAGCGTCGTCTTGCCGGCACCCGTCGGGCCGACGATGGCCACCGTCTGCCCGGGCTCGACCTTCAGCGACAGGTCCTCGATCAGCGGCTTCTCGGGGTCGTAGCGGAACGACACGTGCTCCAGCGCCACGTGCCCGCGCAGCTCCTCGGGCCGCACGCCCGGCACCGGATCGGCGCTCTGCTCCTCCGCGTCCAGCAACTCGAAGACCCGCTCCGCAGAGGCGACACCCGACTGCACCAGATTCGCCATGGACGCGACCTGCGTCAGCGGCATGGAGAACTGCCGCGAGTACTGGATGAAGGCCTGCACATCGCCGATGGACAGCGAGCCCGAGGCGACCCGCAGTCCGCCGACGACCGCGACCAGCACGTAGTTGAGGTTCGACACGAAGAACATCAGCGGCTGCATGACCCCGCTGTTGAACTGCGCCCGGAACCCGGCCTCGTACAGCGCCTCGTTCTGCTCGGCGAACTGCTGCGCCGACTCCTCCTGACGCCCGAACACCTTCACGAGCGCGTGCCCGGTGTACATCTCCTCGATGTGCGCGTTCAGCTTGCCCGTCGAACGCCACTGCTGCACGAAGTGCGGCTGCGACCGCTTGCCCACGCGCGTGGCGACGACGAACGACAGCGGCACGGTCACCAGCGCGACCAGCGCCAGGACCCAGGAGACGTAGAACATCATCGCGAGGACGCCGATGATGGTGAGCACCGAGTTGATGAGCTGCCCCATCGACTGCTGGAGCGTCTGCCCGATGTTGTCGATGTCGTTCGTCGCCCGGGACAGCACCTCACCGCGCTGGCGCTTGTCGAAGTACGACAGCGGCAGCCGCGACAGCTTCGTCTGCACGTCCTCGCGCATCCGGAACATGGTGCGGTTCACGGCCCGGTTGACCAGCCGCGTCGCCACCGCCATCAGCAGCCCGGCCACCAGGAACACGCCCAGCGCGAGCAGCAGCACATGTCCGACGGCGGTGAAGTCGATGCCCTCGCCGGGTGTGAAGTCGGTGCTGCGCAGCATGTCGGCGACATCACCGTCGCCGCGCTGCCGCATCTGGTCGAGGACCTGCTCCTTGCTCGCCCCCTCCGGCATGTCCCGCCCGACGATGCCCGCGAAGACCAGGTCGGTCGCCTTGCCGAGGATCTTCGGCCCGACGACGTTGAGGCCGACGCTGAGCACCACGCACAGCAGCAGCACGCCGATGGTCAGCCGCTCCGGCCGGAACCGCGCGACGAGCCGTTTGCCCGACCCCTTGAAGTCCAGCGAGCGCTGGTCGGGGCCGCCCCCGGCCATCATCCGCCCCATGGGCCCGGCCATCAGGCAGCCTCCGCTTCCGTGAGCTGGGAGAGCACGATCTCCCGGTAGGTCTCGTTGTCCGCCATCAGCTCGTGGTGCCGTCCGGTGCCCACGACGTGGCCCTCGTCGAGGACGACGATCCGGTCGGCGTCCCGGATGGTCGCCACCCGCTGGGCGACGATCACCACGGTCGCCTCCGAGGTCTCCTGCGCGAGCGCGGCCCGCAGGGCGGCGTCCGTGGCGTAGTCGAGCGCGGAGAAGGAGTCGTCGAAGAGGTAGATCTCCGGGCGCTGCACCAGCGTCCGGGCGATCGCGAGCCGCTGCCGCTGACCGCCCGAGACGTTCGTCCCGCCCTGCGCGATCGGCGCGTCGAGCCCGCCCTCCAGCCGCTCCACGAACTCCTTGGCCTGCGCCACCTCCAGCGCGTGCCACAGCTCCTCGTCGCTGGCGTCCGGGTTGCCGTAGCGCAGGTTGGTCGCCACCGTGCCCGCGAACAGATACGGCCTCTGCGGCACCATTCCGACGGTCTTCGCGAGCAGCTCCGGGTCCAGCTCCGACACCTCGACGCCGTCCACGAGCACCTGCCCCTCGGTCGCGTCGAACAGCCGCGGGACCAGCCCGAGCAGGGTCGACTTGCCGCTGCCGGTCGAGCCGATGACGGCGGTCGTCTCACCCGGCCGGGCGACCAGGTCGACACCGCGCAGCACCGGCTCCTCGGCACCCGGATAGCGGAAGCCCGCCCCGCGCTGCTCCAGATGACCGTGCCGGCGCAGCTCCCGCACGGGCGCCGACGGCGGCACGACGCTCGACGAGGTGTCGAGCACCTCCCGGATGCGCTCCGCGCACACCTCCGCGCGCGGCACCATCATGAACATGAAGGTGGCCATCATCACGGACATGACGATCTGCATCAGATAGGCGAGGAACGCGGTCAGGTCACCGATCTGCATCCCCCCGCTGTCGATCCGGTGCGCGCCGAACCACACCACGGCGATCGACGACACGTTCACCACCGTCATCACGATCGGGAACATCAGCGCGAGCAGGTTGCCGGTGCCCAGCGCGAAGTCCGTGAGATCGGTGTTGGCCTTCCGGAAGCGCTGCTGCTCGTACTCGTCCCGGACGAAGGCCCGGATGACGCGGTTGCCGGTGATCTGCTCGCGCAGCACCCGGTTCACCGCGTCCAGCCGTACCTGCATGGCCCGGAACAGCGGCCGCAGCCGCCGCACGATCAGCGTCACGCAGATGCCCAGCAACGGCACGACCGCCACCAGCACCCCGGACAGCGGCACGTCGAGACCGAGCGCCAGGACGATGCCGCCCACGCACATGATCGGCGCCGACACCATCAGCGTGAACGTCATCAGCGCCAGCATCTGCACCTGCTGGACGTCGTTCGTCGTACGGGTGATCAGCGAGGGCGCCCCGAAGTGACCGACCTCACGCGCGGAGAACGACTGCACCCGGTCGAAGACGGCAGCCCGCACGTCCCGACCGAGTGCCGACGCCGTACGGGCGCCGTAGTACACGGCACCGATGTTGCACACGACCTGGACCAGCGAGATGCCGATCATCAACGCGCCGTAGCTCAGGATGTAGCCGGTGTCGCCGTTCACGACACCCTGGTCGATGATGTCCGCGTTCAGCGTGGGCAGATAGAGCGTGGCGCAGGTCTGCAGGAACTGCAGCAGCACCAGCAGGGCGATGGTTTTCTTGTAGGGCCTGAGATGGACCCGCAGAAGTGGTATGAGCACGCTGCTTCTCTCGGGTGGGCGACGGGGCCGGGTTGGTTGCCCCTGGCCCCTATCGTCGAACACTCCACCCGCGTTACCTCAACCGAATTAACCCAACAGGCGGTCAGAACGCCCCGGGGTGCGTCTGCTCCCGCACCGACACGAACTGCTGCCGGACCGCCTGCCCCACGGCCAGCTCCTCCCCGGGCTCCAGCACCTGCGCGACCGCGCCCTGCCAGGCCGGCGGGGTCCGCGCGTCGAGCGTGCCCTGGGACGCCCCGAGCGCCCAGGCCGCCTGCCGGGCGGCGCCGATCGCCGTGTAGTCCGCCGGCTGCGGCACCACGACCTGCGTCCCGAACAGCGAGGGCGCGGCCGCCTGCACGGCGGGCAGTTCGGCGGCCGGACCGAGCAGGAACACCCGCCGTACCTCCACGCCCCGGGCGCGCAGCACGTCCAGCGCGTCCGCGAGCCCGCACAGCATGCCCTCGAACGCGGCCCGCGCCAGGTGCTCCGCCTTCATCGACTCACGCCTGAGCCCCGCCAGGGTTCCCGCCGTGTGCGGCAGGTTCGGTGTGCGCTCACCCTCCAGATAGGGCAGCAGCACCAGGCCGTGCGCCCCCGGCGTCGACTTCATCGCCAGCTCGGACAGGCTCTCCAGATCGGGCAGCCCCAGCAGCTCGGCGGTCCCGCGCAGCGTCCGTACGGCGTTCAGCGTGGTGACGACCGGCAGGTGCATGCCGGTCGCGTCGGCCAGCGCGGTGATCATCCCGGAGCCGTCGACCAGCGCCTCGGGATGCACGGCCATCACGGACCCGGACGCGCCCAGCGACACCACGGCGTCCCCGAGCCCGATGCCGAGCCCGAACGCCGCCGCCATGGTCTCGCCGGTCCCCACGGAGATCAGCAGCCCCTCCGGCGTCGTACCGGCCGCGTCCGCCGGGCCGATCACCTCCGGCAGCATCACCTGGTGCCCGAGCGCCAGCTCGACCAGGTCGGGCCGGTAGGCGCCGGTCGCCGCGGACCAGTACCCCGTACCGGACGCTCCGCCCCGGTCGGTGGTCCTGCGGACCGGGCGCCCCAGCAGCTGCCACACCAGCCAGTCGTGCGCCTGCAGGAGGATCGCGGTGCGCTGCGCGTTCTCGGGCTCGGTCCGCGCCAGCCAGCGCAGTTTCGTCACCGGCTGCGCGGCCTGCGGCACACACCCCACCGCCTGCGCCCACGCCTCGCGGCCCCCGAGCGCGTCGATCAGGTCGGCGGCCGCGACCTGCGTCCGCTTGTCGCTGCCGACCATCGCCGGGCGCACGGTGTTGCCCTGCGCGTCCAGCGGCACGACGGCGTTCTGCTGCGCCGAGACGCCGATGGCCTGCACGCCCTCCAGCAGCCCGCCGCCCGCGGCCTCGCCCAGGGACAGCAGCCAGGCCTGCGGGTCGACGTCGGACGGGCGGCCCCCGCTGTCGGGGCTCTCCACCGGATGCGGCGCATATCCCTGCCTGAGCACGGCTCCGGAGTCCGTGTCACAGACGACGATACGAGTGAAATCGGGTGAACTGTCCAACCCGGCGACTATCCCCATGGCGAAAATTCTGCCGTACCGCTGCGCTGGCTCGGTCCGTGGGCGCCGCGGGGGTGTCGCCGGGTTTCGGGTGCGGGCTCGTTGTGGCTGGTCGCGCTCACGCGGCGGAGCCGCAGATCGATACAGCCCCGCGCCCCTTTCAGGGGCGCGGTCCCACTCGGCATCAGGAGATCAGGTATTGCTTGTGCCCCAGTCGTCCTCGCCGCCGTTGTGGGTGGCGCGCTCCTTGAGGTGGCGGACGCGGTCGGCCACCGAGTCGGGGACGCGGTCGCCCACCTTGTCGCTCACCACGTGGTACGCCTTGCCCGCGAACTCACGGCCCTGGTGGGCCGCCGACTCCGCGGTGTTGCGGACGGCGGGGTTCTGCGCGAACTGGCGGGCCGACTTCTTCAGCTGTTCGTAGCGCTCGCGTCCGGCCCTCGTGCCCAGCACGTAACCCAGGACGACTCCGGCGACGAACGTGAGCCGGTAACGCATGGCGCTCACCCTTCCCTTGCGTAGGTCTCCGGTACGGCGTGGGGCGCCGGGGAGTACGGATTGGCGGAGCACCCCCCTGCTTGCGCTAATGTATGTCTCGCAGCGAGCACGCGCCCCCTGGCGAATACCCAGGTAGGTACGTTCGATGCAAACGAGACCTTCCTCGGTAGCTCAATTGGCAGAGCAGCCGGCTGTTAACCGGCAGGTTACTGGTTCGAGTCCAGTCCGGGGAGCTCGGTCCTCCGTAGCTCAATTGGCAGAGCAGCCGGCTGTTAACCGGCAGGTTACTGGTTCGAGTCCAGTCGGGGGAGCACGCTGAACGAGGACCCCTCAGGGGTCCTTTTTCATGTCCGTTCCGATCTTCCGGGAACCGCGCGGCGCCGGGCGCAGTCCTCATGGTCACGAAGGCCGTGCGCAGCCGCCCAGCCGAAGCAGGAGATCGTATGAGCGGCTATGCTGCGGCAGACGGCGCGCACACATGTACGCGACACGCCGCTATGGGGCGGTAGCTCAGCCGGTTAGAGCAGCGGACTCATAATCCGTCGGCCGTGGGTTCGAGTCCCACCCGCCCCACCACTCGCAGGCCCAGGGGATACGCAGGGGACGCGAGGTTCGGGAACGGTAGTGCGGCTTGGTCGCGCTGTCCTCGGCGGTGGGCCTCGTCCCGTGGCCGGTCGGCCTCGTGCGGGTCTGCTGTGGCGGAGGCGAACAGGGGGCGCGTCAGGTCGCTGGTGAGATGCCCGGCGCGGGCGCGGGCCCGAGGGCAGGGCGTTCGGCGCTGCCTGGCGTGGGGGCGCTCACCACCGCACTGATCCTCCTGGCAGAGGTGGAGAGCGTCGGGCGGTTCGCCTCGGCGCGCATGGCGGGCCTCGAGGGCCGAGCTCGCCTCGACGGTGCGGATCTCGAACCGCGACGTGTGTGTTCTCGCGTGGCTGGGCGGCTGCAGTTCTGGGGTGGCGTCGCCTCAGCGTCATGCGCGCTTCGGGACCCGTGCAGATTCTTCGGGCCGTGTCAGTAGTGGTATCGAGCCTGGACGATGATCAGCTCATCGTCGGTCGGCTTGTACACGAGCCGGTGCGTGTCGTCGATTCTCCGGGACCAGTAGCCCGACAGGTCACCCTTCAGGGGCTCCGGCTTGCCGATGCCCTTGAAAGGGTCGCGCGTGGTGTCGTCGATCAGCTTGTTGATGCGCTTGACCATCTTGCGGTCGTTCTCGGCCCAGTAGGTGTAGTCCTCCCAGGCGTGGGTCGTGAACGAGATCTTCACGCACGCTCCGCATCGGGGTCGATCAGCTCGCGATGCTGTGCCTTGCCGGCCTCCGCCTCGGCGATGGAGTCGAGCAGGCGACGGGCGTTCTTGGGAGAGCGCAGGAGGTGCACTGTCTCGGTCCACGAACTGAAGTCCTCTTCGGACATGAGGACGGCGTTCCCCTTGCGGGAAGTGATGTGAACCGGAGCGTGGTCCTCGTTGACCTGCTCGATCAGCGGGAACAGGTTCTGGCGCGCCTCGCTGGCGGTGATGGACATGCTTGCCGCCTCCCTTCTCGACTTGTACAAGATATAGTACGAGTATTGATCGTGTCCACAAGGCGGCCCCGGTCGAGCCCGACGCGCGTCAGGTCGGGATGGGGCACCGAGAGCATCGCTTGCGGCCCCTCATAGGGGGATAGCTGAGATCTTCGGGACTCCCCGCCCCGCCTTCCGCGGTTGAATACCGGTGTGTCACCGAAAGTGGTGGGGTTCGGCGAGGACGATCTACGGGCGCTGGCCGGGACTCGGTCCTTCGAGCGGGGGCTGGGGTATCTGGACGCGGTGAGCGGGCTGGAGGTGGGGGAGGGCTCGGTCACGGCCGTGGTGCAGGGGACGGATGCCTACGAGGTGGAGCTCACCCTGGGTGGGGACGACGGGCTCTCGGGGTGGTGTGACTGCCCGTACGGTCAGGAGGGCAACTTCTGCAAGCACTGTGTGGCGGTGGGGCTGACCGTGCTGCGGCGGGCGAGGACGATCCCGCGTCAGCGGGCCGCCGCACGGGCACGGGCCTCCGGCCTGGAGGCGTGGCTCGGGACGCTGTCACGGGACGAACTCCTGGCGCTGGTGCGGGAGCAGATCGCCGAGGACCGCGGGCTGCGACGGCGCCTGGAGCTGCGGGCCGCCGCTGCTCGTTCCGACCTCGGTACCGTCCGGGAGCGGATCCTGGCGCTGATCGATCCGCGGCCTTTCGCCCGGTACGGGTACGTCGAGTACGCCGATGCCTCCGGGTATGCGCAGCAGGTGGCAGAGGCGGCGGCCGCGCTGCGCGCCCTGACCGCCGGCGGGCAGGCGGCGCAGGCGGTCGGTCTGGCCGAGGAGGCGATCCGGGTGCTGGGGGAGGCGTACGAGGAGATCGACGACTCCGACGGGGTGGTCGGGCAGGCCGCTGACACGGTGGTCGAGGCCCATCGGGAGGCGTGCGGAGTAGCGCGCCCCGATCCGGAGCGGCTGGCCGAGTGGCTGGTCGGCCAGGTCCTCGGCAACGGCAGCGGGGTGACGGACCTGGACCCGCTCGGCTACGCCGAGGTGCTGGGACCGAGCGGGCTTGCCCGCCTGCGGCAGCTGGCGGCCGAGGCGCGGCGGCGCAGGCCGTCCGGGTGGGCGGAGCGGTATCTGATGGAACGCCTGGTCAAGGCGGAGGGCGACGTCGACGCGCTGGTCGCCCTGTACGCACAGGACCTCGACCCGTCCGGTGCCGCCCATCTGCGCATCGCCGAGGAACTCGAATCGGCGGGTCGCGCGGACGAGGCGCTCACGTGGGCGGAGCGCGGACTTCGGGACTGCGCCGCCGAGACGCACATCGATGGCCACCTGGTCGACTATGTGTGTGCCCGTTACGCGAAGGCGGGGCGGCCGGCCGACGTGGTCGGGGTGCGCCGGGACCGGTTCCAGGCCGAGCCGTCTCTGGCCGCCTATCAGCAGCTGCGCTCTGCCGCTCAGGCGGCGCAGTGCTGGGAGGCCGAGCGTGTGGCCGCGCTGGCCGTCCTGAGGGAGGACGCCCGCCGTGAGCGCGGCGGCCGGTATGGCGGCCCCGTGCTGATCGACGCGCTGCTCGATGACGGCGATGTGGACGCGGCCTGGCGCGAGGCCGCCGGCCTCGCCGACGACCGGCAGTGGGAACGCCTGGCCGACCTGTCGCGCGAGACGCACCCGGCCGAGGCGCTCGCGGTCTACCTGAGGCTGGTCGAGCGGCTGAAGGAGCCGACCGGCGACCGTGCCTACGAGCGTCTGGCCCGGCTGCTGCTGGGTGCCCGTGACTGCCATCGCGCGCTGGGGACGCAGGAGGCGTTCACCGGCCATCTCGCCGGCCTGCGGGCCGAACTGAAACGTCGGCGCAAGCTGATGAGCATCCTCGACCGGTACGGGCTGTGAAAGGGCTCCGGCACAGGGCTCATCGGCGATGGGAGAACGACAGGGACAGGGGCCGGCTCTCCCCGCCGGAAGGCAATTTGTTCGCGCGAGGCACACCGCTCACAACGAGGACGGCACGTCCAGGTTGTGCGACGTGTCAGAAGGGCCCTGGTGCATGTGGGCCGGGGCCCTGTCAGGAGCCGGTGTCGTCTTCCTCCGTGGCGGTGTCGTCGCGGTCGCCCTCCGCCTGGGACGGGGTGGGGTGCGCCGGCGTGGTGCGCTCGGGCGCGTCCTGCTGGTCGTCCCGGTCGCCCTCGGCCTGGGACGGGGTGTGGTCGCTCATCGGATTCCTCCTGTCCGTGCCGGTGGAACCGGAGCAGGCGGGTCCCGCGCTCCGGCCGTGGCCAGCCGAGTACCCCGATGGGCCGCGGTGCACCCTGGGCCGGGCCGGTGACGTACCGGAGCGGCGGCCGAGGGAGGGTTCCTCCGGCCCCGGGTCAGGTTCGGCCCCGGCGGGTGAGGGCTCGCTGCAAGGCCTCGCGGAGTTCGGGGGACGGGCGGGGCCCGTCGGGCTTCGCGCCGGCCGTCACGGCGGCGGCCACGTCGCGGAGCTTGGTGTTGGAGAGCTGGGAGGTCTCGCGCAGGATGTGCCAGGCCTCGTCGGACGTGCAGCCGTGGGTGGCCATGAGGATGCCCCGGGCCTGGTCGATGACCGGGCGGGAGGCGATGGCCTGGCGGAGCTGCTCGACCTCCTCCTGGAGGACGTGCAGGCGCTCCGAGCGTTCCAGGGCGACCGCGGAGGAGGCCGGGGCCGACGGCTGGGCGGGCTCGGGGTCGGGGTCGGGCGCGGGACGCAGGGGGTCGGTCGTGTCCAGGCCCGCCAGTTCCAGGATCCGGCGCGGCTGGCCGTTCCAGTTCGTGGTCGTGACCGTCATGAAGCGCTGCCGGGCGAAGTCGGCCAGTACGTCGAGGAACTGCAGGCCCGCCGTGTCCATGAAGTGCACGCCCGCCATGTCCAGCTCCACCCGCGTGATCGTGGGCGGCAGCTCGGCCAGGGCCCTGGCCAGTGTGTCCGTGCAGCCGTGAACCAGCTCACCGCACGGGGTGAGCTCGGCCTGTTCCGCGTCCACGCGGCCACTGATGACCAGTGTGTTCAACCCTCCTGTGCGCTGTGGTGATGCCGCAGACGTCATGTCACCGCCTTCTCGGTCCTCTTCGGTCGTGTTCCTCCTCGCGGAACCGCACGACGTCACTCGCCCCCGTGGACGTCGGTGTGAGGTTCGCCTGCCCGCCGTACGGCGTAGTACACACGACAACGGGGAATGAGCCTCTCCCGGACGGGTACGAGCGCTGTGGTCCACAAGCGTGGGGAGAGGGGCTTGAACACTCAGTATCGGGTGCCGGCAGCCGGGTCCAGCGGTCCCGTGCCGGGCCTGGCGGTGTTCCCGTTGGCCGGGCGGCAGGGTGTCCGGGCGGCGGGCGAGGTCGTCCTGACGACACGTGCGATCTGGGAAGGCGTACTGGAGCAGGCCGTTCGCGAGGATGAGGACGTGTACTACCTGGAGTTGTCCGACGTGACGTTCGTCGACGTCGCGGGCGCGGGCGCGCTCGCGGCTGCCGCCGGGCAGCTCGGGGCCGGCAAGCGGTTCGTGGTGCGACAGCCGCCGCCGGCTCTGCGGCGGACGCTGGACCTGCTGTGGCCCGACCACACCGGGATCGAGGTGTCGGTGTCATGACCGCTTCCGTCGCCGAACCCTTCGGCCCCCTCGAGCCCTTCGTCCATCCCGCGCTCTTCTACCGTGACGAGGCCGAGTACCTCGACGTCACCGTGCCCTTCGTGCGCGAGGGCCTGGCGGCCGGCGAACCCGTGGCCGTCGCGGTGCCCGGCAAGAACCTCGCGCTGATCCGGGACGCGCTCGGCGAGGCCGCCGAGTCGGTGCGGCTGCTGGACATGTGCGAGGCCGGCCGCAATCCCGGGCGGATCATCCCCGGTGTGCTACGCGCGTTCGCCGACGCCCAGCCGCCCGGACGCCGGGTGCGGATCATCGGCGAGCCCATCTGGGCCGGGCGCTCCGACACGGAGTACCCCGCCTGTGTCCAGCACGAGGCGCTCATCAACGCGGCCTTCCGGGGCCGTACGGCGACCATCCTGTGCCCGTACGACACCGAGCAGCTCCCCGAGCACGTCCTCGCCGACGCCTACGCCACCCATCCCACGGTCATCCCCTCCGGCTCCCGGATGGAGCAGGGCAGCGACGCGTACGCGCCCGGGGACGTCGTCGACCGCTACAACGAGGCGCTGCCGCCCGTGCCGGACGCGCTGACGTTCGCCTTCGACTCCGGCTCGCTCTCCCAGGCCCGGCACGTGGCCGTGACGGAGGGCACGCGGCTCGGGCTCACAGGCGTCAAGCTGGACGACCTGGCCCTCGCCATGGCCGAGCTCACCACCAACAGCGTGGTGCACGGCGGCGGTTCCGGAGTGCTGCGGGTCTGGACCGAGGACGGGTACGTGGTGTGCGAGGTGCGCGACGAAGGGCGGCTCGCGGACGTCCTGGCCGGGCGCCGGCCCGTGCCCCGGGACCAGCGCGGCGGGCGCGGGCTGCTGCTGGTGAATCTCATCGCCGACCTGGTACGGGTGCACCGGGGCGACAGCGGGACGACCGTGCGCTGCTGGTTCGCCCGCTGAGGGCGGGCCCCGTACCCCGGCGGCTCAGGAGCCCAGCGGATCCAGCGCCAGCGGTTCGATCCTGCCCTCCAGCATCGCGCCGAGGCCCTGCACGGCGCACACGTCCGGGCGCTCGGCGATGTGCACGGGCATCCCGGTCGCCTCACGCAGCATCTGGTCCAGGCCCGGCAGCAGCGCGCTGCCGCCGACCATCATGATGCCCCGGTCGGCGAGGTCGGCGACCAGGTCGGGCGGGCAGGAGCGCAGCACCTTGCCAATGCCGTCCAGGATGGCGGTGAGCGGCGTCTGGATGGCGTCCCGCACGGCGGCGGTGTCGACCTGGACGGAGCGGGCGAGGCCCGTGGCGACGTCCCGCCCGTGGATCTCCGTCGAGGCCGGGCCGTGCGGGGTGAGGCCGTTGCCGGACAGGGCGAGCTGCAGCGGCCGTACCGACTGGCTGGGCAGGATCAGTTCGTGCTCGTGGCGCAGGTGCTGCACGATCGCGTGGTCGACGGCCTCACCGCCCACCGGCATGCGCTCGGCGGTGACGATCGACCCGAGGGAGAGCACGGCCACCTGCGTCGCCGCGGCACCGCACACCATGATCATGGTGGCCTCGGGCTGCTCCACGGGCAGTCCGCAGCCCACGGCGGCGGCGATCAGCGTGTCGACCAGCTCCACGCGGCGGACCCCGAGACCGACCAGCGTCTCGATGGCGGCGCGCTGGGCGAGCGGGTCGGCGTCGTGCGGGGTGCAGGCCGCGGCGCGCAGGATCGGCTTGCGGCGTAGGCTGCGGCGCATCTTGTCGCCGAGCAGGTGCCGCAGCATGCGCTGCGCCATCTCGATGTCGACGACGGTGCCGCCGGAGACCGGCCGTACCACCCGGATGTAGTCCGGGGTGCGGCCCGTCATCTTCTCCGCGAGCTCGCCGACCGCGATCAGCGCGCCGGTGCGGGTGTTCACGGCGGCGGCGGAGGGCTGGTCGACGACGAGCCCGGCGCCCTTGACGTAGACGCGTGTGCGCGCCGCCCCGAGGTCGACGGCGAAGTGGCAGCGGCGCAACTGCTCCAGACTGGCGGTCATGGCAGGTCCTCCCGAGAGCACAGACCGTGGGAGGCCGCCAGGTGGCGGGCCTCGCATACGTGGGGCCGCCGGGCGGCGGGCCTCCCTCGCATCGTGCGCGGGAGGGGACGGGGGCGCCTTCCGGAGGGGGCCGGGCGGGGCGCCGCCGAACGGGCGGTTCGGCCTTCCAGGGCGTGTCCGCAGAGTCGAGCCTGCCCCGCGACGCCCGGCACGCTCCCCCCACTGCCTTAAGGGCGTGGGAGGTGCCCCCACTCGCCGCACCCAGAGCACGCACCGCAAGCCGCAGGGCCCGCCCTCCGGGCGGACGACGGGACTTTACGGACACCCCCTAGGCCTCAAAGGGAGCGCGCGGCCTCCAGGAGTGGGGCCAGGGAGGTGACGGTGGTTTCGCAGCCCGCTTCGTCGAGCTGCCGGGCGGCGGGGCGCCCTCGAAGGTGCGGGTCGCCTGGACCGTGCCGTCGCCCCGGGAGACCAGGCGGGAGCCGGACGGCTCCTCCACCGCCTCGACCGCGACCACGGCACCGTCACCGGTTCTGAACTCGACCAACCCGTCCATGACACCCCCCGTGGTCCGTCGCGTTGGACATATCCATTGTGACGGAAGGTACTTGATGGTGTGTGGGGGCACCACCGGACTCATGGTCCCACGGTCCCCCGGATCACCCCCAGCTCCACCAGATCCTGCGGCCGGATGCGGAGCTGGTCCGCCGTCGCCTCCACCTCGCGCGGCGGCCGCTTGAGGATGGCCGCCGCGAGCTCCGGCGCGATCACCGAGAAGTAACTGTCCGGGGTGGCCCAGGTGTTGCCGGGCGCGGCCAGCGCCAGCGCGCCGCCGGAGCCGCCCTCGCCGATCACCAGCGTCGTCACCGGGGTGCGGGCGCCCGCCACCGCGCCGAACAGGTCCGCGATCGCGGCGCCCGCGCCCTGCCGCTCCGCCGCCGCGTCGTTGGCGGCGCCCGGGGTGTCGACGAGGGTCAGCACCGGGACGCCCAGCCGGTCCGCGAGGCGGATCAGACGGGCGGCGGTGCGGTAGCCGGCGGGGCGGGTCGCGGTTCCGGTCTGCGCGGCGTACGCGACCGTACGGCCCTCGTGCGTGCCGAAGCCGCACAGCATGCCGTCCGGGTCCGTGCCGCCGCAGCGGTCGCCGCTGATCGCGGCCCGGTCGGAGAAGTAGACGTCCAGGTAGGCGGCGGCGCGGGGGCGCCGGGGCGAGCGGGCGCGCCGGACGGCGTCCCAGCCGGTGGCGGGCAGGCCCGTTTCGTCGCCGAGCGGTTCGGGCGGCGGGGCCGGCGTGCCGGACGGGCACGTCAGCAGCCGAAGCCACCGGCCCAGCGTCTCGCGCAGCTCCTCCGGCCGGACGACCGCGTCCGCCGCGCCCGCCGCGACCTGCGCCTCGGCCGTGTACGCCGCCGGGTCCGCGTCCGCCGGCCGCACCCGGGAGCCGGCGAAGCCGACCTGGGCCCCGGGCAGCGCGAGGACGACGTCGGCGCCCGCGCCCAGGGTGGCCCAGCCGCCCCCGGTGGTCGGGTCGCGCAGCACGGCGATCTGCGCGAGCCCTGCTTCCCGGGTGAGCGCCGACTGCCGGGCCACGCGCTGGAGTTGCGTCAGGGCGAGCATGCCCTCCTGCATCCGGCTGCCGCCCGTGGCGACCAGCGGCACGACCGGGAGGCGGTGTTCACGGGCGTAGGTGTACGCCGCCTCCAGCCGGTCGCCGGTGCGTTCGCCGAGCGAGCCGCCGAGGAAGCCGAACTCGAAGGCGATCAGCACGGCCCGGGTGCCGCCGACGCGGGCGGTGCCGCAGACCACGGACTCCCGCTCGCCGGTGCGCTCGGCGGCACGGGCGCGCAGGGCGTCGTAGCCGGGCCAGCCGAGCGGGCCGTCGGGCTTGGAGTCCCTTATGGGGGCGGGCAGTTCGGTGAAGGTGGCGTCGTCGGCGAGGGCGTCGGCGATCGCGCGGGCGGAGAGGCGCTCGGCCGCGGGGCGCTCGGTAGCGGGGCGCTCAGTCATGGGGCAGCGCCCGCTTCATGATCTTGCCCATGTCGTTGCGGGGGAGGGCGCCGAGGTGGTGGACGACCCGCGGGCGCTTGTGCGGGGCGAGCCGCCCCGCCACGTGGTCCGCCAACTCGTCGAGTGAGGGCGGGGACTGGGGATCCGCCGGGACGATCCACGCCACGATCCGCTCGCCCAGGTCGGCGTCCGGCTCCCCGGTGACGGCGGCCTCCCGCACCCCCGGGTGTTCCAGGAGCGCGTTCTCGATCTCCCCCGCCCCGATCTTGTAACCGCCGCTCTTGATCAGGTCGGTGGCCTTGCGGCCGACGATCCGGACATAGCCGTCGGGGTCGCGCACCGCCATGTCGCCCGTGCGGAACCAGCCGTCGGCGGTGAAGGCGGCGGCGGTGGCGTCGGGCCGGTTGAGGTACTCGGTGAACAGGTTCGGCCCGCGCACCTGGATCTCGCCCACCGTCTCCCCGTCGTACGCGGTGACCTCCGAGCCGTCCTCCTCGACCAGCCGCAGCCCCACGCCCGGCAGCGGCACCCCGACCGTGCCCGGGCGGGCCTCGCCGTCGGCACGGACGCTGGTGTTCATCAGCGTCTCCGTCATGCCGTACCGCTCGATCACCCGCCGCCCCGTCGCCGTCGCGATCCGCCCGTGGTCGTGCACGGGCAGCGCGGCGGACCCGGACACCAGCAGCCGCGCCCCGGTCAGCGCCTTGACCAGCTCCGGGTCGCCGGTCACCGCCTCCGCGATCCGGTGGTACATCGTCGGCACGCCGAACAGCATGGTCGCGCCCGCGTTCAGCTCCCGGGCCACGCCCTGCGTGCTGAAGCGGCCCAGGTGCCGCACCGAGCCGCCGCGCCGCAGCGGGCCGAGGGTGCCCAGGACCAGGCCGTGCACATGGAACAGCGGCAGTCCGTGGACGAGGACGTCGTCGCCCGTCCACTGCCACGCGTCGGCCAGCGCGTCCAGGGTCGAGGCGATCGCCCGGCGCGGGATGACGGCGCCCTTGGGCGGGCCGGTGGTGCCGGAGGTGTAGACGATCAGTGCCGGGTCCTCGTCGTCCGCGTGGTCCTCGGGGACCGGCCCGGTGCCGTGCACGTCGACGTCGAGACGGGGAAGGTCCCGTACGGGCGCGGGGAGTTGGTCGTCCGGGGACGTGAGCACCAGGTCGGGCGCGCTGTCGGACAGAATGTGCGCGAGTTCCTTCTCGCCCGACTTCGGGTTGAGCGGTACGGCGGGGACGCCGGCCAGCAGGGCGGCGACGACGGCGACGGCGGTCTCCATGGTGGGGGTCGCCCATACGGCGACCCGCGTGGCCTCGCCGATGCGGCCCGTGAGTGCGCCGGCCGCGGCGGCGAGCTGCGCGTAGGTCAGGGAGCGCTCGCCGAAACGGAGGGCGGGGCGGTCGGCCGGGGCCTCGGTCAGGGTTTCGGTCAGGGCCGGGAAGAGGGGGGTCACGCGTCACATCTCCTTAGCTGTTGCCTGCGGTTGTCCGTGGGCGGCGGGGCTGTCTATCCCCATCCGGGCACGACCATGACCAGCCACGCCGCCGCCGGTACGACCGCCACCACGATCCCTCCGTACACCATCAGCTGCCGGAAGAAACGCTCGCGGTCGACGTCCGGGGCGGCGGCCAGGACGAGTGCGCCGTTCGTGGAGAACGGGCTCACGTCCACGACGGTCGCCGACACGGCCAGTGCGGCGACCATGCCGATCGCGCCGATCTCGCCCCGTTCCAGGAACGGCACGGCCAGGGGGATCAGGGCGCCCATGATGCCCACGGAGGAGGCGAAGGCCGAGACGAGTGCCCCGATGTAGCAGAGCAGGACGGCTGCCAGCAGGGGGACGCCGATGTTTCCTACGCCCTCGCCCGCCCAGGTGATGGTGCCCATCTCGTCGAGGACGCCGACGTAGGTGAGGACGCCGCAGATGAGGAGGACGGTCGGCCAGGCGATCTGGCCTGTCGCCTTGCGGCTGTCTTCCGGCCACAGCGTGCTGAGGACGACGGCGAGGGTGATGGCGGTGAGGCCGGCGTCCAGGTCGAAGACGAGGACGGCGACCACCAAGGCCAGGAGGGAGGTGAGGGTGGCTATGCGGGCCGGGGTGAGGCTGGTCGTTTCCGGGCTCAGCGTGCCGGTTGCTGAGGTCGGGTCGGTGCGCAGCCCGGCGTCGCGGGGTGCCGCTTTCTGTGGGACCGGTGCCGCCCCAGCGGCACGACTGCCCGCAGCGGCGGCGGGATTGCCCGCAGCGGCGGCGGGATTGCCCGCAACGGGGGCGGGAGTGCCCGCAGCCGGAGCGGGGCTGCCGCCGCCGTCCCCCGCGCCGTCGTCTACCGCCCCTTGGGCCCACAGCTTCAAGCCGCCGCAGACGACGAACACCACCGCCGCGATCACCAGGTTCGCCGCGAGGGACGACAGGAACAGGACCACCTCGTTGCCGGGGAGCTTCTCGCGTTCCACGATGCCGTTGACGATCGAGCCGTAGATGCTGATGGGGGAGAAGCCGCCGGCCTGGGCGCCGTGGACGACCATCGCGCCCATCAGCAGCGGGCTGATCCCGTACCGGGCGGCGAAGCTCAGGGCGATCGGCGCGACGATCGCCACCGCGGCCGGGCTGACCGCGCCGATCGCGGTGAGCGCGCCGGTCAGCGCGAACATCACCCAGGGGATGAGCGCGACTCGCCCCCGCACGAGCCGGACGGCGGCGTGCACCAGCCAGTCGGTGGTGCCGTTGGCGCGGGCGATCGCGAAGAGGTACGTGACGCCGACCAGGACGACGAACAGGTCGCCGGGGAAGCCGGCGAAGATGCCGTCCGCGTCGAGATCGGCGACGAGCCCGCCGACCCCGAAGGCGGCGGCGAAGGCGAGCGCGCCCATGTTGACGGAACGGGTGGTGGCGATGACGAACACCACGACGAGGACGAGGATCGAGATGAGTTCGGGGGACATACGGGCTCCCGTCGTTGGGCCCCGGAGCGGCTGGGAGCACCCAGGAGAGTGGTCGAGTGGCTGAACCACTCGGGTGCGTTTGGCTGAACAGCGTGGGTGCGGCCCGGGCGTCCGTCAAGGGGGTGCGTAAGAATTGGTTCAGCCACTCGGCCACCGCAAGGGGCCGGTGTTACGCTCCCGGCGAGAGGGGGACTCCATGACCGACGCCCTGCGCCCCATGGCCAAACAGCGCCTCTACGAGCAGGTGCTTGAGCGGCTGCGGCAGTACGTCGCCGAGGGCGGCCTGCGCGCCGGCGACCGGCTGCCGCCCGAGCGGGACCTGGCCCAGCGGCTGGGGGTGAGCCGCGCCTCGGTGAAGCAGGCGATCGTGGTGCTGGAGGTCCAGGGGCTGGTGGAGGCCCGGCACGGGGGCGGCACGTACCTCGTGCGGGACAGCCTCGACACCGAGCCGGTCGAGCGGATGGTGGAACGCCGCCGGCGCCTGCCCGACGTCCTGGAGGCGCGGGAGGCGCTGGAGACGAAGCTGGCCGAACTGGCCGCGGAGCGCCGCTCGGAGGAGGACCTGGAGGCGATGCGCTCGGCGCTCGCGCACATGTCGGAGGAGATCGCGGCGGGCGGTCACGGCGTCGAGGGCGACCGGCTGTTCCACGCGGCCGTGACGGCGGCGGCCCACAGCGCTCTGCTCGCGGAGTTCATGCGCTCCATCACCGACCAGATCGCCGAGAGCCGCACCGAGTCCCTTCGCCAGCCCGGCCGCCCGTCCCGCTCCCTCTCCCAGCACCAGGCCATCCTCGACGCGATCGCCGCACAGCAGCCCCGCCAGGCGGCCACGGCCATGCGGCGTCACGTCCGCACGGTGGCGAAGGTGCGGTTGCTGGACTGGGAGCCGGAGGAGGAGGGGTAGGGCGGGCCGGGCTGTCAGGCGGCCCCGGCGGCACCGGGCGCCACGAGCCGCCGGTGCGCCGGCGCGAACCGGACCTCGGGCTCACCGGCGAGACCGACCTTCGGCACGGCCGGGGCGAGACGCTCGGCGAAGAAGCGCTCGAAGTCCGCCTCGGCGTTCCACACGTCGGTCACGTGCAGGGCACCCGCCTCGAACCAGGCCACGTGCAGCACGAGCCCGTCCGGCACCTGCTCCTCCCAGCGCACCTCGTCCAGCATCGCGTCGTACTGCTCGGGCGTCACCCCGGCCCAGCGCAGGGACAGCACAGCAGCCATGGGAATCCCTTCCTGTGATCGGTGTCCTCGCTCAGTAGATCCGCCGGGGCGGGGCACGGCCCGTGGTCCTGGGCCGTCCGGGTCACGCCGCCACGACGTCCGCCACCACACAGCTGACGTTGTCCGGGCCGCCGGCCTCGTTCGCCGCCGTGACCAGGGACTGGACCGTCTCGTCGGGGGCGGTGGGCGGGGTGAGGAGCTCACGGATCCGGTCCTCGGGGACCACGCTCGACAGGCCGTCGGAGCACAGCAGATAGCGGTCACCCGGGAGGGCGTCGTGCAGGCGGAGGTCCGGGATCGTGGGGGTGCCGTCACCCGTCAGGGCCTTGAGGAGGAAGGCCCGCTGGGGGTGGGAGACGGCCTCCTCGGGCGTCAGGCGCCCCTCGTCGATCATCGACTGGACGACCGTGTGGTCGTGGGTGATGAGGAACAGTTCGCCGTCGCGCAGCAGGTAGGCGCGGGAGTCGCCGATGTGCACCAGGGCCAGCCGCGAGCCGGTCCACAGCAGGGCGGTCAGGGTCGTGCCGATGTCGTCGGCGCCGTCGGCCACGTCCCGGACGGCCTGGGCCGCGCCCCGCACGGCGTCCTCCAGGAGGTTGAGGACCCCGCCGGCCGGGATCTCGTCCGTGTCCAGGAAGCGCAGTGCCTCCACGGCGGCGCTGCTCGCGGGCGCGCCCGCCGGTCCGAAGCCGTCGGCGACGGCGAGCAGCCGGGTGCCCGCGTACGCGGTGTCCTGGTTGGCGGGGCGGACGCGACCGGTGTCCGAGTGGGCGGAGTAACGCAGTTCCAGCATGGCGGTGTCCTTTCGGGACTCGGGTGAGTCCGCTGTCAGGTGATCGACGAGGAACGCGGCGAGGTCCCGCCGCACCGCCGTCTCCGCCTCGACACGCGCCCAGTAGGCGCGGATCTCGCGGGCGGCGGCCGTGGAGTCGTGGTCGTGGAGCCGGCACACCTGGCGGATCTCCGCCAGCGGCATGCCCAGCCGCCGCAGCCACGCCACCAGCCGGGCCGGCTCCAGCTGCCCGACCGCGTAGTACCGGTATCCCGTGTCCGGGTCCACCCGGGCGGGCCGCAGCAGGTCCAGCTCGTCGTACAGGCGCAGTGCCTTCGGCGAGAGCCGGCACGCCTTCGCGAACGCGCCGATCGTCAGCATGTCGCGGTGCACCTCGCCACCTCCCTCCGGTTCCGCCACCGATGCTGGGGCTTCACCGAAGGTGAAGGTCAAGCGGGCTGTTCTGGTTCCACCGGCGGTTGTTAACCTGCCGGTCGATCACCCGATCGCACGAAGAGGGAGCCCTCGTGCCCCGTATCGCACTCGTCACCTACGACTCCGGTCCTGAGCCCAGCAAGGACCAGGACCTTCCGCTGCTGGTACGGGCGTTGCGGGACGCCGGTGCCGAGGCCGTCGCCGTGCCGTGGGACGCCCCCGGCGCCGACTGGGGCGGCTTCGACCTCGCCGTGATCCGGTCGACGTGGGACTACAGCTGGCGGACGGAGGAGTTCGCGGCGTGGGTGGAGCGGTGCGGGACGCTGACGCGGCTCGCCAACCCGCCCGGGGTTGTGCGGTGGAACACGGACAAGCGGTACCTCGGGGATCTGGCGGCCGCCGGTGTGCCCGTCGTCCCCACCCGGTACATCGCGCCCGGCGAGCCCGCCGACTTCCCTGACGACCAGGAGTACGTCGTCAAGCCCACCTCCGGCGCCGGCGCCCGTTTCGCCGCCCGCTACACGCACGACGAGCACGAATCGGCCGTACGACAGCTGAAGCGGATGCACGCCGAGGGCTTCACGGCGATGGTGCAGCCGTACATGCGCAGCATCGACTCCGCCGGCGAGCGGGCCCTGCAGTTCTTCGGCGGGCGCCTGCTGCACGCCAGCCGCAAGGGCGCGGTCCTCGCGCCGGGCACGCCGTACGACGCCGACAAGGTCGCCCACCCCGACCTCGAACCCTGGGAGCCGACCGCCGCCGAACTCGACGTCGCCGAGCGGGCACTGGCCGCCGTCCCCGGGCAGCAGGACCTGCTGTACGCGCGCGTGGACCTCGTCACCGGGGCGGACGGGGAGCCGTGCGTGATGGAACTGGAGCTGGTCGAGCCGAACCTGTTCCTGTGGCTGCACCCGGAGTCCGTGCCGAGGGTGGTCGAGGCGGTCCTGGCCGCCGCCGGCTGATCACGCGCGGACATACGTCCCTCGGTGAGGCTTTTGGTGTAGCGGTAGGGCCATGCCCTCCGAGCGACGGTCCTGGGCACCGCTGCTCGCGGTGTGCGCCGGGTACTTCATGGTGATCCTGGACGTGACGGTCATCGACGTCGCCGTGCCGGTGATCGGGCGGGAGCTGTCGGCCTCGCTCACCGGCATCCAGTGGATCACCGACGGGTACACCCTGATCTTCGCCGGGTTCCTGCTGACGGGCGGGGCGCTGGGGGACCGGCTGGGCAACCGCCGGGTGTTCTGCTCGGGCGTGGCGGTGTTCACCGTGTCCTCCGCCGCGTGCGCGCTCGCGCCCGGCGCGCGGTTCCTGGTGGCGGCACGGCTGGTCGAGGGGCTGGGCGCGGCGCTGATCGTGCCCGGTTCCCTGGCCCTGCTCCAGCAGGCCTATCCCGAGCGGGCCGCACGCTCCCGGGCCTTCGGGCTGTGGGGTTCGATGGCGGGCATCGCGGCCTCGGCCGGGCCGCTCCTGGGCGGGCTGCTCGTCTCCACGGTGGGCTGGCGCTGGGTGTTCCTCGTCAACCTGCTCGTCGGCGTGGCCTGTCTGGTGCTGACGCTGCGGCACGTGGCCCGCTCGCCCCGGCGTGCCGACCGGCCGCTGGACTGGACGGCGCAGTGCGCGGTCGTGGCGGCGGTGGCGCTGCTGACCGGGGCGCTCAACGAGGCCGGACGGCGGGGCTGGACCGATCCGGCCGTGCTCGCCGGTGCGGCACTGGCCGTACTGGCCGCCGTGGCGTTCGTGGTGCGTGAGCGGCTCGCCCGGTCCCCGGTCCTCCCGCCCCCTGCTGCGCTCCCGTGCCATGAGCGGCGGAGCCGGCATCGGCCTGCTGTTCAACTTCGGCTTCTACGGCATGGTGTTCACCGCCAGCCTCGAGTTCCAGCACCAGCGCGGCTACAGCGCCCTCGGCACCGGCCTCGCGCTGTTCCCGGCGGTGGTGATGACCATGTCCGCCTCCGTCCTTTCCGGGCGGCTGGCCCGGCGCACCGGCGACCGCCCCCTGGTGGTCTCCGGGATGCTGCTGGCCGCCCTGGGGCTGACCGGCTGGGCCGCGGCCGGCGCCGACCCCCGCATACGCCCTGCTGGTGGTCCCGATGACGGCCGCGGGATTCGGTACGTCCTTCGCCCTCACAGGCTCGACCGCCACCGTGATGGGCACCGCCCCCGCGGCGTACTCGGGGGCCGCCTCCGCCCTGTTCAACACCGCCCGCCAGATCGGCAGCGCCACCGGCGTCGCCCTCGGCGGCAGCCTGCTCGCCTCCGCCACCGACTTCGGCACCGGCCTCCGCACCAGCATGCTCATCGGCGCGCTCGCGTACCTGGCCGCCGCGGGCCTGGCATGGCGCTGCGTACCCGCGAAGCCCCGGCGGTCCGACGAGGGGCCCCCGGAGCCCCTCACTCCTGACGGCCGGTGACGGCCACCCGCTGCAACAGCCCCCAGGTGAACTCCGCGACGACCTCCCACCGCGCCCCCTGTGCGTCCGGCGCGGTGAACGCCAGGCCTGGGGGTACCCCCACGCCGTTCAGGCAGTGGGGGAGGGTCGGGGCCGTGCCCTCCAGGGGACGGGCCGGGGCGAAGGCGCGGGCCGCCTCGTCGACCGTGCAGGACCAGGGGGTGAGGTCGTCGAGCGTGCGCAGCACGGGCCCCTGGGCGCCCGGGGCGCGGACCAGCCACTCGTTCCACACCGCGCCGTTCGGGGCGGTCAGCACCTCGAAGCGCAGGTCGGGCCAGAGGGGGAGAGGCCAGAGCCAGGACTCGCAGTCGAGGTCGCCGATCCGGCGGGGCGTGCGGGACTCGGGTTCGCCGAGGACCGAGCGGTAGCGGGACAGGGGCGAGCGGGAGCGCGGGGAGCGGACCATCGCCTGCCAGCGCTTGTTGGCCTCGCGCATGTCCGCGAGGGAGGCGCCCAGCTGGTGACGGGCGTCCTCCACCGGATCCGGGTTGTGGTCGGCCATGCGGCGCAGCAGCACCAGCTGGAAGTCGAGCGGTGTGAAGGGGCTAGCGGGGCGCTTTCCGGAGGGCATGGGCACCATCGTCGCCCACCGGCGCGGTGCCCGGGCGGCGGCCGTCCGGGAGGAAGAGGACCGAGTTGACGTAGCGCGGGCCGCGCAGGGCGTCGTACGGCAGGACGCGGCGCAGCAGGCCGTGCGAGACGACGTAGGAGGCGTCCGCCTGGTGCTCCTCCAGGGGGAACTTCGCCAGCGGCACCCAGCTGTCGCCGGGCAGGACCCAGCCGTCGTAGCCCAGCAGGGACAGGTAGGTCACCACCGGGGCGATCGGCTGGATGCGGGACTCCAGCTCCACGAACAGGGCGGGCCGGTCGCGGGCCAGCAGGCCTGTCGCCCCGCGCAGGACCGCCGGCTCGTTGCCGTCCACGTCGATCTTGATGAAGCCGACGTCGCGCAGGCCCAGCTCGTCCAGCGTGACGCACGGGACGTCCAGCGCCCGGCCGTGGATGTCGCGCCGGACCAGCGAGGACACGCCCCGGTCGCCCGAGTCGTCCGACGGCAGCCACAGGCGGGCGATGCCCGGGCGGTCCGAGGCCGCCGCACGGATCACCCGCACGTTCGGCGGGGCGGCGGCGGTCAGCAGACGGGCCAGGTGGGGCACCGGTTCGATCGTCACCACGTGCTCGGCCAGGCCGGACAGCCGGTGCGTCCAGGGCCCGTACCAGCCGCCGACGTCCACCGCCGTACCGCAACCCGGCGGGCACAGCTCGACGAGCCGGGCCAGCTCCGGTTCGAACCGGGGGTAGAGGGCCCGGGCCGTCGCGGCCACCAGGCGGGCGGGCAGGAGGGGAGCGAGCCGGGCGGCCAGGCTGGTCATGGGGTCATCCTCTGGACAAGTTCCTCGTGCTCGTCGTCCGGCACCTGCTCGCCCGAGGAAGGCAGCAACTGCGGAATGCCGTCGACGATCGGATAGCGGCGGCGCAGACGCGGGTTGTACAGCGCCCCCTCCTGCCCGGCCTCCTCGGCCAGCAGATGCAGCGGGCCCTTGTCGAGCGGGCACGCGAGGATCTTCAGTATGGGGTCGTCGGGCTTCATGGGGAGGCCAACTCCTTGGCTGGTGCGGGGGGTTGGGGAGCGGGGTCGTGCTTCGGCATGGTCAGGAGCACGGCGACCGCCAGGGCCGTGCCCGCCACCCGCAGCGCGAGCCGCAGCGGCTCGTCCGGCAGGGCCTCGCCGAACGACAGCGTGCCGAGCACCGCCGTGAACAGAGACGTCACGGTCGTGCACACCGGCACGATCAGCGAGGCCCGGCAGCGCTGGAGCGCCGCCTGCGACATCACCAGGCCGAACACGCCGGTGAACAGCAGCAGATACGGATACGGGGAGCTCAGCAGGTCCAGCACCGCGCCGCCGATCCCGCTGGTCGTCAGATGGCTCGACACGCCCTTGATGGCCAGCGAACTGACGCCGTACAGCAGCCCCACGGCCACGCCGTACTCGACGCCGGTCGTCGGCCGCCGGTGCCGGTTGCGGGCCCGCCGCTCGGCGGAGCCGTACAGCCACAGCCCGGCCGCCAGCGACGGCACGCACACCAGCAGGATCAACGGGTACGGCGCCTCCTGGCTGACGGTGTCCGAGCCCTCGCGCAGCGACAGCACCACCATCAGCAGCGCGAGCAGGATCGCGGCCAGCGCGTACCGCTCCCGGCCGCTCGTCTCCTCCCCGAGCAGCCGGGCCGACAGCAGCACGAGCAGCACCAGGCCGGAGACGAAGATGCCCTGCGCGGCGGCGATCGGGAGGGTGCGGTAGACGACGAGCTGCGCGCCGAAACCGGCGGCCAGGGCGAGGGAACCGCCGATCCACAGGGGGCTGCCGAGAACCAGGCGCAACAGCCGGGCCGGCCGCCGGATCGTCACCTCGGGCAGCGCGGTGAGCGCCCGTTTCTCCAGCACGAAGCCCAGGCTGTACAGGGTGTTCGCCAGCAGGGCCGCGGCCACTCCCCACCACATGGGCTACGTCCTCCTGGCGTGCAGCAGCAGGATCGACGCGAGCTGCGGCCGGGCGCAGGCCAGCCGGTCCAGCGGCCGCAGCGGGCGCGGTACGCCGTGGAAGGGAGCGCCTTCGAGCGTCACGACCGTGAACCCGGACGCGGCGACGAACTCCCGCAGCGCGCGGGCGGTGTAGAGGCGCAGATGCCCTACAACCTCCCGGCCCGGGCGGCCGTGGATGCCGCGCAGGCTGACCTCCGAGAAGACCGGCTGGACGCCGGCGAGCAGCAGGGCGCGGTTGTACCAGGCGGCCAGGTTCGGCGTGGACAGCATCAGATGGCCGCCCGGCCGCAGGATCCGGCGGATCTCGTCGAGCGCCGCGTCCGGGTCGACGAGATGCTCGATCACCTCGCTGAACAGCACGGCGTCGGCCGACTCCGGCGCGAACGGCAGCCCACCGCCGGTGAGTTCACCGCGGACCGCGCACGGGATGCGGGTGCGGGCTCGCCTCAGGGCGTCCTGGGACCAGTCGACACCGATGACGCGGTGGCCGGGGAGGAGGGGCGCGGCGGTGGCGGCGGCCGTGCCGTCGCCGCAGCCGATGTCGAGGATCGTCTGCGGCTTTCGGCCCGCCGGGCCGAGGGCCCGGGCCAGCATGCGGGCCTGGCGGAGGCTGCGCGGGGTGCCGGAGGCGACGGGGACGGCCGGATTCTCGTAGAAGTCGCGCAACTGAGAGGGCCGGGCGGGGGCGCTCGTCACGGGGTCACCTCCGTGGTGTGCAGATAGTGCTCGAACAGGTCGCGGAGGTGGGCGCCGTCGCCGTGGCTGAGCAGGGCCCGGGACCAGCGCAGGGCCAGGTGGAGACGGCCGGCGGTGGAGGCGGTGGTCACGGTGAGGCCGCGCGGCATCCGGGCCGGCGCGGAGAACCAGACCGCGTGCGCGCGGCCCGTCTCCTCGCCGAAGTCCAGGGGGTAGGGGATACGGCCGATGTTGCTGAGCAGGGTCGTCGACGTCCAGGGCGCGGCGGCGCGGCGCAGGGCGCGGGTGAGGGCGGCGCGGGCGGCGACCGGGGCCCAGGGGGTGGTGAGGAGGGCGGCGCCGTGGCCCAGTTGGGGGCGGTGCAGGGACTTCAGCGCGCGGGTGCGCTCCGCGGTGCGCCGGAGGAGGGCGGACATGTCCGGGTGGTCCAACTCGTCCGAGGCGAAGGGTACTTCCACCAGGCGGGTGCCGTTGCCTATGGGCATCGTGGTGTCGCGGGGGCGGTCGTCGACGGGCATGGTGATGCGGAGGGGGCGGGGGCGGGCGCCGTGTTCCCTGTTCCAGTGGGTGATGGTCAGGGCCGTGGTGACCATGAGCTGGTCGTTGACGGTGTAGGGGGAACCCTTGGGGCGGTGGGGGAGGGGGAGCTCCGTCACCAGCATGCCGTTGCCGGGGGAGGGGTCCGGAGTGCCTGGGGCTACCCGCGCGGGGGGTGACCAGGTGGTCGGGGTGTCCGGGGGGTCTTGGAGGGCTTGGGGTGTACGGGTTGGGGGTGCTGCGGGGGCGTTGTCCCTGCCTCCGTACAACTCGGCAGCGGTGGCGAGGATTCGGAGGCAGGCCGGGCCGTCCAGGGCCGTGTGGTTGATGGTGAGGAAGAGGACTGTGCCTTGTGCGGTGCCGGTGTGGGTGTCCTGGGCGGGTTGGGGCGCTCGCCCGCCCTGGCGGGGTGCCGCTCTCGGTGGGTCGGGAGCCGCCCCAGCGGCACGACTGCCCGCAACTGAGCCAACTACCTCAAGCCGTATCGGTGGTGACATCGACAGGGGTGGGGACTCCGTCAGGGCCCGGGTCCTGGCGTCCTGGAGTGCCCGTGGCCCCGGCGGGGTGAAGGTCACCACCTCCACATCGGGCTCCGGCGTCAGCTCCCACTCGTAGCGCCGCCGGTACCACGGCCCCCGCGCCTCCCGCATCAGGATCCGCGGATGCCGGTGCAGAGCCTCCGTGAACGCCTTGCGCAGGCGGGTCTGGTCGACGGGGCCTGGGAGGTGGACCTCGATGTGGACCGTCTCCGGTTCCTGCTCCTGGAGGCAGTGCCGGGACACTTCGTCCACCACCGGGAACGGGATGCGTACCGGTGCCGTCATGCGGGCTCGCCCTTCCCCGTGTCCGTCGTCCTGGGCAGCTGCTGCGTCGGTGCCTCGGAGGAGGGCCCCTCCCGCAGGCTCACCAGTCCAGCGAACAGGCCGATCAGCGCCAGCAGTTGGGCCGTACGGCCGAACGCTCCCTCGCCCGCGCCCACCGGCTCCCCGGCCCCGAACGCGGCAGCGATGCCCGCCCCCGCCAGCGCCACGAACGCGATCGGCACCAGCAGCGCGTGCCGCCTGGCCGCGAGCAGCGCCAGTGCCGGGACCAGCAGCGCCAGCCAGCCCGCGATCACCGCCCCGACCAGCGTCAGCGCCACCGTGCCGAGCCACAGGCCGGGCAGCGGCGGGGCCGGTTGCGGTGCGTCGGGGTTGGGGGCGCGGCGGCGCCACAGCGCTAGGCCCAGCAGCACCGCGATGCCGGCGCCACTGCCGATCAATCCGGCGTCATACGTGGTGGCCGGTTCGTACGACAGCTTGACCGTGCCGCCCGCGCCGGCCGGGATCCGCCAGCCCTGCTGCCAGCCGTCCAGCCGCAGCGGGGTGAGCTCCTTGCCGTTCAGGGTGGCCTTCCAGCCGTCGTTGAAGTTCTCGTACGTCGTCAGGTACGAGGCCGCGCCCGAGCCGACCGACACCTCGCGCCGGTCGCCCAGCCAGTCCTGGACTCGCAGCTCACGCCCGGCCGCGGCGGCCTCCGGGACCGTCCCGCGGGTCAGGGTGACGTCCGTCAGCGCGAGCGGGCCGGCATCGCCGCCCTCCAGCCGGTGGTCACCCGAGGCCAGCTCCAGCTCGGCGTCCTTCCTGTTCTGCTGGCAGAGCGTCACCTCGACGGGCCGCCGTTCCACCAGGTCACGCACGGTGCCCTTCGCACCGGTCCGGTACAGCTCGCCGTCCAGTGCCACGTCGGGCCCCTTGCCGCAGGGCAGCGAGAACTTGCGGGTGCCGTCCGGCTGCGGGGTGCGGTACTGGTCGAGGGAGGGGATATACGCCTCCGTCAGGCCCACGGGCAGCCGCAGATCCTCGTCGGCGACCGGGTTGTGCAGGGTCAGCGGGGCCGTCTCGGTGATCGTGATGTCGAGCCGGTCCGTGGTGATCGGCGGGAAGCGGACCCAGCCGTTCTCGTCGACGCCGGCGATCGCCGCGCCGTCCGGGGAACTGATGTGCACCTGGGAGGCGCGGGTGGACAGGCCGCCCGCGGGGGCCAGGACCAGTTCTCCGACCGGTTGCTTGCCGTCCCAGCGCAGGTGGATCGTCGGCCGGTCGCCCGCGATCCACGCCGTCGTCAGGTCGCCGTCGGTGAGGTTGCGTGCCGCGAGGCCCGCGCCGAGGCGCGCCGTGGAGTCGGCGGTGGCGACGATCCGGGACTGCTGCTCGGGCGCCACCTCATACAGCAGCTCGTCGAGCTCCTTGCCCGGCACCGGCACCGCGCTCGCCGTCACCTCGTACGTCCCGGCGGCCGGTGTCGTGAAGCGGCGGTGCAGGCCGGCCTCGGTGCCGGTCGCGGAGAGGCCGGTCGGGTCGGAGGTCCGGTGCAGCGAGACGACCGTGGCGTCCGCGGTCGCGTCGGCCGCGTCCACCGGGAGCCGCAGCAGCCGCGTCACCTGTACGCCCGGCAGGTCGATCTCGGAGAAGCCCGCGCCGGTGAGCCCGGCCCGGCGCTCCACCGAGTCCACGATCGTCAGCTTCATCCACCGCGTGCCGCCCTCGGGCGCCTTGACGCGCTGCGCCGTTCCGTTCGGCCGCAGGAAGCTCGTCCGCTCGCCCTTCTCCGTCTCCACCCGCACCTTCGTCGCCGCGGCCCGCACGCTCTCCTGCGGCAGCGGCGTGACCTTGAAGGAGGACGGCATGTCGTAGGAGCCGGTGAAGCCGATGCGCAGCCACTGCCCGTCCGGGGTCTCCGGCGAGCCCTCCGTCCACGCGGTGTCCGGGTTGCCGTCGAAGGCGTTCACCGGGTCGTACTGCGGCAGGTGGAAGAGCCAGTTGCCGTACGAGGAGGCCGTCACCGAGCGGGCGCCGCGCAGCTCGGCCACCGTCTGGTGCTCCATGCCCTCGGTCGGCAGGATCTGGCGGGGCTTCTCGCCCGGGTCCTGCTGGGCGTCGGGCGCGTTGCGTTCGTCGCGGGTGTACGTGTACGACGTACCGGCGTTGACCACGCCGAACCGGGTGTCGGCGCGCCGCATCCCGTCGCCCACCACCTGCACCGCCGGGGTGCCGAGCCCCGGGTGGTGGTCGCCGGTCAGGACGGTCGCCCGGCCGCGCAGCCGCGACGCCAGCGGCAGCAGCGCCTCCGGGCCGCCGGACACGACGGCCGTGTCGGAGACCGGCATGAGTCCCGCCTGCCCGGGCCGGACCACGTCCTGCCCCGTCGGCCGGTAGATCTCCACCGCCCGCTGCCGCGGGTACAGTCCCTCGACCTGGAGCGGCGCGTCGTGCGCGAGCCGGCCGCCGGTCATCACCGGCCCCAGCCCCGTCACCCGCTCGTACCCCGACTGTTCGAGGGTCCGCTTGACGGTCGTGGTCGGCACGTAGCCGATCTGGTCGGGGTCGAGATCGTTGCGCACGACGACGTAGAACAGCCCCGCCCGGCTCAAGTAGTCGGCCAGCCCCGGGACTTCGGCACCGGACAGCAGCGCCTGCTCGACGGCGTCCATCGCGCGCCGGTTGCCGGGCGTGCCGAACGGGACGTAGTCGCGCTGCGCCCACCGCGACTCGGCGAGCACGTCGAGCGGCTGGTCGATGGGCGAGCCCCAGGTGTAGATGCCGTGCGCGGTCGCCGGGACGACCAGGGCGCGCGAGTCGGGCGAGTACTTCTCCAGCCAGTCGGCCGTGGCCTGCCAGTAGGCGGGGAGCTTCTGGAAGGAACCCGGGTTGAGGATCGAGCCGTTGAGGTACGGCCACAGCAGCCCCGGCAGGATCAGCACCGCCGCGACCAGCGGGGCGAAGCGCCGGCCGCGCACCGGGCGGGCCCCGCGCGACTCGGCGGCCACACCCACCAGATGCGCCAGGCCCAGCACGAACGCCAGCGCCAGGCCCGTCTGGAACTTGTAGATGTTCCGGAACGGCGACAGCCACCCGTCCAGCCAGCCCCGCACGGCCCCGTGGAACGGCGCCCCGAACGCGCCGCCGTACCCGGCGAGCAGCACCAGCGCCGCCACGAGCACCGTCAGCACGAGCCACCGCCGCTCGGGCATGTCCCGCCGGGCGAGCCCGGCGAGACCGAGCCCGGCCGCGAACGCCGAGCACACGATCACGACGACCGACGAGGCCACGGCCCACCCCGCGGGCAGCCACGCCTCACCGAAGTGCAGATAGGCGACCCAGTTCCCGGCGCCGCGCAGCGCCTCGGTCGCCGACATGGTGTCCGTCGTCGTCCGCGCCGTCTCTATATAGGGGAGGAAGTTCTCGCCGTAGACCCCGAGCAGCAGCAGCGGCACCCACCACCAGGCGGTCACGACGAGCACGGCCGGAGCCCACCAGGCGATCAGCTTGCGCTGCCTCGGCCCGGGCGGCCGGGACAGCAGATACAGTCCCACCGGCAGCAGGGACGCCAGCGTCGCCGAGGCGTTCACACCGCCCATGAACGGCACGAGCAGCGCCGACCGCAGCGCCGCGACCCGGGCGGCGTACCGCTCGTTCGTCAGCGGCAGCAGCACCCACGGCAGAAACGCGCCGGGCAGCGCGGCGGCCGACGTCGACCCGATCACGGTGGTGAACACCGGCCACAGCGCGTACGCCACGGCCCCCAGCAGCCGGGACGCGCCACTGCCCACCCGCAGCCGCTCGGCCAGCCGCAGCGCACCCCAGAAGGCGACCGACACGATCAGCGACATCCACAGCCGCTCCGCCAGCCACACCGGCAGCTGTACGAGGTCGCACAGCCAGTAGAACGGCAGCATCGGCCACAGATAGCCGACGTACTGGTCCTGGATCCCGCCGAACCCGGCCCGGTCGTGCCACAACTGCCCCAGGTCGGCGAGGAACTGACCCGGGTCGACCGTCACACCGAGCTTGGTGTCGAAGGTCTGCCGCCCTGGCTGCACGGCCAGGAACAGCACGAACGCCACGGCCCAGCAGCCCAGCAGCCAGCGCCGCGACCGCGGGCCCTCGGGCGGGCCCGCCGCGGTCGCGGTGGTGGGGACGGCTGCCGGTGGAGGAGCCTGGACCGTGGTTGTCATGTAGACCGCCGCAGGATGAGGAGAAGATTCCAGGTGGCGAACTCGCGGATGCCGGGCGCCTTGACGACGGCCTCCGCGAGGAACGGCCAGTAGCGGGAGCGCGCCGAGACGACCGTGACGTCGTCCCGGGCACGCACCTGCCGCAGGGTGGATCCGATGTGCACCGCGAACAGGTTCTCGCCGAGCGTGTGCTTGGCGGGCCTGCCGGTCCGCCGCAGATAGCGGGCCCGGGCCCGCTCGGCACCGAAGTAGTGCCACGGGGCCCAGTCGTGCCCGCCCCAGGGCGACAGCCAGTTGGTGAACGACACGTAGATCAGCCCGCCGGGCCGCGTCACCCGGGCCAGCTCGCTCAGGAACGTCTCCGGGTCGGCGACGTGCTCCAGCACGTTCGAGGAGAACGTGACGTCCGCGACGCCGTCCCGGAGGGGCAGGAGATATCCGTCGGCGACGACGGCCGAGTCGGGGGGTTTCTCGCCGAGTTCGGCCATGTCCGGCTCGAACAGGTAGGCATGAGCCCCGCGGCGGCGGAACTCCTCGGTGAAATACCCGCTGCCTCCACCGACGTCCAGGACCGTACGCCCGGCGACGGGCCCGTCGTACGCCTCGACCTGATCGACGGCGTCCCGGGCGAGCAGCGAGTAGCAGGCTTCGGGATCGTCCTGCTCGTGGAGGAAGGCACGGAACAGGGCAAGAGATCTACGAAACGAGGGGTCGTGTAGATAGGGGCGCGGGACTGTGACATTTGCGGCTCCGCCGCGTGGGCGCGACCAGCCACGGCGGACCGCACGACGCATCACGGAGCCCAGCCCCTCACCGCCTCCGCGGCAACCACACGGAACTGCCGCACAGTCCGGTCCCACCGAAACTGCGCCGCCCGCTCCCGAGCCGCCTTCCCCATCAACTCCCGCCGACGCCCGGACAGGGCCAGCGCACACCACGCCGCCGCGAACGACGACTCACCGCGCGCGAGAACCCCCGTCTCACCATCGACCACGGAGTCCTTGAGCCCCGGCACGTCGAACGCCACGGTCGGCGTCTGTCGCGCCGCCGCCTCCGTCACGACCAGTCCCCACCCCTCCACGGCGGAGGGATGCAGCAGCAACCAGGCCGCGCACAGCAGCCGATGCTTCTCGGCCTCGGACACGTATCCGGTGAACTGCACGCCGGGACCGGCGAGTTGCTCAAGTCTCGCCCGCTCGGGGCCGTCCCCGACGATGACCAGTCGCCCGCCGGTGACGGGCCGCACCCGCTCCCACAACCGCAGCAGCAGATCGATCCGCTTGTACTCGACGAGCCGGCCGACGGCGACGAACAACGGTTCGGGGGACCGCTCGGCCCGCGGCCCCGGTTCCTCGACTCCGTTGTGCACGACCCGGATGCGGTCCCGCTCCACGCCGATCGCGCGCAGCGCGTGCGCGGTGGAGGAGGAGACCGCGACCAGCAGACTCCGCTGCTGTGCCCCGGTCAGCGCCCAGTGCTCGAGTCTTCGGCCGATCCGGGCGGCCGGCGCCAGCGGCCCGCCGAAGCGCATCTTCCACAGGTCGGTGTGGACGTGGTTGACCAGGCACAGCGTGGGCCCGGAGTGCCACAGCGGCGCCAGGTACGGCATGCCGTTGCACACCTCGACCAGCAGATCGCAGTCACCGACCTGGCGGGCGAAGGCCGACCGGGCGCGCAGATAGTGCCCGTACGGGCCGCCCGCCGACACGACCCGGTAGTCCCGGAAGGCCGCGGGGCCCCCGCACAGCAGTGTCACCTGGTGGCCGAGCCGGGTCAGGCCGTCGGCGAGCTTGTCGACCAGCAGCTCGGAGCCGCCGGCGGAGGGGTTGTCCAGATCGCGATGGGCGAGGAAGACGATCCGGCGCGGATGTGGGGGGAGCGCCGGAAGGTGCTGCTCCGCGCTGGGGAGCGCGGCGTGCAGCGAGGACGGTACGTGCTGGGGCATGGGTGCTCCAACTCGTCTCGGGGTGCGGAACTCAGCGTGGGGAAGGTGTGTCTCTGGAAGGTGTGGCTCTGGGGGGTCTGGCTGTGGGGGGCCTGAGCCCTTCCTGGGAGGGGAGTGTGGACGGGTTGTGCTCGGGTGGGGTTGGACAGTTTTCGCCCGGACGTTCTCCACGGCTACTCACCGGCGTGACAATTTCGGGCTTTGTTAGAGCTGACGTCACATCACATCGTGAGGGTGGGCTGGGGCGTACCGGACGTATCGGACGGAGTGGGCTGCTCCGGCTCCTTCCGCCCACGCGCCACCAGAACGCCACCCACCACCGCGAGCACCACACCCGCCACACCGGCCCCGATCGGCAACGTCGTGCCCACCAGGCGCAGTTGGCCGCTGTCGCGCTTCGCCTGCCGCACGGCCTCCTTCTGCGTCGCCGTCGTGAACGAGATCTTCCGGCTGTCCAGCAGCACCGCCGCGTCCTTCTTCCTGCCCGGCGCCCGCAGCGTCCGCCTCGGCCCGGTCTGCGCGTAGACCACGCGGCCGGTGGCCTGGTCGACGACCAGTTCGAAGCCGTGGTTGGAGTACCACTCCTCGGCCAGCACCTGCGGCCGCTCCGGCTGGTCGACGAGGCTGCCGGGCACCATCCGCGTGCCGGTCCTGGTCGGCGGCACGGAGCCGGTGAACTTGTAGCCGGTGTAGCCCTGGACCTTCTCGGTGCCGCGATAGCGCAGGACGACCGTGTCGCCGAGGGTGTTGTCCCACCACTGGTACGAGCGTTTCTGCACGTCGAAGGGGAACTTCAGATAGGCCTCGCCCTCGATGTACGGCTTCTCGCCGCAGCAGTGCACGGGCCGGGTGGTCTTGCGGTCCATCACCCAGCGGTGCGGGGTGAACTCCAGAGCGTCGTGCGGGTCGGCGGCAGGCAGCGACTTGTCGGTGTCGACCGTGGTCGTCACGTCCCAGACGGCGTTGCCGCTGCGTTCGCTGTCCTCGACGTTGCCGCGCACCCGCTGGGTCACCGTGATCTTCCGGTCGGGCACAGTCTCGATCCGGTCAGTGTCGAAGACGCTGCCCCGGCCGGTGTAGACGGCGGTGGTGTCGATGTCGATCGGGTTCACCGCGGCACGCGGCTGGACGTACCAGGCGAGCAGGGGCGCCAGCACCAGCAGGAAAGTTCCGACACCCAGCAGGGCCAGCGAAAAGGGGGAGGTTGTACGGCGCATCCGGGCACTCCAGTGGCTTGGGACGGCTCGACGTACGAGAGGGCCGGCACGGCGGGAAACAGCGCGTGTACGGCTGGGCCGGGAACCGTAGGCCGCTCTTGACGGGGTGTCAATGCTTGTCGAGACTGGGCGCGACAGGCAGGGACGGGGTGCCGGGGTGGGGCAACCTCCGGACGATATCCGGACGAATCCGGACAGAGAGGCTGACCCTGCGATGTCGAGACTGCTCGCTGCCGCGCTGACCGTCGCGCTCGCCGCCGCCCTTGCCGTGGGCGCCGCGCTGGGCGTCGTCGCGCTGCTCGAAGCCACGCCCGACCAGCCGAACACCCCGCTGATCACCTACGAGCAGGCCGGGCAGGGGAGTTGACGGTGACGGCCGCCCGCACCGGAACCCTCACCACGCGCTCCGCCTGGCACGACGTACCGCGCTTCCAGGTGCGCCGGTTCGCGGCGATCGCCATGGCCGAGGCGCCCGCGCTCGCCGAGGAGATCCTCTGCGAGATACAGCGCGAGTACCCGCATCTGCCCGTCGTCCTGGACGACTCCGGCGAGCCCATGGCCCTGGTCGGCATCCGGCGCGCCATCGAGGTCTTCGTGCAGCACCTGGAGCACTCGGAGGGCCGGCCCACCGTCCCGCCCGGTGTCTTCCAGGACTTCGGTCGCGGCGAGGGCCTCAACGGCCGCTCGCTCGACTCCCTCCAGGCCATCTACCGCATGGGCGTACGCCTGGCCTGGCGCCGCTTCGCCGACATCGGCCAGCGCGTGGAGATCCCGCCCCCGGCGATGTACGAACTCGTCGACGCGGGCTACGAGTACCTGGACGGCCTGGTCGACCAGTCCGTACGCGGCTACGCCGAGGCCGCGGCCCGCCAGGCCGGGGAACGCCTGCGCCTCCAGCGCCGGCTGATGGAACTCCTGCTGGCCGAGCACCACCGCGGCGACCCCGCCGAGGCGCTGACCGAACGGGCCGCCCGGATCGGCTGGCCCCTGCCCGGGAAGGTCGCGGTCGGTGTCCTGCTGCGCCCCGCCCGGGAGGCCATGGCCCCCGCGGTCGGACAGGGGGTGCTGCTCGACATGGAGTACGAGCAGCCCCGCATGGTCGTGCCCGACCCGGACGCGGCAGGCCGCCCCGAGCTCCTGCACCGGGCCCTGGCCGGCTGGTCGGGCGCGATCGGCCCGCCGGTCCCGCTCACCGACGCGGCGAAGTCGCTGCGCTGGGCCGAGGCCGCGGTACGCCTCATGGAACGGGACCTGCTCCCCTCCGGGGAGGTCCTCTACTGCACCGAGCACACCGAGGCGCTGGTCCTCCTCCAGCCCGAGGAGCTCATCGACGACCTGGCCCGCAGATGCCTGGCCCCCCTGACCCACTGCGGCCCCACCCACGGCCGCCGCCTCGCGGAAACGCTCCTGGCCTGGCTGGAGACCCGGGGCGGAGCCCCCGAGGTCGCTGCCCGGCTCGGCGTCCATCCCCAGACCGTCCGCTACCGGCTCCGCCAGATCCGGGAACTGTGGGGCGACGAGATCGACGACCCCGACCGCCGCTTCGAACTGGAACTGGTCCTGCGCGCGCAGCGGCTGCGGGGGGAGCTGGGGGCGGTGCGGGGTCGGCGGTGAGCCGGGCCGGTGCACCCGGCGGGGTTCACCGCCACCGCGCCGTCACACCGTGGCCCGCTCCTTCGCCGCGGCCCGCCCGGATGCGGGAGCGTCCAGGTGGACCACCACCGAGGTGTAGAAGCGGTGCACGGCGTCGTCGACGCTGCGGATGAAGCCGGACTCCGCGTTGCCCCGGCCACTGCCCATGCCCTTGAGGAGGGACAGGCGGAAACCGGTGATCCGCGTGGCGCCGTCCTTGGGCAGCAGGTCCCCCGGCTCCGGGCGCAGCCGCTCCAGCGTGCCGCGGGGGCCTCCCGTCTGGCCGTCCACCAGGGTTTCGACGTGCAGGTCCGCCGGTGCCTCGGCGAGCTGGCGGACCAGGCGCTTGACCCAGGTCAGGGGATAGCCCTGCTCGGGGGCCGGGATCTCCACGGACGTACGCAGCTTGGCGGTGCGCAGGTCGGCGCTGACGGTGAGCAGGCCGGGGGCGCCCTCGACGCGCAACTCCGCGTGCAGCCTGCCCTCCAGACACAGCTGGTCTGCGAGACGGGCGCGGCGGGCCCCGGGGTCGGTGCCGCGCCGGGTGCGCTGGGCGGGCAGCACCTTCTGCCCGAGTTCGCCGCCCAGCCGCAGGCACACCTGGCGGATGAGCCGCTCCCAGCTCTCGACGACCTCCAAGGCGCGCGGGTCGCCCTGGCAGAGGGTCTCGTCGTCGATGCCGTTGCGCACCGGCACCCACGCCGAGCCCATGTTCTGGAAGCCGTGGCAGCCGGAGTTGTCGTGCTGGAGGTAGTGCAGCAGCTCCTGAAGCAGCCAGGCGTGTGCCGCGTTGCCGACGCCCTCGTGCCGGATCAGCATCTGGGCCTGATGGGCGACTTCGGCCCAGGACAGGTGCCAGAGCGCCACCTGGTGCTTGCGCCGCCGGTCGACCTTGACGTCGACCAGCGGGCTGCCCTCCAGCGCGACGTCGTTCGACAGCGTGATCACGGCCTCGTAGCCGCGCCGGGCGGCGATGTCCATATAGGCCTGGACCTGCTCGGACTTGAGGGCGTTGCCATTGGTCTTGGTCTCGACGAGTGCCGTCCACAGCTTGCCCGCGCGCTCGACACGGATCACTCCGTCGGGGCGCCGGGGCGTGTCACCGTGCGGCAGGGAGACCTCGGTGAACGTCTCCATCCGGCCGGACGGCGCGCCGAAGGCGGCGGTGAGTCGCCTGCCGAACTCCGGGATCTGGGCCATCACCGACAGCAGCACCGACGTGGCGCGCATTTCCCGGTCCCGGTCGCTCTTGAGCGCCGACACCGGAAAGAGCCGGGCCTGCCTCCAGGACTCGTTCTCGGCAAGGCTTTTCGCAGGCGCCTTGGGGATCGTGACCTTCTTCTTCGCGGTCCGGGGCCGGGCCGTCCGTTTCTTCGGGGCGGCTTCCTCGTCGGCCGGCGGGCGCGGTGCGGGGACGGCCTCCAGTGTCGTCCGCGGCCGGGCGTCGGGAGGGACGACGGTGGATGGCTCCTCCGCGACCACCGCCGCGCACTCCGCTTCCTCGTCCTCGACGGCCGCCGCGGACTCCGCCTCGTCGTCCTCGATGTCGACGCCGAAGTCCGTCGCCAGCCCGGCCAGCCCGCTCTCGTAGCCCTGCCCGACAGCCCGGAACTTCCACTCCTCCCCGCGCCGGTAGAGCTCACCGAAGATGATCGCGCTCACCGGACCGGCGTCCTCGATGACGAACCGCAGGAGGCTCTCGCCCACGGCGTCGGCCAGTGTCACCCGCAGGTCGTGCAGTTCGCCGAAGCGGGCGCCCTCGTACCGGCTCGCGGCGACGACGATCCGCTCCACGTCGGCCGGGACCGCGGTCAGGTCGAAGCTGATCCGGTCCTCGCTGCCGTCCCCCGTCGGCTCCTTGCCGAGGAGCTGCACACTGCCGTCGGCGGCCACCGGGTTGTTGTAGAAGTAGAAGTCGGCGTCGCTGCGTACCTTGCCGTCCGCGCCCAGCAGCAGAACGGACACGTCGGCGTCGCCCTCACCGCTCGGACTGGACCAGCCCAGGCTCACGATCGCCGATCCGGTGTTCTCGCTCAGGGCCGTCAGAGACACGTTCGAGCCCATGGTCATGTCACGCACAGAGATTCCCCCACCCTTGCGACACCTGTGACGTGTCGCACACAGGGCACTTTAATGTGCACGCCACATTTCTGTGGGGTGCTCACGGGTTTCCGCCCGCGGGCCTCTGCCCATTGCCCGGGCAAACCTCTGTGGCTAGCCTATGTTCGTCATGCCGATCGCCTGTTGATATCTCGAACGTTGATGTCGCGAACACAGGCACCTGAGAACACATAGGGAGGGGGCCGATCGTGGGACGCCTCGTACCAGCCGTGACCCGGGCTCTCGACATTCTCGAGCTCTTCCTCGACGGGGACGGGACGCTCTCCGCCCCCGACATCGTGCGCAAGCTCCAGCTGCCGCGCACGACCGTGCACGAGCTGGTGACCACGCTCGCCGCCCGGAAGTACATCGTCCCGGTGCCCGGCCAGCCCGGACGCTACCGGCTCGGCGTACGCCCGTACCAGCTCGGTGCCCGCTACTCCGAGCAGCTCGACCTCGCGGCCGAGGGCCAGCTCGTCGCCCGGTCCGTCGCCGAGACATGCGACGAGACGGTGCACGTGGCGATCCTCGAGGACACGGACGTCATCTACATCGCCAAGGTCGACTCCACGCACGCCGTGCGGATGGTGTCGGCGGCCGGGCGCAGGCTGCCCGCCCACTGCACGTCCGTCGGCAAGATGCTGCTGGCCTCCCTTCCCGAGCACGAGCTCGCCGCGCGGATCCCCGACGGCGCCGAGCTGGTCGCGATGACCCCCAACAGCATCACCGACCCGGCCGCCCTGCGCGAGACCCTGGCCGAGATCCGTGAGCGGGGCCTCGCGGTCGAGAACCGCGAGTCCAACCCGGACGTGAGCTGCGTGGCCGCGCCGGTCCGCGACCGCACCGGCCAGGTCGTCGCCGCCCTGTCGATCTCCGTGCCCATGATCCGCTGGAGCGAGGAGCGCCGCGCCGAGCTGGAGCAGCTCGCCGCGAAGGGCGCCGCCGAGCTGTCCGAGCACCTCGGCCACCGGAGCATGGCATGACGACGACGCCGTACGAGGTCGCCGTACGGGCCGAGGCCGAGCTCGGCGAGGGTCCCACCTGGGACGCGGCGGCCGGCCGGCTCCTGTGGATCGACATCCTGGACTGCCGGGTGCACACCTACGACCCGGCCACCGGGCGGCGCACGGTCCGTCGGACGGAACAGCACGTGGGTGCGGTCAAGCCGCGGGCCGGCGGAGGGCTGGTGCTGAACCTGCGCGACGGGGTCGGCCTCCTCGACCCTGACGGCAGCTTCCGGTGGCTCCACCGTGAGCCGGTTCCCGGCCGCCGCGCCAACGACGCGGCCGTCGCGCCGGACGGATCGCTGTGGGCGGGCACGATGCGCTACGACGAGGCGCCCGGGGGCGGCACGCTGTCCCGCGTCACCGGTGACGGCTCGGTCGATGTCGTGCTCGACGACGTGACCGTCAGCAACGGCACGGGGTGGAGCCCCGACGGCCGGCTCATGTACTACATCGACTCCCCGACCCGGCGGGTCGACGTCTTCGACTACGAGGTCGGGCGGCTGTCCGGGCGGCGGACCTTCGCGGAGATCGAGGACGGCGCGGGGTTTCCCGACGGGCTGACGGTGGATGCCGACGGGTGTGTGTGGGTGGCGTTGTGGCAGGGGGCGGCGGTTCGGCGGTACACGCCGGAGGGGCGGCTGGACCGGGTGATCGAGTTGCCTGTGCCCTTGGTGACGGCGTGTGCGTTCGGTGGGGCCGGGCTGAGTGACTTGTACATCACGACGGCTCGGGTCGGGCTGACGGAGCCGCCGGCACTGGCGGGGTCGGTGTTCGTGGTGCCGGGGGTGGGCAAGGGGCTCGAGCAGCCCGCATTCGCGGGCTGAGCTGCGGGCAGTCGTGCCTCCCCCAGTGCCTTAAGGGCCTGGGAGGTGCCCCCAGGCGGCACGGGTGGGCGCGGCGGCACCCCGCAGCGCCGGGTTGCGCACCCACCCCGCCCGGACCGACCCGGCGGCTCCGCGCACCCACCCCGCCTAGAGCAACCCTGCGGCCTTCCGTTCCTCAGCCGTCAGCGGTGGCCCGCTCAACGTCGGCCGCAACGGCCCCACCGCCGCCGCGACCATCACCGACGGTGTCAGCAACACGCCCGCCCCCCGCTCCAGCGACGTCACGTCCGTCACCCGGCGGGCGATGCGCCCGTTGCCCGTCGCCGTGTACATCAGCCGGTCCACGTACGCCGTCACGAGCCGGTCCCGCAGCGTCGGGCCCTGCTCCGTCGCGCCCGGGTAGAAGACGTCCTGCCCGATCGCCAGGTCCCAGGCCGCGCCGACCGGGCGGGACACCGCCTTCTGGATCAGCCGGGACAGCCCGGGAGCCGCCCAGCCGTGCCGCCGCAGCGTGTCCCGCAGGAGCAGGGCGCTCTGCGCGGCGACGGCCAGGCCGTGCCCGTAGACCGGGTTGAACGCGGCGAGAGCGTCGCCGAGGACGGCGAAGTTCGCGGGCCACACCGGCATCCGCTCGTAGAAGTGCCGGCGGTTGACGGTCGTGCGGGTGAACGCCACGTCGGACAGCGGCTCGGCCCGTTCGAGCAGTTCGCCGATGACGGGGTGGCGCAGGTCCTCACGGGCGAAGCGGACGAAGTCGTCTTTCTCCGGGGACGGCCGGCCGCCCCGGGTGCCGCACAGGGTGACGATCCACCGGCCTTCCTCGATGGGCAGCAGGAAGCCGGCCCGGCCCGGTCCGCCGTCCCGCCGGTCGGGCTGGATGTTGACGACGGGGAAGCCGTCGCGGGCCGCGGCGGGGGCGAGGTAGAGGCGGCTGGCGTACGCGAGGCCCGCGTCGACCTCGCGCCGCTCCGCCAGGGGCAGGCCGAGCGCGGTCAGCCACCGGGCGGCCCGGGATCCGCGCCCCGAGGCGTCGACGACCAGGTCGGCGGCGAGGGTCCGCTCCAAGCCGCCTTCGCGGGGCCGGATGCGGACGCCCGTGACGGCCGTGTCCGTGCCGGTCAGGCCCACCGCCTGCGCCCGCTCGACGACTTCGATCCGCGGGTCGGCCAGGACCCGGGCGCGGACGGTCGCGTCCAGCAGGTCCCGGCCGGCGAGGATCACATGGTGGGACTCGGCCCAGCGCCGGAACCAGCCCCGCGTCCCCAGGGCGACGACGTCCGTCGTGACCGGCAGCCGGTTCGCCCCGGCCTCGCGGAGTGCTCCGGTGATGCCCGGCAGCAGTTCCTCCATGGCCCGCGCGCCGCCCGACCAGAGCATGTGCGCGTGCCGGGCCTGCGGCAGCCCCTTGCGGGGGCCGGGAGCGGCGGGCAACGCGTCGCGCTCCACGACGACGACCCTGTCGGCGAAGTCGGCCAGGGCACGGGCCGCGAGCATGCCGGAGTGGGATCCCCCCAGGACGACGGCGGTTCTGGCGGGGGTGGGACGGTCAGTCATGCGCGGGCGTTCTCTCTCCCGGGGGCGGCCGCGCGTGAGCGTACCGCCTCGATGTGGTCGCGGTGACGCAGGGCCAGGGCCACGGCCTGGATCTCCTGGAGCAGGTAGGCGGTGTCGGGGCCGGACGGGGAGGCGGCGCTGTCGGACTGCGGGGCCCGCTCCCGCGCGGCGACGGCGTCCAGGATCGTGACGGCGGCGGCCAGGGCCTTGGCCCGGCCGGGCTCGAACCCGAGGTCCAGGGCAGCGGCGTAGGAGCGTTCCCGCAGGTCCTCGTCGAGGTGCCGGGAGAGCTGGAGGAGCACGTCGCGGATGTACGTCTCCCGGCGGATCAGGCGCAGTTCGCCGGTGGCGCGCGGGGCGAAGGGGGCGCCGCCGCCGTTCACGGAGCGCAGCAGCAGGTACAGGGGGCGCAGCTGCCAGTGGGCGAGCCGGATGCGCCAGCGCTCGTGCAGGTACTGGCCGCCGTGCGGGATGATGAAGCCGATCGCGACCATCGTGGCCGACAGGCAGGCGGCCGAGGGCGCCAGGTAGGTGCTCAGCCAGTCCAGATCGTGGCCGGTCAACCGGGCGATGACGGCGGTGAGTTTGGCGACGTCGAAGAGCAGGTTCGTCGCGTAGCCGACGCCCAGGAACCTCAGGCCCCAGCGCAGCCAGGCGTCGAGGCCGTCGGTGCGCACCCAGTTCCAGATCAGCCGGGCCGTGACCGAACAGGCCACGGTGTGCGCGAGGAGATAGAGCAGGATCTCCTCGCGCATGAAGGGCGTGGTGGCGTAGTACGTGTCCAGGTCCCGGCGGCGTTCCACGGGGACGTCCGCGAGCCAGAACAGCACCCACAGGGCGACGACCACGCCCGCGTAGGCGAAGACGACCCAGCGGGCGGCGCGGCGCGTCGAGGCCGAGCGGTCGGCCAGGCCGTTGCGCCAGGCGACGATCAGCAGCAGCCAGGACGCGCACAGCGCGGTGAGCAGCGAGTAGACCAGCGGCGCCGCGATGTTCGGCACGCCGGTGACGCGGTTGGTCCAGCCGATGACCGCCGGGGACGCGAAGACGAACACGGCACAGGCGAACAGCAGCAGCCCGCCGACGGCCCGCAGCATCGGGTCCCGCCACATCCTCACCAGGCTGGGCAGCTTCATCACGAGGGCGACGGTCAGTGCGCCGATCGGCAGCCAGAAGGAGACGGAGAAGGTGTCGAGGACGTCCCGTGCGTGGGTCATCGCGCGCCGCCTCCCCGTCCGCGGTAGCCCATCGACCGTCGCACCGGGTCGAGCGCGGCGTCCGGCTCACCCGGGGCGGTGCCGTCCGCGAAGGAGCGGAACGCGGCGGCCAGCCGGTGCCCGAACGCGTCGGCGTCGGCCTCGTCCCGCTCGCGCGAGCCGTCCCGCGCCGCGACCGTCAGTGCCACGGACCTCCAGCCGGGCTCGCGGTCCAGGGCCCGGGCCGCTGCCGTACCGGCGGCATGGTGGTGGCCGTGCCCCGCGTGCAGGTGCCACAACTCATGCCCGAGGATGACCAGTTGCTGCACCGCCTCGGCCCGCTCCTCGACGATGACCAGGTCGAAGTCCTGGAACTCCACCCACAGCCCGGTCACTTCGATCTCGTCGGGGAACCGCTCGAAACGCAGCTCGACCGGACGGCCGTCGCGCCGCGCGCTCATCTCCTCGCACAGCGCGCGGCACAACGACCGCACGCCGTCCGGGACCTGCTCCCGCGCCCGGACCGCGGCGGCGAGTTCGGTGGCCAGGCGGCGCATGGCGGCCCCACGTCGCGAGCGCCTGAGCGCGGTGGCGACTCGCACTCGCGCGCCCGCGATGTCCATCGCTCCCCCTTCTCAGCGCCGGCCGGCGGCTTGGCCGCGCGTCCGAGACTACGCGCCCGAAAGTGTTCGCGTCATGCGATCCGGTACCGGTAGTGCAGCGGGGAACGACCGGTCCTGCCCGAAAGCCGTGACCAAAGTTCCGGGCCGACCATTGACGAGAAAGCGCTTCCTCTTTACCGTCCCGTTCGAAGTCACGAGCACCTTCCGGTATATCGAACACGACAGTAAGGGCAGGGCATGGGACGACCTGACCTGAATCGCAGGCAGCTACTCGGCGGGCTCGGAGGACTCTTCGTCGCGGGCAGCTTCGGCTTCGCCGCGCTCGGCACGGGCGCCGACGCACTCGCCGCCGACGCCGACACCCGCGTGCGCTACTGGAACCTCTTCAGCGGCGGCGACGGATCCAACATGATCGCCATGCTGGACGCCTTCCGTAAGGCCAACCCGGACATCGCGGTGAAGGACTCCACCCTCCAGTGGGGCAGCCCCTTCTACACCAAGCTCGCCATGGCCGCCGCGGGCAACCGCGCACCCGACCTCGGCGTCATGCACCTCGGCCGGGTCACGGGCTTCTCACCCGGCCGCTTCCTGGACCCCTGGGACGTGGACCTGCTCGGCAAGTACGGCGTACGGGAAGCCGACTTCAACCCCGCCCTGTGGAAGCGCGCCGTCATCGACGGCAAGCTCTACGCCCTCCCGCTCGACATCCACGTCCAGCTCTGCTTCTACCGCAAGGACGTGCTGAGGAAGGCGGGCCTGCTCGGCGACGACGGCCGGATCGTGCCCGTCACCTCCACCGACGACTGGTTCGACGTCCTCAAGGAGGCCAGGAAGGCCACCAAGAAGGGGCTGCAGACCATCGGCATGTGGTCCACCGACCAGAACTTCCAGTGGTGGTTCTTCGTCGCCTTCTACACCCAGCTCGGCGGCACCTGGTTCAACGCCGCCCACACCGAGGTCACCTTCGACACCGGCAAGGCCACCCAGGTCCTTCAGTTCCTGCGTCGGCACATCACCGACGGATACTGCGACCCGGGCTTCGCGGGCCTCGCCGGGGCCGAACAGTTCGTCAACGGCTCCCCCTTCGTCTGGGAGGGCAACTGGTCGGTACCGGTCTACTCCGGGGCCAAGGTCGACTACGGCGCGACCCCGCTGCCGCCCGTCTTCGGCAAGCCGGCCACCCACGCCGAGTCGCACGCCTTCGTCCTGCCGCACCAGTCCGACCGCGGCGGCCCCGCCGACGAGGCCGCCCACCGGCTCGCCGCCTACGTGGTCCGGCATGCCCGGCAGTGGGCCGCCGGCGGACACATCCCCGCGTACACGCCGACCCTGTCCACCGCCGCGTACAAGGCGCTGAACCCGCAGAGCGAGTACGTGTCGGCCATGGATCACCAGGCCACCGAGCCGAAGGTGTGGTTCGCGGGCTCCACCGGCATCCTCGCCCAGCGCGTCGGCCCGATCGTCGTCGCCTCGACGATGGGCTCCGCCAAGCCGGAGACCGCCGCCCGCCGGATGAAGAGCGCACTCACCCAACTGCTCGCCATGAAGAACCCCATGGACGGCCGCACAGCCGCACAAGGAGGTGCGACCGCATGATGGCGACCAGCGCCCAGACCAGCGCCCAGACCAGCGCCCGGACCATCGCCGCCCCTGCCCGCGCCAGGACAGCCGCCGGCAGCGCCACCCTCCGCCGCGGGCAGGGCTTCCAGCACGGCGGCTGGTTCGTGGCCCCGTTCCTCCTGCTGTTCACGCTCTTCGTGATCTGGCCGCTGCTGCGCGGCGTCTACCTCAGCTTCACGGACGCCAACATCTCGGGCGAGGGCGCGCGTTTCATCGGCCTCGACAACTACCGCGAGGCAATCGAGGACCCCCTGATGTGGGACTCCCTCGGCCACAGCGCGTACTTCACGCTCCTGGTCGTCCCGTGCATCACGGTCCTCGCCTTCCTCCTGGCGATGCTCGCCCACCACATCGAGCGCGGCAAGTGGCTTTGGCGGCTGTGCTTCTTCGCCCCGTTCCTGCTGCCGTCCACCGTCGCGGCCAACCTGTGGCAGTGGCTGTTCAACCCCGGCACCGGGATGATCAACCACGTCTTCGGCATCGAGACGCCGTGGCTGACCGACAAGTCGTACGCGATGCTCGCCATCGTCATCCAGACCCTGTGGTGGACGGTCGGCTTCAGCTTCCTGCTCTACCTCGCCGCCCTCCAGGGCATCCCCGGCCACCTCTACGAGGCCGCCAAGCTCGACGGCGCCAACGCCTGGCACCGCACGGTCCACATCACCCTGCCGATGCTGCGCAACATCACCGGCCTCGTCGTCGCCCTCCAGATCCTCGCCTCGCTCCAGGTCTTCGACCAGGCCGTCGTGATGATGGACTTCCTCCCCGGGCCCGAGGGATCGACCCGCACCTTCGTCCAGTACACCCTCGAAGAGGGCTTCACCAGCTACCGCGTGGGGTACGCCTCCGCGATCTCCGTCATCTTCTTCGTGATCATCGCGGCCGTCGCCCTCGCCCGGATGTGGCTGCTGCGCAACCGTGAGGAGAGCGCCCGATGACCACCGCCGTACCGGCGAAGCCCCGCAAGCCGTGGACCCCCAGCCAGATCGTCCTGACCCTCCTCGGCGCAGCCGTCTCGGCCGCCTTCCTGGCCCCCTTCGCCTGGGCCCTGTTCACCTCCCTCAAGTCGGAGACGGAGGCGGTGGAGGTACCGCCGCACTGGCTACCGCGTGACGTCACCGGCCAGGCCTGGAAGGCCCTCTTCGACACCGGCAACATCACCAACTGGTTCGTCAACTCCGTGGTGGTCTCGGTCTGCGTGACGTCCGTGGTGCTGCTGGTGAGCGCACTGGCCGGATACGGCTTCGCCCGCACCGAGTTCCGCGGCAAGAAGCCCCTGATGGGCCTGGTCATGGCCGGCCTGATGATCTCGCCCGCCGTCCTCGGCGTGCCGCTGTTCACCACCGTCCAGCAGATGGGCATGGTCGACACCTACTGGGGCATGATCCTGCCGCAGTGCGCACCCGCCGCGATGGTCTACATCCTCTACAAGTTCTTCCAGGGCATCCCGCGCGAACTGGAGGAGGCCGCCTTCATCGACGGCGCGGGCCGCTGGCGGGTCTTCTTCACCATCGTCCTCCCGCTCTCCCGCCCCTCCCTCGCCGCGGTCGGCATCTTCACGTTCATCGCCTCGTGGAACAACTTCCTCTGGCCGTACATGGTGACCAACAACCCCGACCTGATGACCATGCCGAACGGCATCGCGACCGTCATGAACTCCTACGGCATCCAGTGGGCCCAACTCATGGCCGGAGGCCTGATGGCGGGCCTGCCCCTGATCATCGTCTTCGTGTTCTTCCAGCGCCAGATAGTTGCGGGCGTCGCGCACACCGGCTTGGCCGGGCAGTAGATGGCGCCCCGGCGGGGCTGTGCTCAATTCGCGGCTCCGCCGCGTGGGCGCGACCAGCCACGAACCACCCGCAGACGAAACTGAACCTCGAAAGGCCAAGCATGCACAAGGCCCGCTTCACCCTCGACCCAGCCTTCACAGTCGGCGAGGTCAACCCCCGCCTCTTCGGCAGCTTCGTGGAACACCTCGGCCGCTGCGTCTACACCGGCATCTTCGAACCCGACCACCCCACCGCCGACGACAAGGGCCTCCGCACAGATGTCCTCGACCTGATCCGCGAACTCGGCGCAACAGCCATCCGCTACCCCGGCGGCAACTTCGTCTCCGGCTACAAGTGGGAAGACTCGGTCGGCCCCGCCGGAGAACGCCCCCGCCGCCTCGACCTCGCCTGGCACTCGACGGAGTCCAACCGCTTCGGCCTCTCCGAGTACATCGACTTCCTCCGCAAGATCGGCCCCCAAGCCGAGCCCATGATGGCCGTCAACCTCGGCACCCGAGGCGTCGCGGAAGCCCTCGAACTCCAGGAGTACGCCAACCACACCCAGGGCACCGCCCTGTCCGACCTCCGCGTCAGCCACGGCGACAAGGATCCCTTCGGCATCAAGCTGTGGTGCCTCGGCAACGAGATGGACGGCCCCTGGCAGACCGGCCACAAGACCGCCGAGGAGTACGGCCGCGTCGCCGCCGAGACGGCCCGGGCCATGCGCCAGATGGACCCCGGCGTCGAACTCGTCGCCTGCGGCTCCTCCAGCCAGTCCATGCCGACGTTCGCCGAGTGGGAGGCGACCGTCCTGCAGGAGACGTACGACCTCGTCGACTACATCTCCCTCCACGCCTACTACTGGCCCGAGAACGGCGACATCGACTCCTTCCTGGCCTCCGCCGTCGACATGGAGTCCTTCATCGACAACGTGGTCGCGACCGCCGACCACGTGGGCGCGAAGCTCAAGTCGAAGAAGCGGATCAACCTCTCCTTCGACGAGTGGAACGTCTGGTACCTGCCCGAGTGGGAGGCCCGCGCGAAGACCTTCGAGCAGGACGACTGGCCCGAGGCCCCCCGCCTGCTGGAGGACAACTACAGCGTCACCGACGCCGTCGTCTTCGGCTCGCTCCTCATCGCCCTGCTCCGGCACGCCGACCGCGTCACGGTCGCCTGCCTGGCCCAACTCGTCAACGTCATCGCGCCGATCATGACCGAGCCGGGCGGCCCGGCCTGGCGGCAGACGACGTTCTTCCCCTTCGCCCAGGCCGCCCGGTACGGCCGCGGCCAGGTCCTCGACGTCCGGGTCGACTCGCCGACGTACGAGACGGCGAAGTACGGCGAGACGGACCTGCTGCACGCCACCGCCGTACGCGCCGAGGACGGCACGGTCACGGTCTTCGCGGTGAACCGCAGCCGCACCGAGGCCCTCCCGCTCGACGTCGCCCTGAACGGCCTCGACCTCACCCGGGTCGTCGAGCACAGCGTCCTCGCGGACGCCGACCCCGACGCCCGCAACACCCTCGACGACCCCGAGCGGGTCGCCCCGCACCCGGGCGACGGCACGGCCCTCCAGGACGGCACGCTGAGCACCGTCCTGGAGCCGCTGTCCTGGAACGTGATCCGGCTGGCGTGACGGGCCGGACGGGTCAGCGTTCGATGCGCACCCGGGCGGACGAGGACGGCGCGGTGGACGTCGTGCCGACCGCCCAGTAGCCGCCCGAACCCGGCACGGCGGCGAGTGAGTTCATGACGACGGGGGTCGTGGCCACCGGCCCCCGCTCGCTCACCCAGGCCGTGCCGTCCCACCGCAGGTAGTGGGCCCGGGTCTGGTCCCAGAAGTCCCACCCGGCGATACGGTCCGGCCGCCCCTGCGCGTCCCCCACGATGCCGGTGAGCATGCCGACGCCGAACGGGGCCGTGACGCTCTCCCAGGTGCTGCCGTTCCCGTGCAGCAGCCGGACACCCGGGGGCTTGCCGGGCGGACCGCCGACGCCGTAGTCGTAGCCCGTCAGCCAGATGTCGTCGCGGGCGACCGCGAGCAGCCCGGTGAAGCCGGCCCGGATGCCGCCGGGCGCCGGCAGGACCGTCCAGGCCTCCGAGTCCCAGCGGGCGACGAGCTGATCGCCGTAGACCCAGATGTCACCGCAGTGCGCGCGGTGGACGCCGGAGGGCGCGGCGGTGGTCGTGGCCGGGGGTGCCTCCAGCCAGGTCCAGGTGCCCCGGCGGCCGTGCAGCAGCACCGAGCCGTCGCTGTTGCGGCCGGAGACCCAGACGTGCCCGCGGGGGCCGGTCGCGACCCCGGTGAGGGACGTCCCGGCCGCCCCGCGTCCGGGGAAGTCGGCCTCCTGCCAGGCCGACCCGTCCCAGGCGAGCAGCCGGGCCGTGCCGGAGGTGTCGGTGCCGACGGCCCAGGCGGAGCCGTCGGGTGTGGCGGCGACGGAGCCGAGGTGGCCGGCGAAGCCGGGGCCGGTGCGCTTCCAGGCCGTGCCGTCCCACACGAGCGCCAGCGCCGTCCCCCGTACGCTCCCGCTGCGGCCCTCCTCGCCCACGGCCCAGGCGAGGTCGGGGCCCGCGGCCGCCACGTCGATCAACTGCGCGGCCGGGGTGGCCTCCGGGCCGGGGACGGCCTGCCACTCGCGGGGCTCACCCAGGAGACCGGGAGCCGCCCAGGCCGTACCACCCCGCAGCGGGGCGAGCCCGAGCCCGGCCCCGACCAGTCCGCCTAATCCACCGATGAAACGCCGTCTTCGCACGAGGTTCCCTCCCTGTCGGCAGCCCTGAAAGGCCAAACGGTGGCCCAGCCCGCCGGAGAAGGCAATGCACACGGACGGCTCGATCCGGTCACACCGGTGAGACCGGCACGCCTCCCGCCGCCGCGCCCAACAGCGTCAGCCGCACCTCCCCGGGCCCCGACGGTGTGGTCCCGTCGGACAACACGGCCAACGCCAGTGTGTTGGCACCACGTGTGCGGAGGATCCCGTTCGGCAGCACGAACGTGTGCTGTGGCCCGACGTCGTTGATGTACTGGCCCATGTTCCAGCCGTTGAGGAAGATCTGGACGCGGTAGGCCCGCTCCGGGTCGTCGTCGAGGACGAGCCCGATCGAGGCGTCGACGCCAGGCTCGACGTCGAGCCGGAAGCCCGTCCGGTACCAGGTGACGCCCTGCCGCCGGTCGGCACGCGGCAGTTCGGCGTCCTTCCAGTCCCCGTCGTCGTACTCGGGGAGATGCCAGCCCTCGCGCTCCCCGTACAGCCCGCCGTTGTTCATCGGCCCGCGCACGGGATCCGGCGCCGCCGCGCCCTGGATCCGCCAGGTCACCTTCGGGGAGGCGCCCTCGAAGGCCGCGGCGGTCAGCCCGCGCGCCGCCTTGTGCGTGTCGCGCGCCGTGCCGTCCATGTCGTGCTGCATCCGCCGGACGAGCACGGACAGCACATGCCGCTGCTCCGGGCTCTCCTCACGGAACCTCTTCCGCAGCTCCTTCGACAGGTCGAAGGTGGCCTTCGCCGCCCAAGTGCCCTGCCGCGCCCGGTCCTTGTCCGGTACCGGCATCCGGTGCGTCCCCAGCGGCTCGCCGTCCAGCCAGGCCATCAGCAGGCCCTGCGTGCCCGTGCTGTAGGCGAGGGAGACCGACTCGATGCCGCCCTCGCCGGTCCACTCGCCCCGGTACCAGACGTCGCCGTAGTGGAAGCCGTAGTCGTCGGCGAACAGCACGGGCTGCCCGCCGGGCACGGGCGTCGTGCTGAACGACGTCTTCTTGTCGGCCGCCGTCCAGCCGGAGTCGTCGAAGCCGGGCTCGGCCTCCGGGTTCTCGGTCCGCCGCCGCCAGCCGTCGAGGGCGGGCAGCGCCGGCCGGGTCACGCCGGGCAGCGGCCGCAGCGCGAGCAGACTGCCGGAGGCGCTGATCCGGGTGGGCACCGGGCGCCCGTTCCACGTGACATGGGTGATCCCGCGCGGCCCCCACACCTCCAGGCCGGTCTGCGCGATGGTGTCGCCGGTGAGGTGGACCGTGGAGCCGTGCAGCTTCGCCGACCGCAGCAGGGCCGGGCCGTAGACGAGGAGCGCGCCGGACGGCGTCTCGTACGGCCACAGCCTGAGGGCCGTCGCGTCGTCGGCGAACAGCAGCAGCATCGGGGTGTCCACGCCGTCGCCCTCGACCCGCACCCGGCTCAGCCCGCCCGCGCCGAGCGGAGCGGTGACGTTGAGCTTGCCGAGGTTCCAGGACCACGCGGGTTCCGCGTCCAGCCGCATGGGCGTCGGCTCGTCCGCGCAGTCCAGGACGACCTGCGCCAGATCGCCCCGCCGGCCCGCGAACACCGCGATCTCCTGGCGCCCGGCGGTCAGGCTCAGCATGGGCTGCACGGTGGCGTGCACCAGCGTCCGCTGCCCGAGCTTCAGCCCGGCGGCGATCAGTTTGGCGTCCCGCGCCGGGACCGTGACCGGCACGTCGATCCCGGCGTCCGGCAGCGTCGAGGTGACCGCCTCGGCGGAGTCGTTGCGCAGGACGTAGAAGTGGGCGCCGGTGTCGGGGTTGGCCAGGTGGTAGACCTTGATCCGCTCGTCGGCGGCCCGTACGGCCTTCGCCCGGTTCAGCCTGGCGAGGTCCGGCACGTGGCGCAGCAACTGCCCGATCTGGTGCATCGGGGCGAGCTTCGGGGTGGCGTTGCGGGCCTCGTCGAAGGCCGCGCCGTAGTCGTACGACGTGTAGACGGCCGGCGCGGGCAGCCAGCCCCAGGAGGTGCCGCCGTACGTCATGTAGACGTTGTGCAGCGTGATGCCGTTGGCGAGGTTGGTGAGGTAGAAGCGCCGCTCGTACGCCGCGTCCCGGGTCCGGCGCGCCTCGGCGTACCCCTTCCCGTCGAACCAGGACCCGCCCCACGGGTCGAACCAGCCCCCGCCGAACTCGGGCACGAACCCGGGCGTGCGCGGACTGGCCGTGGCCCCGCCCTTCGTCCCTCCGGCCCCGAAGTGCCCCCAGTCGGGCGGCACCTCGTCCGGCTCCGGATACCCGTCGAACCCGTACAGCCAGCGCCCCTTCTCGCCGCCGGTGCCGAACGACCCGGGGGCCCAGGCCCCGTTGCGCCCCTTGTCGTTGTGGAACAGCGGCACGTCGATGCCGTCGGCGCGGACCTTCTCGTACAGGTAGGACATGTAGGCGCGCCCAGCCGGCTCGTCGACGTGCGCGTCGTACTCGTTCTCGATCTGGTACAGCAGGACCGTGCCCGTGCCCCGGGTGAACAGGCGCTTGGCGACGATGGCGTTGACGGCGGTCAGCCACTCGTCGACGTAGCGCAGATACGTCGGGTCGGAGGTCCTGGCCGTGCCCTCGGTCGCGGTCAGCCAGCCGGGGAAGCCGCCGGCGTCGACCTCGGCGTTGATGTACGGGCCCGGCCGCAGGATCACGTACAGACCGGTCTCGGCGGCCATGCGCAGGAACAGGTCCAGGTCGCGCACACCGGTGAAGTCGTACCGGCCGGGGGCGGGGGAGTGGTAGTTCCAGGCGACGTACACGCTGACCGCGTTGTAGCCGTGGGCACGCATCTTCTCCAGCACGTCCCGCCACAGGGACGGGCTCGGCAGCCGGAAGGGGTGCATCTCGCCGGACCAGAGGACGAGGCGCCGGCCGTCGACCAGCAGCGAGTACCGGTCGAAGCCGACCTCGTGCCGCCTGCCGTCCGCGCTCGGCACCGGGGGCGGCGGGCCCGTGGGCACCGTCCGTGCCGGGTTGGCGGAGGTGGGCGACCCGCTGCCGGTCAGCGTGAAGCCGAGCGCCGCCGTGCCGGCGAGAGCGTGGAAGGTACGCCTGCTGAGCTCCAAGGGAGCGCCTCCTGTTGTGCTGCCGTGCCGTACGTGGTGCTGGTGGGTCATTGTCTACGGGCCGACCGCGACAATGGTCGTATGAGGATCTCGGCACGTGCGGACTACGCGGTACGAGCGGTCGTGGAACTGGCCGTCCGGCAGGGCGAAGGGCCGGTCAAGGCGGAGGCCGTCGCCACCGCGCAGGACATCCCCCACAAGTTCCTGGAGGGGATCCTCGGCGATCTGCGGCGCGGCGGTGTGGTCGACAGCAGGCGCGGCGGGGGCGGCGGCTACCGGCTGGCCCGTCAGGCCGCGCAGATCACGGTCGCGGACGTGATCCGGGCCGTGGACGGACCGATCGTCTCGGTGCGCGGCGAGCGCCCGACCGGCCTTGCCTACTCCGGCACGGCCGAGCCGCTGCTGCCGCTGTGGATCGCCCTGCGGGCCAATGTGCGCAGGATCCTGGAGGGCGTGACGATCGCCGACCTCGCGGCGGGGGCGCTGCCCGAGCCGGTGGAGCGGCTGGCGGCGGAACCGGCGGCCTGGGAGAACCCCTGACGGGCCGCGGCCTGGGAGAACCCGTGACGGGCCGCGTCCGCGGGGGTGCCGGTGGGTGATCCTCATCGCGTCCTCGGGGTGTCCTGGGTCTGACGCACTGGTAACGCACCTTATGCGCCCGCGGGTACCGCTGGTGTCGACGGGGCCCGGGGGAACGGCCCCCGCGGCCCTTCCCCCGGTGTGATCCCGCCACTGTGAATGGCCGGAGACCGCCCTGGCCCGCCCCCTCCGCCGTGCGTACGATGCGACCGCTCCCGGCCTTCACAGCTCCTTCATGGAATGGTCACAGGTCGGGCGCGCATGCGCTGTCGTCTTGACATGCCCATGCCTCCTCCATGTTCCACCCCCCACGAACGGATGGGAGAACCATGGCCGGTGGCCTGCTTCTGAGCGGCGCGATCGCCGCGCTCCTCACCAGCGCACTCCCCGCACAATCCCCGTCCTCCGGGTTCGACGACCCGCCCCCGGACAAGATCGTCATCAAGGTCGCCACCGTGAACGGCTCCGGCTGCCCGCAGGGCACCGCAGCGGTCGCCGTCTCCGAGGACAACACGGCGTTCACCGTCACCTACAGCGACTACCTCGCCCAGGCGGGCGGGGGCTCCGACCCGACCGCGTTCCGCAGGAACTGCCAGCTCAGCCTGATCGTCCACGTGCCGCAGGGCTTCACGTACGCCATCGCCAGCGCCGACTACCGGGGCTTCGCCTCACTCCAGCGCGGCGCGAGCGCCACCCAGCGGGCCTCGTACTACTTCCAGGGCTCCCCGAGCACGGTGTCCAGGAACCACCCCTTCAGCGGCCCCTACAACGACAACTGGCAGGCCACCGACGAGACGGACTGGGCCCAACTCGTCTACGCGCCCTGCGGAGTCCAGCGCAACTTCAACATCAACACCGAGCTCCGGGTCAACGCCGGCACTCAGTCGGCCGACAAGGTCAGCTTCATGACGATGGACTCGACGGACGGGGACATCAGCACGGTGTACCACATGGCGTGGAAGGAGTGCCCGGCGAAGTCCTGACGGGATGAGGGGCGGCCCCCCGGCCCACCGGCGTCGGGCCGGGTGGGCCGCCCAGGTCATGCGCTGGTGACCAGCTGCCGGGCGAATCGGCGAACGGCATCGCTGAAGGCATCCGGATCGTCGAAGTTCGCGAGATGCCCGGCCCTCGGGACCAGCTCGACGCGGGCGCGCGGATGCGCCCGGGCGAACTTGGTCTCGCCGGACCGGAAGACGCCGTCCTTCTCGCCGTTCAGGATGAGCACCGGGGCCGCCACATGACGCATCGCGCCCGCGTCGAAACGCCCCAGCACCTCGCCCCAGGCGGCGGGCAGGGCGTGGAAGGCGTAACCGGACCGGATGGTGTCATCGACGACCTCGGCCGGATACAGCCTGCGCAGCAACCAGTCGTTCCACCCGGCCAGCCGATCCGCGGGCAGCCGCGGGACGAGCCCGGCGACCCACCGGTACGGCACCGCCCACGCCCCACGGGTCGAGGCACTGGCTCCCGCGAGCACGAGCCCGCGCAACAGCTCCGGGCGGACCCGCGCGAACTCCAGCGAGGCGTAACCCCCGAGCGAGTGCCCCACGACCAGGGCCGGCCCGCACCCGAGCGACTCCACGGCGTCGGCGATGACCTCCACGGCCGCCTTCAGACTCCAGGCCTCGGCGGAACGGGAGCCGTGCCCCGGCAGATCGACGGCGGTCACGGGGAACTCGCCTCGCAACGCTGCGAGTTGCGGACTCCACTGTCCCGCGCTGAACCGCGTCCCGTGTACGAAGACGATGGGTGGTGTGTCGGCTGCCGTCATGATCCCCCCCGAATCGGCGCTGCTGCCGGACCGACCTTATGCCGGCACCTGCTCCGAAAGCCGCTTGAGCCGCTGCCCTCCCATGGGCAAGGGTCTGTGCCATGGAGTTCTTCTGTTACCACCGCGATCGTCCCGGCTCGCTGCAGCTGCGCGAAGAGCTGCTGGAGCAGCACTGGTCGTACATGGACCAGTACGCGACCGAGATGATCGCCCGTGGCCCGACCTTCACCAGTGACGGAGAAACTCTCACCGGCAGCGTCCACATCCTCGACCTGCCGGACCCCGCCGCCGCCCGCGCCTTCGCCTTCGACGAGCCCAACTACCAGGCCGGCGCGTACCGGGACGTGATGCTGCGCCGCTGGCGCAACCTCCTGGGCCGCACCATGTGGGACTTCCCCGGCGGCCCGACGACCGGCAACCGCTACCTCGTACTCGGGCTGGGCTCGGCCCCGGCGGCGCCCGACCTCGACACGCCACCCGACTCGGACGACCTGATCGCCTACGGTCCACTGCTCTCCGACGACGGCTCCGCCTGGCTGGGCACGGCAGCGCTGGTCCGGGCCGCGGACGGGGAGACGGCGCGCGACGTGCTGACGCGGGGGCTGTATGCCGATGTCGAGGTGCACGCCTGGGAGTTCGGCGGACGGCGGTGACGAACGCCGGTCCGCGATCCGGGTCGTGTGCCGGTCCGCACGCCGACGTCAGCCGAGTGGTTTGTTGCTGCGCGGACCATTGACGCGCAACAGGTTCGATTCTACGGTCCGTTCGAACTTGCGATCGCTGTTCGAAATGTCGAGCAGCTGTCACCCCCACCGCAAGGAGGACCGTATGAGCCGCTCCATCCTGCGCAAGAGAACCGCCCTGCTCGCCCTTCCTGCCGCCGCCGTGCTCGCCCTGATGCCGAGCACGGCGTCCGCGTACCCCAACCCCGGCCGGGTCACCGGCGACATCGTCACCCACGACCCGTCGATGGTCCGCACCTCGTCCGGTCAGTACCTGCTCTACGCCACCGGCGGCGGCATCGCCAGCAAGACGTCCGGTGACCGCACGGCCTTCCGCAACGGCGGCGACGCCTTCTCCAGCCGGCCCGGCTGGTGGCGGAACTACTCCTCCGTGCCGGAGGCCTGGGCGCCGGACATCTCCTACCACGGCGGCAAGTACCTGATGTACTACTCCGTCTCGAAGTTCGGCTCGAACACCTCCGCCATCGGCCTCGCGACCTCCAGCACCGGCCGGCCGGGCAGCTGGACCGACCAGGGCACCGTCTACACCTCGAACTCCGCAAGCGACTTCAACGCCATCGACCCGAACCTCTTCGTGGACGACGACGGCAAGTGGTGGCTGTCCTTCGGCAGTTGGTGGACAGGGATCAAGATGATCCAGATCAACCCGTCCACCGGGAAGCAGCTCTCCTCCAACACGACCCGCCACTCCCTCGCCTCCCGCCCCACCGGGACCAAGGCCGTCGAAGCACCCTTCATCGTCAAGCGGAACGGGTACTACTACCTCTTCGCCTCGTACGACACCTGCTGTGCCGGCACCAGCTCGACGTACAAGGTCAAAGTCGGCCGCGCGTCCAGTGTCACAGGGCCGTACCGCGACAAGAACGGCGTCGACCTGCGGAACAACGGCGGCACGCCCGTCCTGGAGTCGCACGGCAGCGTCATCGGCCCGGGCGGCCAGTCGATCCTGAAGGACACCGACGGCGACCTGATCGTCTACCACTACTACGACGGCAACGACAACGGAACGCCCAAGCTCGGCGTCAACCTCCTGAACTGGAGCAGCGGATGGCCCGTCGCCTACTGACCCTGCTGGCCGCCCTGCTGCTCGCCCTCACCCTCGGCCAGCCCACCGCGAGCGCCGCCTCGTTCGCCAACCCGGTCAAGTCCGTCAAGGGCGCCGACCCCTGGATCTCCTACCACGACGGCAACTACTACCTGGTGACGACCAGTTGGACCGACGTCATCACCGTCCGCAAGTCCGCCACCCTGGCCGGGCTCTCCACCGCGCCCAGCGTGCAGGTGTGGAAGGGCGACGCCGCCTCGCGGTGCTGCAACATCTGGGCACCGGAGCTGCACTTCGTGGGCGGCCGCTGGTACCTGTACTACGTCGCCGGGCAGAACGTGTCCGACTACAACCCCACGCAGCGCAGCCACGTGCTGGAGAGCACCGGGTCCGACCCCATGGGCCCCTACACCTACAAGGGGCAGCTCAACTCCGCCTGGATGCTCGACCCGAGCCTGATGAACGTGGGCGGCCGGCTGTACATGCTGGGCAGTGCGATCACCACCGGCGGGACGCAGAACCTCGTCATCGCGCCGATGTCCAACCCGTACACCGTCAGCGGCTCCTACGCGACGATCTCGACGCCGACGTACGCCTGGGAGCGGCAGGGCGGCACCGTCAACGAGGGCGCGGAGGTGCTGCAACGCGGCGGCCGGACCTTCCTGGTCTACTCCGCGAGCGGCTGCTGGACCCCCGACTACAAACTCGGGCAACTGGAGCTCACCGGCTCCAACCCGCTGTCCGCCTCCTCCTGGACGAAGAAGTCCACGCCCGTCTTCCAGCGCAGTGACGCGGGCGGGGTGTACGGGCCCGGCCACAACGGCTTCTTCACCTCACCCGACGGACGCGAGAACTGGATCGTCTACCACGCCAACGACTCCGCCTCCGATGGCTGCGACAACGGCCGTACGACCCGGGCCCAGAAGTTCACCTGGAACTCCGACGGCACCCCGAACCTCGGCACGCCGATCCGGCTCGGGGCGTCCCAGCCAGGCCCGTCCGGCGAACCGGCGTCCGCCTCCACGACCTACACCGTCTCCAACCGCAACAGCGGCAAGTGCCTGGACGTCGCGGGCAGTTCGTCGGCCGACGGCGCCAACGTCGTGCAGTACACCTGCAACGGCGGAACCAACCAGCGCTGGCGCCTGGAGGACCTGGGCGACGACACCCACCGCCTGGTGAACGCCGCCACCGGCAAGGTCCTCGACACGGCAGACTGCTCGACCGCCGACGGCGCGGACCTCCGCCAGTGGTCCTGGCTGAACAACACCTGCCAGCGGTACCGGTTCATAGCCACCGACAGCGGCTACGTCCGGATCACCAACCAGGCCACCGGAAAGGTGGCCGACGTGGCCAACTGCTCGACAGCGGACGGCGCGGACGTACGCCAGTGGTCATGGCTCAGCAACAACTGCCAGCAGTGGAAATTGACAGCAGTGTAGGTCTCTAGGGGCGCGGGGCCGTGCTTGATGTGCGGCTCCGCCGCGTGGGCGCGACAAGCCACAACGGACCCGCACCCGCCGCACTACCCGGCCTGCCCCATCCCCGCCGCATTGGGCCAAGCCTGCGCCCCCGGCCACCCGGTCGCCGGCGCGGGCGAAAGCCCGTTCGTCCCCCTGACCTGCGCCGCAGTCAACCCGCCCCGGGCGGGAACCCCCGGCGGCGTGGGCCCGGTGGCGGCCGGCACGGGAGCCGGTGCAGGCGCCGGGACCGGAGCCGGTGCCTGCGCCACAGGCGCCAGCGGCGGCGCGGCCATGGGCTGGGGCGCCGGCTGAGGCACGGACTGCGGCACGGACTGCGGAGCAGGCTGCGGCACGGACTGGGGCATGGACTGCGGGACGGCCTGCGGCATCTGCTGCTGCCCCATCTGCCCGAAGTGCCCGCCCTGCCCTGACTGCCCACCGAGCCCTGACTGTCCACCCAGCCCTGTCTGTCCGCCTTGCCCGACCTGCGCCGCCGCCGGCATCGGCATCCCACCGCCCGGCCCGGCACCCGGCGGCACGGCGGACGCGGCGGCGGGGAGCGGCATACCGGTGCCGGCGGCGGCCGGAGCGGCGGCGGGCCCGGGAAGGCCGCCGCCGGTGGCCTGAGCGGCAAGGCCGCGCATGCCGGATCCGTTGGTCTCGCTCACCAGACGGTCCACTGCCGCCGTACCCGAGCTGTAGCTGGTCCCATTGCCCAGCTCGGGTACGGCGGCTCCCCTCCTGGACGTCCCGTAGAGCACCTGTTCCAGGCCGGACACCAGGCGACGCACGTCCACCTGGGGGCGCACGACGAGACGCAGGAAGCGGCTGGACGAACCGATCTTGTTGCCGCACTCGCGGACCAGGATCCGGTGCTCGGTGAGCATCCGGTCCCGGACCACGGTGCCCTCGGCGCCCACGGGGAGGCGCACGAAGAGGAAGTTGCCCTGCGACGGGTAGACCGTCAGCCCGGGCAGGGAGGACAGCTGGCCGGCCATGTCGAGGCGGTCGCGCCGGACCTGCTGCAGGCTCTGCGCGTACTCGGCGCCGTGCTCCTTCAGCATGAAGACGACATGCTCGGCGAAGGAGTTGAGGTTCCACTTGGGCAGCATGGCGCGGACGCGCCCGGCGAGCGCCGGGTTGGCGACCAGGTAGCCGAAGCGGATGCCGTGCAGGCCGAAGTTCTTGCCGAGGCTGCGCAGCACGATGACGTTGGGCCGCAGCATCGCCTCCTGCACGACACTGGGCTCGGCCTCGGCGTCCGCGAACTCCAGGAACGACTCGTCGATGACGACCAGGTCGAGGTCGGCCATGGCGTCCATGAACTGGACGATGGCGTGCTTGTGCAGGAAGCCGCCGTCGGGGTTGTTGGGGTTGCAGATCACGGCGACGCGCGTGCCGCGGGCGCGGATGAACTCGGCGTACTGCGCCAGGTCGAGGGCGAAGCCGCTGGATTCCTGGAGCGGGAACATGTCGACGCGCTTGCCGGTCTCCATGGGCTGGTCGGTCCAGCGGCCGAAGGTGGGGACGGGGATGGCGAGGGACTCGCGGACGAGCAGGTGGTCGATCCAGGTGATCAGCTCGGTGGAGCCGTTGCCCATCGCCACGCACTGCGGCGGCAGCTGGAGCAGGCTGCACAGCTCGGCCGTGATGGTGTCGGCGCTGGACGGGTAGTACGTGATGATGTCGCGCAGTCTGGCCGACATCTCGTCGAACATGGCCGGAGTCGGGAAGTACGGGTTGCAGGGGATGCAGAAGTCCACCGGTCCCGCGCCTTCGCCGCCCTCACGTGTCAACGCCGCCATCGACGGGCTGTGCGCCGCGGTGCTGCGGAACAGCGACGTGACGTTGTCGGCCATGGAACCTCCGTACAGGGCGGATCCGCTGGGGACGACCGGACCCGACGTTTAAGGACGGCCCGCGCGGGGGAGCGCGGGCCGCCCTTAGATACGGAGGCTGCGGTGACACTGTTCAACCACTGAGGTTTCCCTCAGGAAAATGTGTGCCACCTGTGAAGACGGTCAGCAGCCGAACGTGTGGACCGTCGTCGTCCGGTACTTCTGCCCGGGCCGCAGCACCGTCGACGGGAACGACGGCTTGTTCGGCGAGTCCGGGAAGTGCTGCGTCTCCAGGCAGAGCGCGTCGCCCTGCCGGTAGGTGCGGCCCGACGGGCCGGTCAGCGTTCCGTCGAGGAAGTTGCCGGAGTAGAACTGCAGGCCCGGCTCGTTCGTGGCGATCTTCATCGTGCGGCCGGAGGCCGGGTCGCGCAGGGTGGCGACGTGCTCGGGCCGGGCGGTGATGCCCTTGTCGAGGACCCAGTTGTGGTCGAAGCCCTTGGCGGTCACCAGCTGCGGGTGGGAGACGCGGATGTCCCGGCCGATCGGCTTGGCCTTGCGGAAGTCGAAAGGCGTGCCCGCGACCTTCGCCAGCTCGCCCGTCGGGATCAGACCCGAGTCGGTGGGCGTGAAGCGGGAGCCCGCGATCTGCAGCTCGTGGTCCTCGATGGTGCCGCTGCCCTCGCCGGCCAGGTTCCAGTAGACGTGGCTGGTGAGGTTGACGACGGTGGCCTTGTCCGTGGTGGCCTCGTAGTCGATGCGCCAGTCGCCGTGCTTGGTGAGCGTGTACGTCACCTTGGTCTTGAGCGTGCCCGGGTAGCCCATCTCGCCGTCGACGCTCGTGTAGTACAGGTGCAGGCCGACGTCGGAGCCCTTGGTGAACGGCTCGACGTCCCACACGCGCTTGTCGAAGCCCTTGGCGCCGCCGTGCAGGCTCTGCTCGCCGTCGTTGACGGAGAGCTGGTAGTTCTTGCCGTCGAGGGTGAACTTGCCCTGGCCGATGCGGTTGCCGTAGCGGCCGATCAGCGCGCCGAAGTACGGGCTCTTGGCGACGTAGTCGTCGAGGTTGTCGAAGCCCGCGGAGACGTTGGCGTAGCGGCCGCGGCGGTCGGGGATCTCCAGCGACTGGACGATGCCGCCGTAGGAGAGGACCTTCAGGCGGGTGCCGCCGTTCTCCAGCGACCAGCTGTAGACCTTGGTGCCGTCCGCGAGCTTGCCGAAGAGCTTCTTCACCGGCTTCCTGCCTCCCGTGGCGTGCGCCGTGCCGCCGAGCGTCGTGGCGGCTATGCCCGCCGCCGCGGCCCCCGCGATGACCGTGCGTCTGTTCAGTTCCATGCGTGCGGCTCCCGATAAGGAGAGGGCCCCGCCTGTCCGGCGGGGCCCGATCTGACTTACGAACCGACCTTGCGCTTGTTCCACACGTCGAACCCGACCGCCGCCAGCAGCACCAGGCCCTTGATGACCTGCTGCCAGTCGGTGCCGATGCCGACGAGGTTCATACCGTTGTTCAGCACGCCCAGGACCAGGCCACCGATGATCGCGCCGAGGACGGTGCCGACACCGCCGCTCATCGACGCGCCGCCGATGAACGAGGCCGCGATCGCCTCCAGCTCGAAGTTGAGGCCGGCCTTGGGAGAGGCCGCGTTGAAGCGGGCGGCGAAGACCAGACCCGCCAGGGCCGCGAGCATGCCCATGTTCAGGAAGACCAGGAAGGTGACCTTCTTGTCCTTCACACCCGACAGCTTGGCCGCGGGCAGGTTGCCGCCGATGGCGTAGATGTGGCGGCCGATGATCGCGTTGCGCATCACGTAGCCGAAGCCGACGAGCAGCACGCCCAGGACGAGCAGCACGATCGGGGCGCCCTTGTAGCTGGCCAGCAGCATGGTCAGCGTCAGCACGGCGGCGCCGATCGCGACCAGCTTCAGCAGGAACAGCTTGGTGGGCGGGACGTCCAGGTTGAACTCCTGCTGCCGCCTGCGGTCACGGACCTCCTGGAAGATCACGAAGGCGATCATGGCGAAGCCCAGCAGCAGCGTGAGGTTGTGGTAGTTGGTGTTCGGGCCGACCTCGGGCAGGAAGCCGTTGGCGGCCTTCTGCAGGCCCTCCGGGAAGGGACCGAGCGTCTGGCCCTCCAGGAAGATCTCGGTCAGACCGCGGAAGATCAGCATGCCCGCCAGGGTCACGATGAACGACGGTATGCCGCCGTACGCGATGAAGAACCCTTGGACGGCACCCGCGACCGCGCCCACGGCCAGGCACAGCACCACGGCGACCGGCCAGGGAAGGTCCTGTTTGACCATGAACACGGCGGCCATCGAGCCCACGAACGCCGTCAGTGAGCCGACCGACAGGTCGATGTGGCCCGCGATGATGACCAGCATCATGCCGATCGCGAGGATCAGGATGTAGCTGTTCTGGAGGACCAGGTTGGAGACGTTGCGCGGCAGCAGCAGGTCGCCGTCGGTCCACACGGCGAACAGCACCACGATCAGGCCGAGCGCGATCAGCATGCCGTACTGCCGCATGTTGCGGCGCATGCCGTCCATCACCAGCTGCAGCAGGCCGTCGGCCGCGGCCCCTCCGCTCTTGCCCGGCGGCGCGGGGGCCGGGCTCTTGGCGGTTACGTCCGTGCTCATCGGGTTACCTCTTTGTCCTTCGTCATCTGACGCATCAGCGATTCCTGGGAGGCCTCGGCCCGCGAGAACTCACCGGTCAGCCGCCCCGCGGCCATCGTGTAGATGCGGTCGCACATGCCGAGCAGTTCGGGCAGCTCGGAGGAGATGAAGACGACCGCCTTGCCCTGGGCGGCCAGCTGGTCGATGACCGTGTAGATCTCGTACTTGGCACCGACGTCGATCCCGCGCGTCGGCTCGTCCAGGATCAGCACTTCCGGGCCCGAGAAGATCCACTTGCTGAGGACGACCTTCTGCTGGTTGCCGCCGGACAGCTTCCCCACCGGCTCGAAGACGGTCGGCGCCTTGATGTTCATGGACTTGCGGAAGCCCTCGGCGACCTGCCGCTCCTCGTGCTCGTCGACCACTCCGCGCTTGGCGACCTTGCTCAGGGCGGTCAGCGAGATGTTCCGGTTGATGGTGTCGATGAGGTTGAGGCCGTAGTGCTTGCGGTCCTCGGTGACGTACGCGATCCCGTGCTTGACCGCCTCCGGGACGGACTTCGTACGGATCTCCTTGCCGTCCCTGAGGACCGTGCCGCCCGCGTACCGGCCGTACGTCCGCCCGAAGACGCTCATGGCGAGTTCGGTGCGGCCGGCGCCCATCAGGCCCGCGATGCCGACGATCTCGCCGCGCCGCACCGTCAGGGAGACGTCGTCGACGACCTTGCGCTGCTGGTCGATCGGGTGGAACACGGTCCAGCCCCGGATCTCCAGGGCGGGCGCCACGCCCTCCTCGGGCTCGTGCGGCGACCGCTCCGGGAAGCGGTTCTCCAGGTCGCGGCCGACCATGCCGCTGATGATCCGGTCCTCGGTGGTCTCCGGCGCCTTCACATCGAGGGTCTCGATGGTCTGGCCGTCGCGGAGGATCGTCACCGAGTCGGCGACCTTGCGGATCTCGTTGAGCTTGTGGGAGATGATGATCGAGGTGATGCCCTGCTTCTTCAACTCCAGGATGAGATCCAGGAGTTTGTCGCTGTCCTCGTCGTTCAGGGCCGCGGTCGGCTCATCCAGGATGAGCAGCTTCACCTTCTTCGACAGGGCCTTGGCGATCTCCACGAGCTGCTGCTTGCCCACGCCGATGTCGGCGACGCGGGTGTCGGGGTGGTCGCTGAGCCCGACCCGCCGCAGCAGCTCGGTGGCGTGCCGCAGCGTCTCCCTCCAGTCGATGAACCCGCCCTTGGCGTGCTCGTTGCCGAGGAAGATGTTCTCCGCGAGGGAGAGGTACGGCGACAGCGCCAGTTCCTGGTGGATGATGACGATGCCGCGCTGCTCGCTCGCCCGGATGTCCTTGAACTCACAGACTTCGCCCTCGAAGAGGATGTCCCCCTCGTAGGTGCCGTGCGGGTGGACGCCGGAGAGGACCTTCATCAGGGTCGACTTGCCGGCGCCGTTCTCCCCGCAGATGGCGTGGACCTCGCCCTGCCGGACGGTCAGCGTGACGTCCGACAGCGCCTTGACGCCGGGAAAGGTCTTGACGATCGAGCGCATTTCCAGGACGGGTCCCGCCATGGTCGTGCCTTCCAATCAGAGTGAGCCGGCGGTTACTTGAGGTCGCTTGCCTTGATGTAGCCGGAGTCCACGACTTCCTTCTGGTAGTTGGTCTTGTCGACGGCGACCGGCTCCAGCAGGTAGGCCGGGACGACCTTCGCGCCGTTGTCGTAGGTCTTGGTGTCGTTGACCTCGGGCTTCTTGTCGTTCAGCAGCGCGTCGACCATGTTCGAGGCGACCTTGGCGAGCTGACGGGTGTCCTTGTAGACGGTCATCGACTGCTGGTCGGCGATGATCGACTTCACCGAGGCGAGTTCGGCGTCCTGGCCGGTGACGACCGGCAGCGGCTTGCTCTTGGAGCCGTAGTCGTCCGACTTCAGCGCCGAGAGGATGCCGATGGAGATGCCGTCGTAGGGGGAGAGGACCGCGTCGACGCGCTCGCGCTTGTAGGCCGAGGTCAGGATGTCGTCCATGCGCTTCTGGGCGGTGCCGCCGTCCCAGCGCAGGGTGGTGACCTGGTTGAGCTTGGTCTGGCCGGAGCGGACGACGAGCTGCTTCTTGTCGATGTAGGGCTGCAGGATGTTCATCGCGCCCTGGAAGAAGTAGCGGGTGTTGTTGTCGTCGTTGGAGCCGGCGAACAGCTCGATGTTGAACGGGCCCTTCTTGGAGCCGTCCTTCAGGCCGAGCTTCTCGACGATGTAGGTGCCCTGGAGCTCGCCGACCTTCTCGTTGTCGAAGGACGCGTAGTAGTCGACGTTCTTCGTGCCGAGGATCAGGCGGTCGTAGGAGATGACCGGGATGTTCGCGTCCTTGGCCTGCTGGAGCACGTTGTTCATCGACTTGTTGTCGATGGCCGCGACGATCAGCGCCTTCACACCCTGGGTGATCAGGTTCTCGACCTGCGAGACCTGCTGGTCCGGGTCGTCCTCGCCGTAGACCAGCTGGGTCTTGTAGCCCTTGGACTCCAGGTCCTTCTTGACGTTGTTGCCGTCGGCGATCCAGCGTTCGGAGGACTTCGTCGGCATCGCGATGCCGATGGTGCCGCCCTTGGCGCTGCCCCCGCTCTCCTCGCTGCCGCCCTCGCTGTTCTGCCCGCAGGCGGACAGGGTCAGGGCGAGGGACGCGGCTCCGGCTATGGCGGCGAGTGCGGCTCTGCGGTTACGCATGATCATCATCCTTGATGTGTGGGTGCAGGGCTCGGTCTGGGGTGCGAAGTCGCTCCGGGGGGTCGGGCCGGAAAGACCGAGAAGAGATGTGTCGGATTGTGGTCGGCTGTGTCTTCTTTTGTGAAGACGAGTATCCGGAACGTTATGACGAGATTTCGAACCGTTGCAGATCGCCCGGCAGCCGGGACCCGAGCGGGGCCATGTCACCGTCGGCTCCGTGGCGGGCCAGGAGGTCCAGGGCGAGCCGGCCGCGCCGCACGCGTTCCTTGGCCGTGGCCAGGGTCAGCTCCCGCATGTGGTGCCCGTAGGGATAGATCCCGGGCGCCTTGGAGAGGCCGAACTTCAGGTAGAGCGGTGCGCCGCGCCGGATGAGCTCGGCGACCTCGTACATCCGGACGTAGCCGCCGAGGTCGTCGGGGGCCTCGATGTACATGTCCATCGGAGCGCCCGACACCCGCCGGATCTCGGTGAGGTGATCGAGCGTCAGGTCGCTGGGCACGTTGACCGAGTCGGCACCGAGCCGCTCGTACACCGCGTACGCCGCCGGGTTGACCGGCCCGATGAGCGCGCTCACCTTGAGCGTCGTGTCGGCCGGGATGATGCCGGCGGCTCTCGCCCGGTGCAGCGTCCACAGCACGCCCTCGTCGGCGACGAGCAGGCACTTGACGCCCAACTCCGTGGCCCGCACGGCGTCTTCGACGCAACCGGCGACGGCGTCGTGGCCGCGGGCGCGCAGTCCGGCCCCCCGCGAGTCGGTGCGCGTGGACCCGCCGATGTCCCACGTCCCGCGCGGGCCGGTGAACAGGCAGAGCTCGATGTCGCGTTCGGCCGTCGACTCGACCATCTCGGTGATCTCGGAATCGGTCAGCATCCACACGCCGCTGCCCTGGCTGATCCGGTGGATCGGCACGTCCAGCCGCGAGGCCTCCTTCAGGACCACCGCCAGCGCCTCGGGCCCCTCGCACGAGGGGATCTCGGTGCGCCAGCGGCCGCCGCCGGGGAAGGAGTGCGGCGAGGCGTCGGCGGGGTCGAGGGCGGGCGCGCTCAGGCCCAGCGTGGTGAGCGCCTGCTCACCGGGCCTGCGGGCTGCCGTGGCGGAAGCGTCGGTCACAGGAATGTCCTTCGGTTCGGTATTTCGGACGAGGTTCGCGGCTCTGGGTACGGCACGGCTCTGGCGTACGGCAAGGCTGGGTGTACGCCGGTACGGGAGCCGTCAGGTTGCCCCCGTACCGGCGTACGTCTAGGGGCGGAGCAACACCTTGCCCACCTTCGGATCACCGGCTCCCACCAGCTCGATGGCCTGCGAGAACTCGGCGAGCGGCAGCTCGTGCGTCACCAGCGGCAGCGGGTCGAGCAGCCCGGCGGCGAACACCCGCACCGTGTGCGCCCAGGCGTCCGGCGGAGCACCGAAGACGGTGTGCACCTCCAGCTGCCGTACGACGAGGTCGGTCGGGTCCAGACCGTCGGCACCCGGCGCCGGGATCCCGGTCAGGACCAGCCGGCCGCCGCGCCGGAGCAGGGCGGCGGAGAGCCGGGCGGCGTCCGCGGAGCCGGCCGTCTCGATCACCACGTCGAAGTCGTCCGGGAGCTCCTGGTCCTTGGTGCGGAAGTCCGTCGCGCCGTACTGCCGCGACAGCGCCTCACGGTCCCGGCGGGTGCCGACGACCAGCAGCTCGGCCGGCGAGTTCGCCTTCAGGAACTGCACGGCGAACATGCCGAGCGTGCCGGTGCCGACCACCGCGACGCGCTCGCCGGGCTGCGCGTTGCCCTTCAGCGCGGCCGCCGCGATACAGGCGGCCGGCTCCAGGAGGGCCGCGGCCGTGAGGTCGCAGTCGTCCGGGAGGGCGTGCAGGAGACGGGCGGGGAGCGTCAGCGTGGCCGCCATCGCGCCCGGCTGGGTGAACCCGGTCTCCTCGTACCCGGCCGTGCACAGGGTCGTGTCGCCCGCGTGGCAGCGGTCGCAGACCTGGCAGTTGCGGAAGCCCTCACCGACGACCTTGCGGCCGACGAGGGACCCGGGGACACCGGGGCCCACGGCCTCGACCGTCCCGGACCACTCGTGGCCCGGGGTGAGCGGGTAGCGGACGTACCCCTCGGGGCGGTTGCCCTGGTAGACCTCGCGGTCGCTGCCGCAGATCCCGGAGGCGTGGACGCGCACCAGTGCCTCGCCGGCCTCGGGCCGCCGGGGCTCGTGCGGGACGAGGCGGTGCTCGCCCGGGGCGTCGATCACTACCGCGGTGCTCACGTCACTCCTCAGGTTTTCGAAGGTTTCGGTCGCCGGTTCCGGGTTTCCGGGGCCGGGACGGTCACTGGGCGCCCTTGGGCTTGCGCTGCTCCCAGCCGTCCGCCCAGAGGTCGAAGCGGGCCTGCTGCTGCGGGAACTCGGCGGCGGCGTCGACGTCCAGCTCCACGCCGAGCCCCGGGGCGTCGGACAGGTGGAAGCAGCCGTCCTCCGGGTTCACCTGCGGCGCGCCCTTCACGACCTTCTTGATCTCCGCGTCCGCGAAGTCGTTGAAGTGCTCGAGGATCTTGAAGTTCGGGGAGGTGAAACCGACCTGGAGGGAGGCGGCGGTCAGGACCGAGCCGCCGACGTTGTGCGGGGCCACCAGCATGTAGTGGGTCTCGGCCGTCGCCGCGAGCTTCCTGGTCTCCCAGATTCCACCGATATGGCCGACGTCCGGCTGGATGATGTCCACGGCCTGGTTCTCGAACAGCTCGCGGAACTCGATCCGGTCGTGGATGCGCTCGCCGGTGGCGACCGGCATGTCGACCTTGGCGGCGACCTTCTCCAGGGCCTTGAGGTTCTCCGGCGGGACCGGCTCCTCCAGCCACGCCGGCTTGAACGGCGCGAGCTCCTTGGCCAGGCGGACGGCCGTGGCGGGGGAGAAGCGGCCGTGCATCTCCAGCATCAGCTCGGCCTCGGGGCCGATGGCGTCCCGGACGGCCTCGATCAGGGAGACGGCGTACAGGGTCTCCTTGTGGTCCAGCTCGAAGTGGCCGGTGCCGAACGGGTCGATCTTGAGCGCCCGGTAGCCGCGCTCCATGACGCCCTGAGCGGCCTTGTGGTACGCCTCCGGGGTGCGCTCCGTGGTGTACCAGCCGTTGGCGTACGCCTTGACCTTGTCGGTGACCTTGCCGCCCAGCAGCTGCCACACGGGGACGCCGAGGGCCTTGCCCTTGATGTCCCAGCAGGCCATCTCGATCACGGCGATACCGGACATCACGATCTCGCCGGCGCGGCCGTAGTCGCCGTACTTCATGCGCTTGACCAGGTCCTCGACAGCGAAGGGGTCGGAACCGAGAATGTGGTTGACCTCGGCCTCCCTCAGGTAGCCGAGGAGGGCGTCGGTGTGTCCCAGCATCCGGGTCTCGCCGACTCCGGTGAGCCCCTCGTCGGTGTGCACCTGGACGTACGTCAGGTTGCGCCACGGCGTCCCGACCACGTGTGTGCTGATTCCGGTGATGCGCACGGCGGTTTTCCCTCGCAGCTTCGTCGGCTCGGTCTCTGTCAGTCACTCACTTCGACGTGTTCGAGATTTCGGCACACGTTCGAAATGCTGGCGTGACAGTAAGGACGCGGCGGCGGGAGTGTCAATGGGTCGCGCGCATAACGGTTTCGACAGTTTCGAAACCATGGGGGCGGCGTGTCCCTACAGAACCTTCACAGCTGGATCTAGGAACGTGACCGGCGCGGAACTTAATCTTCCCGCGACATGGACTACTGCGACCCGTGCCGACGGCACCTCAACGGCGCGCTGGCCTGCCCGGGCTGCGGCACCCCGGCCGATGCGCTGCGCCGGCGCGAGCCGGAGTACGGCGGGTATGACGCCGTTCCCGACGGCGGGAAGGGCGTGCACGACGGCTCGGGTGAATCCGGTGAGCCGGACGAGCGGGACGAGCCGGATGCCTCCGACGGTGAACACGGCGACGACGGCGAGCCGTTGGGGCGCGCCGCCCGGCGACGTGGGCGCGGACGCGGGCGTGACGGCGAGCACGGGCCGGCCGGTGACGGCCCCGGTGGTGGGACGAGCCGGCGGGACCGGAAGGCCGCGGCGCATCGCCGTCGGCGGCGCCGGACGCTGTTCGTCGCGGCTGGGTTCGTGCTGGCGGCGGGCGGACTGAGCCTCGCGGAGCTCGGCATGGACGCGCCCAAGTCGACGCCGAAGCCGGCGGCGGCCGGGGGCGAGTCGGCGGACGGCGACGCGTCGGTGGAGGCGGGGGAGACGGGCGGCCAGGGCCAGGCGGCCCGGGCTGAGGGCGCATCAGGATCTCCTTCGCCCAGCGTGTCCGACTCGCCGTCGGCTTCCAGGTCCCCGAAGGCCGACAAGTCCGAGGACGCGAAGGACGACGAGACACCGAAGGAATCCGACCCGGCCTCGGCGGACCCGCCCGCCGCCCGCCCGACATCGGCCCCGACGGCCGACCGGCCGGACCCGGCCCCGACCCGGACCGCGGCCCCGACGACCGCACCCCCGGACCCGGAACCGTCCCCCTCGAAGACCTGCAACCGCTTCCTGTGGTGGTGCACGTAGCGCCGGGGTGAGGCCCCGCGCCATCGGTCCTTGACCCATCGCCGCCGGAGGTTTGCCGGACCGGCAACAGGAGTGGCGGACCCGTGACCCGGTGGGTGACGGTGGGCCCGTGACCGATGACATCGCAGCAGGATCGTCCGCGTCCGGAATCCCCTCGCCCGCCGACGGATACGTCGGAGACCCCGCGGTGCGGGCCGAGTGGGACAACGTGTACGCCGACCGACAGCAGGTGTGGAGCGGCCGGCCCAACGGCGCGCTCGTGGCGGAGGCCGCCGGGCTCACACCCGGGCGGGTCCTCGACGTCGGCTGCGGCGAGGGCGCGGACGCCGTCTGGCTCGCGCGCCGCGGCTGGGACGTGACCGCGCTCGAGGTCTCCGGCGTCGCGCTGGAGCGGGCGGCCGGGCACGCGCGGGACGCCGGCCTCACCATTCGCCGGGTACACGCCGAACTCACCGAGGCGGCGCTCCCACCGGCCTCCTTCGACCTGGTCTCCGCCCAGTACCCGGCCTTGCTGCGCACCCCCGACGCCGCGGCCGAGCGAGCGCTGCTCGCTGCCGTCGCGCCCGGCGGCGTGCTGCTCGTCGTCCACCACGCGGGGATGGACACCCGGCAAGCGGACGACAGCGGGTTCGATCCGGCCGACTACGTCTGGCCCTCGCTGGTCGTCGACGCACTCGACGACGACTGGGAGGTGGAGGTGGACGAACAACGGCCACGCGTGGCACCCGACGGTGGCGCCGGCGCCCATCACACCGACGACCTCGTGCTGCGCGTGCGCCGGCTGCGCTGAGCTTATGGACCCGTCGACCCGGCATGGTTTGGCTCTGTCCGCCGGACCATGACCGAGGCAGGGTGGGAGGACCTTGAACGTCATGGAGGTCTCCTTGAGCATCGCGTTCCTGCTGACCACCTTGGTCGTGGTGGTCACCCCCGGCACCGGTGTGGTGTACACCCTGGCCGCCGGGTTGTCCCACGGCCCCCGGGCGAGCGTGGTCGCCGCGCTCGGCTGCACCCTCGGCATCGTGCCGCACCTCGTGGCGACGATCACCGGCCTCGCCGCGCTGCTGCACACCAGCGTCGTCGCCTACGAGGTGGTGAAGTACCTCGGTGCCGCCTACCTCCTGTACATGGCGTGGGCGACGCTCCGCGACAAGGAGGCGCTGTCCGTCGAGGGGGAGGCCGAGCCGCGGCCGGCGGCCCGTGTGATCGCTTCCGGGGTTCTGGTCAACCTTCTCAACCCGAAGCTCACGATGTTCTTCGTCGCGTTCCTGCCGCAGTTCGTGCCCGCCGACGAGCCCGGCTCCCTCGCAGCGATGCTCCGGCTCAGTGCCGTCTTCATGGCGATGACCTTCGTCGTCTTCGCCGCGTACGGGATGTGCGCCGCCGCCGTACGGCACCGCGTGCTGGCCACGCCGAGGGTCATGACCGGCATCCGCCGGGGCTTCGCCGCCTGCTTCGTGGGCCTGAGCGCGTGGCTGGCGGTGGGCTGAGATGCGCTTCCGGCACGCGGACGCGATCTGGTCCGACCACCCCGGGCTCGCCGCCGGTGCGCTGTGGGCCACCGGCGTCGATGCCGCCGCCGATGTAGGAGCGCGCGTCGCCGCACACACGGCCCGGGCCGCGGCGCGGCTGGCCGGTTCCCCCGAGAGCGAGTTCCCCGAAGTGCTGGCCTGGCGGCGGGCGTTCTCCCGGATGGGGCTCAAGCCGACGCAGTACCGCTGCGCCTCGGAGTCGCTGCTGCGGCGGCTGAGGAAGGAGGGAGAACTGCCGCGCATCCATCCGGTGGTCGACCTGTGCAACGCGATCTCGGTCGCCTACGCGGTGCCGGTGGCTGTCCTCGACGGGGACCGCATCGCCGGCCCGCTGCTGGAAGTGCGCCACGCCCGCGGTGACGAGCAGTACACGACCTTCGGCGGCGGCACCGAGCACCCCCGACCCGGCGAGGTGATCTTCGCCGACTGCGCCGACCGGGCGCACGCCCGCCGCTGGACCAACCGGCAGAGCGGCCACTCGGCCGTCGGCGAGGGCACCGGCCGGATCCTGGTGGTGGCGGAGGCCATGCACGACGGCGGAGCCGACGTCGTGCCGGAGCTGTTGAAGACGGTGGCCGAGGAACTGGCCGCGCACTGGCCGGCCGACCCCGCGACGGCCGTTCTCACCCCGTCCGCACCGGAGTTCGTCTTTGGCGATTAGGCCCCCTGGTGAGCACGCGGCAGCCGCGGTGGCGTGTGACACCATCGGCCCGGTGAGGCAGGGGAGACAGGGAGCGGACGGGACGGCCGGCGTACCCAGGGCGGCAGCCGCGTCGGCGGACCGCGGATCCCCGGCCTACGGCTCCGATTTCCTGCAGCTCGACGCCGGTGACGCACCCGTCGGCGGCAAGGCGGACTGGCTGGCCCGGCGGCTGCGGCAGGCGATAGCCGACGGCCGGCTGACGGTGGGCAGCAGGCTGCCGCCGACCCGGGTGCTGGCCGCCGAACTGCGCGTGTCGCGCGGGGTGGTCACCGAGGCGTACCGGCGGCTGGCCGAGGACGGCCATGTCGAGGGGCGCCGGCGCGGTGGGACGGTGGTGGTAGCGGCACCTCCTGTGCAGCCGTCGGCGCCCCGCGGGACCAGGCCGAGCCGGGGCCAGGCGGCCGGCACCGCCGACCGTGCGGAGCCGGCCACGCTGTTCGCCGGCGAACCCGATGCCGACGTCTTCGACGCGCTGCGCGCCGCCCCTGCGCGCATCGACTTCACCCCCGGCCAGCCCGACCTCACCGCGTTCCCCCGCGCGGCCTGGCTGCGCGCCGAACGGGCCGTGCTCGCCGAGCTGTCCGCCGAGAACCTCGGCTACGGCGATCCCCGCGGAGCCCCACGACTGCGCCGCGCCGTCGCGACCTGGCTGGCTACCAGCCGCGGCATCCGGGTGGAACCGGACGAGGTGCTGGTCGTCGCCGGCACCGCGCAGGCCCTCACGCTGCTGCACCCCGTGCTGAGGGCGGACGGCATCGACAGCGTCGCGGTCGAGGACCCCGGCTCCCTCGGCACCCGTCAGCACCTGCGGAACGGGGACCTGGCCACCCCACCGGTACCGGTCGACGACGGTGGCGTGCGCGTCGACGCACTGCGCGCCACCGGGGCACCCGCGGTGCTGCTCACGCCCGCTCACCAGTTCCCCACCGGCGTGGTGACCAGTGGCGAGCGCCGCCGCGAGCTGATGCTGTGGGCGAAGGACGGCGGGCTGATCCTGGAGGACGACTACGACGCGGAGCACCGCTACGACCGGCCGCCGGTGGCCGCGCTGCGCGCGTTGCTGGCCGACCAGGTGTGCTACATGGGCAGCGTGTCCAAGCTGCTCGCGCCCGCGCTGCGGATCGGCTGGGTGATACCGCCGCCCCGCCACCTCGACGCGCTGACCGACGCGAAACGCTTCACCGACCTGGGCAATGCCGTGCTGCCGCAGCTGGTGCTCGCCCGGCTGATGGAGTCCGGCGACTTGGAACGGCACCTGCACCTGCTGCGCGGCCGTCACCGGCGGCGCCGCGACGCCATGATCGACGCCATCGCCGAGCACCTGCCGGGCGCGGTCGTGCACGGCGCGGCGGCCGGCCTGCACCTGACCGTCACGTATGCGACGGAGGTGCCGGACACCGAGCTCGCCGCCGCCGCGCTCACCCGGGGCGTGAAGTGCCAGCCGCTGTCGTGGCACCGGCAGCTGCCCGGCCGCCCCGGCCTCGTCCTCGGCTACGCGGCCACGCCGCCGGGGGCCATCGCCGAAGGGGTGGCGGCGCTCGGCGAGGCGCTGCGCGAGCCGGCCTGACGCCGGCACCCGAGCCTCACTCCAGCATCCCCCGCAACGCGTCCCGCAGCGCCACTCTCTCCCCCTCGGAGAGCCCGGCCAACGGCTCGCGGGCGAACCGCAGCGACTCCCGCAGACTCCGGGCCACCCGCCGCCCCTCGGGCGTCGCCGCCGCCACCTTCACCCTCCGGTCGGTGGGATCCGGCTGCCGCTCCACCAGCCCCCGCGCCTCCAGCCGGTCCACGATCCCCGTGACGTTCGACGGCTCGCACTTCAACCGCTGGGCAAGCCTCCGCATCGGCAGCGGCTCGAGACACAGCAGGCTCAGCAACCGCGCCTGCGCCCCGGTCAGCGCGTGGTCCGCCGCCGCCGCCTCGTAGTCCTCGTGGAACCGCGCCACGACCTCCCCGATGAGCTCGACGACCTCGAGCGTCAGCGGATCGGGGCGGTGGCTGTTCCGGGAGGCGGGTGTGGTGGAGGCCATGGAATCGAGGGTACCCGGTTATTTGACAACCTGAAATTTTCAGGAGCATGGTTGTTTCAGGTACTGAAGCATTTGCTTACGAGCCGAACCCATCGAGTCAGTGGAAAGGCGCCATCATGACCGACACCCCCGCCCTCCCCGCCGTCAGCCGCGAGTGGCACCTGGTCAGCCGCCCCGTCGGCTGGCCGAAGCCCGAGGACTTCGCCTTCGTCGAGGCGGAGGTCCCGCAGCCGGGTGAGGGACAGGTCCTCGTGCGGAACAAGTACCTCTCCGTGGACCCGTACATGCGCGGCCGGATGAGCGACGCGAAGTCCTACGTCGCCCCGTTCGAGCTCGGCAAGGTCATGCAGGGCGGTGCCGTCGGCGAGGTCGTGGCCTCCAATGCCGAGGGGCTGGCCGTGGGCGACCACGTACTGCACTTCCTCGGCTGGCGCGAGTACGCCGCCGTGGCCGCGAAGAACGCCGTCAAGGTGGACCCGGACGCCGCGCCGCTGTCGACGTACCTCGGCGTGCTGGGCATGACCGGCCTCACCGCCTACGCGGGGCTGCTGCGCACCGCCGCCTTCAAGGAGGGCGACACCGTCTTCGTGTCCGGTGCCGCCGGCGCCGTGGGCGGCCAGGTCGGGCAGCTCGCCAAGCTGAAGGGCGCCTCGCGGGTCATCGGGTCCGCCGGGTCGGCCGAGAAGGTGAAGCTGCTCGTCGACGAGTACGGCTTCGACGCCGCCTTCAACTACAAGGACGGCCCCGTGAGCGAGCAGCTGCGGGCCGCGGCTCCCGACGGGATCGACGTCTACTTCGACAACGTCGGGGGTGATCACCTGGAGGCCGCCATCGGCTCCCTGAACGAGGGCGGGCGGATCGCCGTCTGCGGGATGATCTCCGTGTACAACAACACCGAACCCGCCCCGGGCCCGCGGAACCTCGCCCGCCTGATCCAGACCCGCGGCCGCATCGAGGGCTTCCTGGTCGGGGACCACTACGACCTCCAGCCGGAGTTCGTGCGCGAGGTCGCCCCCTGGGTCGCCTCCGGCGAGCTCAAGTACCGGGAGACCGTCGTCGAGGGCATCGAGAACAACCTCGAGGCGTTCCTGGGCGTACTGCGCGGCGACAACACCGGGAAGATGATCGTCAAGCTCTGACGCCTTCTGCCGCTTTCCGGCATGCAGTAAGTTTTTTCCGAATCCGCTCGGCCCGGGCGCGAGCCGCGGCGGACGACCGAAGGAACACAACCGCATGCCCATCCAGCAGTCCGACGTCCTGTACACCGCCGTCGCCACCGCCGAGAACGGGCGCGACGGGCGGGTCGCCACCGATGACGGCACGCTCGACGTCGTCGTCAACCCGCCGAAGGAGATGGGCGGCAGCGGCGCCGGGACCAATCCGGAGCAGCTGTTCGCCGCCGGCTACAGCGCCTGCTTCCAGGGCGCCCTCGGCGTCGTCGCACGCCAGGAGAGGGCCGACCTCACGGGGTCGACCGTCACCGCGAAGGTCGGCCTCGGCAGGAACGGGGACGGGTTCGGGATCATCGTGGAGATCTCCGCCGACATTCCCAAGGTGGACCGGGGCACCGCGCGGTCACTCGTCGAGAAGGCCCATGACGTGTGCCCCTACTCGAAGGCGACGCGCGGGAACATCACCGTGACGCTGATCTGACGACAGTCGTTGCGTACGCGGAGGCCGCACCCTTGGACGTGGGGTGCGGCCTCCGCCCGTGCCCGGGCCTCAGAGGGAGAGCGCCGCCGTGTGGATCGCCTTCGCCAGGCGGTCGTTCTCCGGGGCCGCGCCGCCCGGGAAGGCGAAACGGCGGCGCGTGTAGCCGTACGCCAGGCCGCTCCACGGGTCCGCGAAGGCCTGTGAGCCGCCCGCGCCGCTGTGCCCGATCGTCCCGGCGCCGAGGAACGGGTGCGCCACGTCGGCCGTCATCTGGAAGCCGAGGCCGAACGCCCTGTGGGCACGTGACACCAGGTCGTAGCCGACCGAGTGGATCTGGCCGAACTCCGCCACCGTGTCCGGCTTCAGCAACGGTGCCTGCTCGCCCACCTCGCTGATCGCCGCCGCGTACATCCCGGCCAGACCCCGCGCCGACGCCACCCCGCCCACCGAGGCCGGGCCCTTGGCGCGCACCAGCGGCATGTTGGGCAGCGAGGCGAGGTCGGTCGGTTCCGCGGCGTTGCGGTTGAAGGCGATGGAGGCGAGCGTGTGCGGACCCGTGGGCGTGGCGTCGAGGAGGGCCTGCTGCTCCGGGGTCGGGGCCATCGGCTGGATGGTGCGGAAGCGCGGCTCGTGGGGCGCGGGCAGGCCCAGGTGGAAGTCCAGGGCGTACGGGGTGCGGATCCGCTCCTGGTACACCTCCTGGAGCGTGCGGCCCGTGGCGCGGCGCACCACCTCGCCGGCCAGGGCGCCGCTGACCATCGCGTGAGAGCCGAACGCCGTGCCGGGGCGCCAGAACGGCCGCTGGTCGGCGAGGCGTTCGGCGAGCTGGCGGTCGTCGGCCAGCTCCGCGAGGGTGAAGCCGGTGTCCGTGCCGACCACACCCGCCCGGTGCGCGAGCAGGTCGCGCAGGGTCAGGGCGCCCTTGCCCTCGGCGGAGAACTCCGGCCAGTAGTACGTCACTTTGCGGTCCAGTTCGAGCGTGCCGTCCTGGACGAGGAGCGCGACGACCAGGTAGGCGGCGCCCTTGGTGGACGAGAACACACCGTAGAGGGCGTCCGCGTCGGTCCCCGCCCACAGGTCGACGACCCTGCGCCCGTGGACGTAGGCGCACAGCTGGCCCTCGTAGTCCGGGCGCTCCCCGGCCACGAACGCGGCGAACTCCTCGCGCACCCCCTCGAAGCCGTCGGCCACCGTGCCGTGGATCTCCTGCGTCATCCGCTCTCCTCAGCTGGACCGCTGTGTGCCACTGTGAACAATGCCCTCGCCACCTGCGGGAATTGCCCCTTGGGGTGGTCCCGGAAGAGTGGTTCGGTGCCGAACAGCACCGTCCGGCCGCCGCTGACCACCGAGGCCTGTCCCGCTGCCGCCGCGGGACCGCCGCTGCCGTCCCGCAGCGGGCGCCAGTGTCCGGAGACGAGCGGATTCCCGGTCGCGTACGACTGCTCCACCCGTACGCCGGGGCCGAGGTCGCTGAACCACAGCGGGGCGTAGACGAAGGCGTGCGCCGGTGCGCCGTGCGTGACGCGGCCCGTGTTCCGTGTCCGTACGACACCGTTCGCGTCCGTGTTGCCCGCGACCGGCTTCACGGCCAGCCGGTCCGCCGCCGCGTTCAGGGCCGCTCCCGTCGCGCCCCGGCCGACCAGGCCGTGCTCGTCGAGGAAGGCGTCGAGGGCCCTGCGGGCGGGGGCGGTCAGGGCGGCGTGGTCCAGGCCGGCGGACACGAACAGCACGTCCGTGCCGGACCAGTCGAAGCCCGCGTTCAGGACGGCTGTCGAGACCGGCGTGACGTCGAAGTTCATCTCCCGCAGGGCGAACAGCTCACCGGGTGTGACGGCGGCGGCGACCCGGAGGCGGCGCAGGGGCGTGCCGCCGGTGAGCCGTGTGGCCGCGAAGGAGACGTCGTGCGTACGGGCGGCCGCGACCGCCGCGCGGCGGGCCGACGCCGGGACGATCGCGCTGCCGTCCGGGCTCCGGCGTACCGGAACGCCCTGCTGGAGGAGGGAGTTGAGGGCCGCGACCTCGCGCGGGTCGGTCAGGCGCAGGCGGAGGTCGCCGTGGGCGGGCACCCGGGCGACCGGTGCGGCGCCGGTGACCGGGCGCAGGGGCGCGCCCCGCAGGCTGCCCGACGGCACCCGCTCGACCGTGGCGCCCCACAGATGGCCCAGGCTCCACCCCGAGATGTCGTACATCACCGACACCTTGCCGCTGATGTCCCGCCCGTCGGCCAGCAGCGCGTTCGCCATGCCGCGCTTGGGCTGGTGCAGGTCGACGACGTACGAGCCCTCGGGGTACGTCCGTCCGGCGAGCCGGAACGGGCGGGTGGCCCGGGTGACGCGGACGTCGTTGGCGAGGAGGTGGTCGACGAGGCGGGCCGCCGCCGGGGCCGAGCGCTGGGTGCGGGAGTCGCCGGGCGGGATGACGTAGGCGCGCGGGAAGGTGGTCGTGTAGACGTCCTCCGGGCCGATGCCGGGGACGCCGGGGACCGTCTCCGGGGACACCGGCACCTGCGGGTTGCCGGCCGCGCCGCGGCGGAAGACCTCGATCTGGTCGGCGACGAGCGAGGCGCGGTGCTCCTGGACGTGGTTCAGGGTCGCCCGGATCGCCGCGCCCGCCACGGCCGTGTTGACCGCCGAGCGGCGGCGCAGCTCCGGGACGGGCAGTTCGTCGTACTCCTCGTTGTTCACCGCGAGCGGGATCTCCACCGTGTGCGCGGCGACCGTGCCGTGGAAGGCCGCGTACTGCGGGGTGAAGACCGGCGGCCAGTCGTCCCAGCCCTCCTCCTGGTCGCGGAACGGGATCTGGGCCGGTTCGACGCCGTCCTTCGCGGGCGTGTAACCGAGGGCGTTGACGGCGGACTCCATGCCGACGGCGTTGGCGTAGCTGTTCTTCAGGAAGAGGTCGTACTCGTAGTTCTCACCGTGCGGGGGTGTGGTGGGCTCGATGAGGGTGCCGTTGACGTAGCCGTGCAGGTCGAGCAGGACGGCCGGCTGCTTGTCCAGCTCGATCTGGCGCATCGCGCGGGTCTCGGGCTGCGAGGCGGTGACGAAGTCCCGGTTGAGGTCGAAGCCGTTGGCGTTGGCGCGGGTGCCGGCGACACGGCCGTCCGGGTTGGCCGTGATGTTGAAGTAAAGGCGGCTGTGCGCGAGGAGGTCCCGGGTCCTGGCGTCCTTCGCCGTCGCGAGCTGCTCGACGATCTTCAAGGAGGCGTCCGTGCCCTCCCACTCGTTGCCGTGGATGTTGCTGTTGACGAAGACCGGCGTCTTGTAACCGTGCTTGATCTCCGGGGACTTGGCGGCCGTCGCGGGCGCGTTCTCGATCAGCTCGCGCATGCGCTCCTGGGCGCGGGCCTGTTGGGCGGTCTCCGGGGCGGTGACGGTGACGAGGTAGAGGCGGTGGCCGCCGGCCGAGCGGCCGGTCACCTCCACGCTGACCCGGTCTCCGAGACGTTGCAGGGCGTTCAGCTTCGGGGCGATCGCGTGGTACGGGGTGAGGCCCAGCTTCAGGGACTTGTCGCCGGGGTTCTCCGGGTCGGGTGAGAGGACCTGGTGGCGGGGGTAGCCGCGGGTGGCCGTGCCGGTGGAGGTCTCTTCGGGAGCGGCCAGGGCCCGCCGGGCCGCGCTCGCGGGAGCCTGCGCCGCCCGGTCGTCCACGGCGGCGCCCTCGCGGGTGACGGGCTTCGGGTCCGCGCCGGCCGCGTCGGGTCCGAGCAGGAGCGAACCCGCCGTGGCGAGGGTGAGGCTGACGATCAGTACAGGTCTCGCAGGAACGGTTCTCGTGGTGCGCACGCGTACCTCCTGAGGGGCTTCCTGAGATCGGTACGGCGAGGTGTACCGGTTCGACTCAACGGCAACAAGGCCGCCTTGGTGTCACCGGTGACCCGTACGGCCCTGTCGGTCAGCGGCTTGGCCTGCCCCGATAGGGTTTTCCCATGAGCGATCTCGGGGTGGGTTTCCGGTACCTGCTGAAAGGCCAGCGGTGGGTGGCCCGGCACGGCAAGCAGTACGGCTTCGGGCTGCTCCCGGGCCTGATCACCCTCGTCCTGTACGCGGCGGCGCTCGTCGCGCTGGCGCTGTGGGGCGAGGACGCCGTCGCCTGGGCCACCCCGTTCGCCGACGACTGGTCGAGCCCGTGGCTCGGGCTCTTTCGCGGCTTGTTGACCGCCGTGCTGTTCGCCCTCGCCCTGCTCCTCTCCGTCGTGACGTTCACCGCGGTGACCCTGCTGATCGGGCAGCCCTTCTACGAGAACCTCTCCGAGAAGGTCGACCGGGACGTGGCCCCCGACGGTCACGCCCCCGAGTCGGGCCTGCCGCTCTGGCGGGAGTTGTGGATCTCCGCCCGGGACAGCCTGCGGATCGTCGTCCGGGCCGCCCTGTGGGGCGTGCTGCTGTTCGCGTGCGGTTTCATCCCCGTCGTCGGACAGACGGCCGTACCGGTGATCGGGTTCTTCGTCACCGGGTTCTTCCTCACCGAGGAACTGACCGCCGTCGCCCTCCAGCGCCGCGGCGTCGAACTGCGCACCCGCCTCGGCCTGCTGCGCTCCCGCAAGACCCTCGTCTGGGGCTTCGGCACGCCGCTGGCCGTGGCCTTCCTGGTCCCGTTCGTCGCGGTGTTCCTGATGCCGGGCGCGGTCGCCGGTGCCACCCTCATGGCGCGGGACCTGCTGGGTGAGGAGAACCGGGAGGACGGCGCGGAGGGCGACGGGGCCGTCACGACTCCTCCGCAGCCACCTTCAGGATCGTCCTCACCTGCGTGATGATGTCCAGCCGGTTCCGCACGAATTCCGGGTCGGTGACCTCCGTGGTGTTTTCGGCGTCGAACTGGAGCACGGGCGTGTGCACATGGCCGCCCGGCAGGACGTCGTGCAGCCCCAGCCGGTCCCGAAGCAGCGTCGCCCGGTAGGCGATCTCGTTGGAGAGGTAGTCACCGCCGCCGCCCGCGCGGGCGGTCGAGCCGGGCGTCGGCCCGTCCGGGCGGACGACGCTCTGCGTGCCGCCCGCCGGGATCTCCGTGACGCTCGTGTTGTCGTACACCGGGAAACGGCCAGTGTCCGCGGCGGTGATCGCCCGGTACGGCAGCGTGGTCGTCGTCCACTGCGGCTGCGAGGCCGGGTCGGTGACGGGGACGGTCTCCGTGCGGCCGATGTTGTCGTTGTCCGCGAAACCGCCCCGCCAGGCCCCGTTGGTCCGCTCCACGTCGAACCGCCCGACCCGGCCCTGGCTCACGGTCGTGAACAGGTCGACCTTCGGCAGATACGGCCGCAGTGTCCGCTCCACCGTGCCCTGCGTGAAGTCCCGCCAGCGCACCGGGAACACGGCCGTCTCGATCCGGGCCGGGCCGTCCGCCGTCTCGATCACGGTGCCGTCGAGGGCGAGCGCGGTGGCGCCGGACGGGTTGGAGATACGGATGTCCCGGTCCAGGGTGAACGGGTCGAACCCGGTGACCAGGATCCGCTTCAGGCCCTTGCCGTGCGGGTAGCCGATGGCCGTCTGGCCGCGCGAGGTGCGCTCCAGTTCGTCCAGCAGCGCGGCCCGCTGCCCGTCCGTCAGGCCGAACTCCGGCTCCCAGGTGCGCACTTCACGCGTCAGGGCGAGCCGCGCCCAGTACAGCGGCCGGTCGTCGTCCCGGCTCAGGCCCGCCCGTCGCCCGCCACCACCCTTCCAAGGAAGCGCTTCGCGCCCTTCATATTCCGCCGGACCCCGCCCCTGCGCCCGGTCGACGGCCCGCCGCCACAGCTGCGTTCCCTCGCGTACGACGGCCCGGCGGGCCTGCGCGTAGGAACGGGCCCCGTCCAGGACCCGGGCGAACCTCGGGGCGACGGTGTCGAATCCGGAGCGCCGCAGGATCTCCTGCGGGACGGCCCGGTCGAGCCGCCGCTCCTCGACGGTGGGGGAGGGGGCCGCCTCGGCGGCGCTCGCGGCCGTCGGGGTGCTGAAGCCGCTCAGCAGGGCCAGACCGAGGACACCTATCCGGATACGCAGGGGAATCAAGGGAGTTCGGGCCTTCCGTCGCAGTGGGGGTGCGCTGAGTGGTGCCGGACGGCCGCAGTATCGCGTGACGGGAATGGTCCACGCCATGGGTGGGGCGCGCGTGCGGATCAGGAAGGGACGGCCGCCGCGGCTTCCCGCACCGCCCCCAGGAAGGCCACGGCCGCCGGGGTCAGGGACCGCCCCCGCACGGTCGCCGCGTACACCGCCCGGGCCGGGGCGCCCTCGTCGAGCACCCGCAGCAGCCGGATGTCCGGGCGGACGGCCTCGGCGGCGAGCGCCGGCACGAGCGTCACACCGAGCCCGGCGGCGACGTAGCCCTGCTTGGCGGTCCACTCGCCGACGACGTGGGCGACACGCGGGCGAAAGCCCTGGCGCAGGGCCGCGTCCAGGAGGGTGCCCTCGGGCCGGGCGCTGCCGCAGATCCAGTCGGCGTCGGCGAACCGGCCGAGCGGCACCGGGCCCTCATGACCGGCGAGCTGATGCCCGGCGGGGACGGCGACGTACAGCGGCTCGTCGAGGAGGTGGTGCAGTGCGTACGCCTCCAGCGGGGCGCGGCCGGTCGTCGACACGATCGCCAGGTCCAGGTGACCGGCCGTCAGCCGGTCCAGCAGAGCGGGGGTGAAGCCCTCCTCGCGTGTCACGCGGACCCGCGGGTGGCGGGCGCGGAAGCGGGCCAGGGCGTGCGGCACCAGGGCCGCGTCTGCGGTGGCGAAGGCACCGAACCGGAGCCGTCCGCCGGCCGCCTCGCGCAGGGCTTCGACGTCGCGCCGGGCATCGAGCAGCGCGGCGGCGACCGTCTCGGCGTACGGCACCAGGAGCCGGCCCGCCTCCGTCAGCCGCACTCCGCGCGGCAGCCGGTCGAAGAGCGGGCCGCCGCCCAACGCGGACTCCAGCGAGGCGACTTGGCGGGACACCGCCGACTGCGTCCAGCCGAGCGTCCGCGCGGCCCCGGTGAACGAGCCGTGCCGGGCGACCTCCAGGAAGGCCCGCAGCCAGACGGTGGAGAGATCGGGTATCTCGTCATGCGTGTACGGCATGGCGGCCATGCTAGACATTCGCTTGTCGCATCAACGGCACCCGCCTAGCGTCGACGGCATGCAGATCACGCTGGACAACCCCGCCTCCGCACCCCAGCCCCTCAGCCCGTACTACTCGCAGGTTGCCCGCGTCGAACACGCCGACGGCAGCGTCCTGTTGTTCGTCTCCGGCCAGATCGCGGAGGGCGACGCCCTCGCCGAGCAGACCCGGGGCGTCTTCGAGACCCTCGCCGCCCTGCTGGAGGCACACGGCGCCACCCTGGCCGACGTGATCAGCATCCGCACGTACCTGACCGACATCTCGAAGCTGGACGAATACGGCACCGTGCGACGGCAGTTCCTCACCGGGACCCCGCCGACCAGCATGACCTTCGAGGTGTCCCGGCTCTTCCGGCCGGAGGCCCTCGTCGAGGTGGAGGCCGTGGCGGCCGTCCCGGCCGTCCGCTAGGTCAGTCCTCGTTCTCGCCCAGCAGTGTCAGGAAGTCCCGGAACGCGGACGCCATGTCGACCGACTCAGGGTCCAGCAGCCACTGGTACTGCAGCCCGTCCAGGATCGCCACGAGGAGCGGTGCCGCCCGCTCGGGGGTGAGGCCGCTCGGCAGCCGGTCGCCGTACTCGGCGCGCAGTACCTCGGCCGTGCCGGCGCGCACCCCGACATAGCGCTCCGTGAAGTACGCCCTGGCCGGATGCCCCTCCGTGACGCTCTCGCCGAGCAGCGCCGAGAAGGTCTGGATGATGGCCGGTCGCATGGCGTTGTACTCGACCAGCGACGCCAGCAGGTCCAGGCGCAGTCGGCCGGCCGGCAGCGCGTCCCAGCGGTCCCGCTCCTGCAGCACCGCCACCAGCAGCGCCTCCTTCGTCGGGAAGTGGTGCAGCAACCCCTGCTGGGTGAGCCCGACCCGCTCGGCGACCGCGGCCAGGCTCGCCCCGCGGTAACCGCGCTCGGCGATCACCTCCAGGGCGGCCCGCACGATCTCAGCGCGCCGTTCCTCGCTTCTCGACCTGGCCCTCATGGCGTCACCGTACGACATGTCGAACCAGTCATTATCACTAGGAGGTAACGAAACCTACCGCATGACAGGTAACCCGGGCACGATGGTGACATCCAGCGGCTTTCGACGTGGAGGTGCCGACGTGGCGGAGACAGCAGAGGGACGGCGCGAGGTGGCGGTCGAGGCCGCCCTCGGCAAACTCGACCTGGACGCCAAGACCCGGCTGCTGGCCGGCCAGGACATGTGGAGCCTGCCCGCCCTGCCGGAGGCCGGACTGGCCTCACTGGTCATGTCCGACGGCCCGATCGGCGTCCGCGGGGTGCACTGGAGCGCCGACGACCCGTCCGTCGCCCTGCCCTCACCGACCGCCCTCGCCGCCACCTGGGACCCGGGGCTCGCCCACCGGGCCGGTGTGCTGCTGGCGCAGGAGGCCCGCCGCAAGGGCGTCCACGTCCTGCTCGCCCCCACGGTCAACCTGCACCGATCCCCGCTCGGCGGCCGCCACTTCGAGGCCTACAGCGAGGACCCGTACCTCACGGGCCGGATCGGCGCGGCGTACGTCCGGGGCGTCCAGTCCGGCGGCGTCGGCACCACCGTCAAGCACTTCGTCGCCAACGACGCCGAGACCGACCGCCTCACGGTGAACAACCTCGTCAGCGAACGCGCCCTGCGCGAGCTGTACCTGGCCCCCTTCGAGGCGATCGTCGAGAACGCCCACCCCTGGGGCATCATGACCGCCTACAACACGGTCAACGGCACGACGATGACCGAGCACCACTACCTGGTCAACGAGGTCCTGCGCGGCGAGTGGGGCTTCGACGGGATCAACGTCTCGGACTGGACCGCCGCCCGCTCCACCACCGGCGCCCTCGCCGGCGGCCTCGACATCGCCATGCCCGGCCCGGGGACCGTCTACGGCGAGGCCCTCGCGCAGGCCGTACGGGACGGCCGGGCCGACGAGGCGCGGGTCGACGAGGCCGTCCGCCGCGTGCTGCGCCTCGCCGCCCGGGTCGGCGTCCTGGAGGGCGCCGAACCGGCCGTCACCGACCTGCCCGAGTCCGTCCACGGCGAGGCGCTCGCCCGCGAGATCGCCCGCCGCTCCTTCGTCCTCGTCCGCAACGACAGCGGCGCGCTCCCGCTGAAGCCCGGAAGGATCGCGCTGATCGGCGCCGCCGCCCGCGACGCCCGCGTCCTCGGCGGCGGCTCCGCCACCGTTTTCCCCGCCCGGACCGTCTCCCCGCTCGACGGCCTCACCGCCGCCCTCCCCGACGGCAGCCTCACCTACGCCCTCGGCGCCGACCCGAACACCGAACTCCCCGTGGCCGGCCAGGGCTTCGAGCTGCGCGCCGTGTGCCGCGACAGCGAGGGCACGGTCATCGGCACCCGCTCGGCCGCCGGCGGCCACATCCAGTGGATGGGCGACGACCTCCCGGACGGCGTCACCCACGACACTCTGGCGACCGTCGAGCTGACGGGCACCTTCACCCCGCGCGAGACCGGCACGCACACCTTCGGCATCAAGGGCCTCGGTCCCTTCAAACTGACCGTCGCGGGCACCACGTACTTCGACGACGTCCAGCGCCCCGCCGAGGACGGCGACCCCTTCGCGGCGTTCTTCGGCTCCCCGGTGCCCCACGCCCGGGTCGACCTGACCACGGGCGAACCGGTCGAGGTCTCCCTGACCTGCACCGTCCCGCCGTCCAGCGACCACCCCATGCGGACCATCGGCTTCACGCTCGCCCACCAGGACCCGCAGCGCGACCCCGACGAGCTGATCGCCGAGGCCGCCGCGGCCGCCCGGGCCGCCGACACGGCCGTCGTCGTGGTCGCCACCACCGACCGCGTCGAGTCGGAGGGCTTCGACCGCACGGACCTGCGCCTGCCCGGCCGCCAGGACGACCTGGTCCGGGCCGTCGCCGCCGCCAACCCGGACACCGTCGTGGTCGTCAACGCCGGCTCCCCGGTGGAGATGCCGTGGCGTGACGACGTCGCCGCCGTACTCCTCACCTGGTTCCCCGGCCAGGAGGGCGGCGCGGCCCTCGCCGACGTCCTCACCGGCGCCCACGAACCCGGCGGCCGCCTGCCCACCACCTGGGGCTCCCTCGCCGACGCCCCGGTCACCCGGGTCGTCCCGGAGGACGGCGAACTCCCCTACGACGAGGACGTCTTCATCGGCTACCGCGCCTGGGAGAAGCAGGGCCGCACCCCTGCCTACCCCTTCGGCCACGGCCTCGGCTACACCGACTGGACCTACGAGTCGGTCGAGGTTGAAGGCACTGCCGACACCACCACCGCGAAGGTCCGCCTCCGCAACACCGGCGACCGCCCCGGCCACGAGGTCGTCCAGCTCTACCTCGCCCCGAGCGAGCCCGACCCCGCCCGCCCGGCCCGCTGGCTGGCCGGATTCGCGGGCGTGGACGCCGGACCCGGCGAGAGCGTCGAGGCGACCGTCGAACTGCCGCGCCGGGCCTTCGAGATCTGGGACGAGACGACCATGTCGTGGTCGTGTGTGAAGGGTTCGTACGAGATCCAGGTCGGGCGCTCGATCACGGACCGCAGGATCACCGCGACGATTAACGTCTGATCCGGGACAAGTTCCCCACAGAGCAGCCCCGGTCCGGGACCTGACCCCTGGACCGGGGCTCGTGGTCTCTCAAGAGCCCCGGCACGCCCTAGCGGATGCCGAACCCGTACACCGTCTCCGAGCGGTACACCCCGCCCGGCCGCAGCACCGTGCCCGGGAACTCCGGCCGGTTCGGGGAGTCGGGGAAGTGCTGGGTCTCCAGCGCGATGCCGTCGCCGGGCGCGAAGGGCTCACCCAGATGGTCGGCGGTGTACAGCTGGAGTCCGGGCTCGGTGGTCGCCACCGTCAGCACCCGCCCGGACGCCGGGTCGTGCAGCTCGGCGACCTGTTCCGGAACGTCCGTCACGCCCTTGTCGAGCACGAAGTTGTGGTCGTAGCCGGCGCCGGTCTTGCGGGCCTCGCGGAAGTCGAAGCGCGTGCCGGTCACGTCGTCCAGGCTGCCGGTCGGGATCAGGTCCGCGTCCACCGGCGTGTACCGGGAGGCGGCCAGGCGCAGCTCATGGCCGCCCGCGTCACCGGAACCGGCCAGGTTGAAGTAGCTGTGGTTCGTCAGGTTCACCACGGTCGGCGCGTCCGTCACCGCCTCGTACGCGATCCGCAGCGCACCGCTCTGCTGGAGCGTGTACGTCGCCGAGACCTCCAGCCGCCCCGGGAAGCCCTCCTCCCCGTGCGGACTGACCCGCGCGAGCCGCACCCCGTGCTCGACGGGCGTCCCCTCCCACACCCGCTTGTCGAAGCCCCGCACGCCACCGTGCAGCGCGTTCGGCCCGTTGTTCGGTTCCAGCGCGTACGTCCGCCCGTCCAGCGGGAACCGGGCCCCGGCGATCCGGTTGGCGTACCGCCCGACCAGGGCGCCGAGATACGGCTCCGGATGCGTGAGATAGCCGTCGAGACTGGGAAACCCCAGCACCACGTCCCCGGGCCGCCCCTCCCGGTCCGGCACCTCGACGGACTGCACGATTCCGCCGTACGACAGGATCCGCACCCGGACGCCCGCCCGCTCCAGGGTCCAGCGGTGCACCGGCGTGCCGTCGGAAAGTGTGCCGAAGAGTTCGTTCATGTGCGGAACTCTAAGTCAGCCCCCGGCTGAGGGCCGCTCCGCCGTGACGGTCCGGTAGGCGATCTCCGCCAACCGGGCCTGTCCGTTCACGCTCGGGTGGAAGTAGTCCCAGCGGCTCAACTGGGCGGTGCCGAAGCGGTAGTCGTACACCGCGCCCCCGTCGTAGCGGCACCGCTTGTCCTTGGCGCAGACCTCCTTCAGGACCTTGTTGTAGTCCTCCACCCGCTTCTGCACCGTGTTCCGCCGCAGGTTGGCCGCCGAGTCCAGGGCGTCCGCGTCACCCAGCATCGACGGGCAGATGCCCAGCTGCCAGACCTGCTTGCCCATCGGGCTGGTGCGGCCCTCGGACCACAGCCGCTTCAGATTCGGCACGCTCGCCACGAACACCTGGGCCTTGGGCAGCGCCTTGCGCAAGGAGCGCAGGGAGTCCTCGAAGTCGGCGCGGAACTCGCCGACCGGGGTCATCGCCGAGGGGGTGGCCCGGCAGGCGTCGTTGGCCCCCACCATCACCGTCACCAGCTGCGGCTTCCGCCGCACGGCCCGGTCGATCTGCCCGGGCAGGTCCGCCATCCGCGCCCCGGTCACGGCGTAGTTCCAGCTCCGCTTCGCCGCTCCGGTCCGCCCCAGCAGCCGGACGGCGAGGGAGTCGACCTCGGGGCTCGCGCCGGTCGCCCAGGACGCCTCCGGGCAGTCCGACAGCACGTCACAGGCGTCGAAACCCCGCGTGATGGAATCCCCCACGGCCGCGACGGAACTCGGGCTGCGGTCCCACAGGGGCGTGGGCCTGGGGGACGGCCTGGCGGTGGCGGACGGGGCGGGGGAGTCGCCCCCGACGGCGTCACACCCGGCGGCACCCAGGGCGGCCGCCACGGCCACGGCAAGAACGACGCGCGAGCGGTGGCTTCGCTTCCGCATCCCTGGTCCATCCCCTCGCCGCGCCGTGCCTGTCTGCCCAACCAATAACAACGCACGAGGGTTCCCGACCGATCAGGTGCAACGGCTCACACCCGTACAAGCGTCCCCCTGGGTGAATGGCGGGAGTTTCCCGGCACCTGGACCGACCGTACGTCACACTCCTTGCGTCACCGCACGGTAGCCTCGCCATCAACGTGACCCTCCCGGTCACAGCCGTTCCGCCCGTTTCCAAGATGTCCCGCTCTGCCCGGAGGTTCCGGTGACGACACGTGGAGTTCTGTACGTGCACTCGGCGCCGCGCGCGCTGTGCCCGCACGTCGAGTGGGCCGTCGCCGGGGTGCTCGGTACGCGCGTCAGCCTGGACTGGATCCGTCAGCCCGCCGCCCCGGGCACCTGGCGCTCGGAGTTCTCCTGGCAGGGCCAGGCCGGCACGGCGTCCAAGCTCGCCTCCGCGCTGCGCGGCTGGCACCTGCTCCGCTTCGAGGTCACCGCGGAACCCTGCCCCACCGCCGAGGGCGAGCGCTACAGCTGCACGCCCGACCTGGGCATCTTCCACGCCGTCACCGGCATCCACGGCGACATCCTCATCCCCGAGGACCGCCTGCGCGCGGCCCTGCAACGCAGCCAGCGCGGCGAGACGGACCTGGAGGCCGAACTCAACAAGCTGCTCGGCAAGCCCTGGGACGACGAACTGGAACCCTTCCGCTACGCAGGAGAGGGCGCCCCGGTCCGCTGGCTCCACCAGGTGGTGTAGCGCCCTTCTTTTAAGGGGCGCCGGGAACTGCGCGACAAGCCCCCACGAACCCGCACCCGGCATACAACGCGAAACAGAACGGCGAGTGGCCCGAACTCACGAAGAGTCCGGGCCACTCGCCGTAAGGCAGGATCAAACCGTCCGGAACGCCAGCACCACGTTGTGCCCACCGAACCCGAACGAGTCGTTCAACGCGGCGATACGCCCATCGACCGGCAGCTTCCGAGCCTCACCCCGGACGACATCGGCGTTCGCCTCGGCCTCCGGGTCGAGGTTCTCCACGTTGATCGTCGGCGGAGCCACCCGGTGGTACAGCGCGAGCACGGTCGCCACCGTCTCGACACCACCCGCACCACCCAGCAGATGCCCGGTCATCGACTTCGTCGCCGACACGGCGATGTGGTCGGTGTCGTCACCGAACACCTTCCGCAGCGCCTTCAGCTCGGCGATGTCACCGGCCGGCGTCGACGTCGCGTGCGCGTTGACGTGCACGATCTCCGCCGGGTCCAGATCGGTGCGCTCCAGCAGGTTCTGCAGGGCGTGCGAGATGCCCCGCCCCTCCGGCTCCGGCTGCACGATGTCGTGGCTGTCGGCGGAGATGCCCTGCCCGACCGCCTCGGCGTACACCCGGGCCCCGCGCTTGGCGGCGTGCTCGGCGGACTCCAGGACGACGACACCGGCGCCCTCGCCGAGGACGAAGCCGTCGCGGGCCACGTCGTAGGGACGCGACGCGCCCTGCGGGTCGTCGTTGTTCTTGGACATCGCCATCATGTTGCCGAACGCGGCGATGGGCAGCGGGTGGATCGCCGCCTCCGTACCACCGGCGACGACGACGTCGGCGCGGCCGGTGCGGATCATCTCGATGGCGTAGCCGATGGCCTCGGCGCCGGAGGCACAGGCGGAGACCGGCGTGTGCACGCCCGCCCGGGCACCCACGGCCAAACCGACGTTGGCCGACGGGCTGTTGGGCATCAGCATGGGAACGGTGTGCGGGGAGACGCGGCGGACGCCCTTCTCCTTGAGCACGTCGTATTGGTCGAGGAGCGTCGTCACGCCGCCGATGCCGGAGGCGATGACCGCGCCGAGCCGGTCGGGGTCGACGGCCGGGTCCTCGCCGGCCTTCGCCTCGAAACCGGCGTCCGCCCAGGCCTCCTTGGCCGCGACCAGCGCGAACTGCGCCGAGCGGTCGAGTCGGCGGGCCTGCGGCCGGGGGATGACCTCGGTCGGCTCCACGGCGACCGGGGCGGCGATCTTGACCGCCTGCTCGGCGGCCCAGTCCTGCTCCAGGGGCTTGACGCCGGAACGTCCGGCGATCAGGCCCTCCCAGGTAGAGGCTACGTCGCCACCCAGCGGTGTGGTTGCGCCGATACCGGTGACGACCACGGTGCGATTGGTCGAGCTCACGGGAATTCTTTCTCCAACGGATCCGAGGATTAAGCGGCGCCACCGCCGGGTGGCGGGGCAGTCAGCCCAAAGGCCTGATCGGTCGATCAGCCCTGGTGCTTGAGGATGTAGTCGGTCGCGTCGCCGACGGTCTTGAGGTTCTTGACGTCCTCGTCCGGGATCTTGACGTCGAAGCGCTCTTCGGCGGCGACGACGACCTCGACCATGGACAGCGAGTCGACGTCCAGGTCGTCGGTGAAGGACTTGTCCAGCTGGACGTCCTCAACCGGGATGCCGGCGATCTCGTTCACGATCTCGGCGAGACCGGCGACGATCTCTTCCTGAGTGGCGGCCATGTCGGCGCTCCTTCGTAGATGTTCCAGAGGGTGTGGCAGGTGTTTCTCCTGTGCCGGACCGCATGATCCGGCACAGCGTGCCTAGGGGAGGGTAACGACAGTCGCGGCGTAGACGAGACCCGCCCCGAAGCCGATGACGAGCGCGGTGTCGCCGCTCTTCGCCTCGCCGGTCGCCAGGAGCCGCTCCATCGCGAGCGGGATCGAGGCGGCCGAGGTGTTGCCGGTGGTGCGGATGTCACGGGCGACCGTGACGTGCTCCGGCAGTTTCAGTGTCTTCACCATCGAGTCGATGATCCGCACGTTGGCCTGGTGCGGGATGAAGACGTCCAGGTCGTCCACGGTGATCCCGGCCGCGTCCAGCGCCTGCTGGGCGACCTTCGCCATCTCGAACACGGCCCAGCGGAACACCGCCTGGCCTTCCTGGGTGATCGCGGGGAACTTCTCGACCGTCCCGTCGCGGTAGTCCGTCCACGGCACGGTCTGCTTGATGGTGTCGGACTTGTCGCCCTCGGAGCCCCACACGGTCGGGCCGATCGCGGGCTCCTGGGCCGGGCCGACCACGACCGCGCCGGCTCCGTCGCCGAACAGGAAGGCCGTCGCGCGGTCCTCCAGGTCGGTCAGATCGCTCAGCCGCTCGACGCCGATCACCAGGACGTACTCCGCGGAGCCCTCGACGATCATGCCCTTGGCGAGCGTGAGGCCGTAGCCGAAGCCCGCGCAGCCCGCCGAGATGTCGAACGCGGCGGCCCGGTCGGTGCCCAGCTTGTCGGCGATCTCGGTGGCGACGGCCGGAGTCTGCTTGAAGTGCGAGACGGTGGAGACGATCACGCCGCCGATCTGCTCGACGGAGATGCCGGCGTCGGCGATGGCCTTGCCGGACGCCTCGATCGACATCGCGGCGACGGTCTCCTCGTCGGAGGCCCAGTGCCGCGTCTCGATGCCGGAGCGCGAGCGGATCCACTCGTCGGACGACTCGATCGTCTCCAGGATCACCTCGTTCGGCACGACCCGGGTCGGGCGATAGCCGCCGACGCCGAGGATCCGCGCGTACGGGGCGCCCTTGCTGGGCTTGATCTTCGCCATGCTCTCGGGCTCCTTCTCAGGCACTGTGCTCGGCGATGAGCTCGCGAGCCGCGTCGAGGTCGGCGGGGGACTTCAGGGCCAGCGTCTTCACGCCGGGCAGGGCACGCTTGGCCAGGCCGGTGAGGGTCCCGCCGGGGCACACCTCGATCAGGGCCGTGACACCGAGCTCCTTGAAGGTCTCCATGCACAGGTCCCAGCGGACCGGGTTGGCGACCTGGCCGACCAGACGGTCCAGCACCTCGGTGCCGGTGGCGACCGCCTGCCCGTCCTTGTTCGAGACGTAGGTGACCTCCGGGTCGCCGGGCGCCAGGCCCTCGGCGGCCTTCGCCAGCGTGTCGACCGCGGGGGCCATGTGGTGCGTGTGGAAGGCGCCGGCCACCTTCAGCGCGACGACCTTGCGCACGCCCTCGGGCTTGTCCGCCTCCAGCGCGGCGAGCTGCTCCTTGGTGCCGGCCGCGACGATCTGACCCGCGCCGTTGATGTTCGCCGGGGTCAGGCCGAGCTTCTCCAGGTGCGGAACCGTCACTTCGGGGTCGCCGCCGAGGAGCGCGGCCATGCCGGTCTCTGTGACGGCGGCGGCCTCGGCCATGGCGAGCCCGCGGGTGCGGACCAGGCGGAGCGCCTCCTCGTGCGGGAGCACCCCGGCGAGCGAGGCCGCGGTGATCTCACCGACGCTGTGACCGGCGAGGGCACCGACCTTGCGCGGCAGCTCGGCCGGGTCGTCGAAGAGCATGTACGCGGACGCCAGTCCGGCCGCGACCAGCAGCGGCTGTGCCACCGCGGTGTCGCGGATCTCCTCCGCGTCGGCCTCGGTGCCGTAACGGATCAGATCGAGTCCCACGGTGTCCGACCAGGCCTCGAGGGCACCGCGGACACCGGGGAAGTCGAGCCATGCTGACAGGAAGCCGGGCGTCTGGGCGCCCTGGCCGGGAGCGACGAGTACGAGCACTCTCACACTCTCTCTTGGGGACGGGCACGGCCGCCCGTGGGGACAGGGACGAAGAACACGAGGGGGTTTTGTCGAGCCCCGACAAAACCTTAGGGCTGGAGATCTCCATCGACCAGACGCCCCAGGATCAGCGCGATCCGCAGGGTGAACGCAGAGCGTACATCGGAGGGTGACCAGCCGGTGACGTCAGTCACACGTCGAAGCCGGTAGCGGACGGTGTTGGGATGCACGAACAGCATCCGCGCGGCCCCTTCGAGACTGCTCGCCTGTTCGAGATAGACGCTGAGGGTCTCCAGGAGCGCGGCCCCGGCCTCCTCCAACGGTCTGTAGATCTCCTCCACCAGTTGGTCGCGGGCCGAGGGGTCACCGGCCATCGCCCGCTCCGGAAGCAGGTCGTCCGCCAGGACCGGGCGCGGGGCGTCCTGCCAGGCGGAACACGCCTTGAGGCCCGCCGCGGCAGCCTGCGCGGACCGGGTCGCGGCCTGGAGGTCGGGCACCACGGGGCCCGCCACGACCGGCCCGGCCGCGAACGGGCCGATGAGCGACTTCGCCACGGCCAGCGGGTTGTCGCTGCCGCCCGCGATGACGACCAGCCGGTCGCCGAGCACCCCGGTGAGCACCTGGAGCTTGGCGTGCCGGGCCGCGCGCCGTATGGCCTCGACGGTCAGCTCACTGTCCCCGTCGGGCGCGGTGCCCAGCACGACGCACACATGCTCGGGCGAGTTCCACCCGAGGGCGGCGGCCCGCGAGACGGCGCCCTCGTCGGCCTCGCCGCTGAGCACGGCGTTCACGACCAGGGACTCCAGGCGGGCGTCCCAGGCACCGCGTGCCTCTGCGGCCTGCGCGTACACCTGGGCCGTGGCGAAGGCGATCTCCCGGGCGTACACGAGCAGCGCCTCGCGCAGCACCCGCTCGTCGCCGGGGGCCGCGACCTCGTCGATCGCGGACTCCATGACCTCGATGGTGGTGCGCACCATCTCCACGGTCTGGCGCAGCGTGATCGCCCGGGTCAGCTCGCGCGGCGCGGTTCCGAACACGTCGGTGGAGATGGCCTGCGGGGCTTCCGGATGCCGGAACCATTCGGTGAAGGCGGCGATACCCGCCTGCGCGACGAGACCGATCCAGGAACGGTTCTCCGGGGGCATGGCCCGGTACCAGGGCAGCGTCTCGTCCATCCGCGCGATGGCCTGCGCGGCGAGCGACCCGGACGACTTCTCCAGCCGCTTCAGCGTCGCGGCATGCGGATGGACGTGGGCTGCGGCCTGGTTCTTGCTGGTTTCGGGTTCGGGCACGGGACAAGACTGCCTTATCCGGACGGGAAGGTGCGTCGCCGGGTCTACGGTGGACTCCGTGATGGACATTCGGCGCGCCGAAGAGCGCTACCAGGGCGGTGACCCGGCGGCCGGAATCGAGAGTCGGCACGCCTTCTCCTTCGGGCCCCACTACGACCCGGACAACCTCCGTTTCGGCGCGGTGATCGCCTGCAACGAGGAGCACCTGGCGCCCGGCGCCGGCTTCGACGAGCATCCGCACAGCCACACCGAGATCGTGACCTGGGTGGTCGAGGGCGAGCTGACGCACCGGGACTCCACCGGGCACGAGTCGGTGGTGCGCCACGGAGACGTCCAGCGGCTCAGCTCGGCGGGCGGGGTGCGTCACGTGGAGCGCAACGACGGCCCCGGCCGCCTCATCTTCGTCCAGATGTGGCTGGCCCCGCTCCGCCCCGGCGGCGACCCGTACTACGAGGTCGTCCACGGCATCGCCGACTCGACGCCCTACGCCGTCCCCGAGGCCGGAGCGATGCTGCACGTCCGGCGCCTGGGGCCGGGGGAGCGGACGGCCGTACCGGACGCGGCGTTCGCGTACGTGCACGTCGTACGCGGGGACGTACGCCTGGACGGCGAGACGCTGAGCACCGGCGACGCGGCCCGGATCACCGACGCGAAGGGCCTGGAGGCCGAGGGCGTGACGGAGGCCGAGCTGCTGGTCTGGGAGATGGCCTAGAACTCCGGGCCGCTTCTAGAGCTCCGCCAGCACCGCGTCCGTGAACGCCGGCCACGCCTCGATCGCCCACGGCCCGAACGGCCGGTCCGTCAGCGCCACGCACGCGGCCCGTGCGTCGGGGTCGATCCACAGGAACGTGCCCGACTGCCCGAAGTGTCCGAACGTGCGGGGTGAGGACGAAGAGCCCGTCCAGTGCGGGGACTTGGAGTCGCGGATCTCGAAGCCGAGCCCCCAGTCGTTGGGGTTCTGGTGCCCGTACCCCGGCAGGACGCCCTTGGTGCCCGGGTAGTGCACGGTCATCGCCTCGGCGACCGTACGGGGGTCCAGCAGCCGCGGGGCCTGCACCTCGGCCGCGAACCGCAGCAGGTCCTCGACCGTGGACACGCCGTCCTTGGCGGGAGAGCCGTCCAGGGTCGTCGAGGTCATCCCCAGCGGCTCCAGCACGGCCTGCCGCAGGTACTCCCCGAACGGGATGTCGGTCGCCTTCGCGAGGTGGTCGCCGAGCTGCTCGAAACCGGCGTTGGAGTACAGCCGCCGCTCCCCGGGCGGGGCCGTGACCTTGTGCTCGTCGAAGGCGAGGCCCGAGGTGTGCGCGAGCAGGTGCCGGACCGTCGACCCGGCCGGACCGGCGGGCTCGTCGAGTTCGACGGCCCCCTCTTCGTAGGCGACGAGAACCGCGTAGGCGGCGAGCGGTTTGGTCACCGACGCGAGCGGAAACCGCTGTCCGGCCGGTCCGTGGGTGCCCAGCACGGTGCCGTCCGCCCGTACGACGCCCGCCGCGGCGGTGGGAACCGGCCAGTTCTCGATCAACGCGAGGCTCTTCAGCGACATGGGTTCGAGCCTATGCGCTCAGAGCGTCAGCTCCAGCAAGGGGTCGGGCTTGGGCCGGAAGCCGAGGGAGACGTACAGCGGCTCGGCCTCCGGGGAGGCGGTGAGCTGTACGCGCCGGGCGCCGCGCTCGCGGAACCACTCCAGCAGCGTCGTCATGCACGCGCGCGCGTATCCACGGCGCCGGGCGGACGGGTCGGTGGCGACGCTGAAGACGAAGCCCACCATGCCCCGCGGTTCGCCCGGCTTCCCGATGCGGTAGTCGATCGTCCCGGCGACCAGCGACGCCAGCGCCCCCGGCCGCTCCGGGTGGTCCACGACGAACGCCGTGAAGTCCCCGTCCGGCTCGCTCAGTTTGGCCCTCAGCGTGGGGAGCGACTCCCCGTGCCAGACCGCGGAGGGATCACCGAACAACGAGTCGATCATGATCTGGCGCAGACGGAGGACTTCCTCGGCGTCCTCGGGCAGGGCGCGGCGTACGGCACTCATGACGCCCCACGTTAACCAGCCGGATCAAGAAGCGTCCTGCCGATTTCTTACCGTCCGCGCTTGCTTGGAGTGCACTCCAAGGTTCTAGCGTTGGGGTCATGACGGTGATGGAGACCACGGGTGCCAGGGCCGACAGCTGCGCCGGCCCGCCCCAGCAGAACCGGCGTCCGGACGGCGAGGACCGCTACACGATCAGCGAGGTCGTCGCCCTGACCGGCCTGACGGCGCACACCCTGCGCTGGTACGAGCGCATCGGCCTGATGCCGCACATCGACCGGTCCCACACCGGCCAGCGCCGCTACACCAACCGCGACCTCGACTGGCTCGACCTCGTGGGCAAGCTCCGCCTGACGGGCATGCCGGTCGCCGACATGGTCAGGTACGCGGAACTCGTGCGTGAGGGCGACCACACCTACGGCGAGCGCTTCGAGCTGCTGAAGACGACCCGCGAGGACGTGCTGGCCAGGATCGACGAACTCCGGGGCACGCTCGCCGTGCTCGACCGGAAGATCAGTTTCTACGCGGACGCCGGGCGGGCCCTGGCGTCGGAGAGGTCCCGATGACGGACGGCAGGATCACAACGGCGAAGCTCGGCGACAACGGCCCGGAGGTGGGCGTCCAGGGCCTCGGCTGCATGGGCATGAGCTTCGGCTACGGCCCCTCGGACGCGGACGCCTCCCGGGCCACCCTCGAACGGGCGCTCGAACTGGGCGTCACCCTCTACGACACGGCCGACGCGTACGGCGCCGGCGAGAACGAGCGGTTCCTGTCACCGTTCTTCAAGGCACACCGCGACGAGGTCGTCATCGCGACCAAGTTCGCCCTGTCGATCCCCCCGGACGACCCGACGCGCCGCATCGTCCGCAACGACCCGCCCTACATCCGCCAGGCCGTCGAGGAGAGCCTGAAGCGCCTCGACGTCGACGTCATCGACCTCTACTACATGCACCGGCGCGATGTGAACGTGCCGATCGAGGAGAGCGTCGGCACCATGGCCGACCTGGTCCGCGAGGGCAAGGTCAAGCACCTGGGCCTGAGCGAGGTCACGGCGGACGAACTGCGCGCCGCCCACGCGGTGCACCCCATCACGGCCGTGCAGTCCGAGTGGTCGCTGTTCAGCCGTGACATCGAGCCGAAGGTCGTCCCCGCGGCCCGCGACCTGGGCGTGGCTCTGGTCCCGTACTCCCCGCTCGGCCGCGGCTTCCTGACCGGCTCCTTCACCAACGCCGAGCAGGACCTGACGCCGGGCGACTTCCGCCGCCAGCAGCCCCGTTTCACCGGGGACAACGCGGCGACCAACGCCTCCCTGCTGGAGCTGATCCGCTCGGTGGCCGACTCCCACGGCGCCTCCCTCGGCCAGATCGCCCTGGCCTGGGTCCAGCAGCAGGCGGCGGTCCACCACCTCCCGGTCATCCCGATCCCCGGCACCCGCAAGCCAATGAGGCTGGAGGAGAACACGGCAGCGACCAGGATCGTCCTGACGGACGACCAACTGGACCTGCTGAACGGCATAGCGGCCCAGGTGGCAGGCAACCGCTACGCGGACATGGCCTTCACTTCCGCCGGACGGGAGTGAAGCGGACATAAGGGGCGCGGGGCTGTATCGATTTGCTGCGGCTCCGCCGCGTGTGCGCGACCGGCCACGAAGCACCCGCACCCGCCGGCGCGCAGCACCCCGCAGACGCTAAAGCTCCGCCAGCAATTCCGCCTTTTTGACCGAAAACTCCTCATCGGTCACCAACCCGGCCTGATGCAGTTCACCAAGGTGCCGAATCCGCTCGGCGATATCCGCAGGATCACGCCGCGGCCCGCCCGCGGACACAGCCGCCACCGGACTCGACGCCCGCACCGCCGCCAACACCGCCGCGGCGAACGGCAGTGACTCATGCACGGGCCCGTACCCCAGCCCGAACACCACCGCGGCAGGATCCTGGTCGGCCTGCGCAACCACCCCGGCCCCCGACTCGTCGCGCCGCAGCAATCGCAGATGCCCCTCGAAGACCTCGGGCGAGCGCCACTCCACCCCGTTCAGCTCCCCGACGGGGAAGCTCTGGTCCCCGGCCTTCCACTTCGCCGACGACGCCCCCGTCCAGAACCACCGGAAGTTCACCGTCCGCCCGTCGAACGAGGCCTTCCCGTCGTACGCCTTGAACGACAGCGGCCCCTTCGGCGGCTCCACCAGGAACCGATCCGCCGGCCCGGACTCCGACTCCGTCAGCAGCGACCGCAACTCGTCGGCGTAGTACTCCGCGAGGACCTCCCGATCGGCGGGCAGCACCAGCCGGTAGGGATCGCCGCTGTCCTTGAGCTGTCCGGCGGCGGCCTCCATCAACGGATCCGCACCGGGCCGCGGCTCGACGCGCAGCACCACCGTGCCGCGCTTGCCGCGCGTCAGTGTCACCCCGGCGATCGCGTCCAGGGGCACACGGCGTTCCCCCAGCGCCTGGAAGAGTCTGGGTGTTCGAATCCCCCGTTCGTAGCGGATGAGCACGGAGTCGGACTCGAACTCCCAGGCGGCATGAAATCCGGCCAGTACGTCACCCATGCGGCTCATCGTATGCGGCACGCGCTCCTCCGTCCCCCTCCCGAGCAGACCGCAGTTTCTTCGCCTCTACGCGCGTCAGGCCGCGGCCGTGCCGGACAAACCGGTCCGGCAGACGCCGTCCTCGTGCGCGCAGTGCACCGAGCGGTATGCGCCAACGCCGATCTCTGCGAAATTCATCAGACTTGCCGTACCCGGCTCGAAGTAGCCGGCGTGACCCTTGGCACCCTGCGCCGACAGCACCCGCGCACCGAACCCGGCGGACACCGGATCGGCCCCGTGGCCGAGCCCGCCGAACTCCAGGTAGGGCACGTCCTGGATCCAGTCGTCGGCGTCCCGCATCGCCCACACCCGGGCGGCGGTGTGCAGTTGGGCGGCCTTCTGCGCGCGCATGCCGGGGCTGCCGGCCACCGCGATGTCGGAGACCCGGCCCGGCAGCGAGTGGGCGGCGACCCCGCACACCACGGAGCCGTAGCTGTGGCAGAACAGCGAGACCGGCGAGCTGCCCGGCAGCGCCCGCACCAGCGCGTTCAGCCGTACGGCGCCCTCCTCGGCGCGCATCGCCGTGGCCGAGTCGATGCCGAGCCCGCTGGGTGCCGTGTAGTCGGCCCAGGCGATCACGGCCGTACGGGTCGAGGGACTCGCCGTCCGCTCGGCCGTGTACAGGGACTCGGCCATGCCGACGGGCGCCGCGTACTTGCGCTGGGTGCGCTGGAAGGTGAGGAGGTTGGTGTCCACGCCGGGCACGACGACCGAGACCCGCTCCGCCTCGCGCAGGTCGCCGAAGACCTCTGCCACGCGCCCCGAGCCGTCGGGGTCGAAGGCGAGGATGTGGCGGCCCTTCTCCATGAGGTCTTCGAAGCGGTGCATCCGGCGGCGCGCCTCGTGTTTCCCGGACGGGGTGAGACGGCTGTCCTGCATACGCTCCCGCTCGACCTCGCGTGCCTTGCCGAGCGCGACGCGATTGGCGCGGTAGCGCAGTTCGACCGGGGCGCCGTTCATGTTGCCGACCGCGAGCGGGTACTTGCGGACCAGGCTCGCGCGTTCCCGCTCGGTGAGCGAGGAGAAGAAGCGGGCCAGCTTCGTCGGCTGGGACTGCGGGTCCGGCAGCCGGTAACCGCCGATCCGGCCGTGCTCCCAGGCGGAGAGCGAGGCCTGGAGCGGCGTGTCGCCCCGCTGGTTGCGCAGGGCGGTCCAGCCGGTGGTCGTCAGCATCACGAACACGACGGCCAGAGCGAGCAGTGCGCGCCAGACGTTCAGCTGCGGGGTGGTGTCGAAGGAAGTCACTGAAAGGACACACTAGGAGAACGAGAGGGTCTCGCGTTAACCAAGTGACCGGGATCACGTTTCGTGGGATGCGCTAAGGGGACTGCTCCGTACGCCAGTTCCCGGCCAGGGCCGGACCCACCTGATCGAGGTAGGCGGTGGTGAGTTGGCGCATTCCTTCCAGGGTGAGGTCGTCCCCCGCGGACCACAGTCGCTCGGTGACGCGAACCACTCCGCCGAAGAGGGCCACGATGATGCGGGGCCGCGGGTCCGTGTCCACGTCCAGCCCCTCGCGCTCGGCGATGATGCGCGCGAGCTCCTCCTCCAGTTCCGCCGACCGCCGCAGATGGGCGGCGAGCAGCGCGGGCGTGGACTCGATCACCCGGTAGACGCGCAGGTGGAGCTCGACCGGCACGATCTCCTCGATCGTCTCGTTGATCGTGTCCCAGCTCTCCAGCACGGCCCGGCGCAGCGCTTCCAGCGGCGCCTCGCCCGGCGGGCGGGCCCGTACGGCCTCGACGACCTGGGTCTCCGCGAGCCGCGGCACGTAGAACGCCGTCTCCTCCTTGCCCGCGAAGTAGCGGAAGAAGGTGCGCTGCGAGACGTCGACGGCGGCGGCGATGTCGTCGACGGTCGTCTCCTCGTACCCGCGCGTGGCGAACAGTTCCAGGGCGGCCCGCAGCAGCGCGTCCCGGGTGCGCCGTTTCTTGCGTTCGCGCAGGTTCAAAGAGGTGCCTCTCTCTTCGGTGTTTGCCCAGTTCAGGCTATAGGGAAGGTGCCGTGTCAGTTACCGGCTTGTGAATTGGTTTGTCAATTGTCAGTGACTGTCATTAGCCTCGAAGGATGACTAGTCAGACCACCATCGACACGACGGGGTCGGGGGGCAAGCCACCGGCGACGCCGTCGGACGCGACGCCGGGCAAGGGGCTGCGAGGGCACCCGTGGCTCACCCTGATCACCGTCGCAGTGGGGGTCATGATGGTGGCCCTCGACGGCACCATCGTGGCCATAGCCAACCCCGCGATACAGAAGGACCTGGGCGCCACCTTCGCCCAGGTCCAGTGGATCACCAACGGATACTTCCTCGCCCTCGCGGTCTCCCTGATCACCGCGGGCAAGCTCGGCGACCGCTTCGGTCACCGGCAGACCTTCCTCATCGGCGTCGTCGGCTTCGCCGCCGCCTCGGGGGCCATCGGTCTGTCCGACAGCATCGCGCTGGTCGTCACCTTCCGCGTCCTGCAGGGCCTCTTCGGCGCGCTGCTGATGCCGGCCGCGCTCGGCCTGCTGCGGGCCACCTTCCCGGCCGAGAAGCTCAACATGGCGATCGGCATCTGGGGCATGGTCATCGGCGCGTCCACCGCCGGCGGCCCGATCCTCGGCGGCGTGCTCGTCGAGCACGTCAGCTGGCAGTCGGTGTTCTTCATCAATGTGCCGGTCGGTGTCCTCGCCGTCGTCCTCGGCGTCTGGATCCTCCTCGACCACCGCGCCGAGAACGCCCCGCGCTCCTTCGACATCCTGGGCATCGCCCTGCTGTCGACCTCCGTGTTCTGCCTGGTGTGGGCGCTCATCAAGGCCCCGCCGTCCGAGTGGGGCTGGGGCGACGCCAAGACGCTGGCGTTCCTCGGCGCCTCCGTGCTGGGCTTCGCGCTGTTCGCCTTCTGGGAGACGAAGGTGAAGGAGCCGCTGATCCCGCTCGCGTTGTTCCGCTCCGTGGCGCTGTCCGCGGGTGTGGTGCTCATGGTCCTGATGGCCATCGCCTTCATGGGCGGCCTGTTCTTCGTGACGTTCTACCTGCAGAACGTGCACGGCATGGGCCCGGTCGACGCCGGTCTGCACCTGCTGCCGCTCACCGGCATGATGATCGTCGGCTCGCCGCTCGCCGGCGCGATGATCACCAAGTTCGGCCCCCGCGTCCCGCTCGCGGGCGGTATGGCGCTCACCGCGATCGCCATGTACGGGATGTCGACGCTGGAGACGGACACCGGCAGCGGCATCATGTCGCTCTGGTTCGCCCTGCTCGGCCTCGGCCTCGCCCCGGTCATGGTCGGCGCGACCGAAGTCATCGTCGGCAACGCCCCGATGGAGCTGTCGGGTGTCGCGGGCGGTCTCCAGCAGGCCGCCATGCAGATCGGCGGCAGCCTCGGTACGGCCGTGCTCGGTGCCGTGATGGCCTCCAAGGTCAACAGCGACCTCATGGACAACTGGACGAAGGCGGGGCTCCCGCCGCTCACCCCGGAGCAGGAGCACCAGGCGTCCGAGGCCGTCCAGGTCGGTGTCCCGCCGGTGGCGCCGGGGACGCCGGACGCCATCGCCGCGAAGATCACGGGCGTGGCGCACGACACGTTCATCTCCGGCATGAGCGCGGCGTCCCTCGTCGCCTGCGGCGTCGCCGTGGTGGCGGTGCTGGTGGCGTTCCTCACCAAGCGCGGTGAGAACGCGGGCGCCGGCGCGGGCGCCGCGCACATCTGACGGTCGAATCCCGGGTGTTCGCCTATCAGGGTGAACAAAACCGCCGACCCCTCCCCTTCGGCGGGCATCGCAGGTCACAGTGGGTCAAGTCCTCCGCAGGGCATGGAGGGCGGACGCTGCGGCGCGCTGCCGGAGGGGGGCGGCGCGCAAGCAGCGGGATTGAGCCCACATTTGGGGGTACTCGCCATGTCGTACCCGAACGGAACCCCAACCAACTGAGGGTTTACGGGAGTTGATGATGGCGAGCTTCGGACACGGTACGCGCAGGCACCCCCGCTCACGTGGCCGGACGTGGTCACGGACCGGGCCGGATCGCGCGACGCTCGGAATCATCGGAGTCATCTGCGCGGTCGCCGGATTCTTCGTGCTGGGGATCATCCTCGGCCCCGTGGCGATCGTCTGCGGCTGGCTCGCCATGGGCCGCACGTGGGCGGGTTCCCGCCCGGCCACGGCCGTGGCCGCCCTGGTCCTGGGCGCCATCGACACGCTCATGGCCATCATCTGGCTGGCAGGAGCGACAACCCCGGGCAACGGCATGCTGTTCTGACCCGGGGAACTGAGGGAAGGGCCCCTGGCCACAGGCCGGGGGCCCACCTTTCGTAGCTGCGGACAATCGTTCCTCCTCCAGTGCCTCAAGGGCCTGGGAGGTACCCCCAGGGCGGCACGGGTGGGCGCAGCGGCACCCCGCCCCGCCGGGCTGCGCACCCACCCGCCCCGGGCGTCAACGCCGAGGGCTACTCCACGGACGTTCCCTTCAACGCCGCCAACTCCCCCCGCAACGCCCGAACCTCCTCCGTCAGCTCCCGTATCGCCTCCGTCTGCCGCCGCTCCTCCACATCGTCCTTCTCGAACCGCGCGATGAACCACGCCGCGATGTTCGCCGTCACCACACCCAGCAGGGCGATCCCGGACAGCATCAGGCCCACCGCGAGCATCCGCCCCAGCCCGGTCGTCGGCGCATGATCCCCGTACCCCACGGTCGTCATCGTCGTGAACGACCACCACACCGCGTCACCGAGCGTCCGGATGTTCCCGTCCGGTGAGTCCCGCTCCACCGACAGCACCGCCAGCGACCCGAACATCAGCAGCCCGACCACCGCACCGACGACATACGTCGTGAGCCTTATCTGCGAGGCCATCCGCGCCCGCTGCCCGACCAGCAGCAGCGTCGACACCAGCCGCAGCAACCGCATCGGCTGCAGCATCGGCAGCAACACCGCGCCCAGGTCGAGCCAGTGCGTCCGGACGAACACCAGCCGCTGCTCGGCGAGCGCGAGCCGTATGACGTAGTCGAGCGCGAACGCGCCCCACACCACCCACTCGACGGCCGTGCACACCTCCACCACGTCCCGGCTCGCGTCGGGACGGACGATCGGCACGGCATAGGCGACGGCGAAGACCAGGGCCAGGCCGAACAGGGGCCGCTGTGTGTGCTGTTCCCAACGGAGTTGGGCCGACTGCTGCTGCATGGCCGAATCGTAGAAAAGGTGAAGGGGCGGTGTGCCCACGGTGTACCCGTGAGGCTCACCACCCCTTGACAAACTCCGTCGTGCTACGCGTCGCCGCCCGCGACCCCCGGGTCGGCCGCCGACACGTCGAGCAGCTGATACCGGTCGATGGCCTGCTTGAGCACCGACCGGTCGACCTTGCCCTCACGGGCCAGCTCGGTCAGCACCGCCACCACGATCGACTGCGCGTCGATGTGGAAGAAGCGGCGGGCGGCGCCCCGCGTGTCAGCGAAGCCGAAGCCGTCCGCGCCGAGCGACTGGTACGTCTGCGGCACCCAGCGCGCGATCTGGTCCGGAACCGATCGCATCCAGTCGGACACGGCCACGACCGGGCCCTCCGCGCCCGCCAGCTTCCGCGTCACGTACGGCACCCGCTGCTCCTCCTCGGGGTGCAGCAGGTTGTGCTCCTCGCAGGCCACGGCCTCGCGCCGCAGCTCGTTCCAGGAGGTCGCCGACCAGACGTCGGCCTTGACGTTCCAGTCCTCCGCGAGGATCTTCTGCGCCTCGACCGCCCACGGCACCGCGACACCCGACGCCATGATCTGCGCCGGGATCGAGCCGGCCGTGCCCTCGCTGAAGCGGTGGACGCCCTTGAGGATGCCCTCGACGTCCACGTTCTCGGGCTCGGCCGGGTGCTGGATCGGCTCGTTGTAGACGGTCAGGTAGTAGAAGACGTCCTCGCCGTGCGGGTGCTCCTCGGAGCCGCCGTACATCCGGCGCAGGCCGTCCTTGACGATGTGCGCGATCTCGAAGCCGAACGCCGGGTCGTACGCCACGCAGCCGGGGTTGGTGGAGGCCAGCAGCTGCGAGTGGCCGTCGGCGTGCTGGAGGCCCTCACCGGTCAGGGTCGTCCGGCCGGCGGTCGCACCCAGGACGAAACCGCGCGCCAGCTGGTCGGCCATCTGCCAGAACTGGTCGCCGGTGCGCTGGAAACCGAACATCGAGTAGAAGACGTAGACCGGGATCAGCGGCTCGCCGTGGGTCGCGTAGGCCGAGCCGGCGGCGATCAGGGATGCCGTGCAGCCCGCCTCCGAGATGCCGTCGTGCAGCATCTGGCCGTTCGGCGCCTCCTTGTAGGCGAGCAGCAGATCGCGGTCGACCGACTCGTACTGCTGGCCGAGCGGGTTGTAGATCTTCGCGCTCGGGAAGAACGAGTCCATGCCGAACGTGCGGTACTCGTCCGGCGCGATCAGCACGAACCGCTTGCCGATCTCCTTGTCCCGCATGAGGTCCTTGAGCAGGCGTACGAAGGCCATCGTCGTGGCGATCGACTGCTGGCCCGAGCCCTTCTTCACGGTCGCGTACGTCTTTTCCTCAGGCAGCGGCAGCGGCTTGGACCGCACGACGCGCGTGGGGACGTAACCGCCGAGCGACTTGCGGCGGTCGTGCATGTACTGGATCTCCTCCGACTCCCGGCCCGGGTGGTAGTACGGCGGCACGCCGGACTCCAGCTCCTTGTCGGAGATCGGCAGGTGGAGACGGTCGCGGAAGCGCTTGAGGTCGTCGACCGTGAGCTTCTTCATCTGGTGCGTGGCGTTGCGGCCCTCGAAGTTCGGGCCCAGCGTCCAGCCCTTGATCGTCTTGGCGAGGATCACCGTCGGCTGGCCCTTGTGCTCCACGGCCGCCTTGTACGCCGCGAAGATCTTCCGGTGGTCGTGACCGCCGCGCCCCAGGTGCAGGATCTGGTCGTCGGTCATGTTCTCGACCATCGCCCGCAGCCGGTGGTCGTCGCCGAAGAAGTGGTCGCGGATGTACGCGCCCGTCTCCGTGGCGTACGTCTGGAACTGTCCGTCGGGCGTGGTGTTCATCTTGTTGACCAGCACGCCGTCGCGGTCCTGGGCGAGCAGCGGGTCCCAGGTGCGGTCCCAGACCAGCTTGATCACGTTCCAGCCGGCGCCGCGGAAGATCGACTCCAGCTCCTGGATGATCTTTCCGTTGCCGCGCACCGGTCCGTCGAGGCGCTGGAGGTTGCAGTTGACGACGAACGTGAGGTTGTCCAGGCCCTCGCGCGCGGCGATGGACAGCTGGCCCAGCGACTCCGGCTCGTCCATCTCGCCGTCGCCGAGGAACGCCCACACGTGCGACTTGGAGGTGTCGGCGATCCCGCGCGCCTCCATGTAGCGGTTCATGCGCGCCTGGTAGATCGCGCCGATCGGGCCGAGGCCCATCGACACCGTCGGGAACTCCCAGAAGTCCGGCATCGACCGCGGGTGCGGGTACGACGACAGCGCGTACGGCGCCTTCGACTTCTCCTGGCGGAAGCCGTCCAGGTGCTGCTCGCTGAGCCGGTCCAGCAGGAAGGCGCGGGCGTAGATGCCCGGCGAGGCGTGGCCCTGGAAGAAGACCTGGTCGCCGCCGTCGCCCTCGTCCTTGCCGCGGAAGAAGTGGTTGAAGCCGACGTCGTAGAGCGAGGCGGAGGAGGCGAACGTGGCGATGTGGCCGCCGACGCCGATGCCCGGACGCTGGGCCCGGGAGACCATCACGGCCGCGTTCCAGCGGGTCGCGTTGAGGACCTTCCGCTCGATCTCCTCGTTGCCCGGGAAGAACGGCTCGCTCTTGGTGGGGATGGTGTTGACGTAGTCCGTGCTGCGCATCTCCGGCACGGCCACGCGCTTCTCGCGGGCCCGCTCGATCAGCCGCAGCATCAGATAGCGGGCGCGCTCACGGCCGCGCTCGTCGACGGCGGCGTCGAGGGAGTCGAGCCACTCCTGCGTCTCTTCGGGATCGAAGTCAGGAACCTGACTCGGAAGGCCGCCAATGATGATCGGGTTGCGATCGGATGCGGAAGCCACGCTGTTCCTTACCTGTCAGAGGGCCTGCGAGGGCCGCTTGTTTCGCTGTCGTCGCCGGGCGTTGTCGCTTAGGGGCGCCTAGGGCCGCGCCGCTCCCCATGGTCCACCTCGGGGCCGTAAACGTCATCTCTACCCAGCGGTAACCCGGGCGTGGGACCGGCTCCGTGACGTATGGGGTGAATACCTTCGAGTCTCGTACCCCCAGACGATTCCCAAACGCCCAAACAGGGCAGAAAGGTGTGGTGTGCGTCACCTCGGACCATGATGGTGTGCCTGGAGTTGCGGTGACACCGCCAGGATCGTCACCGTTTCGGCGGTCTGAACGGCCGGGTACTTGCGCGATCCGCCCCGCCCGTGTGGACTACGGCCAATGCTTCGCGCACGCGCGTGGCTGAGATTCCCCCGAGCTCACAGGAGCAGGGGGTTCCGACATCCCAAGAAATGATCAGGAGGCAACCCGTGAGCGCGACCGCGGACCACGCGGAGGAGCGGACGAACCCTGCCGCCAGGCTGGGGTTCCAGCCCGGGCAGGTGGTCCAGGAGATCGGCTACGACGACGACGTGGACCAGGAACTCCGCGAGGCCATCGAGGGCATCGTCGAGGGCGACCTGGTGGACGAGGACTACGACGACGTGGCCGACGCCGTTGTGCTGTGGTTCCGTGACGACGACGGCGACCTGACGGATGCGCTGGTCGATGCCACCACGTACATCGAAGAGGGCGGTGCGATCCTGCTCCTCACGCCGAAGACCGGCCGTTCGGGCTATGTGGAGCCGAGCGACATCTCGGAAGCCGCCACCACGGCGGGTCTGACGGCGTCCAAGAGCGTCAGCGTCGGCAAGGACTGGAGCGGCAGCCGGCTGGCGACGCCGAAGGCCGCCAAGTCGAAGCGTTAGCCGTACCGCACGTCAGCCGTTCGGAGGGGCGGGCCGGCATCGTCGGCCCGCCCACCGGTCTGCGCCGGTCCCTGCGTAGGGTGGGGCCCATTCGAGAAGCCCCACGAAGGGACACCCACAACGATGGCGATCCAGGTCGGCGAGAAGGCCCCCGACTTCGAGCTCAAGGACAACCACGGCGCGAGCGTGAAGCTGTCCGACTTCCGCGGTCGGAAGAACGTGGTGCTGCTCTTCTACCCCTTCGCCTTCACCGGCGTGTGCACGGGTGAGCTGTGCGAGCTGCGGGACAACCTGCCGCAGTTCTCCGACCGCGACACCCAGCTGCTCGCCGTCTCCAACGACTCCATCCACACCCTGCGCGTCTTCGCCGAGCAGGAGGGCCTGGAGTACCCGCTGCTCTCGGACTTCTGGCCGCACGGCAACGTCTCGCGCGCCTACGGCGTCTTCGACGAGGACAAGGGCTGCGCCGTGCGCGGCACCTTCGTCATCGACAAGGAGGGCGTCGTGCGCTGGACGGTCGTCAACGGCCTGCCGGACGCGCGCGACCTGAACGACTACGTGAAGGCGCTCGACACCCTGTGACGCCGGTCGGGCGTCATGCGCTCGACACCCGCTGAATTATCGGCTTCAGGGCCTGCGTGGGGCGGGAACCCGTCACTAGGATCGACTCGTTGATCCGACATCCGAGCACAACGGGGCATCCCGCCCCCGGACACCAATGGAGGACTCGTGGGAGTCAGCCTCAGCAAGGGCGGCAACGTATCGCTGACCAAGGAGGCGCCGGGCCTGACCGCGGTCATCGTCGGTCTGGGGTGGGACGTCCGCACCACGACCGGCACCGACTTCGACCTGGACGCCAGCGCGCTGCTGCTGAACAACTCCGGCAAGGTCGCCAGCGACCAGCACTTCGTCTTCTTCAACAACCTCAAGAGCCCCGACGGCTCCGTCGAGCACACCGGCGACAACCTCACCGGTGAGGGCGAGGGCGACGACGAGCAGATCAAGGTCAACCTGGCCGCGGTCCCGGCCGACGTCGAGAAGATCGTCTTCCCGGTCTCCATCTACGACGCCGAGACCCGCCAGCAGTCCTTCGGCCAGGTCCGCAACGCGTTCATCCGCGTCGTGAACCAGGCCGGCGGCGCCGAGATCGCCCGCTACGACCTCAGCGAGGACGCCTCCACCGAGACCGCCATGGTCTTCGGTGAGCTCTACCGGCACGGCGCGGAGTGGAAGTTCCGCGCCATCGGCCAGGGCTACGCCTCGGGCCTGCGCGGCATCGCGCAGGACTTCGGTGTGAACGTCTGAGCCATCTGACGGGCCCTGGCGACAGGGCCCCCAGGTCTTCCTGTCCGGCGCCGCACGGTTTACGTGCGGCGCCGGACGTGCAGGACCACCTGAGAAATACCACCCGGGGAGGGACAGCATCATGGGCGTCACGCTCGCCAAAGGGGGCAACGTCTCCCTGTCCAAGGCCGCACCGAACCTCACTCAGGTGATGATCGGGCTCGGCTGGGACGCGCGCTCCACCACCGGAGCCCCGTTCGACCTCGACGCCAGCGCGCTGATGTGCAGCGGCGGCCGCGTGCTCGGGGACGAGTGGTTCGTGTTCTACAACCAGCTCAAGAGTCCGGACGGTTCCGTGGAGCACACCGGTGACAACCTCACCGGTGAGGGCGACGGCGACGACGAGTCGCTCCTGATCGACCTCTCCAAGGTGCCGCCCCAGTGCGACAAGATCGTCTTTCCCGTCTCCATCCACATGGCCGACGAGCGGAACCAGACCTTCGGCCAGGTCAGCAATGCCTTCATCCGCGTGGTGAACCAGGCGGACGGCCAGGAACTCGCCCGCTACGACCTCAGTGAGGACGCCTCCACCGAGACCGCGATGATCTTCGGTGAGGTCTATCGCTACCAGGGCGAATGGAAGTTCAGGGCCGTCGGGCAGGGGTACGCGTCGGGACTGCGGGGCATCGCACTGGACTTCGGGGTCAACGTCACGTAACGCGATATGAGCAAAAACCAGGGCCCGGTGGGGTGCGGAGGGGGGCCGACTAGACTTCGGCTTCAAAAGTTCGTAAAGCCGGGTACGGCGCGGGGGAGCCCCGTACACACACGATTGGGTAGCCAGTGGTTCTGAAAACCTTCGGGTGGTCGTTCGCGGTCACCGCGCTCGGCCTGGTCGCGGCGGTCCTGTTCGGCGGGTGGACCGCGCTCGGCATCGTCGCGATCCTCTCCGTCCTCGAGATCTCGCTGTCCTTCGACAACGCGGTGGTCAACGCCGGGATCCTGAAGAAGATGAATGCCTTCTGGCAGAAGATCTTCCTCACGATCGGCATTCTGATCGCCGTCTTCGGTATGCGCCTGGTCTTCCCTGTCGTGATCGTCGCGATCAGCGCCCAGCTGGGCCCCATCGAGGCCGTCGACCTCGCCCTGAGCGACAAGGACCAGTACCAGCAGCTCGTGACGGACGCCCACCCGGCGATCGCCGCCTTCGGCGGTATGTTCCTGCTGATGATCTTCCTCGACTTCATCTTCGAGGACCGGGACATCAAGTGGCTCGGCTGGCTCGAGCGCCCGCTGTCCAAGCTCGGCAAGGTCGACATGCTGTCGGTCTGCATCGCGCTGATCGTCCTGCTGATCTCGGCAATGACCTTCGCGACCCACGCCCACCAGCACGGCGGCACGCACGTCGACAAGGCCGAGACGGTCCTGCTCTCCGGCATCGCCGGTCTGATCACGTACATGATCGTCGGCGGTCTCTCCGGCTACTTCGAGGACAAGCTCGAAGAGGAGGAGGAGCGGGAGCACGAGGCGGAGGAAGAAGCCGAGCGCAGCGGCAAGCCCCGCTCCGCGGTCCAGCTGGCCGGCAAGGCCGCCTTCTTCATGTTCCTCTACCTCGAGGTCCTGGACGCGTCCTTCTCCTTCGACGGCGTCATCGGCGCCTTCGCCATTACCAACGACATCGTCCTGATGGCCCTCGGCCTCGGCATCGGCGCCATGTACGTCCGGTCGCTGACGGTCTACCTGGTCCGCCAGGGCACCCTCGACGACTACGTCTACCTGGAGCACGGCGCGCACTACGCCATCGGCGCGCTCGCCATGATCCTGCTGGTCACCATCCAGTACCAGATCAACGAGATCGTCACCGGCCTCATCGGCGTCGTCCTGATCGCCGCCTCCTTCTGGTCCTCCGTCCGCCGCAACAAGGCACTGGCGGCGGCCGAGGGAAAAGCCGGCTCGGACGAGAAGACTGAGGTCTCGTCCGGGGTGTGACACCCCTCCGGGTGAGGAACGCTCTGTGCGGGGCGGCCACCGAGGTGACTCCTCGGGGCCGCCCCGTCGGTCGTCAAGGGCCGCGGGTACGGCGAGGACCCGCGGTCACCTAGGGAACGTGGGGGCGGAATGGGCCTGTTCGACGGACTCCGGCGCGGGCACGATGTGCAGTTCGACTCGGGGCACGCGGCAACCAACGCGATCGAGCTGACCAAGCGGCGCGCGCAGATATCACTCACCAAACAGGGCGCGGCCACCGGCCATCTCCGGGTCAACCTGAGCTGGCGGATGCGCACCTCCGACATCGGCGGCCCGCAGCGCGAGAGCCTGCTGCGGCACCCCTTCAGGGCACTCAAACCGCCCGAGGTCATCGGCCACAGCCAGAGCGTGGTCAACGTCGACCTCGACCTGGGCTGTCTGTACGAGCTCCAGGACGGCAGCAAGGGCGTCGTCCAGCCCCTCGGCGGCTACTTCGGCGACGTCAACGCCCCGCCGTACGTCAAGCTCAGCGGCGACGACCGCTTCGGCTCCGCGTCCGGCGAGACGATGTACATCAACCTCGACCACCGCGACAGCATCAAGCGGCTCCTGGTCTTCGTCTACATCTACGACGCGACACCCGCCTTCGACCGCGCCCACGCCATCGTCACCCTCTACCCGAGCAACGGCCCCCGCATCGAGATCCACCTCGACGAACGCCAGCCGCAGGCCCGCTCCTGCGCCGTCGTCATGATCGAGAAGGTCAAGGACGAGATCATCGTGCGCCGCGAGGCGAAGTTCGTCTACGGCTTCCAGGCCGAGCTGGACCGGTTGTACGGCTGGGGGCTCCAGTGGGGCCGGGGCTACAAGACGAAGGTCGAGCGCTAGGCGGACCCCCTCGAGTACTGGTCCTGCCTAGCGTCCGATGAACTGCGGGCCCTGCGGGGGCAGGCGGAAGTCCGGGTCGGGGGCCGGGGCCGCGACCGGCTCCGGGTAGCCGTAGCCGGACTGGGCCCCGGTGACGCCCGCGGTCGCCGGTGTCTGCGGGTAGCCGTAGGCGGGCTGGCCGGCGGGCTGCGGGTAGCCGTACGCCGGCTGGGTCGCCGGGGGCTGCTGGGGCGGATAGCCGTACGCGGGCTGCGGGGGCACCACGGTCGGCTGCTCCGGCGGCAGCGGCCGGGACACCTCGGGGGCGGGCTGCTGGGTCGTGGCCGGGGGCTGCTGGGTCGTGGCGGAGGTCGTGGACTGTGCCGGGTCGGCGGTCGCCGGCTGCCTGTCCGTCTCCTCCATCGCCTCCGACTCGTCCACCGAGATGCCGTAGTCGGTCGCGAGCCCCTGAAGCCCGTTCGAATAGCCCTCGCCCAGCGCCCGGAACTTCCAGCCCTCCCCGCGCCGGTACAGCTCACCGCAGATCAGCGCGGTCTCCTGGCCCGTCTCCGGCTTGACGTCGAAGTACGCCAGAGCCTCCGCGCCGGAGCCCGCCGCGTCGTACAGCAGGATGCGCAGGGCCCGTACGTGGTCGAACGTGACGCCGTCCGCCGAAGCGACCAGCAGAATCCGGCTGACTCCCGACTCGACACCGGCGAGATCTGTCTGGATCGTGTCGGTCAGGCCCTCGGTGACCCGCTTCTTGCCGAGCCGCCACACCTTCCCGGAAGGGTGCCGGGGCTGGTTGTAGAAAACGAAGTCCTCGTCGGAGCGCACATGACCGTCGGGGCCGAGGAGCAGCGCGGAGGCGTCGACGTCCGGAACCCCCTGCCCGGGTGTCCAGCGCAGCACGGCGCGCACCGTGGTGGCTTCCAGCGGGACGTTCGACCCCTTCAGCATCGCGTGCGTCATGCGGTCATCCTGCCTTCTCGGTCCTGCTCACGACAACGCGGGGCCCGAGGTACCCCGAGCGGCGCCGACGGCCCTCGGGGACTACCGTCGTCATGGCCGGGCCCGGCTGTGCTTGCCCGCGTTACCTGAAATTCATGCCTGACGGGAACCTCTGCCATGGACTTCTACGTACTATTACCGGCCAGCTTTCGACGATTCGCAGGTCGCACAACCACCACGGGGGAGTTCCATGCGGCATTTCGGGCACATCGCCCCTGAGGTGCGGAAGCGTCTCTTCTACCGCGAGCCGTGTACGTTCACCGCGGATTCGCCGGGCTGGCTGCTCTCGGCCGCCCTCGGCGCCACGCTCTACAGCCCGGCCACCCGGACCCGCCTCGCCGACGACATCCTCAAGCAGGCCGGTCGCGGCGTGGTCTCCATGGTCCTGTGCCTGGAGGACTCGATCGACGACGCGGAGGTCGGCCCGGGCGAGGAGAACCTCGTCCGCCAGCTCACGGCCCTCGCCGACCGCCCGGGCGCGGACCTGCCGCTGCTCTTCATCCGGGTCCGCGTACCCGAGCAGATACCGGATCTGGTGCGACGCCTCGGGCCCGCCGTCCGGCTGCTGTCCGGATTCGTACTGCCGAAGTTCACCGAGGAACGCGGCATCCCCTTCCTGGAGGCGCTGGCGACCGCCGAGGCCGAAGGCGGCCGTCGCCTTTTCGCCATGCCGGTGCTGGAGTCGCCGGAGCTGCTCTACCGCGAGTCGCGCGTGGCGACCCTGGAGGGCATCTTCCGGGCGGTCGACAAGTACCGCGACCGCGTCCTCGCCCTGCGCCTCGGCGTGACGGACTTCTGCTCCTCCTACGGGCTGCGCAGAGGCCCCGACATGACGGCCTACGACGTGCAGATCGTCGCTTCCGTGATCGCCGACGTGGTGAACATGCTGGGCCGCGCCGACGGGACCGGCTTCACCGTGACCGGGCCGGTGTGGGAGTACTTCCGGGTCCAGGAGCGCATGTTCAAGCCGCTGCTGCGGCAGAGTCCCTTCCTTGAGGTGCAGGCCGCGGAACTGCGCGAGAAGCTGATTGAGCACGCCATGGACGGCCTGCTCAGGGAGATCTCCCTGGACCAGGCCAACGGACTGCTGGGCAAGACCTGCATCCACCCCTCGCACGTGCTGCCCGTGCACGCCCTGTCGGTCGTCAGCCACGAGGAGTTCTCGGACGCCCAGGACATCCTGCGCCCGGAGCGCGGCGGCGGGGGTGTGCTGAGGTCGGCGTACACGAACAAGATGAACGAGGTGAAGCCGCATCGGGCCTGGGCCGAGCGGACCCTGCTGCGCGCCGAGGTTTTCGGCGTGGCGAACGAGGACATCGGCTTCGTGGAGCTGCTGGCGGCCGGCCTGCTCGACTGAAGGCACGGCATCCGAGGAACGCAGGCTCGCCGGGGAGACCGGCGGCATCGAAGCAGGGAATTCATGGAGAAGGCAGTGAACGTGGGGGTGCGTGACCAGGTGCGCGACGGCGATGGCGACGGTGTCTGGTCGGGCAGCTGGGTCGCCGAGCGGCTCGGCGTCGAGCTCATCGGCGACGACCGGCTGACCGGCCTGCTCGGGCTGGCACTGCGCCGCAACCCCAAGCGGGCCCACCTGCTGGTGTCGAACGTACTCGGCAAGCACGTCCCGCAGTCGCCGTCCGTGGTCTACGGCTACGGCTTCGAACTGGGCCGCCGGGTGCGTGAACTGCTGGGCGCCGACGAGGCGCGCCGCGCCGTCGTCCTCGGCTACGCGGAGACCGCGACGGGACTCGGCCACTCCGTCGCCGACGGACTGGGCGCCGCACCCTACCTGCACTCCACCCGCCGCCCCGTCGCCGGCCTCGCCCCGGCCGGCGGCTTCGAGGAGTCCCACTCGCACGCGACCTCGCACCTGCTCCTGCCGGAGGACCCCGCGCTGCTCACCGGCGACGGGCCGCTGGTGCTGGTCGACGACGAGTTCTCCACGGGGAACACCGTGCTGAATACCGTCCGGGATCTTCATGAGCGGTATCCGCGGCGGCGGTACGTCGTGGTGGCGCTGGTGGATATGCGGTCCGCGGCCGACGCGGGTCGGCTGGAGGAGTTCGCCGGGGAGATCGGCGCCCGCGTGGACCTGGTCGCGGCGGCCTCGGGGACCGTACGGCTGCCGGAGGGGGTGCTGGAGAGGGGGCGGGAGCTGGTGGCGCGGTACGAGGCGGAGAGTGCCGCGGAGGGTGGTTCGTCGGCTGCGGCGCCGTCGTGGCCGGTCGCGCAGTTCCCCGCGCCCCTTGAGGGCGTTGCAGCCAACGCGCTAGGGGCGCGGGGAACTGCGCGAACAGCCCCCACCGGCCCGCAGCCGGACGACAACCGTGCCCACCCCCACGTCACCCGCATAGACCTGCGCTGGCCCGAGGGCCTGCCGGACGGCGGCCGGCACGGCTTCACCCCCGCGCACCGGGAGCGCCTGGAGGCCGCCCTGCCCGGCATGGCCGCCCGGCTCGCCGACGCCCTGCCCGCCGATGCCCGCCGCGTGCTCGTCCTCGGCTTCGAGGAGCTGATGTACGCCCCGCTCAGGCTGGCCCGGGAGCTGGAACAGGCGGTCGGCGCGGACGTGCGCTACTCCACCACCACCCGCTCGCCCGTCCTGGCCGTCGACGACCCGGGCTACGCGATACGCACGCGCCTGGTCTTCCCCGCCCACGACGACCCCGCCGACGGCCCGGGCGAGCGGTACGCCTACAACGTCGCCGGTGCCGGCTACGACGCCGTGATCGCCGTCGTCGACTCGGCCGCGGACACGCCCCCGCTGCACGCGCCCGACGGACTGCTGGCGCAGCTCGCGGCGCACACGCCGCAGGTCCTCCTCGCCGTCGTACCGTCGTACACCCCCGAGGCCCCGCACGCCCCCGAAAGGCCCTCCATGCTGCCCGAGCCCCTCCGCGGCCCCGCCTTCTCCTCGTACGCGCCCGAGGAGGTCGGCTGGCTGCTCCAGGACCTCTCGGACGTGACGCTGGAGGCGCCGACCGAGGAGCGCGAGGAGGCGATCCAGAGCGGCGGGGCGCACTACGCCGAGTCGCTGCCCGTGGAGTACCAGCCGAGCGAGCAGTACCAGGAGCTGTTCCACGCCGCGCTGGAGGACTCGGCGGCCCGCATCGCCCAGGCGGTCGGCGTGGTCACCGAGACCGTCCTGGCCGAGCGGTCGCCCCGCCCGGTCCTGGTCTCCCTCGCCCGCGCGGGCACCCCGATCGGCATCCTCATGCGCCGCTGGGCCCGGCACCGGCACGGCCTCGACCTGCCGCACTACGCCGTGTCGATCGTCCGCGGTCGCGGCATCGACGCCAACGCGCTGCGCTGGCTGGCCCGGCACCACGACCCCCGGGACGTCGTCTTCGTCGACGGCTGGACCGGCAAGGGCGCCATCACCCGCGAACTCGCCCAGGCCCTGGAGGAGTTCGAGAAGTCCGACGGCATCACCGGCTTCGACCCCGAGATCGCGGTCCTGGCCGACCCGGGCTCCTGCGTACGGACCTACGGCACCCGCGAGGACTTCCTCATCCCCTCCGCCTGCCTCAACTCGACCGTGTCCGGCCTGATCTCGCGGACCGTGCTGCGCGCCGACCTGGTCGGACCGCACGACTTCCACGGCGCGAAGTTCTACCGCGAACTCGCCGGCACCGACGTCTCGGTGGCCTTCCTGGAAGCCGTCTCCGCCCGCTTCCCCGAGGTCACGGACGCCGCCTGCGCCCAGGCCAAGGAACTGCTCGCCGCCGACCGCTCGCCCACCTGGGAGGGCTGGGCCGCCGTCGAGCGCATCAGCGAGGAGTACGGCATCCACGACGTGAACCTCGTCAAGCCCGGCGTCGGCGAGACCACCCGCGTGATGCTGCGCCGCGTGCCCTGGAAGGTCCTGGCACGCGCCGGGGCGGGCAGCGACCTCGACCACGTCCGCCTGCTGGCCGGGCAACGCGGCGTGCCCGTCGAGGAGGTGGCCGACCTGCCCTACACCTGTGTCGGCCTCATCCACCCCAAGTACACCCGGGGCGCGACCGGCGCCGACGGCAAGGCGGTGACGGTCTGATGCCCGCACTCGTCGCGAGCGACCTCGACCGCACCCTGATCTACTCCGCCGCGGCTCTGGCGCTGACCATGCCGGACGCGCGGGCGCCCCGGCTGCTGTGCGTGGAGGTGCACGAGAGCAGACCGCTGTCGTACATGACGGAGACGGCGGCGCAGCTCCTCACCGACCTGGGCGACGCGGCCGTGTTCGTGCCGACGACGACCCGCACGCGCAAGCAGTTCCTGCGCATCAATCTGCCGGGCCCCGCGCCCACCTACGCGATCTGCGCGAACGGCGGCCACATCCTGGTGGACGGCGTGTCCGACCCCGACTGGCACGCGCAGGTGACCGCGCGGCTGGCCGAGCAGTGCGCGCCGCTGGCCGAGGTGCAGGAACACCTGCTCAGGGCCGCCGACCCGGTCTGGGTGCGCAAGCACCGCGTCGCCGACGACCTCTTCGCCTACCTCGTCGTCGAGCGTGAACTGCTCGACGAGGACTGGGTGAAGGAACTCGCGGTCTGGGCGGAGAACCGCGGCTGGACCGTGTCCCTGCAGGGCCGCAAGATCTACGCCGTGCCCAAGCCGCTCACGAAGAGCGCGGCGATGCGCGAGGTCGCCCGGCGGACCGGGGCGGACCTCACTCTGGCTGCCGGTGACTCCCTGCTCGACGCCGACCTGCTCCTCGCGGCCGACCAGGGCTGGCGCCCGGGGCACGGGGAGCTGGCGGACAGCGACTGGACGGCTCCGGCGATCAGGGCGCTTCCCGAGCGGGGGGTGCTTGCGGGGGAGCGGATCCTGCGGGAGCTTCTGCGGACGGTTCGGGGTGTCGCCTAGGAGCTCGGGGGGTGTGGTGGTCGTGCGTGTGCGGGTTCGTTGTGGCTCGTCGCGCAGTTCCCCGCGCCCCTTGCGGGGCGTCGTAGCAGCCGTACTCCGATGAACGCCGCCACCGCCAGGGCCGCCACGATGAGCACCACCTTCGAGTACGCGGAGACCATGTCCGTCACCTGGTGCCAGTTCGCGCCCAGCAGGTAGCCCGCGAGGACGAACGCCGTGTTCCAGAGCGCGCTGCCCAGCGTGGTCAGCCCCAGGAACACCGGCAGGCGCATGCGTTCCACACCCGCCGGGACGGATATCAGGCTGCGGAAGATCGGGATCATGCGGCCGAAGAACACGGCCTTGGTGCCGTGCCGCAGGAACCACGCCTCCGTCCGCTCGATGTCGGAGACCTTCACCAGCGGCAGCCGGGCCGCCATCGCCACCGTCCGGTCACGGCCGAGCAGCGCGCCGATGCCGTACAGCGCGAGGGCACCGATCACCGAGCCGGCCGTCGTCCACAGCAGGACCGCGAGCAGGCTCATCCGCCCGCTGGACGCGGCGAACCCGGCGAGCGGCAGGATCACCTCGCTGGGCAGCGGCGGGAACAGGTTCTCCAGGGCGATGGCGAGACCGGCACCCGGCGCGCCCAGCGCGTCCATCAGGTCGTTGACCCACTGCGGCCCGGCGTCCGCTGCGATGGCTGTCATGCCGCCACGCTAGGGAACCGAAGCTGAAGGACTCCTGAGGAAACCCGAGGAGAGGCGTCAGCCGCAGCAGCCGCCTCCGCAGCAGCCGCCACCGCCGCCACCCGAGCGGGGTGCCGGTGCCGGGGCGGAGGCCGCGCCGCCCACCGCGACGGTGGACAGGAGCTTCACCGTGTCGTCGTGACCCGAGGGGCATGCCGCCGGAGCGGAGGACTGGGCCATGGGACGGCTGAGTTCGAAGGTGTCGCCGCAGGTCCGGCAGCGGTACTCGTAGCGAGGCATGGGGACAGACTAATCCGCACCGGCGGAAATACCGCCCTTCGGGATTCCTTTTGATCACTCTTGCCATGCCGGTGTGGAGGTCCTGTAAAGGCCGCTGATAGCTTTCGATCGTCACGAGGAGCCGCAAGGCGGGGGGACATGAGGGCTCGTTGCCGTCGACCACGGCAGCCATTGCCCTTCCGCGCGAGCACCACCGTGAGGGGGAGGGAGACAAGCCGTGCACAAGGCTGGGCGGGAACCGGACGAGACCATGCAGTTGAAGGTCCCCGCTTCCATGAACGCGGACGAGACCGTGCTCTTGCGCACCGTCGAAGTGGCCGCCACCGACAACGCGAACCCATCCTCCGCCACGGCCCCGGACGGCAGCGCACCCGGCAGATCGCGCCATCGGCGCAGGGCCCCCCGGCCTTCCCTCCTGTCCCGGATCCCGGCCGCGGGCCCCAGGCTGAACCGACTCGTCACCCGCGTCGGGTCCCACGCCCACCGCCTCCGCCCCCGTTACCCGCACGCCGACCGCACCGGCTGGCGCCGCTGGGTGCCTTCCTGGCGGCAGTGGCTCGGTGCCGCGCTGACGTTCACCGGCCTGACCGTCGCCCTCCTGGGCTCCGCCTACGCCGCCACCGACATCCCGGAGAACCTCAACTCGTACGCCACCCAGCAGGACAACGTCTACTTCTGGTCCGACGGGACGCCCATGGCCCGCACCGGCTGGGTGCGGCGGCAGGACATGCCGCTGAAGGACATACCCGAGGACGTCCGGGGCGCGGTGCTGGCGGCGGAGAACGCGAGTTTCTACAGCGACCCCGGCATATCCTTCAGCGGCCTCACCCGCGCCCTGTGGCGCACCCTCGGCCAGGGGGAGACCCAGGGCGGCTCCACCATCACCCAGCAGTACGTCAAGAACGTGTACCTCAACCAGGACCGCTCGGTCGGCCGCAAGTTCACCGAGGCGATGCTCGCCCTCAAGCTCGACAACGAGATGAGCAAGGACGACATCCTCGAGGGCTACCTCAACACCAGCTGGTTCGGCCGCGGCACCTACGGCATCCAGCGCGCCGCCCAGGCCTACTACGGCAAGGACGTCGGCGAACTCGACGCCGGCGAGGCCGCGTTCCTCGCCTCCCTCCTCAAGGGCGCCGCGCTCTACGACCCGGCCCTGAGCAAGGCCAACCACGCCCGGGCGGTGGAGCGCTGGTCCTGGATCCTCGACCGCATGGTCGACACCGGCGCGCTGTCGAAGTCCGAGCGGGCCCGGTACAAGGATTTCCCCGAGCCGCTGAAGCGGACGCCCGGGTACGACACCGGCAAGCAGAGCGACTATCTCGTCGAACTGGCCGCCCAGTACGCCAAGAAGGCGGCGCACCTCTCGGCCAGGGAGTTCGACCTCGGCGGCTACCAGATCTACACGACCTTCGACCGCAAGCAGGAGACCGCGCTCACGGAAGCCGTCGACAAGGCCCGCAAGCGGGCGCGGAAGGACGACGCGGCCAAGGCGAAGTCCCTGCACTTCGGCGCCGCCTCGGTGGCCACCGACGGGCGCATCCTCGCCGTCCACGGCGGCCCCGACCATCGCGAACAGGGCTACAACGAGTCGAACGCCACCACCGTCCCCGCCGGTTCGGCCTTCCTGCCGTTCGTTTATGCCGCCGCCCTGGAGAACGGAGTGCACAAGACCCGTGAGGGCCCCGCGACCGCGGTGACCCCGCAGACGCTGTACGACGGGGACGACGGCATCGCCGTCACCACACCCGAGGGTCCCTACTGGGACCGCGGCGGCAAGAAGGTCACCTCCCACAACGACGGCAGGAAGTCGTACGGGCGCATCAGCCTGAGCCGGGCGCTCGCCCTGTCGGTGAACACGCCGTTCATGCAGCTCGGCATGGACACCGGCCTGGACACGGTGCGGGACACCGCCCAGCGGGCCGGCCTGCTCTCCTCCAGCTTCGGCCCGCAGGTGCCCGCGATGTCCCTGGGCAGTGCCACGCCCAGCGCGATCCGCATGGCGAGCGGCTACGCCACGTTCGCAGCCGCCGGCACGCACGTCGAGCCGTACTCGGTGGCCCGGATCACCCGCAACGGCTCCGAGGTCGCGCTGACGAAGCCCGCGTCCCGCCGTGCGGTGAAGGCGGCCGTGGCCGAGGCGGTCCAGTCCGCCCTCACCGACGCCTTCCGCACCGCCCGCCCGCAGGCGGCCGCCACCGCCACGGTGGCCGGGAAGGCCGGCACCACGCAGAACGACACCGCCGCCTGGTACGTCGGCACGGCCGACTCCGTGTCGACGGCCGTGGTGGCCTACCGCATCGACCTCGCCAAGAGCCTCGAACCCCTGCCGCTGAAGGGGATCGCGGGCTCCCCCGGCGACAGCGTCCCGTACCGCATCTGGTCCGGTGCCCGCGGCATCGGCTGACCCCGCGCCCGGCACCGCCCCGTACCCCCACCCCCTTCGCAGAATGAGCCGCGCATGACACCGCCCTCCGGCCGCCGCCGACGACCCCGCGCCCCTCGCCGCACCGCGCCTGCGGGGATACTGACCCTGGCGGCCGTCCTCGTCGTCGCGTCCCTGGTCGCGGGCTATCTGGTCCTGACCCGCTCGGACACCACCACCCCGACCGCCTCCTCCGGGGCCCGCAGGGCGTCCCCCGCCAAGCCGGATCAGGAACCCCGGTGGGACGGCAGGGCGAAGGTCCTGGGGGACGGCTCCACCTCCTACACGGGTCCTCCCAAAGGCCAGTTGAAGCCGGTGCCGCTCAAACCGGGCGAGAAGCCGCCCCAGTTCGTCGTCTTCTCCTGGGACGGCGCGCTGCAGGGCGACGACGGGCTCTTCTCGCACTACCGGGAGCTGGCCGAGGAGTACGACGCCCACATGACCTTCTTCCTCACGGGCATCTACCTCCTGCCCAAGAGCAAGAAGGACCTCTACACCCCGCCCCAGCACGCCAAGGGCTCGGCGGCGATCAGCTTCGCCACCGACGAGCACATCCGCACCACGCTGGAGCAGCTCGGCAAGGCCTGGCAGGACGGGAACGAGATCGGCACCCACTTCAACGGCCACTTCTGCGGCAAGAAGGGCGGCGGCGACTGGAGCGTCGCCGAGTGGAAGAGCGAGATCGACCAGTTCTACGACTTCGCCGAGAAGTGGAAGACCAACACCGGCTTCCGGGACGTCGACCCGCTGCCGTTCGACTTCAGGAAGGAGGTCACCGGCGGCCGGGCGCCCTGCCTCGAGGGCCAGAAGAACCTGCTGAAGGCCGCCAAGGACTACAAGTGGCGCTACGACGCCAGCTCCGCGGGCGACTTCCAGATATGGCCCGGCAAGAAGAACGGCATATGGGATTTCCCGCTGCAGATGCTCCCTTACGAGGGTGGCAAGTACCAGGGCCTGTCGATGGACTTCAACTTCCTCTACAACCAGTCCGAGGGCGAGATCGAGGGCGACCCGGCGAAGTACCCCCAGTGGGAAGAGGAGACCGTCGCCTCCTACATGTCCGGCTTCAACCGCGTGTACTACGGCAGCCGCGCCCCGCTGTTCATCGGGAACCACTTCGAGGACTGGAATGGCGGCATCTACATGCGGGCCGTCGACCGGGTCGTCAAGGCCATGTGCACGAAGAAGGACGTCAAGTGCGTGTCCTTCCGGGAACTGGCCGACTGGCTCGACGTGCAGAAGCCCGCAACCCTGCAGCGACTGCGCGGCCTGGACCCGGCGCAGTCGCCCGACTGGTCGACGGTCGTGAAGTGACCAGGGTTCGGAAGCAACAGACGCAACAAGAGGGGAAACACCAGTGAGATCAAGAAAGTTGAGCGGGACGCGGCGGCGCGTCACGATAGTCGGCGCCGCGGCGACCTCGGTCGTCGCCGGAGTCGCCCTGCTGCCCCACTGGAGCGCGGGCGCGGCGGTCAGCGACGATCCGACGGTGGACGCGCGGACCAGGGCCACCTTCCAGCGGCTGGCGGACGCGGTCTTCACCGACCGCACCAACGCCCTGGTCGACGCAGGGCAGGCCGACGCGGACCAGCCGCTGACCGACGGCTTCTCCGGCGACGTCGCGCTGTCCACCGGCACGGCCCGCACCGAGGACGCCACCCTGTCCGCGCTGGGGCAGCGCAGGGAGAGGCTGGCGAAGGCCGGCGAGACGTACCGCGACGCCAGCACCACCGTCACCCTGAACGCCACACGGGTGACGGGCCGTACGGCCAAGGCGGAGGTCACCGAGACCACGACCCTGACCTACGCCCGGACCCGTGGCGACGCGCCGAAGACCACCGGATTCCAGGCCCGGCACGAGCTGACCTTCAAGGCCGACCGGCAGGGCGACTGGCGGCTGACCGGCATCCGCGACACCGACCAGGGCGGTCTCGCGGTGAACACGCTCTCCAAGCCGGCCCCCGTCAAGGCGACCGCCGCCGACAACACCACGCCGAGCGCCCCGCGCGCGGCGGTCACCCGCAACCCGGCCGCCGCCCCGAAGACCGGCACGACGTACGACTACAAGGCCATGGCGGCCTACGCCGAGAAGTACTGGAACGTCTTCAACAAGGACTACCCGGACTTCAGCGGCCACGGCGCCGGCGGTGACTGCACCAACTTCGTCAGCCAGTCCCTGAAGGCGGGCGGCTGGAAGCACGCCCCCGGCTACGTGTACGACTACACCAAGTGGTTCGGCAACGCCGACATCCAGTCGGACTCCTTCGTCGGCGTCAACGAGTGGTCCTGGTTCGCCCAGAACTCCAAGCGGACCAAGCCGCTCGCCAACGTCTTCCAGCTCGAGGTCGGTGACGTCCTCCAGGTGGACTTCGACAGGGACGGGTCCAAGGACCACACCATGATCGTCACGTACAGGAGCGGCGGTGTGCCGTACGTGACCTACCACTCCAACAACACCCTCCGCAGGTCGGTGGCGAGCCTCGTCGCGTCGTACCCGAACGCGTACTACTACGCCTACCGCACCTGAGACCGGACGGGGGCCGGGCTCAGTGTCCGGCCCCTCGCTCCTCGCGGATCTCGGACACCACGCGGGACACGGCCCGGCGTACGGCTTCCGTTTCCATGAGGAAGTGCCAGTAGTCGGGGTGGCGGCCGTCGAGGGTGGCGATGGCGCGTTCCAGGCGGGACACCGCGTCGTCCAGCGGGCGGGCGTGGCGCGGGTCGGGGGTGTTGCGGCCGGCCATGGCCAGGCGCTGGGCGTCGCGGATGGCGAAGCGGGTGCGCTCGATCTCCTGCTGGGGGTCCTTCTGCACGGCGTTCAGGCGGTGCAGGCGGTCGCCGGCGGCCGAGACGGCCTCGTCGGTGCTGTTCAGCAGGGCTCGTACGGTCGACAGCAGGGCCGTGGCGTCGGCCCAGCGCTGCTCGTCGCGGGCGGACCGGGCCTCGGCCAGTTTCGTCTCCGCCTGGCGTACGTTCTCCGCGGCGATGCCGGGGACGCGTTGCAGGTCCTGCCAGCAGGCCACGGTGAAGCGGCGGCGCAGTTCGCTCAGGATCGGCTCGACCTGCTCGGAGCGGGTGGTGAGGGCCTGGGCGCGGGTGCGCAGGGAGACCAGCCGGTGATCGATCTGGGCGGCGCGCTCCGGCAGCCGCTCGGCCTCCACGCGGACCGCCTCCGCCTCGCGCGTGACCCGCTCGGCCCGCTCCAGGGTCTGCGGTACGCCGTGCTGCCCGGCGCCCTGGTTCAGCTTGGTGAGCTCGGGAGACAGGGCGGCGAGACGGGCGGCGAGATCGTCGGCCTTCAGCCCTGTCGCCCGTACGGAGTCGAGGGCGTTGGAGGCGGCGAGCAGGGCCTGCCGGGCGCGCTCGACCGCCGGGGCGAGGCGGGCCAGCTGGGTCTCGGCCTTGCCGAGCAGCGGGCCGAGGCCCTCGGTGAACCGGTCCAGCTCCTGCTTGACCCGGCCGAGCTCCTCCTTGGCGGCGGTCAGCTCGGTGCGGGCGCGGGCGGCGGACGAGGCCTCCAGGTCGTCGCGGTCGAGGTCGTGGGCGTCGACGGCGTTGATGTACTGGTGGCTGGCCTCGTCGATGCGCCGGCCGAGCGCGTCGAAGTCGGCGACGGCGCGCCGGGCGGCGGGGGAGGCGTCGACGGCGGTGATCGTCTCGATGGAGATGCGCAGGTCGCGCTGTGCGGTGTCGAGCTCGTAGAAGGCGGCCGCGGCGGCGTCCTTCGCGGCCTGTGCCTCGGCCCGCTGGCTCTCGGCCCGGCCGCCGAACCAGCGCCGGGTGCCTCCGCCCGCGAAGGCGGCGGGCAGCGCCAGCGCGGCCAGCAGGGGCAGTGCCATGAGGGTGAGCGCGTCACGGACCGGGCCCGGGGTGTGGGGGAGGCGGCGGCGCGGGCGGTGTGCGCGCGGCAGCGACGGCGAGTACGGCTGCGCTGGAGTCGCCGTCACATCCCTCTCCCGTGCTGTCGTCCACCCTGCCCGGTGTCATTCTCCCACCGGTTAAGGACGAACACACGGGCCGGTTAGTTCGCTGTTCGGACCGTCACTTTGCCGTCACCGGTGTGGGCGGACACCACATGGGAGCTGCTCTCGTCGCGGGGGACGGACACATCCACGCCGCCGTCACCGGTCTCGGTGGTCACGCGGTAGGCGGCCTTGGGCAGCGCGATGGTCACGGACCCGTCGCCGCTGCGGGACTCCACGCGGTCCGGTACGGCGCCGAGCTCCAGGCGGACCGAGCCGTCGCCGGTGCGGGTGCGCACGTCACGGGAGGAGACGTCCGCCCGGATGGATCCGTCGCCGGTGCGCATCCGGAGGGGGCCGGTGGTGTCGGTGACGCGGACGGAGCCGTCACCCGTGCGGATGTTCAGGGGGCCGGTGGTGTCGGTGACGCGGACCGAGCCGTCGCCGGTGCGGATGTTCAGGGGGTCCCGGAAGCCGTGGGCGCGCACGCTGCCGTCGCCGTCCTCGACCTTCACGGTGACGCCCCGCGGTACCTCGATGCGGTGCTTGGCCGAGCAGTCGACGACGAAGCCGGAGCACTTCAGCCGCAGCACCAGCCGGTCGTCCCGCATGGACCAAGTGACCCTGGGCTCCTTGCCGACGACGACCGAGCCCTGGAACCACCGGGTGACCTCGATCTTGCCCGCCGGGTTCTTGTCAGCGGCGACGATCTCGAGGGCCGAGTCGTCGGAGTCGACGGTGAGCGTGCGGTTCTGGAGGTCGAAGGACCGGCGGTCGGGGTCGGTGTCGTCCCCCGCGGACGCGCCGCAGGCGCTGAGACCGGCGACGAGCACCACGACGGCACCGGCGACGGCGACCGCGCGGGCCGAGACAGTGCGGGTGGCGCCGGCGGTGCCGGCAGTGCGAGTGGTGCGGGCCATGACGATCTCCCCCTGGACGGTCGTAGAGCGCTTTCGAGCGCTCTACGACCGTATGGATCCAGAGCCCGCCGGGGGATCCGGACCGCTCCCGGAAAGACGGTGGGGTTAACCCCCGGGCCGACCCACGGATCGGGTTTGCGGGACCGTGCCCCGGGCAATGTAGGCTGTCGACTCGTCCTGGGCGCACGGCCCGGGAGCCGGGTGCGTAGCTCAGGGGTAGAGCGCCTGCCTTACAAGCAGGATGTCGGCGGTTCGAAACCGTCCGCGCCCACCGGTACCGAGCAGCAGGTCAGAGGCCCTCCAGGGATCACCTTGGAGGGCCTCTTCCTGTACCGCACGACGGAGGGAATCAGGTCAGCAGGATTCCTCGAACTTCACCGCTGTGAGCGTCACAGGCCGGCCGTCCAGCTTTGCGCCGGCGGCGGGCTCCTGGCTGCACACCTTCCAGTTCGACTCCATGAGGACCATGCGGTCCTGGCCGGAGGCATCGTTGACGGTGATGCTCGTCGAAGCGTCGAGGCTCTGGCGGGCGACCTTGACGGCCTTGCCCTTGAAGTCGGGCATCGTGCCGCCGGCCGCCTCAGGGGCGGCACCCTCGTCCTTGGCCGGGCAGTCCTCTTCGAGCTTGACCGTGGCGAAGTCGACCTTGGTGTCGGTGGAGTGCTCGCCGGCCTTCGGGGTCTGGGAGCATACCTTCCAGTTCCGGTCGAACGCCTGCATGCGTCCGCGGCCGAGGGCGTCGTGCGAGGTGAGGCTGTAGAAGCCTGCCTCTTGGGCCTGGTCCTGCGCGGACTGGAGGCCCTTGCCGGTCATGTTGGGCAGCGAGGCGGTCTCGGCCTTCGTGGTGTCGTTGCTGGTGTCGGCCTTGTCGTTGCTGCCTTGGCTGGGCTCGGAGCTGTTGCCCCGGCCGGTCTTGGAGTCGTTGCCGCTGCTCGTGTCGGTGCCCTCGCAGGCGGTGAGTGTGAGCAGGGCGGCCGCGATGAGTGCGGCTGTGGTGGTGCGCTTGTTCATGGTGTCCCCCCATGTGTGGTGCAGGTGCTGAGGGAGCATCATGCGTCGCGTGAAGGCAGTGTGGTTGCGGAGTGATGTTCCTGTGACACGAATGGGTGTGTTGCGTCCGTTTCCAGGCATGCGGATCTGCGGCCCATGGTGAGGATCGTCAGAAGCGCCCCGGGCCCACATCGGCCTGGGGCGCTTTCTCGGGATGCTCGCCCGCTACGGGGCTCCGTCCGTCTCCTCCGGCGGAGCCTCGTGCGCGTGCTTCAGTTCCGAGCGGGCCGCCACCCGCTCGGGGCCGGAGAGTTCGGACCAGTAGCGGTGCGTGCTGATGAACACCGCGAGCTCGTGTTCACGCCGCCGGAGCTTCTCCACTTCGGTCTGTTCGTCGGCTGTCCAGCCGGGGGAGGCGGGGCGCTCCACCTTGCGCCAGCCGTTGTCGTCGCTGAAGCCGTCCAGGGGTTCGACCGACCAGGGGAGGCGCTTCAGCAGGGCCGACAGCTCGGCCCGGACCTGATGGAGTTCCTCCTGGCCGGCGAGGAGGTCACTCGGAAAGTCATAGGTCGTTGCCACGGCCCAATGATACGCCTGTTCGAATTGGCCAGGCGAGTTCCTTCCCGTGGTTCATGCGAACGGGCGTGACCGAGCGCTCCAGTTGGCGGGCTGCTGCCCGAGTGGCCTCAGTCGGCTGCCATCGCGCGGCGGACGCTGTCGCGGAGCAGGGCGCGACGCCGCTCGTGCCGCTCGGGGGGCTCCTGTGCGGTCGCGGCGTAGACATTGCTGACCGGTGACCACGCCATGGACATGGCGATGACGACGGCCATGAGGTCGAACGGATCTCCCGCCACGACCTCGGTCCTTACCTGCGCCTGCTCTCCATGGACGGCACGCTCAGCCACCTCGGGTACCTGGGACCCGTCACCGTGGAGACCACCGACCTGCTCATAGGGCGCAAGAAGCTCAGCTCCGCAGGCAGCGGCGGCAGGCCGGCGACCGCCGCCATGCTGGACTTCTGCGCCGAACACGGCATCACCGCCGACATCGACCTGCTCCCTTCGGCACGAGTGAACGAGGCCCTCGACCGTCTCCGGCGCAACGACGTCCGCTACCGCTTCGTCCTCGACATGTCCGACCTGGGCTGAACGGCGCTCCGGGCCACTGCCTTCATGTCCTTACCGCCGCTGCGGTCGGCTTTCGCGGCGCCAGGCCGGATCAGCCTCTGCCCGGGGCCTCCGCGCCCGGGCCGGCGGACAGCTCGCCCACCACCCGGGCCGTCACCGGGGCCGCTACGCCGTGCCGCTCGGCCGCGCGGAGCAACGCGCCGCCGATGGCGTCCAGTTCGAGCGGCCGGCCCGCTTCGGCGTCGCGTTGCATCGAGGACTTCATCGACGGCGGGAAGGCGTCGTAGCGGGCGAGGGACTGCGCCGGGTCCGCCGGGCCGCCGCACGCGCGGCTGATCGCGGCCGTCTCCTCGACCAGTGCGGTCAGTTCGTCGCGGTGACGGGTGCGGACGTCTCCCAGAGGGACGCCGTAGCGGGTGGTCAGCAGGGCCATGGGGGCCAGGAACGACATCTTCGCCCACAGGGCCGCCGTCTCGTCGCCCTGGACCCGGGTGACCGGGCCGGCGGCGGTGAGGGTCTCGGCGAGGGCGTCGAGGCGGGCCCGGGGCACCTCGGCGCCGGTCAGGTCGATCTCCGCGAAGGGGCTGCCGTGGTCGATGACGCCCGGGGCGACGCGGGTCGACTCGACGCGGATGACGGCGGGGGCGACGAGGTCGGGGCGGTAGCGGGCGCGCAGGGTCGCCGGGTGTTCGACGCCGTTCAGGAACGGCACGAGGAGTCCGTCGGCCAGTGCCGCTGCGGGGACGCGCGCCAGGGCGGCGTCGAGGGCGGTGTGTTTGACGGCGACCAGGCACGCGTCGACCGGTTCGCGCAGCTGCGTGTCCGCCTCGACCCGGGCCGCGAAGTCGCCGAAGTGCGCGCTGCGGACCCGGATGCCGTCCGTGCGCAGCGCACGGGCCGTCTCCTCGCCGGACAGGCAGATCACCCGGTGGCCGGCGCGGGAGAGCAGGGCGGCGAGCAGACCGCCCACGCCGCCGGGGCCGAGGACGGCCACGGTGAGTTCGTTGCCCATGTCGGGTTCCTCTCGTCGGTCGGCCCCACGGTGGTGGCCGCCTCGAGAAGATCTTGGCAGGTGTCGCTGTCGTACGGGGGGGCGAAAGGGTGAGACTGGGGGCATGTGCCGGAGCATCAAGACCCTGCGTCCGCCCGCCCTGCCCGAGGAGGCCACGGAAGCGGACATTCGGGCTGCCGCGTTGCAGTACGTGCGGAAGGTGTCGGGTTTCCGCGCCCCCGCCGCTCACAACCAGGAGGTGTTCGACCGCGCCGTGGAGGCCGTCGCGCAGGCCACGGCCGAGCTGCTGGACGGGCTGGAGATCCGCGGCGCCGGGGTCCAGAAGGCCAGCTGACGCCTGCGCCCTGCCCCTACGAAACCTACGACACCCGCGACACCCGCGGCTCCCTGCGCATCAGGTACGCCGCCCCCGCCCCGGCCCCGAACAGCGCCGCCACCGACACCGCCGTCCCCAGCCAGCTCGCGCCCAGCCAGTGGGCGCCGAAGTAGCCGAGGGCGACGCTGTACACGGCCCAGGTGAGGCCCGCCAGGGCAGACCAGGGTAGGAAGTCGCGGGCGCGGCGGTGGGCGGCGCCCGCGCCGAGGGAGACGACCGAGCGGCCGGCGGGCGCGAAGCGGGCGAGGACGACGAGGGCGCCGCCACCCCGTGCGAGGGCCGTGCCGAGACGTTCCTGCGCGGTGGTCAGGCGCCGGGAGCGGGAGATCGCCCGGTCCAGCCGGTCGCCGCCGCGCCAGGCGAGGCGGTAGGCGGCGAGGTCACCGAGTACGGAGGCGGTGGCCGCGCAGAGGGTCAGTACCAGGATGTCGGGCACGTCGGCCGCAGTGCCCGCGGCCGCCGCCGTCGCCGCCGTGATCACCAGGACGCCGCTGGGCAGCACCGGCAGGAACACGTCGAGCAGGACGGACAGGGTCACCACCGCGTAGATCCATGGGCTGCCGAACAGCGACCCCACATGCTCCAGCACCGCAACTCCCCTGGTCCCCCGTGGGCCAGACCGTGCCGCGATGGCGCGGCGGAGCGGCAGGAGTGGCCGATGACAGCCATAGAGCGTACGCCTGGGGTGTGACGGGCCGTTCACGGGGGGTTCAGCACGGAAACTCCCCGCATGCACCGAAGCGGGGGCGCCCCCCCCCCCGGGGGGGGCCCCCCCCCCCCCCCCCCGGCCGGGGGGGCCCCCCGCCCCCCCCCCCCGGGCCCCCCCCCCCCCGGGGGCCGGGGGGGGCCCCCCCCCCCCCGGCGGGCGACCACCCCCGCGCGGCGGCGGCCCCACCCCGGGGCCCCCCCCCACCGCCCAGGTAGTCCACCCCCCA
>NZ_JBITII010000004.1:0-124807 GCF_044458845.1 Streptomyces sp. NPDC050416
TGTTTTGGTGGGTGTGGGTGGTGGGGGGGCGGTTTGGTGGTTTCTCCCCCCACACCCCCCCGCCCCCCCCCGGGCCCCCCCCCCCCCCCGGGGGGCGCCCCCCCGCTCCGAGGCGCACGGTCCGAGGCGCACCGGCCGAGCCGCGGCTCAGGCCGCCACCGGCGTCTGGTCCGTGGCCTGCCGGCCCTGCGCCGAGGTGCGCTTGGCCAGCAGCCGGTCCACGCCGAAGGCGCCGGAACCCGTGAAGATCAGCAGGAACATGGACCAGCAGTACATGGCCGCGCCCTCGCCGCTGTTCTCGATCGGCCACAGGCCCTGCGGCTGGTGGACCTTGAAGTACGCGTACGCCATCGCGCCGGAGGCGACGAACGCCGCGGCGCGGGTGCCCAGGCCCAGCAGGACCAGGGTGCCGCCGACGAGTTCGATGACGGCCGCGTACCAGTTCGGCCAGGCGCCGGTCGCCGCGGTACCGCCCTTGCCGTCGACGCCTCCGAGGACACCGAAGAGCGCGACGGCGCCGTGGCAGGCGAAGAGCAGGCCGATGACGATCCGGAACAGTCCGAGAGCGTACGGCTGCGCGCCGTTCAGGCGTGCGGTCATGTGGGGGTCTCCTTCGGTCGGCCGGCCTGGGGAGGGCCGGTCGGGGGACGGAACCGATGAGTAACCCACGTTAGGAGGGCCTAATAGATGCTTGCAAGTTCAACATTTGGCCATTGGTTCACCTGTGATGGGGGCGCATTTTCCGCCGCAACCGCACGTAGAGCGGCTCTCGCTACCGCGTCCGCGTCCGAAAGCGTGACCGAATCCACGCCCGGACGAGCCCCCGCCGCCGTCACCCAGTGCACACCCTCCGTCGGCACGCCGAAGGCGAACCGCCTGGTATGCGGGACTCCTTGACGGTCTATCAGATGGTAAGGGCGTGGTGTCACATCCAAACCGCCTGTCTCATAACCGTCGACGGTGTGCGGACGGCACCGCCCGGTCCGCAACAGCTCCGCGAGGAGCCCGTCGGCTGATTTCCGCAGGTCGGGTTCCGGCAGACGGGCCTCTATGAGGGTTCTCACACGGACGGCCGAACCCGGCACGTCGGGTGAATGCGCCGACCAGGCCCCGTCCGCCTCCGTCACCTTCAGCCGCGGCCCGAGCACGCGCACCACCCCCGCCTCCACCAGGGCCGCCAGCTCCTCGATGCGGCGCCGGGGCGGGCCGATGGACAGGAAGGCGTTGAGCGGGGTGTACCAGCGGTCCAGGTGATCCCGGCGGGAGGCGCCCGCCAGGCCGCCGTGGTCGACGATCAGCCGGAGTTCGTTGCGCAGGTCGCGCAGCACGTCGAGGGCCGCCTTCAGCGGGCCGCGCACATTGCCCAGGGCGGCCTGCGCGGCGTCCTCGCGCAGGTACGACAGCAGCCAGTCGCGCCACTCGCCGGGATGCGCGAACTCCCGCCCGGCGTACGGCCGGGAGATCCGCTCCCAGCTCCAGCGGTCGGCGTCCGCCACGCCGAACCGGTCCAGCAGCACGGCCTCATGGGGATCTCCGTGCGGTACGGACAGGAAATGACCGGTGAACTCCCGGCACTGCCGCGCGGAGGCTCCGGCCCGCCGCAGCAGCGCGGTGCAGTACACCGTCTCCACCTCCTTGGCGACCAACGGCCATATCTCCGCCAGGAAGTCGGGCGCCTCCCCGGAGTCGGCGCGCTTGCGGAAGCCCGCGATCACGTCCGGTGTGAGGACCAGGGGGTCGTGCCGGCCGTACGCCCCCTTCGCGTTGTCGCCGCGCGCCTGGTACGGGATGCCGCGCCGCGACCCGGCGTACAGCCGCGGTTCGCGGCCGGAGGGGAGATAACGCAGCCCCTGGGCGTCCCGTACGAAACGGCCGCCGCGGCCGGTCGTCAACAGGGCCTGGTGGTCGAAGAAGTTGAGGCCGAGGCCGCGCAGCAGGACGGGCTCGCCGGGCGGTACGCGGGACAGGTCGACGTCGGCCGGGTTGGCGGGCGGGACATGGCGCAGGCCGTGGTGCGCGGCGTGGGCCGCCAGGCGCCGCAGGCCCGGCTCGGCGGTCGTCGGCAGGTGCCCCTGGGCCAGGACCACGGCGGACAGGCCGGTCAGGGCGCGGCCGTCGTCGAGGGTGAGGACCTGATGACCGCCGGAGGCGTCGTCGAGCCGTACCGCGCGGGCCCGGTGCGTCTCGACGCGGACGGCCGCCGGCGCGTCCCGCACGACGCGCGCGAACACCCACTCCAGGTAACGGCCGTACTCCGCCCGGGTCGGGTACTCGTCCGGGCCGAGCGTGCCGCGCGCCCACTCGTGCAGGCTCGGGCCCGGGCGGATCGGGCCCGAGCAGTCCACGCTGTCGTCGGTGAACAGGGTCACCTGGCAGGCCACGGTGTTCATCAGCAGCTCGGGCGACTGGTCGGTACGCCAGACGCGGCCCGGGCCCGGCGGGTCCGGGTCGATCACGTGGACCGTCAGCCGGGCTCCGGGCGGGAGGAGCTCAGGGGCGGAAGCGCAGAGGCGTTCCAGGACGCTGGTACCGCGCGGGCCGGCACCGACCAGCGCGACGGAAAACAGTGCGGGTTCTGCGGTCGGCGCAGGCAAGGGTGGGACTCCCGGGCGTGTGGGGCGCGATCGGCGGTCCGTCGGTGGGGAAGGGGACGGTCCGCCTCATCATGCCGTCGCCGGGAGCGGGAGCCGAGGACCGTGGCGAAGGATTGACCTCGCTGTGGGGCGCGTCACGAGCATCACGGTCACCGGGGCAGCAAACGGGCGGAAGGCATCGGTTACGGGGCAAGCTCGGAGTCCAGCAGGGTCGTCAGGCGCGGGCCCTTCCCCTCCCGCGTCCGTGCCTGCTCCAGCCGCAGCCGCGCCGAACGGCCGCGCAGGGTCAGCGTCATGAGCTGGTTTCCGAACCAGGGGCCGCCCGTCTTGCGCCAGCCGACCGGCGGCCGGGGGAGGCGTCCGTGCCGGGCGAGGCCACGGCCCAGCCCGCGGGCCACCGCGCTCCAGCCGATGCGGAAGGCCATCCGGATCGACGTGGGGACGGAGTTGTGGACGGGCGAGCAGACGAGCTGCACCACCCGGGCGTCCGGGCCCCGCCCGGGCCACGAGGGCTCGGCGATGTAGGCGTGGTGCACGTCTCCCGACAGCACGCACACCGTCGCCGGGGCGTCCCGCCCCGAGCCGGCCTCGGCGATCAGCTCCGCCAGGCCGGCGAACGACTCGGGGAACGCCGACCAGTGCTCCAGGTCCGCGGCCCGCCGCACCTTCTCCCCGAACCGCGCCCAGCGCTCGCCCCGTTCGCCTCGGCACAGCGCCGCGTTCCAGCCCTCGGCGTCGTGCACGAGATGCGGCAGCAGCCAGGGCAGCGAGGTGCCGAGGAGGAGGTGGTCGTACGACCCGGGGCTGTCCAGTACCTGCTCGCGCAGCCAGGCCTCCTCGCCCGGGTCGAGCATCGCGCGGCGGTCCTCGTCGAGGACGCGGGCGGCCCGGCTGTCGACCATCAGCAGGCGCACGCGCCCGAAGTCGCGCCGGTAGCTCCAGCGGGCCGTGGCCGGGTCGGCGTCGGCCCGGGCGGCGAAGGTGCGCAGCACGTCGGTGCCGTCGGGGACCGCGCGGACGCCCTCGTACACCGGGTCGGCCGCCAGCTCCGCCGGGGAGAGGTTCCCCAGGTGCTGGTGGACCCAGTACGACATCAGGCCGCTCAGCAGCCGCTCCCGCCACCAGTCGGTGGCCCGCATGTCGGCGAGCCAGGCGGCGGAGGTGTTCCAGTCGTCGATGACGTCGTGATCGTCGAAGATCATGAAACTGGGCACGGTGGACAGCAGCCAGCGGATGCGGGGGTCGAGCCACGACTCGTAGTAGAGGTGCGTGTATTCCTCGTAGTCCGCGACCCCGTTGCCCGGCGGTTCGTCCAGGTCGCGCCGGGCCGCCAGCCAGCGCTGTGTCGTTTCCGAGGTCTCGTCGGCGTACACCTGGTCGCCGAGCAGCAGCAGGACGTCGGGCCGCTCGCCCTCCGGGTCGGCCACGAGCCGGGTGGCCAGCGCGTCCAGGGCGTCCGGGCCCACGGGGTCGTGCCCGCCGGCCGGCGGGGCGGCCCAGCGGCAGGAGCCGAAGGCGACGCGGAAGCCGCCCTCGCCGCCCGGCGCGTGGATCGCCGAGGGCGGGAAGGGGGATTCGGGCAGCGGCCACACGCGGGTGCCGTCGAGGAAGACCTCGTACGTCGTGGTCGTACCGGCCGTGAGGCCCGTCACCGGGATCAGCGCGTAGTGGTGGCCCGCGACCTGGAAGGTCGGGGTCGTGCCGCCGGCGCCGTCGGCGCAGCGCACCGCGGCCTTGCACGGACGGCTCGTCTCGACCCAGACGGTCGCGGACGAGCCGTCGGTGTGTCTCAGCAGCGGTCCGAGCCGCAGTCCGGCCATCGCCGATCCCCTCTCCGTCGCCCCGTACGGTACGGAACGACGGAGGCCGGCGGGGAGGTTCCGGCGCGCGCGATCGCGCGTGTCAGTGGTTCGCGAGGTGTCAGCAGTTCGCGAGGTGGTTCTGGAGCGCGGACTTCTCGGCCGAGTCGACCGAGAGGCCGTAGTAGTACTTCACCTGGACCCAGGCGCGGACGTAGGTGCAGCGGTACGCCGTCCGGGAGGGCATCCAGGTGGCCGGGTCCTGGTCGCCCTTGGCCTGGTTGACGTTGTCGGTGACGGCGATGAGCTGCGGGCGGGTCAGGTCGTTGGCGAAGGACTGGCGGCGGGAGGTCGTCCACGAGTCGGCGCCGGAGTCCCAGGCCTCGGCCAGCGGGACCAGGTGGTCGATGTCGACGTCGGAGGCGGCGGTCCAGGTCGCTCCGTCGTAGGGGGAGTACCAGCTGCCGCTGGTGGCGGCGCAGGAGGAGTCCTGGACGACGTTCGAGCCGTCGCGCTTGAGGACGACCTCGCGGGTGTTGCAGGCGCCGGACTGGGTGATCCAGTGCGGGAAGAGGTCGCGGTTGTAGCCGGTGCGGTCCTCGGTGGCCACGGTGAGGGAGGCGAGGTAGGAGCGGGCGGTGGCCCCGCTGACGGGGGTGGGCAGGGCGGCGGAGGCGGCCGGGCCGTTGAGCAGCCCGGCCGAGGCTATGAGACCGGTGAGGCCCGCGAGTATGCTGAGCCGTCGACGCGCGTAGAACTTCGGCATGCGAACTCCCTTGTGAGGTGGGGGCGTTGGGCTGCGAGCGAGGGAATGCTCGTCGCGCCGTGTTGCGGGGAGGTATGCGCCCGGTGAGAAGTTAGTGACGCGTGCATGACATGACAAGGTTCACGGCGGAACTTTTCGCTCCAGGGGTGTCGCGTACCATGGACGGCGCAGAAGGGGAGTAGCTCTTCGCCGGACCGTCGACATACTGCTCAGCTCGTCTGAGCCGGCGCCGGAGGCAGGTCCACTGGTCCGTCCAGGGGTCCCGCCAGCGAGACCTTCGGCAAGCAGTACACGCCCGTGCCCTACGGCACGGGTGCCGAGTGTGCTGCCGTGCCGAGGTGTCGTGTGTGAGGATCCAGCACTCTCGGTGGGGCAGCCCCGACCGATTGAGGAACCCTTGATCAGCCTGACCGTGACGGCCGTCGTCTTCGGCGTCGTCTTTCTCGCCGAACTGCCGGACAAGACCGCCCTGGCCGGACTCGTCCTCGGCACCCGCTATCGCGCCTCCTACGTCTTCGCCGGTGTCGCCGCCGCGTTCGCGCTGCATGTCGCGCTCGCGGTCGCGGCGGGCAGTGTGCTGACGCTGCTGCCGCAGCAGATCGTGCAGGCGCTGACGGGCGTGCTCTTCCTGGGCGGAGCCGCGGTCCTGCTGCTGAAGAAGGGCGAGGACGAGGAGGAGGTCCGCAAGCCGGAGAACCAGTCCTTCTGGAAGGTCTCGGGAGCCGGGTTCATGCTCATCCTGGTCGCCGAGTTCGGCGATCTCACGCAGATCATGACGGCGAACCTGGCCGCCCGCTACGACGACCCGCTCTCCGTCGGTCTGGGCGCGGTGCTCGCGCTGTGGGCGGTGGCCGGGATCGGCATCGTCGGCGGAAAGGCGCTGATGAGGAAGGTGCCGCTGCGGCTGATCACGCAGATCGCGGCGCTGGTGATGCTCGCACTCGGGGTGTGGAGCCTGTGGGAGGCCGTGACCCGGTGACCCGGGGCGAGCTGAACGGCGAGTGAACGTCTGCGGGAGACCCTGGCCGATCCGGGGATTGTTTTGTACCGTGGAGAAACAAAGTGGCTCCCGCCCGTTTTCCCTGACCGGCGGGCGGGGCCGCCTTGTCCCTCCCGGGGGCTGCCGTGCGCCCTCGTCCGCGCCCTGAGCCTTGGAGCTGCCGATGACGGCCACCGCCGTGCTCACCGCCCGCGCCCTCCTGCTGGACATGGACGGCACCCTCGTCAACTCCGACGCCTCGGTCGAACGCGTATGGCGGCGCTGGTCCGAGCGGCAGGGGCTCGACCCGGACGAGGTCATGAAGGTCGTCCACGGACGGCAGGGCTACGCGTCGATGGCGCTGCTGCTGCCCGGCCGGCCGATGGAGCAGAACCACGCGGACAACGCCCGGATGCTCGCTGAGGAGACGGCCGACACCGAGGGCGTCGTCCCGATCCCCGGAGCGCCGGAGTTCCTCGCCTCGCTGCGGGGGCTGCCGCACGCGCTCGTGACCTCCGCCGACGTTCCGCTGTCGACGGCGCGGATGGCCGCGGCCGGGCTGGACCTGCCCGAGGTACGGGTGACCGCGGAGTCCGTCGGGGCGAGCAAGCCGGACCCGGAGGGCTTTCTGAAGGGCGCCGCCGAACTGGGTGTGGCGCCCTCGGACTGTGTGGTCTTCGAGGACTCCGGCGCCGGGATCGCGGCGGGGCGCGCCGCCGGGATGACGGTGGTCGGGGTCGGGCCCCGGGCCGCGTTCCACGAGCCGGACGTGGTGGTGGACGACCTGACGCGGGTGCGTGTGGAGGCCGTGGGGGACGGGACGATCCGGCTGCACATCGGGTGAGGAACGCGCGCCGGCTGTCGGATGAGGGGCGTCGTCGTCCGGTCGGTCAGAGGTGGGCGGCGATGGTGCGCGCGCACTCCAGGGCCTCGGTGTGGGTGGTGTCCACCTCCAGGTCGTAGTGCACGCCCTCGTGCGCGAGGTGTGCCTGGGACGCGGCCATGCCCCGGACGCGGTCCCCGCGGGCGATCTCACGGCCCTCGGCGACCGCGCTGTCGCACCTGACGCCGACCCACAGCACGTCGAGTCCGGCCAATGCCTTCTGCCAGCGCTCCTGGGAGTGCGGACCGCCGAGGAAGACGTCGTCGACGATGATCCCGGCGCCGGCTCTGGCCATCGCGGCGATGCCCTCGGTCCAGGCCGCGTCCAGTGCGCGGAACTGCGCGCCCACGCTCACCCCGCCGTCCGCCGTGAAGGTGATCCCGCCCTCAGAGCCCCGCATCCGCGCGGGCAGCGCCTCGACGAACGAGTCGACGCCGAAGGCCGGCCACGGGTCCGGCAGCACCTCTTGCAGACACCGGACGATCCCGGACTTGCCCGAACTGGAACCGCCGTTGAGCACGATCACCTGAGTAGTCACGGCGTCACAGTAGAGCGGCCGGGGCGGTTACGGCTTCTTGGTTTCCGACTCCAGCTTGGCCCGCGTCTCCCGGTCGTAGACGCCGAGGTCGTCGGTCTGGATGCCGCGTGACCACTGGTAATTGCGGACGGCCTCCTCGAGCCGGCCGTCGTAGTCGCCGTCGGGGTCCTCGCCGTAGAGGTACAACTGGCGCAGCCGGAGCTGGAGTTCGGTGACCTCCGGGCCGCGGTCGCCCAGGCGCAGGACGGTCGGGCCGCCGCTCTGGCGGGAGTTGTCCGGTGGCGCGTTCCCGGGGCCGGTGGCCGTGGCGGACGTCGCGGGCGCCGACGGGGTGGCCGACTGCGACGGGCTCGGCGAGGCGCTCGACGCGGACGGTGACGGGGAGGCCGACGGGCTCCTGGTGGCCGACGGTGACGGCGGCGGTGCGGCGGGGGCCGACGGCGTGACCTGTCCGCTCTGCGCCGGGGGCGTGGACGCCGGGCTGCTCGACGGGGCGTCCGGCACGCTGGCCCGGAGGTCGTCCGGCAGTGCGGTGTCCCGGGACGGCGCCTCGTAGGAGAACAGCCCGCTCGCGAGCCCGGCCGCGGCCACGACGGCGGCACAGGCCCCGGCGGCCACACCGAGCAGCACGCCACGCCGCCGACGCCGGGGCCTCCGGCCGAACTCGTCCGCTTCCGGCCTGCCCCGGCCCTGTCCTCCCGTGCCGTCGAAAAGCCGCAGGTCGGTGACGCTGGGTTCGGTCGCGGCGGGGGCCAGGGGGGTCGGCAGGACGGAGGTATCCGGGGAGGTCGGCAGCACGGTGGTCGCGTCCGGGTCGACCGGGCGCAGGGGCATGGTCGCGTCGGCGGGGGAGGACGGCGGCGCGGCGCCTTCGGCGCGCAAGGTCTGCCCGGGGTTCGTCACGGGCCGTCGCGGGGCGCCCTCGGCTGCCTGTGCGGGCTCGACGGTGTGCCGCCGCCGGTCCGCCGGATGGTTCTGAGGCGGTCGCGGGGCGTCGTCGGCCGTCTGCCCGGGAGTGCGGCGCGGGGCGCCTTCGCTCGCCTGCGGTAAGGCTTGGGGGTGTGAGTGCTCCGCGGTCGAGTGCCGACTGTCTGCCTGCGTTCGCCGTGAGGTCTCTTCGGCCGCCCGGGCGGCGTGCTCGGGGGCCGAGGCCGTCGTGTGCGGGGGTGCGGACGGGCTGTCCGTGCGGGCGCGTCGCGGGGCGCCCTCGGCCGCCCGGCCATGAACGTCGGCAGGCGAGACCTGGCCGTGCCGGGGTGAGGCGGAACGGTTCGCCGGGGACGGCTCGTCGGCGTGCCGGGGCTCCGTCGGGTGGGTCCGGGGCGGTCGCGGGGCGCTGTCGGGTGTCGGCCCGGGAGCTCGTCGCGGGGCGCCTTCGCTCGCCCGTGCGGGCTCCGTGCGGTCCGTGGGCGAGAGCGAGCTGTCCGCGTGGGTTTGCCTGGGGGTGCCTTCGGGTGCCCGCGTGGGGTGCTCGAGGCCCGCTCCCTTCGCGTGCCAGAGCGTGGTCGGCACGTCCGCGCGGGGACCGGCCGCCCGGGCAGGGTCGTCGACAGGCGGGGTCTGGGCGAGCGGGGGCGGGGTGGGTGCGTCCGCCCCGGACGGCTGTGCGGGGCCGTCGGCGTGCCGGGGCCCGGCCGGGTGGGTTCGGGACAGTCGCGGGGCGCCGTCGACCGGTCGCCCGGGCATCCGGCGCGGGGTGCCTTCCGGGGTCGGCGCCGATGACTCGGTGTGGGAGGTCCCTGTAGGCGTGGGCCTGCCGTCCGTGTGGGGTCGCCGTGGGGTGTTGTCGGTTGCCCGGGTGGGCTGATCGGGGCCGGAGGTCGTGGTGTGCGAGGGCGTGGGCGGAGCGTCCGCGTGGGTTGGTCGCGGGGCGCCTTCCGGGGTCGGCGCCGATGACTCGGTGTGGGAGGTCCCTGTAGGCGTGGGCCTGCCGTCCGTGTGGGGTCGCCGTGGGGCGTCGTCGGCCGCGCGGGTGGGTTGTTCGGGGCCGGAGGTCGTGGTGTGCGAGGGCGTGGGCGGAGCGTCCGCGCGGGTTGGTCGCGGGGCGCCTTCGGGGGTCGGCGCCGGGTTCTCGGTGTGGGAGGTCCCCGTGGGCGTGGGCCTGCCGTCCGTGTGGGGTCGCCGTCGGGTGTCGTCGGCCGCGCGGGTGGGCTGCTCGGGGTCCGAGGTCGTTACGTCCGTAGGCGTGGACGGGTGGTCCGCGTGGGATCGCCGTGCGGCGTCGTCGGCCCGGGTGGGCCGCTCGGGGCCCTGGGCCGTCGTGTGGGGTCGTCGCGGGGCGGCGTCGGCTGCCCGCGTGGGGCGGCCCGGCGTGTCCCCGTCCCCGGGGGACCGTGTCGGCGTGTCGGGCGTGAGTTCGACGTACGGGCGGATGCGGAGTGGGTCGAAGTCCTCCGCTGCCGCCGCCTCCATCGTGCGGGCGTTGCGGAGGGCCTCTGCGGCGCGGTGCGTGCAGGTGCAGGACGGGGTGTTGTCCGGCTGTCTGGGCGTGCCGCACTCCGGGCACGGGTGGCCGTTCGGCTGTTCCACGCGTTCCTCCCTCCCCTCGCGAATTCCAGCTCCCCTCGCGAACTCCAGAGATTATCCAGATCTTCTCCACAGCGCGGACGGCCAGCTCCCGGAATGAAAGCTTCCAAAAGGACTCGGCGGGCCATAACACGTCACACCGGTCACGATGGAAAATGTCACAGGACCCTCGGGAGGTCTCATGGCCGAGCATGCGCACGCCACGAAGGCATCGGACCAGGGCGCCGCCGTCCGGGAGCAGGTGCCCGGCAACGTCCTGGTCTCCATCGGCGCCCTGCTGCTCGGCATGCTGCTCGCCGCCCTCGACCAGACCATCGTGTCCACCGCGCTGCCCACCATCGTCAGCGACCTCGGCGGCATGGATCACCTGTCCTGGGTGGTCACCGCCTATCTGCTGGCCGCGACCGCCGCGACCCCGCTGTGGGGCAAACTCGGCGACCAGTACGGCCGGAAGCGGCTGTTCCAGACGGCGATCGTGATCTTCCTCGTCGGCTCCGCGCTGTGCGGCGCGGCGCAGGACATGACGCAGCTCATCGCCTTCCGGGCCGTGCAGGGGCTCGGCGGCGGCGGGCTGATCGTGTTGTCGATGGCCATCGTCGGGGATCTCGTCCCGCCTCGTGAACGCGGGCGTTACCAAGGGCTGTTCGGGGCCGTGTTCGGCGCCACCAGTGTGCTCGGGCCGCTGCTCGGCGGGCTGTTCACCCAGCACGCGAGCTGGCGCTGGGTGTTCTACGTCAACCTGCCCGTCGGCGTCGTCGCGCTCGCCGTGATCGCGGCCGTGCTGCACATCCCGCGCCGGACGCAGCGGCACGTCATCGACTACCTCGGCACGTTCCTCATCGCGGCCGTCGCCACCTGCCTGGTGCTCGTCGCCTCCCTCGGGGGCACGACCTGGGGCTGGGGGTCCGCGCAGATCGTCGCCCTCGCGGTGCTCGGCGTCGTCCTCGCCGTCGCCTTCGTGGCCGTCGAGCGGCGGGCCGCCGAACCCGTCCTGCCGCTGAAACTCTTCCGCGTGCGCACCTTCACGCTCGCCGCCGTGATCAGTTTCGTCGTCGGCTTCGCCATGTTCGGCGCGATGGTCTACCTGCCGACCTTCCTCCAGGTCGTGCAGGGCATCAGCCCGACCATGTCCGGTGTGCACATGCTGCCGATGGTGCTGGGGCTGCTGCTGGCCTCCACCGCCTCCGGGCAGATCGTCAGCCGGACCGGCCGCTGGAAGGTGTTCCCGATCGCCGGCACCGGCGTCACCACCCTCGGGCTGCTCCTGCTCCACCGACTCGACGAGCACAGCTCCACCGCCGAGCTGAGCGGCTTCTTCTTCGTCTTCGGACTCGGCCTCGGCCTGGTGATGCAGGTCCTCGTGCTCATCGTGCAGAACGCCGTCCCGTACGAGGACCTGGGCGTCGCCACCTCCGGCGCCACCTTCTTCCGCTCCATCGGCGCCTCGTTCGGCGTGGCCGTCTTCGGTACGGTCTTCGCGGGCCGGCTCGGCGACCAGCTCACGGACGCCCTCCGGGGAACCCCGCTGCCGCCCGGTGTCTCCGTGGGCGCGCTGGAGGCCGATCCGCGCGGCATCGCCGCCCTGCCGCCCGGCCTGCGCCCGCCGGCCCTGCACGCGTACTCCGTGGCCATCACGGACGTCTTCCTGTACGCCGCCCCGGTCGCACTCCTCGGCTTCGTGCTGGCCTGGTTCCTGAAGGAGGACCGGCTGCGCGGCTCGGTCACCGCGCCCGACGTCACGGAGACCCTGGCCAGCAACCCCGTGGAGCGCTCCTCGTACGACGAGGTGTGCCGTGCGCTGTCGGTGCTCGGCACCCGCGCGGGGCGGCGCGAGATCTACCGGGAGATCACCGCCCGGGCGGGCTACGACCTGCTGCCCGCGGCGAGCTGGCTGCTGCTGCGGATCAGGCGGTACGGCTCGGTGGAGCCGGCCGTGCTGGCCGAGCGGATGCCCGTGTCGCTGCCCGTGATCATGGCGGCCGTGCGCCAGGTCGAGGAGCGCGGGCTGGCCGTGCGCACGGGCCTCGACATGGTGCTGACCGACCGGGGACGCGAGGTCGCCGAGCGGCTGGCCGAGGCCCGTGAGGCGTCCCTCGCCGAGCTGCTCGGCGACTGGTGGGGGCCGGACCGTCCGACCGACCTCGTCCAACTCGTGCGGGAGTTGAACGGCGAACTGTGCGGCTCGCGCCGGGAGCGGCCCTATGCCGAGCGGCCGCACGTCGAGCGACCGGTGGGGCGGGCGGTCTGAAAAAAAGAGAACTTCTGGTTCAGGTGAGGTGCTTGGTGAACCAGTGCTCGGCGTACGTGTCGTCGTTGTGCGGCTCGGTCTCCTCGTAGCCGAGCCGGGTGTAGAGGGCGCGGGCCTCGACGAGGTCACCGCGGGTGTCGAGGATCATCCGCCGGGCACCGAGTGCGCGGGCGGCGTCCTCGGCGGCCCGGACCAGCAGCGCGGCACCGCCCTTGCCGCGCATCGCCTCGCGCAGGAAGACCCGCTTGAGCTCGGCTGTCGTGCCCTCGACCAGCCGTACGCCCGCGGTGCCGGCCGGCTCACCGCCGTACCGGGCGATGAGCAACTGCCCGGCGGGCGGAGCGAGATCGGCGCCCGGCTCCTTGGCGATCTCCCGCTCCAGCTCGTCCGGGTCGGTCCGGCGCCCCTCGTGCAGCAGGTACCAGCGGTCGCTGACCTCGGTGTAGTACGCCCGCCACAGGGCGGCGGCGACGGGGGAGTCGTACGGTTCCGGGGTCACGGTCCAGGTCATGGCCGGCATTCTCCGCGGCGGCCGTAGCGGGTCCGCAACCCGATTACCCCGGGGGCGTCCGGACCCGGGCGCCGTTTGGGGGCCTGCTTCCGGGCTACCCGGTCGGCGAACCGGCTCGCGAGGAGAGCCGGTTGGGCCGAGAACCCGGAAGGCATTCATGTCCACTGGCCTGATCATTGCTCTGATCGTGATCGCGGCGGTCGTCGTCATCATCGCGGCCGCCATGACCCTGCGCGCCCGAGGGGCTCGGCGCGGCCCGAGCCTGAAGCGGCGCTTCGGACCCGAGTACGACCTGGCCGTCGCCCGGCACGACGGCGACACCAAGGCCGCCGAGCGCGAGCTCGCCGAGCGCGTGGAGCGCCACGGTGAGCTGCGCGAACGCGCGCTGGAGCCGGCGCAGCGCGAGCAGTACGAGGCGCGCTGGACGGCCGCTCAGGAGCGGTTCGTCGACTCGCCGCGCGAGGCGGTCGCCGAGGCGGACCGGCTGCTCGCGGAGCTCGCCGGTGCCCGGGGCTTCCCGGACGGCGGGCAGTACGAGGAACAGCTCGCGGCGCTGTCCGTGCACCACGCCCACCACGTGGACGGCTACCGGCGCGTCCACCGCGCGGCGCACCTGCGCGCGGACGACGCCCGGGACGGCGGCACCGGTACGGAAGACATGCGCGAGGCCATGGTGGCGGCCCGCGCCCTGTTCGAGGAGCTGGTGCGTCCGGCCCGCCACGACGGCGGAGACCACGTCGCCGGCCCGCACCTGGGCGGACGCCATGAGGGCGGACGGCACAAGGCGGGGCTGAACGGCGGCCGCAAGGCCACCGCCGGCCGCGGCGGACACATGCCGTGGGCGATGCACCGACGTCAGGCGAAGGAGAGTTGAGATCGATGTCCGACATGACCCGACCGCCCGGCGACGACACCCGCGACGCGCAGGTCACCTCTGACACGCGCGTCACCCCAGGCGCCACCTCCCACACCCCCGGCACCCCTGGCTCCTCCTCCGACCCCGACGCCCGCGGTGAGACCGCCCTGGGCACCGGCCATGGCACCGGTCACGGCACGGGTCTCACCGGTGCCAAGGAACGGGAAGGCACCTCCCACGGCTCCCACGGCACGCCCGCGCACCTGCTCCCCCACGACGAGTCCGACAAACTCACCTCGCAGTTGCACCACGCCGTCGCCGAGTTCGTCGACGCGCCCCGGGCCGCCGTCGAGGAGGCCGACCACGTGCTGGAGGAGATCACGGCCCGGTTCACCGAGGCCGTGACGCAGCGCCGCCGCACCCTGCGCCACTCCTGGCAAGCGGTGGAGGGCGGCGAGGGCAAGCCCGTGTCGAGCGGCGACACCGAGCAGCTCCGGCTGGCCCTGAAGGACTACCGGGAGCTGGCGGAACGGCTGCTGCACGTCTGAGCCGGGTGCTCCGAACCGAACCCCGGTCACCGGCCTGCCCGGCGCTCCCGCCACTGCCGTACGACGTCCTCGACGTCGTACGGCTTCTTACCGAGCGGGGGCCCGGGCGGCGGCTTGAACATCATGTCGCGGATCTTGTCGTTGATCTCGCCGATGATCTTCCTGACGGCCTGCTCCGAAGGCGCCGCGTACGCGGCCAGGAGCGCGTCCTCCGCCTCCTTGCGCAGCGCCAGCGTCGGCGGCAGGACCGAGAGGCCCTCGCGGGCCATCTTCCGCTTGACCCACCACAGTTCGTCGTACGTGGCGTCCACGTCGGCCGGCAGCGGCTTGCCCGCCCCCGGCAGCCGCTCGAACTCCCCGCGTGTCTCCGCGTCACGGATCTGCTTGTCGACCCAGGACTCGAAGTCGACGCCGGGTGGCTTTCGCTCGGTCATGTACCCATTGTGCCGGACACCGTGCGGCCTGGCGTTCTATCATGCGGCGGGCTTGCAGTCCCATCAGGACGTCTCAGGAGGAGCGCACGTGCTCGAACTCACCATGGCCGCCGTGTCCGCGGCGGAGGAGGGTGCCACGGCCGGCATGCTCATGGCCGACGCGCCCAGCGAGCCGGGCGCCGTGCTGCGGGTGGGCCGTGACAAGTCGGTGTGCCGGCTCTCCACGCCGGACGACTGGTTGTTCGTCTCCCGCGTCCACCTGGAGTTCCTGTGCGGGCCCGACGGGACCTGGCAGCTGACCTGGCTGCGCGGCTCCCAGCCCGACCCGTCCTCCGAAGTCCGGCTCACGGTGGGGGAGTACGTCCAGCCCCTCGCCTATGGCGGCACCGTCCCGCTGCCCAGGGGCGGCAGCGGCGAGGTCATCGTCCAGGACCGCACCGCCCCGCGCAGCGTCAACGTCGGTTTCTTCCACGAGGTGTGACGCCGAGGGTCAGGCCAGCACCCGTGCCAGCGCGAACCCGTCGTACCCCTTCATGCCGACCGTCTGGATGGCCGTGCCGCTCAACCTCGGGTGGCTGCCGATCAGTTCGATCGCGGCGCGGGTGCCCGTCACGTCCGGTGCCGTGCTCGCCGCGTCGGTGACGCGGCCGCCGCGGACGACGTTGTCGAGGACGATCAGGCTGCCCGTGCTGGTGAGCTTCAGGGCCCACTCCACGTAGTGCGGGTTGTTGGCCTTGTCGGCGTCGATGAAGACCAGGTCGAAGGGGGGCGGGTTCTCGTCGGCCAGCTTGGGCAGGGACTCCAGGGCCGGGCCGACCCGGACCTCGACGAGCTTGTCCAGGCCGGCGCGGGCGATGTTGCGGACGGCGACCTCGGCGTGCTTGGGGTCGTACTCCAGGGAGACCAGCCGTCCGTCGGCGGGCAGGGCGCGGCCCAGCCAGATGGTGCTGTAGCCGCCGAGCGTGCCGATCTCCAGGATGTGGCGGGCGCCCTGGATCTGGGCCAGGAGCTGGAGGAGCTTGCCCTGGTTGCCGGAGACGTTGATGTGGGGAAGCCCGGCGGCGTCGCTGTCGCGCAGGGCGGCCGCCAGGGCTTCGTCGTCAGGGGCGAGGCGGGCGGTGAAGTAGGCGTCGACCTCGTCCCAGACGTGCGACTCGCTCATGCACCTCTACCTTTCGTACGCATAGTTAGCATCCCTAACTACTGGCGTGACGAAGATACGTGGTGCACCGGTGCACTGTCAGGGGGATTTCCCCCGGCGTGTCTCAGCCGGCCACGGACGGTGCCGAACCCGGCAGCGGGCGCCCGGCCGACTCCGCCATGCGCCACACCGCGAAACCGCCGATGACGGCCGCGGCCATCATGTAGTACGCGGGCATCATCATGTTCCCGGTGGCGCCGATCAGGGCCGTGACCACCAGCGGCGTCGTACCGCCGAACAGGGACACGGAGACGTTGAAGCCGATGGACAGGGAGCCGTAGCGGACCTTCGTCGGGAACAGCGCCGGGAGCGCCGAGGGCATGGCCGCCGTGAAGCAGACCAGCAGCAGGCCGAGGGCGCCCATGCCGAGGGCGACCGCGAGCAGGCTGCCCTCACGGATCAGCAGCAGAGCCGGGACGGACAGCAGCAGGAAGCCCGCGCAGCCGGTGGCGATCACCGGGCGGCGGCCGACCCGGTCGGTCAGCGCGCCGGCGAACGGCTGGACGATCATCATCAGGGCCATCACGCCGAGCACGACGAGCAGGCCGTGCGTCTCGTCGTAGTGGAGCTGACCGGTCAGGTAGCTCGGCATGTACGACAGCAGCATGTAGTCGGTGACGTTGAAGACCAGCACCAGGCCGACGCAGAGCAGCAGCGCGCGCCACTGGCCGGTGATCATCTCGCGCAGCGGCACCTTGGGGCGGTGGGTCTCGGCCTTCTCGACCTCGGCCGCGAACGCCGGGGTCTCCTCCAGGCGCAGCCGCAGGTAGAGGCCGATGATGCCCATCGGACCCGCGATCAGGAAGGGGATGCGCCAGCCCCAGGAGGTCAGGTCGTCGGCGGAGAGCAGGGCCGTCATCACCGTGACCAGGCCCGCGCCGCCGATGTAGCCGGCGAGGGTGCCGAACTCCAGCCAGCTGCCGAGGAAGCCGCGCCGCTTGTCGGGGGCGTACTCGGCGATGAAGGTGGAGGCACCCGCGTACTCACCGCCGGTGGAGAAGCCCTGCACGAGGCGGGCCACCAGGAGCAGGATCGGCGCGCCGACACCGATCGTCGCGTACGACGGGATCAGACCGATCGCGAAGGTGCCCGCGGCCATCATGATCATGGTGAGCGCGAGGACCTTCTGGCGGCCGACGCGGTCGCCGAGCGGGCCGAAGACCATGCCGCCGAGGGGGCGGACCAGGAAGGCCGCGGCGAAGGCGCCGAACGTGGAGAGCAGCTGTGCGGTGGGGTTGCCCGAGGGGAAGAAGACCTTGCCCAGCGTGACCGCGATGTAGCTGTAGACACCGAAGTCGAACCATTCCATCGCGTTGCCCAGCGCCGCCGCCTTCACGGCGCGCTTGACGAGCGCGGGGTCGGTGACGGTGGTGTCGGGGGATTTCGCTGCGCGGCTCTTCAGGCCGGACGCGGGAGCGACGACTGAGACAGTCGACAAGACTCGCTCGCCTACCTTTCGACGGGGACAGGGACGCGGTCCGCGCGGCGGCGCTGTCGTACGGGCCGAAAAGCGACGATAGGCGAAGAAAATCCCTTTACGGGCGGTGCACCTTTCGTTGCAGGATGCATCTAAACACCGGCTATGCAGGCACGTATGCCCGGCTGGGAGCGGTTCCCGCGAGATCTTGATGTGATCCTTCTCGCGTCGCGAGAGGCAACCACGTGTCTCGCGCACTATCGTCAACCGGACGAAGGGGGGCATACCGGGTAGAAGGTCGACGAGGCGTGGCGAATGCGGAGCGCAGCGGGCGACCGGCGGAAGCCTTCGGAGCGACATCCGTCGGCAGGACCCGCACACCCACCCGCGCACCTCTGCGCATGGCCTGTCTCGCGCTGTGGCTGATCGTCGCCGCCCTCGCTGCACGGCAGGTCACCGTCGTGCTCGGCACCCCGCGCGGCGAGCGGCTGACGGATCTGGAGACCTGGGTCGGGCCGAACGGCGTCCTGCACGTGAACGGCTCGCTCTACGACTCGACCCGCTTCACCGGCACCCCCTTCAACGGCCTCGTCCTCAAGCCCCTCACCCGAGCGGCCGAACAGGCCCTCGGCTGGGGCTGGACCTTCGGCACGCTGCTGCTGGTCGTCGCCCTCGGCCTGGTCGCCGCCCGCGCCCTGCCCCAGCCCATCGGCCGCCGCACGGCCCTGCTGGCCGCCCCCGTCGCCATCAGCCTGCTCATGCTGTCCCTGCCGGTCCGCAACACGCTGTGGCTCGGCCAGACCAGCATCATCCCGGTCCTGCTCGTCCTGCTGGGCTGTTTCGCCGCCCACGGTCAGCGCACCAGCGGCCTGCTGATCGGCGTCGCGGCGGCGCTCCAGCCCACCCTGCTGCTCTTCACGCCCCTGCTGTGGTGCACAGGCCGCAGGCGCGCCGCGCTGTCCACCGGCGTCACCTTCGCCGCCTGCACCGCGCTGGCCTGGGCGGCGATGCCGCACGACTCCCACCGCTACTGGGTCCACCACCTGGCGGGCGTCGGCCTCGGCGGCCCGGCCGACGACCTCGCCAACCAGTCCCTGCACGGCGCCCTGCTCCGGCTCGGCCTGACCGGCCCCCCGGAGATCGCGCTCTTCCTGACGCTCGGCGCGGCCGCCGCCGTCCTGGCCCTGCGCCGCGCCGTGCGGTACGTCGACGACGGCCAGCTCCTCCTGGCCGTGGCGATCACCGGCTGCGCCGCGATCGTCGTCTCGCCCACGGCCTGGCAGCACCAGCTGCTGTGGGTGCTGCTCGCGGTCACCGGCCGGGCCGGCAGACGCGCCGGTGACCGGTACGTCTGGCCGGTCGCCGTCGTCCTGGTCATGACCCTGCCGACCAGGATGCTGCTGCCGGAGATGCGGGCGCTGGACCCGCTGGGCACCAACCTGGTCCTGCTCGCCGCCCTCGCCGCCGCCACGGCCGTGCCGTTCCTCTCCCGCACCTCCCCGCACTACCGGGCGCCGCTCCCGCCCGAGTACGCCCCCGCCGCCCCGGCCCGCTTCCGGCGCGTCCCGCTGGCGCCCTTCCTGCGCCGGGTCCTCACCCGACCGAACCTCCTCCTGGAACTCCTCCTCCTGCGGGTCACCTACGCCGCCTACGCCCAGGTCCGGCTCGCCGCGACCGGCGGCAGCAACTCGGCCGGCCGGGCCGAGGCCGAGGAGAACGGCCGGCAGATCCTCGGCCTGGAACGTGCCCTGCACATCGACGTCGAGCACTGGGCCAACCACACCGTCGTCACGATCGGCTGGCTGCGGGACTTCTGCGACTTCTACTACGTGTCGCTGCACTTCATCGCCCCGCTGACCGTCCTCGCCGTCCTGTACTGGCGCCGCCCCGCCGACTACCGCTGGGCCCGCTCCGCCCTGGGCTTCACCACGCTGCTCGCCCTGATCGGCTTCTGGCTCTACCCGCTGGCCCCGCCCCGCCTGATGCCGACACTTGGCTTCGTCGACACCGTCCACGGCGTCCAGGACTTCTCCCAGCCCGACTACGGCACGCTCACGTCCCTGACCAACCAGTACGCGGCGATGCCGTCCCTGCACTTCGGCTGGTCGCTGTGGTGCGGCGTCGTCATCGCCGTCCTGGCACGCCGCTGGTGGATCAAGGCCCTGGGGGCGCTGCACCCGCTGTTCACCCTGTCCGCGATCGTGGCGACCGGGAACCACTGGGTGCTGGACGCGGCCGGGGGAGCGGTGGTGGTCGGGGCGGGCTTCGCCCTCACCTATCTGCTGTCCGGCCCCCGGGCCGCCACGGCGGCGGCGACCGAGCGTGAACGCACATCGACCCGAAAGCCCGTACGTAGTTGACCTGTTAGGAAGCAGTCCTTCCCGAGATGCAACCCGGGTGCGGGGCGCGCACGATGAGAAAAGGGCACCCTCTCTGGAGGTGATCGGGATGCGACGTGTGCTCACCACCGTAGCGGCCCTGGTTTTTCCAATTTCCCTCGCGGCGGCACCAGCTGTAGCGGCATCGCATGGCACTTCGACCACTTCCACGACGAACGTGGTGACCACTGCCCGGGCCGCACACACGTTGAATCATCCAGCAACCCTCGTGGCCCAGGGACCGGTCGACGTATGCAACTACACCGATAGTCGACCGAGCCTCCACCTGGGGTCATCCGGGGCAGCGGTCCAACAAGCCCAGTGCTACCTGAATCAGGCGATCGGCGCCGGCCTGGACGAGGACGGAGACTTCGGCCGAGTCACGCAATCCGCGACAGAGGACTTCCAGCGGTGTGCCGACATCGTCGTCGACGGTCGCATCGGAGCCCAGACCTGGTCGTTCCTTTCCTTCTGGGCCAACGCACCGGGCGCTCCCTTCTGTTGACGGCCCCGTACCAGTCAGACCTGTTGCCCGGTCGCAGCTCGCTCGGTCGTCGCCCCGCATTCGAACCACACGGTCTTCCCGCCCCCGCGCCACGGCGACACGCCCCACTTGTCGGCCATCGCGTCGAGCAGGAGCAGCCCCCGGCCGCCCTCCGCCTCCGGGTCCAGGTGGGAGGGTGAGAGGGGCAGTTGATCACTGCCGTCCGTCACCTCGACCCGTACCCCGGCCGGCTGCCGCAGCAACAGCAGCGCGCAGCGGCGGTCCGGGACGTGCTGCACGACGTTCGCCAGCAACTCGGTCACGCCCAGCTCGACGGCCTCCGACAGCTCGGGCATGCGCCACTGTTCGAGGAAGGAGCGGACGATACGGCGGACGTGGCGGGGGGCGTGTTCACCGACGGTGAGGCGCATCGAGTACTGGGCGGGAATGTATTCGTTCACGGGACGAGCCTGACGTGCCGTGACTACGCTGGGCTACGGAACGGATACAACCGGTCCGGTGGTGGACCGAGTTGCGTGAGAGGGGCTCTGCGTGACCAACATCAACGCCCTTGACCCGGGTGCTTCTCCGCTCGATTACTACGGCTACGAGCTGCGCAGGCGCAGGGAGGCGGCGGGACTGACGCTGAAGCAGCTCGGAGGAATCCTCAACTACACCGGCTCGTTGGTGGGCCAGATCGAGACAGCGCGGAAGGTTCCCACGCCGGAGTTCAGTGAACGGGCGGATGCGGCGCTGGGCACGGACGGCCTGTTCTCCCGGCTGGTCGAACTCGTGCTGCGGAGTCGGCTCCCGGCCTGGTTCCAGCAGGTGGCGGAACTTCAGGCGCGGGCCACCGAGATCTACTCCTTCGAACCGCAGATGATCCATGGTCTCCTTCAGGCCAATGCCTACGCCCGCGCCGTGCTCGGCCGGATCGATCAGACGGACCTCGACGACCGCGTTGCCGTTCGCCTGGCCCGGCAGCGCATCTTCGAGAAGAATGAACCGCCTGTCTTCTGGGTGATCCTCAGCGAAGCCGCTCTGTACCAGGCGATCGGTGAGCCCAAGACCATGCGGGAGCAACTGGCCCACCTGTTGTCGTTCGAGGGTAGCCCCCGGACCAACGTCCAGATCCTGCCGTTCTCGGCTGGAGCGCACGCGGGGCTGACAGGCTCATTCGACCTCTACCGCTTCGCGAGTGACCCGGCCATTGTTTATACGGAGGGTTACGGCAGCGCGCATCCCACGGCCAACCCGGACACCGTCAAGGACTGCTCGCTCCGTTACGATCACCTCCAAGCCGCCGCGCTCTCCCTCAGGGACTCGGCGGAGCTGATCCGGCGTGTAATGGAGGAACGCTATGGAGAGCAACGCGCTTCCGACGGGGATCCAGTGGCGTAAGTCCAGCTACAGCAGCGACCAGGGCGGCAACTGCGTCGAATGCGCGCCGATCGGGGCCCTGGCCTGGCGTGCGTCCACGCACAGCGGCGATCAAGGCGGCGAGTGCCTCGAAGTCGCCGAAACCCCCCACACCACCATCGCCATACGCGACTCCAAGAACCCGGCGGGGCCGATCCTCACCCTCGACCCCGCCACGTTCACCACCTTCATCAACTGGACGACGACTACAACCGCTGAATGATCGTGCCGGTGGCCAAGCCGCCGCCCGCGCACATCGTGATCAGCGCGAACTCCTTGTCCGCGCGCTCCAGTTCATGAAGTGCCGTCGTGATGAGCCGGGCCCCGGTGGCCCCCACCGGGTGCCCGAGCGCGATCGCGCCGCCGTTCACGTTCACCTTCTCCAGGTCCTGCTCGAAGACCTGTGTCCAGCTCAGTACGACCGACGCGAACGCCTCGTTGATCTCCACGAGGTCGATGTCCTTCAGGGACATCCCGGCCTTGCCGAGCACGGCCCTGGTCGCGTCGATCGGCCCGTCGAGGTGGAAGTGGGGGTCGGCGCCCACCAGGGCCTGGGCCACGATCCGGGCCCGGGGCCGCAGCTTCAGGGCACGAGCCATCCGCTTCGACGCCCACATGATCGCCGCCGCCCCGTCGGAGATCTGCGACGAGTTGCCGGCCGTATGGACCGCCGTCGGCATGATCGGCTTCAGCGCCGCCAGCCCTTCCGCCGTCGTGTCGCGCAGCCCCTCGTCCTTGTCGACCAGACGCCACATGCCCTGCCCGGCGTGCTGCTCCTCCTCGGTCGTGGGGACCTGGACCGCGAACGTCTCTCGTTTGAAGCGCTCCTCCGCCCAGGCGTGGGCAGCCCGCTCCTGGGAGGCGAGGCCCAGGGCGTCGACGTTCTCCCGGGTCAGGCCACGGTGCCGGGCGATGCGCTCGGCGGCCTCGAACTGGTTCGGCAGGTCGACGTTCCACTCGTCGGGGAACGGCTTGCCCGGCCCGTGCTTCGAGCCCGACCCGAGCGGCACCCGGGACATCGACTCCACGCCGCAGGAGATGCCGACGTCGATCACACCCGTGGCGACCATGTTGGCCAGCATGTGGGAGGCCTGCTGGGAGGACCCGCACTGCGCGTCGACGGTCGTCGCGGCCGTCTCGTAGGGGAGCCCCATCGTGAGCCAGGCCGTGCGCGCGGGGTTCATGGACTGCTCGCCGGCGTGGGTGACCGTACCGCCGACGATCTGCTCGACGCAGTCGGCCGGGATGCCGGTGCGGCCGAGGAGCTCGCGGTAGGTCTCGCCCAGGAGGTAGGCGGGGTGCAGGTTGGCGAGCGCGCCGCCGCGCTTGCCGATGGGGGTGCGTACGGCTTCGACGATCACGGGTTCGGCAGCCATGGGTGCGGGTCCTCTCCGGGAGGCTACGCGGAACTAGTACGCGTTCTAGTTCTGCCTGCAGTGTGCTGAGGGTCACTTGCTCACCGCAAGGGTTGTGCGGGTAATTGGGGGGTCCGTGCCTCTTGCTACTTGTAGAACCCGTTAATACCGTCACCGCAACTCCGCACAGCTGATGGGCCGTCAGACTCAGAGTCGGTACGAGTGGTGGGAGCCGCCCATGTCCTGTCCCGCGCTGCCCGACGGGTTCGACTTCACCGACCCCGACCTGCTGCACAGCCGCGTGCCCCTGCCGGAGTTCGCCGAGCTGCGCCGGGTGGAGCCGGTCTGCTGGGTGCCGCAGCCGGCGGGTCTCGCCGGCTTCCAGGACGAGGGGTACTGGGCGATCACCCGGCACGCCGACGTCAAGTACGTCTCCACGCACCCTGAGTTGTTCTCGTCGTACCTCAACACGGCGATCATCCGCTTCAACGAACACATCGACCGCGACTCCATCGACGCGCAGCGGTTCATCCTGCTGAACATGGACCCGCCGGAGCACACGCGGGTCCGGCAGATCGTGCAGCGCGGGTTCACGCCCCGGGCGATCCGCGCGCTGGAGGAGCGGCTGCGGGCCCGTGCCCGGGCGATCGTGACGAACGCCCGCGCGCACACCGGCCCGTTCGACTTCGTCACCCAGGTCGCCTGCGAACTGCCCCTCCAGGCGATCGCCGAGCTGATGGGCGTGCCGCAGGAGGACCGGGACAAGATCTTCGACTGGTCCAACAAGATGATCGCCTACGACGATCCCGAGTACGCCATCACCGAGGAGGTCGGTGCCGAGTCGGCCACGGAGATCATCGCCTACGCGATGAACATGGCCGCCGAACGCAAGCAGTGTCCCGCCCACGACATCGTCACGCAGTTGGTGGCGGCGGAGGACCAGGGCAACCTCAACTCGGACGAGTTCGGCTTCTTCGTGCTGATGCTGGCCGTCGCGGGCAACGAGACCACCCGCAACGCCATCACCCACGGCATGCACGCCTTCCTCACCCACCCCGACCAGTGGGAGCTGTACAAGAGGGAGCGGCCGTCGACGACGGCGGAGGAGATCGTGCGCTGGGCGACCCCGGTCGCCGCCTTCCAGCGCACCGCCACCCAGGACACCGAACTGGGCGGCAAGCTCATCCGCAAGGGCGATCGGGTGGGGCTGTTCTACGCCTCCGCCAACCACGACCCCGAGGTCTTCGACGAGCCGGACGCCTTCGACATCACGCGCGACCCCAACCCCCACCTCGGTTTCGGAGGCGGCGGCCCGCACTACTGCCTGGGCAAGTCCCTCGCCGTGCTGGAGATCGACCTCATCTTCAACGCGATCGCCGACGCCATGCCGGGGCTCCAACTGGTCGAGGATCCGCGGCGATTGAGGTCGGCGTGGATCAACGGGGTGAAGGAACTCCGGGTTCGGGCCCAGTAGCCGTCACTGCGGTTGGCGTAGTCCCGCGACGAGGAGCGCGACCAGTCGGCGCGCGTCGTAGCGGGGGTCGGTGTCGGCACCGACGCAGAGGTTTCCGATGCCGCGCATGAATTGGTACGCGTCGAGGTCGGAGCGGATCTCGCCGGAATCGGCGGCGGCGTCGAGCAGTTGGGTGCACACCGGCAGGAGGCGGTCGAGGAAGTAGGTGTGCAGCGGCCCGAAGCAGGTGCTGTCCCCCTGCATCGCGGTGGCCAGGCCGTGCTTGGTGACCAGGAAGTCGACGAAGAGATCGACCCACCGCACCAGGGCGGCATGGGGCGTCGGGCCAGCCGCCAGCAGGGTCGGGCCGGCTTCGGCACAGGCGTCGACCTGGTGGCGGTAGACGGCGATGACGAGGTCCGCCCGGGTGGGGAAGTGGCGGTAGATCGTGCCCACTCCGACGCCGGCCTTGGTCGCGATGTCCCGTACCGGCGCGTCCACGCCCGAGCTGACGAAGACCTCGGCGGCCGCGTCCAGCAGGGCCTGCTGGTTGCGCCGGGCGTCCTTGCGCTTGGACCGGGCCGGGCTTCCGGCGCTCTGGCCGCTGTCGTTCACCGTGTCGTCCTTCCGTGCGGTTGCGTGCTGTGCGTGCGGTTGCGCGCGGTTGTAAAGCGGAACGGTGTTCCGTATCGTGAGGGATGTAATCGGAACGGCGTTCCGTTTCCTTCATGATGGCAGACCTGATCGGAGGGCACTCCCATGCCCGGCACTTCCCTGCCCGACTCGACCATGGTGATCTCCGCGAAGCCGGTGGTGCTGTCCGCCCCGGGCCGCGGTGAGGACCTCCAGGTCCGCGTGTCCGCCCCAGCCACCGGCGGCGATCTGTCCGTGGTCGTCTTCTCGCACGGCTTCGGCTGGTCAATGAACGGCTACGCCCCGCTGGCCGACTTCTGGGCCGCGCAGGGCTTCGTGGTGGTGCAGCCCACCCACCTGGACTCCAGGACGCTGGGTCTGCCACCGGAGGACCCCCGCACGCCGCGGATCTGGCGCTTCCGTGTCGAGGACCTCACGCGTGTGCTGGACGGACTCGACATTCTCGAAGCCTCCGTACCGGGCCTCGCCGGACGCCTCGACCGCGACCGTATCGCCGTGGCCGGTCACTCCTGGGGAGCCCAGACGGCGGGCACGCTGCTGGGCGCGCGCGTCCTCGACTCCGACGGAGTTCCCGGCGAGGACATGTCCGACCCCCGTGTGAAGGCGGGCGTGCTGCTCGCCATGGCCGGCCTGGGCGACGACCTGACCCCGTTCGCCGTCGAGCACCTGCCCTTCATGAGGCCGTCCTTCGACACCATGACCACGCCGGCGCTCATCGTCGCCGGGGACCGTGACGACTCCGCGCTGACCACGCGCGGACCCGACTGGTTCACCGACCCCTACACCTACAGCCCGGGACACAAGAGCCTGCTCACGCTGTTCGGGGCGGAGCACTCGCTCGGGGGCATCCCCGGCTACGAGGTGGCGGAGACGACCGACGAGAGTCCCGCACGCGTCGCACTGCTCCAGCGCCTCACCACCGCCTACCTGCGCAGCGCCCTCTACCCCGGGGACACGAGCTGGAAGGCGGCGGCCGCCGCGCTGGAGGAGGACCCGGAGCCGCTGGGGAAGCTCCAGAGCAAGTAGAGGACGCGGAGAAGGGCGAAGGCGACGGCCCCGGGGATCAGGGGGCCGCCGCCTTCGGTCTTGGGGTGGGCCTGGCCAGAGAAACAGGCGCGCTGAGTGCCCGCAAGGAAGCCGTTTACTAGGTGTGGCCGCATATGTGCGGAAGGTCCGCCCTGTGACCGGGGGCTGTTCCTACGGTCCCGCTTCGTAGGTGACGGGGGTCATGTGGGGGGCTTCACGTCCGGGGCGCGTCGAACGTGACCGGCGTCTCGAAGGCCGCCCGGCGGGTGGCGCGGCGCAGCGCCCGCAGGACCGCGGGGCCGAGCGTGAGCGTCAGCACGACCGTGACGACGGCCCGGCCCAGGTCCCAGCCCAGCGAGGTGGCCAGGCAGTACGCGAGGAAACGGGCCAGGTTGGTGGCGACCGCCGCGTGCGGGTCGAAGCCGACGTTGGACGCGAGGGCGCTCATGAAGGGCCAGCCGGCCAGGTTCATGACCGTGCCGTAGACGAAGGCGGCGAGGAAGCCGTAGACCGCGAGCAGCACGAGCTCCGCCCGGCCGCGCAGCCGGTCCGGGCCCGGCAGCAGGCCCGCGCCCATCGCGAACCAGCCCATCGCCAGCATCTGGAACGGCAGCCACGGGCCCACCCCGCCCGTGAGCAGCGCGGACGCGAACATCGTCACCGAGCCGAGGACGAACCCGAACCCCGGGCCGAGGACCCGTCCGCTCAGCACCATCAGGAAGAACATCGGCTCGATACCGGCCGTACCGGCGCCGATCGGCCGCAGGGCCGCCCCCGTCGCGGCCAGCACGCCGAGCATCGCGACCGCCTTCGGGCCGAGACCGGACTCCGAGATCGCCGCGGCCACCACCGCCACGAGCAGCACCAGCAGGCCCGCGAAGAGCCAGGGCGCGTCCTGCGCGTGCGCGCTGAGCCGTGAGGTGGGCGGGGTCAGGAACGGCCAGCCGAAGCCGATGACGCCGACCGCGCTGACGAGGGCCAGGGCGGTGACGGAGCGGGGGCCGAGGCGGACGGCCCGGGCCTGGCGCTGAGTGTTCACGAGGTGGTCCCGGGCTGGAGGGCCGCGCGGACCTGGGAGACCGTGAGCCAGTGCTGCGGGGCCAGGATCTTGGTGACCTGCGGGGCGAAGGAGGGGGAGGAGACCACGACGTCCGCCGTCGGGCCGTCCGCGATCACCTCGCCGTCGGCGAGCAGGACGACCCGGTGGGCGATCTCGGCGGCCAGCTCCACGTCGTGCGTGGCCAGCACGATGGCGTGCCCCTCGGCGGCGAGGGTGCGCAGCACCGCGACCAGGCGGGCCTTCGCCGCGTAGTCCAGGCCACGGGTCGGCTCGTCGAGCAGGAGCAGCGGGGGCCGGGCGGTCAGTACGACGGCCAGGGCGAGGGCGAGCCGCTGGCCCTCCGAGAGGTCCCGGGGGTGGGTGTCGTCGGTGACGCCGGGGAGAAGGTCGGTGACCAGGGCTCGGCAGGTGCCGGGTTCTGCGTCCGCGTCCTGGTCGGCCGCGGCGCACTCGGCGGCGACGGTGTCGGCGTAGAGGAGGTCGCGGGGTTCCTGTGGCACGAGGCCGACTTTGGGGACGAGGTCCTTCGGGCGTGTGCGGTGGGGGACTGCGTCCCCGACCCGGACGGATCCCGAGGTGGGTGTGACGAGGCCGACCAGGGAGTTGAGGAGGGTGGATTTTCCGGCGCCGTTGCGGCCCATGAGGGCGATGGTCTCGCCAGGGGTGATGGTGAGGTCGATGTCGCGGAGGGCTTGGATGCGGGCGCGGGTGACCGAGAGGGAGCGGAGTGCGCCAACCGGGGTGGGCTGTCCGGACGGTTCGCGGGTGCGGGTTGTTCGTGGTTGATCGCGCAGTTCCCCGCGCCCCTGAGGGGCGTTGCCGAGCTGTTGGCGTAGAGGGGCTGCCCTTCTCCGTGCGTCACGGACCGTCAGCGGAAGGGGGTTCCAACTCGCCAGGCGGCCCAGGGCCACCACCGGTGGGTACACCGGGGACACGGCCATCACCTCGGCCGGAGTGCCGACGACCGGCGGCGTGCCCGGAACCGGCAGCAGGACGACCTGGTCGGCGTACTGGATGACGCGTTCCAGGCGGTGTTCGGCCAGGAGGACCGTCGTGCCGAGGTCGTGCACGAGGCGCTGGAGGACCGCCAGGACCTCCTCGGCGGCGGCCGGGTCGAGCGCGGAGGTCGGCTCGTCCAGGACGAGGACGCTCGGGTGCGGGGTGAGGACCGAGCCGATCGCGACGCGCTGCTGCTGGCCGCCGGAGAGCGTGGCGATCGGGCGGTGGCGCAGACCGGCCAGCCCGAGCAGGTCGAGGGTCTCCTCGACGCGGCGCCGCATCACGTCCGGGGCGAGGCCCAGCGACTCCATGCCGTAGGCGAGTTCGTCCTCGACGGTGTCCGTGACGAAGTGGGAGAGGGGATCCTGGCCCACCGTGCCGACGATGTCCGCGAGTTCGCGCGGCTTGTGGGTGCGGGTGTCGCGGCCGGCGACGGTGACCCTGCCGCGCAGGGTGCCGCCGGTGAAGTGCGGGACGAGCCCGCTGACCGCGCCCAGGACGGTGGACTTGCCGACGCCGGACGGGCCCGCCAGGAGGACGAGTTCACCCTCCGGGACCTCGAAGTCGACGCCCTGGACGGTGGGTTCGGCGGCACCGTCGTACGTCACGGACACATCCTCGAAGCGGATCACGACGGCTCCTTGGGATCGGGGGCGACGAACGCGGGCAGCAGGCCGAGCAGGATCGCCGCCGCGGGCCAGAGGGGGAGAGTGGGGGCCTCGAGCGGTACCACGCCGGGGTGCAGGGCCGCGGGGTCGCGGGCGGCGGCGAGCGTCAGCAGCGCGGCGACCGCCACGCCGGAGGCGACGACCAGCCAGGCGCGCACGTCCCAGCGGTCGGGGCGGTAGCGGGTGCGGGGCGACCGCCGTCCGCCGAGCCGGAGACCCGCGAGGGCGGCGGCGAGGCCGGTGAGGAGGACCGGGACGCCGTAGGTGGCGCCCTCGGCGGTGAGCAGACCGTACGTTCCGGCGCACACGCCGAGCAGGCCGCCGAGGGTGAGGGCGGCGGTGGTGCGGCGGACGGCGGCGGGGACCTGGGCGGTACGGCCGTAGCCGCGGGCGTCCATCGCGGCGGCGAGCGACACCGAGCGCTCCAGTGCGCCCTCCAGGACCGGCAGGCCCACCTGCAGCAGGCCCCTAAGGCCCTTGTCCGGGCGTCCGCGCAGGCGGCGGGCGGCGCGGAGGCGCTGCACGTCGGCGATGAGGCTGGGCGCGAAGGTGAGGGCCACGACGACCGCGACGCCCATCTCGTAGAGGGCGCCGGGGAGGGACTTGAGCAGGCGGGAGGGGTTCGCGAGGGCGTTCGCGGCGCCGACGCAGATGAGCAGGGTGGCCAGTTTCAGGCCGTCGTACAGGGCGAAGGTGAGGGCCTCGGCGGTGACCTCGCCGCCGAGGCGGATGCCCTGGGCCCAGGCGGGGAGGCCGACTTCGGGGAGGGTGAGGAGGGTGTGCGTGCCGGGGATGGGGGAGCCGAGGACCGTGGCGAAGAGCAGGCGGATGAGCAGGACGGCGAGGGCGAGTTTGACGAAGGCGCCGTAGGAGCGGGACCAGGGGCTGTCGGGGCGGCGGGTGGCTACGACGTAGGCGGAGACCGTGATGAGGAGGGTGAGGAGGAGGGGATTGGTGGTGCGGGTGGCCGCGGTGCCGAGGGCTAGTGCCCAGAGCCACCAGGCGCCGGGGTGGAGGGGGTTGGGCTGCGTCCTACGCACGCCGTCGTACCTGCCAGATTGCTGCCGCGCCCAGTACCGCCACCACGGCGATGCCCGCCACCAAGCCAAGGGACGGGCCGCCGTCCGAGGTGTTCTTCTTCTCCGCGGTCGGCTTCTGCTGCTGCTTGGACACCTGCTCTCCGCAACCCTTCTCCGGATAACCCGAGATGGCGCACAGGAGGGCGTTCGTGTCGTAGCGCAGCGGCTTGGCCACTGCTGCCAGGGCCTCGGCCGTCGTCGCGTCGGGGGAGACCTGCGCGCAGGCCGTCCGGGGAGCGGGTGGGGTCTCGCCGGACGGGGCGTCCGTCGCCGTGCCGAAGTCGAGGAGCAGAGCCACGCGCTTCTTGCCGTCCCGCGCGGGCGTTGCGGCGCAGATCGTCTTGAAGTCGGCCTCGCCGCGCGGTCGGGCCGCGTCCCCGGAGTCCTCGCTCACCGCGAAGCGGAAGCCCTGGACGTCGCCGTCGGAGGGGCGGGCCGTGGACGGGCCCTGGGTGGCGTACACCCAACGGTCGCCGTCGCGGTCCCAGAACGACCAGTACCGGTAGCCGGCGGCCTGCGCCTGGCCCGCTCCCGCGCACAGCAGGAGCGAGGCCAAGAGGAGGAGAACGGCCCGGCGGATCACGGCTGCTGCCTCTTCCGGCGGCTGCTGAAGAGGAAGCCGATGCCGACGCCGGCGACGAGGCATACACCGACGTACCACCAGACGCCGAAGACGCCCGAGTCCGAGTCGCTCTTCTCGTCCACCGCTCGGGTCTTCCCGGCGGTCTGCGGGGCCGGGCCCGTCGCGTTGAGCTGCTTCACCAGGTCGGTGCCGCCGAAGTCGCGCGGGTTCGTGCCGGTCGCGTGGGCGGCGAAGATCAGCTGGGCGTAGGCGGCCGGGCCGTTCTGGGAGGCCCAGGGCGCGGAGTTCTTCTCCAGCCAGCGCAGGGACTTCGCGGCCTGCCCGGTGTCGCCGTGCGCGGCGAGTGCGACGACCGCGTCGGCGGTGTTGCCGTAGTCGGGCTGGGGGTCCGAGCCGGGGGTGGGGGAGGTGAGGTGGCCGTTCTTGGCGAGAGCCTTGGTGAGGTAGGCGGTTCCGTTGGCCGCGGCCTGTTGCGGCGTCTTCTCGTCCTCGCAGGCTTGGCCCTTCGCGGCCTCGGTCTGCTCGCCGGGCTTCACCACCATGCCCTTGCCCAGGGCGCCCAGCACACCCGCAGCCGTGGCGTCGGCGTTGGCGACCAGTTCGCCCTTCTCGTCCGGCTGGAACGCGAAGGCGCCCGCGTCGTCGCCGTCACAGCCGAGGGCGAGGGTCAGCAGCGCGTCGTAGGGCGACTTGCCGCCCTTCTCGACCTGCTGCGGCTTCTCGCCGGCGGCGATCAGCGCGCCGATGACGACGGACGTGGAGTTGGTGTCGCTGGCGCCGCCGGGCGTGTAGCCCCAGCCGCCGTCCTTGTTCTGGACCTTCTTCAGCCAGGAGACGGCCTTGCCCGTGACGGCGTCGTGCCCGCCGAGGGCGGTGAGGGCCTGTACGGCGGCGGCCGTCTGGTTCGTGTCGACCATGGTCTTGGCGTCGCACGCGGCGGTGGGATCGGCGCGGTACGGGGCGAAGGAACCGTCCGCGCACTGCTGGCGCACCAGCCACTGCACGGACTTCGCCGCGGGCTTCACCCCCACGGTGTGCTGCGCGAGCAGGGCGAGGGACTGACGCCAGACGCCGTCGAACTTCGGGTCCTTGCCCCCGTACAGGGCGGACGGGAACGCCTGGGACGGGGAAGGGGACGGGGCGGCGATTGCCGGTGTGGCGGCGCCGATCACGGCGACGGCGGCCAGGACCGCGGCGCTGCTGCGGACGTTCATGATCGGCGGGTGCCTCTCCCTGCGGGGAGCCGGGCAGCACGGGGCACCCCCGGCGGCTCGGCTCCGTATACCTCGACGGTGCCGTGCACCGGCGCTCTGCCGGGCACGTGAGCCGGTCACGAACCGTACGGGGCGATCCGGCTCACCACCTCGGCGGCGGTACACGGTTGCGGGTCAGCGCCGGAATTGCACCGGCTTCCCCCCGTACGGGTGTGATGACGACCTGCTCACTGTACCCGCACGCCCGGAACGGGCCGAGGGGGTGCCGGGAGGGCGGAGAGGGCGTGAGGGGGAGAGGGGCTACTCGTTGTGCAGCACCTTGGCGATGGTGAGCCTCGCTGCGGACCTCGCCGGGATCAGCGCGCCGAGGACGGCGATCACGACGCCTGCCAGGACCAGAGCAGCAAGCTGCGGTACGTGCCAGACCTGCTTCATGGACTCCGGGAACGAGACCACTCCGACGTGGTCCACGACCAGCCGGTGCGCGACGATCCCCAGGGGAATCCCCAGCAGCCCGCCGACCGCGCCCAGTGCCGCGACGGACGACACCGTCATCGCCATGACCTGGCGCGGCGTCATGCCGATCGACTTGAGCATGCCCACGTCGCGGCGCCGCTCCCGGATGTTGAGCAGGACGGTGTTGAAGACCCCGAGCGCGGCGACAACGGTCAGCAGCACGGTGAACACCGACGCGAAGCCGACCACGGTCATGGTGGCGGTGTTGTCCGAGCGTCGCAGTGCGGGACGGAGAGCCGGATCGGCCGCCTTGACCGCTTTCATGTAGCCCTGGACATCGGCGCCGCGCGTGAGCCGGACCGTGTACTCGGCAGCCTGCGCCGTGGGGTCGACTCGCGTCAGTGTCTGCCAACTGGAGTCCAGCGCCTGGGCGTTGCCTTCCATGAGCTCACCCACGATGGTGAGGGGTGCCTGCTCGCCGTTCAGCCGGATGGTGACCCGGTCGCCCACGTCCAGCCCGTGCTGACGGAGGAATGCCGGCCCGGCCGCGGCCTCCCCGGCACCGGTCGGCCAGTGTCCCTCGACGATCTCGGAGGCGAGGTCCTGGGTGTCCCCGCGGTAGAAGTTGGCGAATACGGGTTGCGTGTACCCGGTGATGCTCACCTTGGTGAGCGCGCGGGCGGTCACCTGATCCGCCCCGGGCAGGGAACGCAGTCGTCGTTCGGTCTGCCGGTCGCTCAGCTTCGCAGCGGTCTGGCCGTTCGCGGGTGAGCCGGCCTGTACGTCGACGCGGGCGGAACCATCGCCCTTGCCGGCGTTCCCGTAGGCGACCATGGTGCTGGTCAGACCGGTGGTCAGGGTCACGGTGGTGACCCCGAGGACGATGGCCGCCATGGTCAGCAGGGAACGGCCCGGCCGGGCGAACGGCTGGCCCAGCCCCAGGCTCACGGCACGCGGCAGCCGGGTGCCGCCGAGTCGGCGCTGGACGCGCAGTCCGTGTCCGGTCCGCGGTGCGCTGCCCGCTGTGATCGCCTGGGCCGCGGACAGCCGGTGCGCGCGCACGGCGGGGATCAGGGCGGCCACAACGACGAGGGCGGGCATGCCCACCAGGCAGAGGACCGAAGGCCACCGGCTGACACCGACGGAGGCGCTGCCGGTTTCGACGCCGGAAAAGGCCACCCGCAGGATGGGGCCGGCCGCCACGTTGCCGATCAGGGTGCCGATGGCGCAGCCGATGACCGCGGGGACGGAGACCATCGTCAGGTAGACCGCCAGCACCTGATTCGGCGTAAAACCCAATGACTTGAGCACGCCGATGTGCCGGTGTCCGGAGACGACCGCCCCGCTGACGACATTCCCGACGATCAGCACGGAGACCAGAAGGCCGAGCACGCCGAAGAGCGTCATGAACGGCAGATAGGCGTCGGCCTGTGCGGAGAAGGCCCGCTTGAGGGTGAGGTAGGACTGCGCGGTGGTCAGCGAACCAGCGGGCATTTCGGCGGTGGCTGAGGTCAGTCCGGCACGCAGCTGCTGATCGGTCGCGCTGTCCGTGAAGCGGTACAGCATCTGGGCGGTGGCCGGGTGCAGTTGGGCCATCTGCTCGGGGGAGACCCAGGCGCCGGCGGACTTGCTCATGCTGGTGGCGAAGCCGACGACGGTGAGGGTCGGGGCCCCGCGGGCCCTCAGATTGGTGCCGAGCCGTCCCGGGCCGGGCGTGCCGTCGACGGGCCAGTTGATGACGATCTCACCGGGAGCGGTGGCCCAGCGGCCCTCCAGGAGACGGATGCGGTCCACCGCGCCGTCCGGGTCGGCCCGGCCCACGACGGCGAGGGAACCGGCCGACATCCACAGCCAGTCCTCGGGCATGTCGAGAACGGCCTGGCCAAAGGGCCCGGCGGCGGCCTCGACGCCGGGGCGGCGGGCCGTGTGCGCCAGCTCCGCTCTCGATGTCTTGGTCAGGTCGAACGCCGCCACCGTGTGCGCGCCGCGCTGCTGGTCGAAGGCCTTGTCGAAGGGGGCCGATGCCGCGGTGAGCAGCGCCAGGCCGAGCAGGATGGTCGTGGTGGAGCACAGGACGACGAGCCCGATGACGAACGTCTGGAGCCTGCGGCGTTTCACGGCCGCCCGCGAGGCCCTCCACACGGCGCTCATGCGGTCGGCTCCAGCGCGCTCTCGCGGGCCACTCGGCCATCGGCGACCTCGATCAGGCGGCTGGCGCAGCGGGTGGCCAAGTGCGGGTCGTGCGTGACGATCAACAGGGTCTGCCCGATCTGGTTGAGGTCGATCAGCAGGTCCATGACCTGCTCGCCCGAGCGGCTGTCCAGCGCGCCCGTCGGCTCGTCGGCCAGAAGCAGGGCCGGGCGGTTCATCAACGCCCGGGCCACGGCCACTCGTTGTCGCTCACCTCCGCTCAATGCGGCCGGGTAGGTGTCCTTGCGGTCGGCGATGCCCAGTTCGTCGAGGAGTTCCAGCGCCCGACGGCGGGCCTGCCGGGCGGATGTGCCGGTCAGCTGGGCGGCCAGCGCGACGTTGTCCAGTGCGGGCAGGTCGTCGATCAGGTTGAAGAACTGGAAGATCATGCCGATGTGCCGCCGCCGGAACAGCGCCAGCCCCGTCTCGTTCAACGCACCCAGGTCCTGGCCGTGGACCAGCACCGTTCCCGACGTCGGGCGGTCCAGGCCGGCGACCATGTTGAGCAGGGTGGACTTGCCGCACCCGGAGGGCCCCATCACCGCGACCGCCTCCCCGGCACGGATCTCCAAGCGGATGCCGTCCAGGGCCTTCGCGTCGCCGTACTCCTTGTGGACGTCGCCCAGTCGTACGACGACCTGTGGGGAGCTGTCCGGATCAGTAGTCATGGCACGAACCTAGAAGCGGCGGTGCTGGTACGACGTCCCTCCGCGGATGTAACCGGCCCCGCCGGTCATCCTGAGGATGTAGGGAACTGGATCCGGAGCATGACGCGGACGGGCATGGCGGGCTGCGAGGCTTGTGCGCGTGGTGAGTTCAGGGTTGATCTGGCCGGTCACGGCAGGGGCGGCGGCGTGCGTCGCGGTCGTCGTCCTGAGTGTGGCGCTCGTCCGGGCACGGCGGCGGCACCGAGCGGCCATCGAAGAGCGCGGCTGGCTGCTGGAGCGGGAGCGGGAGAGCGCGGCACGGACCGCGGTCGACGCCGAGCGTGCCAGGATCGCGGCCGAGCTGCACGACATCGTCAGCCACAACGTGAGCCTCATGGTGGTCCAGGCCGGGGCCGCCCGCGAGGTGCTGGCCACCATGCCCGACGAGGCCGAGGCCGCGCTGAACGCCGTGGAGAGCGCGGGGCGGACCGCGATGACCGAGCTGCGGCACCTGCTCGGCCTGCTCGCCCCCGCGCAGAGCGGCGACGACGAACCCTACGGCGGGGACCTGGCACCACAGCCCGGCCTGAGCCGGCTCAGCCCGCTGATCGACCGGATCGCCTTCGCCGGCCTGCCCGTGGAGGTACGGATCTCCGGGGAGCCCCGCCCGCTGCCGACCGGGATCGACGTCACCGCCTACCGGATCATCCAGGAGGCGCTGACCAACGCCCTCAAACACGGCGACGGAACGAAAGCCGAGGTAACGGTGCGGTACGCGGAGCACTACCTGCGCGTCGAAGTCCTCAACAGCGGACCCAGCGTCCTGTCAGGCGACGTCCCCGGGCCCCGCAGCCGATCGGTCGCAGACCAGGCTCATGGAGCGGGACGCGGGCTGCTCGGCCTCCGGGAGCGGGTCGCCGTCTACGGCGGAGACCTGGACGCCCGGCGCCGCCTGGGCGGCGGCTACCGCGTCCGCGCCCGGATCCCACTGGACCGGCCATGACCACATCCGCCGATTCCGCCCCCCGCGTCGTGATCGCCGACGACCAAGAGCTGGTCCGCACCGGCTTCCGCCTGATCCTGACCGCACGCGGCATCAACGTGGTCGGCGAAGCCGCGGACGGAGCCGAGGCCGTCAAAGCCGTACGCCGACTGCGCCCCGACGTCGTCCTCATGGACATCCGCATGCCCACCATGGACGGCCTGGAAGCCGCCCGCCGCGTCCTCGCCCAGGCCCCGGACTGCCGAGTGATCATGCTGACCACCTTCGACCTCGACTCCTACGTCTACGCGGCCCTGGCCGCCGGCGCCAGCGGCTTCTTGCTCAAGGACGTCACACCCGCGCATCTCGCAGCCGCCGTACGCCTGGTCGACACCGGTGACGCGCTGCTCGCTCCCTCGATCACCCGCCGCCTGGTGGAGCGATACGCCTCCAGCGCCACACGGACCGCTCCGGGCTCGCCACCCCCCGCCGTCCACCGCGACCTCGCCGTGCTGACGCCGCGCGAACGCGAGGTGCTGACACTCATGGGCAGGGGCCTGTCCAACGCCGAACTCGCCCGGGAACTGACCCTGAGCGAAGCGACGGTGAAGACCCATGTGGCCCGGATCTTCGCCAAGCTGTCCCTGCGCGACCGGGCCCAGGCCGTCGTCCTGGCTTACGAGACAGGACTCGTCGTACCCGGCGAATCCGCGCTGTCCGCCGACCTCGACAGCTGACCCCAGGCCCTCGCCGAACAGGAGAAACGACAGGTGCACCCCGAATCCGTCGAGCAGGCTCAAGCCCACTTCCGCGGCAGCTTCGGGAGGACAGGACCGCCACCACCCGGACGACTGCTCGGCTCCGGCCGCCGCGCCGACGTGTACGCGCTCGAGGAGGGTTGGGTGCTGCGGCGTGAGCGGGAGGGCGGGGGAGACGCGGCGGGGGAAGGTGCCGTGATGGAGCACGTCCACGCCCACGGTTACCCGGTGCCCCGCGTCCGCCCGTCCGGTTCGCGCACCGACCTGGTGATGGAACGGCTCTCCGGCCCGACCATGCTCCAGGCCTGCCTGGCGGGCACGCTGGACGTGACGGAGGCGGGCTCGGTCCTCGCCCGGCTGCTGCGCCACCTTCACGCCATCCCCGCCCTGCGCTCCACCGACCCGGCGGACCGGGTGCTCCACCTCGATCTGCACCCGGAGAACGTGATCCTCACGCCCGACGGTCCCCGCGTCATCGACTGGTCGAACACGGAGGAGGGCGACCCGGCCCTGGACTGGGCGGCGTCCGCCGTGATCCTCGCCCAGGCCGCCGTCGGCGGTGACCACCTCTCCAGCCCGGCCCGCATCATGCTGACCGCCCTCCTCGCCGACGCGTCCCCCCTTACCCGGCCCGCCTTGACGGAGGCCCTGCGCCGCCGGTCCGCCGACCCCGCCATGAGCCGGGTCGAAGTCGAACTGCTGGGCCAGGCAGAGGAGTTGGTCCTGTCCCAGGGGCGAACACGCTGACGAACAAGCTAACGTGGGCCTCCACGACCACACGCAGGAGCGTCCATGAGTGATCAGGCGGGGAACTCCGGGCAGGAGCCGCTTCCCAAGATCGACACCTCCGTGCCGCACTCGGCACGGATCTGGAACTATTGGCTGGGCGGGAAGGACAACTACGAAGTCGACCGTGTGGCCGGGGACGCGTTCCGCGAGATCTTCCCGGGCATCGAGACCGGGGCCCGCGCCGCCCGCTACTTCCTCGCCCGCGCCGTCCGCCATCTCGCCGCCGAGGAGGGCATCCGCCAGTTCCTGGACATCGGCACCGGGCTGCCCAACGTGGACAACACCCACCAGATCGCCCAGCAGGTGGCCCCGGACAGCCGGATCGTCTACGTCGACAACGACCCGCTGGTGCTGGCCCACGCCCGCGCGCTGCTCACCAGCACCCCGGAGGGCGTCACCAACTACGTCGACGCCGACCTGCGCGAGCCGGGCACGATCATCCGGGAAGCCGGCAAGACGCTGGACTTCGGCCGGCCCGTCGCCCTCATGCTGATGGGCATCCTGGGCCACATCGAGGACCATGACGAGGCACGCTCGATCGTGCGGCAGCTGGTGGACGCCTTGCCTCCCGGCAGCTACCTCGTCCAGTACGACAGCACCGACACCAGCGAGGACTACGTCCGGGCCATCCAGCAGTACAACGACGGCGGCTCGATCCCGTACATCCTGCGCAGCCCCGAGCAGATCGCCCGCTACTTCGACGGTCTGGAACTGCTCGAACCGGGCGTGACGTCCTGCTCGCGCTGGCGCCCCGACGCCGCGGCCCTGGATCTCCCCGCGGAGGTGCACCAGTACGGCGGCGTCGCCCTCAAGCGCTGAACCCGGCCCGGTCCGGCGGGATCAGGTCTCCTGAAGGATGCGGTGGAGGATGGTCGGGGTCTCGTCCGGCGACTCGGCTTCGACCACCAGCCGGTTCATCGCATCCCAGTAGCACTCGATCTCGGCGGGCCGGTCGGGATAGAGCGCGGTGGTGAGCTGTTCGAGGTAGACCACGTCGGGCAACTCACCGCCGGGCAGGCGCAGGATCGTGACCGGACCGCCCTCCGCGGCGTGGCCGCCGGCGCGGAACGGCAGGATCTGCACCGTGACCTGCGGCAGCCGGCAGATCTCTATGAGATACCTGAGCTGCGCGCGCATGACGGAGAGGCCGCCCACCGGGCGGCGCAGCGCCGCCTCGTCGATCACCGCCCACAACTGGGTCGCCGGCTGCCGGTGCAGTATCCGCTGGCGGGACATCCGCAGCGCGACCCGGCGTTCCATCTCCTGCGCACCGGCGTCCGGATGGGCCAGCCGCAGGGAGGCCCGTGCGTAGTCGGCGGTCTGGAGCAGCCCGGGAACGCGCTGGACCTGGAAGCAGCGGATGACACTCGCCGCCTGCTCGGCGCCGAGGTACGTCTGCATCCAGGCGGGCACCACGTCGCTGTAGTACTGCCACCAGGCCGGGGTGTTGGCCTGCTCGGCCAGCGCCAGCAGGGTCGCCCGCTCGGCCTCGTCCGTGACGCCGTAGAGCGTGAGCAGATCGGCGACGTCCCGCAGCTTGAACCCGTGCCGGCCGGCCTCCATCCGGCTGATCTTGGACGAGGAGGCCCGGATGACATGCCCGGCGTCCGCCCGGCCGATGCCCCGCTCCTCGCGCAGTCGCCTGAGCCGGGCGCCCAGCGCCAGCCGCGGCACCATGGGCCCGGCCGACCTGCTGTCCAGGGCTCCGCTGCCGGACGTCGTACGAGCGGCCTCTTCGGTGCCCATGGGATGTCTCCTTGCGGTGGAACGCAGCTCCGCGGGCCTGTGAGCGCCGCGGCATATTCATCCTAGGGGCCCGGACCGGACATCATCTGGCTTATGCCAAAGGGGAGTTCGCCTGCGGCGTGGCTCCCCCGAACGGCAGGTGCAGCGTCCGGGAGGCGAGCAGCCAGGCGCCGTCGGCCCTGTGGAACACGTCCTCGTAATGCCCGACCTGAACCGGCGGCCCGGCCGGGACGACGCCTCCCTCGTAACCGTCGACCCGGTACGTCGTGAAGTACGAGATCGCCGTGGCCGCGTCCCAGGACGTCACCGTGACCAGGACGTTGGACATCATGCGGCGGGACAGCCGGTCGGCGGGGCGGGAGCCGAAGTACGCGCGCAGGGCGTCCCGGCCCTTGACCAGCCGTCCGTCCTCCGGCCACTGCCAGACGCCGTCCTCGGTGAACAGCTCGGCCACGGAGGAGGGGTCGCCGAGGTCGAGCCGGTGGACGAAGTCGATGAGCAGGCGCTCGCAGGCGCGTTCGGCGAGGAGGCGGTCCATGCGGTCCATGCGGTCCATGACGGATTCGTAGCACCCCGGCGGCCTGTCCTCCGCCGGGTTTGCCACCTCATTGCACCGCCACGTACGTCACCGGATCGCTCCCCGGCACCGCCTCCGCCCGGCCCGCCTTGACCAGGCGGCGCAGGTGGGACTCGGCCTCCGAGACGGCGATGGTGCGGGAGCCGTGGGGGATGTCGGCCCAGGGGCGGTTCCACTCCATGCGTTCGGCGAGCTGCCAGGGCGTGTGCGGCTCGGCGAGGAGGGCCAGCAGGTCCGTGAGGCGGGCCTCGTGGTGGGCGAGCAGTTCGCGGACGCGGGCGGCGGCGTCGGGGAACGCGTGCTGGTGGGCGGGGAGCACTTCGGCGGGGGTGAGGCGGCCGACGCGTTCGAGGGAGTCGAGGTAGTCGCCCAGGGGGTCGGTGACGGTGGTGTCGTCGGGGTCCTCGTAGAGGCCGATGTGCGGGGTGATCTCGGGCAGCAGGTGGTCGCCGGAGAACAGGCGGCCGTGGCCGGGGAGTCGGGTGGGGTGGGTCTCCTCCAGGTGGAGGCAGACGTGGCCCGGCGTGTGGCCGGGGGTCCAGATCGCGCGCAGGCGGCGGCCGGGGAGGTCGAGGAGTTCGCCGGGGACGATGTCGCGGTCGGGCAGGGCGGGGGCGAGGCCGGGCAGGGCGCGGGGCCGGGCCGCGCGCAGCGGGGCGATGTGCTCCTGAGGGGCGCCGGCGGCGGCGAGCTTGGCCGCCATGTACGAGAACCAGCGCTCGGGGCGGGCCTCCCGCGTGCGCCGTACGACCGCGGTGTCCGCCGCGTGCATCGCGATCCAGGCGCCCGAGGCCTCGCGGACCCGGCCGGACAGGCCGTGGTGGTCCGGGTGGTGGTGGGTGACGACCACGCCGTGGATCCCGTCGGCCGAGGTGCCGCAGGCCGTGAGGCCGGCCGCGAGGGTGTCCCAGGAGGCGGGGTCGTCCCAGCCGGTGTCGATCAGTACCGGGCCCCGGTCGGTGTCGACGACGTACACCAGCGTGTGGCCGAGGGGGTTGTCCGGGATGGGGACGCGCAGGGACCGGACGCCTCCGCCGTGATCGTGCACCACCGGTGCGGGCTCGCGGTCCTGGCTGCTCTTCATGTGCGCCCTCCGTTCCACGGCCATTGCCCACTATAACGAGAACTGGTATCAGTTCCTGAAACACCGTCAGATATGAAGGCAGCGGCCATGACCGATCTCGTGGAACACGGACAGCTGTTCGTCGGCGGGGAGTTGACCGACCCCCTGGGTACGGACGTCATCGAGGTGATCTCGCCGCACACAGAAGAGGTCATCGGACGCGTCCCGCACGCCTCGACGGCGGATGTGGACCGGGCCGTGGGAGTGGCGCGGCGGGCCTTCGACGAGGGTCCCTGGCCGCGCATGAGCCTCGACGAGCGGATCGAGGTCGTGAGCAGGATCAAGGACGGGATCGCCGCCCGGCACGACGAGATCGCCCGCGTGATCTCCGCCCAGAACGGCTCCCCGTACTCCTGGAGCGTCCTCGCCCAGGCCCTCGGCGCCGTCATGGTCTGGGACTCGGCGATCACCGTCGCGCGGAACTTCACCTACGAGGAGCGGCGCGACGGCGTGCTCGGCCGCATCCTCGTCCGGCGCGAGCCCGTCGGGGTCGTCGCCGCCGTCGTCCCCTGGAACGTCCCGCAGTTCGTCGCCGCCGCCAAGCTCGCCCCCGCGCTGCTCACCGGCTGCACGGCCGTGCTCAAGCCCTCGCCGGAGTCGCCGCTGGACGCGTACCTGCTCGGCGAGATCACGCGGGAGGCCGGGCTGCCGGAGGGCGTGCTGTCGATCCTGCCCGCGGACCGGGAGGTGAGCGAGTACCTGGTCGGGCACCCCGGCGTCGACAAGGTGTCCTTCACCGGGTCGGTCGCGGCCGGCAAGCGCGTGATGGAGGTCGCCGCCCGCAACCTCACCCGCGTCACGCTCGAACTGGGCGGCAAGTCGGCGGCCGTCGTCCTGCCCGACGCGGACGTCGAGACGGCCGTGGCGGGCATCGCCCCCGCGGCCTGGATGAACAACGGGCAGGCCTGCGTCGCCCAGACCCGCATCCTCCTCCCGCGCTCCCGCTACGACGAGTTCGCCGACGCCCTGGCCGCCGCGGCGGGCGCGCTGACGGTCGGCGACCCGCTGGACCCCGCCACCCAGGTGGGCCCGCTGGTGGCCAGGCGGCAGCAGCGGCGCAACCTCGACTACATCCGCATCGGGCAGGAGGAGGGCGCCAAGATCCTCACCGGCGGCGGGCGCCCGGCCGGCCTCGACCGCGGCTGGTACGTCGAGCCGACCCTCTTCGGCGACGTCGACAACTCCATGCGCATCGCCCGCGAGGAGATCTTCGGCCCGGTGATCTGCCTGCTGCCCTACGACGACGAGTCCGACGCCGTGAAGATCGCCAACGACTCCGACTACGGGCTGAGCGGCAGCGTGTGGACGGCGGACGTCGAGCACGGCATCGAGATCGCCCGCCAGGTCCGTACCGGCACCTACTCGGTCAACACCTTCAGCCTGGACATGCTGGGCCCCTTCGGCGGCTACAAGAGCTCGGGCCTGGGGCGGGAGTTCGGGCCCGAGGGGTACGGCGAGTACCTGGAGCACAAGATGATCCACCTCCCTGCGGACGCGTAGCGATGGGCGACCGCTGGCACGTGGAGGTCGACCGCTCCCTGTGCATCGGCTCCGCCCAGTGCCTCCACCACGCGCCGGGCGGCTTCCGCCTGGACTCCGCCCGGCAGTCCCATCCTCTCGCCCCGGACACGGACGCGAACGAGCGGGTGCTGGCGGCGGCGGAGAACTGTCCGGTGGAGGCGATCACGATCACGCTGGGGGACAGCGGGGAGCCGGTGTTCCCGCCGGAGGAGTAGGAGCAGGGGCGGCGTCACAGCCGCCGCTCCCGGGGTCCGTCAGACGCCGGCGGGCAAGCCGCCCGGGGGTCCTGAGGCGTCGGCGGGCAAGCCGCCCGTGGGTCCTGAGGCGTCGGCGGGCAAGCCGCCCGTGGGTCCTGAGGCGTCGGCGGGCAAGCCGCCCGTGGGTCCGTGAGGTGTCGGCGGGCAGCCGCCCGTGGGTCCGTGAGGCGTCGGTGGGGCAGCCGCCCGTGGGTCCGTGAGGTGTCGGCGGGCAGCCGCCCGTGGGTCCGTGAGGTGTCGGCGGGCAAGCCGCCCCTGGGTCCCTCAGGCGTCGGCGGGGCAGCCGGTTCGGTTGTCCGTCAGGCGCCGGGTGCCCGGTAGTCCACCTGCTGCCGGACGGCCTCGTCCACCTCCTCGGGCGACAGCAGGACGACCGTGCTCGTGCGGACCCCGCCCGCCGCCGAGACGACCATGCCCATGGCCGCGGCGGAGGTGTTGCCCGGCAGCTCCGCTGTGACGTAGACGTCGTCGTCGCCGAAGGCCCAGTACATCGTCTCGACCCGGCCCCCGAGGCCCTCGACCATGCGCCCGACGACGTCACGCCGCGCGCTCCCGCCCTCCTGGAGCAGGCCCTTCAGTCCGTCCGGGGTCAGCTTCACCTTGAAGAGGTACTTCGGCATGGGTTGCCCTTTCACTTCCGCCCGAAAAGTCACCTTTACCCTTCTCATGTTCCTTCCGGCTCGGTGTTTCGTCGCGGCGACGGGGGTCTCAAAGGGGGCATATGGGTCACTCAGGAGATTTAGGTAAAAAATTCCGCACAGGGGCTTTTCTTCGCGGCCAGAAGTTCTAGCCTGGACTTAGGCCTACGGGACGAGTGAGGGAGTCCGACCGGAGTTGGCCGACTCTGGCAGGAAGCTTCGGCTTCCGCTGGTGCCGACTGCGACGGTAGGGCTGAGAGGCCGGAAGGTCGCAGGGCCGAGAGGCCAGGCGGCTGGAAGGCGACCCCCATGACCTGATCCGGACCATGCCGGCGAAGGGAACCCGTCTCGTAGGTCATTCCTGTGCGTCGGGGGTCATTCGGGTACGCCCGGCGCCGTCAGGTCGATCAGGCGGCACACCGTCTCGATGTCGATCTTGACCTGGGCGATGGAGGCACGGCCCGACAGCCAGGTGATGAGGGCCGAGTGCCAGGTGTGCTCGATGACCCGGACCGCCGACAACTGCTCCGGAGTGGGGTGTTCCAGCCCCATCGCGTCCAGGATGATCGCCGTCGTCTGCCGCGAGACCTGGTCGACCTCCGGGCTCACGCTCCGGTCGGCGAAGGTGAGGGCCCGGACCATCGCGTCGGCCAGGTGCGGTTCGCGCTGGAGGGCGCGGAAGGCCCGCATCAGCGTCTCCGCGACCCGCTCGGCCGCCGTCTCGCCCTGCGGGGGCTTCTTGCGCAGCGTGCCGTGCATGTGCTCCAGCTGGTCCTGCATGGTGGCGACCAGCAGGTGGATCTTGGAGGGGAAGTAGCGGTACAGCGTGCCGAGCGCCACCTGCGAGGACTCCGCGACCTCGCGCATCTGCACGGCGTCGAAGCCGCCCCGGCTGGCCAGTTGCGCGCTCGCGTGCAGGATGCGGCGACGGCGGGCCTCCTGCCGCTCCGTCAGGGGCGGGGAGCCGGGGGCCGTGGCTCTGGCATCCACCTTGGCCGGCTTGTTCACCTTGGCGCTCACCTTGGCTTCCGCGGGCATGGGTCGGGCCCGTTCCGTGACCGTCCGTGAGGACGAGTGATCAGACAGCATGGCACGGTGCCGGCCGTGGCGTGAATCACCTGATCCACTGCTCACAGGGCCCCTACCTGCCGGTAGATTCAGAGCCTCCGAACGATCAAGTCTGAAACTTGTTCTAGATTAGCGTCCCGGCGTAATCTCGCGGGACAGAGCAGTCAGAAGGGGGCCCAGAGTGACCGCTGAGGCCAGGGAGGCCGGGGCTCCGGAGGACCCCGCCGCCGACGGCTTGCGACCGCTCCACATCGCGCTCCTCACCTATAAAGGGAACCCGTTCTGCGGCGGCCAGGGCGTCTACGTCCGGCACCTCTCGCGGGAACTGGTCCGCCTCGGCCACCGGGTCGAGGTCATCGGTGCACAGCCGTATCCCGTGCTCGACGAGGGCTACGACGGGCTGCGCCTCACCGAGCTGCCCAGCCTCGACCTCTACCGCCAGCCGGATCCTTTCCGCACGCCGAAGCGCGACGAGTACCGCGACTGGATCGACGCGCTCGAAGTCGCGACCATGTGGACCGGCGGCTTCCCCGAACCCCTGACGTTCTCGCTGCGCGCCCGCCGCCATCTGCGCGCCCGCCGCGGCGAGTTCGACGTCGTCCACGACAACCAGACCCTCGGATACGGGATGCTGGGCGACGTGGGCGCGCCCCTGGTGACCACGATCCACCACCCCATCACCGTCGACCGGCAGTTGGAGCTGGACGCGGCCGAGGGCTGGAAGCGGCGCCTCTCGGTGCGCCGCTGGTACGGCTTCACGCGCATGCAGAAGCGCGTCGCGCGGCGGCTGCCGTCCGTCCTCACCGTCTCCGGCACGTCCCAGCAGGAGATCGTCGACCACCTCGGCGTCCGCCAGGACCGCATCCACGTCGTCCACATCGGCGCCGACACCGACCTGTTCTCGCCGGACCCCTCGGTGCCGGTCGTCCCGGGCCGGATCGTGACGACGTCCAGCGCGGACGTCCCGCTGAAGGGCCTGGTGCACCTCGTCGAGGCCCTCGCCAAGGTGCGCACCGAGCACCCCGGCGCCCACCTCGTCGTCGTCGGCAAGCGCCCGGCCGAGGGACCCGTCGCCCAGGCGATGGAACGCTACGGCCTCGACGGCGCCGTCGAGTTCGTCAAGGGCATCTCCGACGCGGAACTCGTCGACCTCGTGCGCTCCGCCCAGGTCGCGTGCGTGCCGTCGCTCTACGAGGGCTTCTCACTGCCGGCCGCCGAGGCCATGGCGACCGGGACGCCCCTGCTCGCCACCACCGGCGGCGCGATCCCCGAGGTCGCCGGCCGGGACGGGGAGACCTGCCTCGCGGTCCCGCCGGGCGACTCGCAGGCACTGGCGGCCGGGCTGGTCCGGCTGCTGGACGACGCGGAGCTGCGCGCGCGGCTCGGAGCGGCCGGGCGGGAACGGGTCCTGCGGCACTTCACCTGGGCCAGGGCGGCGGAGGGGACGGTGGCGCGCTACCGCGAGGCGATCGCCCGCGCGGAGGGCGACACCGAGGGCCGCCCCACGCCCCGCGCCTCCGGCGGTGCGGAGGTCGGTGGCGACCGCTCGACGTCCCCGGCCCCCGGCCGTTCCGCGGCTCCCGCAGGTGCCGTCTCCGCGGCCACCACAGATGTAGAAGGCGTCAACTCCGAAAGCAGGGCCACGTGCTGACCGTCGACTTCTCCCGGTTCCCGCTCGCCCCGGGCGACCGAGTCCTGGACCTCGGCTGCGGTGCCGGCCGGCACGCCTTCGAGTGCTACCGGCGCGGCGCGCAGGTCGTGGCGCTGGACCAGAACGCCGAGGAGATCCGCGAGGTCGCGAAGTGGTTCGCGGCGATGAAGGAGGCCGGCGAGGCCCCCGAGGGCGCCACCGCCACGGCCATGGAGGGCGACGCCCTCGCACTGCCCTTCCCCGACGAGTCCTTCGACGTCGTCATCGTCTCCGAGGTGATGGAGCACATCCCGGACGACAAGGGCGTCCTCGCCGAGATGGTGCGCGTGCTCAAGCCCGGCGGGCGCATCGCCGTCACCGTCCCGCGCTACGGCCCCGAGAAGGTCTGCTGGACCCTGTCCGACGCCTACCACGAGGTCGAGGGCGGCCACATCCGCATCTACAAGGCGGACGAACTGCTGGAGAAGATCCGCGAGGCCGGCCTGGAGCCGTACGGCACCCACCACGCCCACGCGCTGCACTCCCCGTACTGGTGGCTGAAGTGCGCGTTCGGCGTCGACAACGACAAGGCGCTGCCCGTGCGGGCGTACCACAAGCTGCTCGTCTGGGACATCATGAAGAAACCGCTGGCCACCCGGGTCGCGGAGCAGGCGCTGAACCCGCTGATCGGCAAGAGCTTCGTGGCGTACGCGACCAAGCCGCACCTGCCGCGCCTCTCCGGCACCGGGGCGGACGCCCAGTGACGACTCCCCGGACGGAACACCTGGTCCTGCCCGGGGTCCTCACCGCCGGGCAGGCCGCCGCGACCGTCGCCGGCATCCTCGCGGTACAGCGCGAGGACGGCGCGATCCCCTGGTTCCGGGGCCACCACCTCGACCCGTGGGACCACGTCGAGGCCGCGATGGCCCTCGACGCGGCCGGTGAACACGAGGCGGCCGAACGGGCCTACCTGTGGCTGGCCCGGCACCAGAACGAGGACGGCTCCTGGTACGCGGCCTACGCGGACGGGGACTTCGCCGACGTCACCGACCGGGGCCGGGAGACCAACTTCGTCGCCTACATAGCCGTCGGCGTCTGGCACCACTACCTCTCCACCGGCGACGACACGTTCCTGGAGCGGATGTGGCCGGCGGTGTACGCGGCGGTGGAGTTCGTGCTGCGCTTGCAGCAGCCGGGCGGGCAGATCGGCTGGCGGCGCGATGACGACGGCACGGACACGGCGGACGCCCTGCTGACCGGCAGCTCCTCCATCCACCACGCGCTGCGCTGCGCGCTGGCGATCGCCGAGCAGCGCGAAGAGGCGCAGCCGGACTGGGAGTTGGCGGCGGGTGCGCTGCGGCACGCGATCCGTCGGCATCCGGAGCGGTTCCTCGACAAGAACCGTTACTCGATGGACTGGTACTACCCCGTGCTCGGCGGTGCCCTGACCGGTGCGGAGGCCAAGGCCCGCATCGAGGAGGACTGGGACCGGTTCGTCGTCCCGGGGCTGGGCGTGCGGTGCGTGGTTCCCAACCCGTGGGTGACGGGGGGTGAGTCCGCGGAACTCGCCCTGGCGCTCTGGGCGATGGGGGAGTCGGACCGGGCGTTGGAGGTGCTGCAGTCGATCCAGCACCTGCGCGATCCGGAGAGCGGGCTGTACTGGACGGGGTATGTCTTCGAGGACGACGCGATCTGGCCGCGGGAGTTGACCACGTGGACCGCGGGGTCGTTGCTTCTGGCCGTTGCCGCGTTGGGTGGCCATGAGGCCACGTGCCGGGTCTTCGGCGGCGAGGGTCTGCCTGTGGGGCTGGACTCGGAGTGTTGCGCCTGAGAGCTCGGGGGGGCGCGGGTTGTGTGTGGCTTGTGGCGCCCACGCGGCGGAGCCGCATGTCGACACAGCCCCGCGCCCCTGGGGTGTCAGTGCCGGTGTACTCGATTGGCGATGGCGTGGCCCACGAACAAGTAGACCACCGCTGCCAGGCCGTAGCCGGCGACCACTCGGGCCCAGGCCTCGTCGAACGTGAAGAGGTCGTGGGACCAACCCGCCAGCCAGCGGGCCGCGTCGTGGACGAACTGGACGAAGTCGTTCGCCCGGTTGGCGTCCAGCAGGTACATCAGAATCCACAGGCCCAGGATGAGGGCCATGATGTCGGCGACGACGGCGATGACCGTGCCGGCCTGATTCGCACCGTTGCGATATCGAGGGGACATGCCAACCGGGTAGCCCGTGCGGCCTCGTTCAAACCCGGCCCGGTGCGCTCCGCGCCCCACCGGCTCTCGCCGTGCGCTTCCTCGTAGGTTCAACGGACGTTCCTGGAAGGGCCGTTCGGGGTACACCCGCATCACCGACGATCCTGGCCGGTCACACGGGGAGAACGCAGGTGTCACGGGGGGAGAACGCAGGTGACCGCGAACAGACCCGCTACAGAAGAGCCGCGGTTGACCGTCACCAAACCCCCGCGCCGACGCCTGCGGAGAACGCTGGCGTTGGCGCTGCCCGTCCCGGTTATCGGGCTGGTCCTGCTCATGACCTCCGGGAACCTGCTGTTGCCGCTGCGGCAGGTGGTCACCATAGAGGCCAAGATGGCCTCGAAGAGGGACTTCTTCCAGGACCCCGTGGTCGAGCGGCTGCTCATGAAGCACGGCTTCCGCGTGCACATCACCAACATGGGCTCGCGTGAGATCGCCAAGCAGGACTACGAGGGGTACGACGTCGTCTTCCCCTCCGGCCAGCCGGCCGCCGATCTGATCAGCCGGGAGCGCGCCCGGGCGAACCGTCCGGTGCTGCTGTACCGCCCGTTCGTCAGCCCCATCGTGCTCGCCACCTACCGGGACTACGCCGAGGTGCTCACGGCGGAAGGCGTCGCGAAGCGCCAGCAGGGCTCGGGCGGCTGGCCGATGTACTACACGCTCGACATGCGGAAGTTCCTCGATCTCGCGCACGGCAGGAGGAAGGGGGCCCAGCGCGATGCCCGGGACGGGTACCGCTGGGACGAGATCGACCGCAACGACCTCGTCCACAACGGCAACAAGATCCTTGCCCAGACCTCGGACATCTGCGAGTCCAACTCCGCCGGCACCTACCTCGGGCTCGTGGCCTTCGTCGAGCACGGGAACGACGCGCCGGACAGCGAGGCCGAGGCCCAGCAACTCGCCCGGAAGATCAAGCCGCTCCTCGTCGAGCAAGGCCCGCCGTCCGCCGAACGCGCCGAAACGTATCTGTCCCCCGACGGGCACAGCATCGCCCCGATCTCGGTGATCTACGAGCACCAGTTCCTCGCCCACCAGATCAGGCACCAGGCAGAGCAGGGCACGACCGATGACGAGCGCGTCCTTCTCTACCCGTCCACACGCTTCGTCACCGAACCCCAGCTCGTCGCGCTGACCGGCGACGGCGCCCGGCTCGGCGAACTGGTCAGCACGGACCGCGAACTCCAGCACCGCGCCATGGAGCTGGGCTTCCGGGCCCGCAACGCCACCGGCGGCGCGACCAGCGACGAGCTCACCCGGTTCCTCACCGAGCGGCAGATCCCCGTACCCACCACCTCCTCCGACGACACCCGGGCGGTCCTGCCCAGCCTGCCACTGCTGGAGAAGATGATCGAGACCGTCGGAGAATGCCCGGACCGGACGGACAGCCGGTGAGGCGCGGCGCGGGCCTGCTGGCGCTCTGCCTGGCGCTCGTCGCCGGCCTGCTCACCGCCTGCTCGGGCGATGACGGCGGCGACACGGTCCGGCTGCGCGTGCTCGCCGGTCCCGACCTCGCCGTACTGGCGCCGCTGCTGGGGGAGTTGAAGGACGAGACCGGCGTCGACCTGCGTCTGGATCACCGGGCCGACGCCGAGACGAAGACCCCGGACCGCGACAGGTACGACCTCGCGTGGCTGTCGTCCGACCGCTATCTGCGTCTCACCGACAAGAATGCGACCCGGGGGTGGCAGCGCACGCCCACCATGACCTCCCCCGTCGTCATCGGCCTGAAGCCGGACGTGGCACGTAAGCTTCGCGCCCGGGTGCCCGGCTCCCGGCTCACCTGGGCGGACATCGCGGCCGCCGCCGCCACGGGCACCGTCCGCTTCGGCATGGCCGACCCCCGGCACGCCGGCAGCGGGCTCGCCGCCCTCGTCGGCGTTGCCACCGCCGCGGCCGGCACCGGAGCCGCTCTGCGTCCCGAGGACGTCTCCTGCGACCGGCTGCGCGGCTTCCGCTCCGGCCAGACCCTCACCGCCGACACCGGCCCCGCCCTCGTCGACTCCTACGTCGATCACCAGGACGAGGCCAACGCCCTGATCACGTACGAGTCCGATCTGCTCGCCCTCAACGCCACCGACCGCCTCGACGACCGCCTGGAAGTCGTCCGCCCCGAAGACGGCATGGTCCTGGCGGACTTCCCGCTGCTCCTGCTGAACCCGGCCCACCGGACCGCGTACGACAAGGTCACGCAGTGGCTGCGGCGCGACTCGGTGCAGCGGCAGATCATGCGGCACACTCTGCGTCGCCCCGTGAACACGACAGTCACCCGGGACGCGCGGCTGCGCGAACCGGTCGGCAACGCGCTCTTCTACCCCGACCAACCCGCCGTCGTGGAAACCCTGTTGGCGGACTACGGTGACTCCGACCGCCGCACCACGAGCCAGGTGGTCTTCCTGCTCGACTTCTCCGGCTCGATGCGCGGCGCCCGGATGGCCGCCCTGCGCGAGGCCTTCGCCGGACTCAGCGGCGCGGACCCCTCCACCTCCGGCAAGTTCACCCGCTTCTACCGGGGCGAGCGGCTGACCGTCGTCCGGTTCGGCGGCCGAGTGCTGGAGGAGAAAACCGTCACCGTCACCGGCCCGAAGGACCTGACCGCCCTGGCCGAGACCGTCGCCCGGGGCGGCTACGGCGACGCCACCGCCGTATGGTCCGCTCTCGACCACGGCTACCGCACCGCCGCCCGGGCACTGGCCGCCGACCCCGACCGCTCCGTCTCACTCGTCCTGATGACGGACGGCGAAAACAACGGGGGCCTGTCCTACGCGGAGTTCGTACGCCGTCACAAGGCGCTGCCCGCCGCCGTGCGCGCCGCCGTCCATACCTACCCCGTCCACTTCGGCGAGGCCGACGCAGGCGAACTGCGGCACGCGGCGGTGAGGACGGGTGGACGCATGGTGGACGTCGCCGACTCGTCCCTTTCCGAGGCTTTCAAGGAGATCCGTGGCTGTCACTGACGCACTGTGGTGGAGCCTTTGGTGGCCGTGGATGACGGCCTGGCTGGTGACGGCCGCCGGCGCGGTGGTGCTCGCGGTGGTCCTGGTGCGCCATGCCCGGGAGCGGCACAGGCACATGCGGCGCTGGCAGTCGGCGTACAGCATCTGCCTGTACCTCGACGAGCAGGCGGTGATGGACCTGTACGAGCTCGGCAACTACCGGTCCGCGCTGGAGGAGGCCGTCGAACTGCGGACGAAGGTCGACACGAGTGTCGGCTTCTGGAGCCGGGTACTGACGTGGCTGTTCCGGTTCCGGCTGAAGCGGGACGTCAGCCAGGAGACGTTCCGCAAGTTCGTGCGCAAGGACAAACCGATCAACGTGATCGGCGTGGTCATGGAGGCCTTCGACCGGGCCGACGCCATCGTCCACGCCGACCTGACCACACTGACCGTCGTCCCCAACCGGAACCTCGCCGACAACCTGGCCGACGGCCGTGCGGTGACCCTGAGCCGCATCGGCGAATTCGTCTCGGTCAAAGGGGTGTTCGCCCGCGTGCCGGACGTGGCGGAGGGATTCGAGCTGCGGGCCGAGTACGGCGAGGAGCAGCCCCCGGTGTACATGCGTGTCGTGGCACCCGGGAACGCGCGCCGCTCGATCCCGGCCGGCACCTTCACGGCCCGCTGCCTCGGCAAGATGACCGGCTGGCGGGAGGACACCCGCGAGGTGACGCTGGAGGCGATCGCGATCTTCTGGTGACCGGCCACCGCTCACCGGGAGTTGAGCTCGGCGAGCACGCGCAGGGTGTGCGGGTCGGGCGCGAGGGCGAGGAGATCGGTCACCGGTCCTTTGCGCCACGACTCCAGACGCTCGGCGATGCGTTGGCGCGGGCCGACCAGGGAGATCTCGTCGGCGAAGGCGTCCGGCACGGCGAGGACGGCCTCCTCCCGGCGGCCGGACAGGAACAACTCCTGGATCCGGCGGGCCTCCTCCTCGTACCCCATGCGGGCCATCAGGTCGGCGTGGAAGTTGCGGGCCGCGTGTCCCATGCCGCCGATGTAGAAGCCGAGCATGGCCTTGACGGGCAACAGGCCCTCGGTGACGTCGTCGCAGAGCCGGACCTGGGTCAGGGGGGCGACGAGGAAGCCTTCGGGAAGGTCGCGCAGCGCGGGGCCGTACACCTCCGGCCGCGTCGGCGACCAGTACAGCGGCAGCCAGCCGTCGGCGATCCGGGTCGTCTGGGCGACGTTCTTCGGCCCTTCCGCGCCGAGCAGGACCGGCAGGTCCGGGCGGAGGGGGTGGGTGATCGGCTTGAGGGGCTTGCCGAGGCCGGTGGCGTCCGGGCCCCGGTAGGGGTGGGCGTGGAAACGGCCGGCCAGCTCGACCGGCGCCTCGCGCCGCAACACCTGCCGTACGACGTCGACGTACTCGCGGGTGGCGGTCAGTGGCGACTTCGGGAACGGGCGGCCGTACCAGCCCTCGACGACCTGCGGGCCGGACAGGCCCAGCCCCAGCATCATGCGCCCGCCGGACAGATGGTCGAGGGTGAGCGCCTGCATGGCGGTGGTGGTCGGCGGGCGGGCCGCCATCTGGGCGACCGCCGTGCCCACCTTGATGGTGGAGGTGTGGGCGGCGATCCAGGCCAGCGGCGTGAACGCGTCCGAGCCCCACGACTCGGCCGTCCACACCGAGTCGTAGCCCAGCCGCTCGGCCTCCTGCGCGAGCGGCACATGGCCGGGGGAGGGGCCGCGACCCCAGTAACCGAGGGCGAGACCGAGCCGCACGCCTGCCTCCTGACGGATCGTCAGCCATGGGGTGACGACTGTACGGCAACGGCCCCCCACCCGGAAGGGCGAGGGGCCGTACGTCGTTCAGGGCTCAGCCGCGCTGGATGCCCGACGTGTCCTGCAGGACACCGCGGCGGCCGTCCTGCGTCTGGGCGACCAGGGCCGCGCCGCGCTGGTCGACGGCCAGGTACCAGGTGCCCGGGGCGAGTTCGGCGATCGGCGTCGGCGAGCCGTCCTCCGCGAACAGCGGCCGGGGCACCGGCACCGCGAACCAGAACGGCGAGAAGTCCCCGGCCGGGGGCTGCGGAGCCTGGGCCTGCTGGGGCTGGGGCTGGCCGGCGTACGGCTGACCCGGCTGCCCGGGCTGTCCCGGCTGCGGGTGGCCGTAGCCACCCGGCTGCTGGGCGCCCGGGTAGCCGTAACCGCCGGGCGGCTGGGCGCCGTAGGGCTGCGGAGCGGCGGGGCGTGGGGCCGGGATGAGGGCGCCCTTGAGGGCAGGGGCGAGGGGGGTGGCGATCGCGGCGGCGGCCAGGAGCAGCGTGGCGACGAGAGCGAGGGTCAGGCCGAGGCCGGCGCTGGGACCGTCGGAGGTGTTGCCTTCGAAGTTGTTGGCTCCGCCGGCCGGGTCGAAGATGTTGCCCAGCGCGCTCCACGCGGCGAACACCGTGAGGGCGACGCCGAACTGGGCCAGGTCGAGACCCGCGATCTTCGGGACCTGCGGCAGACTGCGGGCGACGATGACGAGTGCGGCGCCGATGATCCCCGCGAGAACGACAGTGAGCACGACCGGCCCGCTTGCCCACAGACTGGGGAGGTCGGCGCTGTCAGGGACACCATCGAGCGAGTAGAGGTCGAGAAACGACGCGATCAACAGCAACACCGCTGCACCGATCACCACGCCGTCGCCTCGAGTGAGGGAGCGGATATTCACTTCAGGTCCTTCGTAGGTCGTCTCGTCGTCGGTAGAGGCGTCGCTGCCACCATGTCGCCGTCAGGCCCCGGTGTGAAGCGCGGGGGTGACCCCTCATCGTACGAACGGACCCTATCGTCCGCCCGATCAGGGTGTCCGCCCGGAACGGCCCGCCGAGATCTACCCGCGCAGGAAACTCACGATTCCCTCAGAGATCCCTTGCGCCGCCTTCTGCCGCCACGCGCCGCTGGTCAGCAGCGCCGCGTCCTTGCTATCGCGCATGTTTCCGCACTCGATGAACACCTTGGGAACCGTTGACAGATTGAGACCGCCCAGGTCCTTACGCGTGACGAGTCCGGTGCCGTCGCCGATGTAGTTGGACGGCGCGCTGCCGGTGACGGCGACGAAGCGGCCCGCGACGCGCTCGCCGAGGTCGCGGGAGGGGGCGACGATCGCGCGGGTGTCTGCGGCGCCCGCGTGGACCGCGCCGGGCAGGATGACGTGGAAGCCGCGGTTGCCGGCGCCCGAGCCGTCCGCGTGGACCGAGACCACGGCGTCGGCCTTCGCCTCGTTGCCGATCCGGGCCCGCTCGTCCACGCACGGGCCGTACGGCCGGTCGCCGTCCTGCGTCAGCTTCACCGTGGCGCCCTGCTCTTCGAGGAGCGTGCGCATCCGGTGCGCCACGTCCAGGGTGAACTTCGCCTCGGTGTAACCGTCGTTGGTGGAGGTGCCCGTGGTGTCGCACTCCTTCCAGTTCGTCCCGATGTTCACCTTGCGGTTGATCTCGGACGCGTGCTGGAAGTTCTCCGGGTTGTGCCCGGGGTCGATGACGACGACCTTTCCCTTGAGCGGGCCGGAGGCCGGGACGGGCGCGGAGGTCGAGGACGCCGTCGGTTTCCGCGACGGCGAGGCGCTCGGATTCTTGGCGTCGTCGGTGGGCGCGCCCGACGGGGAGGACACGGGGGGCGGGGAGGACCGTACGGTCGCCCGGCCCGAGTCGCCGTCGTCCCCCGAGCCGCCCACCGTCTCGTACACGAGCCAGCCGAGCAGCGCCCCGGGCACCAGCGCGGCGAGCGCGACGGTCAGGGGGCCGCGGCGGGGGCGGCGGGGCTGGGGAGGTTCGAAGTCCGGGCCTACGTACGACACGTGTGCCACCCTAGCGGCCGTCCGCAGGGGGCAGCGGGTCGAGGACGGCCGGGCGGGTGGCGGCTACTCCTCGTTCCCGTCGGGCTCACCGTGCCGTACCGCCTCCTTCACCCGTGCCTCGATCTCCTGGCGCGGGGTGCCCTCCTGCTTCGCGTACGCGGTCACCGCCGCCTGGACGTCGCGGGCGAGGTCGCGCCAGGCGCGCCAGGCGGTCTCCCAGGTGGTGGTCTGCTGGGCGCTCCACTTGGTCTGGGTGGGCGGACCGTACGCGTCCTGCAGTTGCCGCACGCGGGCGTACGCCTCGTCCGCCGCGCGCTGCTTCTCCACGAGCTCTGCGAAGGTGTGTGCCACGCGCCCGGATCCTTGGGCAGCGGCGGTCGCCCACCGACGCGCCACGCCGCCCGTGGGCCGACCGGGAAGGGGTGGAGGGGCCGCAGTTCACCCGCCCAGCCGTTTTGCTAGACGCCGGGGCCGGTGCGCCGCAGGACGCGCAGGGAGTCCGTCGCCGAGACCTCGGTGAACGCGCCGGAGGCGAGGGCCCGGAGGTAGACGCGGTAGGGGGCCTGGCCGGTGAACTCGTCCTCCGGCTCGGGGAAGACGTCGTGGATGACGAGCAGGCCGCCCTCGGCCACGTGCGGGGCCCAGCCCTCGTAGTCGGCGGTGGCGTGCTCGTCGGTGTGGCCGCCGTCGATGAAGACGAAGCCGAGAGGGGTCTGCCAGATCGCCGCGATCTGCGGGGACCGGCCGACCAGGGCGACCACGTGCTCCTCCAGGCCCGCCTTGTGCAGTGTGCGGCGGAAGGTGGGCAGCGTGTCCATCAGGCCGAGCTCGGGGTCGACCGTCTCCGGGTCGTGGTACTCCCAGCCCGGCTGTTGCTCCTCGCTGCCCCGGTGGTGGTCGACGGTCAGCGCGGTGACGCCGGCCTCGCGGGCCGCGTCGGCGAGCAGGACCGTGGAGCGGCCGCAGTACGTGCCGACCTCCAGCAGCGGCAGCCCGAGCCGCCCGGCCTCCGCCGCCGCCGCGTACAGGGCCAGGCCCTCACCCACGGGCATGAAGCCCTTCGCCGCCTCGAAGGCGGCCAGGATCTCGGGCTCGGGGGCCGTGGGCATGGGGTTCCTCTCGGTCGTACGACGGTCCGGGCGCCCATGCTGCCGGACCCCCTGCCGGGGAGTGACAGGGGGTCCGGGTGGGCAGCGGGTCAGGCGGAGACCGTCTCGCCCGGCAGCGACAGGTCCAGGTCGACCGGCCGCTCGTCGCCCGTGTGGGTCGCGGACGAGGCGAGCGGGGCGTGGCCCGTGGCGCGGGCGGCGACGACGTAGGAGCCGCCGGCCGGGACGGTGAGGGCGTAGGCCCCGTCCTCCGCTGAGAGCGTCGCGCCCGCCTGGCGGCCCCGGCGGTCGATCAGCGTGACCTTGGCGCGGGCGACCGGAGTGCCGTCCGCCGCCAGGACGCGGCCGCGGAAGCCGCGCAGCACCGCTTCGGCGCGCTCCAGGTTGGCGTCCTCCTCGCTGCTGGCGCGCAGCCGCGGCTTGTCCGACGTACGGCGGCCCGGCAGGAAGAGGGCCAGCAGCAGGCCCACGGCGACCGCGCCGGTCGCGATCAGGAAGGAGAGCCGGAAGCCGTGCATGGTCGGGATCTCGACGCCGCCGACGTTGTCCGCGGTGTTCGCCAGCACCATGCCGATGACGGCGCTCGACACCGACGTGCCGATGGAACGCATCAGGGTGTTGAGGCCGTTCGCGGCGCCCGTCTCCGAGGCCGGGACCGCGCCGACGATCAGTGCGGGCAGCGAGGAGTAGGCCAGGCCGATGCCCGCGCCCAGCAGGACCGAGATGACCAGGCTCTGCCAGGCGGCGCTCATCAGGCCGAGGCCCGCGCCGTAGCCGATCGCGATGATCAGCAGGCCGAGGATCAGGGTGACCTTGGGTCCGTACTTCGCGGACAGGCGGGCGTAGACGGGCGCGGTGAGCATCATCGTCAGGCCGAGCGGCGCGACGAGCAGACCCGCGACGACCATCGACTGGCCGAGGCCGTAGCCGGTGGACTTCGGCAGCTGGAGCAGCTGGGGCAGGACCAGGGAGACGACGTAGAAGGAGACGCCGACCATGATCGAGGCGAGGTTGGTGAAGAGGACGGCCGGACGGGCCGTGGTGCGCAGGTCGACCAGCGGGGCCTTGACGCGCAGCTCCATCACGCCCCACAGGAGCAGGACGACCGCGGCGGCGGCGAACAGGCCGAGCGTGGTGCCGGAGGTCCAGCCCCAGTCGCTGCCCTTGGTGATCGGCAGCAGGAAGAGCACGAGACCGGCGGAGAGGCCGATCGCGCCCGGCAGGTCGAAGGAGCCCTCGGCGCGCATCGGCGACTCGGGCACGACGAGCAGGGTGAGGACGATGGCGAGGACACCGAGGCCGGCGGCGCCGTAGAACAGGGCGTGCCAGTCGCTGTGCTGCGCGACCAGGGCGGCGGCGGGCAGGGCGACGCCGCCGCCGACGCCTATGGAGGAGCTCATCAGGGCCATGGCCGAGCCGAGCTTCTCCCGGGGCAGCATGTCGCGCATCAGGCCGATGCCGAGCGGGATGGCGCCCATCGCGAAGCCCTGGAGCGTACGGCCGGCGATCATGAGCAGCAGGTCGCTGGTGAAGGCGCTCACCAGGGCGCCGACGACCATGACCGCCAGGCTCGTGATCAGCATACGCCGCTTGCCGTAGAGGTCGCCGAGGCGGCCCATGATCGGGGTGGCCACCGCGCCCGAGAGGAGGGTCGAGGTCAGGACCCAGGTGGCGTCGCTGGGGGCGGTGTCCAGCAGTTGCGGCAGATCCTTGATGACCGGGACGAGCAGGGTCTGCATCACCGCGACAACGATGCCCGCGAAGGCGAGCACCGGGACCACGGCCCCGCGCGCTCTGCCGGCGGGACGGACTGTCGTCGTCTGCGTCATTGAGGGTGGCCTCCAGGCCGGGGGTTCGGGTGTTGCGTGATTACGTGGGGTGTGAACCTTGTATGCGTAGGCAACTATTCCGTTGCTTCGGCACTCTAACGAAATCTTGACCTTCTCTTGGGGAAGGAGGTCCGGGGTGCCGTTGCCCCCCTGGGTCGAAATCCCGATGCAAGGAGCATGGAGTGGTTGAGAGCATGACATCCATGCTCGAAGTCGCCGAAACGCCCCGTACGCCACGTCGTGCTGGACGTGTCCGTCGTCAACGTGGCGCTGCCGTCCATGCGGACCGGGCTCGGACTGAGCGAGCAGGGCCTGCAGTGGGTGGTGAACGCCTACGCCATCGCCTTCGCCGGGTTCATGCTGCTCGGCGGGCGGGCCGGAGACCTCTACGACCGCAAGCGCATGTTCCTCGTCGGGCTCGGCCTGTTCACCCTGACCTCGCTGGCGGGCGGACTGGCGCAGGACGACTGGCAGCTGTTGGTGGCGCGGGCCGCGCAGGGGCTCGGGGCGGCGGTGCTGGCGCCCTCGACGCTGACGATCCTCACCGCCTCGGTGCCGGAGGGCGCGGCCCGGGCCCGGGCCGTCGGGACCTGGACGGCGGTCGGCGCCGGCGGCGGCGCGGCGGGCGGCCTGGTCGGCGGGCTGCTGGTGGAGACGCTGTCGTGGCGGTGGGTGCTGCTGATCAACGTGCCCGTGGGCGCGGTCGTGCTGTGCGGGGCCGCGTGGTTCCTCACCGAGGGCCGGGCCGGGGACGGGCGGCGGCTCGACCTGCCGGGCGCGCTGCTCGTGACGGGCGGGCTCGGCACGCTGGCCTACGGCATCTCCCAGACGGAGGAGGCAGGCTGGACGGCGACGGCCACGCTGCTGCCGCTGCTCGCCGGGCTCGCGCTGATCGCCCTGTTCCTCACCGTAGAGGCCCGGACGCGGAGCCCGCTGATGCCGCTCGGGCTGCTGCGCCTGCGGTCGGTGTCGTCGGCGAACGTGGCGATGTTCCTGTGCGGGTCCGCGATGTTCTGCATGTGGTTCTTCATGACCCTGTACGCGCAGAACGTCCTGGGCTACACCCCACTGGAGGCCGGGCTCGCCCTGGTCCCGAGCTCGCTGGCCGTCATCTTCGCCTCCAAGCTCGCGCCCCGGCTCATGCGGGGGCTCGGGCCGCGGAACGTGGCGGCGCTGGGCACGCTGGTCGCCGTGGCCGGCTTCGCCTGGCAGTCGACGATGACCCCCGAGGGCGCGTACGCGACGACGATCCTCATCCCCGGAGTCCTGATGATGCTCGGCGCGGGACTGGCGGCGACCCCGCTGGCCTCCGTGGCCACGTCCGGCGCGCCGCCCAAGGAGGCCGGACTGGTGTCCGACCTCGTCAACACCTCCCGCACGGTGGGCGGTTCCCTGGGCCTGGCGGTCATGTCGACCCTGGCGGCGACCCGATCGGCGGGCAGCGAGACACCGGCGGCACTGACGGAGGGGTATGCGCTGGCGTTCCGGGTGGGCACCGGGGTGCTGGTGGCGAGCGTGCTGCTCATGTGGGTCTGGCTGCCGCGCACGGCGGATAGGCGGTAGGGCCGCCGGACCGGGCTCGGCAGAAGAGCGGTAGGGCCGCCGCCATCGGAAAAGAGGCCTGCGGCGTGGTCCGGAACAGGGGTGTGGCGACCCTGGGAAGGCGCGCCGCGGGTGTTTCGGCCCGGCGATGGAGTGGTCCGGCGGCGGAGGCGCCACCGGGGCGCGGCAAGCCGCACAGGCGCCTCCCGCTCCTGCCCGGGAGGCCCTCCCGACCTGGCCTTTCGGCGTCTCCCGGCCTACGGTTGGCGGACCTGGAAGGGGGCCGGATGGACCGGAACATACGCACCGTCGACGACGTACTCGCACTGCTCGACGGGCTGTTCGCGCCCGAGGCCGATCGGTGGACGGGGCGGGGTGCCGACTGGTGGGACGGGTTCTACGCCGACCGCTCCCGGCCGGTGCCGTTCTTCGCGGCGAAGCCGGACGAGAGCCTGGTGTCTTGGGCGGACGGAGGGCTCGTCGGCGCGGGGCGGGCACTCGACCTGGGGTGCGGCCCGGGGCGCAACGCGCTGTATCTGGCGGAGCGGGGATTCGAGGTGGACGCCGTCGACCTGGCTCCGGCGGCCGTCGACTGGGCCAGGGAACGGGCCCGTGCGGCGGGAGTTGGCGGGGTACGGTTCCACTGCGGTGACGCGTTCGCGCTCGCCGGTACGGAACTCACCGGCCCGTACGACCTCGTCTACGACTCCGGCTGCTTCCACCATCTGCCTCCGCACCGGCGGATCAGCTATCTGGCCCTGCTGGACGATGTCCTGGCTCCCGGGGGCCTGTTCGGTCTCACGTGTTTCGCGGCCGGTGCCGGCGGGATGGGGTCGGAGCTGTCCGACACCGACTTCTACCGTGCGGCGAACGGCCTTGGGGGCGGGCTCGCGTACACGCCCGAGGCGCTGCGGGAGATCTTCTCGGGTCTGACCGAGGTCGAACTGCGGCGGATGCGGGACGAGTCGGAGGAGTCCGGGTGCTTTGGTGAGGGGTTCCTGTGGACGGCGTTGTTCCGGTCGGGCTGAGTTGTCACAGCCAGCCCTGGCGGCGGGCCTCGCGCAGGGCCTCCGTGCGGTTGCGGGTGCCCGTCTTGCCGATAGCGGAGGAGAGGTAGTTGCGGACGGTGGACTCCGAGAGGTGGAGTCGGGCGGCGATGTCCGCGACCGTCGCGCCGTCCGCGGAGGCCTTGAGGGCGTCGCTCTCGCGTGCGGTGAGGGGGTTGGGACCGGCGCTGAGCGCGGCCGTGGCGAGGGCCGGGTCGACGACCGTCTCGCCGGCCAGGACGCGGCGGATCGCGGCGGCGAGTTCCTCCACGGGGCCGTCCTTCACGAGGAAACCGGTGGCCCCCGCCTCCAGGGCGCGACGCAGATAGCCGGGCCGGCCGAACGTGGTGAGGATCAGCACGCGGCAGTGGGGCACACGTGCGCGCAGTTCGGCGGCGGCGTCCAGGCCGCTTTTTCCCGGGAGTTCGATGTCGAGGAGCGCGACATCGGGGCGGTGGGTGAGTGCCGCGTCCAGGATCGCGTCACCGGCCCCCACCTGGGCGACGACCTCGAAGTCGTCCTCCATGCCGAGCAGCAGCGCGAGCGCACCGCGCAGCATGCCCTGGTCCTCCGCGAGCAGCACGCGGACGGGTCTGCCGGTCACGGGCCGAGGGGAGGGCGGGGCGCGTCGAGCACCGAGGCCAGCGTCTCGGTGAACGCCGTCGCCGAGTGGTCGGCGTGGGCACGGATGCGCGCCGCCACGGCCTCGGCGCCGCCGCCCTCGAGGAGTTGGACCAGCCGGTCGAGCCGGTCGCCGCTCTGCCGGTGTCCTTCCTGGGTGGACAGGTAGAAGTCCGTCGCGTCGTAGGCCATGTGGAAGACGTGCTTCTTCACATCGCTCAGCGTCAGGTAGTCGTCGTGGGTCTTGGGGGTCGGCTCGGGCGCGCCGACGCACACCGCGGGCGTACCGGCGCCCCAGGCGTTGACGGCCAGGTGGTAGGTGTCCGTGATGACCAGGCGGTACCGGGGCAGGACCCGCACCAGGTCGCCGATGGTGTGCCGGCCTGGGCGCTGCGCGATGTGTCCGACCGGAGCGGGGACGTCCCGGTCGAACCAGGGCAGCCACTCCAGCGGGGCGCCCAGACGCTCGGACAGGTCCTGGCAGAAGGCGGGCAGCCACTCGGGGATCGGCGTCCGCGCACCGAGGAACACACCGATCGCACCGCCGTCCGGGACCGCCCGGGACCATTCCGTCGTCGCGAGGTGGTCGAGGTCGCCCGGGCGGGACAGCAGCGCCGCGTCCGAACCGAAGTGGTCGGTCGTACGGTCCCCGCGCAGATGCGCGATCTTCGCCCCCGAGAGCGGGTCACGCACCCAGACGCGGCGGCTTCGCGTCACCAGGCGTGAGAACAGCGGGCCGTACTCCTTGTCCTCGTAGTCGGACTGGGAGTTGTGCAGGATCGTCCCGCCGTAGCTGAGGGTGCGCGCGAGGAGTTCGTCGGGCTGGTCCGCGAACAGCAGGGTGCGGTTGAGCAGGTTGCGGGCGGCCACTCGGTCCTCGGCGAAACCGAAGTCGAGCAGGCGGTTCGTCGCGTCCTGCTCCAGGTAGTGCCGGGTGTGGAGGAAGTCGCCCCAGAAGACGACCGCGTCGTGGTCGCGGAGCGAGTCGAGGTGCTCGGCCAGGGGGAGGAAGCGGAACGGCAGCTCTGTGCCTCGGGCGCAGTCGCGCAGCGGCACGGTCTCCGGCGTGTGCAGGGTGTACCAGGTGGCGTCGGTCTCGGGGGCCATCCGCCGCCGCAGGGACTCGAACGCCAAGTCGACGGTCAGCATGCCGGTGTTGCGGTACCCGATGTTCGGCGCGGTGATGACGGCGACGCGTGCCATGTGCTCCATTTTCCCTAGCCGTTGCCGGCGCCGTTCACGTTGTACGTGTGCGGTACGAGTACGTGTGGCGCGCGCGGACCGTCGGCCAACGTACACGCCCGCGCGGGCCGTTGCGCGTCCCGCCCCTGGTCGCCGGGGCGGGCAGCCGGCATCCGGCCGCCCCGGACCAGCCCCGCGGCCTCGTGAGACGATGCTTGAGCTTCGCCCAGCCGCGCGCCCAGTCCTGCCGCCGGTCACGCCCGTTGCCCCACCGCCGAGTTCGCGTCCGTCGCATCGACATCGAGCGGGAGCTCCGCCGACACGGCGAATCCGCCCCCGGCCCGCGGCCCCGCCGTCAGTGAGCCGCCCACCGCCGCGAGACGCTCGGTCAGGCCCGTCAGCCCCGTACCGGCCCGGGCGCCCGAGCCACCGAGCCCACCGCCCGCGCCGTCGGCGACCACTCCGACCCCGATGCCCTCACCGCCGGAAACCCCTGCCCCCACCCCGTCGTCCACCACCGACAGACGCACTCGCTCCGCCCCGCCCGACAGCGTGATCTCGCACTGCCGCGCGGCGCTGTGGCGCACGGCGTTCGTGACCGCCTCGCGTACCACCCAGCCCAGCAGCGCCTCGGTCTGCGGGCCGAGGCGAGGGCCGGAGCGGGTCACCGTGAGCTTGATGCCCGCCGCCGTCAGGGCCGAGTGCGCGCGGTCGAGTTCTGTGTCGAGGCTGCCCTGGCGGTAGCCGGTCACGGCCTCCCGGATCTCGGTGAGCGCCTGGCGGCCCACGGACTCGATGTCCGTGATCTGGGCCAGCGCGGCGTCCAGGTCGCGGGCGGCGAGACGACGGGCCGCCTCCGACTTCACGACGATCACCGACATTGTGTGCCCGAGCAGGTCGTGCAGGTCACGGGAGAAACGGAGACGCTCCTTCTCGACGGCCCGGCGGGCCAGTTCCTCGCGGGCCGCGCGCAGTTCGCCCACCGCCTCGGAGAGCCGCATGATCGCCGCCGTCACCATCGTCGAGATCCACGTGGCGTACGCGGTGTCGAGGCCGCCCCAGCCGTCGTGGAACCAGGACACCGCACCCGCCAGCACCGCCACCGCCGTACCGGCGGACCGCAGGTGTGACATGCGCAGGGCCGCGCCCGTCGCGAGGCCGAGCAGGGGGAAGAGCAGCAGCCAGGTGCCGCCGTAGCCGGCGGCGAGCGAGCAGGTCACGGCCGCCAGCAGGGCGAGGGCCACCTGCGTGGAGCGGGCCTCGCGGGTCTCCCTGCGGAATGCGCGGAACGCCACGTAGATGTAGAGCGAGTTGAAGGCGAGCAATCCCAGCGCGCCGATCCACGGGTTCGGGGTCCGGTCCTGGAAGAGGTTGGAGAAGGCGCCCATCCCCAGCAGCAGCCACGGCAGCAGGGTGAACCCGCTGGCCGGCGGACCGGGATGCTCGGGAAACTCGCCCCCTCTCCTGGCCCCCCGGGTCGCCCGCACATGGCACCTGACCTTCTGTGTCCAGGACATGCCCTCGCCCCCGATCAGACGTCCGCCGCGCCGCGGCGGTACGACAGTGGTCTGCGTGTCATGGCAGCACGCTACGGACCCGCCGGGGCCGGGCGGCAGATGCGGTTGTACGGAGTTCGGCGGGACAAATGTCATGGGCCGGTTAATGTCATGGACCGGTTCTCACCCGGCGGTCATCTGACACGGCGTCAGGAGGCTTCACAAGTGTGGGGGCCTGGGCTATACAAAGGGCGCAGGACTGGAACGCGTTCCAGTTCGGCCGCAGACGGCCTCGGCGCGGCCGACGGTGCGGACGGCCGTGCCGAGGTCTTTGCCACGGTGGTCCTTCCCACGGTGGACTTTCTCACGGCGATCAGGAGCCCCATGCCCATCGACGCAGCCAAGGCGCTCGCCACCGAACCCCGGACCGGCGAGCTCTCCTGGGACCACAAGGACGTGCAGCTCTACCACCTCGGCATCGGCGCGGGCATCCCCGCCACCGACCCCGACGAGCTGCGCTACACCCTGGAGTCCCGGCTGCACGTCCTGCCGAGCTTCGCCACCGTCGCCGGTGCCGGATCCCCCGGCGTGATCAGCGGCCTGTCCATGCCCGGTGTCGACGTCGACCTCGCCCGAGTCCTCCACGGCGGGCAGAGCCTCCAGGTCCATCGCCCCATCCCGGCCCGGGGCCGCGCGACCGCCACCGGCCGGGTCGCCGCCGTGTACGACAAGGGCAAGGCGGCCGTCCTGGTCATGCGCACCGAAGTCGCCGACGACGACGGCCCGTTGTGGACCAACGACGCGCAGATCTACGTCCGGGGAGAGGGCGGCTGGGGCGGCGACCGGGGACCGTCCACCCGGCTCGAACCGCCCGTCGGCGAGCCGGACCGGGTCGTCGAACGGCACGTCCGCGAGGACCAGGCCCTGCTGTACCGGCTGTCCGGCGACTGGAACCCGCTGCACGCCGACCCCGAGTTCGCCAAGCGCGCCGGATTCGACCGTCCCATCCTGCACGGGCTGTGCACCTACGGCATGACGCTCAAGGCGGTCGTCGACACGCTGCTCGACGGGGACGTGACCCGGGTCCGCTCGTACGCCACCCGGTTCGCCGGGGTCGTGTATCCGGGCGAGACGCTGCGCATCCGCATGTGGCGCCTGGACGGCGAGGTCCGGGTCGCCGTCAGCGCCGTGGAGAGGGACGACGCGCCCGTCCTCGCCGACACCGTCGTCGCACACACCTGAGTCCCACACGCCGTACGAGGGGAGCCGCACCATGCGCGCAGCCGTACTGCACGAGATCGGCCAGGACAAGCTGGAGGTCCTCGACGACATCGAGGCGGTGGGGTTCGGCCCCGGCAAGGTGCGGATCCGGGTGCGCGCCGCGGGGCTGTGCCACTCGGACCTGTCCGCGATGAGCGGGGTGCTGCCGCAGCCCGGGCCGTTCGTACCCGGGCACGAGGGGGCGGGCGAGATCCTCGAAGTCGGCGAAGGCGTAAGCCGGTTGGCGGCCGGTGACCGGGTCGTCGTGTGCTGGCTGCCCGCCTGCGGTGCCTGCCCCGCGTGCAAGCGCGGACAGACCGAGCTGTGCCTGGCCGGGTTCATGAACGCGGGCACCCCCAACTTCAGGCGGCCCGGCGGGGACGTCTTCGGCATGGCCGGCACCGGCACCTTCACCGAGGAGGTCGTCGTCGACGCCGGGTGCGCGGTCCCGATACCCGACGACGTGCCCTTCGACATCGCCGCCCTCATCGGCTGCGGCGTCACGACCGGACTGGGCTCCGCGCTCAACACGGCCGACGTGGAGGCCGGTTCGTCGGTGGCGGTCATCGGGTGCGGCGGTGTCGGCATCTCCGTGATCCAGGGGGCCCGCCTGCGCGGGGCCGCCGAGATCGTCGCCGTCGACCCGGTCGAGACGCGGCGCGAGGCAGCCCTGCGGTTCGGCGCCACGAAGGCCGTCCCGCCCGACGAACTGCCCGACGCCAAACAGCAGATCACCGGCGGCGAGGGCTTCGACTACGTCTTCGAGGTCGTCGGCAAGTCCGCCACGGCACGCGCCGCCTACGAGAACACCCGGCGCGGCGGCACCCTCGTCGTGGTCGGCGCGGGAGCCATGGACGACGTCCTCCAGCTGAACATGTTCGAGCTGTTCTTCGACGAGAAGCGGATCCTGCCGTCCATGTACGGCGGCGGGGACATCCTGCGCTCCTACGAACGCACCATCGCCCTGTGGCGCGCGGGCCGCGTCGACCTGGCGGGCCTGATCACCCACCGGGTTCCCTTCGCCGACATCAACGAGGCTCTGGACCAGATGCGCACCGGAACCGCCCTGCGCACGTGCATCGAGCTGTGAGGACACCGCCATGCCGCTGCCGCTGAAGGGACTGTCCGCGATCGTCACGGGCGCGGGCCGCGGGCTCGGCCGGGCCGAGGCGCTGGAACTCGCCCGGCTCGGCGCCGCCGTCGTCGTCAATGACTACGGGCGGCCCGGCCGCGACGGCACCGGCGAGGCCTGCGCCGGACCCGCCGAGGAGGTCGTCGCCGAGATACGGGCGGCCGGCGGGACCGCGCTCGCGCACACCGGCGACGTCTCCGGCTTCGAACAGGCCCGCGGGCTCGTCGAGTCGGCCGTCGCCGAGTTCGGCAAGCTCGACATCCTCGTCAACAACGCGGGCATCCTGCGCGACCGCATGGTGTTCTCGATGGCCGAGGAGGAGTGGGACGCCGTACTCCGCGTGCACCTCAAGGGGCACTTCAACACCATCCGGTTCGCCGCCGCCCACTGGCGGGAGCGGTCCAAGCGGGCCGGGGAGCCGGTGTACGGGCGGATCGTGAACACCTCCTCCGAGGCGTTCCTCGCCGGTTCGGCCGGGCAGCCCAACTACGCGGCCGCCAAGGGCGGGATCGTCGGCCTGACCACCTCCACGGCCCTCGCCCTCGGCAAGTACGGCGTCACGGCCAACGCGATCTGCCCGCGCGCCCGCACCCGGATGACCGAGGACGTCTTCGCGGGCGTCGAACAGTCCACCGGCAACGGCCTCGACCCGCTCGCCCCCGAGCACGTCGCCCCGCTCGTCGGCTATCTGGCCTCACCCGCCGCCGGCCATGTGAACGGACAGCTCCTCGTGGTGCACGGCGGCATGGTGGCCGTCGTCGAACGGCCGCGCGTCGCCGCCCGGTTCGACAGCAAGCAGGACACCTTCACGTACGAGGAACTGGAGGCCGTCCTCGGGCTGTACTACGCGGACCGGCCGGCGGGGGAGACGTTCGCGGCGGTGGAGGTGCTGGGGCTGAAACGCGGCTGAAGAACGGGAACGGCCCCACCCGTCACACAGGGGGTGGGGCCGTTTCGGCCGTACGGTCACTGACGTTGCGTCAGGCCGCCGTCCCGGTGCGCTCCGTCCGCTCGGTCTCCGTCACCGGCTTGCGGTGGCGGCCGCGCGGAGCCGTCTCGCCGACCTGCGTGGAGATCTCGCCGCGGTGCCGGCCGTGGCCGGCGGCGGTCTCCTGGACGTCGGCAGTGTGCAGCTGGTTGGTGCTGGCGTCGCTCATCGGATGGAATTCACCCCGTCAACATGATCTTTCAAACAGCCGGGCGAGTTTAACCGGCCCCCCGCACCCCGGATCCAGGCGGCCACGCCAACCGGCACTAGTTCGTTACAAGCCGTCCCAACGGCGCCTCTTGCAGGGGAACCGGGCGGGGGGTGGAGGGGACCGGGGGCGGAGCGGGATCGGCTGGTGGAGTGGGTTGTGGGGGTTGTGCGGGCTGTGCCGGCCGCGGAGGCGTGTCGGAGGTTTCCGGAGTCGGGGGCGCCGGTTCCGGGGGGTGTCCTGTTACCGGGGACGCGCCGTGCTCGGGCGGTACGGCCGCGGGCGGGCTCACCTGTGCCACGCCGCACGGCACGGCCTCCGTCGCGTACGGCAGCCGCAGCACCCCGTCCGGCGTCCACAGGCCGGCGCCCGCCAGCCACCCCTCTGGTGCCGGGAGATGGTGCACCCGCCGCTCGGCCGGCCGCCACACGCCGACCCAGCTGCCGCGCGGACCGTCCATGCGCAGCGCCACCGCGCAGCTCTCCGGCGTCAGCATCTGCCCCGGCTGGATCGCGAACGGCGTGACGGTGCAGTCCGGCAGCCGCAGGCACTCCGGGAAGCGCACCGGCAGGGTGCTGCCGAGGACACCCCAGCCCAGCCGGTCCTGCCCCGGCGAGGGCGCGTCCGAGCGGATCAGCAGCAGCCCGCTGTCGTGGTCGGCGAGCAGCAGCCGGTCGTCGCTGTCGGCGGCGATCTGGAGCAGCGGCGACACCTCCCCGCCGCGCTCCAGGTCCACCACGACGGCCTTGGTGCGCCCGCCGGTCTCCCGGTCCAGGGCCAGCAGCCGTCCCGTACGGTCCAGCCAGACCCCGCCCGAGCAGCGGCCGGGCAGCTCGGCCAGCCGCTCGGGCCCGAAGGCACCGCCCGCCACCAGCCACACCGTCGTCGCACGCGGGCCGACGGACAGGGCGTACGCCCGCTCGCCGCCGGGGGCGGGCGGCAGTAGCCGCAGCCGGGCCGTGTCGTCCGGGCACTCCACCACGCCCAGGGGCACCTCGCCGGTGCCGGGCCCGGTCGGGTACAGCAGCGAGAAGGCGTGCCGCCCGGCCACCAGACGGTGGATGAGGACCCGCCCGTCACCCATCGGCTGCACCTCGGTGCCCGGTTCCTCCGGCTGGTTGCGGGGCAGGGGCACCGCGTACGGCTCGGGGCCGTCCAGGGTCCAGCGCTCGGGGAACCAGGAGTCGCCGGCCGACGCGAGGCGTGCGGCGTAGGCGCCGTCCGCGGTGAGTGTGCATCCTGCCGGCGCGGCCTCGTCGTCCCCGTGTCCCACCGAAGGCTCGATCGCACACGCTGTCATCGTTCGGTCACCTCCAGTGACGAACGTAGTTTTCGTAAGCGCGGCCGGGGATCCGCAGGCACCCGACTTCACACATAAGGGTGTTCCAGGAACGATTCGCCTGAGGAGCAGGGGGCGACTGTGCTGAGCGGGACCAGGGCGGGCGGGCCGCGGCGGTGGCGGTTCAACGCCACAGATCAGACGGGTAGCCTTGCACCCGTGCCCCGTCTGTCTGAAGTCATCGCCGAGCTGGAGAGCCTGTGGCCCGCCGAGCGGGCCGAGTCCTGGGACGCGGTCGGCACCGTCGCGGGCGACCCGGACCAGCAGGTCACGCGCGTCCTGTTCGCCGTCGACCCGGTCCAGGAGATCGTCGACGAGGCGGTGAAGCTGGGCGCCGACCTGCTCGTCACCCACCACCCGCTCTATCTGCGCGGCACGACGACGGTCGCGGCGTCCCACTTCAAGGGCCGTGTCGTCCACACGCTCATCAAGAACGACATCGCGCTGCACGTCGCCCACACCAACGCCGACACCGCCGACCCCGGCGTCTCCGACGCCCTCGCGGGCGCCCTGGACCTCAGGGTCACCGGGCCGCTCGTACCGGACCCCACCGACCCGGAGGGCCGTCGGGGCCTCGGCCGCGTCTGCGCCCTGGACCATCCGCTGACCGTCCGCGAGTTCGCCGCCCGCGCCGCCGAGCGGCTGCCCGCCACCGCGCAGGGCATCAGGGTCGCCGGCGACCCCGAGGCGCTCGTCCGCACGGCCGTCGTCAGCGGCGGCTCCGGCGACAGCCTCTTCGACCACGTACGCGCGGCGGGCGTCGACGCCTTCCTCACGGCGGACCTGCGCCACCACCCCGTCTCCGAAGCCCGCGCCCACAGCCCCCTCGCGCTGCTCGACGCGGCGCACTGGGCCACCGAGTGGCCCTGGTGCGAGCTGGCCGCGAGCCAGCTCGACGAGATCTCCGACCGCCACGGATGGGACCTGCGCGTCCACGTCTCGAAGACGGTCACCGACCCCTGGACCGCCCACGCGGCCTCTACCACTTCTGACCCCCTGGGAGCCCCGAACTGAACGCCGAGCCCGCCGACCAGATCCGACTTCTCGACGTCCAGGACCTCGACGTCCGCCTCCAGCAGCTGGCCCACCGGCGGAGGTCGCTGCCCGAGCACGCCGAGATCGAGTCGCTGACCAAGGACCACACCCAGCTGCGCGACCTGCTCGTGGCCGCGCAGACCGAGGAGAGCGACACCGCCCGCGAGCAGACCAAGGCCGAGCAGGACGTCGACCAGGTGCGCCAGCGCGCCGCCCGCGACCAGCAGCGCCTGGACTCCGGTGCCGTCACCTCCCCCAAGGACCTGGAGAACCTCCAGCGCGAGATCGCCTCGCTCGCCAAGCGGCAGGGTGATCTGGAGGACGTGGTGCTGGAGGTCATGGAGCGCCGGGAGTCCGCGCAGCAGCGGGTCGCCGAGCTGACCGAGCGCGTCTCCTCCGTCGAGGCGAAGATCGAGGACGCGACCGCGCGCCGTGACGCGGCCTTCGAGGAGATCGACGGCGAGACCGCCACGGTCACCAAGGAGCGCGAGGTCATCGCCGGGTCGATCCCCGCCGACCTGCTCAAGCTCTACGAGAAGCTGCGCGAGCAGCAGGGCGGCGTCGGCGCGGCGAAGCTGTACGCACGCAGCTGCCAGGGCTGCCGGCAGGAACTCGCCATCACGGAGCTGAGCGAGATCCGCAGCGCGGCGCCCGACAGGGTGATCCGCTGCGAGAACTGCCGCCGCATCCTGGTGCGCACGTCCGAGTCCGGTATCTAGGCCGCGGGGAGCCTGTCCGGTGCGGGAGTTCATCGTCGAAGCCGACGGCGGGTCGCGGGGCAACCCGGGGCCCGCGGGCTACGGCGCCGTGGTGAGCGACGCGGCGACCGGTGAGACGCTGCGGGAGGCCGCCGAGTACCTCGGCGTCGCCACGAACAACGTCGCCGAGTACCGCGGCCTCCTCGCCGGCCTGCGCGCCGCCCACGAGCTGGACCCGGCCGCGACGGTCCACGTCCGGATGGACTCCAAGCTCGTCATCGAGCAGATGTCGGGCCGCTGGAAGATCAAACACCCCGACATGAAGCCCCTGGCCGCGGAGGCGGCCCGGATCTTCCCGCACGGGCGCGTGACGTACGAGTGGATCCCACGCGAGCGCAACAAGCACGCGGACCGGCTGGCCAACGAGGCGATGGACGCCGGGGCCAGGGGGGAGCAGTGGTCGGCCTCGACTTCTACGGCGGAGCTGGACACCAAGGCCGGGGCTGCCGCCCCGCCTGGTCCACCGGGCCCGCCGGGTGACGCCGCGGCAGGCGCCGCGAGGGCCCGCGAAGCCCTGGCGGCCGGCAGGACTCCGGAATCCGGGCCTTCCCCCGTGCCGTCTTCCGTCCCCGGGACGACGGAGCAGCCGGACGCCGACGTCAGCCCGGCCAAGGCGGATGCCGATGCCCGTGCCGCCAGGGCCGTTGCCGCCCCGGGGTGGGCGCCCGCCGACATGGGTGCTCCGGCCACCTTCGTGCTGCTGCGGCACGGGGAGACGCCGTTGACGCCGCAGAAGCGGTTCTCCGGCAGTGGGGGCTCCGATCCGGCCCTCTCCGACATCGGCAGGGACCAGGCCGAGCGAGCCGCCGCCCTGCTCGCCCGGCGGGGCACGATCCAGGCGATCGTGTCGTCGCCGCTGGCCCGCACCCGGGAGACCGCCGGGATCGTCGCCGCCCGGCTCGGCCTGGACGTCAGCGTGGACGACGGGCTGCGCGAGACGGACTTCGGCGCCTGGGAGGGCCTCACCTTCGCCGAGGTGCGCGAGCGCCACCCCGACGACCTGAACGCCTGGCTGGCCTCCCCGGACGCCGAACCCACCGGCGGCGGCGAGAGCTTCGCGGCGACCGCCACCCGGATCGCCGCCACCCGCGACAAGCTGATCGCGGCGTACGCGGGCCGCACGGTCCTGCTCGTCACGCACGTGACTCCGATCAAGACACTGGTCCGGCTCGCCCTCGGCGCCCCGCCGGAGTCGCTGTTCCGGATGGAACTGTCGGCCGCGTCGCTGTCGGTCGTCGCGTACTACGCGGACGGCAACCCCAGCGTCCGGCTCCTCAACGACACGTCCCACCTGCGCTGAGCGCCGCCGCCTCACGGGCCAGCGCCTCGATGCGGCCCCAGTCGCGCGCCGCGACCGCGTCCTGCGGCAGCATCCAGCTCCCGCCCACGCAGGCGACATTGGGCAGGCCCAGATAGTCCGGGGCGGAGGCCGGGCCGATCCCGCCCGTGGGACAGAACCGGGCCTGGGGGAGCGGCCCCGCCAGCGACTTCAGATACGCCGTACCGCCCGCGGCCTCGGCCGGGAAGAACTTCATCTCCCGCACCCCGCGCTCCAGCAGCGCCACGACCTCCGAGGTGGTCGACACCCCCGGCAGGAACGGCACGCCGGAGCCCCGCATCGCCTCCAGCAGCACGTCCGTCCAACCGGGACTGACCAGGAAGCGGGCGCCCGCGGCCACCGTGTCCGCGACCTGCTCGGCGCTGATCACCGTCCCGGCACCGACCACCGCCTCCGGCACCTGCCCGGCGATCTGGCGGATCGCCTCCAGCGCCGCCGGCGTCCGCAACGTCACCTCGATCGCCGGCAGCCCGCCGGCGACCAGCGCCCGCGCCAGCGGCACGGCGTCACCGGCATCCTCGATGACGACGACGGGAACGACGGGCGCGAGGTCCAGCAGGGCGGCGGGCAGCGGAGAGGGCATGGCCGTATCCTGCCGCCGCGTCAACAGCATGCGCAAAGGGCATTGCGCATACTGCAACGCTTCAGGGTTGCGCTACTGGGATGTGGCTCAGTGCACCTCGGTCACCAGCACGTCCAGCGACCACGCCTGCCCCGCCTTCGCGGGCGCCTGAGCCTCCACGACGTACCCGAGATCCCGCAGCGCCTCCACCAGCTCGGCCGGCCCCTTCGGGGCGGCCCCGGCGGTCAGCAGGCTGCGTACGATCCGCCCCTTCGTCGCCTTGTTGAAGTGGCTGACGACCTTCCGCGTCGGCGCGTGCAGCACCCGCACGGCCGCCGTCCGCCCGGCGACCTCGCCCTTCGGCTTCCACGCGGCGGCGTACGCGGCGGACCGCAGGTCCAGCACCAGCCCGTCCCCGGCCACCTCGGGAAGCACCGACGCCATCGGCGTACGCCAGTGCGCGCCCAGCGCACCGAGACCCGGCAGCTTCACCCCCATCGAGCACCGGTAGGACGGAATCCGGTCCGTGACCCGGACCGCTCCCCACAGCCCGGAGAGGACCAGCAGCGACCGTGCGGCGCGGCGCTTGGCCGCCGTGTCGAGGGTGGCCAGGCCGAGGGCGTCGTACAGCACGCCCGTGTAGATCTCCCCGGCCGGCCGGGTCCCCGCGGTGAGCAGGTCGGCGTTCTTGGCGACCTCGCCCCGCAGCCCCTCGCTCAGCCCCAGCACCTCGCGTGCCTTGTTCTCGTCGCCGGAGCACAGCTCGACCAGCTCGGTGAGGACGGCCTCCCGGGCGTCGGACAGCCCCGGCAGGGACAGCGACTCGGGCTTCAGCGGGGCACCGCGGCCGGAAGAGGCCTTGCCCTCGGACGGCGGCAGCAGGACGAGCACGGGTACTCCTTCGATCGAACTCCGCCGACAGCGTACGGGGAGCTCAGACGCGGGCCCGGCCGAGGGCGCGGACGAGGCCGTCGGCGTCGTCCGCGTGGAAGCGGACGATCCGCACCTCGCGGCGCCGGCCGAGGAAGGTGACGTGGGTGACCGGCTCGGTCAGTTCGAGCGTGACGGTGGTCTGGGACCCGACCTCGACATCGAGTTCGCCGTCGGCCCGCTCGTGCGTCATCCGCAGCTCGCGCCGCACCGAGGCGATCCGCTCCAGCGGCACGCACAGGTCGACATGGACGTACCGCCGTATCCGCAGCCGGCCGGCGTCCGTATCCAGCACGTGCGGCCGTACGACGGACGAGGCGTGCAGCGCGACGACGAGCACGATGCCGTACACGTCCAGGAAGAGAAGCACGGCGTGTGCGGTCGGCCAGTCGCGCAGCAGCACGGACATAGCGACCGTCTCGACGAGACACACGAACCCGAACCCGAACATCATCGCGCCCTGCCCGCGCGCGTACCCGAAGACCTGTCCGCTGCGCGCCCCCTGCGTGCGCCGCAGCACCCACAGCACGAGACTCACGAGCAGCCGTGCCTCGTGCCGTACGACCAGCCGCGCGACCCTCACCGCCGCTCCTCGGTGAGGAGACGCAGCGTCCGGCGGAGCGCCTCCGCCTGGGCCGGAGCCAGGTCCTCGTAGAAGGCGCGCAGCACACTGTCCTCGCCGTCGAGGTCCCCGATCTCCGGGAACAGCCCCGGCGGAATGCAGTCGGCGAGGGCCCGGGCCGCTCCGGCGACGCGTGGATCGTCCGGCTCCGCATCGGCGAGCGCGTCGAGCAGGACGTACGCCTCGTCGGCCCGCGCCGCGGCGTCGGGCCGGCCGAACACCTCACCCAGCGACGACACGAGCTGCTGCCGCGCTTCGTCCGGCATGACCGTCTCCAGGAAGGCGATGATCTCGCGGTCCTTGGCCGCCATCGGCGAGTCCGACAGCTGCGCGGTCCCCGCGAACAGCGCGGCCAGCCCGGGCGACACCGGCCCCTCGGCCGGCAGCCCGCCCTCCGCCTCCAGCAACGCCCGCAACCGCCCCCGCCGCTCCCGGATGGCCTCCTCCTGCCGCGCCAGATCCTCGTCGAGCTCGGTCAGCACCTCGACGAGGTCCTTGGCCGCGTCGTCCGCCAGCACATCCCGCACCTCCGCGAGTCCCAGCCCCAACTCGGTCAGCCGCCGGATCCGCGCCAGCACGACGGCGTGCCGCAGCCCGTACTCCCGATACCCGTTCGCCCGCCGCTCCGGCTCCGGCAACAGCCCCTGATGGTGGTAATGCCGCACGGCCCGCGTGGTGACACCGACGACGGCGGCGAGTTCTCCGATCCGCATGGGACCAGTAGAGACGTTGACGTTGCGGCAAGGTCAAGGACCGGCTCTGGCTTCTGACGGCGCTCGTGATCCTGTGCCACGATCGAGGGAACGGGTCCCGATCTCACGGACAGGTGATCTTCCGATGTCCCAGTCTGGCGAGCGACCGAAGGAGGGGCGTGACATGACTGCCATGGCCCATGAGCCGCTCACGCAGGAAGAGGTCCTGCTGGAGGGCTTCCTCGCCCTGGACACGCCGGAGGGTTTCCGGGCCGAGCTGATCGAGGGGGAGATCGTTGTGACGCCGCCGCCGGACGGGGATCACGAGAAGTGCATCAGCCGGATCGTGCGGCAAGTGATCAAGCAGTCCCGGACCGACATGGACTTCTCCGGGAACAAAGGGCTGAAGATGCGGAGCGGGGACGCCTGCCCCAAGAACCACCTGGTGCCGGACGTCACGTTCGGTCCCGTCGAACTCGACCTGTTCGGCGGGGTCGGATCCTGGATGTCCTGCGAAGGCGTCGCCATGGTGCTGGAGGTGACGTCGACCAAGCCGAAGGCCGATCGCGAGGTGAAACGCCGTTGCTACGCCCGCGCCGGCATCCCTCTCTATCTGCTCGTCGACCGGGACACCGCTCAGGTCACGCTGTTCAGCGAACCCAAGCAGGACGACTACCGCGAGCATTGCGCCCGCCCCTTCGGCAAGCCGATCGCACTGCCCGAGCCGTTCGCTTTCGAACTGGACACCACGGACCTCCTCTGATCCCCTGTGAGCCGGGGGTACGAGATGAGCGCACAGGGGCGGATACGGGAACAGGCCCGGTGGGCCAGGGCGCGGCTGGGGCGGGGCGGGCCGCCGCTGGACCTTCTCACCGCACACTTCGACCGGCACGTCTACGCCCCGCACGCCCACCGCGAATTCACCATCGGCGTCACGGTCGGCGGCTCGGAGGTCATCGCGTACCGGGGTGGGCAGATCCACTCCTACCCCGGCTCGATCGTCGTCCTGGAACCGGGCGAGATGCACACCGGCGGACCGGCCGCCCGCGAGGGCTACGCCTACCAGGCCCTGTACGCCGAGCCGTCCCTCCTCACCGACGGCACGCTCGGCGGCCCCCCGCACTTCCGCGACCCCGTCCTGCACGACCCCGAACTGGCCACCGCCCTGCGCGCCGCCCACACCGACCTCAGCGCCTGCCCCGACCCCCTGGAGGCCGAGTCCCGGCTGCCCTGGCTGCTCACGGCCCTGGCCCGCCGGCACTCCACGGCCCGGGCGAGCGAGGACACCGTCCCCGGAGCCGATCACATCGCCAGAGCCGTACGCGACCGCCTCGCGGACGAACTCCTGGAACCCCCCTCCCTGACCGCCCTCGCCACCGACCTGGGCCTGTCCCGCTACCAACTCCTCCGCGCCTTCCGCACGACGATGGGCGTACCGCCCTACGCCTGGCTCGCACAGCACCGCGTGACCAAGGCCCGCGGCCTCCTGGAAGCCGGCCTGCGCCCCGCCGAGGTCGCCGGACTCGTCGGCTTCGCCGATCAGGCGCACCTCACCCGCTGGTTCCGCCGCGTGCTGGGCGTGACCCCGGCGGCTTACCGCAACAGCGTTCAAGACGCGGTGGGGTGAGGGGACCGAGACTCGCCGTATGACTGCACGCGGCTGGTTCCTGTTCTCCCTGATGGGAGTGGTCTGGGGCGTCCCCTACCTGATGATCAAGGTGGCGGTGGAGGAGCTGTCCCCGTCCATGGTGGTGTTCACGCGCTGCGCGCTGGGCGCCGCGCTCCTGCTCCCCTTCGCGCTCCGCCAAGGCGGTCTCGGCCGCACCGTCCGGACCCACTGGAAGCCGATGCTGGCCTTCGCCGTCATCGAGATCATCGGCCCCTGGTGGACCCTGACCGACGCCGAACGCCATCTGTCCAGCTCCACCGCCGGGCTCCTCATCGCGGGCGTGCCGATCGTCGCCCTCATCCTGGCCCGCTTCTTCGGCGCCGAGGAACGCGTGGGCGCCCGCCGTGTCGCCGGACTCGCCCTCGGTCTCGCGGGCGTCACCGTCCTCACCCTGCCCCACCTCACCGGCGACGCCCGCTCCCTGGCCGAGGTGCTGGTGACGGTCGTCGGCTATGCCACCGCCCCGCTGATAGCCGCCCGGCATCTCAAGGACGTACCGACCCTCCAGCTGATCACCCCCTGCCTCACGCTCGCCGCCGTCGTCTACGCCCCAGCCGCTTACCTGACCCGGCCCGCCACCATGCCCTCGGCCGAGGTCCTGGCCGCCCTCGCCGGCCTCGGCATCGTCTGCACCGCGATCGCGTTCGTGGCCTTCCTGGAACTGATCAAGGAGATCGGCCCGACCCGGGCCGGCGTGATCACCTACGTCAACCCGGCGGTCGCCGTCGCCGCGGGCGCCCTGTTCCTGGACGAGGAACTGACCCTCGGCATCGGCGTCGCCTTCACCCTGATCCTGGCGGGCTCGGTGCTGGCCACGGCCGCGGCGCCGAAACGGGAGATCCGCCGGGTACCATGGTCGACACGGCAGACGAGCCGGGCGGACGGCCGCGTGGAGTCCCCCTGACGGGGAGCTCCCCGAGGAACGTCCGGGCTCCACAGGGCAGGGTGGTGGCTAACGGCCACCCGGGGTGACCCGCGGGACAGTGCCACAGAAAGCAAACCGCCGGGGGCTCCGGCCCTCGGTAAGGGTGAAACGGTGGTGTAAGAGACCACCAGTGCCTGGGGTGACTCAGGCAGCTAGGTAAACCCCACCCGGAGCAAGGTCAAGAGGGAGCACCTCGGTGCTCCTGCGCGGACGCTCGAGGGCTGCCCGCCCGAGTCCGCGGGTAGACCGCACGAGGCCGGTGGCAACGCCGGCCCTAGATGGATGGCCGTCGCCCGGGGCTCCGCGAGGAACCCCGGGAACAGAACCCGGCGTACAGCCCGACTCGTCTGCCGCTGTCGGCGGCTTGCCTTGGAAAGGGCATCTGATCTGGGGCGGAAGTCCGTTTCGATCTTTCGGGGCTTGCCGCGTCACGCGGCGGAAGTCCCTCGGGCAGTGCTGGATGCCCTGAAAAGTTCCTTGGCGCAGATTTAGCGGGCTAGGTCTCTGCGCTGGCCGTTCGCGGCAGCCGTCAGAGCATGGTGCTGGAGCTGCTGGCGGTGGGGTTGGTCTTGGCTCGACGGGATCACGCGGCCCGATCGCGGTTCGCGCCGGCGACTGGAGCCGTCAGAGCGAGGCACTCGCCGGGCACTTCGAGCGGGGGCGCGGCTCGGCGCCGATATCCGGGACGCGCTGACCGGCGCCATCGACGCGTTGCTCGCCGCGGGAGACTTGATCGAGTCGGAGGGCAGCCTGATTCCCGCCGAGGGTTTCTGATTCTTTGCGATGGCCCTCCTCATCTCGCCCGGAGGGCCTCCGAGTGACGGGGCCTGGTCGCCGTTGCGTCGACAGGCTTCGTTGCGGCGTTTAGACCCTGACACGGCCGCATTCGCCGGGAGTACTCCGGTATCCGGACTTGGATAGGGGAGATCGGACACGCCACTCGCTGCTGCCACTATGACCACCGGTACGACCGTCAGTACCGCCAGGTACTCTAAAACCCATCGTCAACGCGGCCCGACGGGCTTCCGCTCCACCTCGGTGGAGTCTCGAAGGACATGCCCCCACCCGCACGAGTCTTTTCGTGCTGCCTGGGGGAAGTTCTTGCTGTTCCGCGCGTCCGCGAAAACGGTCGCCGTCATGGCACTCGACGGTTCGCTGTTCCTGCACCTCACCGACAACTTCGTCCACATGCACGGCTATCGGCCCGGCGCCTCGGAGGTGCGTTCCTGGGAGCGCAGCATCCCCGTCCTGGCCGCCGCCCTCAACGACGCCGGCCTGGGCGACGTGGAGGTCATGCTGGAGTACTCGCTCCCGCTGAACAGCAAGCGCGTCGACGTCGTCCTCGCCGGAGTACACCCGGTCACGGGAGAGCCGTCCTACGTCGTGGTGGAGCTGAAGCAGTGGAGCCAGGCGCTGCCCCACGAGGACGACCCCACCCTGTGCCACGTCGACGCCTATGCCCACCCGGTCCTCAACCCCATCGAGCAGGTGCGCCGCTACTGCGAATACCTCGTCAACTTCAACGGGGCGGTAGCCGAACACCGGCATCGGGTGGCCGGAGCGGCATATCTGCACAACGCCACCGAGTTCGGCGTGACCGGGCTGCGGGAGATCGAGCGCGATGGCCACGGACTGCTCTTCACCGCGGAACGGCGGGGCGCCTTCCTCGACCATCTCCGTACGAGGCTGAGCGACGAACACTCGGGGGCCCAGGCGGCGGACCAACTGCGGGCAGGAGCCACCGTGCCGTCGAAGCAGTTGATGTCCGTGGCCGCCGAGGAGGTGCGCGAACGCCAGCAGTTCATCCTCCTCGACGAGCAGCAGGTGGCGTACCGCATGGTGCTCAACGCGGTGGAGAAGGCGAAGCAGGCCGACCGCAAAGAGGTCGTCATCGTCACGGGCGGGCCCGGTACCGGTAAGAGCGTGATCGCGCTCCAACTGCTCGGTGACCTGTACCGCCGCGGAGTTCCCACGTTGCACGCGACCGGTTCGCAGTCGTTCACGAAGACAATGAGGAAAGTCGCCGGAGCCCGCAAGCGGGAAGTCCAAGACCTGTTCAAGTACTTCAACAGTTTCATGACCGCTGAGAAGAACAGTTTGGGTGCGCTGATCTGCGACGAGGCGCACCGCATCCGGGAGACCTCGGCCAACCGCTACACCCGTGCAGCACTCCGCACTGGCAGGGCACAGATCGACGAGCTCATCGACGTCGCCTACGTGCCCGTGTTCTTCCTCGACGAGCATCAGGTCGTGCGCCCCGGCGAGATGGGCACCGTGGCGGAGATCAAGGCGGTGGCAGCGAAGCGGGGCATCCCATGCCACGTCGTCCCGCTCGACAGCCAGTTCCGCTGCGGTGGCAGTGACGCCTACCTGCGCTGGGTGATACGCCTTCTCGGTTTGGAGCCGGGCGGGCCGGTCGTCTGGGAGCCCGACGACCGCATGCAGTTGTTGGTGGCCGACAGCCCGCAGGAGATGGAGGCCTTCCTCGAAGCCCGTCGGTCCCAGGGCTACGGTGCCCGTATGTCCGCAGGTTACTGCTGGCGCTGGTCCCCGGAACCCAAGCCAGGCGAGCCGCTCGCGACCGATGTCGTCATCGGCGACTGGGCCCGCCCGTGGAACCTGCGCGGCGACCGCTCCGTCTCCGGCGCGCCCCCGGCCGCGCTCTGGGCCACCGACCCGGCGGGCTTCGGACAGGTCGGCTGCGTCTACACCGCGCAGGGCTTCGAGTACGACTGGTCCGGCGTCATCATCGGTCCCGACCTGGTCTGGCGCGGCGACCGCTGGATCACGGACCGCATGGCGTCGAAGGACCCGGTCTTCAAGAAGTCCACGCCCGACACGGACGTGGACCGCCTGATCCGTAACACATACAAGGTGCTGCTGACCCGGGGCATGGTCGGCACGATCGTGTATTCGACGGACCCGGAGACACGGGAGAAGCTGCGGGAGCTGGCGGGCGGACACCGGGACCGGAAACCCGCCACGGTCTGACGGGGCAGCGGGAAGCCCGGCGGGAGCGGCAGGCGGAACGGATAGCCCATCCTCTCTGCCTCTTTCGCGATGTCGTGCCACGGCACTGACAGCGTGATCCGGCCACGATTCTTGCGGTTCGGGCCGACAGCCGCTCTGTCGCTCCCCCTGTAGGCCACCGCCTCCTTAAGATCATCGGTACCAATTGCGGCCCGACGGGCTTCCTTACGAGGACACGCCCCCATCCGCACGAGTCATTCGTGCCCTGGGGGAACCACCTCGTGTCCATGCTCCTGCTGAAGCTGGCGGCGCAGGATCTGCTCACCTTGAACTCAAGACGCCGCATGGTGCCGCATCTAGCCGCCAGGTGGCGGCATTTTCGGGGAGCGGATGCGTCGCTGACGGAGCGTTTCGCTTGGGCGGAGAGCCTGGTGAGCCTCGCCAGCGACCTGGTCGCCGCCGGTCGCGGGAACGTGGAGATGATCGTCGAGTGTGCTGCCACCCTCAGCGAGACTGACCGCCCGGACGGCCCCCGGCGCATCGATGTCGTTCTCGTGGGCCATCATCCGCACCGGCGTCAGTTGTCCGTGCAACTCGTCGAACTGAAGCGCTGGTCGATGGTGACCAGGGTGGAGCAGGCGACCGCTGATCTCGTGCACGTACCGGGGATGGGCAGGAAGAAGCACCCGGCACTGCAGTTGCGCGAGTACTACGAGGCTTTTACGGGCACCGGCGGGCCGCTGAGCGGACTCGACTTCGAATGCGGCGGCTTCGCCTACCTGCACAACGCCACGGACGAGTCCGTACGGCCCCTGATCGACATCGACATGCCGACCGGCTCCTACGCCCGTGTGTACACCAATGACGGGCGAGAGAAGCTATTGTCCGACCTCCGCGAGAACTTCGCCGAGGAAGGTGGCGCCTCTGCGGCCGAAGTACTCATGCGGAGCATGGGGCTACGCAACACGCCCTTGCTCGACGCCATGATCTGGTCGCGCGGAGAGGACACCGTGTTCACCCTGCGCGGGCGGCAGAAGGAGGTCGCCGACCAGATCTTGGACACGGCCTCCAAGGTCCTCCCCGACCCCTTGAATCCAGCCCTCGTCCCCGACGAGCGGCGCGTGGTCTTCCTGGTGACAGGTGGCGCCGGGACCGGCAAGAGCGCCATCGGACTGCAGATCAAGGCGGAGTTGGAAGCTCGAGGCCGGACAGTCAAGTACGCCAGCGGCAGCCGGGCCTTCAATGGCGCCATTCAGGAACATGTCGGCTACGGAGACCGGGAGTTCCGCGAGACCTTCACCTACTTCAGCAGTTTCGTCACCCCGCCGGATCCGCCTCTGGACGCGCTGATTTGCGACGAGGCGCACCGTATCCGGGACCGTTCGACGAACCGTTTCTGGAAGCCCGAGCAGCAGGGCACCCAGCCCCAGGTGGACGAGTTGCTCGATGCGTCCCGGCTGACGGTTTTCTTCCTGGACGAGGGGCAGTCCGTGCGACCGAACGAGGTCGGCACCGTCGGCCTGATCGAGGACGCGGCCAGGCGACGCAACGCCCGACTCGTGCGCTACGGCCTTCGGGAGCAGTTCCGGTGTGGTGGCAGCGACGCCTACATCCGCTGGGTGCGCGCCGTGCTCGGGGTGACGGACGACGCACCGGGGCAGTGGACACCGGACGGACTGATGCACGTGGAGGTGGCGGACACCCCGCATGAACTCGAACGCATCATCCGCAGCGAAGCCCTGGCCGGCGCGTCCGCGCGCATGGTCGCCGGCTACTGCTGGCCCTGGACGAAGCCTCTCGGCGAGGGGAAGCGACTGGAAGCCGACATCCGCATCGGCGACTGGCACAGGCCGTGGAACGCGGACAGCGACAGCTTCTGCGAGAACGACGCGCCACCGTCGAAGATCTGGTCGGTGCACAAGAACGGTCTCGACCAGATCGGCTGTGTGTATACGGCGCAGGGTCTCGAATGGGACTGGTGCGGTGTGATCATGGGTGAGGACATGGTGCGCCGCGACGGCCAGTGGGTGTTCCAGCGGGGCAAGGAGCATGAGGAGCCGGAAACGGGAATCAAGCGCGTCGCCACGCCGGGGTCGTTCGACCCGAAGGTGAAGGCCGGCAGTGTGGACGACGGGGAATTCGCCCGACTGGTCCGGCATGCCTACCACGTGCTGATGACTCGGGCGAGCCGTGCGACGGTGCTCTACTCCACGGACGAGGAGACCCGGACCTACCTGAAGGAACTCGTTGGCGAGGTCCATCTCCACGGACTGCGCCCCACCTGGGAGAACCTGCCGAGGGAAGCGCGCGTACCGCACCTGCCCCGGCCCCGGAGAGGAAAGCGCCGCCGCAGGAACCGGAACACGCCGGGCTCGGAGGGATCCGATCTGCGTCTGTTCTGACGGGTGCCGGCACTGACGCGGAGTGGCGGGCTCTCCGGGCCCGCCACATGTCTGGTCAGAGGACCAGGCGCGCTGCCGCGGTCAGGGCCGCCACCACGAGATTGGCGACGACACCTACGGCGACGTCGACCAGAATCTCGCGAAGCCGGTTACGACGTGCAGGCTTGTACTCAACGGGGTTCATGGGTAACCACTCCTTGGCGTGAGCTGGGAATGGCAGGGACGGCCCTACCGGACATCCGCACTCACACCACGTGCGGCACGCGGTGGAAACCACTCGTCAGTCACAGCCGAGGACCGGCGCCTGAACGCCGCCGACGTACCCTCCGGGAAGGTGCGCAGCGGGAAACAACCTAGTGCAGCACCAAAATGTCGGTAGCCAATTTCGGCCACCGTGATCGCCGTCGCCTCCCAGTACGACTGACCACCCACGACTGGAACGGCGTGTACACCGTCGATGAGCGGGTCGAGATGCTCAAGCAGCCGCCGCGCGACGAGCGGCGCCGCGTCACCGCGATCAGCTCCCGCGAGATCGCGGCGGCCCTGAAGAGCATCGGCATCCGCAAAAGCGACGCGCCCCGCGACGGACCCGCCCCCCTCCCCCGTAGAGCAGACGACAGACAGCTCACAGGGAGGGGAGCAGGACGTGGCAGGGCACAAGGGCAGGCGTGTCAGAAGTGCGGCGGCCGCAGTGGTGGCGATGGCGGCGCTCAGCGCGTCGCAGGCGCCGGGGGCGGTGTCGGCGCGGGCCTCCGTACCGGCGGCCGGTCAGGCATCCGTCGCGGACGGACCCAGCGTGTCCGGCGACGCGCCGTACCGGACCGAGCTGCCGCCGCTGCGGCCGGGGAAGCGCGCGGGCGGCCAGGCGGCGGCGGAGGAAGAGGTGGGCGGCGCGCTGCCGGTGAGTGTGTTCGCCGCCTATCGGCGGGCCGAGGACCGGCTCGCGCGTGAGGCGCCCGGGTGCCGGCTGCGCTGGCAGCTGCTGGCGGCGATCGGACAGGTGGAGTCGGGACAGGCGCGGGGCGGCAGGGTCACGTCGGACGGTACGACCGTGGCGCCGATCCTCGGGCCGCGGCTGGACGGCACGGCCTTCGCGCTGATCCGGGACACCGACGGCGGCGCCCACGACGGGGACACGGCGTACGACCGCGCGGTCGGGCCGATGCAGTTCATCCCCTCGACCTGGGCCCGCTGGGGCGCGGACGGCAACGGCGACGGGCGTAGGGATCCGAACAACGTCTTCGACGCGGCACTCGCCGCCGGACGGTATCTGTGTGCGGGCGGACGGGATCTCTCCGTTCCCGCCGAGCTGGACCGGGCGATCCTGGGCTACAACCACTCGGCGGCCTATCTGCGCACGGTCCGGGCCTGGTACGCGTACTTCCTGGAAGGGCACCGGGTGGTGCCGGACCGCTCCGCCGGGTCCTCCGCCGCGCGCTCCGAGCCGTCACGATCGCCCTCGAAGCCGGAGCAAGCCGCACCCACCCCTTCCGGCCGTCCGACCGCCATCCCGTCCCGCCCGTCGTCGGCCCCCGCCTCACCGGCCCCCACCCCGTCCCGTCCGGCCACCGAGCCCCCGGAGACGGAGGAGCCGCAACTCCCCGTCCCCGACCCGGACATCGAGCTCCCCGGCGACGACCTGCTGCCCAGCGCCGCCCCACTGACCAGTAACAACGCGGACTCGATGACCGCCGACCCCTCCACAACCGCTGATACTCGGCGGTAATGTCGCCCCACCCGCCGGACAGCACGAGGCCGGTGGGCGAGCGCGAAGGGGCCCTCATGGCGACGGACATGCCTGCGGACATGCCCGCAGAGACACCTGCAGAGACACCTGCAGTGGTGACCGCGGCCGACGAGCGGTGGCGGCGCATGTGGAGCCATCGCGAGCACCTGCTCAAGGTGGCCCGGCGCAGGTCGATGAGCGCCGAGGACGCCGAGGACGCGGTGCACGAGGCGATGCTGCGCGCCGCCGAGCGGCCCGACCTGGACGAGGAGCGGCTCGCGGCCTGGCTGACGACGGTGACGATGCGGCTGTGCGTCGACCGCTACCGGCAGGTGAACCGCGAGGCCGAGGTGCGGACCAGCCCGACGCTCATCGCCCCCGGCCCGGTGCCCGTCGAGGAGGCCGTGTGCGACCGGGCCGAGGCGAAGTGGCTGGCGGTGCGCAGTGGTGAGCTGCCCGCCCGGCAGGCCGAGGCGCTGCGACTGAAGTCGGAGGATCTGGACGTCGGCCAGGTCGCCGTCCGGATGGGGCTGAGCTACCGGACCGTCGAGTCGCTGCTGGCCCGGGCCCGGCGGACGCTGCGGCAGTCGCTGGCCGCCACGCTCGGGTTCGCGCTGTTCCTGATCGGCTGGGGGCGGCCGCGCGGAGTCGGCAGGGGACAGGCCGTGGCGGTCGCCTCGACGGCGGCGTCCCTGGCGGTGGCGGGGTTCGTGCTGCCGTACACCCTCGACGGCGGTGGAGGCGGGGGTGAGGGTGGCGCGGCGCCTCGGACCGCGGTCGCCTCGCCGGGTGCGGAGGCGGTTCGGCCGGGTGGCGGTGGCGGGGATCGTACGCCGCGGGGGAAGGGCCCCACAGCTGCGGCAGCCGAGCGCGGAGCGGCCGTGTCCCCCTCCGGCGAATCGTTCCTCCCGCTGTCCGTGCCGTCGGTGCCGTCGCTGCCGGAGGTCCCGGACGTTCCGGGCGTTCCGGGCGTTCCGGAGGTCCCGGTGTCACCGCTGCCCGTCCTGTCCGCGCCGGAGGTCCCGCAGGTGCCCGACGTCCCGATACCTGATGTCCCCGACCTGCCGGTGGATCCTTCCGCCGTGCCGACGGGCACGGCGGTCCCGGAAACTCCGGAGGCTCCGGAAGCCCCCACCACACCGTCCGCCTCGCTCCCCGTGCCCACGCCGAGCCCGCTTCCGTAGCGCCCGGAATCCCGCCCGGTACCCCGCCGGGCGTCCCGCCGGGCGTCCCGCCCGGTATCCCGCCGGGCGTCCCGCCGGGAATCCCGCCCGGTATCCCGCCGGGCGTCCCGCCGGGAATCCCGCCCGGTATCCCGCCGGGAATCCCGCCCGGTATCCCGCCGGGCGTCCCGCCCGGCGTCCCGCCGGTATCCCGCCGGGAACCCCGCCCGGCGTCCCGCCGGGAAACCCGCCCGGAACCCACTCGAAAAAAATCCACCCCCCGAGCGACGGACCCCCCACCCCTCCCCGTAGAGCAGATGTCAGAGCTGCTGGGGCTGCTCCACGGGCTGAAGGGCGGACCGTATGGGTGTCGAGATCTGTGTGGAAGGGCTGACCAAGTCCTTCGGTCACCAGGTCATCTGGCAGGACGTCTCACTGACGCTGCCCGCCGGGGAGGTCTCCGTCATGCTCGGCCCCTCCGGCACGGGCAAGTCGGTGTTCCTCAAGACGCTCGTCGGCCTGCTCAAGCCGGAGCGCGGCTCCATCACGATCCAGGGCCGGGACATCACCAAGCTCCGCGAGCACGACCTGTACGAGGTGCGCAAGCTCTTCGGCGTGCTGTTCCAGGACGGTGCGCTGTTCGGCTCGATGAACCTGTACGACAACATCGCCTTCCCGCTGCGCGAGCACACCCGTAAGTCCGAGAGCGACATCCGGCGCATCGTGCTGGAGAAGATGGACATGGTCGGGCTGATCGGGGCGGAGGGGAAGCTGCCCGGTGAGATCTCCGGCGGGATGAGGAAGCGGGCGGGGCTCGCCCGGGCGCTCGTGCTCGACCCCGAGATCATCCTCTTCGACGAGCCCGACTCAGGTCTCGACCCGGTCCGGGTCGCCTACCTCAACCAGCTCATCGTCGACCTCAACGCCCAGATCGACGCGACCTTCCTGATCGTCACGCACGACATCGCCTCGGCCCGCCAGGTGCCGGACAACATCGGGCTGCTGTTCCGCCGGGAGCTGGTGATGTTCGGGCCGCGCGAGGAGCTGCTGGCCAGCGACGAGCCCGTCGTACGGCAGTTCCTGAACGGCCGGATGCAGGGCCCGATCGGCATGGCGGAGGAGAAGGACGCGGCGCAGGTCGAGCAGGAGCTCGCGCAGCTCGACGACAGCGGGGGCGTTCAGGAGCCGGCTCCCCGCCTGCTGCCGGGGCCGGGCATCGCCCGGCCACCCCGCTGGGAGGCCATCGCCCGGCGCGAGGCCGCGCTGCACCAGAAGGCGGTGGCCGACGCATGAGCCTGTCTCCAACCGGAGCGCTGCGGCACTCGGGCAGCCTCTTCGCGATGGCGCTGGACGTCGTCCGGACGATCCCCCGACGGCCTTTCCAGGCACGGGAGTTCATCCAGCAGACATGGTTCGTCGCGAGCGTCACCATCCTGCCGACGGCCCTGGTCTCCATCCCGTTCGGGGCGGTCATCGCGCTCCAGATCGGCAGCCTCACCCGGCAGTTGGGCGCCCAGTCCTTCTCCGGGGCCGCCTCCGTGCTCGCCGTGCTGCGCGAGGCCTCGCCGATCGTCACCGCGCTGCTGATCGCGGGCGCCGGCGGCACGGCGATCTGCGCCGACCTCGGAGCGCGGAAGATCCGCGACGAGATCGACGCGATGCAGGTGCTGGGCATCGACCCCATCCACCGGCTCGTCGTCCCCCGCGTGCTGGCGTCGATGCTGGTGGCGGTGCTGCTCAACGGCCTGGTGTCGGTGGTCGGCGTGGCGGGCGGCTACTTCTTCAACGTCGTTCTCCAGAACGGTACCCCGGGTGCCTACCTGGCCTCCTTCACCACGCTCGCCCAGCTCTCCGACCTGTGGGCGGCCGAGGTCAAGGCACTCGTCTTCGGCGCGATCGCCGGGATCGTCGCCTCCTACAAGGGGCTGACCGCGAAGGGCGGGCCCAAGGGTGTGGGCGACGCGGTGAACCAGTCGGTGGTGATCACCTTCATGTTGCTGTTCGTGACGAACTTCGTGATGACCGCCGTGTACTTCCAAGTCGTTCCCCAGAGGGGCTGAGGCATGGCGCTGTTGAAAGGCCTGGAGGAGCTGGGAGCCCAGCTGTCCTTCTACGGGCGCTCGCTGGCCTGGACCGGCCGCACCCTGCGCCGCTACAAGAAGGAGATCCTGCGGCTGCTCGCCGAGGTGAGCTTCGGCCGGGGCGCGCTCGCCGTCGTGGGCGGCACGGTCGGCGTGATCGCCTTCCTGTCGTTCTTCACCGGCACGGAGGTCGGGCTGCAGGGATACGCGGCCCTGAACCAGCTCGGCACCTCCAACTTCGTCGCCTTCCTCTCGGCGTACTTCAACACCCGTGAGATCGCCCCGCTGGTGGCCGGGCTCGCGCTCTCCGCGACCGTCGGCGCCGGGTTCACCGCTCAGCTCGGCGCGATGCGGATCAGCGAGGAGACCGACGCGCTGGAGGTCATGGGCGTGCCCTCGCTGCCGTTCCTCGTAACGACCCGGATGATCGCCGGGTTCGTGGCCGTCGTCCCGCTGTACGTGATCGGCCTGCTCTCCTCGTACCTGGCCGCCCGCACCATCACCACCGGCTACTACGGGCAGTCCACGGGCACCTACGACCACTACTTCCAGCAGTACCTGCCCCCGGTGGACGTGCTGTGGTCCTTCGGGAAGGTGCTGGTCTTCGCCGTCCTGATCATCCTTGTGCACTGCTTCTACGGCTACTACGCGAGCGGCGGCCCGGCGGGCGTCGGCGTCGCGGTGGGCCGTGCGGTGCGGACCTCGATCGTGGCGATCAACGTCCTGGACTTCTTCCTGTCGCTGGCGATCTGGGGCGCCAGCACGACCGTACGGATCGCGGGGTGAGCCGCCGTATGAGGGTGCTGAGACTGCGGTTGTACGGCGTCGTCTTCATCGCCGTGCTCGCACTGCTGCTGTCCCTGTCCGTCGCCGTCTACCGGCAGGCGTTCACGCCGGTCGTGCGGATCACGCTGGAGGCCGACAGCCTCGGCAACCAGCTCGATCCGCGCGCCGACGTCAAGCTGCGCGGGCTGCTGGTCGGCGAGGTGCGCGAGGTGCGGGCCGACGGGACGAAGGCGACGCTCGACATCGCGCTCAAGCCGGAGCACGTCGCCCACATCCCGTCCGACGTACACGCGCGCCTGCTGCCCAAGACGCTGTTCGGCGAGAAGTACGTCGACCTGGTCGCACCAAGCGGCTCATCGGCCCGGCCCATCCGCGCCGGTGACGTCATCACCCAGGACCGCACCCGCGTCGGCATCGAGGTCCAGCAGCTGATGAACGACCTGCTGCCCCTGCTGCGGACGGTCCAGCCCGGCAAGCTCAACGCCACGCTCTCCGCGTTCGCCACCGCCCTGGAGGGACGCGGCGACCGGATCGGCGACAACCTCACGCGAGTGGAGGCCTACCTGCGCCGCCTCAATCCCCACCTGCCGTCCCTGAAAGAGGACATCGCACGCTTCGCCGACGTCGCCGAGATCTACGGCGACGCCGCGCCCGACCTGATGGAGATCCTGCGCAACACCGTCACCACCAGCCGCACGATCGTCGAGGAGAAGGACCGGCTGGCGGCGGCGCTGACGACCACGGCGACCGTCGCGGGCACCGCCGAGGACTTCCTCGACGCCAACGGCGACCGGCTGATCACCCTCGGCCGGGTCTCCCGCCCCACGCTGGAGCTGTTCGCCCGCTACTCACCCCAGTACCCCTGCCTGCTGGCCGGCCTGGTCCGGCAGGAGAAGGCGTCCGAGGAGGCGTTCCGGGGCGGAAAGATGCACATCACGCTGGAGGTCGTACGGCCGCAGGGCGCGTACGAACCGGGGGAGGAACCGCGCTACGGCGAGCGGTCCGGCCCCGACTGCCGTGATCTGCCGCATCCTCCGGTGCCGGCGCCCGGCGCCCACCTCGACGACGGTTCCAAGAAGCCGGGTTCGTCCTCGGGCCGTCCGCTCGGCGTCTCCGCCACCCGGGCCGAGCAGCGGGCCGTCGGCTCGCTCGTGGCGCCCGTGCTGGGCGTGCCCGCGGACGAGGTGCCGCCGGTCGCGACGCTGCTGTTCGGGCCGATGGCGCGCGGGACGGCGGTGAGCGTCGCATGAGCACCACGAGGGCCCGGCAAACCGCCGCCCCGCTGATCAAGTTCAGTCTCTTCGCGCTCGTGACGCTGGTGGCGACGGCCCTGCTCGCCGCCACCATCGTGAACATCTCCTTCACCCCCGAGCACGAGTACCGCGCGGTCTTCAGCGACGTCACCGGCCTGGAGGAGGGCGACGACATCCGGGTGGCCGGAGTGCGGGTCGGCGAGGTCGCGGGCATCCGGATCAAGGACCGGACGCTGGCCGAGGTCACCTTCACCGTCAGCGAGGACCGGCCCCTGCTCACCAGCACGGGCGCCGTCATCCGCTACCGCAACCTGGTCGGACAGCGCTACGTCGCGCTGACCGAGGGCGCCGGCGACGGCACCCGGCTGCGCCCCGGCGGCACGATACCGCTCGCGCGCACCCAGCCCGCCCTCGACCTGAACGCGCTGCTGAACGGCTTCAAGCCACTGTTCGCCGCGCTCAGCCCGAAGGACGTCAACCAGCTCGCCACCGAGATCATCAAGACCCTTCAGGGCGAAGGCGGCACCGTCAACAGCCTGCTGACGCACACGGCGTCGCTCACCACGACGCTGGCCGGCCGCGACAAGCTGATCGGCTCGGTGATCGACAACCTCAACACCGTGCTGAAGACGCTCGACAAGCGTGGCGCCCGCTTCTCCGGACTGCTCAAGCAGCTGCGCCGGGTCATCTCGGGCCTGTCCGCCGACCGCAAGCCCATCGGGGAGTCGCTGGTGAGCATCGGCGATCTGACGGAGGCCACCTCGGGCCTGCTGAAGGACGCGCGCCCGCCACTCAAGGACGACATCGCGGAGCTGACCGACCTCACCGGGACGCTGAACGACAACGAGAAGACCGTGGAGGGCGTGCTGAAGAGGCTGCCGAACAAGCTGGGCGAGCTGACGGGGACGGCGTCCTACGGCTCGTGGTTCAACTTCTACCTGTGCGACTTCGACGGCCGGATCGTGCTGCCGAAGACGAAGCAGGTGCTCACGCCCGAGATGCACGTGGCGAGGGCGAGGTGTGGGGCATGAGCCGCAAACGCCGCCCGGAGCCGCTCGTCAAGGTGCGCATCGACCCGCCGAAGCTGCCGAGAGTACGGCTGCCGAAGGTACGGCTCCTGCCGCGCCGCAAGCCGCGTCCGCAGCCGCTGGTCAAGGTCCGTGTCGACCCGCCGAAGCTGCCGAGGATACGGCTGCGCCGCCCGCGCCTGGGCCCCTTCCGTGAGCGCAATCCCATCATCATCGGCGCCGTCGGACTCACCGTCCTCGCGCTGCTGACCGTGGCCGCCTTCAACGCCGACCGCCTGCCGGTGATCGGCGACGGCGAGACGTACAGCGCCGCCTTCGCGGAGGCGGGCGGTCTCAAGCCGGGCGACGAGGTGCGGATCGCCGGGGTCAAGGTCGGCAAGGTCGAGGAGGTCGACCTGGACGGCGACCACGTCAAGGTCACTTTCAAGATCAAGGACGAGCCGGCGTTCGGCACCGAGACGGGCGCGTCGATCCGGGTCAAGACGATCCTCGGCGCGAAGTACCTCGCCCTGCACCCCAAGGGACGGGGCCGGCTGGAGCCCGGCAGCGAGATCCCGCTGAGGCGGACCGTCCCCGCGTACGACGTCGTGCAGGCGTTCAGCGATCTCACCACCACGACGGAGAAGGTCGACACCGACCGGCTGGCCAAGGCGCTGGACACCATCTCCACCACCTTCGAGGACTCACCGCACGAGGTACGGGCGTCCATCAAGGGCCTGTCGAAGATCTCCCGGACGGTGGCCTCGCGCGACAAGGCCCTCCAGGAGCTCCTCGACCACGCGAACGGCGTGACGGGCGTACTCGCCGACCGGTCGGGCGACTTCACAGCCCTGGTCGAGGACGGCGACAAGCTGTTCAAGGAGATCAGCAAGCGGCGGGCGGCGATCCACAAGCTGCTGAAGACCTCCGCCGCGCTCGGCATCCAGCTCTCCGGCCTGGTCCAGGACAACGAGAAGGAGATCGGGCCCGCGCTCAAGGGCCTCAACACCGTGGTGAAGATGCTCGAACGCAACCAAGCCGGCCTGGAGCGGAGCATCAAGCTCCTGGCCCCCTACGTACGGGTCTTCACCAACACCCTCGGCAACGGCCGCTGGTTCGACTCCTACGTCCAGAACCTGGTCGCCGCACCGGTCGTGCCGCGGACGCGGACGGGAGGCGCGCGGTGAGCAACCGTCGGAAGAAGAGCCTGGCCCTGCTGACCGTCCTGGCCCTGGTCGCCGCGCTCACCTACGTCCTGTGGCCGCGGACCGAGCCGGCCCGCGTCACGGCGTACTTCCCCCGCACCGTCGGCATCTACCCCGGCTCGGACGTGCGCGTGCTGGGCGTGCGGATCGGCGAGGTCAGGAAGATCACGCCGGAGGGCGGCCGGGTACGGGTGGAGCTGGAGTACGACGCGGACCGCAAGGTCCCGGCGGACGCGCAGGCCGCGATCATCAACTCCTCGGTGGTGAGCGACCGTTACGTGCAACTGCTACCGGTGTACCGGAGCGGTCCGGTGCTGCGGGACGGCGACGAGATCCCCGAGTCGCGCACGGCCGTACCGGTCGAACTGGACCGCGTCTTCGACAGCCTGCACACCACGGCCGAGGCGCTCGGCCCCGAGGGCGCCAACAAGGACGGCGCCCTGTCACGGCTGCTCGGCGTCAGCGCCGACAACCTCGACGGCCAGGGGAAGAACCTCCACCGGACGGTCGAGGACCTCTCGGAGGCGGTCACGACTCTCTCCGACGGCCGTACGGACCTGTTCGGCACGGTCCGCAACCTCCAGGTGTTCACGGCGGCGCTGGCGGCGGACGACAAGAGCGTGCGGTCGTTCAACAGCAGCCTCGCCAAGGTCGCCGAGCAACTCGCGGGCGAGCGCAAGGACCTGGCGGCAGCGCTGAAACACCTCGGCACGGCCCTCGGTGACGTGTCCGCGTTCGTGAAGAAGAACAAGAAGTCGCTGACGTCGAACGTGGAGGGCCTGAGCAAGGTGACCAAGGTGCTCGTCACTCAACGGGCGGCGCTGGAAGAGCTGCTGGAGGTCGCGCCGACGGGCATGTCGAACCTGAACAACGCCTACAACCCCTCCGCCGGCACCCTCGACACCCGCAACAACCCCGACCACCCGCAGGATCCGGCCTCCCTGCTGTGCACGATCCTGAAGACAACCGGGGAGAAGACCGACTGCAAGGACCTGAGGGACCTCTTCGACTCCCTGCCCGAAGTACCCAAGGGCACCGCGGCCACCGGCACGGTCGACCGCACCCTCGGCGGAATCCTGGGGGCACGCGCATGAGGCCACCGCGCAAGAGCGGGGCCGTCGCCTGGGCGGCCGTCGGGACGCTGCTGCTGTCCGGCTGCGAGTTCAACGGCTGGTACGACGTCCCGCTCCCCGGCGGAGCCGCCGCCGACGGCAACGCCTACCACGTCACCGTCGAGTTCCGCGACGTCCTCGACCTGGTCCCGCAGTCGGCGGTCAAGGTCGACAACGTCACCGTGGGCGCGGTGGAGAAGGTGGAGCTGGCGGGCTGGCACGCGAGGGTCCGCCTCCGGGTCGCCGACTCGGTGAAGCTGCCCGCCAACGCCGTGGCCGGGCTGCGGCAGACCAGCATGCTCGGCGAGAAGTACGTGGCGCTGGCCCCGCCGCAGGAAGGCACGCCGGTCGGCCGGCTCCGTGACGGCGATGTGATCCCCCTGTCCCGCAGCGGCCGCAACCCGGAGGTCGAAGAGGTGCTGTCCGCGCTGTCCGCCCTGCTCAACGGCGGTGGCGTGGCCCAGCTCAAAACGATCACCACGGAGCTGAACAAGGCCCTGGAGGGCCGGGAGAACCGGGTGAAGTCCCTGCTCAAGGAGCTCGACACCTTCATCGGCGGCCTGGACGACCAGCGCCGGGACATCGTCCGCGCGCTCAAGGCCGTGGACCGGCTGGCCAAACGGCTGGGCAAGGAGAAAACGACGATCGCCGAGGCCGTCGACACCATGCCACCCGCCCTGAAGGTCCTGGCCGACCAGCGCCGCGACCTGACGAGGATGCTCACCGCCCTGTCCAAGCTGGGCAGGACCGGCACCAAGGTGGTCAACGCCTCCCACGACGACACGGTCGCCAACCTCAAGCGGCTGCGGCCGATCCTGCGACAGCTCAACAAGGCGGGCAGCGACCTGCCCAACTCCCTGGAGCTGCTGACGACGTACCCGTTCCCGCGCAACGTGGTGGACGCCATCAAGGGCGACTACGTCAACCTGCACATCACGGCGGACCTCGACCTGCCCGGGATCTACGGCAACCTGACGGACGAGCCGGGCGGCGGGAACGGCGGGGGCACTCCGGTGCCGGAGCTTCCCGAGCCCCCGGACCTGCCGGACGTACCGGATCTCCCGGAAGCCCCGGATCTGCCGGACGTGCCGAAGCCCACCGCGCTGCCGAGCGGTCCGACCGTGCCGTCGGCCCCGTCGGCCCCCTCGGGCGGCGACGACCCGCTGTGCCCGCCGGTGTGCACCGCCGGATACGGCTCCGGCGGCCACCGCACCCGGGGCGACTGGCCCGAGGGGATCAACCTCGAACTCGCCGAGCTGCTGCTGAAGGGGGTCCAACCGTGATCACCCGTACGGTCAAGGCGCAACTGATCGCCTTCACCGCCCTCACCGCCGTGGGGGTGTCCTACGTCGGCGCCGAGTACACGGGCCTGGTGGACGAGGTCCTGGACCGCGGCTACACAGTGCGGGCCGACTTCGCCGACTCCGGGGGCGTCTTCCCCGGCGCAGAGGTCACCTACCGCGGGGTGCCGGTGGGCAAGGTCGGCGACCTGCACCTGGCCGGTCCGGACGGCGTCTCGGTCACGCTCGACATCGAGGACGGGGCGCCGCGCATCCCGGCGGACACGCTGGCCGTGGTGGCGAACCGTTCGGCGGTGGGCGAGCAGTACGTCGACCTCCAGCCCCGCACCTCCCGCGGCCCGTACCTGCTGGACGGCAGCACGATCCCGCGCGGGAGCACGCGGGTGCCGCTGTCGACGACGGACATGGTCCTCAGCCTGGACCGCCTGGTGAACTCCGTCGGCAAGGACGACCTGGGCGTCACGGTCGACGAGTTGGGCAAGGCGTTCGCCGGCACCGGCCCGAACCTGAGCCGCCTGGTGGACTCGGGCAACACCCTGGTCGAGTCGGCGTCCGAGGCGCTGCCGGAGACGATCGCCCTGATCGAGGACTCACGCAAGGTCCTCAAGACACAGGCCGACCAGGGCTCGTCGATCAAGTCGTTCGCGCGCGATCTGGCGGCGCTCTCGGCCCAGTTGAAGGCCAGCGACGGGGACCTGCGCAAGCTGATCGGCAACGCGCGGCCGGCGGCGGAGGAGCTGAACGCGCTGCTGAAGTCGACCGGCCCGCAGCTGTCGGTCCTGCTGGCCAACCTGATCAGCGGCGGCCAGGTCACGCTGGCCCGTCTCCCCGGCGTCGAGCAGGCCCTGGTCACCTTCCCGCTGATGGTCGCGGGCAGTTACACGGTCGTCCCGGGCGACGGCACCACCCACTTCGGCCTGGTGCTGAACGCCGACGACCCGCCGTCCTGCACCCAGGGGTACGGCACGACACGCCGCGACCCCGCGGACACCAGTACACGCGAGGCGAACACCGACGCCCGCTGCACGCTCCCGCGCGGCAGCCAGTCGTCGGTACGGGGCGCGCAGAACGCCCCGGGCGCGTCGACCCCCGACGGCGGCGCGAACCAGGCGGCGTACGTCACCCCCTACGACCCGGAGACCGGTACCACCACCGGCCCGGACGGAAACAACGTCGAGATCGGCTCGACGGGCGGCCAGCAGGCCGTGTTCGGAAAGGAGTCGTGGCAATGGCTGCTCGTTGGCCCCGTGGCCTGAGGCCGGTGCGCCCCGGAGTGATGACGGCAGGGCTCGTCGCGGCGACCGTCGTCACCACAGCACTGGCGCTCTGGCTGGCCTTCGGCCTCTACCAGCAGCGCGAGGCGGACCAGCGACGCCAGGGCATCCTGGCCGCCGCCCGCCAGTCGGCGCTGAACTTCACCTCCCTCGACTACCGGCACTACGACCGCGACAGCACGAACGTACTGGCGGGCGCGACGGGCGAGTTCAAGAAGCAGTTCACGGCGCAGACGGACCAGTTGACGAAACTGGTGGCCCAGAACAAGTCCGTGTCGCAGGGCCAGGTCCTGGAGGCGGGCATCGTCCGCTCCGACGAGGACTCGGCCCGTGTGCTGGTGGTCGCCGACAGCAAGGTGACCAACACCGCCGCGCCCGAGGGGGAGGCGCGCACGTACCGGCTCCAGCTCGAGCTCGTGCACAAGGACGGCCGCTGGCTGACCTCCGACGTCGAGTTCGTCGGCTGACCCACGGGCCGATCCGCCGACCGAAAAGCGCCTACAAGCACCGACGAGGAGCACGAGGAGTACCACCATGCCGAAGACGACCACCGGCCGCGCCCCCGGCCCCGGCACCCGCCGCACCATGACGGCGGCCGCCCGCGCGGCGGCGAAGCGCGCGGAGCGCGGCCACCGTGAGGCGGGCGCGGCGACGGACGGCGACGAGGAGTCCCGGCACCGGGCCGAGCGGCCACGCGCCGGACGCACCGTCCTCGTCGAGGCCCCGAAGGACGGCTGGGACGACCCGCCGGAGCCGTCTCCGCAGTCGTTCGAGGAGGACGGGCCGCAAGACCGGAGCGACCTCGCCCCCCGCGGCCGTCGGAGGCCGCTCACCTTGCTCCTGGCCGCCCTGCTCGTCGTCGGCCTGGTCGCGCTCGCCGCCCTGGCATGGCAGTACCGCGAGGGCAGCCAGACGGAGACCGCCCGGACCGAGGCGCTCGCAGCCGCGCGAAAGGCGGCGCCGGTCGTCCTGTCGTACGACTACCGCCGCCTGGACAAGGACTTCTCCCGGGCCCGCGCCCACCTGACCGGCGACTTCCGCGACGAGTACGGCAAGACCACGAAGACCGTGGTCGCCCCGACGGCCGAGAAGTACCACGGCGTGGTGAAGGCCACGGTCGCCGCCCCCGGCTCCGGCGGCGCCCCGGCCGCCTCCGTCGTCTCGGCCTCCCCCGACAAGGTCGTGGTCCTGCTCTTCGTCAACCAGGTCACGGAGAGCACCCAGGTGTCGGGGGCCCGAGTGGACCAGAACCGGGTGCGGATGACGATGGACCGCACGGGGGACGGGTGGAAGGTGAGCGCGGTGGACGCGCTGTGAAGGCAGCTCCGTCTCGGATCAGCCCGTTGCCGAGGCCAGTGACCGCTCCCGCACCCGCTCCAGATGCCGCCCGAACACCTCCCGCGCCTCGGGTGTCAGTGTCCGCAGCGCCATCAGTGCCGTGATGGCGACGTCGCACAGCTCCGCCTGCACGTCGTCCCACGTGTGCGTCACGCCCTTGCGCGGGTTCTGGCCGGTCGCGCCGATGACCGCCTCGGAGACCTCGCCGACCTCCTCGGACAGTTTCAGGATGCGCAGGAGCACGCCCTCGCGGCCCTCGGCCGGGCGGTGGGTGTCGAGCCACTCGGACAGGGTGTCGATGGTGGCCCACAGGTCGGGCTCGGGCGGCGTGTGATCACTCATGGGCGGCAGCCTGCCACGAGGGTCTGACAGCGCCCCCTGCCGCTGCTACTCCATGAACTCCTCTTCGAACAGCGCGTCCTGCTCGCCCTCCTTGGCCTTCCGCAGCCGCCGGGCCCGCGCCCCCACGATCAGCGCCGTCCCCGCCGCCGTCGCCGCGAACGCCGCCGGGATCATCCAGCCCCGGTTCACGGCGTGCCCGAGCGCGTGGTCCAGGGAGAGCCGGCCCGGGCCGGTGACGGCGAGGCCCGCGGCGGTGAGGCCCAGTGTCGCCGCGTACTCGTAGCCGCCGCTCTGGTTGAAGAAGCCGTTCGGCGTGTGCACCGCCGCCGCGCCCGCCATCGCACCGGCCGCCGCGGCCCCGGCCGCCGGTGTGGCGAGACCCAGGGCCAGCAGCGTGCCGCCGCCGGTCTCGGCGAGGCCCGCCGCCGTCGCGCTCGCCTTGCCGGGGACGTAGCCGACGGACTCCATGAACTGGCCGGTCCCCTCGATGCCGTGCCCGCCGAACCAGCCGAACAGCTTCTGCGTGCCGTGCGCGGCCAGCACACCGCCCGTCCCCAGCCGGAGCAGCAGCAGGCCCAGATCACGTCGGTCGTAACGCCTCACGTCGTCTCCCGGAGCAGACAGCAGGAACAGAACACTCCCCGTCGCGTTTCCACCGTCGCACCCCTGACACCCCCCGACACCCGGCGGACTCGCCCGGGACGCCGTTCGGGTGGCACCGGTGGCGTGGTCCGGTGGCCGGTACGAGGCTGACTGGCATGACGATTCAGACCACACGTCTCAGCGACCCGGCCGTCCGCGCCTTCGTGACCGCCGTGAACAACCGCGACCGCGAGGCCTTCATGGCGCTTCTCGCGCCGGGCGCGACCATGGCGGACGACGGCTCCGACCGCGACCTCGCCGACTGGATCGACCGGGAGATCTTCTCCTCCCACGGCCACCTGGAGGTCGACAACGAGTCCAACGGCGGCCGCGCCATCATCGCCCGCTACAGCAACGACACCTGGGGCGAGATGCGCACCCGGTGGACCTTCACCCTGGACGACGACGGCAGGATCTCCCGCTTCGAGACCGGCCAGGCCTGAAAAAACCACCCCCGCCAGGGCCTTGTGTTCGCGTGCGCTCCAACTCCTAGCCTCCCGGTCATGGAAACCACACGGCCGCTCGGACGCAGCGGCATCGAGGTGAGCGCCCTCGGCTTCGGCTGCTGGGCGATCGGCGGGGAATGGCAGGACACGGACGGGCAGCCGCTCGGCTGGGGCAAGGTCGACGACGAGGAGTCGGTGCGGGCGGTGCGGCGCGCCCTCGACCTGGGCGTCACCTTCTTCGACACCGCCGACACCTACGGCGCCGGACACAGCGAACGCGTCCTCGGCCGGGCCCTCGGCAAGCGCCGGGCCGAGACGGTCGTCGCCACCAAGTGGGGCAACGTGTTCGACGAGGACACCCGCACCCGCACCGGCGGCGACGCCTCCCCGGCCTATCTGCGCCGCGCTCTGACCGCGTCCCTGGACCGGCTCGGCACCGACTACGTCGATCTCTACCAGTTCCATCTCTCCGACGCGGACACCGAGCAGGCCGCCGTGCTCCGGGACGCGTGCGAGGAACTGGTCCGCGAGGGGCTCATACGGGCGTATGCCTGGAGCACCGACGACCCCGCACGCGCCGCCGTGTTCGCCGACGGGCCGCACTGCGCCGCCGTCCAGCACACGCTCAACGTGCTCCAGGACGCGCCCGCGATGATCCGGCTATGCGAGGAGGCGGGCCTGGCGAGCATCAACCGCAGTCCGCTCGCCATGGGGCTGCTCACCGGCAAACGCCGGGCCCGGCAGCCGTTGGAGGCCGGTGACATCCGCAGCAGGCCCCCGGCCTGGCTCCAGGGGTTCGGTGACGGGTCCGGCGCCGACCCCGAGTGGCTCGCCCGCATCGACGCCGTCAGGGACGTCCTCACCAGTGAGGGCCGCACGCTCGGCCAGGGCGCCCTGGCCTGGTTGTGGGCGCGCAGCCCGCGCACCGTTCCCATCCCGGGCTTCCGTTCGGTCGCCCAGGCGGAGGAGAACGCGGCGGCGCTGGAGAAGGGGGCACTGACCGGCGCGCAGCTGGCCGAGGTCGACCGGCTGCTCGGGCGGTGACCGCCCCAGCGCCGGGCTGGGCGATGTCCGGGCTCGAGCCGAGCAGCCGTGATCCTTGCGGGACCTTGGGCGAGTCTTTGGACGTTCCGTGCACGCCGAGGCGGTTCCGCTTCGTAACGTCGCGGGATGTGTGACTCCGCCCGGCTGTCCAGACGTTCCGTACTCGCCCTGGCCGTGGCCGCCCCGGTGGCCGCCGCCGCACCGGCCCGGGCCTCCGGGCCCGTGCTCGGCGGCGACCGCCTCGGCGGCGACGCGGTGCAGGCGGGCAGCACCACCGGACTGCCCGCGAGGCTCACCGCCCGGTCCTGGCTGGTCGCCGACCAGGACAGCGGCGAGGTGCTGGCCGCCTACCGGGCGCACCGGCGGCTGCCGCCCGCGTCCACGCTGAAGATGCTGTTCGCCGACACGGTGCTCGACCGGTTCCCGCCCGGCACCCGGCACACCGTCACCGCCGCCGACCTCGCCGGCATCCCGGCGGGCTCCAGCCTCGTCGGCATCCGGGCCGGGACCACGTACACCGTCGGCGAGCTCTGGCAGGGCGTCTTCCTGCGCTCGGGGAACGACGCCGTGCACGTCCTCGCTCATATGAACGGCGGTGTGGCGAGGACCGTCGCCGACATGCGGGCCAAGGCGCGGGAACTCCAGGCCCTGGACACGCACGTGGTCAGCCCGGACGGCTACGACCACCCGGGGCAGCTGTCCTCGGCGTACGACCTGACGCTCTTCGCCCGGTACGGACTACGCGACCCCGGCTTCCGCGCCTACTGCCGTACGAGAACGGCCGACTTCCCGGCCGGGGGCGGGAAGACGTTCCAGATCCAGAACACCGACCGGCTGCTGGGCGGGGCGTGGGGCCTGCGGGCGTATCCGGGGCTGATCGGTGTGAAGAACGGCTACACGACCCACGCCGGCAACACCTTCACCGGCGCCGCCACACGGGCCGGGCGCACCCTGCTCGTCACCGTCATGCACCCCGCCGACCGGATTGACTCCGTCTACGAGGAGGCCGCCGCCCTGCTCGACTGGGGTTTCGCGCAAAGTGCCTCGGCACGGGCGGTGGGCACGCTGGTCGAGCCGGTGAGCGCGGGACGCGGGCCGGAGCCGACACCCGGGCGCGGGACCGCCGCCGCCGGTACGGACGCGCGCGGACCCTCGGCGGGGCGACTGGTGGAAGGCGCCGGCACCGCGGTCGCGCTCCTGGCGGGCGGGGCCTGGGCGCTGCGCCGGCGCGGGGCGCGCCGACCCGCGAAGGGACGGCACCGCGAATGACGCCCACCAGCCGTACGGCACCCGCCCTTGACGTTTGCGGCAGTCGTTCCACGCGCACCGGTGCGTACCCCGCGGTCCCACGCAGGGTCCACCCCCACCCGGTGCCGTGGAACGACTGCCGCCGCCCCCCTGGATGTGGCCGACGGAAGCTCTCTGCTCCAACTGTGAAGCTTTCGTGTAGGAGATTTGAGCATAAGTGCCCGACCGGCCGCAATAGGGCGGACGTTGGTATTCCGTTTGTGCAGGTTGACGAGTTGACGAATCCCCGCCCCCGGATCAGCCGCGCCCGATGTACGGCATCGCCGTGGCCAGTACGGTCGCGAACTGCACATTCGCCTCCAGCGGCAGCTCCGCCATGTGCCGGACCGTGCGGGCCACGTCGGCGACGTCCATGACCGGTTCCGGGGCGACCTCCCCGTTCGCTTGCAGGGCTCCCGTCTGCATACGGGCCGTCATGTCGGTCGCCGCATTGCCGATGTCGATCTGCCCGACGGCGATCCGGTACGGCCGCCCGTCCAGCGACAGCGACTTGGTCAGACCGGTCAGCGCGTGCTTGGTCGCGGTGTAGGCCACCGAGTGCGGGCGGGGCGCGTGCGCGGAGATCGAGCCGTTGTTGATGATCCGCCCGCCCTGCGGCTCCTGCTCCTTCATCTGCCGGTACGCCGCCTGCGCGCACAGGAACGCCCCGTTGAGGTTGGTGTCCACCACGTGCCGCCACGCCTCGTAGGGCAGGTCCTCGACCGGCACGCCGCCGGGCCCGAAGGTGCCCGCGTTGTTGAACAGCAGGTCGACCCGCCCGAAGCGCTCGACGGTGGCGGCGAACAGGGCGGTCACGTCCTCGGGCCGTGAGACGTCCGTCCGTACGGCGAGAGCCGCACCCTCGGGCACCAGGGCCGCCGTCTCCTCCAGCGTCTCGGCCCGCCGTCCCGCCAGCGCCACCGACCAGCCGGCACGGAGCAGTTCCACGGCGACCGCCCGGCCGATGCCGGAGCCCGCCCCGGTCACCACCGCGATCGCATTTTCCTTGGCATTCATGGGCCCGCAGCGTACGGGAGGGCCCGCCATGCGGAACTCACCCATCCGTCACGCGAGTGCTGTGTACGTGTCGACCAGGTGTCGTCCCCGGCCACTCCAATGCCCCCTGCAGCCATTCGTCAGGGGAGGACCGGATGACACCCGCAGCACACCCGTCCCAGCACGCCCCCGAACTCCGCGCGGCGGCCCGGCACATCGGCCGCCGCCGCTTCCTCACCGCCACCGGGTCCTGTTCGCCCGGCGGCACATGGACGCCACCACCCCGTCGCGGGTGTCGATGGACGCCTGGGACGGCTACAGCGCCTCACGCCGGCGCGTCCTCGACGGGGCGAAAGCCACCGGCGTCGAGAACCTGATGGTGCTCAGCGGCGACGTGCACGCGGCGTACGCCTTCGACATCAAGGACGACTTCGACGACCAGTCCTCGGCGACGCTCGGCACGGAGATCGTGGCGACGTCCATCTCCAGCGGCCGGGACGGCGCCGACAAGCCCGCCACCTGGGACACCTACAGGTCCGCCAACCCGCACCTGAAGTTCTTCAACGGGCGGCGCGGCTACGTCACGGTCGCCCTGGGACGGGAGTCGGCGCGGGCCGACTTCAAGACCGTGCCGTACGTGACCCGGCAGGGGGCGCCGGTCGCGACGGCCGCTTCCTTCGTGACGGAGGTGGGGGAGCAGGGGCTCAAGCCGGCGTGAGCAGGGCTCAGCCGGAGCGAGCAGGGCTCAGGCCGGAGTGAGCAGGGCTCAAGCCGGCGTCAGCTCGGCCGTGAGGTCCTCGTCCGGGGTCTCGCCCGGGTAGCGGACGCCGACGCGGTCCCGGATCGCGTCGAGGGTCCCCATCACGGCGAGCGTGCCGTCGAGCGGGACGAGCGGGGACTCGGTCTCACCGGCGCGCACGGCGCGCATCACCTCGGTCGCCTCGTGACGGAGGCTGTTGCGGGGCCCGTCCGCCGGGTCGGCCGTGAACTCCTCGGGGTCACGGCCGTCCCGGTGCAGCACGAAGCGGTCCGGGAAGAAGAAGCCGTGCGGGATGTCGATACGGCCCTGGGAGCCGGTGACCGAGGCGGAGGTCGCCGTGCCGCCGACGATGGAGCAGTGCACCGAGCCGAGAGCGCCACTCTCCCAGGAGAGCAGTGCTCCCGTCTGGAGATCGACGCCCTCATCGGAGAGCACCGCTCTCGCCGCGATGTCCGACGGCTCCCCGAGCAGCAGCTGCGCGAACGACACCGGATACACGCCGAGATCGAGCAGCGCGCCCCCGCCCAGCTCCGGGTTCCGCAGCCGGTGCGAGGGCGGGAACGGCCCGGCCAGCCCGAAGTCGGCCTGTACTGTGCGCACTTCACCGATGGCGCCGTCGTCGACCAGCGACTTCAGCCGCCGCACCAGCGGATTGCAGTACATCCACATCGCCTCCATCAGGAAGCGCCCGTGCTCCCTCGCCAGCGCGACGAGTTCCGCCGCCTCGCGCACGTTCAGCGTGAACGGCTTCTCGCACAGCACGTTCCGCCCGGCCGCCAGACACAGACCGGCGGCGGTCCGGTGCGCGGTGTGCGGAGTGGCGACGTAGACGACATCGATGTCCTCGTCCCGGGCGAGCGCGTCCCAGTCGCCGTACGCCCGCGGAATCCCGAACCGCTCCGCGAACGTCTTCGCCGACGCCTCCGACCGGGACGCCACCGCCACGACCTCGGCGTCCGGCAGGTCGATCAGGTCCGCGGTGAACGCGCCCGCGATCCCGCCGGTCGCCAGGATCCCCCACCGCACCGTGTCCGCCGTCATTCCCGCCCCGCCTTCACCTCGTAACCCGAGCAGCCCGTACGAGCTGAGAGCATAGGTGGCGATCGACTCGAAAAGGGAGGGACTCATGCCCGAGGGTGGGGCGTCCATATCGAACACCGCGCAAGGGGCCGCTGCCGGGACGGAGCGGCCCGACCTCACACCGCACCGCCGCACCGGGCTCCTGGTCACCTTCCTCCTCGGCAGCCTGACCGCCGTACCTCCACTCGCGATGGACATGTACCTCCCGGCCCTGCCGGAGGTCACCCGCGCCCTGCACGCGCCAGCCGCGACCGTCCAGCTCACCCTCACCACCTGCCTGGCCGGCATGGCGCTCGGCCAGCTCGTCGTCGGTCCGATGAGCGACCGCTGGGGACGCCGCCGCCCCCTCCTCGCCGGGCTCGGCGTCTTCATCGTCGCCACCGTCCTGTGCGCGCTCGCGTCCACCGTCGAATGCCTCGTCGCCTTCCGGCTGGCGCAGGGCCTCGCGGGCGCCGCCGCGATCGTCATCGCCCGGGCCGTCGTCCGCGACCTGTACGACGGCATGGCCATGGCCCGCTTCTTCTCCACCCTCATGCTGATCTCCGGCGTCGCCCCGATCGTCGCGCCGCTCATCGGCGGGCAGGTCCTGCGCGTGACGGACTGGCGGGGCGTGTTCGTCGTCCTCACGGCCATCGGCGTCCTGATCGGGCTCCTGGTCTGGACGAGGCTGCCCGAGACCCTGCCGCCCGCGCAGCGCCACAGCGGCGGCGTCGGCGAGGCCCTGCGCGCGATGCGCGGCCTGCTCGCCGACCGCTCCTTCGCCGGCTACACCCTCACCGGCGGTTTCGCCTTCGCCGCCCTCTTCGCCTACATCTCCGCGTCCCCCTTCGTCATCCAGGAGATCTACGGCGCCTCCCCGCAGACGTTCAGCCTGCTTTTCGGCGTCAACTCGGTCGGGCTGGTCCTCGTCGGCCAGATCAACGGCAAGATCCTGGTCGGCCGGGTCAGCCTGGACCGCGTCCTGGGGACCGGCCTGGCCATCGTCATCACGGCCGCGACCGCGCTGCTGCTGATGTCCCTGGGCGTGTTCGGCGAGGTCGGCCTCGCGCCCGTCGCCGTGGCGCTGTTCGTCCTGATGTCCGCGATGGGCATCACCCTGCCCAACACCCAGGCGCTCGCCCTGATGCGCACCAAGCACGCCGCCGGCTCGGCGTCCGCCCTGCTCGGCGCGTCGTCGTTCCTCATCGGCGCGATCGCCTCCCCGCTCGTCGGAGTCGCCGGGGAGGATACGGCCGTCCCGATGGCCGTCGTCCAACTGGCCGCCGCCCTGGTGGCACTGGCCTGCTTCGTGGGAATGTGCCGACCTTGGAAGACGGACGGGAAGACGGACGAGAATCCGGACGGGAAGACGGACGAGAATCCCGACGGGAAGACGGACCGGAACACGGCTGAGGAGACGGACCGGAACACGGCCGGGGAAACGGACGGCAGGCGCGCGAGCGTGGAGGGAGCAGGGAGCTGAGCGCACCACGACTGCGCCACGGCACGCCGGAACGGGCCGGCCTCGACCCCGGGGAACTGCGTCACCTGGTCCGGGAGATCCACGTCCTCACCACCGGGCAGCGCCCCTGGGCGCCGGGCGCGGTCCTGGTCGTCGGCCGCGGCCCCGTGATCGCGGTCGAGGAGGCGGCCGGCTGGGCCGTCCGCTACTCGGCCTACGACGAGGACACCGACACCGGCGTGGAACTGCCCGTCGAGGACCGGGTCCCGATGACCGTCGGCACGCCCTTCGACCTCGCGTCCCTGACCAAGCTGTTCACAGCCGTGGCCACCGTGCAGCAGATCGAGCGCGGCACCCTGGGCATCGACGCGCGGGTGGGGGCGTACCTGCCCGACTTCACGGGGGCGGCACGGCACGGCATCACCGTACGGCAGCTGCTCACCCACACGTCCGGGTTGCGGACCGAACTCCCGCTGTACGACTGCGCGGACGACGCCGAGCGGCTGGCCGGGCTGCGGGCGGAGGCGCCGGTCGAGACCCCGGGCACGTACCGCTACTCCGACCTGAACATGCTGCTCCTCCAGCACCTCCTGGAACGCCTCACCGGCCGCACGCTCGACGTCCTCTTCCGGGACGGCATCACCCGGCCGCTGGGCATGACGGCGACGGATTTCGGGCCGTGCCCCGGGGCGGCGGCGACGGAGGACCAGCGACGGCCGTGGGCCAAGGCGGACCGGGGGATGCTGCGGGGCGAGGTGCACGACGAGAACGCCTGGGCGCTGGGCGGTGTGGCGGGCCACGCGGGCCTGTTCTCCACGGGCCGGGATCTCGCGGTCTTCTGCCGCACCCTCCTCGCCGGCGGCTCCCACGGCCCCGCCCGCATCCTCGGCCCCGACTTCGTCGAACTCCTCTTCACCCCACCGGGCCTGGGCTTCTCCCTCGACCAGCCCTGGTTCATGGGTGACCTGGCCGGACGCGGCGCGGCGGGCCACACGGGCTTCACGGGCACGTCCCTCGTCCTCGACCCGGCGACCGACACGTTCCTGATCCTCCTCACCAACGCGGTCCATCCCCGCCGCCGCCACCCGGACAGCGCGCCGAGGGCGGCGGCGGGGACCCGGGTGGCTCGGGCGGTGCGGGGGAGGTGAGAGGGGGAGTGAGCCCGAGGGGACCCACGCAAGCATCAACACGGTGTTGCTCCCGCTTGATCCGGGTCAGGCATGGCGAATGGGCCCCTGAACGCCGGTGATCGGTGCGAACGCGGTTGCGGCGACCAGGAAGCGAGAGTCCAGCGCCGACCACAGCTCCGCCAGCAGCGCGTCCGCGTCCTGGGCGGCGGTGCTCAGGTCGAGGTGGCGTCGGGCCGTCGACACAGTGTCTCCGTCCGATTGGTAGGTGCTCAGCACCACGGCCTGCCCTGGAGCGAGATCGCCCAGCGCGACCACGGTGGTGTCCGCGCTCTCCCGCTGGCCGTCCGGACGGCGTGCCGCGCCGAACCAGGCCCGGTGGCCGACACGGTCCACGACAGCGGTGATCCGCGGGGTGCAGATCGGCGGGTCCGGCTCGTAGCCGAGGTCCTCCAGCGCGCCAGCGGGGGCGAGGCCCTTCGCCAGCCGAGCGGCGACCTCCGTCACCTGTTCCCCGTTGCCGTAGACGGCCCATCGCTCGTCCGCGGTCGCGGCGACGTAGTGCCGGAGGCTGTCGTGGCCCGTGGCACCGACCGGTACGACGGTCAGCTCCCCGGACACGGTGAGCTCGATCCGGCGGGCCCGGGATGCCTCGCTCCGTCCGGTGAGCGCGTACGCGGCGGTCAGCTCCCCGTTCAGAGTGCGTGCCAGCAGGATGAGCCGACCGGGATAGGGGTTGTCCCGAAGGGCTTCCAGGATGGTGGTCATGCCTCAGCGCCTTTCTGATTCAGCTCGGTGCGAGATCCTCCGAACGGAAGAGCGAGGTGAGTATCACACCGAAGCGCGCGAGCGCTTCGGCGGCGCCTTGGCAGCGGTCCAGAAGGGCCAGCTGGGCTCCGGCCGCCACCTCTCCGGCGACCAGGTCGGCGTCCGTCCGCGCGATCGCGAGGCGGCCGGGGCCGGTCGGTGGGTTCCGCACCTGTGTGCGACCGGTGCCCCTTGCGAGGCCGCAGCGGTCCGGCAGTAGCCGGCCGCGTGGCCCATTGCGTGCCCGAAGGAGCGGCGGCAGGCGGGGACAGCAGCCAGCTGTGAGCTCGGCGCGACGAATGGGCTTCCAGCGTCATGCCGACCGCCCCACGTGCACAGTCCGACCAGCCCGGACGGGTGAGTCTCCGGGCTCGGGGCCTCGTAGAATCGCCGGGTGAACGCCCCCGCACCCCCGGCCGAAACCCTCCGCGCCGCCCTCGCCGGTCTGCTCGACGGGCTGCCGCCCCGGCAGGCCGCGCAGGCGGTCGAGCGGCTGATCGCCAGCTACCGCGGGGCCACCCCGACCGACGCGCCGATCCTGCGGGACCGGGCCGATGTCGCCGCCTACGCGGCTTACCGCATGCCCGCGACCTTCGAGGCGGTGCGGTCGGCGCTGGAGGCGTTCGCCGAGGCCGCGCCCGCGTGGGTGCCCGGATCGCACACCGACGTCGGCGGCGGCACGGGTGCGGCGGCCTGGGCCGTGAGTGCCACCTGGGGCGGGGAGCGGCCGGTCACCGTGCTCGACTGGGCCGAGCCCGCGCTCGCCCTGGGGCGGGAGATCGCCGCGGCCGACCCGGCCCTGCGGGACGTACGGTGGCAGCGCTCTCGGATCGGAGCGGCGCTCACTCTGGAGAGCACTGATCTCGTCACCGTCTCCTACGTCCTCAACGAGCTGACCGCCCCCGACCGCATCGCCCTCGTCGACGCCGCCGCGACCGCCGCCCAGGCCGTGGTGATCGTCGAGCCCGGCACTCCCGACGGCTACGCCCGCGTCATCGAGGCCCGCGACCGGCTGGTCGGCGCCGGCTTCCACGTCGCCGCCCCCTGCCCGCACAGCGCCGCCTGCCCCATCGCCCCGGGCACGGACTGGTGCCACTTCTCCGCCCGGGTCAGCCGTTCCTCCCTGCACCGCCAGGTCAAGGGCGGCTCCCTCCCCTACGAGGACGAGAAGTTCAGCTACGTCGCCGCCGCCCGCTTCCCCGTGACCCCGGCACCCTCCCGTGTCGTGCGGCGCCCGCAGATCCGCAAGGGCCAGGTCCTCCTCGACCTGTGCGAGACCGAACCGTCCCTGCACCGCACCACCGTCACCAAACGCCACGGCGATCTCTACAAGGCGGCACGGGACGCGGACTGGGGCGACGCCTGGCCTCCTGCGCCCTGACCGGAACCGGTCAACCTTGACCGGCCCAGCGGGACAACGCCTTCTCCGCCGACACCCGGTCGGCGGGGGACAGGTCGGCGATGTCGGCGCCGTGATTGCCGCCCGGTACCCACAGGACCTGTGAGTCGGCCCCGCCCGGCTGGAAGTGCTCGGCCACGGAGGGGTCCTGGGTGCCGTAGACGAACAGCAGCCGGCTGCCGCGGCGGCGGACCCAGTGGTCGATGTCCGGCATGGCCTCCGGGTCGAAGCGCATCGGGATGTCCCTCGGGACGAAACTGCGCGCCTCGATGGCGTCCGGGTGCCGCAACAGATCCGCCAGGTGGGCCGTGGGGACGCTGCCGTACCCCAGCTGCGTGCCGATCTGGTACCAGTACGGGACGTAGTGCTGCGCCGTCCTGTCGGCGTACAGGGACAGGCCGGCGGTGTCGTCGAGCCACGCGTACAGCTCGTCGGCCGTCGCCTCCGGGCCCGGAAGCGCGGCGATGTCGGCCGCCGTCCCGCGCTGCCAGAACATGAACGGCGCGCGCAGCACGGCGATTTCGAGCGCCTTGTCGGCGCTGCCGACGATGCGGAAGGTGTCGCCGGCGGCAGCAGCCCAGGCCTCGTAGCGGGCGACCATGTCCGCCCGGTTCAGCAGGATGCGCCGCTGGACGGCCTCGATGGCCTCGCGGGCGGCGGGGGTACCGACCGTCCCCAGGAAGCGGACGTAGGCGGAGTCCTCGCGGTCGTCGACGTTGTTCGGGGCTCCGTAGACCACCGTGCCCTCCACGTCGTGGGGATGGAAGCGGCGGTGGTAGACGCTCGCCATACCGCCCTTGCTGCCACCGGTGGAGATCCACGCGCCGGAGTAGAGCCGGCGGAAGAGCCGGACGACGCGGTGGTGGTCGTCGGCGGCCTGGCGGATCGTGAGGTGGGCGTAGCCGGTCCCTGCGGGGCGTGACGTGCCGAAGTAGCGGTGTTCCACCTGGAGTTGGTTGGCGCCCAGCAGGACCGTCGCTTCCGTGCGCCGGGGTGCGAGGACCGCCTGGTAGCCCGTGCTGAACAGCACGGTGGGCCGGTCGGCGGCGGTGTGCAGCAGGGTGAGGCGCTGCTCGAAGGTGCCGGACGCGGGGTTCGTGTGGTCGACCGGCTGGCGCAGGCCCAGGACGAAGTGCCGGTAGCCCGGTTCGGCGTCCTGCCGCTCCTCGATCAGCCGCAGTCCGGGCAGCGCCCGCAGCGCGTCCGCGATGTCGCCGGTGCCGGGACGGGCCGCTGCGGCCGCCGCCCGGGCGGGCAGGGCTGCCGTCACGGCGAGACCCGCCGTCGAGACGGCCGTCGCCGCCGAGGTGAGCAGTCGTCGTCTCGTCCACACGCGCATCGTGAGTCCTCCCGGGTGTCCGTCGGTCGCGGTTGTTCGGCCGCGGTTTGTCGGCCGGTTCAGTACATCCGCCGGACGTCCCGGGAGGATCCCGCGCGCGAGGGGACCGTCTCCCCCGGGCGGGGGAGGCTCACGACGATGTGTCGGTCGTACGGTCCTCCTGTCCTGCCTGCTGCTGCCGTTTCTCCTGAAGCTTGCGCAGCAACTCGCGTTTCTGGGCCCGCGGATCGAGGCCGCCGCCGATCCGGCCGCCCCGGCCGCCGCCGCGCAGCGCCTTGCGGCCGAGCTTCTGGCGCGATCCGCCGACACCCAGCAGGTTTCCGGCTCCACCTCGGGTCATGTGGGGCTCCTTTTCCATTCCTCTTCCGCGACGAGACGGTTCGTCTCGTGCATAATGCTCCACTGTCCGCGAGACGGTCCGTCTTGTCAACCTGATAAATTCGGTCCATGGCCGCACAGAAGTCCGCACAGCCCGCCCCCGGAAAGCCCGCCCCCGACGCCTCCCGGCGCAGCGAGAAGTCCCGTCGCGCCATCTACGACGCCGCCCTCGCGCTCGTCGTGGAGGTCGGTTATCCGAAGACCACCATCGAGGGCATCGCCGCCCGCGCCGGCGTCGGGAAGCAGACGATCTACCGCTGGTGGTCGTCGAAGGCGGATGTGCTGATGGAGGCGTTCCTGGACCTGGGCGAGCAGTCCCTGCGGGAAGCGGGACCGGAGCCGTACGCCTTCCCCGACACCGGCGACCTCGCCGCCGACGTCAAGGGCGTCCTGCGCGCCACCGTCGACCAGTTGCGCGACCCGAGGTTCGAGGCGCCGTCCCGCGCGCTGGCCGCCGAGGGCGTCGTCAACGAGCAACTCGGGCGCGAACTCGTCGCCAAGCTGATGCAGCCCTCACTCGACCTCTACATCGGCCGGCTGCGGGCCGCCCAGGAGGCCGGTCAGGTGCGGCCCGACATCGACCCGCGCATCGCCCTGGAGTTCTTCATCTCCCCGCTGGCCCAGCGCTGGCTCCAGCACACGGGCCCGATCTCCTACGAGTACACCGACACCCTCGTCGACTACGCCCTTCACGGCCTCGCGCCGCGCTGAGGACCCCGCCGGCCGGCCCGCGCGAGGCGTCCCGGCGCGTCCGTGATCACGCCGTCGCAGCCCAGCGCCAGCACCCGGTCCCGCTGCGCGTCCGTCACCACCGTGTGCGCCCACACCCGCCGAATTCCCGACCGCACCGCCCGCGCGAGATCCGCGTCACGCGCCCGGTGGTCCACGTCCAGCAGGTCCACATACGACCGCCAGCGCTCCGGGCGGTCCGTGCGCAGTTGCCGTGCCGAGCGCCACAACTGCGTGAGCAGGCCCAGGCGGTGGACGCGCCGGGCCACCTCGGGGTCGTTGGAGTTCACGAACACCGAGCGGGTCAGGCCACGGGCCCGGATCAGCCCGGCCAGCCGGTCCAGGCTCCGCGGGTCCTTCGCCTCCAGCATCAGCACGATCCGCCCGCCGAAACGGTCCAGTACCTCGGCGACCGTCGGCGGCCGTTCCGAGCGCCAGCTGCCGGGCAGCGCGTCCTTCGGGCGCAGCCGGACGCCCCGCCACTCCCGGGCGTCGAGGCCGCGCACCTCGCCGCCCAGGTAGGTGGTGCGGTTCAGGGTCTCGTCGTGGAACACCACCGGCGTACCGTCGCGCAGCAGCCGCGTGTCGAAGTCCAGCACCTGCGCCGTACCGCGCTCGTAGGCGGCCACCAGCCCCGTCATGCTGTTCTCGGGAACCTCGAGGGCGCCGCCGCGGTGGGCGACGTACGTGATCCGGGGGAGCGCCGCCACAGTCAGGGGGCCGGTGCCCCACTCCAGCGGGCGGATGCCCCACTCCGGCGGGCGGATGCCCGCCGGTCCCGTGAGGGTCAGCGAGACCACCGAAACCGCGGAGGCGAGGCCCGTCAGCGCGATCCTTGTGACCATGGCGACCACGGTAGGGCGCCATGTCACGGCAAAGTGGGCAATGACACCCGATCACGGTGCGGAGTACCTCTCGCCCTACGGGCATATGCCTCGCCCCACCGGTACCCGTCTCGGCCCTCCTGCCCCGGATGTGGGCACTGGCCCCCCGGCGCGCGGCAAGATGGGACCATGAGGCATGCTGTTCCGCACGACAGCGAGGCGAGGGGATAGATGAGCGCGGAGTACGGCGGCAGGACCGGCCTACAGGGCAAACTCACCCAGTGGCTGCGCGCCGGGCGCCGGCCCAAGGAGACCGCCGGTGACGGCGGCCGGGAGGCCCTGCTGCTCGCCGCCGCCGGAGCGGGACTGCCGCTCGCGCCCGCCGCCCACCCGGCCGGATACCGCTGCTCCTGCGAACGCGTCGGCTGTCCCACCCCGGCCCGGCACCCGGTGTCCTTCGCCTGGCAGACGCAGTCGACCACCGACCGCGCCCAGATCGAACGCTGGGCCCGCCATCAGCCGCAGGCCAACTTCATCACCGCGACCGGCATGGTGCACGACGTCCTCGACGTGCCCCTGGATGCCGGTCGCAGTGCGTTGGAGCGGCTGCTCGCCGCCGGTGTCGAGGTCGGGCCCGTCGCCGAGAGCGACGACGGACGCATGCTGTTCTTCACCCTCACGCGCGGGACGCCCGAGGACGAGGACGAGTGGTGGCCGTGCGAACTGGACTGCCACCCCGAGACGATGGACGAGCACCCCGGGCTGCGGTGGCACTGCCGCGGCTCCTACGTCCTCGTACCGCCGGCGCGGCTGCCCGGCGAGGACCAGACGGTGCACTGGGTACGCGGGCCCGAGCATCCGCTGCCGGATCCGCTGACCCTGCTGGAGACGCTGACCGAGGCCTGCGCCCGGTACGCCGGTGAGGACGCCGACCACGCCGGGGCGGCCTGGCCGCTGCGGCACTGAGCCGGCCCGGCTTCGTCCTGCCTCAGGAGCCCTCCGCCGAGGTCATTCCCTGGATCCGGCCGAGGATCGTCACCTGTCCGCTGCCGCTGCCCTTCGGCGGGTCCAGGGCCACCTCGTTGGAGACGAACTCCATCAGGAGGGACTGCTTGACCTCGCCCTCCGTCAGTGCGAGGACGTCCTTGTTGGGGATGGGGAACGTCGTGCCCGCGTAGGCCGTCTGCTTCTCGTAGTGCCGTGTCGTGAAGAACACCAGTGCGCCGCCGTCCGCCGTGCGCAGGGCGAGGGGCTGGTAGTCGCCGTTCGTCAGCGGCTCGTCGATGTACTGGGTGACCAGGCCCGGCTTCTTGGCGTTCTTCGCGCGCAGGGCGCGCCACTGACTGGTGTGGGAGCCGTCGGCGAAGGTGTCGCCGCCGTTCTTGAGGTAGGTCGTGTAGTCCTGGCTCAGGTCGCGGGGGGTGGCGGCCAGGCCGGTCGAGTTCACGGGGACGGACTCGGCCCAGCCGTCCGCGTCCTTCTTGAACTGCGGGACCTTGCCCGGTGCGACGAGGGTGAGATACGCGACCTGGAAGGGGTCGTCCAGGCTGCTGCGGGTGAACACGAGCAGCCAGCGGGCGGCGCCGCCCTTGTTGCCGGCCGCGTCGACGAGGAACCAGCGGGGCCAGCCGGCCTTCTTGGGGATCGTGTACTTCGCGTCCGTCAGCTTCAGGGGCGTGTGGTTCGGGTTGCCGTCCGGGTTGTTCGTCTTGCCGGCCTTCAGGCGTGCCGAGTCGATGTCGGCCAGGGCGCCGGTGGTGTGGTCGGCGTCCAGGGACGCGTCGTAGGCCTTGTCGGCCTCGTTGTACGCGGTCGTGAACTCCTGGAGGGCCTTGGCGGCTTCGGCGCGGGTGGTGGACGGGAGGATCTCCCGTTCGCCGTGCACCACGACGCATCCGCTCGCCGTCAACGACAAAGCGGTCACCGAGGCTGCTATGAGGGCGCTCCGGGCGGACCTGCGGAGCGTTCGAGGGTCGCGATCCCTGATCATCGGGTTCCTTCACCTTCCCCTTTCCGGAGGCGAACCCTACCGGGTGCCTCCGGCGGTTGGGCGGGGGGCTGCGCCTGACGCCGAGGTGCCCCCAGGCGGCAAGGGTGGGCGCAGCGGCACGTCGTCGCGCCGAGTTGCGCACCGCCCCCGCCTCAGCAGCGTCAGACCTTGTCGCGCACCGGTGTCGTGGTGGTCCGGCGGCGTCCGAAACCCGTCGGGGCCAGGAACAGAGCCAGCGTCGGGATCAGGTACAGCAGCCACACCACGACTTGGAGCACGGTCGGGTCCGGCTGGAAGTTGAACACGCCCTTGAGCAACGTGCCGTACCAACTGTCCGGCGGAATCGTGCCGGAGATGTCGAAGGCCTTGTCGCTGAGGCCCGGCAGGAAGCGGGCCTCCTGCAAGTCGTGGAAGCCGTACGCCAGTACGCCCGCGGCCACGACGACGAGCATGCCGCCGGTCCAGGTGAAGAACCGGGCGAGATTGATGCGCAGGGCGCCCCGGTAGAACAGCCAGCCCAGGAGGACCGCCGTCAACAGGCCCAGGGCGACGCCGAGAAGAGGGCGCGGGCTGCCGTCGCTCGCCGCGTGGACCGACGCCCAGACGAACAGGGCCGTCTCCAGGCCCTCACGGCCCACCGCCAGGAACGCCGTGGCGACCAGCGCACCCGTGCCCAGGGCGAGGGCCGCGTCCAGCTTGCCGTGCAGTTCGGACTTCAGGTGCCGGGCGGTGCGCCGCATCCAGAACACCATCCACGTCACCAGAGCGACCGCGAGGATCGACAGGGACCCGCCCAGCGCCTCCTGCGCCTCGAACGTCAGCTCCTGCGAGCCGAATTCGAGCGCGCAGCCGAAGCCGAGCGCGAGGGCGACCGCGATGCCGATGCCGATCCAGATCGGGCGCAGCGCGTCCCGGCGGTCCGTCTTGACCAGGTAGGCGATGAGGATGCAGACGACGAGGCTGGCCTCCAGGCCCTCGCGCAGACCGATCAGGTAGTTGGAGAACAACGGGCTCAGACCTCCTTGGAGAACAGCGTCCGGCCCCACCAGTCGTCCTTGTCACGGACGCCCGGCGGGATGGCGAAGAGCGCCGAACCCACGTGCTGGATGTACTCGTTGAGCGCGTCCGTGGCCAGGTTGCGCTGGATCGGGATGAAGCCCTTGCGGACGTCCCGCTGGTAGGCCAGGAAGAACAGGCCCGCGTCCAGGCGGCCCAGTCCGTCGGTGCCGTCGGTGAAGGAGTAGCCGCGGCGCAGGATCGTCGCTCCGTGGTTGGCGTCGGGATGCGCGAGCCGGACGTGCGCGTCGGGCTTCATGGCCTTCAGGAACGGCTCGTCGCGCTCCTTCGCCTTGCCGACCGGGGCGCCTTCGCCCTTGTCCCGGCCGAAGATGTCCTCCTGCTCCTGGAGCGAGGTGCGGTCCCAGGTCTCGATGTGCATGCGGATGCGGCGGGCGACGAGGTAGGAGCCGCCCCGCATCCAGGCCGGGTCGTCCTTGTCGTCCACCCAGACGAACTTCTTGAGACGGTCCGTCTCCGTGCCCGCGATGTTGCGGGTGCCGTCCTTGAAGCCCATCAGGTTGCGTGGCGTCTGGGCCTCGGGTGTCGTCGACGAGGTCTTGCCGAAGCCGAGCTGCGACCAGCGGATGACGACCTTGCCGAAGCCGATGCGGGCCAGGTTGCGGACGGCGTGGACCGCGACCTGGGGGTCGTCGGCGCAGGCCTGGACGCACAGGTCACCGCCGCTGCGGTTCTTGTCGAGGTTGTCGCCCGCGAACTTCGGCAGGTCCACCAGGGCGGCGGGCCGTTGCTCCGCCAGGCCGAACTTCTCGAAGAGACTCGGGCCGAATCCGATGGTGAGGGTCAGGCGGGAGGGCTTGAGGTCCAGGGCCTCGCCGGTGTCGTCCGGGGGCGCTTCGGGGAGGCCGCCGAAGCCGCCCTCGCCCACCGGGTGCCCGGCCGTCATGCGGCGGGCGGCTTCCGTCCAGTCCTTCAGCAGCTGGACGAACTCCGCCCGGTCGTCGGTCTTCACGTCGAACGCGGCGAAGTGCAGCCGGTCCTGGACCGGGGTGGCGATGCCCGCCTGGTGCGCGCCGTGGAAGGGGATCGCGGTCCCGGTGTCCGGCGCGGGGGCGTCGTCGGTGCGGGCCATCGCCACCGCTCCGCCCGCCGCGGCGGCGCCGAGGGCCAGGCCCGCGCCGCCCCAGCCGAGCAGGGCGCGCCGGGAGGGGGAGGGGGTGTCGTTGTCCGTCATGCGGGCGGCCCCCTACTTCGCGACTGCGGCGGCGAGCTTCGACAGGGGCTCCGCCAGCGCGTTGACCGCGTCCGAGAGCTCCTTGCGGTCGGCCTTGCCGACCTTGTCGTACGAGGTGAAGTCGTACGACGCCGTGTCCGGGCGGTACTTGTCGAGCAGCTTGTTCAAGGTGGCGAACTGCTTGTCCAGTTCCGTGGTGAGGGCCTTGTCGTTCTCCTGGGCGACCGGCTTCAGCAGCTCGTACGACTTCTGCGCGCCCTCGACGTTGGCCTTGAAGTCGACCAGGTCGGTGTGCGAGTAGCGCTCCTCCTCGCCGGTGACCTTGCCGGTGGCGACCTCGTCGAGGAGTTCCTTGGCGCCGTTGGCCATCGAGGTCGGGGTGATCTCGGCCTTGCCGACCCGGTCCTGCCAGTCCTTCAGGTCGGTGATGAGCCGGTCGGCGAGTTCCTTCTCACGGTCGCCGATCTTCTTGTCCTGCCAGAGCGCCTTCTCCAGGCGGTGCCAGCCCGTCCAGTCCTTGGCGGGGTCCTGGCCGTCCTCCAGGCCGTCCTCGCGGACGTCGACCTTCGGGTCGATGTCGCCGAAGGACTCGGCGACCGGCTCGGTGCGCTCCCAGCCGATGCGGGAGGGGGCGTAGGACTTCTTCGCGGCTTCCAGGTCGCCGTCCTTGACGGCCCGGGCGAAGGTCTCGGCCTTGGGCAGGGTCTCGTCGGCCTGCTGCTGGGTGTAGGCGCGGTAGGCGGCCACGGCCTCGTCCAGGCGCGGGTCGCGCTTGACCGCCTTGCCGCCGGTGGCCTTGACGGCCTGTCGGATGCCCTTGCCCTTCATGCCGGGCTTGCAGGCGATCTGGTAGTCGCCGGCCTTCACCTCGGCGGTGACCCGCTGCTTGGTGCCGGGACCTATGTTCTCCCGCTCGGTGACCACACGGTCGTCGGGGAAGAGCACGTAGACCTCGGTGACCTTGGAACCCTTGTTCTCCACGGCCAGTTCGACGTGTCCGGCGGGGAACTCCTTCTTCGACACCTCGCACTTGTCGTCCGTGGCTGTCACGCGGACCACGTGGTCGCCGTCCTCGGCGTTGCTCTTCTCCGTACAGCCGGTGACAGCGGTCAGAGCCGCCGCTGCGGCGATCACGACGGATACAGGGCTTGCGGGTCGCATGAAGGCTCCTGGGGACGGGGAAGGTGAGGCTCACCTAAGCTAGATAAGAATTGCTTAAGTGGCTCAAAATCACTCCCATAATGTGGTCAAGGGGAGGTCAAAAGTCGCGCTTCGAGGCCGCCGACGGCGGCCGGCTGCTGCTGCGGCAGGGCCGCCGGCCGGTGCTGCTCGGCCGCGTGGACGGCCCGAACGAGGGCCTCTTCCCGCATCACCTCCCCGGCTACCGCTCACCGCTGCCGCCCGTCCGCGCCGACCTGACCCGCTCGAACGCGAACATGCCGCACCAGTACGCCAGATGGCCCGGCTGCCACCCCGACTGGTGCGCCGGCGGCCGGCAGGGGAGTCGTGCCTGTGCGCCCTCTTTCGCCGCCGGACGCCCCCCGGGTGAAGGCCTGCCGGCGCCGGGCCCGCGAGGGCAGGCTGGCGCCGGTGCTCCTGTGGTTCGTGACCCCGCTCGACGGCTGGCTGATCCTCGACGGCCACGACCGGGCCGTCGCCGCGCCGGCGGAGGGCTCGGACACCGAGTGCGTGGTTCTCGCGCGGCCCGTCGACGACGATGTCTGGCGGCGGCTGCGGAACCTGACCGACGAGTACGAGCGCCGTACGGCGGCACCGGCGCGCCGCCCCGGGGCGGCGGACCACCGCCTGGCCGAGGGCCTCGGCACCGCGCTGGCGGACCCGCCCTGCGAAACGGCCCGCACCGTCGCCCGGCCCCTTCCGGGCGGTACGGCCGCCTGGGACGACCTGGCCGCCCGGGCGATGTTTGAATGCCCCCGTGACTGACTACGACGTGCTCCGCGTCTTCTGTGGGCCGGACGGCGGATACGGCAATGAACTCGGTGTCGTGCGCGAGGGCTCGGTGCTGCCCGAGCGGAGCGAGCGGCAGGAGCTCGCCGCGAAGCTCGCCTTCAGCGAGACCGTGTTCGTCGACGACCCCGAGCGCGGGGTGATCGACATCTACACGCCCACCCTGCGCCTGCCCTTCGCCGGGCACCCCTGTGTCGGGACGGCCTGGCTGCTCGACGTGCCCGAACTGGTCACACCCGCCGGGGTGGTCGGTGCCCGGCAGGACGGGGAGTTCTGCTGGATCGAGGCGCGGGCGGAGTGGGTGCCGCAGCGCACCCTGCGGCAGTACGGCAGCGCCGCCGAGGTCGACGGTCTGGCCGTGCCGCCGCCGGGGGAGTGGGTGTACGCCTGGGCGTGGCAGGACGAGTCCGCCGGACGGGTGCGGGCCCGGGCCTTCCCCGGACGCGGCGACGGGATCGACGAGGACGAGGCGACCGGGGCGGCGGCCCTGCTGCTCACCGACCGGCTCGGCCGCGCCCTCAACATCACCCAGGGCGCGGGCTCCCAGATCCTCACCGCACCCCAGCCGGGCGGCTGGACCGAGGTCGGCGGCCGGGTGCATCTCGAACGCTGACCCGGGCGGCGCGTCTCCGTACGGGTGGAACAGCGTGTGCGCGGTACCGAACGGGGACCTCTGGGCCTGACCACTCATCCTTCTCGAGAGGAGCCCCCGTGCGCATCCGATCCGATCCCGTGCAGCCCGTACTTCGCGAGATCGAAGCCGAGACGGCCGAACTGGAGTGGGGCGGCGCCGTCTGCCACAAGGGCGTCTTCGACGTCTGAGCCGGCGGCTGACCGACGGCAGCGGGTCCCCCTCGCCCTGTGCGAGGGGGACCCGCCGCGGTCACGGCAGGGTGAGGATCTCCGCGCCCGACTCCGTCACGACCAGCGTGTGCTCGAACTGGGCCGTCCGCTTCCGGTCCTTCGTCACGACCGTCCAGCCGTCGTCCCACATGTCGTACTCGTGCGTCCCGAGCGTCAGCATCGGCTCGATCGTGAACGTCATCCCCGGCTGGATGACCGTCGTCGCGTGCGGGCTGTCGTAGTGCGGGATGATCAGGCCCGAGTGGAACGACGAGTTGATGCCGTGGCCGGTGAAGTCCCGGACCACCCCGTAGCCGAAGCGCTTGGCGTACGACTCGATGACCCGGCCGATGACGTTGATCTGCCGGCCCGGCTTGACCGCCTTGATCGCCCGGTTGAGGGACTCCCGGGTGCGCTCCACCAGCAGCCGCGACTCCTCGTCGACGTCACCGACCAGGTAGGTGGCGTTGTTGTCGCCGTGCACGCCGCCGATGTACGCCGTCACGTCCAGGTTGACGATGTCGCCGTGGCGCAGGACGGTCGAGTCCGGGATGCCGTGGCAGATGACCTCGTTGACGCTGGTGCACAGCGACTTCGGAAAGCCCCGGTAGCCCAGCGTCGAGGGGTAGGCGCCGTGGTCGCACATGTACTCGTGCGCCACCCTGTCCAGTTCGTCGGTGGTCACCCCGGGGGCGATCAGCTTCGCGGCCTCCGCCATCGCCCGGGCGGCGATCCGGCCCGCGAGCCGCATCGCCTCGATCGTCTCGGGCGTCTGCACCTCCGGTCCGGTGTACGGCGTCGGCGCGGGCTTGCCGACGTACTCGGGGCGACGGATGTTTCCGGGCACGGGACGGGTGGGGGACAGTTCCCCCGGTACGAGCAGCGACTGGCCAGACATGCCAGCGAGTCTAACCAGCGGCCATGGGGGAACATGACGGTGGCGAGAGGAGCTGGTCATGGCCCTGTTCAAGAAGCGGACGGTCGGCAAACCGGGTGAGTGGTACTACTGCCTGGAACACAAGAAGGTCGAGGAGGGGCCGGAGTGCCCCAACAAGGACCGGTTCGGGCCGTACGCCTCCCGCACGGAAGCCGAACACGCGATGGAGACCGCCCGCGCACGCAACCTCCAGTGGGAGAACGACCCCAAGTGGCACGACGCCCCGGCGGGCGGCCGCGACGACGAGTAGGCGCATCCCGGCGGCTGCGCGCACCTCGCCCGGCCGCGTCAACGGACGGACCGGCCCCACCGCCCCTACCAGCGCGCCGGCGGTGGGGCCGTCAGGTGTTCCGCCAGTCTCGCCACCCTGTCCCGGAAGCGGCGCCGGCCGCGCGGTGTCGGCAGGGCGTTCTCCCCGGCCGCCGCGCTGACCAGGTGCTGCACGGTGTCCAGGTCCAGCTCCGAGCCGTCGGGCACGGCCAGGGCCTCGTGGGCCATCACCGGCAGCTCGCCCTCGCCGGGGCCGAGGGACAGTACCGTCGCCCCGGCGCGCCGGGCGTCGGACACCCGTTCGAGGAGGGGTGAGGCAGGGTCCTCGGGGGACACCACCAGCAGCGTCTCGCCCCGCCGGGCCGCCTCCAGCCGCCCGAGGCCGACCGCCAGGTGCGCCGGATCCGAGGGGCGCGCGTCATGCCGTACCAGCGTCGGGGCCAGCTCCGGCGTGCCCGACCACGCCGCCTCGTCCACCAGGTGCGCCGCCAGGTGCCACGGCTCGTACTCCGGCGTGCCGACGAGCAGCAGCCCGCCGCCGTGCGACACCACCGACCCCCGCAGCGCACCGGCGAACCGCCGCGTGGCGCCCAGCCACTCCGTCCCGGCGAGCACTTCCCGCAACAGCGCGACCCGTACGGCATCCATACGACCGCATCCTGCCCCAATCGGTCAGTCGTGATGCGGAATTCACCCCGCATTCGCCCGGCTCGGGCAGAGGGACCGGTCATCCGTACCGTCGTCGAACGCCCGGAGGAACCCGCCGATGACCGAGACCAGTGTCCCCTTCCGCGCCGGCCGCGAGGGGTACGCCAGCTTCCGCATCCCCGCCGTCGTCGCCACCGTCCGCGGCACCCTGCTCGCACTCTGCGAGGGCCGTGTCGGCTCCCGGGACGACTTCGGGAACATCGACGTCGTCCTCAAACGCTCTACGGACGGCGGCCGCACCTGGGGCCCGCTCCTGGTCGTCGCGGAGAACGGCGACGCCCTCGCCGGCAACCCGGCCCCCGTCGTCCTCGACACCGGCCGCGTCCTCCTGGTGCACGTACGCAACGCCGCGCACGCCACCGAGGACGCGATCCGGCGCGGCAAGGTGAGCGCGGCCGACGGGCGCCGCGTGTGGGTGCAGCACAGTGACGACGACGGCCTCACCTGGTCCGCGCCGAGGGAGATCACCCAGCAGGCCGAGAAGCCGCACTGGCGCTGGTACGCCACCGGCCCCGGCCACGCCCTCCAGCTGAGCACCGGCCGGATCGTCGTCCCCGCCAACCACTCCCTGCCGCCCACCGGCACGGACAACGGCACGGAGGGCAGGTACAACGGCGGCCACTGCCTGCTCAGCGACGACCGGGGCGCGACCTGGCGGATCGGCTACGTCGACGACAACACCGACGGCTACATCAACGCCAATGAGACCTCCGCCGCCGAACTCCCCGACGGCCGCGTCTACTTCAACACCCGCAACGACTCCCCGTCGCCCGGCACCCGCGCCGACGCCCACTCCGCCGACGGCGGCCGGACCCTGGTGAAACCCTTCCGTCCGCAGGCGGGCCTGTCCGCTCCCGTGTGCCAGGCGAGCGTCCTCCAGCTCCGCGACCCCGACGTGCTGCTCTACTCCGGCCCCGCCGACCCCGGCTTCCGCGCGCTCATGACGATCCGCACCTCCGCCGACGGCGGCACCACCTGGCGCCCCGCCCACACCGTGGACGGCCTGCCCGCCGCGTACTCCGACCTCGTGCGCGTCGACGCGGACACCGTGGGTCTGCTGTACGAGACCGGCGACTTCAGCGCCTACGAGACCGTCACCTTCCGCCGGGTGCCCGTGACGGAGCTGACCTGAGCCGATGACCGCCTCGCACGTAGAGTCGGGGCCATGACCTCTACCGACAGTGCTGCCACCGACAACGCCCAGAAGGCCCCCGCCAAGGACCCCTGGGACCTGCCCGACGTCTCCGGACTCGTCGTCGGAGTGCTCGGCGGGACCGGGCCGCAGGGCAAGGGCCTCGCCTACCGGCTCGCCAAGGCCGGGCAGAAGGTGATCATCGGGTCGCGGGCGGCCGACCGCGCCCGGGCCGCCGCGGAGGAACTCGGACACGGCGTCGAGGGCGCCGACAACGCCGAGACCGCGCGCCGCAGCGACATCGTGATCGTCGCCGTGCCCTGGGACGGACACGGCAAGACCCTCGAATCCCTGCGCGAGGAGCTGGCCGGCAAGCTCGTCGTCGACTGCGTCAACCCGCTCGGCTTCGACAAGAAGGGCGCCTACGCGCTCAAGCCCGAGGAGGGCAGCGCCGCCGAGCAGGCCGCCGCCCTGCTGCCGGACTCCCGGGTCACGGCCGCCTTCCACCACCTGTCGGCCGTGCTGCTGCAGGACCCGGAGATCGACGAGATCGACACCGACGTGATGGTGCTCGGCGAGGTCCGCGCCGACGTCGAGATCGTGCAGGCCCTCGCCGGGCGCATCCCCGGCATGCGCGGCATCTTCGCCGGGCGGCTGCGCAACGCCCACCAGGTGGAGTCGCTGGTGGCGAACCTGATCTCCGTGAACCGCCGGTACAAGGCGCACGCGGGGCTTCGCGTCACCGACGTGTGAGCCGGTGAGGCGCATGGGGGACACTGGTCGTCGTAGCAGTGTCCCCCGACAGGAGTCGACCAAAATGCCCCGCCTCGCCCTCTACGCCCTGATTCTCTGCGTCCTCGCCGTGGCCGCGGCCGTGGTCTCCTTCACACGGGGCAGCTGGCTTGGGATCGTCTGGGTGCTGCTGGCGGGCCTGTCGTCCAACATGTGCTGGTACTACGTGAAGCGCGGCAAGCAGGAGAAGTCCGTCACGGGCTGACGCCTCAGGGAGCGGCCGAGCAGAACTCGTTCGAGCCCTGCCAGAAGCGGTACAGCTCCTGACCGCAGTACGTTTCGAAGTCACTGATCTGGAGCGACTTCAGGAGCGAGTCGACCACGTCGAAGAACACGCCGTTGACCGCGGGCAGCCACAGCAGCGCGAACACGAACAGCAGGCCGAACGGCGCGAACGGCTCCACCTGGCGCCGAATGCCGTACGACAGCCAGGGCTCGATGACGCCGTAGCCGTCCAGGCCCGGCACCGGCAGGGAATTCAGCAGCGCGGCCGTCACCTGGAGCAGCGCGAGGAAGGCCAGGGCGAACCGGAAGTCGGCCGGCACGCCGTCCAGCGCGTCCAGCCAGAACGGGGCCGTGCACACGACCGCGAACAGCACGTTCGTCAGCGGACCGGCAGCAGAGATCAGACTGTGCTTCCAGCGGCCCTGGATCCGGCCCCGCTCGATGAACACGGCCCCGCCGGGCAGCCCGATCCCGCCCATGATCACGAAGATCACCGGGAGGACGATGCTGAGCAGCGCGTGCGTGTACTTCAGCGGGTTCAGCGTGAGGTAGCCCTTCGCGCCGACCGAGATGTCGCCGCTGTGCAGGGCGGTGCGCGCGTGCGCGTACTCGTGCAGACAGAGCGAGACGATCCAGGCCGCCGTCACGAAGAGGAACACGGCGACCCCGGGCTGCTCCGCGAACCCGGTCCAGGTCGCCCACCCCGTGACCGCCGTCACGGCCAGAATCCCGACGAAGACGGGACTGATCCGCCGCTCACTGTGGCGGCTGGTGGCGGTGGTCATGGGACTCCCTGCACTCTCGGACACGCGATGGGACGCCCGACGGTACCGGGCGCAGGGGGAAAACGTCTCGCGCGGGGCGGTCGGTTCCGGGGAGGGTGGGGGCATGGGGCTGTGGCACGTGTTCTACGCGGACTGGCAGATGGAGTGCTGCGGCACGCCGTTCTCGGTGGGGGACGAGGTGAGCTGGCCGCTGATGCTCGTGGACTCGGACGGCGTGCTGGGCGGCGGCTGGCACGACCAGCTCACCGAACTCGCCGGACCGGTCGAGCACGTGGGCGGCGTCCGGGTCGTGCGGGAGGGGACGGGCCTCACGGTGGCCCTGGCCGCGGACCCCGACCGGCGGCCGAGGCCGGGGGACCGGATGAGGTCGGTGGGGCTGCTGTCCGTCGAGCGGCACGGGGCGGTGTGGCCGCACGCCGTGGGGCGGGTGCGGGCGGTGCAGGTGCTGACCCAGGTCTACGCCGAGAGCGCGCCCGGATCGCGCTCCTGGGAGCCGGTGCGCCGGGAGCGCGGGCTGCGGGCGGTGGACCGGTGCCCCAAGTGGTTCACCGAGACCGAGGGGGAGCGGGGTGCCGACGGACGGGGACGGCGTTCGCGCGAACCGGGAGCGGTGGTGACCCTGGACGTGCCGGGCACGGACTCCCGCCTCTCCCACACCGTCCGCGAGGCCCGGGGCATCCCGCACCAGGACGCGAAGCCCGGCGCGGAGACGGAGGGCCTCTCGGCGGCGGACCTGGCGGCCCTCCTGCAGACCCTGAGCACGGCGGCAGGCCCACGGGGGCGCAAGGGGTGGCGGTCCGGTGGGAGGGACGGTCGACATGCCTGACCGCTGCGGCTGCGGCTGCCGCAGCGGCCGGGGACGGGCCGGGCTCGCCACGGGCCGGTGCCCGGCGCCAACGCCCCGGACTCCCGCGGCCCGTTCTGCGTGTCAGAGGGCCGCGGCCGGCCGATGTCCCTTGCGTGTCGGGGGCTTTCCGTCTTGGTTGGGTCGGCTGGGCCGACGGGCCCGGGGGTGTGCAGCCTTCTGCCCGTCGCTTGCCGGGTCTTGGCCCTGGCCGGGTGCGTCGAGGGCCGGGTTCCATGTCGGCCGTGGGCTTGCGTACTGCCGGTGGCCCGGGGGCTGTCGGCTCCGGCCGGTCCGTGCTCGTCGTACCCGAGTTGGCCCCGGGGGTCGGGGATCGGGGGTCGTGACGGGCTGAGGCCCGCTGCAAGGCGAACCGCGTTCCGTTGCTTGCGGGGTCCTTGGTCCTGGCCGGGGCGCGTGGGGCGCTGGCCGGGTTCC
>NZ_JBITII010000004.1:124902-736123 GCF_044458845.1 Streptomyces sp. NPDC050416
GTTCCGTGTCGGCAGTCGGCCGTGGGTTGGCGTGCTGCCGGTGGCCCGGGGGCTGTCGGCTCCGGCCGGTCCTGCTCGTCGTGCCCGAGTTGGGCCCGGGGTCGGGGATCGGGGGTCGTGACGGGCTGAGGCCCGCTGCCCGGGAACCGCGTTCCGTTGCTTGCGGGGTTTTGGCCTTGGCCGGGGCGCGTGGGGCGCTGGCCGGGTTCCGTGTCGGCAGTCGGCCGTGGGTTGGCGTGCTGCCGGTGGCCCGGGGGCTGTCGGCTCCGGCCGGTCCTGCTCGTCGTGCCCGAGTTGGGCCCGGAAGGCCGGGGATTCGTGACAGGCTGAGGCTCTCTGCCCGTCGCCCCACCGCCCGTTGCTTGCCGGGTCTGGCCCTGGCCGGGTGGCCGGGCGCGTGGTGAGCGGGCCGGGGCCGTGGCGGCTGTCGGTCTGCGTGCCGCAGATGGCCGGGGCCGGGCCCGAAGCGGACGGTCCCCGCCCGCCGCGCCGCAGAACCGTCGTGACCCGCCCTCGTACCACCGGAGACAATGGATCCCGTGCGCTATCGCATCCTCGGCACCACGCAGGCGCTCCGCACCGACGGCACGGTCGTTCCGGTGGGCGGGGCGCGGCTGCGTGCGCTGCTGACCGTGCTGGCCCTGCGGGCCGGCCGTACCGTGCCCGTAGGGCTGCTGGTCGACGAAGTGTGGGGCGCTGATCCGCCCGCCGACGCCCCGGGGGCGCTCCAAGCGCTGGTCGGGCGGCTGCGGCGGGCGCTCGGGGCGGACGCGGTCGCCTCCGAAGAGGGCGGGTACCGTCTCACGGCCGCGCCCGACGACATCGACTTGCACCGGTTCGAGCGGCTGGCCGGTGAGGGGCTGCGGGCCCTGGCCGACGGCGACCCCGCCAAGGCGGTCATGGTCCTGGACGACGCCCTCGCCCTGTGGCACGGCCCGGCCCTGGCCGACCTCCCCGACCGCGCCGCCGAGGCGGCCCGCCGGGACACCCGCCGCCTGGACGTGCTGCGCGCCCGCCACAGCGCCGCCCTCGCTCTCGGCCAGGCCGAGCAGTCCCTGCCCGAACTGACCGCCCTGTGCGACAGCCACCCCCTGGACGAGCCCCTCCAGACCCTGCGCCTGCGCGCCCTGCGCGACGCCGGCCGCACCGCGGAGGCGCTGGACGCGTACGAGGACGTGCGGCGGCTGCTCGCCGACCGGCTCGGGGCGGATCCGGGACCGGAACTGCGGGCCCTGCACGCCGAGTTGCTGAAACTGGGCGACGACAGCACCGCGCCCCAGCCCGCCGCGGACGCCCCGGCCGCGGGCAACCTGCGCGCCCGCCTCACCTCCTTCATCGGCCGCGAGTCCGACATCGAGACCATCCGGGACGATCTCACCGCCGCCCGCCTCGTCACGCTGCTCGGACCGGGCGGGGCGGGCAAGACCCGGCTGTCCCAGGAGGCCGCCGAGGCCGTACGGCACGCCATGCCCGGCGGCGTCTGGCTGGCCGAACTCGCCCCGGTCGACGACCCCGCCGCCGTACCGGAGGCCGTGCTCACCGCCGTCGGCGCCCGCGAGACCGTGCTGTACGGCGCCGGCGCCGAAGGCATCCGGGCCGCCGTCGGCGACCGGCTCGACGATCCCGTCGAGCGGCTCGCCGAGCACTGCTCCCGACCCGGCATGCTGCTGATCCTCGACAACTGCGAACACGTCGCCGACGCCGCCGCCCGGCTCACCGGCGAACTGCTGGAGCGCTGCCCCGGCCTGACCGTCCTCGCCACCAGCCGCGAACCCCTCGGCGTGCCGGGCGAGTTGGTGCGGCCCGTGGAGCCGCTGCCCGAGCCGGTCGCACTGCGGCTGCTCGCCGACCGGGGCGCGGCGGCCCGGCCCGGCTTCCGGATCGAGGACGACCCCGAGGCGTGCGCGGAGATCTGCCGACGCCTCGACGGGCTGCCGCTCGCCATCGAACTGGCCGCCGCCCGGCTGCGGATGCTGACACCGCGCCAGATCGCCGACCGGCTCGACGACCGCTTCCGTCTCCTCACCTCCGGCAGCCGCACCGTCCTGCCCCGCCAGCAGACCCTCCGAGCCGTCGTCGACTGGTCCTGGGACCTGCTCGACGAGGACGAACGGGACGTCCTGCGACGGCTGTCGGTGTTCGCGGGCGGCTGCGACCTGCCCGCCGCCGAGGCGGTGTGCGGTCCGGTCGCCCTGGAGGCGCTCGGCTCGCTCGTCGACCGCTCCCTGGTCGTCGCCGCACCGCCCGGCGAGCCGGCCGACGGCGAGATGCGCTACCGGCTGCTGGAGACGGTCGCCGAGTACGCCGCCGAGCGGCTGGAGGAGTCCGGGCAGCGCGCCGAAGCCGAGCGCGCCCACCTGACGTACTTCCGCGAACTCGCCCGCACCACCGACCCGTTGCTGCGCGGCCCGGACCAGCTCGCCGCGATCCGCCGGCTGGAGCGCGAGTACGAGAACCTGCGCACCGCCCTGCGGCACGCCGTCACCCTGCGCGACGAGCAGGAGGCGCTGTGCCTGACGCTGTCCCTCGTCTGGTACTGGCAGATGCGCGACCTGCGCATCGAGGCCCGCAACTGGTGCCGCGAGGTCATGGCCCTCGGCCCCGACCCCTTCACCGAGCCCGTCCGCCGCGCGGCCCCGGTGTGGCAGCGCTGCACCGACACCCCGCCCCCGATGACCGGCGAGGTCCTGTGGGAGGCCCGGCGTGGTGTCCACCTGGCCCATCTCGCCTGTATGGACACCGAACTGGACGCCTGGCAGAACCCGCGCTCCCAGCAGAAGCTGCGGACCATCTCCCTGACCTACGAGCCCGGCCTGCCGCAGAACTGCCGGCTCCCCGGCCTGCTCTGGTTCTTCGCCGTGATGCTGACCGGCGACATGGAGCGACTGCGCGTCATCATCGACGCGTCCATCCGCACCTGCCGGGAGACCCCCGGCTTCGACTGGGAGCTGGCCTCCGGCCTCCAGATGCGGGCCAACTTCCTCGCCAACCGCACCGACTGGGCGGGCGACGCCGCCCGCGACGCCGACGAGTCACTGGAGATCTACCAGCGCCTCGGTGACGCCTGGGGCACCGCCGAGGCCCTCTCGGCGCGCGCCGAGGCCCATGAACGCAAGGGCGCCTACTCGCAGGCCGCCGCCGACTACGAGGCGGCCATCGCACACGCCGAACGCGTCGGCGCCCGCGCCCAGGCGGCCGTCCTCGCCGCCCGGCTGGGCAGCGCGCTGCTGGAGGCAGGCGAGGGCGAGCGCGGTGAGCGGCTGCTGCGCGAGGTGATCGCCGAGCGCGAGGACACGCACAGCGAGGCCATGCCCGCCGCCCGCCTCTTCCTGGCCGGCTGGCTCGGCATGACGGGCCGCGTCCCCGAGGCGCGCGAGCAACTGCGGCGGCTGCGCCAGGACTTCCGTATCGCCCACTTCATCATCTTCGACGCGTACATCCTGGGCACGGAGGCGTGGCTGGACGCCATGGAGGGACGGTACGAGGAGTGCCTGGACCGGATCCGCAAGGCGCTGGAGCGGGCCGCCGACCCGCTGTCCGAGGCCATCGCACCCCATATGCGCTCGGGCTACCTGATCATCGGCGCCTCGGCCCTGGCAGCCCTCGACGGCGGGCGGCGCGCCGTGGACGCGGCCCGCTGCCTGGGCGCCTTCGACGCCCTCCTGCCGTCCGGCCACATCGCCCAGCGGCAGGAGCGCGAGACCCGCGAGCGGACCGAGCGGCAGGTCCGTGCGCTGCTCGCCGACCAGGCGTACGAGGCCGCGTACGCGCAGGGCGGCGGCCTCTCCCTGGAGGAGGCCGCCGCCCTGCTCTGACGCGGATCAGGACTCGCGTCCGGTCAGTTCTTCGTGCGGAACTTGTGGATCGCGACCGGCGCCATCACCGCGGTGATCGCCACCGACCAGCCGAGCGTCACCCACAGGTCGTGCGCGACCGGCCCGCCCACCATCAGACCGCGCGCGGCGTCCGCGAGCGTCGACAGCGGGTTGTAGTCGGTGAACGCCTGCAGCCAGCCCGGCATCGACGTCGTCGGCGCGAAGATCGACGAGCCGAACTGGAGCGGGAACAGCACCAGGAAGCCCATCGCCTGCACGGACTGCGCGTTCTTCAGGATCACGCCCAGGGTGAGAAACACCCACATGATCGACGAGGCGAACGCCGTGGACAGCGCCACGGTCGCGAGCAGCCCCGGCCAGCTGCTGACCTCGAACCCGACCGCGACGGCCACGATCATCAGCACGGCGGTCGCGAACAGCATCCGCAGCAGCTCCACCGAGATCTTCGCGAACAGCACCGAACCCCGCCCGATCGGCAGGGACCGGAAGCGGTCCATGACACCGGAGTTGAAGTCCTGGCTGAAGCCGGTGCCGACGCCCTGGGACAGCGTCATGCTCATCATCGCGATCATGCCGGGGATCACGTACTGCACATAGCGGTCCTGCCCGCCGCCCAGCGCCTGCCCGATCGAGCCGCCGAAGACGAACACGAACAGCAGGGTGAAGATGACCGGCATCAGCAGGGCGTCGGCCATCGACTCCGGGTCCTTGCGGATCCACAGCAGGTTGCGGCGGATCAGGGCACCGGTGTGGCGCAGGTGGCCGCGCAGCGAGATATGGGCGTCCGCCTCGGCGTCGCGGATGGTGACGGCGCTCATACGGCGGCCTCCTGAAGGTCTTCGGCGGGCATGGCGTCCTGCGGGGCACTGGCGCGGTGGCCGGTGAGGGACAGGAACACCTCGTCCAGGCTGGGCAGTTCGGTGGTGAGGGAGGAGAGGGTGATGCCGCGTGCGGTGACCGCGCCGACCACGGCGGTCAGCTGCTCGTCGCTGAGGATCGGCACGAGGACGTCGCCGCGTTCGGTGTCCACGGTCGTGGTGGCCAGTCCGGTGATCCCCAGCTCGTCCAGCGCGCCGGCGAGGGGCCGCAGCTGCGCCGGATCGGCCGGGCGGATCCGCAGCGCCCGGCCGCCGACCTTCGCCTTCAGCTCCTCGATGGCACCCCCTGCGATGATCCGGCCGCGGTCGACGACCGTCAGCTCGGAGGCGAGCTGCTCAGCCTCCTCCATGTACTGGGTGGTGAGCAGCACGGTGACGCCGTCGCCGACCATGCGCTTCACCTCGTCCCACACCTCGTTGCGGGTGCGCGGGTCGAGCCCGGTGGTCGGCTCGTCCAGGAAGAGCACGGCCGGCCGTCCGATCATGGACGCGGCCAGGTCCAGCCGCCGCCGCATGCCCCCGGAGTACGTCGCCGCCGCCCGCTTGGCGGCCTCGGTCAGCGAGAAGCGCTCCAGCAGCTCGTCGGCCCGGCCGCGGGCGTCCTTGCGGGGCAGGTCGAGCAGCCGCCCGATCATGTACAGGTTCTCCCAGCCGGACAGCTTCTCGTCCACGGAGGCGTACTGCCCCGTGAGCCCGATCACCCGCCGCAGCTGCCGGGGCTGGCGTACGACGTCGTAGCCGGCGACGGTGGCCCGGCCCGAGTCGGGAGCGAGCAGGGTGGACAGGATCCTGACCAGGGTCGTCTTCCCGGCCCCGTTCGGCCCGAGGACCCCCATGACGGTGCCCTCCCGCACCTCCAGGTCGACCCCGTCCAGTGCCTTGGTCTCGCCGTAGTGCTTCACCAGCCCCCGCACGGTCACAGCGGCGCCGCCGGTGTTCTTGTCGATTCGCGTCATGCCCCTGACGATGTCAGCCCCCACCGACAAACCGCCGACAGACCGCCGACAGGGGCCCCGGGGCCACCGACAGAACGCGGCAGCCCGCCGACGGGGGAAGATCGGCGGGCTGCCTGTGGTACCGCAGTGGCTCTGGCGGTGGATCTAGTGGACGGAGTGCTCCTCCTGCGGGAACGTTCCGCCGACGACATCCTCGGCGAACGCCTTCACCGCGTTGCCCATGACCTCACGCAGGTTCGCGTACTGCTTCACGAACTTCGGCATCCGCCCGCCGGTCAGGCCCAGCATGTCGGTCCACACCAGGACCTGCGCGTCGGTCTCCGAGCCCGCCCCGATCCCGACGGTCGGGATGTGCAGCACCCGCGTCACCTCGGCCGCCAGCTCCGCCGGAACCAGCTCCAGCACCACGGCGAACGCGCCCGCGTCCTGCACGGCCTTGGCGTCCCGCAGCAGCTGCTGGGCCGCCTCCTCGCCCCGCCCCTGCACGCGGTAGCCCATGGCGTTGACGGACTGCGGGGTCAGGCCGATGTGCGCCATGACCGGGATGCCGGACTCGACGAGCAGCCGGATCTGCTCGTGCGACCGCTCGCCCCCCTCCAGCTTCACGGCCTGCACGCCCGCCTCCTTCACCAGCCGGGTCGCCGAGCGCAGCGCCTGCACCGGGCCCTCCTGGTAGGAGCCGAAGGGCAGGTCGCCGACGATCAGGGCGCGCGAGGTGCCCCGTACGACCGCCGCCGACAGCATGGTCATCTCGTCGAGGGTGACGGGCACGGTCGTCTCGTACCCGAGGTGGCAGTTGCCCGCCGAGTCGCCGACGAGCATGACCGGGATGCCGGCCTCGTCGAAGACGGACGCGGTCATGGCGTCGTAGGCGGTGAGCATGGGCCACTTCTCGCCGCGCTCCTTGGCGGCGGCGATGTCCCGCACGGTGATGCGGCGGGTGCCCTTGCCCCCGTACAGCGTCTTGCCGCCGTCGGAGGACTTCGTCTGAGCAGTCTGGGCAGCCGGAAGCTGCGTCATTGCACGGCTCCTAACACGTCATCTCGAGGCGCCCTGACGGCGTCCCCGGACCACGTCCATGGTGGCACCTCGTGCCGGCAAGGGCTAGGGGAGCCCCTGTGAGTTCCGACCCGGCGCCGTGAAGCACAGGGCGCGTAAGGGCTCGGTAAAAGTATTCCAATACGAGACGGTCTCGTATCGAAATGATCCTACGCTCGACGGCATGACTACTCCTGCCGACCGTGCCGCCCCCACCGGCCCCCGCATACCGGAAGCGGTGCACCGGCGCCGCTGGGCGATCCTCGGCGTGCTGATGCTCAGCCTGCTGATCGTCGTCCTCGACAACTCGATCCTGAACGTCGCCATCAAGACGATCTCCACCCCCGCCCCGACCGGCCTCGGGGCCACGCAGAGCGAGCTGGAGTGGGCGATCAACGCCTACACCCTCGTCTTCGCGGGCCTGCTGTTCAGCGCCGGTCTGCTCGGTGACCGGCTGGGCCGCAAGAAGGTGCTGCTCGGCGGGCTCGCGGTGTTCGGCGTCGGCTCCGCGCTCGCCGCATTCTCCGGCTCCCCGGGCGAGCTGATCGCCTTCCGTGCCGTGATGGGCCTGGGCGCCGCGTTCGTCATGCCGGCCACCCTCGCCGTCCTCATGCACGTCTTCGAGCGCGAGGAGCAGCCGAAGGCCATCGGCATCTGGGCGGGCGGCGTCGGCCTCGCCATCGCCATCGGCCCGATCACCGGCGGCGTGCTCCTCGACCACTTCTGGTGGGGCTCGGTCTTCCTCATCAACGTGCCGATCGTGCTGCTCGCGCTCGCGCTGATGCTGTGGCTGGTGCCCGACTCCCGGGACCCGAACCCCGGCCGCCTCGACCCCGTCGGCGTCGTCCTGTCCGTCGTGGGCCTGGTGCTGCTCGTCTACGGCATCATCAAGGGCGGCCAGCTCGCCGACTTCACCGACGCCACCGTGCTGTCGACGATCGGCGCCGGGCTCGCGGTCCTCGTCGCCTTCGTGGTGTTCGAAAAGCGCAGCGACCACCCGTCCATCGACGTCACGTACTTCAAGAACAAGGTCTTCTCGGCCGCCATCGCCGCCATCGCGCTGGTCTTCTTCGCGCTGATGGGCGTGACCTTCTTCTCGGTCTTCTACACGCAGAGCGTGCGCGGCTACTCGCCGCTGCAGACCGGTCTGCTGATGCTGCCGCTGGCCGCCGCCCAGATGATCTTCGCGCCGCGTGCCCGGCTGCTGGTCGACCGCTTCGGCAACCGGGCCACCACGACCGCCGGACTGCTGGTCATCGCCGCGATGCTGGCCGCCTTCGCCACGCTGGAGGCCGACACCCCCATCTGGATCCTGGAAGTGATCTTCTTCCTGATGGGCGCCGGCATGGCGCACATCATGACGCCGGTCAGCGTCGTCATCATGCAGGCCCTGCCCCGCGAGAAGGCCGGCTCGGCCTCCGCCCTCAGCAACACCTTCCGGCAGGTCGGCGGCGCCCTCGGCATCGCCGTCCTCGGCTCGGTGCTGTCCACGGCGTACCGCACGGGCATCGAGGACAAGCTCGGCCAACTGCCGCCGGCCGCCCGGCACACCGCGGGGGAGTCCATCGAGGCCACCCTCGGCGTCGCCGCGAAACTGGGCCCGCAGGGCAAGGCCCTGGTCACCCCGGCCTACGACGCGTTCCTGCACGCGATGCACATCACCGCCCTGTGGGGAGCGGGCGTCGCCCTGATCGGCGCGGCCGTCGTGGCGCTGTTCCTGCCCGGCAGGCCGCCGGCGCCCCAGGAGGGGGAGGAGAATAAGGAGTTGTCGGACGCGCGGTCGTAGAACTGCGCGAGAATGCATCCCCGACCCGCTCAGGAGAGGACGGAGCGACGTGAGCCTCGCCGCACGGCAACCCCGGCACGACGGCCCCGCGAGGGGCCGCCCCAGAAGCGAGGCCGTCGAGCGCGCCATCATCGAGGGCCTGATGAGGCTCCTGGAGGAGGGCGTGCCCCTAGCGGAGCTGTCCATCGAGCGCGTCGCCCGGACCGCCGGCGTCGGCAAGGCCACCATCTACCGGCGCTGGAGCGGCAAGGAGGAACTCTTCGTCGACGTCCTGCGCGCCGTCGAACCCCCCGAACCTCCGCTCCCCGGCACCTCCATGCGCGACGACCTCGTGGCCCTGCTGGAACAGGCGCGCCGGCGCGGACTGGCCAACCGCTCCTCGGCGATCCTGACCAATGTGCACGCCCAGATGAAGAGCAGCCCCAAGATCTGGGCGGCGTACGAGGCCACGGTCCTCGCACCGCGCCGCCGGCTCGGCCTGGAGATCCTGCGCCGGGGGCAGGAGAACGGCGAACTGCGCACGGACGTCGACCTCGAACTGCTGAGCGACATGTTCATCGCGCCCGTGCTCGTGCGCTCCGTCCTGCGCCCGGACGCCGACCTCCCCGACGACCTCGCCGCCCAGGTCGTCGACACACTCCTCGAAGGCCTACGCCCCGTCAGTTCCGCAGCTCACGGCTCCTAGTGTGCGCGTTTCGTCACAGACGGCGCTTACTCGGGGCCCGGTCGGAACTCGGCGCGCGGGCTCGTACGTCATCGCTCCCGTACGCCGTCGGAGGACGGCGGGAACGGAACGGATCATCCCCTAGGGTCGTAGACACGGGGGCGATGGTGTGCACGGCAGGCAGTGAGGCGACGGTATGGCGCAGCAGGCGTACATGACGGAGACGGACAACGGCGGCTCGGGGCCCGAGCCCCGGGGAGACCGGCTTCGGCGCCTGTACGACCGGCTGCTCGGCGGCCGGCTCGGCGACCGGCTCCGCGACCGGCGCACCTGGCGGCGCGGCGTCGTCCTGGCCGTGTGCGCGGTGCTGCTGGCCGTGGTCATGATGCTGCACTCGCGCATCCCGAACACGGTCGGCAACCTGGGCAGCCTCGTCGAGACGTTCCTGCCCTGGCTCGGCCTCCTCATCCCGGTGCTGCTCCTGCTCGCCGTGGTCCGCAAGTCCGCGACCGCGCTGATCGCGGTGCTGCTGCCGGCGCTGGTCTGGCTGAACCTCTTCGGCGGCCAGGTCAGCGACAAGACCGCCACCGGCGGCGACCTCACCGTGGCCACGCACAACGTCAACGCGGACAACCCCGACCCGGCCGGCACCGCCCGTGAGGTGTCCGCCTCCGGCGCGGACGTGCTGGCCCTGGAGGAACTGACGGCGTCCGCGGTCCCCACGTACGAGAAGGCGCTGGACTCGACGTACCCGTACCACTCGGTGCAGGGCACCGTCGGGGTGTGGAGCAAGTACCCGCTGACCGGCGTGCGGGCCGTCGACATCGACCTGGGCTGGACGCGGGCGATGCGCGCCACCGTGACCGCCCCGGCCGGGCAGGTCGCCGTCTACGTCGCCCACCTGCCCTCGGTGCGCGTGAAGATGGAGGCCGGGTTCACGGCCCGGCAGCGCGACCGGAGCGCCGACTTCCTGGGCGAGGCCATCGCCCACGAACCGCTGAAGAACGTCGTCCTGCTCGGCGACCTGAACGGCACCATGAACGACCGCGCGCTCAACGCCGTCACCTCCCAGATGCGCTCCACGCAGGGCGCCGCCGGCAACGGCTTCGGGTTCAGCTGGCCGGCGTCGTTCCCGATGGCGCGCATCGACCAGATCATGGTCCGGGGCCTGAAGCCGGAGAGCTCATGGACCCTCCCGCAGACGGCCAGTGACCATCTGCCCATCGCGGCCCGTGTGAGTGTCACCACAGGCGGCTGAGGAAAACCCCAGCTCAGGGCCTGTTCGGCAGGAGCCGGCAACCGAGGCTTCACCTCTCGGCGACCTCGCGGAATAGTGGGCCTGCGAGACTTTGTTCCGTACTTGAACATACGAAGTCGCGAAGTACGAACACCGCAAGTCTCGAAAGGCTCCCTCATGCCCCTGGCCCTGCTCGCCCTCGCCGTGGGCGCCTTCGGCATCGGTACCACCGAGTTCGTGATGATGGGGCTGCTGCCCGATGTCGCGAACGACCTGAACATCTCGATACCCAGCGCCGGCCACCTGGTGTCGGCGTACGCGCTGGGCGTCGTCATCGGCGCCCCCCTGCTGGCCGCGGTCACCGCCCGGATGTCCCGCCGCACGGTCCTGATCGGGCTGATGGGGCTGTTCGTCGCGGGCAACGCGCTGTCGGCCCTCGCTCCCGACAACGGCTGGCTGCTGGCGGCCCGCTTCCTGAGCGGACTGCCGCACGGCGCCTTCTTCGGCGTCGGAGCCGTCGTCGCGACCAACATGGTCGGCCCCGAACGCAAGGCGCGCTCGGTCTCCCTGATGTTCCTCGGCCTGACGGTCGCGAACGTCGTGGGCGTGCCCGTCGCGACCCTCATGGGCCAGCAGCTCGGCTGGCGGGCGACCTTCCTCGGCGTCAGCGCCATCGGCCTGGCGGCGATCGCCGCGCTCGCGTTCCTGATCCCCCACGACCACGAGCACGCCACCGCGAAGGGCCTGCGCGGCGAACTGGCCGCCCTGCGCTCCGTCCCGGTCTGGCTGTCGCTCGGCACCACGGTCGCGGGCTTCGGCGCCCTCTTCGCGGCCTACAGCTACATCACGCCCATGCTCACGGACGCCGCCGGCTACACCGGCGCCAGCGTGACCCTGCTGCTGGCCCTGTTCGGCGTCGGCGCGACCGCCGGCAACCTGCTGGGCGGCCGCCTGGCCGACCACTCCCTGCGGGGCACCCTGTTCGGCGGACTGGGCGCCCTGGTGGCGGTGCTGGCACTGTTCCCGCTGCTGATGCGCACGGAACTCACCGCCGCCGTCGCCGTGATCCTGCTCGGCATGGCGGCCTTCGCCACCGGCTCCCCGCTCCAGCTGATGGTCATGGACAAGGCCGCCTCGGCCCCGTCCCTGGCCTCCTCCGCCAACCAGGCCGCCTTCAACCTGGCCAACGCCGGCGGCGCCTGGATCGGCGGCCTCGCCCTGGCCGCGGGCTTCGGGGTCACCTCCCCGGCCCTGGCCGGCGCGGCCCTGGCCGTGCTCGGCCTCGGCGTGGCGTCGCTGGCGTACGCGGTGGACCGGCGCAGTGCGCCGGCCGGCGGGCGCGAGCGGGTCGTGGCGAGCCATGTCCCGCAGGAGGCGGAAGCGGTACGCCGCTGACGAAAGGCCGGTGCGCCGGTGCTGTGACTCGGGCGGCAGCTCGCGGATGTGTTCCGCGGGCTGCCGCTGCGCACGTGCGGGACCGTCGCGCCTGCCTCTTGCTCGACGGCCGCCGCGTACGGCAACCGAGAGGACGCGGCCGGTCGGTCTCTCACTTCGGCGCACGGGGAACACCCCACCGGTTCCGGGGGGTTCTCCCTGAACCACTCCCGCATTCACGGAGGTTGCCAGTGCTGGCTGCGCGCTACCACCGCTACGGCGGTCCAGAGGTCCTCTCCGTGGAGGAGGCCGAGGAACCCCACGCCGACCCGGGGCAGGTCCGCGTCTCGGTGCGGGCCACGGGCGTCACGCCCGCCGACTGGTACCTGCGCTCGGGGAGGCTGCAGGAGATGGCCTCCCTGCGGTTCCCCCACATCCCCGGGATGGACGCCGCCGGAGTCGTCGACGAGGTGGGCGAAGGCGTGACCGGCACCGCTGTGGGAGACGCCGTGTTCGGCCTCGTCCCCCTGGCCCGGCTGGGCGGGGCCTGCGCCCAGTACGCGGTGCTGGAGGCATGGGCTCACAAGCCCCGGGCGTGGTCCTTCGAGGCGGCGGGCGGTGCCGCGGGCAACGTCGAGACGGCCACGCGTGTGCTGGACGCCCTCGGGGCCGCCGAGGGCATGACCCTCCTCATCGAGGGCGCGGCCGGCGGCGTCGGCACGATGACCGCGCAGCTGGCCAGGGCCCGTGGGCTGACGGTGATCGGCACCGCGAGCGGACGCAACCACGACTTCCTCGACGGACTCGGCGTCACCCCGGTCACCTACGGTCCCGGCCTGGCCGGTCGCCTGGCCCCGCTCGCTCCGCAGGGCGTCGACGTGGTGCTGGACGCGGCGGGCAAGGGCTCCCTCGCCGACCTGGTGGCCATCGCCGGAGACCCCCACCGCGTGGTGACGATCGCCGACTTCGACGCCGCCCGCCACGGAGTACGGCTCTCCCGCTCCGGGGTGGGGGAGCCCGGCTGGTCAGGACTGCCGTACGCCGCGTCCCTCGCCGAGGAGGGCCGCCTCACCGTGCCGGTGCACAGGGTGTTCCCGCTGGAGGACATCGCCGCGGCGCACGAGGAGAGCGCCACCGGTCACGCGCGGGGCAAGATCGTCGTCACCGTGCCCTGAGGCACAGCACCTCTCGCGGTCAGGCGCGGCGTGCCGCGACGATCGCCGAACTGGACGGTGTGGTCAGGACTTCGGTGGCGTCCAGGTCCGGGTGGGTGAGGTAGAAGAGGCGGAGCTCGTCCACCTCGCCCTCGAACCGGGGCGGCCAGTCGACCGAGGGGGTGAAGTCGTCCAGGACGAGGATGCCGCCGGGCGCCAGCAGCTCGACGACCCGTTCGGGGGCGTCCCGCTTGCCGCCGCCGTCGCAGAAGAAGACGTCGAACGGGGCGTGTTGCTCCAGCATCCGCCAGTCGCCGGTCAGCACGCTGACCCGGTCGTCGTCCGCGAAGACACCCGCCGCTCGCCGGGCCAGCTCCTCGTCACGCTCCACGGTGACGAGACGCGCACCGGCCCCCAGGCCACTGTGCAGCCAGGCGGTGCCCACACCCGAGCCGGTGCCGCTCTCGGCGACGACCCCGCCGGGTTTGGCGGCGGCGGCCAGCCGAAGCAGCCTGCCCACTTCGGGGATGCAGCTCTTCTCGAACCCCGCCTCGGCGGCCAGCCGCTCGGCGGTCACCACACGGCCCGGAACCACACGCCCTGCCATGATCAACCCCCTGTCGGTGTCAGCCAGACACTACCTGACCCCCTGTCAGCGAGCTGACCGGTTGGGCGAGTTCGTCGAACCGCCCGTCGAAGGCGTCGGCGCTGGACGGCGGATCCCCGACGGGCCGCCGGACATGGGCGGTCCGCATACCGACCGCCTGTGCTCCGCGCAGGTCCCAGGCGTGGGCGGCCACCATCAGGACGCGTTCCGGTGGGCATCCGGCGGTGTCGAGCGCGAGCCGGTACACCTCCGGCGCCGGCTTGTACGCTTGGACGGCTTCGGCGGACAGGGCCTGGTTCCAGCGCGGCCCGGCGTGCGCGTTGAGACGCGGCAGCGCCGTGCGGCCGGCGTTGGAGAGCCCGATCAGGGGAAGTGCCGCGCGAGTTGTTCGAGAGCGGCGACGGAGTCGGGCCAGGGCGGCAGCCGCCGGCCCGCTGTGGCCAGCCGGGCGATGACCGTGGGGTCGGCGAGTCCGGCCCGTCCGGCCACGCGCCGCGCGGCCTCCGCGTCGATGACCTCCGTGCCGGCGTACGCGCGCTGTCCTTGCCGGATGCGCCGCTGTTCGTCCTCGCGGTGCTGGTGCCACAGGGCGAGCAGGTCGTGGGCAGCCGCCTCATCGGACGCGGGCAGGGCTTCGTGGATCGCCGCTCCAAGCCCTCTGGGCTCGCTGACGAGTGTGCCGAGGACGTCGACGACGACCTCGATGTCGCGGATCCCGGTCACGCGTCTTCCCCGCCTTCGTGCCGCAGCCGTCACCACCTGAGGAGGTGACGATGCTGCCACCGCCTCCGTCACCGGGGAAGACGGTGACGGAGGCGTCACGTTCGTGAGCGACGAGGCCGTCAGACCGACTCCCGCCACCCGTTCGTGATCGGCAGGCGGCGGTCCTTTCCGAAGCCCTTCACCGAGATCTTCGTGCCCGGCGGGTACTGCCGTCGCTTGTACTCCGCCGTGTCGACCATGCGCAGCGTCTTCGTGACCAGCTCGCGGTCGTAACCGGCCGCGACGATCTCGTCGGCACCCCGGTCCCGGTCGACGTACAGGTCCAGGATCGCGTCCAGCACCGGGTAGTCGGGGAGCGAGTCCGTGTCGACCTGGCCCGGGCGGAGTTCCGCGCTCGGGGGCTTGGTGATGGAGTTCTCGGGGATCGGCGGGGTCTGGCCGCGGTCCCGGGCGGCCCGGTTGCGCCACTCGGCCAGGCGGAAGATCGACGTCTTGTAGACGTCCTTGATGGGGCCGTAGGCACCCACCGAGTCTCCGTAGAGCGTCGAGTAGCCGACCGCCAGTTCCGACTTGTTGCCCGGGGCCAGGACGATGTGGCCCTCCTGGTTGGAGATGGCCATGAGCAGCGTGCCGCGCAGCCGGGACTGGAGGTTCTCCTCGGCCAGGCCCGTCAGACCCAGCGCGCCCATGTACGCGTCGAACATCGGCTCGATCGCGACCGTCCGGTAGTTCAGGCCGGTGCGGCGGGCCAGTTCCGCCGCGTCGTCCTTGGAGTGGTCCGAGGAGTACTTCGACGGCATCGACACGCCGTACACGTTCTGCGCGCCCACCGCGTCGCACGCGATCGCCGCGACCAGCGACGAGTCGATGCCGCCCGACAGGCCGATCAGGACGGACTTGAAGCCGTTCTTCGCGACGTACGCCCGCAGGCCCACGACCAGCGCCGAGTAGACCTCCTCGTCGTCGTCCAGGCGGTCCGCGTAGCCATCCGTGAGCTCGGGCTCGTACCAGGGCAGCGGATCCTCCGACAGCACCACGCGGTCGATGCGCAGGCCGTCGTCCACCACGCCCGTCGGGGCGTCCGTCGACGCCGCCGGCAGGTCCAGGTCCAGGACGACGCAGCCCTCGGCGAACTGCGGCGCCCGCGCCACGACCTCGCCGTCCTTGTCCACGACGATCGAGTCGCCGTCGAACACCAGCTCGTCCTGGCCGCCGATCATGGCGAGGTAGGCCGTCGTGCAGCCGGCCTCCTGGGCCCGCTTGCGGACCAGCTCCAGACGCGTGTCGTCCTTGTTGCGCTCATACGGCGAGGCGTTGATCGAGATCAGCAGGCCCGCCCGCGCCGAGCGCGCGGCGGGGACCCGGCCGCCGTCCTGCCAGAGGTCCTCGCAGATGGCCAGGGCGACATCCACGCCGTGGACGCGCAGGACCGGCATGCTGTCGCCGGGCACGAAGTAGCGGAACTCGTCGAAGACGCCGTAGTTCGGCAGGTGGTGCTTGGCGTAGTTCAGCACCACCTCGCCGCCGTACAGCACCGCCCCCGCGTTCTGCGGCGCGCCGGCCGGCTGGCCGTACTTCGGCTGGGCGGTCGCACAGCGGTCGAGGTAGCCGACGATCACCGGCAGCTCGCCGAAACCCTCGTCGGCCAGGCGGACGGCGAGGCTCCGCAGCGCCGCCCGGGAGGCCTCCACGAAGGACGACCTGAGGGCCAGGTCCTCGACGGGATACCCGGTCAGCGCCATCTCGGGGAACGCCACGAGATGCGCTCCCTGCTCGGCGGAGTGCCGGGTCCAGCGGACGATCGACTCGGCGTTCCCGGCGAGGTCGCCGACGCTCGAGTCGATCTGGTTCAGGGCGAGACGTAGTTGAGGCACGGGCCCAGTGTAATCGTCAGAGCGACGCAATGGGGTGGTGTGGGTCACCCCACACCACCCCTGTTCCCCTTGCGGAGGTCAGCCGTCGGAAGTCAGCGACGCCGGTACGACTCCACGTACCCGCTCGCGGGCGTGCCCACGCCCGTGACGTCGTCGTAGCCCTTCACGGCCGACAGCGAGCTGTCCTTGCCCAGGCTGCGCACGGACGTGGCCAGGCCGCCCGTGGCGTCGTAGCCGTTCACGAAGTCGACGCGGGCCACGGCCAGGCCGGAGCCCGTCGGGTCGTCGGTGACGTCGTGGTAGGCCTTCGAGCCGGCCTTCGCGTAGATCACCGGGTTGGCGAAGCCGATCGGCGTGCCCCCGCGGGCCTCCTGGGCCAGCGCCTGGATGGCCGCGATGGTCGGCGCGGCGAGCGAGGTGCCGCCGATGCGGTACTCGCTGTAGGCCTGCGTCTTCCCGTCGGGCATCGTCTGGGTCTGGCCGACCAGGAACCCGGTGTTCGGGTCGGCGATCGCCGCGATGTCCGGGACGACCCGGTTGCCCGCCGCGCTGTTGGCCTTCGTCAGCGCCGACGGCACGACGCCCTTCTGGTACGAGGGCTCGGCGACGGTCCTGCTGGTGCCGCCGCCCGCGCCGGAGGTGAACGCGCCGGGGAAGTCCGTCCAGCTCTTGCCGTCGGCCGACAGGCTCGCCTTGTCGGTGCCCCAGCCGGTCTCCCACAGGTACGTGTCGTCCTTGCCGACGGCGAGCGAGGTGCCGCCCACGGCGGTCACCCACGCCGAGTTGGCCGGGGAGTCGACCTGCTTCGTCCCGGAGCTCGCGACCTCGTCGCCGTCGTCGCCGGAGGAGAAGTAGAAGCCGATGCCCTCGACCGCGCCCAGCTGGAAGACCTGGTCGTAGGCGGCCGCGAGGTCGGGCGTCTGCGCGGCCTCGACCTCGCCCCAGGAGTTGGAGACGATGTCGGCCAGGTGGTGGTCGACGACCTTGCCGAGAGCGTCGAGCAGGTCGGTGTCGTTGCAGGACGCGGCGCCCACGTAGGTGACGTCCGAGGCCGGCGCCACCGCGTGCACGGCCTCGACGTCCAGGGTCTCCTCGCCGTACCAGCCGGAGGCCGAGCACGCCTTGGTGTCCGTGTACTTCTTCGGCAGCACCTGGTGCAGCTGACCGCTCTTCCAGGCCGCGTCGCCGTGCTTGCCGGCGTAGGTGGCCGCGTCGTAGGCGATCGTCGGTGAGGCGTACGCGTCCGTGATGGCGACCCGGACGCCCTTGCCGGTGCGCGTGCCCGCGCCGTAGGCGGCCCGCAGCTGCTTGCCGGTGTAGCCCTTGATCGCGTACGGGATCTTCGTGCCGTACGCGTCCGGCAGCGAGCTCGCGGTGTTCGAGCCGTAGTACGAGGAGAACGGCCCGGCGTTGCGGAAGACGGTGTCCGGCGGCGGCAACTGGTCGTCGTGCGTGACCATGTGCGGGGCGTTGTCGAGACCCGTGACGGTCAGCACGGCGCCGGCCAGGCCCGCCGGCACGGAGGCGGTGCTCGCCGGGGCGCGGTAGGTCTTCGCGCCCTTGGCGAAGTTGTGCAGCTGGGCGCCGAACGCCTTCTGCGCGGCGGCCACGTCACCGGTGACGGAGACGTAGTGCGCGGTGACGCCGGTGACCTTCAGACCGGCGGCCGTCAGCCAGGCCTTGACGGCCGCCACCTGGGCCTTGGTCGCGCCGAAGCGGGCCTGCGCCTGCTTGGCGGTCAGGTACTTGCCGTACGAGGCCGACGCCGGGTCGGAGACGGCCTTGGCGTACGCGGCGAGGCCGGCCGCGTCGCGGCCCCGGAGATAGACCCGGGCCGACACCCCGGCGCCGTCGGAGGCGGCACCCTTGTCGGCCCTGGCCGTGGCCCACGCGGGCTTGGTCCCGGCGAGAAGGTCGCGGAGCGGGTGGTCGGCGGCGTGCGCCGCGGGTATGCCGAGCGCCAGCGCGCCGGCGAGCATCGGCAGTGTCGCCGCCATGCTCAGCCCGGCGCGCACCGTGGCGCGGTTGGATCTCATGGAACCCCCTGTGCGGTTCGTCGCGAGTGGATCACTCGACCGTCGCCACTCTCGCGACGAACCGTTCATGCCAGGGGAATGCGCACCCCAAGAAGCGCCCTACGGAAGCCAAGAAGACCCCAAGAAGCCGTAAGCGAGGGCGATTTGAGGCTTACGCCCTCTGTTCACGCCCTCTGATGTTTCACGCCCTACGAGCGCGGCGCGGCACCCCGCTCCTTCAGCAGATCCGCCATCAGGCCGATCTCCGACTGCTGCGCGTCCACCATGCCCTGGGCGAGCCGCTTCTCCACGCCGACCGTGCACTTCTCGACACAGCCCTCGGCCATGTGGATGCCGCCCTTGTGATGGTCCGTCATGAGCTGGAGGTAGAAGATCTCCGCCTGCTTGCCGCTGAGTTCGCCGAGCTTCTTCAGCTCGGTGTTGGTCGCCATGCCCGGCATCAGCGCGCCGTCCTTGCCGGAGGCCATGCCGCCCATGTCCATCCAGGTCATCGGCGGCTCGGAGGACACCTTGGGCAGCCCCCACAGGTCGAGCCAGCCGAGCATCATGCCGCGCTGGTTGGCCTGCGTCTGGGCGATGTCGTACGCGAGGCGCCGCACCTCCTCGTCCTTCGTGCGGTCGCGCACGATGTACGACATCTCCACGGCCTGCTGGTGGTGCACCGCCATGTCCCGCGCGAACCCGGCGTCCGCGGACTCGGCGGAGGGGGTTCGGCCGCCGCCGTCGTCCCCGGCGACGGCGTAGGTGATCGCGCCGGCCGCGACGAGCGCCGTCGCCGCGGCCCCGGCGATCAGAGCGGCCTGCCTCACTGCGACAGCCCGTTCGTGCAGGCGGCGCCCGGCTCGGGGGTCTGCTCGCCCTGGACGAACTTCTCGAAGAACGTGTCGACGTTCGGGTCGCTCGCGCCCGTCACCGTGCGCTGGTGCCCCCACGCCGACAGCATGATCGGGTCCTTCTGGTCGTCCATCGGGCTCATCAGCGTGTACGGCGTCTTCTTCACCTTCGCCGCGAGCGCATCGACGTCGGCCTTCTTCGCGTCGGCGTTGTACGTCACCCACACCGCGCCGTGCTCCAGCGAGTGCACGGCGTTGGTGTTGTCGATCTTCTTGGTGTAGACGTCGCCGTTGCAGTTCATCCAGACCTGGTTGTGGTCGCCGCCGACCGGGGGCTCGGAGGCGTATTTCACGGCCTTGGCGACGTGGTTGCGGGACAGCTTGCCCTCCCAGGTCTTCACGCCGTCCTTGCCCGTGACGAACTTGCCCTTGGCCGAGGTGTCGGTGGCCGCCGTGTCGCTGCCGCCGTCGGACTGGGACCGCACGAGCACGACACCACCGGCGACGAGACCGCAGACGATCACGACACTGGCCCCGATGACGAGGATCCGGTTGCGGCGCTCACGGGCCTGCTCGGCGCGCCGCATCTCCTCTATCCGCGCCTTGCGGTCCGTGTTGCTCTTCTTGGCGGAGCCCATGGGGTGTCCTTCGTGGGGAAAGTGGGACGGTCGGGTGGGCTGATCGTAATGGGGGAGACCGGGCCCCTCGTAGGGCGGTCGCGGGAATGGGCTGAATCGATACGGCACCGACAGGTGTCCGACAGCTTCCGCATTATTTGAACCTGTGATACCGATTACCTAGGCTGCGGGTATGCGGCTGCTGCGCTCCACCGACCTGGCCCTGCGGGTCCTGATGCGGCTCGCCGTCGCGGGCGAGTCGACTCCGACGACCCGGGACGTCGCCGCCGGCATGGACGTGCCGTACACCCACCTGGCGAAGGTCGTCGCCGAGCTTCAGCACATGGGCCTGCTGGCCGCCCGTCGCGGCCGCGGCGGCGGTCTCACGCTCACCGAGCGGGGCCGTACGGCGTCCGTGGGCGTCGTGGTGCGCGCCTTCGAGGGCGACGGTGACGTCGTCGACTGCGAGGGCCCCACGCCTTGCCCCCTGAACTCCGCCTGCCGCCTGCGCGGCGCGCTGCGCCGGGCCCAGGAGGCGTTCTTCGCCTCGCTGGACCCGATCACGGTGGCGGACATCGTGGCGGAGCCGACCGGGGCGCTGCTGCTGGGGATCTCGCGGGGCGCTGATTCCCCTGACGTCTAGGCCGCCTGCCCCGCCAGCCACAGGTCCGGCCCGAACACCTCGTAGTGGATGTCGGCCGGTGTCACGCCCTTGCCGATCAGCTGGGCCCGTACCGCCCGCATGAAGGGCAGCGGTCCGCACAGGTACGCGCGCGTGCCCGGCTCGACCGGGACGTCGGCGAGGTCGACCAGGCCGGAGCGGGTGCCCGCCGGGGCGTCCTGCTCGTACCAGAAGTGGACGGACACGTCGGGCAGCTTGGCGGCGTAGGCCTCGTGGTCGCCGCGCAGGGCGTGGGTGGCGGGTGAGCGGTCGCCGTGCACGACGGTGACCGGGGAGCGGTGTCCCGAGCCGGCGAGGTGGGCCAGCATCGCGGTCATGGGGGTCACGCCGATGCCCGCCGAGGCCAGCAGCAGCCGGGTGTCGGGGCCGGCGTCCAGGACGAGGTCGCCGTAGGGCTCGGACAGCTCCAGGACGTCACCCGCCCGCACGCGCGCGTGGAGGTGGTTCGAGACCTCGCCGTCGGGGGTGCCGTCGCCCTGCACCCGCTTCACGCTGATCTGCCGCAGGTCAGGGGCGGGCGCCCCGGAGAGGCTGTACTGCCGTATCTGCCGGGCGCCGTCCGGGAGGGCGACGCGGACGGAGACGTACTGGCCCGCGAGGAAGTCCCGCACCGGACCGCCGTCGGCGGGCCGCAGCCGGAACGTGGCGACGTCGTCGGTCTCGGCGACGCGCTCGACGACCTCCCACGACCGCCAGGCGTGCCCGCCGCGCTCCTCCCGGAGCCGCTTCTCGACGGCGATGAGGGCGTTCGCCATCAGCCAGTAGACCTCGTCCCAGGCGGCGGCGACCTCTGGGGTGACGGCGTCGCCGAGCACGTCGGCGATGGCGGCGAACAGGTGCTCGTGGACGATGTCGTACTGCTCGGGCGTGACGCCGAGGGAGGCGTGCTTGTGGGCGATGCGGTCCAGCATCGCGTCCGGCCGCTGCTCCGGGTGGTCCAGCAGGTGCGTCGCGAAGGCGGCGATGGATCCCGCGAGCGCCTGCCGCTGGGTGCCGGCGGCCTGGTTGCCCCGGTTGAACAGGTCGTTCAGCAGCTCGGGGTGGGCCGCGAACAGCCCGGCGTAGAAGCGCTCGGTGATCGTGTCGAGGGCCGCGCCGACGGCGGGGAGGGTGGCGCGGACGGTGACGGCGGACTGCTCGGACAGCATCGGGACTCCTCAGGACTCGACTGCCGCGCACAGTATTTAAAGTTGCATCTGAAATGCAAATTAAGTGAGAGGGGAGCGAACCGAACCGGCCGTTACGGATGCCGGTGCGAGCAGGCACTATGGGCGGAAGAGCAGTTCACCCGCCGTACGTGAGACGTTCGGTCCGGGGCCGCCCGGGCGATCATGGTGCGCAACGCGTACGAAATGGTGGTGTGGTGGGATGCTCAGGTGCCCGACCGCCTCCCGTGGTACGGAAGACAGGCGGCCTGACCAGCAAGGATGGGGAAGCGGAAGATGGACAAGCAGCAGGAGTTCGTGCTCCGGACGTTGGAGGAGCGCGACATCCGGTTCGTACGCCTGTGGTTCACGGACGTCCTGGGCTTCCTCAAGTCCGTCGCCGTGGCCCCGGCCGAGCTGGAACAGGCCTTCGACGAGGGCATCGGCTTCGACGGCTCCGCCATCGAGGGCTTCGCCCGGGTCTACGAGTCCGACATGATCGCCAAGCCGGACCCGTCGACCTTCCAGATCCTGCCCTGGCGCGCGGAGGCCCCGGGCACGGCCCGGATGTTCTGCGACATCCTCATGCCGGACGGCTCGCCGTCCTTCGCGGACCCGCGCTACGTGCTCAAGCGCTCCCTGGCCCGCGCCTCCGACCTGGGCTTCACGTTCTACACGCACCCGGAGATCGAGTTCTTCCTGCTGAAGGACCGGCCGCTGGACGGCAGCCGTCCGACGCCCGCCGACAACTCCGGCTACTTCGACCACACCCCGACCAACGTCGGCATGGACTTCCGCCGCCAGGCGATCACCATGCTGGAGTCGATGGGCATCTCGGTCGAGTTCTCCCACCACGAGGGCGCGCCGGGTCAGCAGGAGATCGACCTGCGCTACGCCGACGCGCTCTCCACCGCCGACAACGTCATGACGTTCCGCCTGGTCATGAAGCAGGTGGCGCTGGAGCAGGGTGTCCAGGCGACCTTCATGCCGAAGCCGTTCTCCGAGCACCCCGGCAGCGGCATGCACACCCACCTCTCCCTCTTCGAGGGCGACCGCAACGCCTTCTACGAGTCGGGCTCGGAGTACCAGCTCTCGAAGGTGGGCCGCTCCTTCATCGCGGGCCTGCTGCGGCACGCGGCGGAGATCTCCGCGGTCACCAACCAGTGGGTCAACTCCTACAAGCGCATCTGGGGCGGCGCGGAGCGCACGGCGGGCGCGGGCGGCGAGGCCCCCTCGTACATCTGCTGGGGCCACAACAACCGCTCGGCGCTGGTCCGCGTCCCGATGTACAAGCCCGGCAAGACGGGCTCGGCCCGGGTCGAGGTCCGCTCCCTGGACTCCGGGGCGAACCCGTACCTCTCCTACGCCGTCCTCCTGGCCGCCGGCCTGAAGGGCATCGAGGAGGGCTACGAACTCCCGCCGGGCGCCGAGGACGACGTCTGGGCGCTCTCCGACGCCGAGCGCCGCGCGATGGGCATCGAGCCGCTGCCCCAGAACCTCGGCGAGGCCCTGACCCTGATGGAGCGCAGCGACCTGGTCGCCGAGACGCTCGGCGAGCACGTCTTCGACTTCTTCCTGCGCAACAAGCGGCAGGAGTGGGAGGAGTACCGCAGCGAGGTCACGGCGTTCGAGCTGCGGAAGAACCTGCCGGCGCTGTAGGGGCGATGCCGTCTCCGGGTGACCCGGAAGAGGGGCCGGCGGTCGTCGACCGCCGGCCCCTCTTCCGTTCCTACGGCTTCGCGGCCTCCTCCTGGAACAGCCTGCCTTTGGCGAACGGCATCTCGATCATGCTGATCCGGCCGGGCTCGCTCGTCACCGAGGTGCGGTCGCCGAACAGCAGGTCCCCGTTGTCCCGGATCACCTCGAGCACCGTCCGCAGCGACGTGTCGAGGATGTCCCAGCGCGTCGGCCCGTCGGCTCCGGGCGCGGCGGGGAGCAGCGGAAGCAGGCGCGCGGCCAGGGCCCGTTCCCCGTCGCTGACCGGCCATTCGCCTTCCAGGCCGATCTCGGGCAAGTTGGCGTAGACCATGGCGGCGAGCGTAGGGGCGTCCGGCCGGGACCCCTCCCAGGACCACCGGGACCGCATTTCCGTCGCCTCCGACCGGACCGCCCTGGATCCGGTCAGCCCCCCTGCCGCTTCAGGTCCGCCAGCAACTGGTGCAGCGGTTCCGTCGCCCGGCGGCGGTACTCCTGAATCGCCCAGCCGTTTCCGTCCGGGTCCCGGAAGTGCATGAACGTGGCGCCGTCGTCTGGGGCGTACTGGACCGGCTCCGAGACGTCGAGGCCGCGTTCGACGAGTTCCGCGTGGGCCGCCTTGATGTCGGCGACGCACAGCTGCAGGCCCTGATAGGAGCCGGGGGCCGGGGTGGGGCCGGGAGTCATCTCCCAGATCGAGTCGCCGAGCGCGATCGAACAGCCGGAGCCGGGAGGCGTCAGCTGGACGATCCGCATCCCGGGCATGACCTCCTGGTCGATGTCCACGTGGAAGCCGACCTTGTCCCGGTAGAAGTCCCGGGCACGGTCGATGTCGGTCACGGGCAGCGGGATGACTTCGAGTGTGAAGTCCATGTCGTGACTCCTTCGTCAGGCATCGGTGAACCGCCACCTCGTCTGGCTGAACGGCTCCCCCTTAGCGAAGCCGAACACGGTGCGCGGCGCCACCGAGTAGACGGCCGCGCGTCCCGCGCCGTGGCGGAAATAGCCCTCCCGTACCTCGAAGTGCCAGAAACTGCCGTACTTCGCCTCCCAGGCGGCGGCCAGTTCGCGTAGGCGCCCTTCGTCGGTCACGCGTGTCGCCTCGCCCTCGACCACCAGGTCGTAGCCCCGGTTCCAGGTGTTCGTGCCGATGGTCAGCACGACGTGCGGGTTCTCGGCGAGGTTCCTGGCCTTGCGTTCTTCCGGGCCCGTGCAGAAGTGCAGGGCGCCGTCCGACCAGACCGCCGGCAGCGGGGTGACGTGCGGGCGGCCGTCGGGTCGCACCGTCGTGATCCAGAACAGTTCGGCGGCCGCGAGCCGCGCCTCGGCCTCCTGCCAGTCGGTCGCGGTGGCCGTCTCGTCGCTGTAGCGGCGGTCCAGACGGGTGTCGGGGTGCATGGTGGTCATGAGCGTCCTCCCGGCCTGCGGCTCCGGCTTCTCCCGGCCTGTGGCCATTCACAGGTGCAGACCCCATCCGCCCGCCGAACTCATCGGCGCTTCCCCCGGCCCGTGCGGTTAGGCTCAAAGCCACGACCTTGATCCGATGCAAGTCCGAGGAACAGTGCGAGGGAGGCCCGGGATGACGGCGGCGCCGGGGCGCAGGAGCAGTACCTTCACGCGGCTGCTGCGGCACGGCTTCACCGACGCCTCCGCCGCCGAGCGGCTCCTGGACAGCGCCGAGCTCGCGCCCCTGCGCGACGACCCGGTGCTGCTGGACGCGCTGGGCGCCACCGCCGACCCGGATCTCGCGCTGCTCGGGCTGGTCCGGCTGCTGGAGGCCCAGCCGGAGCCCGGCGCCCGCCGGGAACTGCTCGACACGCTGATCTCGTCCAAGCCGCTGCGCGACCGGCTGCTCGGTGTGCTCGGCGCCTCGACCGCCCTCGCCGACCACCTCATCCGGCACCCGGAGGACTGGCAGGCGCTCGTCATGTACGAGGCGCACGACCTGCACCCCGGGGTGGAGGAGTTCGAGGCCGGTCTCGCGGAGGCCACCGACGCCGTCTCCCTGCGCGTCGCCTACCGGCGCTGCCTGCTGTCCATCGCCGCCCGGGACGTGTGCGGCACCACCGGCGTCGCCGAGTCCGCCGCCGAGCTCGCCGACCTGGCCACCGCCACCCTGCGGGCCGCCCTCCGCATCGCCGGGGCGGCCGCGCCCGAGGACGTCGCCCTGTGCCGGCTCGCGGTCATCGCGATGGGCAAGTGCGGCGGCCACGAGCTGAACTATGTCTCCGACGTGGACGTCATCTTCGTCGGGGAGGCCGTCGAGGGCGCCGACGAGACCAAGGCGGTCCGCGCCGCGACCCGGCTCGCCTCGCACATGATGCGGATCTGCTCCGAGACGACCGTCGAGGGCTCCATCTGGCCCGTGGACGCCAACCTCCGTCCCGAGGGCAGGAACGGCCCGCTCGTGCGGACCCTCTCCAGCCACCTCGCCTACTACCAGCGCTGGGCCAAGACCTGGGAGTTCCAGGCGCTGCTCAAGGCCCGCCCGGTGGCCGGCGACCTCGACCTCGGCGCGGAGTACGTCGCCGCCGTCCAGCCGCTGGTGTGGAAGGCCGCCGAGCGCGAGAACTTCGTCCCCGACGTGCAGAAGATGCGCCGCCGGGTCGTGGAGAACATCCCCGTCGCCGAGGTCGACCGCCAGCTGAAGCTGGGCCCCGGCGGCCTCAGGGACGTCGAGTTCGCCGTGCAGCTGCTCCAGCTGGTGCACGGCCGGGCCGACACCTCGCTGCGCAGCGGCACCACCCTCGACGCGCTGAAGGCCCTCGCCGCCGGCGGGTACGTCGGCCGGTCCGACGCCGCCCAGCTCGACGAGGCCTACCGCTTCCTGCGCTCCATGGAGCACCGGATCCAGCTGTTCCGGCTGCGCCGCACCCACCTCGTGCCCGAGGACGAGGCCGAACTGCGCCGCATCGGCCGCTCCCTCGGCCTGCGCACCGACCCGGTCGCCGAGCTGCTGCGCGAGTGGAAGCGGCACGCCACCGTCGTACGGCGGCTGCACGAGAAGCTGTTCTACCGGCCGCTGCTCGATGCGGTCGCCCAACTCGCCACCGGCGAGGCCCGGTTGAGCGTCGAGGCGGCCCGGGAGCGCATGGTCGCCCTCGGTTACGCCGACCCGGCCTCCGCCCTGCGTCACCTGGAGGCGCTGGCGTCCGGCGTCACCCGCAAGGCCGCCATCCAGCGCACCCTGCTGCCCGTCCTGCTGGGCTGGTTCGCCGACTCGGCCGACCCGGACGCGGGTCTGCTCAACTTCCGCAAGGTGTCGGACGCGCTCGGCAAGACGCCCTGGTACCTGCGGCTGCTGCGGGACGAGGGCGCCGCCGCGCAGAACCTCGCCCGCGTGCTGTCCGCCGGGCGGCTCGCGCCCGACCTGCTGATGCGCGCCCCGGAGGCGGTGGCGCTGCTCGGCGACGGGGACGGCGGCGGCGGCCTGGAGCCGCGCTCCCGGGCCCATCTGGAGCAGGAGATACTCGCCGCGGTGAACCGGGCCGACGGGGCCGCCCAGGCGGTCACGGCCGCGCGCGGTGTGCGCCGCCGCGAGCTGTTCCGTACGGCCGCCGCCGACATCGTCGGCTCGTACGGCACCGAGGAGCAGGCCGCCGAGGCCGACCCGGGCGCCCTGGTGGACCGGGTCGGCGGCGCGGTGTCGGACCTGACGGCCGCGACCCTCGCCGGCACGCTTCGCGCGGTGGTTCGGGACGGGTGGGGGGACAGCCTGCCCACCCGGTTCGCGATCATAGGGATGGGCCGATTCGGCGGACACGAACTGGGCTACGGCTCCGACGCGGACGTGCTGTTCGTGCACGAGCCGCGTGACGGCGTCGACGAGCGGGAGGCCTCCCAGGCAGCCAACAAGGTCGTCTCCGAGATGCGCCGGCTGCTCCAGATCCCGAGCGCCGATCCGCCCCTGCTCATCGACGCGGACCTGCGCCCGGAGGGCAAGTCCGGCCCGCTCGTGCGCACCCTCACCTCGTACGCTGCGTACTACCGCCGGTGGGCCCTGACCTGGGAGTCGCACGCGCTGCTGCGGGCCGAACCCGTCGCCGGGGACGAGGACCTGAGCCGCCGGTTCATCGAGCTGATCGACCCGCTGCGCTACCCGGCGGACGGGCTCGCCGACGAGGCCGTGCGCGAGATCCGGCGGCTGAAGGCCCGCATGGAGTCCGAGCGGCTGCCGCGGGGCGCCGACCCCAAGCTGCACGCCAAGCTGGGGCCGGGCGGTCTGTCCGACGTGGAGTGGACGGTGCAGCTGCTGCAACTGCGGCACGCCGCGGCCGAGCCGGGCCTGCGCACGACCCGGACACGTCAGGCCCTGGCCGCCGCGCGTACAGCCGGTCTCATCACGGACGAGGACGCGGCGACCCTGGACGAGGCCTGGGTCCTCGCGACCCGCGTCCGCAACGCGGTCATGCTGGTACGCGGCCGGGCGGCCGACACGTTCCCCACGGAGCCACGCGAACTCGCCGCCGTGGGACGGTACTTGGGCTACGGCCCCGGCCACGCCGGTGACATGCTCGACGCGTACCGGCGGACGGCCCGCCGGGCCCGGAGCGTGGTGGACGAGTTGTTCTACGGAGTGACCGAGCGTTAGCGCCGTCAGTCCCGGCCGGTACCGGCCCGCATCTCCCTCGCGTGCTTCATGAACCCCGTCAGCCCCACCTCGAACGCCCGGTCCGCCCGGCCCTCGCTCGACGCCGACAGTGCCTCGGCCAGCCGTGGGGTCGGTGACGAGGCGGTCAGTTCCCACATCGTCTCGGGGGCCGCGAGGTAGGGCCGAGCCGAGGGCCAGGTTTTACCGGAAGTGAGTGCCCGGGCCGACTGCGCCGGGCAGCGGTGCCTTCGGGCCGGGGGCGCCCGTGGCGGCCGGCCGGTTGCACACTGCCGTGGCCGGGGGATGCCGGACCGGCACGGGCGGCTTCGCCGGAGCGGCGGGGGCGGCCGCCCGTGGACGGAGGCCGTCCGGCCGCCGCGGGGGCCGCCGCCGGTACGGCCGTGGCCGGGCGGGCAAGGTGCCTTCGGGTCATACGCGTCCGTGGTGGTCGAGTCGGTTGGGCGTCGCCCGTGGCCGGGCGGCAGGCCGGCTCTCGAGTGTCGTCCGGGCAACCTGGCCGGCCGCCCGCGGGTGGTGGCGGTCGCGCCGCCGTGCGGGGGCCTGCGGCCGAGGTCGGCGCCGGTCCCGGCCAGGCGGGTGGAGGGCGTCTCGGCCCGAGCAGCCGGACTGCTCGAGCGCCGTTGCGGCTGGGGCATGTCAGACCGGGACGGGCGGCCCGGCCGAGGCCGCCCGTGGGCCATGGCGGTTCCGCCGCCGTGCGGGCTTTCGCGGCGCCGAGGGCGGCGCCGGTGCCGGATGGCGGGGGTGTCCTCGGGCCCGGCGTGTCAGGGGGCAGTGGAGCCGGTTGGGTGTCAGACGCTGTCGGTGGCGGTCAGGGCTTGGTGGCGGGGGCCGGGTCGGGGCGTCTGCGCGGCCTGTCGGTGTCCCGCCTCGGTACGTCTCTCGGCAGGGCGTACGGATGCCTCCCGTACCAGACTCCCGCCACCGCGAAACCGAAGGACAGGCAGAGCACGCCACCGACGGCATCCAGCCAGAAGTGGTTCGCCGTGGCGACGATGACCACCAGCGTCAGCGCCGGGTACAGCAGGCCCAGCACCCGCACCCAGGGGACCGTCGCCAGGGCGAAGATCGTCAGGCCGCACCACGTGGACCAGCCGATGTGCATCGACGGCATCGCTGCGTACTGGTTGGACATGTGTTTCAGGTCGCCGGACGCCATCGACCCCCAGGTCTGGTGGACCATGACGGTGTCGATGAAGCCGCCGCCGTTCATCAGCCGCGGGGGCGCGAGCGGATACAGGTAGTAACCGGCCAGGGCGACGGCGGTCGTCGCGAACAGCACCAGGCGGGTCGCCGCGTACCGGCCGGGATGGCGACGGTACAGCCAGACCAGCACACCCAGCGTCACCACGAAATGCAGCGTCGCGTAGTAGTAGTTCATGCCGATGATCAGCCAAGTCACCGAGTTCACGGCCCGGTTCACCGACTCCTCGACGGCGATGCCCAGAGCGTGCTCGGTCTGCCAGATCCAGTCGGCGTTGCGCAGGGCCTCGGTCCTCTGTTCCGGCACGGCGTTGCGGACGAGCGAGTACGTCCAGTAACTCACCGCGATGAGCAGGATCTCGAACCAGAACCGGGGCCGGCGGGGGGTGCGCAGCCGGGGGAGGAAGCCCCGTCCCGGATCGGCCGCGACCGGGTTCGGAACGGCCGCTTTCCGGCCGTCCAGCGTCGTCACGGTCGTGTCACCCATAGGCACAAAGTCTGCCAGAAAAGCCCTGATCCCCCGATCATCCCCCGCACTGGTGCGGACCGCATGTTCTGCGGCGAAATCCAGCCGGGAACCTCAGGGGCGGGCGCGGTCCCCGGGCGCCGAAGCGGTCGAGCCGCGCACCACCAGTTCCGGCATGAACACGAACTCGCTGTGGGGCGCGGGCGTCCCGCCGATCTCCTCCAGCAGCGTGCGGACCGCCGCCTGGCCCATCGCCGGGACCGGCTTGCGGATCGTCGTCAGCGGCGGATCGGTGAAGGCGATCAGCGGCGAGTCGTCGAAGCCGACCACGGAGACGTCCTTCGGAACCTCCAGGCCGCGCTGGCGCGCCGCCCTGATCGCACCCAGCGCCATCATGTCGCTGGCGCACACCACGGCCGTGCAGTTCCGCTCGATCAGCGCCGTGGCCGCGGCCTGCCCGCCCTCCAGGGTGTAGAGGGAGTGCTGGACCAGCTCCGTCTCGACGGCCTCGGCACCCAGCCCCAAATGGTCCTGCATGGTGCGCACGAACCCCTCGATCTTGCGCTGCACGGGCACGAACCGCTTGGGCCCCAGGGCCAGACCGATCCGCGTGTGCCCGAGGGACACCAGGTGCGTCACCGCCAGGTTCATCGCCGCGCGGTCGTCGGGGGAGATGAACGGCGCCTGCACCTTCGGCGAGAAGCCGTCGACCAGCACGTACGGCACGCCCTGCGCGCGCAGCCGGTCGTAGCGCTGCATGTCGGCGGTGGTGTCCGCGTGCAGCCCGGAGACGTAGATGATGCCGGCGACCCCGCGGTCCACCAGCATCTCCGTGAGCTCGTCCTCGGTCGAGCCGCCCGGCGTCTGCGTGGCCAGCACCGGCGTGTAGCCCTGCCGGGTCAGCGCCTGGCCGATGACCTGGGCCAGGGCCGGGAAGATCGGATTCTCCAGCTCCGGGGTGATCAGGCCCACCAGGCCCTCGCTGCGCTGCCGCAGCCGCACCGGGCGTTCGTAGCCCAGCACGTCGAGGGCGGCCAGCACGGACTGGCGGGTGGTGGCGGCGACGCCCGGCTTCCCGTTGAGGACGCGGCTGACGGTCGCTTCGCTCACCCCCGCCTGAGCAGCGATGTCGGCAAGCCGTGTGGTCACAGGACCGGACTGTAGCGGCCGGGGTTCCGCTTGCACACCGACGGGACGCCTGGTGCGGGCCGGCGCACGGCCCGCTGGGGGTTGCTTGGTCATCGCGGTCCCTCGAAGTCGTGGTCGGCGTCCGCTCCGCAACGGATGATTCCCTCCGGCGGCAACGGATGGCAAGTGCTTGCAGAGTCTTGCATAACTGCCCTACTCCCCGCCGATCAGACGGAAATCCCCGTTCCACAACGGTCAGGAGTAGGCCCGGAAGAGGTCACGGCAGGATAACCATCCGCACCCCTTGCAACTTTTTGCTGCAAGGTCTTTCGCAAGTCGTTGCGGCGCGGCTAATCTCACCGACGCCCGGCGGCCAACGGCGCAGTCGGCAGCACGAAACGGGCTTTCACCCTCAAGGAGAACTCATGCGGCGTGGCATAGCGGCCACCGCGCTGGTGGCGTCCCTCGCCCTGGCGGCGACGGCGTGCGGCGGGAGCGACAGCGGCGACGAGGCCGGCGGCCCGGTCACCATCACCTGGTGGGACACCTCCAACGCCACCAACGAGGCGCCGACGTACAAGGCCCTGGTCAAGGAGTTCGAGGCCGCCAACAAGGGCATCAAGGTCAACTACGTCAACGTCCCCTTCGACCAGGCGCAGAACAAGTTCGACACCGCCGCCGGTTCCAAGGGCGCCCCCGACGTGCTGCGCTCCGAGGTCGGCTGGACCCCGGCCTTCGCCAAGAAGAGCTTCTTCGCGCCCCTGGACGGCACCGAGGCCCTCGCCGAGCAGGACAAGTTCCAGCCCAGCCTGATCGAGCAGGCCAAGTACGACGGCAAGACCTACGGCGTCCCCTTCACCACGGACACCCTGGCCCTCGTCTACAACAAGGCCCTGTTCAAGAAGGCCGGCGTCGAAGCCCCCAAGACCTGGGACGACCTGAAGAAGGCCGCCGCCACCATCAAGGACAAGACCGGCGTCGACGGCTACTGGGGCTCCACCCAGGCCTACTACGCCCAGTGCTTCCTCTACGGCGAGGGCACCGACACCGTCGACGTCGACGCCAAGAAGATCACCGTCACCTCGCCCGCCGCCAAGAAGGCCTACGGCACCTGGCAGAGCCTCTTCAAGGGCAAGGGCCTGCACAAGGCCGACACCACCGCCGACGCCTACGCCCACATCCAGGAGGCATTCGTCAGCGGCAAGGTCGCCTCGATCGTCCAGGGCCCGTGGGAGATCACGAACTTCTACAAGGGCTCGGCCTTCAAGGACAAGAGCAACCTCGGCATCGCCACCGTCCCGGCCGGCTCCACCGGCAAGGCGGGCGCCCCGACCGGCGGCCACAACCTCTCGGTGTACGCGGGCTCGGACAAGGCGCACCAGGAGGCCTCGCTGAAGTTCGTGAAGTTCATGACCTCGGCGAAGGCCCAGGAGACCATCGCGCTGAAGAACTCCACGCTCCCCACGCGCGAGGACGCCTACACCGCCGAGGTCAAGGCCGACCCGGGCATCGCCGGCTACCAGGGCGTGCTGTCGTCCGCCCAGCCGCGCCCGGCGCTGCCCGAGTACAGCTCGCTGTGGGGTCCGCTCGACGACGAGCTGATCGAGGTCGCGGGCGGCAAGGAGTCCCTGGACAAGGGCCTCGGCGACGCCGAGACCGCCATGACCAAGCTGGTGCCGGACTTCTCCAAGTGACCGCCGCGTGGCCGCCGGGTCCCCCGGTCATGGGGGAGGGGATCCGGCGGCCACCGGCCGCGCCCGCGCCCGGGCCCGGGCAGCACCCCTCCGAACTCCTTGAACCTCCAGAAGGTGCCGAACCATGACAGTCGTCATCGACCGAGCGACCGGCAAGCGGCGCGGTGAGCGGGAACCGCGGCCCGGGCCGGGCAGCCGGCTGAAGAACGGCTTCCGCAAGCACTGGTACGCCTACGCGATGATCGCGCCGGTAGCGGTCGTCCTCGGCGTCCTCGTGCTGTACCCGCTGGCGTACGGCCTGTACCTCACCCTCACCGACGCCACCAGCCTGAACACCGCCCGCACGATCGGCGTCAATCAGATCGACGCCACCTACCAGTTCATCGGCCTGGACAACTACGCCGACATTCTGTGGGGCCCGACGGCGTACGACCGCTTCTGGTCGCACGTCCTGTGGACGGTCTTCTGGACGGCGGCCTGCGTCGCCCTGCATTACGGCATCGGTCTCGCTCTCGCCCTGCTGCTCAACCAGAAGCTGCGCGGCCGCACCCTCTACCGGATGATCCTGGTCCTGCCCTGGGCCGTGCCGACCTTCGTCACCGTGTTCGGCTGGCGGTTCATGCTCGCCGACGGCGGCATCATCAACTCCGGCCTGGACTTCCTGCACCTGCCGACACCGCTGTGGCTGGAGGACACCACCTGGCAGCGGTTCGCCGCGATCATGGTCAACACCTGGTGCGGCGTGCCGTTCATGATGGTCTCGCTGCTTGGCGGACTCCAGTCGATCGACGCGAGCCTGTACGAGGCGTCCGAGATGGACGGCGCCAACGCCTGGCAGCGCTTCCGCCACATCACCCTGCCCGGCCTGCGGTCCGTCAGCACCACGGTCGTGCTCCTGGGCGTGATCTGGACCTTCAACCAGTTCGCCATCATCTTCCTGCTGTTCGGCAACACCGCCCCGGACGCCCAGATCCTCGTGACCTGGGCCTACCAGCTGGGCTTCGGACAGCAGCCGCGCGACTACGCCCAGTCCGCCGCCTACGGAATCCTGCTCCTGTCCATCCTGATCGTCTTCACCTCCTTCTACCGCCGCTGGCTGAACCGCAACGAGCAGCAGCTCGCGATCTGAGGCAGGAGTCCGACATGAGTACGACCACCCGCCGCCGCGGCGAGCACAGCCGCACGGCCTCCCTCGTCTCGCACGCCGCCCTGATCGGCGCGAGCCTGACCGCGCTCTTCCCGATCGCCTGGCTGGTCTTCCTGTCCCTCGGCCCGGACAAGGACGACTACCTCCACCCCGGACGCATCTGGGGCAAGATGGCGCTCGACAACTACGCGTTCGTCCTGCAGGACACCAATTTCTTCCACTGGCTAAAGAGCACGCTGATCGTGGGGCTGGGCACGACGTTCATCGGCGTCGTCGTCGCCGCGTCCACCGGCTACGCGGTCTCCCGCATGCGGTTCCCCGGCTACCGGAAGCTGATGTGGGTGCTGCTCGTCACCCAGATGTTCCCGATCGCGGTACTGATCGTGCCGATGTACCAGATCCTCTCGGATCTGCAGCTCATCGACAGCTACCTTGGTCTCATCCTTGTCAACTGCACCACGATCGTGCCGTACTGCGCCTGGCTGATGAAGGGCTATTTCGACACCATCCCGTTCGAGATCGACGAGGCCGGGCGCGTCGACGGGCTGACCCCCTTCGGCACGTTCGCGCGGCTCATCCTGCCGCTCGCCAAGCCGGGCCTCGCGGTCGCGGCGTTCTACAGCTTCCTCACGGCCTTCGGTGAGGTCGCGTTCGCTTCGACGTTCCTGCTGAGTGACGACAAGTACACGTTTGCCGTCGGTCTCCAGACGTTCGTGAGCGAGCATGACGCGCAGCGGAACCTGATGGCCGCGACAGCCGTTCTGATTGCCATACCGGCAGCCGCGTTCTTCTATCTCGTGCAGAAGAATCTGGTGACCGGGCTTACTGCCGGCGGTACGAAGGGGTGACGTCGCTTGTCGGCCGGCTGACGCGCCGTCGTGGCTGGTCGCGCCCACGCGGCGGAGCCGCATATCGATAGAGTCCCCCGCCCCTGACGGGGCGCGGGGGTGGGCGGCCGTGGTGCCCATCCGACCCCGCTGTGCCGCGGCCGCCCCAGACCCCACCCCACGTCTCACATGACCACACCTCAGTTACGCATCAAGGACGACATGAGCCAGCACTCAGCCGCACCTGCCCCCACCCCCACGTCCGCCGTGGCCGTCGCCAAGCGTCGCGACTGGTGGCGGGACGCGGTGATCTACCAGGTGTACCCGCGCAGCTTCGCCGACAGCAACGGCGACGGCATGGGCGACCTGGAAGGTGTCCGCACCCGCCTGCCGTACCTGCGCGACCTCGGCGTGGACGCCGTGTGGCTCAGCCCCTTCTACGCCTCCCCGCAGGCCGACGCCGGCTACGACGTCGCCGACTACCGGGCCGTCGACCCGATGTTCGGCAACCTCCTGGACGCCGACGCGCTGATCCGCGACGCCCATGAGCTGGGCCTGAGGATCATCGTCGACCTCGTGCCCAACCACTCCTCCGACCAGCACGAGTGGTTCAAGCGAGCCGTCGCGGAGGGCCCGGGCTCCCCGCTGCGGGACCGCTACCACTTCCGCCCCGGCAAGGGGAAGAACGGCGAACTTCCGCCCAACGACTGGGAGTCGATCTTCGGCGGCCCGGCCTGGACGCGGGTCCCGGACGGCGAGTGGTACCTGCACCTCTTCGCCCCCGAGCAGCCCGACTTCAACTGGGAGCACCCGGCGGTCGGCGACGAGTTCCGCTCCATCCTGCGCTTCTGGCTGGACATGGGCGTCGACGGCTTCCGGATCGATGTCGCCCACGGCCTGGTGAAGGCGGAGGGGCTGCCCGACCTTGGATCCCACGACCAGGTGAAGCTGCTGGGCAACGATGTCATGCCGTTCTTCGACCAGGACGGGGTGCACGAGATCTACCGGCAGTGGCGGCGCATCCTCGACGAGTACTCGGGTGAGCGCATCTTCGTCGCCGAGGCGTGGACGCCGACCATCGAGCGCACCGCCAACTACGTCCGCCCGGACGAGTTGCACCAGGCCTTCAACTTCCAGTACCTCAGCACCCACTGGGACGCCGCGCAGATGCGCGAGGTCATCGACCGCACCCTGGACGCCATGCGCCCGGTCGGTGCCCCCGCCACCTGGGTCCTGTCCAATCACGACGTGACCCGGCACGCCACCCGGTTCGCCAACCCGCCCGGCCTCGGCACCCAGATCCGTCTGGCCGGCGACCGGGAGCTGGGCCTGCGCAGGGCCCGGGCCGCGACCCTGCTGATGCTGGCGCTGCCCGGCTCCGCCTACATCTACCAGGGCGAGGAGCTGGGGCTTCCGGACGTCGTGGACCTGCCCGACGAGGTGCGCCAGGACCCGGCGTACTTCCGGGGCGCGGGCCAGGACGGCTTCCGTGACGGATGCCGGGTGCCGATCCCCTGGACCCGGACCGGGTCGTCGTACGGCTTCGGCAACGGGGGCAGCTGGCTGCCGCAGCCGGAGGGCTGGGGCGAGCTGAGCGTCGAGGCGCAGACCGGCGCGCCCGGCTCGACCCTGGAGCTGTACCGGGCCGCGCTCGCCGTGCGCCGGGAGCAGCGCGACCTCGGAGCCGGGGCGTCCGTGGAGTGGCTGCGGGCTCCCGAGGGCGTGCTCGCCTTCCGGCGCGGGGAGTTCGTGTGTGTGGCGAACACCACCGGCGAGTCGGCGGCGATGCCGGCGTACGGGCGGATGCTGGTCGCGAGCGGGGAGATCGTCCAGGTCGACGACGAGGCGAAGGTGCCCGCCGACACCACGGTGTGGTGGACCACCGCCTGATCCACCCTCTGCTCTACCGCCTGACTTTCCGTTGAATTTGGCACGGCCCGCTGCCCTTCGGGGCGGCGGGCCTTTACCATCTGCGTCACCCCGCAAGGTTTCTGAACCTTGCAGCAAGAACCGTCAACAGTCCTTCAACGAAGAAGGAAGCCCCACATGGCACGCAGACACCTCACCGTCGCCGCCGCATTCGCCGCGGCTGCGGTTGTCATGAACGCGACTGGTGTCCAGGCCTCCCCACCTGGCACCAAGGACGTCACCGCCGTCCTCTTCGAGTGGAAGTACGCCTCCGTCGCCCGCGAGTGCGGCAACACCCTCGGCCCCGCCGGATACGGCTACGTCCAGGTCTCCCCGCCCGCCGAGCACATACAGGGCCCGCAGTGGTGGACCTCGTACCAGCCGGTCAGCTACAAGATCGCCGGCCGGCTCGGCGACCGCGCGGCCTTCCGGAACATGGTCGACACCTGCCACGCGGCCGGTGTGAAGGTCGTCGTCGACACGGTGATCAACCACATGGCGGCGGGCGACGGCACCGGCACCGGCGGCTCGTCGTACACGAAGTACACCTACCCCGGCCTGTACTCGTCGTACGATTTCGACGACTGCACGAGCCGGATCAGCAGCTACCAGGACCGCTGGAACGTCCAGCACTGCGAACTGGTGGGCCTCGCCGACCTGGACACGGGTGAGTCCTACGTCCGAGGCGCGATCGCGGGGTACATGAACGACCTGCTCTCCCTCGGCGTGGACGGCTTCCGCATCGACGCGGCCAAGCACATGGACGCCGCCGACCTGGCGAACATCAAGTCCCGGCTGAGCAATCCGTCGGTGTACTGGAAGCAGGAGGTCATCCACGGTGCCGGCGAGGCCGTCCAGCCCACCGAGTACACCGGCAACGGCGACGTCCAGGAGTTCCGCTACGCCTACGACCTCAAGCGGGTCTTCAACAGCGAGAACCTCGCCTATCTGAAGAACTACGGCGAGGGCTGGGGCTACATGAACAGCGGCGTCTCCGGCGTCTTCGTCGACAACCACGACACCGAGCGCAACGGCTCCACCCTCAGCTACAAGGACGGTGCGAACTACACGCTGGCCCACGTCTTCATGCTGGCCTGGCCCTACGGCGCTCCGGACATCAACTCCGGTTACGAGTTCACCGACCACGACGCCGGCCCGCCGAACGGCGGCACGGTCAACGCCTGCTGGCAGGACGGCTGGAAGTGCCAGCACAACTGGCCGGAGATCAAGTCCATGGTCGCCTTCCGCAACGCCACCCGCGGTGAGGCCGTCACCAATTGGTGGGACAACGGGGGCGACGCCATCGCCTTCGGCCGGGGCGGCAAGGGGTTCGTGGCCATCAACCACGAGCCGGGCTCCCTGACCCGGACGTACCAGACGTCGATGCCTGCGGGGACGTACTGCGACGTGCAGAACAACACGACCGTGACGGTGAACGCCGGCGGGCAGTTCACCGCCACTCTTGGCGCCAACACGGCCCTGGCGGTCTACACCGGCAAGACCAGCTGCTGAGTCGCACAGCGCTCCGGTGACATACGGCCACCTCTGTTACGGCTGCACGCGCCGGCGCAGGGGTGGCCGGCCGAGTATCTCGATGTACATGATCCGGCCGTCCACGACGTCGAGGATCAGATCGCCTGACGCGGGCAGGAGCGGCACGCAGCGATGGCCCGGGCCGAACGGCTGTCCCTGCGGATGATCCGCCGTCCGGATGCTCTGGCAGAAGTCGTCCGCGCAGCCGCAGTCGCCGACCAGGCGAACGTCCTTCACGCAGATGGCCAGCCATCGTTCCCCCTCCTCCTCCAGGAGGGCGGCCAGTTCGTCCACGAGATCCGGGAAGACGTCGCGAACCAGGGGTGGGTCCATGCGGGGACAGTAGCCGCAGCGACCGCGCTGGGCGATTGATTATGCGGGGTGCGCATGGACCCCGCTCGCCCAGACCAACTCCCCGTGCCGACAGCACGCGTGAAAGTTCTTACCGATGGTTTCAAGCCTCTTGCTGTAAAGGTTTCGGCGGCGATACGTTTCGCGCGGGGTCGGACCCACAGAGCCGTAATCGCTAGGAGCCCACTTCAGTGATACCGAGATGGCCGGTGCCGTCCAGGCGCCGAACCTCCCGTGCCGGACGGGTCGCCGCGGTCACCGCCACCGCGCTGGCCGCAGCACTCGTCCAGCCTCTCGCCGCCGGGGCGGCCACCCCGCCGGCGCCCCCGTCCGAAGCGAAGCTCGCCGCCGAGCCCGCCCGCCACGACGCCACCCGTGAGCAGTTCTACTTCGTCCTGCCGGACCGTTTCGCGGGCGGCGACCCGCGCAACGACAAGGGCGGGCTGACCGGTTCACGCCTGTCCACCGGCTACGACCCCACCGACAAGGGCTTCTACCAGGGCGGCGACCTCAAGGGTCTGACGAAGAAGCTCGACTACATCAAGGGCCTCGGCACCACCGCCCTGTGGATGGCCCCGATCTTCAAGAACCAGCCCGTGCAGGGCACCGGGACCAACGCCTCCGCCGGCTACCACGGGTACTGGATCACCGACTTCACCCAGGTCGACCCGCACTTCGGCACCAACGAAGAGCTCGAAACCCTCATCGACAAGGCGCACGCCAAGGGTATGAAGGTCTTTTTCGACGTCATCACCAACCACACGGCGGACGTCGTCGACTATGAAGAGAAGTCGTACGACTACCTCTCCAAGGGCGCCTTCCCGTACCTGACGAAGGACGGCGTGCCCTTCGACGACGCCGACTACGCGGACGGGCGGCGGGACTTCCCCCGCGTCGACAGCGGCTCCTTCCCGCGCACGCCGAAGGTGACCAGGAACAACAAGGTCCCGTCCTGGCTCAACGATCCGACGATGTACCACAACCGCGGTGACTCCACCTTCGCCGGTGAGAGCTCCGCGCACGGCGACTTCTCCGGCCTCGACGACCTGTGGACCGAGCGGCCCGAGGTCGTGCGCGGCATGGAGCGGATCTACCAGCGCTGGGTGCGGGACTTCGACGTCGACGGCTTCCGGATCGACACCGTGAAGCACGTCAACACGGAGTTCTGGACGCAGTGGGCCACCGCCCTGGACGCGTACGCCGCCAAGCGGGGCCGCGACGACTTCTTCATGTTCGGCGAGGTCTACTCGGCCGACACGTCCGTCACCGCCCCGTACGTCACCCAGGGCCGCCTCGACGCCACGCTCGACTTCCCCTTCCAGGAGGCGGCCCGGCAGTACGCCTCCCAGGGCGGCAGCGCGCAGAAGCTCGCGAGCGTCTTCGGCGACGACTACAAGTACACGACCGACAAGGCCAACGCGTACGAGCAGGTCACCTTCCTCGGCAACCACGACATGGGCCGGATCGGGTACTTCCTGAAGCAGGACGACCCGAAGGCCACCGACGCCGAGCTGCTGAAGAAGGACCGGCTCGCCAACGAGCTGATGTTCCTCAGCCGCGGCAACCCCGTCGTCTACTACGGCGACGAGCAGGGCTTCACCGGCGCGGGCGGTGACAAGGACGCTCGGCAGAGCATGTTCGCCTCCCGCACCGCCGACTACCTCGACGACGACCTGCTCGGCACCGACCGCACCCACGCCGAGGACGCCTACGACACGAGAGCACCGCTCTATCGGCAGATCAGCGCTCTCGCCGAGCTCCGCAAGGCCCACCCCGCCCTGGCCGACGGTGTCCAGGAGCAGCGCTACGCGGCCGACGGCCCGGGCGTGTACGCCTTCTCCCGCACCGACGCCAAGAGCGGCATCGAGTACGTCGTCGCCGTCAACAACGCCGGCGAGGCCAGGACGGCGACCTTCCCGACCGGTTCGGCCGGCATGACGTTCAAGGGCGTCTACGGCACCGACGACTCCCTGAAGAGCGACGGTGACAGGAAGCTCACCGTCACCGTCCCGCCCGGCTCGGCGATCGTCCTCAAGGCGTCCGGCCGCCTCGCCGCGCCCGCCACCGCTCCGACGATCACCCTGAAGGCCCCGGTGGCCGGCGCGACCGGCACGGTGGAGCTCTCCGCCGACGTCGACGGCGGCCGGCTCAACCGTGTCGTCTTCGCCGCCCAGGTCGGCAACGGCACGTGGCGGACCCTCGGCTCCGCCGACCACGCCCCGTACAAGGTCACCCAGACCATCCCCGACGACGTACCGCCCGGCACGGCCCTGCGCTACAAGGCCGTCGTGGTCGACTCGTCCGGCCGCACCGCGAGCGCCCTGGCCGACTCCACCACCGGCACCCCGCCGGCCGAGCAGCCGCCCAGCGCCTCCTCCCGCGACTACGCGATCGTCCACTACAAGCGCGCCGACGGCGACTACGCCGACTGGGGCCTGTACGCCTGGGGCGACCTCGCCGACGGCGAGGCCACCCAGTGGCCCGACAGCCACCCCTTCACCGGCCGGGACGCCTACGGCGCCTTCGCCTGGGTCAAGCTCAAGCCCGGCGCCTCGAGTGTCGGCTTCCTGGTCATCGACAAGGACGGCGACAAGGACGTCGCCACCGACCGCACGATCGACGTCACCAGGACCGGCGAGGTCTGGATCGAGCAGGGCAAGGAGACCGTCACCACCGAGCGCCCGGACCACCCGGCGCCCGACAGGACCAAGGCCGTCCTGCACTACCACCGCGCCGACGGGAACTACGACGGCTGGGGACTGCACGTGTGGACGGGCGCCGCCCAGCCCACCGAGTGGTCGAAGCCCCTGAAGCCGGTCAAGACTGATACGTATGGTGCGGTCTTCGAGGTACCGCTCAGCGACGGTGCCACCAGCCTCAGCTACATCCTCCACAAGGGCGACGAGAAGGACCTGCCCGCCGACCAGTCGCTCGACCTCAAGACGTACGGCCATGAGGTGTGGCTGTTGAGCGGCCAGGAGAAGTACCTGCTCCCACAGCCGGCGGGCACCTCGGCCGCGCTCGACCTGAGCACGTCCAAGGCGGTCTGGATCGACCGGAACACCCTCGCCTGGAACGGCTCCGAGGCCGCCGCCTCCACCCAGCTGCTGTACAGCCGGGACGGCTCGATCGCGGTGAAGGACGGCGCCCTGACCAGTGACGACGAGAGGTGGCTCCGTCTGTCCAAGAGCACCCTCACCGATGCCCAGAAGGCGAAGTTCCCGCACCTGAAGGAGTACGGCGCCTGGACCGTCGACCCGCGCGACCGCGACCGGGTGCCTGAGGCCCTGCGCGGCCAGGTCGTCGCCACGCAGCGTGCCGTGAACGGGGCCGTGCTCGCCGCGACCGGTGTGCAGATCGCCGGCGTGCTCGACGACCTGTACTCCGGCGCGACGAAGGCCGACCTCGGGCCGGCGTTCTCCGGGAGCCGCCCCACGCTGTCCGTGTGGGCGCCGACCGCGCAGCACGTGGCGCTGGAGATCGGCGACTCCACCGTGCCGATGAAGCGCGACGGCACCACCGGCGTCTGGTCCGTCTCCGGCCCGAAGTCCTGGAAGAACAAGCCCTACCGGTACGTCGTGAAGGTCTGGGCGCCCAGCGCCGGCAAGGTCGTCACCAACAAGGTCACCGACCCCTACGCGGTCGCCCTCACCGCGGACTCCGAGCGCAGTCTCCTGGTCGACCTGGACGACAAGTCCCTCAAGCCCGCCGGCTGGTCGGCATACACCAAGCCCAAGGCCGTACCGCTGCGGGACGCCCAGATCCAGGAGCTGCACATCCGGGACTTCTCCGTCGAGGACCGGACGGCAAAGCACCCGGGCACCTACCTCGCCTTCACCGACAAGGCGAGCGACGGCTCGAAGCACCTGCGCGCGCTGGCGAAGGCCGGCACCTCGTACGTCCACCTCCTGCCCGCCTTCGACATCGCCACCATCCCGGAGCGCAAGGCCGACCAGGCGAGCGTCGGCTGCGACCTGGCCTCCTACCCGGCCGACTCCGACAAGCAGCAGGAGTGCGTCGGGAAGATCGCCGCGAAGGACGCCTACAACTGGGGCTACGACCCGTACCACTACACGGTCCCCGAGGGCTCCTACGCCACCGACCCGGACGGCACGGCCCGCACGGTCGAGTTCCGGAAGATGGTGAAGGCCCTCAACGACGACGGCCTGCGGGTCGTCATGGACGTCGTCTACAACCACACCGCGGCCGCCGGCCAGGAGCGGACCAGCGTCCTCGACCGGATCGTGCCCGGCTACTACCAGCGGCTGCTGGCCGACGGCTCGGTGGCGAACAGCACCTGCTGCGCCAACACCGCCACCGAGAACGCCATGATGGGCAAGCTGGTCGTCGACTCGATCGTCACCTGGGCCAGGCAGTACAAGGTCGACGGCTTCCGCTTCGACCTCATGGGCCACCACCCGAAGGCGAACATCCTGGCCGTACGGAAGGCCCTGGACGAGCTGACCCTCGCCGAGGACGGCGTCGACGGCAAGAAGATCATCCTGTACGGGGAGGGCTGGAACTTCGGCGAGGTCGCCGACGACGCCCGGTTCGTCCAGGCCACCCAGAAGAACATGGCCGGCACCGGCATCGCCACCTTCTCCGACCGGGCCCGTGACGCCGTGCGCGGCGGCGGTCCCTTCGACGAGGACCCCGGCGTGCAGGGCTTCGCGTCCGGCCTCCACACCGAACCCAACTCCTCGGAGCACAACGGCACTCCGGCCGAGCAGAAGGCCCGCCTGCTGCACTACCAGGACCTGATCAAGGTCGGGCTCTCCGGCAACCTCGCCCGCTACCGGTTCACCGACACCAGCGGCAAGGAGGTCAAGGGCTCCGAGGTCGACTACAACGGCTCACCCGCCGGCTACGCGGAAGCCCCCGGCGACGCCCTCGCCTACGCCGACGCGCACGACAACGAGTCCCTCTTCGACGCGCTCGCCTTCAAACTGCCCGCCACGACCAGCGCGTCCGACCGCGCCCGGATGCAGGTCCTGGCCATGGCGACCGCCACCCTGTCCCAGGGCCCGGCCCTCTCCCAGGCGGGCACCGACCTGCTCCGCTCCAAGTCCCTGGACCGCAACTCCTACGACAGCGGCGACTGGTTCAACGCCGTCCACTGGAACTGCGCCGACGGCAACGGCTTCGGCCGCGGACTGCCCATGGCGGCCGACAACGCCGCCAAGTGGCCGTACGCCAAGCCCCTGTTGAGCAAGGTCAGGGTGGGCTGCGAGCAGATCGAGGGCGCCTCGGCGGCCTACCGGGACCTGCTGCGGATCCGCACCACCGAGCGGGACTTCTCCCTCGGCACCGCCGAGCAGGTGCAGTCCCGGCTCTCCTTCCCGCTGTCCGGTAAGGACGAGACACCCGGCGTGATCACCATGCGGCTCGGTGACCTCGTCGTCGTCTTCAACGCCACGCCCGAGCGGCGGGAACAGCGCGTCCCCGCACTCGCCGGGACCGGCTACCGGCTGCACCCCGTGCAGGCGGCGGGGGCGGACTCTATCGTCAAGTCGTCCTCCTACGCGGCGGAATCGGGCACGTTCGCCGTTCCGGGGCGCACGGTCGCCGTCTTCACCCGGGCCGCCGGATAGCCGCACTACGTTGGGTGGGGCGGGCCGCGACCGACGGTCCGCCCCACCCACGTACGCCCCGAGGCGCCAGTCGACGATGGACCGCAACGGCACGCAGCACAGCCCCGGCACCACCGTGCTGGTCGTGGACGACGTCGCGGCCAGCCGGTACGCCATGGGCGCGGTGCTGAGCAGGGCCGGCCACCAGGTCGTGCCCGTCGCCAGCGGCGGTGAGGCGCTCGTCGAACTCGACGTCCGGCTCCGGGACGGCACCCTGCCCGACGTGGCCCTCGTCGACGTGGGCCTGCCGGACATGAGCGGCTTCGAACTGTGCCGCCGGGTCCGGGCCCGGCCGCCCCTGGCCGCGCTGCCCGTCGTGCACTTCTCCGCCGCCGCGACCGCGCCCGGCGACCGGTGCCGCGGCCTGGACGCGGGCGGCGACGCCTATCTGACCGTGCCCGCCGAGCCGCAGGAGATCCAGGCCGTCGTACGGGCCGCCGTGCGCGGGGCGCGCCGCAGCACGGGCGCCGAGACCGCCGTCCACCGTCTGACGCTGCTGTCCGAGGCCATCGTCACCGTGCAGGCCGCCCGCTGCCCGCGGGAACTCGCCGCCGCGGCCGCCGAAGGCGCCGCCCGCCTCACCGCCTCGTCCGCCGTGGTGTTCGTGATCGGCCCGGACGGCGAGCCGTACCGGGGCACGGCCCGCTGCCGTCCCGCGCCCGCGTCCAGCGACGCCCACCAGGCGGCGGCACGGCTGGTCACCCGGCTCGCGGAGGGCCGCACGGGCGTCCACAGCACCATCGTCCCCGCGCCCTTGTGGCCGGCCGGGATGTTCCAGCCGGGCGTCGAGGAGGACGCCCGCCTGACGGTGGCGACCGCGCAGGACGGCCGGACGGCGGTCTGCCTCGCCACACCCGTACGGCGCGCCGCGATCACCGACCCCGCGGCCGACGGGCTGCTCGCCCGCCTCGCCCAGGCCTGTGCCCTGGCCGCCGAGCCGCTGCTGCTGTACCGGGTGGAGCGGCATGTCGCCCTCACCCTCCAGCACAGCTTCCTGCCCCAGCCGCACAAGCTGCCGCACCTGCCCGGCGTCGACATCGTCGTCCGCTACGTGCCCGCCTCCCGGCAGACCGAGATCGGCGGCGACTTCTACGCCGCCCTGCGCACCGGCGACGGCGTGCTCACCGCCGTCGGGGACGTCGTCGGGCACTCGCTGGACGCGGCCACCGTCATGGTCGAGATCCGGCACGCGCTGCGCGCCTACTGCGTGTCCGAGAGCGACCCGGTGATCCTTGCCGAGCGGCTCGACCGGATGCTCCAGCAGTACCACCCGGACATCACGGCCACGGTGTGCCTGGCCCTGCTCGACCCCGGCAGCGGGCGGGTGCGCATCGCCAACGCCGGGCACATCCCACCGCTGATCCTGCGCGACGGCGGCGCCGAGTACGTCGACGCGTGCGGTCCGCTGCTCGGGCTGGGCCTGGAACGGCCCGCGCCGACCGAGCGGCGGCTGAAGCCCACCGACCGCCTCCTCATGGTCACCGACGGCCTCATCGAGACCCGCGGCATCCCCCTGGAGACCTCCCTGGAACAGCTCCGCACGGCCGCCGCGGACGCCCCGGCCGGCCTCGACACCCTCTGCGACGTGCTCCTCGGGTGCTTCGGCGGGGACCCGGAGGACGACATCGCGATGCTGGCCCTGCGGTTAGGGTGAGCCCATCGGCCGCCCAGACCAGGAGTGCTCATGCCGCAGATCACCGTCGACTATTCCGCCGACCTCGCGGACGACTTCGACCGGCCCGGGTTCGCGAAGGCGCTGCACGAGGCCACGGTCGAGATCGCGGCCGCCAAGCCGCCGGCGTGCAAGACCCGGTTCCGCCGGACCGAGGACATCGTGGTCGGCCCCGAGACCGAGGGGCACGCCCATGTGCACGTCCACATCGCGCTGCTCCCCGGCCGCACCGAGGAGACCAAGGCCCGGCTCACCGAGGCCGCCCTGGAGTTGCTGCGCGCCCACCTGAAGGCCGCCGAGGGACGCGCGCTGCACGCCTCCGCCGAGGTGCGCGAACTCGACGCCTCCTACCGGAAGTCCGAGAGCTGAGAAGCCTGAGACCTGAGGAGTCCGGAAGCTGCGCGGTCTCAGGTCGCCAGCGCCAGGAGGCGCCCGGCCAGGGTGGCGAACGGCCCGTCGGCCGGCTCCTCCTGGGCGATGCGGCGCATCAGGGCGCCCATCTCCGCGTCCTGGGCGGCGCTGACCGCGGTGAGCGCGGCGAAGTCGTGGACGAGCTGGACCTCCAGCTCGGCCCGCGGGATGCGCCGGCCGTCCAGCCAGATCAGCGCCGTCGACTCGGCGAGCGAGATCCAGGAACGCACGACGAGTTCCAGCCGCGCGGGCGGATCGGTCACGCCCAGATGCGAAAGGATCTGGACATACGCGGCCTGCCGTACGGAGTCGATGAGCGCGTTGGTCGTCGAGGAGCCGACCGCCGGACCGCCGCGCATCAGGGCGGAGAAACCGGGGCCGTGCTCGTCGACGAAGTCGAAGAAGCGGCGCATCACCCGCAGCAGCCGCGCCCCCAGCGGCCCCTCGTGCGGTTCCACGAAACGGGCCGCGAGATCGTCCGAGGCCCGCTTCAACGCGGCCTCGTACAGGCTGAGTTTGCCGGGGAAGTAGTGGTAGACCAGCGGGCGTGAGATGCCCGCGGCGGACGCTATCTCGTCGATGGAGACCTCGTCGGGCGAGCGGCGGCTGAACAGTTCGAGGGCGACGCCGATCAACTGCTGCCGCCGCTCCTCGACTCCCATTCTGCGGCGAACCCCGGTAGTCATGCGAACACCTTACCGATCGATTCCAGCCTTGAACGGATCGGATCGATCACGGATGTTCACGCGGGTGCCCCGGGCTGGTGCCCGGGGCCGTCGGTCAGTGCAGCCCGCCGATCGCACGCCCGTCCCGCAGGGTGCCCTTCAGCTCGGCCCGCGCCCCCCGCTCGGCCGGCACGGTCAGCAGACTGGTCTGCGACGACCCGGTGACCCCGCCCGTCGCCCGGACGGACGCGGTCGCCCGGCTGCCGGCGGCCAGCAGATACCAGTCGCCCGCCTTCGACTTCCACAGCACTCCGGCCAGCACGTGCGGTTCGCGCGCCCCGCACGCGAGGACGTTCTCGGCCTTCGCCGCCACCGCCCCATGGCTCCCGCCCGGCGTGTGGAACTGGGCCAGCACCCGCGCCCCGCCGCCCCGCCAGGTCTCGGCCCGGGTGCACACCCACGCGGCCGTACCGCTCGCGTCCGGCAGCGGCTGCTCGTTGAACGCCCAGGCGTTGACGCTCCGCACGCCCGCGGAGCGCACCGTCCCCAGCGAGCAGGCGAACGGCTCCCAGGTGCGCAGCGCCTCGGCTCCGGACACCTCGCCCGGGGACCCGGGCCGTCCCGCCGTCAGCCGGGCCGGGACCAGTTCGCCGAGGTCGGTCAGCAACCGCGTCTTCGTACCGTCGGTCAGTTGCAGCACGTTCCACGACGTACACCCGCCGGACCGCAGGGCCGGACTGGCCAGCGGCGCGGTCACACCGTCGGTGAGGGTCAGGTCCATCGCGCCGGAGCCCGGCTTCATCAGGTCCCGCTCACCCGCCTTCACCACCCAAGGGGCGGTCAGATAGCGGACGTTGCCGTCGGCCCGGGTCAGGACCACCGCGCCCGCCTCGGCCCGGCCCGCACCGTCGACCCGGGCGAAGTCGAGGGCGGCGCCCCGCGTGCCCTCCTTCGGCTCGGCGTACCGGGTGATGCGCAGACCGTCGTAGAGGATCACCACGCGCGCCGCGTCGACCGTCCCCGCGTACAGCAGCTGGGGCGGTCCGGCCGGGCCGCCGGACGGGGTGCCGGGCGTCGCGGCGACCCGGACCGTCTCGCCGGGGCGGGCCCAGACGGCCAGGGCGCGGCGCAGCAGGGCCGAGTCGTCGGTGAGATCGCCGCGGGCCGGCCACACCGAGAAGTCGGTGCGCGCCGAGCCGCGCCACGCCGTGGGGGAGACCCGGGTCAGCTTCGCCGGATCCAGGGCGGCCTGGGCGGCCGGATTGCGCGCGTACGGCGGCGCGGCGGGGCCTTCGGGTCCCCAGCCCTCACCGGGCAGACCCAGCAGCGCCCCGCACACCAGCAGGGCCGCCCCGGCGGCCAGCGCGGCCTTCAGGTGCTGGCGGCGCCGCATCAGGTCGGTGGGGCGGGCCTGGAGCGAGCAGGGGTCGAACTCGGGGGAGTCGAGCAGCCCGTACTGCGCCGGAATGCCGCCGGCCTCCAGCAGGGCACCGTCCGCGTCGGCGACACCCGCGGCCGTGAGCACCTTTCGTACGCCGTCGTCCGCCAGCCGTTCCAGGCCGCGCAGCGCGTAGGCGGCCCGGGCCGGTCCGGACAGGGTGGACAGCCGCTGGTCCAGAGCGAGTTCGTCGGCGCCGCCGGAGCGCGGGAACAGTTTCAGGCCCCACACCTGCGGCAGCACCGGCGGCAGCTGGGACCGCTTCGGCCACCCCCTGCGCTTCAGCGGCAGCCCCGCCTCCAGCGCCGTACGCAGCACCTGCAGACGGACCAGCGCGTAGCCCGGGTCGCCGTCACGGCCGGTCGACTGGGCCGGGATCACCGGCGCCGGGGTGCGGTTGCGGGGGAGTGCGCGCTGGGTGAGCGCGTGTGCGGTGAGGACGCGCCTGCTGCGGCCCAGGCCCGGCGGCAGCACCAGATAGGCGAGCCGCACGAGCCGCGAATAGTGCTCGACGAGCGCGGCCTCGGCCTGCTCGACATCGACGACCGGGCCGGCGGGGGAAGGGGGCGCGGGGCGCTGGGCGACATCCTGTGACTGCACGTTCAGCAGAACGAGCGAATCGGGGGATGGTCACCTGACCACGGGGGTCACGCCCCCGGCTGCTCCCCGGGCTCGACGAGCGCCTGGGCGTAGTACGCCGCCGAGCGCTGGTAACGGGCCATATGAGGTGCCAGCGTGCCCAGGGCGAGAGACAGCGCCTCCCGGTCCCTGCCGAGGCTCGACAGGCACAGGGCGAGGAAGTACCGCACGGGGTCGTCCAGCTCGTCGGACGGGGCGTCCAGCTCGGCTTCGAGCAGCTTGACGCCCTCCGCCGCCTGCCCGATGTTCCGCAGCGAACTGGCCAGCTGGATCTTCGTGCGGCGGGCCTTGTAGGGGCTGACGCCGGCGAGGCCGAGGTCCAGCGCCTCCCGGTAGAGCGGGACGGCCTGGTCCGAGTGGCCGGTGGAGTCCCAGGCACAGGCCCGCTCGAACGGCCGGAGCGGGCTGCCCTCCGGCAGCTCGGCGACGAGGGCGTCGACGTCGGCGCGGAAGCGGGCCTCGTCCTCCTCGGTTTCGGCGTAGTCGTCGAACCGGTCCCACAAGGCGGCCACGCGATCTTCCCAGTCCTGGTTCACCGGGAGACCCTCGCACGGACGTGCCCGTGCCGGCACCCGAATTTGAGCGCTGCGCCCGCCACAGCCGTATCGAAGGCGAGAGCCTCTTGCCGGGGCTCCGTGCGGCATGCGTCCGGACCGTGCCGTGACAAGGACCGGAGGAACAGATGAGGGTGACCCGACCGATGCTCGCGCTGAGCGGCGCGGTGGCGATACTGGCGCTGGCCGGCTGCGGATCCGGCGGCAAGGACGAGGCGGCCGTGCCGGAGGCGGTGACCGGCAGCCTGGAGCACATCGCGGCCGAGGCCAAGTGCAAGCCGAACATGCAGACCGACGCCGACGAGATCCGCCAGGCCCTCTGCAAGAAGGGCAAGGAGAAGTACGTCCTCGCCACCTTCGCCACCGACCGCGGGCAGCGCGAGTGGCTGAACGGGGCGAAGGACTACGGCGGTTACTACCTGGTCGGCCGCAAGTGGGTCGCCGTCGGCGAGAAGAAGACGGTCACGGCGCTCCAGGGCACCATCGGCGGGACCATGGAGGAAGGCTCCGAGCACATGAACCCCGGCGGCAGCCACAACAAGGGCGGTCACGACGGCGGCAGCAGCCATCACGGTTGATCGCGCGGGCCGGGCCAAGCGAAAGCCGGCGGTGGGAATTCCCACCGCCGGCTTTCTGCTGCTCTCTACCGGATGAGGACTACTGGCAGTCCTCGCCGTTGTTGATGCACTGGACCATCTCGTTCATCACGTTCTCGTCGAAGAAGTTGATGAAGTCGTTGTGGTCGGTGATCGCCTTGTGCAGCTGCTCCGGGAAGGAGTCCACCGCGAACGGGTTCTGGACCTGCCCGTTCTCGATCTGCGGCGCCGGTACGTCGTAGACCAGACGGACCTGGAGCTGGGGGATCGCCTTGAAGCCGTTCGAGCAGCTGCCGTCCGCCTCCACGAAGTCCACGTGGGTGCGGTGGTTGGCGCTGTCGATGTTCTGGCCGTCCCAGCAGCTCTGGAAGTTGGACGTCCGGACCACGCTGCTGCCCTCGGGGCAGAGCGGGTACTTGTCCGTCACCTGGCGGTCCTCGAAGCCGGTGCAGCTCCAAGAGGTGTTGGCGTTGTTCAGGCCGTTGGTGAAGGACTTGGCGTCACCGGTGATGATGCGCAGGGCCTTCGGCATCGCGACGACGTCGCTGGTGCGGTTGCCGACGAACTTCAGCTGGGCCTCGGCCGGCTCGACGATCTTGCCGACGTTGCCGTCCTGGCCACCGCCGGGCTGACCCGCGTCGATGTCGTCCGAACCGTCCTGGATACGCAGGACCGGCCAGAAGTACGACGACTTGTCGCCCTGGTTCTGGCAGGACGTCTGGGCGTTCGCCAGGTCCTCGTCGCTCGCGAAGGCGTTGTTGCTCTGGTTGCCGACGTAGTCGTGCTGGTGCTGCGCGCCGTTGGAGACGCCGGGCGCCACGATCACGTTGTCCGAGTTGCGGTTCTCGTTCTCGTTGGTGCCGCAGTTCGTGGTGAACGAGCCCGTGGAACCACCGTCGCCGTTCGCGGCGAGACCGTTCGGCAGGTTGCGGGAGTTGGGCTGGACGTCCTCGATGTTGATGAAGTCGTCGGCCACCGGGCCGTTGCCGGCCTGACCGCCGTTGCCGCCCTGACCCTGGTCCTGGCCGTTGTCGCCGCCCTGGTCCTGACCGCCGCCCTGGTCCTGACCGCCGTCCTGGTTCTGACCGCCGTCCTGGTTCTGGTCCTGGCCGTCCTGGTTCTGGCCGTCCCCGGCGTTGCCGTCGTTGGTGTTCGCGTCGGCGACCATGCCCTTGCACTCGGCCAGCTGCTCCAGGTTGCCCGGCGCCTGGCCGCCCACCCGCCGGATGTTGATGCCGATCCGGTCGATGGCCGCGACCCGCTTCGACTTCAGCGGGCCGAGGATGGCGTTGTCGACGAAGCCCGGGTCACCGGCCTGGGCCTGGCGCGTGGAGGCGAGCCGGCTGTAGGCCTCGCTGATCTGCTTGTCGAGGTTCGCCAGCTCCTTGTCCACCCCCTGGCGGGCGCCGTCCGGCACGTCGGTCAGCTTCTGTCCGACGTCCGGGCACTGGATCGTGGCGATCTGTGCGCCCGCGGCTTTCGTCTGGTTCGCCGAGTTCTCCTCATGCGCCGAGGCATAGAAGTTCGCCCAGATCAGCCCGCCCCCACCGAGCGCTAGGGCCGCCGATGCGGCTATGGCCTTGGTGGCCATCGGCGTCCGGCGTTTTCTTGTGTTGCGTCCCATGGAACTCCTCTGACTTCCTTTTTCGGGGGCATCGAGGCGCCCGACAGGAGTGAAGCGGCTCCCTTCCATACGGAGGCCGTCCCGGGGGTGTTCAGATGTCCCGGAAATTGATGCGAGATTCGTGAGGGAGCTGTGTTCTCAACAGCCCCTTCCACACCGGGAGTTGTTGATCCCCGACCGTGGGTGAACAAGCCGGTCCGATATCACCGGCCGTGGTCGAGATAGGCGAGAACCGCCGGCACGCGCCGGTTGTCGCCGTCCGAGACCGCCGAAACACCCGCCCCAGGGGCGGTGCTTCGTACACCTGTCACACCTCAGCCCGTCCCGAGCACCTTCGCCTCCACCTCCGGGTCGAGGCCCGAGCTCGGCCGGTCCGGGCGCTGGGGCGCCACCCCGCCGAGGTCCTGGAGCCACCGCCAGGTGTCGGCCACGGTCTCCTCGACGGGCCGGCAGCTCAGCCCGGCCGCGACCGCCCGTGAGACGTCCCTGCTGTGCAGGGCGTCGTGCAGATCACTGCCCGGCGGCACCCACACCGGCAGCTCGGTCCACGGCTGGATGCCCGCCTTCAGGATCACCTCCGGCTCGGTCCACCGCAGTTCTGCCGCGCCGCCGGTGACCCGTGCGCAGGTGTCCAGCAGCTCGCCCATCGTGGTGTGCCCCGGCGGACTGACCAGGTTGTACGGCCCGCTCAGCTCCCGCTCCGCCGCGTGCAGGACCCACTCGGCCAGGTCACGGACGTCCACGTACTGCAGAGGCAGGCCGCGCGGTCCGGGCGCCAGCATCGGGCCGCCGCGCGCCGTGCGGGCCAGCCACCAGGGCAGCCGGCCGATGTTCTCGTACGGACCGAGGATCAGCCCGGCCCGTACCAGCACCGACCGGTCCTCGCCGAAGGCGTCCAGCACGGCCAGTTCACCACCGCGCTTGTCCTGTGCGTACGCGGTCTGCTCCGCGTCGGCCGAGGCGCCCTCCACCAGCGGCGAGTCCTCGCCGTGCTCGGCGGCCCGGGGCCAGGCGTACACCGAGCAGCTCGACACGTACACGTACCGGCGGGCGCGGCCCCGCAGCAGCCGCGCCGCGTCCCGTACCGCGCGGGGCGCCGCCGACCAGGTGTCGACGACGACGTCCCACTCGCCCGGGTCCTCGGCGAGGGCGGCCAGGCCGCCGGGCACGGTGCGGTCACCGAGCAGCGAGCGCGCACCCGGCGGCGCCTGGTGCCGCCCCCGGTGGAAGACGGTCACCTCCCAGCCCCGGGCCAGGGCCGCCTCCACGACGGCCCGGCCCACGAACTCCGTACCACCCAGCATCAGAAGTCTCATGCGCCGACTCTGCCCGCCGGGGCGGCGGTACGGAACGCCCGTCTGCCCTCAGCAGACGGGCGGGCACCAGGGCTAGCCGCCCACCGGGGGCACGTATTTGTAGCCGACCCGGCGCACCGTGCGGATCGTGTCGCGGTATTCGGCACCCAGCTTGCGGCGCAGGCGCGCGATGTGGACGTCGACCGTACGGCCGTCGCCCACATGTCCGTAGCCCCACACCGTGCCGACCAGCTGGTCACGGGTGTGCACGCGGCCCGGGTGCGCCACCAGGTGGGCCAGCAGCTCGAACTCCAGATACGTGAGGTCGAGCGGGCGCCCGGCCACCTCGGCGGTGCGCTGCACGGTGTCGACGCGGATCGGCGGCTCGCCGCCCGGCGCGGAGGCTGCGGGGCTTTCGGTGCGGGTTGCCTCCGGCCGGTCGGGCGCCGCCGCCGGGAACGGCGGCTGCTGGTCGGCCGGTACGAGCACCAGGTAGCCGATCATCGGCGGCTGCCCCGGCAGCGTGGGCAGGGCGTGCTGGGGCGCCGGCAGCCAGGTGGCACCCGGCGGCAACAGGTCCGCGACGGTCACCACCTCGTCCCGGTCGACGGCACGCAGCCGGTGCCGGGGCCCGGTGGTCGAGGGGGAGTTGAAGGGGGCGGCGGGAGACAGAGGACGAGTGGTCGCCATGAGAGTCAGCTCTTTCGCGCGAGGAGTTCGTCGGAGAGGTCGACGGCCGCGACTCGTGGTCGGGCTCGCCGAGGACGTACGCGGTTCGCGCTGGCCGAAGGCCGGAGGGTGTACGGCTTTAGAGGGCCGGCGCGTTCGTCGCGCGGCAACACACCCGGTCGAAATCGTGGTCCTGACGGGACGGCCAGAAGGGCTCGAGGTCATGGCGACCCGTCGCGGTGTGCTTCTGGTGGCTGGCCATGCGGCCATTGAAGCAGACGGGTGCCGGGTGCCGGGACCCTCCTCTCACAGCTTGGACAGCCGCCGGGCGGGCGCACGGCCCGCCGGCACCTCATCCCGTCAGGCGCTTGCGCCACTCCAGGGGCGCGATGTCGATCGACTTGCCCGGGTCTCCGTCCCACTCCGCGGACAGCCCGGCCGCGACCAGCGCCGCCACCACCTCGTGTCCGACGGCCTTCGTGGTCTCCTCGGAGTCGTCGAACCCGCCGTAGTAGAGCGACAGGCCGTGCCCCTGCGCCGCCGCGCGCGTGCCCTGCTGGTGGAAGAAGACGAACCCGCGCGCACCCGGCTTGCCGTCCGCCTCTGCGCCGATCTCCGACATGCCGCAGCCGCGGCAGCAGGTGAAGTGCTCCCGGGCGACGATGCCGTCGTCATCGAGGGCCGCGAAAGCCCGCTCCAGCCGGTCCGGACCGGTCGGCCCGGCCCACTTCTCCTGCTCCGCCAGCCGCTCCAGCCACAGCCTCTCGACCAGCTCGCGGGCCTGCTCCTGGGAGACGGGAGCGGTCTCCTCGCCGTCGTCCATCAGATACACCGTCTCGCGGATCATCGCCTCGATGCCCAAACAGCCGTCCTGGAGCATGGCGCGGACGTACTCCTCGGCCCGCACGGCCACCTCGGGCGCGAGGGCGGGAGCCTCCTCGGGCAGCCCGAACTCCTCGCGCTCCCAGGCGACTGAGGCGTCCCAGCCGTCCTCCCGCCGCGCCCAGCGCACCATCGCGTCCGCGACCAGGCCCGGGTCGGTCACCTCGGTCACCCACAGGTACGGGACGGTGCCCGTGCGGTGCTGCAGCTCGTACGCCCCGCCCGCGTCGCGCGCCGTCTGGATGAAGACCCTCGGCCGGTCCGGTATCCGCTGCACGACGAGGAAGTGGTCGTCCTCGCCGCCGATCCGCTCCACCAGCTCCCGCAACCGCCGCGCCGAGACCCGCGCGTACGTCTGCCCGCTCTCCGTCATGACCTTGACCGGAAGTCCCCCGTCGATCTCCATGCCCCCACGATGACACGCCCCACCGACAACGCGAGGGGCGCCCACCGCGAACGGTGAGCGCCCCTCAGGAGCCGTGCGGGCGGATCAGACCTGGCCGGCCTTCTCCAGCGCCGAGCAGCAGGTGTCGACGAGCAGCCGGGTCACCACGTACGGGTCGACGTTGGCGTTCGGACGGCGGTCTTCGATGTAGCCCTTGCCGTCCTTCTCGACCTGCCACGGGATACGGACCGAGGCACCGCGGTTGGAGACGCCGTAGGAGTACTCGTTCCACGGGGCGGTCTCGTGCAGACCCGTCAGGCGGTCGTCGATGCCGGCGCCGTAGTTCTTGACGTGGTCGAGCGGCTTGGAGCCCTCGCCGAGCGACTCGGCCGCGGTGATGATCGCGTCGTAGGACTCGCGCATCGCCTTCGTGGAGAAGTTGGTGTGCGCGCCGGCGCCGTTCCAGTCGCCCTTCACCGGCTTGGGGTCCAGCGTCGCGGCGACGTCGAAGTCCTCGGCGGTGCGGTACAGCAGCCAGCGGGCCACCCACAGCTGGTCCGAGACCTCCAGCGGGGCCAGCGGGCCGACCTGGAACTCCCACTGGCCGGGCATGACCTCGGCGTTGATGCCGGAGATGCCCAGGCCCGCCTTCAGGCAGTTGTCCAGGTGCGCCTCGACGACGTCACGGCCGAAGATCTCGTCGGCGCCGACACCGCAGTAGTAGCCGCCCTGCGGGGCCGGGAAGCCGCCCTTGGGGAAGCCGAGCGGGTAGCCGTCCTTGAAGAAGGTGTACTCCTGCTCGATGCCGAAGATCGGCTCCTGCGCCGCGAACTTCTCCTCGACCTCGGCCAGCGCGGCACGCGTGTTGCTGGCGTGCGGGGTCAGGTCGATGTTCAGGACCTCGCACAGCACCAGGATGTCGTCGCCGCCGCGGATCGGGTCCGGGCAGGTGAAGACCGGCTTGAGGACGCAGTCCGAGGCGTGGCCCTCGGCCTGGTTGGTGGAGGACCCGTCGAAGCCCCAGATCGGCAGCGCGTCGAGACCGGCTGGGGAGCCCGCGATGATCTTGGTCTTGGAACGCAGCTTGGCCGTCGGCTCGGTGCCGTCGATCCAGATGTACTCAGCCTTGAAGGTCACGGGCCACATCCTTGGGTGTGTCTGGGCGCGTATCGCGGGTGCTTGCGGCGCTGCGGCACTGGGGCGCCGCTCAATGCCCGGCAGCCTGTCAACAGGCGATTTCCCGGCCATTGCTCGAATGTGAACCCCGTGTTACCTGGTGCCGCTGTGCCGCACCTCACGGTGTGAGGGGCGTTTGGCCGCGGGGGAGGAGCAGGTCACCGGCTTCCCTCCGTCAAGCCGGTGACCGGCGCCGTGTGGCCGACAGCGCGCCGGTCCTGCCGCTCCTGGCCGGGAGCGGCAGGACCGCTGACACGTACGAGGAGGCGGCCGAGGGGGTGGCCGCCGCCTCAGTGACTCACTCGACCTCGCTCGTACGGCGTCACCCCACCTTCTCGATCACGGCCCGGCGGATCAGGAACTTGCCGGGCTCACGGACCTGTTCGAACGCCGCGTTGTTGAGCAGCACACAGCTGCCGGAGACCGAAGTGACCTCCACCGTCGTGGACTTGTCGTTGTCCAGGTTGGTGACCTTCAGCTTCGTGCCGGCCGGGAACTGGTTGCTGGACGCGGCAGGCGCACCGTCCTCGCCGGAGAGCGTGACGGTGGAGCCGTTGCACACCTGCTGCCCCGAGGCTGCGGCGCCACCGCCCGGGTTCTCCGCGGGGGCGGACTGCGCGGGCTGCGAGGGCTGGGCGCCTCCGGCCTGCTGACCGCCCTGCTGACCGCCCTGCTGACCGCCCTGCTGACCGCCCTGCGCGGGCTGCGACGGCTGCGCGGCCTGGGAGTCCTGAGCCGACTCCCCAACCGCGCACCCCGACGCCTCCTGCTTCCGCTTGATCTCCTCGATGACCGCCTGGCGGTTGGCGATCCGGGCTTCCGACTGGGCGTCGGGGTTGGCCCGCTGGCCGGCGATGAACCGCTCGTTGTTGCCGAGGGCGGTGGCGAGTCCCAGACAGGCCGTCGACTCCGCCGCCGACTTGGGGGCCGGCGGCGTGGCGTTCGACGTGCTCGCCATGACGAAGGCCCCGCCTCCCGCCACGGTCGCCGCGCTCACCAGCAGCGCGATCTTCTTCTTCGTGCCGAGCGTTCTCCTACGCGACATGCGCGCCTCCTGAAGAGATAGGGGAGCGTACGCCGCTATGTACGAGATACCGAACGAGGTTACTCAGCGGTTACAGGAGTCACTGAAGTAACCTCCGTCACACAAGAAGGAGATCTCCCGGGGTCTCTAACGGGACAGGGCGTCCCGTACGGCCTCGTCGGTGCGCGCGACCACCGCCGTACCGTCGTCCGCCGTGATGATCGGCCGCTGGATCAGCTTGGGATGCTCGGCGAGGGCCTTGATCCACCGGTCCCGCGAACTAGCGTCCCTGGCCCACTCCTTGACGCCGAGTTCCCTGGCGGCGGCCTCCTGGGTGCGGGTGATGTCCCAGGGCTCCAGACCGAGCCGGTCCAGCACGGCCCGGATCTCGTCCTCGCTCGGCACGTCCTCCAGGTAGCGGCGGACGGTGTAGTCGGCGCCCTCCGCGTCGAGCAGCTTCACGGCGCTGCGGCACTTCGAACAGGCCGGGTTGATCCAGATCTCCATGGGGCTACGGTACGCCTCCGTGACGCCGGTGAGCGGGGCCTGAACCCCGTTCTCCACTCGTGTCACCGTACCCCCGAAAGCCCTTGTGGCCAGGGCCTTTTGTCAGTGGCGGGCAGTAGAATAGAAGCAGTGTTCGAGGGTGGCGCCGGGATCGCCGAGGACTCCGGAGTGCCGCCCTCACCGCGACAGGAGGATGCCTGTGCCCGCTGCCGCACTCAAGCCGAAGCCGCTGCCCACCCAGTCCACCGCGAAGCGCCCCGTCCTGCTCGACCTGCCGTACGTGCCCGTGGAGAAGCGGCCGCTGCCACCGGGCCGGCCGCGCGAGTGGTACGTCGCGCACAACCGTCGCCTCAAGGCGATGCGCCTCGCCATCGCCCTGCTCGACTCCGGGGTCTACATGCCGAACCAGGCCCGCAACGAGACGATCCGCGACACGGCGGAAATGATCGGCGTCCACCCGCCGTCGGACACGACGTGCCACATGGTGAGGGCGTTCATGCGGTACTCACGATGAGCTGACCAGGAGCGCCGGGTGCCCGTCCTTCAGGGCACCCGGCGTCGCAGATCTCCCGCAGTCAGCCCCGAGTCCTCAGGTGTCCTGGCCCGCCGCCAGCTCCTTCTCCAGCGGCGTGCGGAAGCGCGGCGTGATCCTCGTCGTCCCCACCCACCCGCTCAGCCGCTCCGCTTCCTTCTCGATCGCCGCGAGCGCCTCCCGGCCCACCCCCTCCTCGTCGAGGATTCGCCAGACGATCTCCCCGTCGGGCCGCTGGGCCCACCCGCCGACCACGCGTCCGTTCCACCACACCGTCGGCCCGACGTTCCCGCTGCGGTCGAACAGCCGGGGCCGCAGCTCCGGCGCGAGATACCAGTCGCGCTGCTGCCACCCCATCGCCGTCGGGTCGAGGGCGGGCAGCAGCGCAGCCCAGGGCTCGCCGGGCGCGGCCACCTCGTCGACGTCGCCGTCGGTCACCCATCCCGTGCCCTCGTCCAGCGACACCGGCCGCGCTCCGATCGCGGCCAGTGCCGCACGGACCTCCGTCACGCGCCACCCCGTCCACCACTTCAGATCGGCCTCGGTCGCCGGACCGCACGCGGCGAGCCACCGTCCCAGCAACTCCGCCTGAGCCTGCGCCGGGTCCAGTTCGGGATGCTCGGGCGCGACGGCCCAGCGGAACTGACTGGACGTCCAGGAGCCGAGCGGCCGCCCGCGTACGACCTTCCCCTCGACGCCCAGCACCCTCAGCAACCGGGTCGAGACCGTGTGCACCCCCTCGTAGCGCTTCCCGGCCGCGTACACGAACTGCTCCCGCAGCCGCGGCTCGTCCTCGGCGAGTTCGGCGGCCGTGGCCTGCCCGCGCCGGGCGAGCGCCGCCAGCGCCGACTCCTCGACCTCCGTCAGCCAGGCCGCGTCCGGCGCCCCGGCCGCCGCCATGTCCCTGAGCAGCGCGGCCCGCTCCCGGGCGGCGACCGCCAGGCCGGTCGAGGCGTGCACGACGGCGGTCAGGGCCGTGGGGAACACGAACACCGTGTGCCGCATGCCGTGCATCCGCACCAGGGAACGGTCGTCGTACAGGGCGCGCCCGGTCTCCGCCACCGTCTTCGCGGGATCCGCGAGCCGCGCGCCCACGGCCAGGTACACCGCCGCCGGGTCCGTGCCGTGCAGGGCGACGAGCGAACCGGCCACCTCCTCGGGAGCCCCCGCCCGCGCCCGCCCGGCCAGCCGCTGCCGCAACGCGAGCCGGGCCCGCCGCTCCGCCACCCCGATGTACCGCTGCGCCCCGCCCATACCGGCCTCCACTCGTTGTGCCCTTCCGACTCCCACTGCAAATCTTCGCGAACGCCACTGACAATCGACCGTCGGCGGCTCGGCTCAGGCGTACCGCTCCAGCAGCCCCGCCACATACGCCTCCAGCCGCCCGCCCAGCACCTGGGGCGTCAGATCCGCCCGGCCCAGCTCCCGCCACGGGCCCGCCAGCTTCGCCGCGTCGGGGGCGTAGGCCAGGGCGTCGAGCAGCCGCCAGTACAGGTGGTCCGGGCCGTCGCCCTGCCGGCGGCCGCCGTGGGCCTGGTAGCGCTCCCGGAAACCGAGGCCGCAGTCCGGGCCGTGCAGCAGCGCGAGGGCGGTAGAGCAGTGGGCGACGTCCAGGTCGGCGGGGCCCCACGAGGTCTCCACCCAGTCGACGACACCGCTGATCCGCAGGCCGGCCCCCGAGCCGGTGAACAGCACGTTCCCCGGGTGGAAGTCGCGGTGCAGAAAGCAGCCCTCGTACGGCGGCGGGTCGCGGCGGATCACGTCCACCGCTCGTTCCCACGTCGCACCCTCCGGCGCGTCCACCCGCTCCGGGGACGTCCACGCCTGGTACAGCCGCGGGCGCTCCTCGGGAACGATCCGGTGGATCTGGGCCAGCTGGGCCGCCAGCAGGTCCACCCGCCGGTCCAGGTCGTCCTCCTCGTCCACCCGGACCCTGCCCGGCAGCGCCGACATCAGCAGCGACGGATGGTCGCAGTGCTCGCCGGTCGCGTCCACGCCGATCAGCTCGGGCGCCGGCACGCCCGCCTGTCCGGCCAGCAGCGTGAGGACCTCCGCCTCGCGGGCCAGCAGCCCGGGCGCGTGCCGCCGGAAGAAGGGCTTCACGAAGGTCCGCAGCGCCAGCTCGGTGCCGTCGTCGAGGGTGAGCCGCCTCATCTGGGCGCTCCAAGCACCGCTCAGAAAAGCCGACTTGTCGACTGTTCGGCCCTCCGGCAGTTGCTTGGCCACCCACGCGCGCGTGGCCGTCCAGCCCTGCTCGCCCAGCCCGGCCAGGACAGCCGTGACGAACTCCCGCACGTCGCCCGGGTGGTCGCGGAACCACCGGCCCAACCGGTGCTCCGCCTCCGGGAGTTCCCAGTGGGTGAACTGGGCGCGCCGGGCCAGTGCCTCCGAGACGGCGTCCGTCACGGCGGGCGGGATGACCTCGTCCGTGCCCGGCACCGCCAGAACCGCCCGCCCCTCGTACCCGCGCAGGACGTCGAGCGCGGGTGACTCCCGCCAGCTTCCGGGCCGCCGGATGATCTCGCTGAACCGGCCGTTCCCCGCGCCGAACGGCACGTCCCACGCCTCAGCCGCGTACACCGCCGGCGCGCACAGTCCCAGTGCGTCCACCCGGTCCCCGTAGTGCCGGACGAGATCGGCCACCGTCTGGCCGCTCATGCTGAAGCCGACCAGGACCAGCGGCCCGTCCACGCGCGCGTGCGCGTCGATGACGGACACGGCCTGCTCGAAGCGGCGGCGCAGGCTCAGCTCGGTGAGCAGGCCGGTGCTCTCGCCGTGCCCGGAGAAGTCGAAGGCGAGGGCGTGGCAGCCGTGCGCGGCGAACTCCTCCACCAGGGGCACCAGCGGCTCCTTGCTTCCGTTGCCCGCGCCGTGCAGGAGTACGGCGGTCGCCCTCGTCGGTCCGCCCGGGCCGGTGTCGCAGGACAGCCCGGTGAGACGTTCGCCGTCGACGGTGTGCGTGAAGGGGATCAGCTCACTCATGCGGCCATTCACTCATGCGCCTGGGCCGCGTGACGGGCGGTCACACCGGGACGATCACAGACCCGGCGCGCCCCACACCGGGAACCAGCGGTTCAGGTCCTGCTCGATCGGCAGGTCCTCGGCGAGCGCCGCCCGTACCTGGAGTTCCAGCGCGTTGTCACGCCGCTGGGCTTCTCCCGGCAGGGGAGCGAACGGGTAGAAGGTGCCGCGCTTGTAGAGGTAGACCAGCCCCAGCGGCCGGCCCGACCGGTCCCGGAACCCGGCCAGGGAGCACAGGAGTTGGGGGCCGAACCCGTTGACCTCCATCTGGCTGTTCACGGCGTGCAGGTCCGTCACGAGCGGGGCCAGCTGGTCGGGGGCGCGGTGCGAGACCAGCCAGGAGTAGCCGTAGTCGTCCTGCCGCAGTTCCACCGGGGGGCCGTCGCGGTCGGTGTCCGCGTCCAGCAGCGCCTGCACCTCGCGGTGGGTCTGCTCGAAGGCGGCGCCCTCGACCGTGGCGAAGCACACCGCGCCCTGCCCGGTCGGGGTGAAGCCCGCCGCGGCCTCCAGCGTCACGGCCGCCGACGGCAGCGCGAAGAGCCGGTCGAGATCCGGCGCGACCGGCTTCGTGCGGCCGAGCAGAATGTCCAGCAGCCCCATGCCCCGCTCACACCCCTCCGGGCGCCGCCGCCTCGCCCAGCTCGGCGGAGATCCGGCCCAGCTGGTCGAGCCGCTGCTCCAGGCTCGGGTGCGTCGAGAAGAGCCGCGCGACACCGGGCTCGCGGCCCAGCGCCGGCGTGAAGTAGAAGGCGTTGAAGGCCTGGGCCGTGCGCAGGTCCTTCGTCGGGATGCGGGCGATGTCCCCCGACACCTTGGTGAGGGCCGAGGCCAGTGCCGAGGGCCGGCCGGTGAGCAGCGCCGCGGCGCGGTCCGCGGCCAGCTCCCGGTACCGGGACAGGGACCGGATCAGCAGGAAGCTCAGCGCGTACACGGCCGCCGACACGCCCATCACCGCGGCGAAGACCACCGCCGTGTTCTGGTCCCGCCGGCCCCCGCCGAACAGCTGCGAGTAGAAGGCGAACCGTACGATCAGCCCGGCGAGCACACCGAGGAACGAGGCGACCGTGATCACGGCGACGTCCTTGTGCGCCACGTGCGACAGCTCGTGCGCGAGGACGCCCTCCAGTTCGGCCGGCTCCAGGCGCCTGAGCAGCCCGGTCGTCACACAGACCACCGCGTGGTCGGGATTCCGCCCCGTCGCGAACGCGTTGGGCATGTCCATATCGGACACGGCCACCACCGGCTTGGGCATGTCCGCGATGGCGCACAGCCGGTCCACCACACCGTGCAGCTCGGGAAACTCCTCCCGCTCCACGACCCGCCCGCGCATCGCGAACAGCGCGACCCGGTCCGAGAACCAGTACTGCGCCCCGAGCACCGCCGCCGCGACCACCACGACCAGCACCCACGACTTCAGCAGCACGATCAACGCCGCGACGAACCCCACGTACACCAATCCGAGCAGGAACAGCGTGATCCCCATACGGGTGGTCAACCGCCGGTCGCTCCGGAAACGGCTGTGCATCTGCATCACCCCGCAGTCAGGCACTCGTCCCACTGCCAGTGTGCACCTGCCCCCGCCCATGAACGGGTCGCGATCACCCCCAGGCCCGGCAAAGGCGTCAGCCGCCCGCGGCCACCGCGTACCCGGGCACGGACGGCCACCGAACCGTCAGCACCACCGACTCCTCCTCGGCGAACCAGGAGTGATCGACCCCGCGCCCCCACACGACGTAGTCGCCCTGCCGCTCCAGCAGGACACTGCGACCGGGAAGCTCCACCCGGAAGCGCCCGCTGACGAGAACCAGCAGCGCGGTCCGCTCCTCGCCCCGCACCCACTGCGCCCGCTCGTCGCGGGCCGGATGGACACCCCACTTGATCTCGACGGCCTCGCTGTGCCGCGGATCGCCCACGTCCTTGAAGTGCCCGAGGAGCCACCCCCGGTCCAGCGCCGCGTCCTTGCCCGCGTTACCCACGTACACACCGTCATCCACGCGGCCGGACGCTAGCACCCGCCTCGACGGGCCCCTTAGGGCGCCCGGAAGTTGAGGTACCCGAGCAGCACGATCACCGCGGCCACGCAGCCGAGCACCACGGCCGTCGACACCCACGACGAGCGGGACCCACGGCCGGACGACCTGTGGTCGGGCTCGGGGCGGAAGGGCACGGGCCCGGGCGGGTTGTGCTTCCAGCGCGCGGCGAGCATACGGGCCCGCGCCGAGGGCTCCTTGTGCTCGGCACTGTCCGCCCATCTGAGGTCGAACTCGCGCTCCTGGCCGTCCTGTTCGTGCTCGGGCATCTCCTGCTCCACCCCCGTGAGGTCCTGGCAGCAGAATAGAACACACGACCGCGCCCCCGCTGCCCGTAGGGGCGGCGGAGGCGCGGTCGTGATGCCTCGATCAGACGCCGATCACACGGATCGGGCGTCGATCACACGTCGAAGTAGAGCTCGAACTCGTGCGGGTGCGGACGCAGCTGCAGCGGCGCGATCTCGTTCGTGCGCTTGTAGTCGATCCACGTCTCGATCAGGTCCGGCGTGAACACGTCGCCCTGGAGGAGGAACTCGTGGTCGGCCTCGAGGGAGTCGAGGACGGCCGGGAGCGAGGTCGGGACCTGCGGGACGCCCGCGTGCTCCTCGGGGGCGAGCTCGTAGAGGTCCTTGTCGATCGGCTCGGCCGGCTCGATCTTGTTCTTGATGCCGTCCAGGCCCGCGAGCAGCAGCGCGGAGAACGCCAGGTACGGGTTGCCGGAGGAGTCGGGCGCGCGGAACTCGACGCGCTTGGCCTTCGGGTTCGAGCCCGTGATCGGGATACGCATGGCCGCGGAGCGGTTGCGCTGCGAGTAGACCAGGTTCACCGGCGCCTCGAAGCCCGGGACCAGACGGTGGTACGAGTTCACCGTCGGGTTGGTGAAGGCCAGCAGCGACGGGGCGTGCTTGAGGATGCCGCCGATGTAGTAGCGGGCGGTGTCCGACAGGCCCGCGTAACCGGCCTCGTCGTAGAAGAGCGGGGAGCCGCCCGACCACAGGGACTGGTGGACGTGCATGCCCGAGCCGTTGTCACCGAAGATCGGCTTCGGCATGAAGGTCGCGGTCTTGCCGTTCTTCCACGCCACGTTCTTCACGATGTACTTGAAGAGCTGGAGGTCGTCGGCGGCGGCGAGCAGCGTGTTGAACTTGTAGTTGATCTCGGCCTGGCCGGCGGTGCCCACCTCGTGGTGCTGGCGCTCGACCTGCAGGCCGGCGCGGTTCAGCTCCAGGGAGATCTCGGCGCGCAGGTCGGCGAAGTGGTCGACCGGCGGGACCGGGAAGTAGCCGCCCTTGTAGCGGACCTTGTAACCACGGTTGTCCTCGAGGGCACCGGTGTTCCAGGCGCCGGCCTCGGAGTCGATGTGGTAGAAGGACTCGTTCGCGGTGGTCGCGAAGCGGACGGAGTCGAAGACGTAGAACTCGGCCTCGGGACCGAAATACGCCGTGTCGGCGATCCCGGTGGAGGCGAGGTAGGCCTCGGCCTTCTTCGCCACGTTGCGCGGGTCACGGGAGTACTGCTCACCCGTGATCGGGTCGTGGATGAAGAAGTTGATGTTCAGCGTCTTGTCACGGCGGAACGGGTCGACCCGGGCGGTCGACAGGTCCGCGCGCAGCGCCATGTCGGACTCGTGGATGGCCTGGAAACCGCGGATGGACGAGCCGTCGAAGGCCAGCTCCTCGTCCGCGTCGAACGCCTCAGCAGGCACCGTGAAGTGCTGCATCACGCCCGGCAGGTCGCAGAAGCGGACGTCGATGAACTTGACGTCCTCGTCCGCGATGAACTTCTTGGCCTCGTCGGCGTTCTGGAACATCCAGCTCCTCCTACTCCCGACCGTCCCGCCGGGGTGGTAGTTCGTTCGTGCGGCCAGTGCGGGTGGCACACGCTGACCTCGACCCTAGGGACGGGTGGTTTCTCGGGCGTGACTCATTTGTTTCGCACAAGTTAACCGGCTCGGCTTCCACCGTAGCCCCGACGCACCCCGCCGTGCCCTGGTCATTTCCGGGCGCAGTACCGTGGACGGGTGGACAACAGGCAAGCACTCGGATCGTGGCTTTCCGGGCCCCGCGCGGCGGCGGAAGAGGCCGGTGTCGACTTCGGATACCGGGGTGAGCAGCTCGGTCTGCCCGAGGAGGGACCCGGCTCGATCGCCCGCCCCGGGCGGCGGCTCGGCGCCCTCGCCGTGGACTGGGGCCTGAGCCTCCTGATCGCATACGGTCTCATCACCCAGAGCTACAACGAAGCGGCCCAGGTCTGGGCGCCGCTGATCATGTTCGCCCTGATGGTCCTCACGGTCGGTACGGTCGGCTTCACGCCGGGCAAGCGGCTCCTCGGCCTGCGGGTGCTCGCCCTGGACACCGGCCGGGTCAGCCCCTGGCGCGCGGTGCTGCGCACGGTCCTGCTCTTCCTCGCGATCCCCGCCCTGATCTGGGATCGCGACGGCCGGGGCCTGCACGACCGGCTGGCGGGCACGGTCGAGGTCCGCATCTGACACGCAACCTGACACGCACGAACGGACATGGGTGACGGGGCGGCCGGAGTGATCCGGCCGCCCCTTCACCCATATGGTGTGCGGGCTGTCAGCGCGCCTTCGGCCCGCCGCCCCTCGGCATCCGCATGCCCTTGGGCATCGGCCCCTTCGGCAGTGGCATGTTGCTCATCAGGTCGCCCAGGGCGCGCAGCCGGTCGTTGGTGGCGGTGACCTGCGGGCCGGTCAGCACGCGGGGGAGCTTCAGCATGGTCGTGCGCAGCTTCTTCAGCTCGACCTGGCCCTCGCCCGTGCCCACCACCAGGTCGTGCACCGGGACGTCCGCGACGATGCGGTTCATCTTCTTCTTCTCGGCGGCCAGCAGGGACTTCACCCGGTTCGGGTTGCCCTCGGCGACCAGGACGATGCCGGCCTTGCCGACCGCGCGGTGCACCACGTCCTGGTTGCGGTTCATCGCCACCGCGGGGGTCGTCGTCCACCCCCGGCCGATGTTGTCGAGCACCGCCGCCGCGGCACCGGGCTGACCCTCCATCTGCCCGAAGGCGGCCCGCTCGGCCCGGCGCCCGAACACGATCGCCGACGCGAGGAAGGCGAGCAGGAGGCCCAGGATGCCGGCATAGATGGGGTGACCGATCAAGAAACCGATCGCGAGGAAGACACCGAAGGTGACGATTCCGACTGCCGCGAGTACAAGACCGATCTTCTTGTCGGCCTTGCGGGTCATCTTGTAGGTCAGAGCGATCTGCTTCAGTCGCCCGGGGTTCGCAGCGTCCGCTGCAGGTTCCTTCCTCGCCATGCCACGCAGTCTACGTGGCCCCACAAGCGCCTACGACGGCAGTGTCCGCGGGGCGCCTCGCGGGGGAGGGGAGCGGGCTCAGGGGTGGACGGAGAGGGAGCGGGAGACGGACTGCTCGAGGACGCGCTGCGCCTCGACCCGGTCCTTGGCGCGACGGCGGTCCTCCAGCACGGAGGTCCAGGCGTTGCGGCGGGCGGTGCGCTGACCGCTGCTCAGCAGCAGCGACTCCACGGCACGCAGGGCGGTGGTGAAGGACGGAATCGCGGTGGCGCGAACGGGCGCGGCCTGCATGGGTGAGGTCCCCCCTCGGGAGCGGTGTACGTGCTGTGAGTTCAGCGTCACTGATTGGTGTTACCAGGGCGTGTCCGACCGGTCAAACACCCATGAAGCCCCGGCGGGGATCCGTGGAACGCCGACGCGGTCCTGACATGCGCCCTCATCTGCGAGGACGGTCAGGACCGCGTCATATCGGTCACTACCGGCGGGTAGTCTCTTGTGCGCGAATTCACACGCTTGTCTCGCCCTTTGGCGGGAAGGGCGGTGACGGATCGTCAGACGGCCTGGGCCGCGATGCGCGCGTCCCGCTGTTCCATGGCCATCCGGTAGAGCCGCCCGGCGCGGTACGAGGAGCGCACCAGCGGGCCCGACATCACACCGGAGAAGCCGATCTGCTCCGCCTCCTCCTGCAGCTCCACGAACTCGTGCGGCTTGACCCAGCGCTCCACCGGGTGGTGGCGCACGGAGGGCCGCAGGTACTGCGTGATGGTGACCAGCTCGCAGCCCGCGTCGTGCAGCTGCTTCAGTGCCTCGCTGACCTCCTCGCGGGTCTCGCCCATGCCGAGGATGAGGTTCGACTTGGTGACGAGGCCGTAGTCGCGGGCCGCGGTGATGACCTTCAGGGAGCGCTCGTAGCGGAAGCCGGGGCGGATCCGCTTGAAGATCCGCGGGACCGTCTCGACGTTGTGCGCGAAGACCTCGGGGCGGGAGGAGAAGACCTCCTCCAGCTGCTCCGGGACGGCGTTGAAGTCCGGCGCGAGCAGCTCGACCTTCGTCCGGCCGGCCTCGCGCTGCGCCGTCTGCTGGTGGATCTGGCGGACCGTCTCCGCGTACAGCCAGGCGCCGCCGTCCTCCAGGTCGTCGCGGGCGACGCCGGTGATCGTGGCGTAGTTCAGGTCCATGGTGACCACGGACTCACCCACGCGGCGCGGCTCGTCACGGTCGAGCGCCTCGGGCTTGCCGGTGTCGATCTGGCAGAAGTCACAGCGCCGGGTGCACTGGTCGCCGCCGATGAGGAACGTGGCCTCGCGGTCCTCCCAGCACTCGTAGATGTTGGGGCAGCCGGCTTCCTGGCAGACCGTGTGCAGGCCCTCGCTCTTCACGAGGTTCTGCATCTTGGTGTACTCGGGGCCCATTTTCGCCCGGGTCTTGATCCACTCGGGCTTGCGCTCGATGGGGGTCTGGCTGTTGCGGACCTCCAGGCGCAGCATCTTGCGTCCGTCGGGTGCGACTGCGGACACGACCGGCTCCCTAGCGATTGATTCTTCGGCGTCCTCAAGGGTACGCCCGTTGATTTGAATGCCTGTGGGCGCCAGCCCCTCCACGGCCCGACTTATGCCGCCGGCGCCTTCTCGATCTCCCGCGGCTTCAGCTCGGCGTTCTCCAGGACGTCCCGCAGGTGGCGCTCGACGACCGGCAGGACCTCCGCGATCGTCACGTCGCGGCCCAGTTCGTTCGCCAGGGAGGCGACACCCGCGTCACGGATGCCGCACGGGATGATCCGGTCGAACCACTTGTTGTCCGGGTTCACGTTGAGCGCGAAGCCGTGCATGGTGACGCCCTTGGCCACACGGATGCCGATCGCAGCGATCTTGCGGTCCTCGCGGCGCTGGCCCGCGTTGGACGGCGCGTACTCCGGGCCGTTCAGGCGCGGGTCGAACTCCTCGTCGTGCAGCCGCGGGTCGAAGTCCAGGGCCAGGCCGCCGAGCGCGGGGCGCCGCTCGACCGGGTCGCCCAGCACCCACACCCCGCTGCGGCCCTCGACCCGGGTGGTCTCCAGGCCGAACTCCGCGCAGGTGCGGATCAGGGCCTCTTCGAGGCGGCGCACGTGCGCCACGACGTCCACCGGGCGCGGAAGCTTCTGGATCGGGTAGCCCACCAGCTGGCCGGGGCCGTGCCAGGTGATCTTGCCACCGCGGTCCACGTCGACGACCGGCGTGCCGTCGAGGGGCCGCTCGTTGTCCGCCGTGCGCCGGCCCGCCGTGTAGACCGGGGGGTGCTCCAGGAGCAGCACGGTGTCGGGGACCTCGTCCGCGAAGCGCGCCGCGTGCACCCGGCGCTGTTCGTCCCACGCCTCCTGGTACTCGACGGCCTCGTCACCGAACCCCATGCGGACGAACCGCAACTCACTCACGGCAAGCGCCTCCCTAGGACGGGTGTGTCAGGCACGTATCGCGCCCCGGCCACTGTACGTCCGGCCCGGACTCGTCAGTCCTGGGGTCAATCCTCACACGATCGGATGAATGTCTGGAGAAATGTGTGATGGGGTGTTTACTCTCCGCTACATTCGCGCCGTCCAGCAAGCCAAAAGGCCTGCTCACAGGCAATCCGGCAGATCACCAGCACCGGAAGGCAGGAGACCGCACCGCACCATGACGGAACGACCCGCGCAGCGCACCCCCAACCGACAGCTCGCCGCGCTCATCGCAGAAGCGGGGTTCTCCAACGCGGGTCTCGCCCGTCGCGTGGACCAGCTCGGTCTCGAACACGGACTCGACCTGAGATATGACAAGACATCCGTCACCCGGTGGCTGCGCGGCCAGCAGCCCAGGGGCACCACGCCCGCGCTGATCGCCGAGGTCTTCACCCGGCGCCTGGGCCGCCGTCTCACCGCCCAGGACCTCGGCCTGGACGCCTGCGCGCCGGTCTACGCGGGGCTGGAGTTCGCGTCCACCCCCGAGGAGGCCGTCGACATCGTCAGCGGGCTGTGGCGCAAGGACTCCGGCAGTCACGCCGAGCTGCGCAAGATCGCCTTCACACCCGCCGGGCTCGTCGTGCCCAGCCGGGACTGGCTGATCGGCCGCGCCGACGAGAAGGTGGCCCGGGGCGAGCCGGCCGCCGCCCGCATCCCGGCGCAGGGCCGCCCCGCCCTGCGTTCCCCGGCCGAGCAGGGCGTGCCGTCCCTGCCCCGCCAGCGCGGGCAGGCCGAACGCGGGCCCGGCCAGAAGGTGACCGCCGGAGACATCGCCGCCCTGCGCTCCGTCGGCGAGCTGTTCCGCACCCTCGACGACGCCTACGGCGGCGGCCACGCCCGCCAGGCCCTCGTGCGCTATCTGGAGCACGAGTGCGAGCCCATGCTGCGTGGCGCCTACGGCGAGCAGACCGGCCGCCGGCTGTTCGCCGCCGCCGCCGACCTGACCCGGCTCGCGGGCTGGACGTCGTACGACATCGCCGCGCACGGACTCGCCCAGCGCTACTTCGTGCAGGCGCTCCGGCTCGCCCAGGCGGCCGGGGACCGGACGTACGGGGCGTACGTGCTGGTCACCATGAGCCGGCAGGCCGTCTACCTCGGGCACGGACGGGAGGCGGTGCAGCTCGCGCGCGTGGCGCAGCAGGGCGTCGGCACCTCCGCACCGCCCGTCGTGCAGGCGCTGCTGCACGCCTCCGAGGCACGCGGGCACGGCGTGCTCGGCGAGGTGCGGGCCTGCACGGCCGCACTGGTCCGCGCCGAGCGCGCCCTGGAGACGGCCCGGTCCGGGGACGACGTCCCGCACTGGGCCAAGTTCTTCGACGAGGCGCAGCTCGCCGACGAGTTCGGGCACTGCCACCGGGACCTTCAGCAGTTCCGCGCCGCCGCCCAGCACGCGGAACGCTCACTCCAGCTGCGCGCCCCGTCCTACGCCCGCAGCCGCCTGTTCTGCCGCGTCGTCCTCGCCACCGCCCGCCTCGGCCTCGGCGAACTCGACCAGGCCTGCCAACTGGCCGCGGAGGCGGCGGGCCAGGCCGCGGAGATGCGCTCGGTACGGGCGGTGGAGTACGTGAGGGACTTCGAGCGCAGGCTCGAGCCGTACAAGGACGCGGCTCCGGTGCGCACTTACCGCGACAAGGTAGCGGCCTTGGGATGAGGTTCCGAGGGGCGCGGGGCTGTGTCAATGTGCGGCTCCGCCGCGTGGGCGCGACAAGCCCCCACGCACCCGCACCCGACAAACCACCTACGCAGCCCGTGGCACCGTCGGCAGCGGATCGGCAACATGCAGAGACCGCCCCGCCCCCAAGTCCGCCAAGATCGCCGCGGATGCCCGATGCCCAGAGTGCAGAGCGCCCTGGACAGTACTGGTATCCCGATGATCCCCACACACATACAGCCCGGCCAACAACCGCACCGGCCGCCGCAGATCATGCGGCGGCCGCATCGCGGGCACGGCCTCCGCCGTGTGATGCACGGCCAGCGTCTCCCACCGAGCCGTCGACACCCCGTACATCCGCGCCACATGCATCCGCACAGCCGTGTCGACATCCCCAGGCGGCCGCCCCAGCACCGTCGAAGACACCAGGGCCCGCCCCGCCGGCGCCCGGGACGGATCGACGCGGCTGACCACCGCCGTGTACGCGACCGGCCCACCGAGATCCGCGTCGAGCAGCAAGGACGCCCCCGTCCCCGGCGGCTCGTCCGTCGTGTGATGCACCACCGTCACCGGATGGAACTCAGGCACCCGCAACCCGGGCAGCAGCTCGGCCGCGGCCCTGGCGCCCGTCGCCACCAGCACCGCCCGGCAGCGGATCTCCCCGTGCTCGGCGGTGGTCACCGAGGTCGTGGAGACGGAGGTGACACGCACGCCGGTGTGCACGGTGCCCGGCGGCAGCGTGCTCGCCAGCAGCTCCGGCAGGGCCTCGGCGCCGCCCTCCGGCAGACACAGCCGGCCGCCCGCGAAGGCGCGCAGCGCGAGGTCCGCGCACCGGCTGGACGTCGTCAGGTCCGGGTCGCACAACAGGGCGGCCAGCAGCGGACGCAGGAAGCCGTCGATCGTCCGGGCCGGCAGCCCGCGAGCCGCCAGGGCCTCACCGGCGGGCAGCTCCGGACGGGCCAGCAGCCGTTCGGCCGAGGTGCCGGCCAGCCGGGTCAGGGCGGCACCCAGGCGGGCCTGGTCGACGGCCGTGCCCAGCGGCGCACCGGACCGGCTCCGGGGCACCGAGACCTGGCGGCCGGGCACTGCCACCGGCCTCCTGGGCGGCCTGGGCGCGGACGGCGACCTGGGGGCACTCGCCAGGGCGCGCACAGCGTGCAGTGCGCCCCGTGCGCCCCCTGTGCCCGACTGGACGCCCGCGCGATGGTGGCGTCCGTCGCCGTGCAGCAGGACCCCGGGCGCGAAGGGACGCAGCACGAGCATGCCGAGGCCGGGTGTCAGCCGTAGTTCCGGGTACGCGGTGGACAGCAACTGGCCGATTCTGTCGAGCCGGAAGCCGTCGACCTTCTCCGTCGCCATGCGGCCGCCGATCCCGTCGGCGGCCTCCAGGACCATGGTCGTCACTCCTGCGCTGGTCAGCCGGTGCGCGGCCGAGAGTCCGGCGACTCCGGCCCCCACGACGACCACGTCCGCCTGGTAAGCGGGCTCAAGCACGTGCCCCTCCTCGAGGTTGCGCGGGCGCTGGAGACGTCATGCCCTCAACAGGCCCCAGGGATACGCGAGTTCCGGTCGAGCGTAGGGCCGTGATCGGTCAGGGGGAGTCGCGCATCGACAGGGCACGGTCGCACGGCGGTCGCATACGGATTCCTTGTGGGCGTGAAGTGGTCACAGGAGGCTGGTGTGCGGCACGAGGGGCTGTCTCGGAACAGTCGGTCGCAGCCGGTCGGCAGCCGGTCGGCGGTCTTGACCGGGCGCGTCACAACGCCGCCCGGATCGCCCCCTCGATCTCCGGGAAGGCGAACCGGAATCCCGACTCCAGCAGTCGCGTCGGCAGGACCCGGGCGCTGCCGAGCACATCCCCGGCCATCTCGCCGAGCACGGCCCGCAGGACGGGCGCGGGCACCGCCAACAGCGTCGGGCGGTGCAGCACGCGCCCCATCGCCGCGGTGATCTCACGGTTCGTCAGCGGGTTCGGGGCGGTGAGGTTGAACGGCCCGGACAGGCCGTCGGTGCCGATGAGATGCCGGATCGCGGCGACCTCGTCGTGCAGCGCGATGAACGACCAGTACTGCCGCCCGTCGCCCATCCGCCCGCCGAGCCCGGCCCGGAACAGCGGGAACAGCCGCCCCCACGCACCACCCTCGCGGGACACGACCAGCCCGGTCCGGGTGAACACCGTGCGGACACCGGCTTCCTGGGCGGGTGCGGCCGCGGCCTCCCACTCCACGCACAGCTCGGGCAGGAACCCCTCGCCCGCCGGCGCGCTCTCGTCGACGGCCCGGTCCCCGGTCTCGCCGTAGTAGCCGATGGCGCTGCCGTTCACGAAGACCCGCGGCCGGTCCTGCTCGTCCAGGGAGGCGACAGCGCGGGCGAGCGCTGCCGTGCCGTTCACCCTGCTGTCACGGATCCGCTGCTTGTAGGCGTCCGTCCAGCGGCGGTTGCCGACCCCCGCACCGGCCAGGTTCACCACCGCGTCGCACCCGGCGAGCCCGGCCGCCTCCACCCGCCCGCCCTCGGGGTCCCAGCGGACCTCGCCCGCGGCCCGGGGCTCATGGCGCACGAGACGCACCACCTCATACCCGTCCGCGGTCAGGGACCGCACCAGGGCGCCGCCGATGAGACCGGACGCACCGGCCACTGCGATTCGTGAGCGTTCCATGGGCCCCATCCTGCCCGCCGGCGCCAAAAATCCGGCGTACGGCCACAAGCCATCGCCGTAGGGTGACGCCATGCCCGAGTCCCGCGATCTCCGTATACGCCTCGCCATGCCCGATGACGGCGAAGGGCTGGCCCTTCTGGACCGGCTCGCGTGGTCGCACCTGCACGCCGTGGTGCCCGAGCCGCAGCCGCCGTACCCGCCGTTCTTCAGCGAGCGGCACGCCCCCGAGGACTGCCTGGTCGCCGAACTCGGTGACCGCCTGGCGGGCTACCTCCACCTCGGCTTCCCGACGCCGGTCGCCTCCAACCGGCACGTCCGGCAGATCCAGGGCCTCGTCGTCTCGGAGGAGGCGCGCGGCCGGGGTGTCGGACGGGCACTCGTCCGGGCCGCCGTGGACGAGGCCCGCCGGCGTGGTGCCCGCCGCCTCACGCTGCGCGTCCTCGCCCACAACACCCCGGCCCGCAAGCTCTATGAGGCCGAGGGATTCGTGGCGGAGGGAGTCCTGCCCGAGGAGTTCAGGCTCGACGGGCAGTACGTGGACGACGTGCTGATGGGACGTTTCCTCTGAGCCGGTGCCGGGGCGCCTACGAGGCGGCCAGCTCGCCCGTGTCCACCGGTGCCGTCGCGTTCGCCGCGCGCTCGGCGTCGGAGGAGACCTCGGCCGCCGTCAGCACGTAGCCCGTCTCTGCGTCCGAGGTGGAGCGGGCGAAGACCACGCCGAAGACCCGGCCGTCCGTGGTCAGGAGGGGCCCGCCGGAGTTGCCGGGGCGGACCGTGGAACGGATCGAGTAGATCTCGCGGGTGACCGTGTCGTCGTTGTAGATGTTCTGGCCCGTCGCCCGGACCCGGTTCGCGACCGTCGCCGCCTGGAGGTTCAGGTCGCCGTCCTGCGGATAGCCCGCGACCACCGCCGAGTCGCCGCGCTCGGCGTTGTCGTCGAACCGCAGCACGGGCGCCTTCAGGCCCGGCACGTACAGCACGGCCACGTCCTTCTGCGGGTCGAAGAACACCACCCGCGCCTCGTACGTCCGCCCGACCCCGCCGATCTGCACGGTCGGCTCGTCGATGCCCGCCACCACGTGGGCGTTGGTCATCACGTGCTCCCGCGCGTACACGAACCCGCTGCCCTCGCGGCCCTGCGTGCCCGCGACGCCCTCGACCTTGACCGTGCTCAGCTTGGCGGCGTTCGTGGCGGCCGCCGTGACGCTGTCGCCGGAGGGGGCGGCGACCTCGGCGGTCGACTCGTTCTCGAAGGGGTTGAAGACCTGCGGGAAGCCCGCCTCGGTCAGCGCCGACGTGGCCCTCGAGAACCACGCCGGGGTGGTGTCCGGCATCGTCTCCTGCACCGCGCCGAGCAGCCGGGAGTCCCGGATCGCCGAGGTGACCAGCGGTGACGAGGACGCGCCCAGGACGCTCGCGGCCACCCACGCCACGATCAGGACCGCGACCGAGTTGGCCACGGCCCCGCCGATCCCGTCCGCCACCCGCAGCGGCCCCCGGTCCAGCTCCCGCCGCAGCCGGAGCGCGAGACGCCCCGCCAGTTCATGGCCCACCACCGCCGGGAGCAGCACCGTCAGCACCGCCGTCACCGTCGCCCGGGTCGAACCGGGCGGCACCAGGTCCATCACCCACGGCAGGATCCACACGCCGACGACCGCACCGCCCACGAAGCCCGCCAGCGACACACAGCCGGCCACCAGCCCGCGCCGGTAGCCGGACGCCGCATAGGCCAGGACCACCAGCAACAGCAGGATGTCGAGCAGGTCCACGCAACGCCGCCTTTCTGTCGGAACCCCTTAGTACGCGGGGGAAGGGCCCGGTGATCAGTCACACGCGCGTGAATGATCAGAACCGGCCACGTGCGCGTGCACTCGGAAAAACGTCGCGGACCGTGACGATGGTTCCACCAGGTGGCACATCACACATCGCGGACGGACCGGATCAGGCCGACAGTGGGTCCATGCGTGTCTTGCGAAGACGGCGGGGTACGCGCAGGCGCCGCGCCGCCGGGACACCCGGCATAGCCACTGTGCCGCGCGCGGCCCGGCTGCTGCTCGGCTGCCTGCCGGGCGTCGCCGCCGTCGCGGCGCTGGTGCTGTGCGCCCACGGCGTCGAGCACGCCGCCGAGACCGGCGCCCGCCCGGCCGCGGACCGCCCCGCCGCCATGGCCTACACCGCCCCGCGCCCGCACATCGTGCCGAGATCGCAGTGGCTGGGCGACGCCGCCCGCAGGCAGCCCCGCCCGCGCTACGACGACCGGGTCGCCGCCGTCTTCGTCCACCACACCGACTCGCCCAACGGCTACGACTGCGCCGACGTGCCCCGTATCCTGCGGGACCTGTACACCGGCCAGACCGGCACCCGCGACTGGGACGACATCGGCTACAACTTCGTCGTCGACCGCTGCGGCACCGTCTACGAGGGCCGCGCCGGCGGCGTCGAGCGGGCCGTCACCGGCGCCCACACCCAGGGCTTCAACCACCGCACCACCGGCATCGCCGCCCTCGGCACCTTCACCGCGGGCATGCCCGTACCCCGGGCGATGATCCACGCCATCGCCGCGCTGTCCGCCTGGAAGCTCGGCCTGACCGGCACCGACCCGCGGGCGCGCGTCCGCCTCGTCTCCAGCAACGGCCTGAGCCGGTACGCGGCCGGCACCGCCGCCGAGCTGCCCGCCCTCGCCGGCCACAACGACGGCTACATGACCAGCTGCCCGGGCGCCGCCCTGCACGCCAGGCTGCCCGAGATCAGGCAGCTGGCCGCCCGGTTGCAGGGCCGGCCGGCGGGCCCACAGGAAGGCCACAGCCGGCGCGCAGGGGCCTCAGATCCCGGCGCCCTACCGTCGACCCCACAGTCAGCCGACCGGAGGTGGGGATCATGAACAGCAGTACCCGGCCCGGGACGGCGCCCGGCCCCTGGGCGGTGCTCTGCGCGGTCGCGACCGTCGTCCTGGGCCCGGCAGCGGCCACCGCGTCCGCCCTCGACCAAGCCAACGCCGCCCCGCTGCACGACGCGGTCAGGGCGGATCAGACCCACGCTCACCTCGCTGATCAGCCCCTGAAGCGCTCCCACAGCCGGGGATAGCGCTCGGCGAGCAGCTCCTCGTTCTCGAAGTCGAGCGGGGTGCCCTCCGGTTCCGGGGGCGGGGGCGGGATCCCCAGGTCGGGGGCGACCGTGCCGGTGAGCTGCTCGTAGGCCTCGTCCGCCGCGTAGCCGAGCTCCTCGCCGTCGCCGTCGATCTCCTCGTCGAAGTCGTCCAGCAGCTCGGCGAGCGAGTCCGGGTCGTGCACGGCGCCCTCGAAGACATGGCGCCCCTGGCCGATCAGCCAGCAGCGGAAGAAGTCGAAGGCGTCGTCGCTCGCCCCGTCGAGCAGCACCCAGGCGGCGCCCCACAGGTCCCAGCGGTAGGCCCGGTTGTAGCGGGACTCGAAGTGCCGGGCGAAGTCCAGGACCGAGTCCGGGTCCTTCTGCGTGAGCCGCTCCACGAGCAGGTCGGCCTGCTCCTCCGGGTCGCCCTCGGCGGCCTCCCGGGTGTCGTCGACCAGCTCCCAGAACTCCGTCTCGTCCATCACGGGTCCAGCATCGGCCCTGGGGCACGGGGGCGCACCCGGAGTGCGCGGGATCGTTATACGCCGTCCCGGGGGTGGTACAGCCGGGCCAGCCGCAGCGCGTCCCCGGCGAACCGCTCGCGCAGGCTCTCCGGGGCCAGTACCTCCACCTCCGGGCCAAGTGCCGTCAGCTGGGTGTGGGCGACCTCCCCGGACTCCACCGGCAGGGCCACCGTCACCCAGCCGTCGCCGTCCGGGTCGTCCGCCTCCGCCAGGGCCTCACGGGCGGACACTGAGTCGAGGGCGTACGGCAGCCGGCGCACACCATCGGGGGACAGCCGCACCACGACACGCGCTCGCAGGATGGACCGGGCGAACTGCTCCGCCCGCTCCTCCCAGAAGGCCGGCAGATCGAACTCCGGCTCCCGCTCGAAGCGCTCCTCTCCCGGGTCCACCGCCGTGAACCGGTCGATCCGGTACACCCGGAAGGACCCGCCCCCGGCCACCCGGGCGCACAGGTACCAGACGCCCGCCTTCAGCACGAGCCCGTACGGCTCCAGCTCCCGGACGACCTCGTCCTCCCCGCGCCGGTAGCGCGCGGTGATCCGCCGGTCGTCCCAGACCGCGTCGGCGACCGCCGGCAGCAGTACGGGCGTCTCCGGCTCCCTGAACCAGTTCGGGGCGTCCAGGTGGAACCGCTGCGCCGCCGTCCTGGACGCGTCCCGCAGGGAAGGCAGCAGGGCGGCCGACACCTTCAGCCGGGCCGCCGAGGCGGCGTCCTCCAAGCCCATCTCGCGCAGCGCGCCCGGCACCCCGGACAGGAACAGCGCCTCGGCCTCACTGCGGTGCAGCCCGGTCAGCCGCGTACGGTACCCGCCGACCAGCCGGTACCCGCCGACCCGGCCCCGGTCCGCGTACACCGGTACTCCCGCCTCCGACAGCGCCTGGGCGTCCCGGGTGACCGTCCGCTCCGACACTTCCAGCTCACGGGCGAGCTCGGCCGCCGTCATGGAGGGCCGGGACTGGAGCAGCAGCACCATCTTGATGAGCCGGGCAGCGCGCATGCACCACATCATGCAGGAGGAGGCCCCCGCCGCAGCGGGAGCCTCCTGCACACAAGCCCTTACAGGCCGTACTTCGCGCGCGCTTCCTTCACGGCCGTCGCCTTGACCTCGCCGCGCCCCGCGAGCTGGGCCAGGGCCGCGACGACGATCGACTCGGCGTCGACACCGAAGTGGCGGCGAGCCGCCTCACGGGTGTCCGAGAGGCCGAAGCCGTCGGCGCCCAGCGAGGACCAGTCCTGCTCGACCCACTGCGCGATCTGGTCCGGGACCTGGCGCATGTAGTCGGAGACCGCCAGCACCGGGCCCTCGGCGCCCTGGAGCGCCTGCCGGACGAACGGCATCCGCTCCTCGCCGCGCAGCAGGGCCTCGTCCGCCTCCAGGGCGTCCCGGCGCAGTTCGCTCCATGAGGTCGCCGACCACACGTCGGCCGCCACGCCCCACTCGTCGGCCAGCAGCTGCTGCGCCTTGAGCGCCCAGTGGATCGCCGTACCGGAGCCGAGCAGCTGGATCCGCGGGGCGCTGGCCGGGGGCGTGATGCCCGCCGACTCCGCCGTGTTGAAGCGGTACAGGCCCTTGACGATGCCCTCGTCGATGCCCTCGACGGACGGCTTCGCGGGCTGCGGCAGCGGCTCGTTGTAGACCGTCAGGTAGTAGAAGACGTTCTGGTCCTCACCCGGGGCCGCCTCGCCGTACATCCGGCGCAGGCCCTCCTTGACGATGGCCGCGACCTCGTACGCGAACGCCGGGTCGTACGTCAGCGCCGCCGGGTTCGTCGCGGCGATGACGGGGGAGTGGCCGTCGGCGTGCTGGAGGCCCTCACCGGTCAGCGTCGTACGGCCCGCCGTGGCGCCGACGAGGAAGCCGCGGCCGAGCTGGTCGCCGAGCTGCCACATCTGGTCGGCCGTGCGCTGCCAGCCGAACATCGAGTAGAAGATGTAGAACGGGATCATCGTCTCGCCGTGCGTCGCGTACGACGTCGAAGCGGCGATGAAGTCGGCCATCGAACCGGCCTCGGTGATCCCCTCGTTGAGGATCTGCCCGTTCCGGGCTTCCTTGTAGTACATCAGCTGGTCGCGGTCGACCGGCTCGTACGTCTGGCCCTTCGGCGAGTAGATGCCGAGCGACGGGAAGAGGCTCTCCATACCGAAGGTGCGCGCCTCGTCCGGGACGATCGGCACCCAGCGCTTGCCGGTCTCCTTGTCGCGGACCAGGTCCTTCACCAGGCGGACGAACGCCATGGTGGTGGCCACGTTCTGCGAGCCGGAGCCCTTGTCGAAGGACGCGAACGCCTTCTCCGCGGGGGCGGGCAGCGGCGCGACCGGGTGGACGCGGCGGGCCGGGGCCGGACCGCCGAGGGCGGCACGCCGCTCCTGGAGGTAGCGGACCTCGGGCGAGTCGGCACCCGGGTGGCCGTAGGGCACCACGCCGTCGACGAAGTCGCTGTCCTTGATCGGCAGGCCGAGCAGGTCGCGCATGTTCTTGAACTCGTCCACCGTCAGCTTCTTCATCTGGTGGTTGGCGTTCTTCGACGCGAAGCCCTCACCGAGGGTGTGGCCCTTGACCGTCTGGGCCAGGATCACGGTCGGCGCGCCCTTGTGCTCGACGGCCGCCTTGTACGCGGCGTACACCTTGCGCGCCTCGTGACCGCCGCGCGAGAAGTGGAAGCACTCGAGGATCTTGTCGTCGCTCAGCAGCTTCGCCATCTCCGCCAGCGCCGGGTCGGCGCCGAAGAAGTCCTGGCGGATGTAGGCCGCGTCGCGGGTCTGGTACGTCTGGATCTGCGCGTCCGGTACCTGGCGCAGGCGGCGTACGAGCGCCCCCGTGGTGTCGAGCTGGAACAGCTCGTCCCAGGCCGTGCCCCAGAGCGTCTTGATGACGTTCCAGCCGGCGCCGCGGAACTGGGCCTCCAGCTCCTGCACGATCTTGAAGTTGGCGCGGACCGGGCCGTCGAGGCGCTGGAGGTTGCAGTTGATGACGAACGTGAGGTTGTCCAGCTCCTCACGGGCCGCCAGCGCGAGTGCCGCCGTCGACTCGGGCTCGTCCATCTCGCCGTCGCCGAGGAACGCCCACACGTGCGAGGCGGAGGTGTCCTTGATGCCGCGGTTGGTGAGATAGCGGTTGAAGCGCGCCTGGTAGATGGCGGAGAGCGGGCCGAGGCCCATCGACACCGTCGGGAACTCCCACAGCCAGGGCAGGCGGCGCGGGTGCGGGTAGGACGGCAGGCCGTTGCCGCCCGACTCGCGGCGGAAGTTGTCGAGCTGCTCCTCGGTCAGACGGCCGTCGAGGAACGCGCGGGCGTAGATGCCGGGGGAGGCGTGGCCCTGGATGTAGAGCTGGTCGCCGGAGCCGTCGGCCTCTTTGCCCTTGAAGAAGTGGTTGAAGCCGGTCTCGTACAGCCAGGCCGCGGAGGCGAAGGTGGCGATGTGGCCGCCGACGCCGTACTTGCTGCCCCGGGTGACCATAGCGGCCGCGTTCCAGCGGTTCCACGCGGTGATCCGCTGCTCCATCGCCTCGTCACCGGGCACGGCCGGCTCGGCGGCGGTGGGGATGGAGTTGACGTAGTCCGTCTCCAGGAGCTTCGGCAGCGCGATGCCGGCGCCCTCGGCGCGCTCCAGCGTGCGGCGCATCAGGTACGCGGCACGGTGCGGCCCGGCCGCCTCGGTCACCGCGTCCAGGGAGGCCTGCCATTCGGCGGTCTCCTCCGGGTCCCGGTCCGGGAGCTGGTCGAGCTCGCTCGGCTGGATGGCGTTGGGGTCGGTCATGTCGCCGCCTTCCTCAGTCGAAGGGGGTTCCCTCACGTAAGGGGATCGGGGGTGCCCTTTGTCTTTGGCAGGACAGGGCTGGAGCTTGGGTGGCAAGCCCGTCGGCGACTGTAACTCGCTGATCGATGATCGATCAAAGGGTTGAGGGGCAAAACCTCTTGATCACGAGAAAGTAGGCACGGGGTGCCTCCCGCGGTGGCACGGAGTGACCCTGCAAATCGGTGTTTTCGCAGGTCGAGGGGCGTTTGAGCGGAGGTGTGCTCGGGTGTCACGCCCGGGGCGCGCAGCCCAGGACGTGCGCCTTCACCAGTTCCGCGATCCGGGGGTCGCGGCGCTTGAACGCGGCGACCAGCTCCTCGTGCTCCTCGGCGTACGACTGCTGCTGCGTGCCCAGCCAGCGGATCGACAGGGCCGTGAACACCTCGATGCCGAGGCCTTCCCAGGTGTGCAGCAGGACGGAGTTGCCCGCCGCGCGGACCAGTTCACGGTGGAAGGCGACGGTGTGGCGGACCTGGGCCGTGCCGTCGGACACGCGGTCGGCCTCGTAGAGGGCGTTGACGTGGGGTTCCAGAGCCGAGCAGTCCTCGGCGAGGCCCTGGGCCGCCAGTTCCGCGGCGATGGCCTCCAGGCCTGCCCGGACCGGGTAGCTCTCCTCCAGGTCGGCGGCCGTCAGGTTCCTGACGCGGACGCCCTTGTTCGGAGCCGACTCGATCAGGCGCAGGGACTCGAGCTCGCGCAGGGCCTCGCGGACCGGGGTCTGGCTGACCTCCAGTTCGGTCGCGATCCGGCGCTCCACGATCCGCTCGCCCGGCTGCCACCGTCCGCTGATGATCCCCTCCAGGATGTGCTCGCGGATCTGCTCGCGCAGCGAGTGGATGACGGGGGCGGTCATGTGGGCTCCTTAGGCGGGATTGACGTTTAGACAATACGGCCGGGTCGCTCCGCGAGTGAGGCTGACGAGGGTGCTTTCACGCAGGTGAGACGAGTTGCACATGGTGCGTGTGGCGCGCCCTGGAGTCCGGTCCGTTCCGTCGGTGGGCGACCGCGGATCGTTCGTGGCTTGTCGCGCAGTTCCCCGCGCCCCCGAACAAGCCGGTGCCCCCGCCCGGAGATATCCGGACGGGGGCACCGTACTGCTGCTCCTGGTGACTACAGCCCGAGCTCGACCTCGAACTCGCCTGCCTCCAGGATGGCCTTGACCGCCGTCAGGTAACGGGCCGCGTCGGCCCCGTCCACCAGGCGGTGGTCGTAGGACAGGGTCAGGTACGTCATGTCGCGGACGCCGATGACCGGGCCGTCCTCCGTCTCGATGACGGCGGGGCGCTTGACCGTGGCACCGATGCCGAGGATCGCGACCTGGCCCGGCGGCACGATGATCGTGTCGAAGAGCGCGCCGCGCGACCCGGTGTTGGAGATGGTGAAGGTCGCGCCGGACAGCTCGTCCGGGGTGATCTTGTTGGCGCGGACCTTGCCCGCCAGCTCGGCCGTGGCCTTGGCGATACCGGCGAGGTTGAGGTCACCGGCGTTCTTGATGACCGGGGTCATCAGGCCCTTCTCGGAGTCCACCGCGATACCGATGTTCTCGGTGTCGAAGTAGGTGATGGTCCCCTCGGCCTCGTTGATCTTGGCGTTGATGGGCGCGTGCGCCTTCAGCGCCTGGGCCGCGGCCTTGACGAAGAACGGCATCGGGGAGAGCTTGACGCCCTCACGGGCCGCGAACGCGTCCTTGGCACGGGCGCGCAGCTTCATCAGGCGGGTGACGTCGACCTCGACGACCGAGGACAGCTGGGCCTGCTCGTGCAGGGCCTTGACCATGTTGTCGCCGATGACCTTGCGGATCCGCGGCATCTTGATGGTCTGGCCGCGCAGCGGGGACGCCTCCAGCGCCGGGGCCTTCTTGGCGGCGGCCGGAGCGGCGGCGGCCGGAGCCGGCGCAGCGGCGGCGGCCTTGGCGGCCTCGGCGGCGGACATGACGTCCTGCTTGCGGATACGGCCGCCGACGCCGGTGCCCTTGACGGTGGACAGGTCGACGCCGTGCTCGGCGGCGAGCTTGCGCACCAGGGGGGTGACGTAGGCGCCGTCGTCGGCCGGCTGGGCGGCGGCCGGAGCGGCCGGTGCCTGGGCCGGAGCCGGGGCGGGAGCAGGAGCGGCCGGGGCCGGCTCGGGAGCCGGGGTGACCTGCTGCTGCGGGGCCGGAGCCGACGGGGCCTGCGGAGCCGGGGCGGGCTGCGCCGGAGCCGGAGCGGGGGCCGGGGTGGGCTCGGGCTGGGCCGGGGCGGCCGGGGCCTCCTGCGCCGGGGCGGCGGCCGGAGCGGCACCCGCCTCGCCGATGACGGCGAGCTTGGCGCCGACCTCGGCGGTCTCGTCCTCGCCGACCACGATCTCCAGCAGTGTGCCGGAGGCGGGCGCCGGGATCTCGGTGTCGACCTTGTCGGTGGAGACCTCGAGCAGCGGCTCGTCGGCCTCGACGCTGTCGCCGACCGACTTCAGCCAGCGGGTGACGGTGCCTTCGGTGACGGACTCGCCGAGCGCGGGCAGGACGACGTCCGTGCCCTGGGCGGAGCCGCCGCCGGCGGCGGCGTCGGCGGTGGGAGCGGGCGCCGGGGCGGCCTGCTCGGTGGACGGGGCGGCCGCGGCCGGCTCGGGAGCGGGCTCGGCGACCTGCTCGGCGGCCGGGGCCGGGGCGGCAGCGGGCGCGCCCGTGCCGTCGTCGATGACGGCCAGCTCGGCGCCGACCTCAACGGTCTCGTCCTCGGCGACCTTGATGGACGCCAGGACACCGGCGGCGGGCGAGGGGATCTCGGTGTCGACCTTGTCGGTCGAGACCTCGAGCAGCGGCTCGTCGGCCTCGACGCGCTCACCCTCGGCCTTCAGCCAGCGAGTGACAGTGCCCTCGGTGACGCTCTCTCCGAGCGCCGGAAGGGTTACGGAAACCGCCATGGTTTCGGTTGCTCCTTACGGAAAGTGCGGAAGTCTGTGTCGTCGCGTTCGTCGACCGAGGGGTCAGTCGTGCGCGTGGAGCGGCTTGCCGGCCAGGGCCAGGTGGGCCTCGCCGAGCGCCTCGCTCTGCGTCGGGTGGGCGTGGATGAGCTGCGCGACCTCGGCCGGCAGCGCCTCCCAGTTGTAGATCAGCTGGGCTTCGCCGACCTGCTCGCCCATGCGGTCGCCGACCATGTGGACGCCGACGACGGCACCGTCCTTGACCTGGACGAGCTTGATCTCGCCCGCGGTGCCCAGGATCTTGCTCCTGCCGTTGCCCGCGAGGTTGTACTTCAGAGCGACGACCTTGTCCGCGCCGTAGATCTCCTTGGCCTTGGCCTCGGTGATACCGACGGAGGCGACCTCCGGGTGGCAGTACGTCACCCGCGGGACACCGTCGTAGTCGATCGGGACCGTCTTCAGACCGGCCAGGCGCTCCGCCACCAGGATGCCCTCGGCGAAGCCGACGTGCGCGAGCTGGAGGGTCGGGACGAGGTCACCGACGGCGGAGATGGTCGGGACGTTGGTGCGCATGTACTCGTCGACCAGGACGTAGCCGCGGTCCATGGCGACGCCGGCCTCCTCGTAGCCCAGGCCCTGGGAGACCGGGCCGCGGCCGATGGCGACGAGCAGGATCTCGGCCTCGAACTCCTTGCCGTCGGCGAGGGTGACCTTGACACCGTCCTGGGTGTACTCGGCCTTCTCGAAGAAGGTGCCCAGGTTGAACTTGATGCCGCGCTTGCGGAACGCGCGCTCCAGAAGCTTGGAGGAGTTCTCGTCCTCGACCGGGACGAGGTGCTTCAGGCCCTCGACGATGGTGACGTCGGTGCCGAAGGACTTCCAAGCGGAGGCGAACTCGACGCCGATGACACCGCCGCCGAGGATGATCGCGGACTTCGGTACGCGGTCCAGGACGAGGGCGTGGTCCGAGGAGATGATGCGGTCGCCGTCGATGTCCAGGCCCGGCAGCGACTTGGGCACGGAGCCGGTCGCGAGGAGCACGTGGCGGCCCTGGACGCGCCGGCCGTTCACGTCGACGGAGGTCGGGGAGGACAGCCGCCCCTCACCCTCGATGTAGGTCACCTTGCGGGAGGCGACGAGCCCCTGGAGCCCCTTGTACAGGCCGGCGATCACGCCGTCCTTGTACTTGTGGACGCCGGCGATGTCGATGCCCTCGAGGGTGGCCTTCACACCGAACTGCTCGCTCTCGCGGGCCTGGTCGGCGATCTCACCCGCGTGCAGCAGGGCCTTGGTGGGGATGCAACCTCGGTGCAGGCAGGTGCCGCCGACCTTGTCCTTCTCGATCAGGGCGACGTCCAGGCCCAGCTGCGCCCCGCGCAGGGCCGCGGCGTAACCACCGCTGCCACCGCCGAGGATCACTAGGTCGAAAACGGTGCTGGCGTCGTTCGCCACGTCACGTCCTCCATGCATGTGCGCCGTACGCCGGTCTTCACTGACCGGCAGGCGGCTGGTGTCCGGCCGCTCGTTCTTCGGCCCTTCGGTGGGGCCCTGTCCTGCCGAGCCCCATCTTCGCACTTGTCAGCACGGAAGGAGACGCCGGGCTGCTGTGTGAGACGCCCCACGTTGCCCAAGGGGCGCGGGGCTGTGTCTGATCTGCGGCTCCGCCGCGCGGGCGCGACCAGCCCGCAGGTCACGCCCTGAAGGGGCGCGGGGAACTGCGCGAACAGCCCCCACGCCCCCGCACTCGCCACACGACGGACGAGACCGAGCTCTCAGGCGAAGGTCAGCCCAGATCACCCGCAGCCGTCAGCTCCGCCAGCCGCACCAGCGTCCGTACGCCACTGCCCGTCCCGCCCTTCGGCGTGTACCCGAACGGTCCGCCCTCGTTGAACGCCGGCCCGGCGATGTCGAGGTGCGCCCAGGTGATGCCCTCGCCCACGAACTCGCGCAGGAACAGCCCGGCGACCAGTCCGCCGCCCATCCGCTCGCCCATGTTCGCGATGTCGGCCGTGGGCGAGTCCATCCCCTTGCGCAGGTGCTCCGGCATCGGCATCGGCCACGCCGGCTCCCCGACCTCCTCCGCCGCCTCGTACAGCGCCGTACGGAAGGAGTCGTCGTTGCCCATGATCCCGAACGTCCGGTTCCCCAGCGCCAGCACCATCGCCCCGGTCAGCGTCGCGACGTCCACGATCGCGTCCGGCTTCTCCTGGGACGCCGCCCACAGGGCGTCGGCCAGCACCAGCCGGCCCTCCGCGTCGGTGTTGAGCACCTCCACCGTCTTGCCGCTGTACATCCGCAGCACGTCACCCGGACGGGTCGCGGACCCGGAGGGCATGTTCTCGGCCAGGGCCAGCCAGCCGGTGACGTTGACCTCCAGCCCGAGCCGGGCGGCCGCCACGACCGCGGCGAACACCGCGGCCGCGCCGCTCATGTCGCACTTCATCGTCTCGTTGTGACCGGCCGGCTTCAGCGAGATGCCGCCCGAGTCGTACGTGATGCCCTTGCCGACGAAGGCGAGGTGCTTCTTCGCCTTCGAGGAGGTGTACGACAGCTTCACCAGGCGCGGCCCTGCCGCCGAGCCGGCCCCGACGCCGAGGATGCCGCCGTAGCCGCCCTTCTCCAGGGCCTTCACGTCGAGCACCTGCACCTTGATGCCGTGCTCCTTGGCCGCGGCCTGGGCGATCGCGGCGAACGACTCGGGGTTCAGGTCGTTCGGCGGCGTGTTGACCAGGTCGCGGGCGCGGTTGAGCTCCTCGGACACGGCGACGGCACGCTCGATCGCGGCCTTGTACGCCTTGTCGCGGGGCTTGCCGCCGAGCAGGGCGACCTCGGCGAGCGGGGTCTTGCCGTTCTTCCCCTTGGGGTCCTTGCCGTTGTCCTTGTAGGCGTCGAAGGAGTAGGCGCCGAGCAGCGCGCCCTCTCCGATCGCGCCGGCGTCGGCGGCGTCCGTGAGGGGGAGGGCGAAGGCGGCCTTCTTGGACCCGGCCAGAGCGCGGGCGGCGACACCGGCGGCCTTGCGCAGGGCCTCCGTGTCGTAACCGGCGTCCTTCTCGGGCACCGGGCCCAGGCCCACCGCCAGCACGAGCGGTGCCTTGAAGCCGGACGGCGCCGGCAGCTTGGTCGCCTCGCCCTCGGCGCCGGAGGCGCCGAGGGTCTCCAGAACGGCGGCGAGCCTGCCGTCGTACGCCTTGTCCACGGCCTCGGCGCCCGGCGCGACGACCGGCCCCTTGGCACCCTTGGCGACACCGATCACGATGGCGTCGGCCCGCAGACCGGGCGCCGCGGCGGTGCTGAGAGTGAGAGCAGTCACGGTGGTGAAATCTCGCTTCCGATGTGAAGTTGCTGTGGTCGAACGGTGTGGGTCGACCGGGCCCGACAGCCGACCCTATTGCGACCTCGGGGTTCGGATATCACGGGGCCTTCCCCGGTGCGGCGAACACTCGACGACGAGACTACGCGCGTGGCCGTGTTCGCTCATTCCTGCGGGCGTTCACCTGTCGGTGGCGTAGTGGCCATTTCTTGATCCTTTATGTCGGTGAACTGAGTCACGCTCGTCGGGATCCGGTGAGCGCCCTGCTCGCCGCTTTGCATGATGTCCACGGATCCTCCTCTGTTCGACCGCAAGGGGATCCCTGGGATCCACTGGGGGAGGAACCATGGCGCAGCGTGCGCGCAGGTGGAGAAGCACGGCCGCCGCGGTGACAGTGGCCGGCATGATCACGGCGGGCGCGGTGACGCCCGGGGCGGCGGCCGCGGCGGACCCCGCATCGATCTGAAGGTGCTGGTGGTGGACAACGGCGACAGCTCCGTCCGGGCCGTGACCGCCCAGCTCAGGAGACCGGCGTCCCGTACACGACCGTCGACCTGAACGACGCCGGCCGCCCGAAGATCACCGAGTCGTTCCTGAGCGACACGGTGAACGGCAGCCCCCGCGCCAAGTACCAGGGCGTCGTCCTGCCGAACGAATCCCCGTTCGGCGCGGGCTCCGCCGAGCAGACCGCCCTGGAGACCTACGAGCGGACGTACGGCATCCCGCAGGTCGACGCCCACACCTGGGCGCACCCGGAGGTCGGACTCGACTACACCAGCGAGGGTGGCTGGGCGGGCACTCTTGACGGACGCGAGGCATCCGTCACCGTGGCCGGGAAGGCGGGCTGGTTCGGCTATCTCGACGGCGCGTTCCGGTTCGAGGACAACGCGGCGGCCGTCCAGGAGAGTTACGGCCATGTGGCCCGGCCCCGCGCCGGCTTCGCCAGCTACGTCGACATCCCCGTGCCCGGCGGCTCAGACCGCGGCAGCCTCGTCGGGGAGTACGCCCACGACGGCCGCCGCGAACTCGTCGTGACCTTCGCCTGCAACAGCAACCAGCAGCAGTTCCGGCTGCCGGCCCGGGGCATCGTCGAGTGGCTCACCCAGGGCGTGCACCTCGGGCAGACCCGCAACTCCTTCGACGTGCACGTCGACGACGTGTTCGCCCCGGACAGCCGCTGGGACACCGAGCGCAACTGCACCCCGGGCGACTTCGACTGCGCGGGCGGCGACGGCGAGGGCACCACGCCGATCCGCATGACCGCGGACGACGCCGCCTACGCCGCCCAGTGGCGGCGCGAGCACGGCTTCATGTTCGGGTGCTGGGGTACGCCGACACCGACTACGGCCGCCGCGCCGCCACCGACGTCGTCCGCGACCTCACCCGGCACCGCGACTGGTACGGCACCGACGGCGCCTTCCTCGACCAGGTCCCGTCCGGGCCCGAGCAGTTCGAGCACTACCAGCGGCTGGCGGTGGCCGCCTGGGGCGTCGGCTGCGGCACCCTCGTCCTCAACCACGGCACGGCACCGCACCCCTGCTACGCCCGCATCGCCGACCTCCTCGTCACCTTCGAGGGCCCCTGGGCGGCCTACCGCACCCTGCCTGCCCAGCCCCGGCCCGGCGACGGCGGGGTACGGCTGTGCCACCTGGTGTACGGCGTGCCGCCCGGCGCCGACCCCGAGCGCCTGGCGCGGGAGCGGGGCGCGGCGGTGCACTGCGCCGTGCCCGGAACCGGAGATCATCCTTGGGGCACCCTGCCGTACACCCTGCACAACCCGGAGAGCGCCCCGTGAGACGCCCCCTGCTCGCCGCACTGCTCGTCCTGCTGCTCGCGGGCTGCACCCAGGGCCCCGACGACAAGCCCGGCCCCCGCTGGCAGCCCCGCCCCGGCACGGGCTGGCAGTGGCAGCTCAGCGGCCGGCTGGACACCTCCGTCGACGTGCCGGTCTACGACATCGACGGCTTCGACCACTCCGAGGCCACCGTCGCCCGGCTGCACCGCGAGGACCGCAAGGTCATCTGCTACCTGTCCACCGGCGCCTGGGAGGAGTTCCGCCCGGACGCGAAGAAGTTCCCGAAGGCGGGTCTCGGCCGGGGCAACGGCTGGGAGGGCGAACGCTGGCTCGACATCCGCCGCACCGACGTCCTGGAGCCGATCATGGCGGCCCGCATGGACATGTGCCGCGACAAGGGCTTCGACGCGGTGGAGCCCGACAACATGGACGGCTACCGCAACGACACCGGCTTCCCGCTGACCGCCGCCGACCAGCTCCGCTGCAACCGCCTCATCGCCCGCCTGGCCCACGACCGGGGCCTGGCCGTCGGCCTGAAGAACGACCTGGAGCAGATCCCGGAGCTGGTCGGCGACTTCGACTTCGCGGTCAACGAACAGTGCGCCCAGTACGACGAGTGCGGGGCCCTGAAGCCGTTCGTGGAGGCGGGCAAGGCCGTCTTCCACGTCGAGTACGAGGTGCCCACCGGCCGCTTCTGCGCCGACTCCCGCCGCCTGAAGCTGAGTTCGCTGCTCAAGAAGTACGAACAAGGGGCGTGGCGGCAGGCATGCTGAGGCCGATCCCCGTGACCGCCGTGCCCGCGACCCGGTCGGCGAGGGACCGCCGGCCGGGGGAGAGGACCGGCAGCGTGTTCAGCAGGAACAGCGCCACCGCGACCACCCACGCCAGCACCGACAGCACGACCTGCCCCTCGACCAGCAGCACACAGGCCACCGCGTAGACGGCGACGTCCGCCACCGTGGTGACCGCGGCCCGCCGCGCCGCCCTGAGCCTGCGCGGGAGGTTCGGGGTGACCTTCAGCCCGGCCAGGGCCTTGCCGACCGTGCGCCCGGCCACCGCCAAGCACACCCACTGGTAGAGGAACACCGTCAGCACCAGCAGCCCGAAGGCCTGCTCGACGTACAGCACCGACTTGTCCCACAGCGTCAGCCCGAGGTCCTGGGAGGCGTCGAGCACGTCGCCGCGCGAGGTCAGCAGATCCAGGCCGCCGCGGGTGGCCAGCTCGGGCACGTCGGTGACGAGCGCCGAGATCCTGTGGAAGGTGAGCACGGCGAGCGCCGAGGCCAGGGCCACCACCAGTGCGAAATCGATGAGCCAGGCCAGGGCACGGCGCAGCTTCGGCATGAACATCCCCCGATCACTTGTGTGTCGGGGCAGAAAGCTAGCGGCTGGGCGGTCCGTGCAGGAGAGGGACGAGGAGATCGTTTCAGCCCAGTGACAGAGCGACCAGCGCCGTGGTCGCCGCCGTCTCCGCCAGACCGCCGAAGACATCCCCGGTGACCCCGCCGAAGCGGCGGGTGCAGTGACGCAGCAGCACCTCGGCGGCGGCCAGGGAGAGGACGACCGCGAGCACGCTCCGGATCATGTCGTACGGCCCGAGGACGGCACCGGCCGCTGCCGCGGCTCCCGCGACGGCCACGGCGGCGACCACCGCCCCCCGCACCGGCACCACACCCGCCACCGCCGCCCCCAGCCCCTCCGGCCGCGCCGCCGGCACCCCGGCCCGGGCCGCCAGGGTCAGGGCCAGCCGCGCGACCGTCGCGGAGACGACGGCGGCACACGCGCCCCGGGCCCAGGAGGCGTCGTAGGCCTGGGCGAGCGCGGCGGCCTGCGCGAGCAGGGCGAGGACGAGGGCGATGACCCCGAACGGCCCGATGTCCGACTGCTTCATGATCCGCAGGGCGTCCTCGGCGGGCTTGCCGCTGCCCAGCCCGTCGGCGGTGTCCGCGAGTCCGTCGAGGTGCAGCCCCCGGGTCAGGACGGCGGGGACGGCGACGGTGGTCACGGCGGCGAGCGGTCCGCCCGCGCCCAGGAACAGCAGCCCCAGCCCGGCGGCGGCAGCGGCGGCACCGACCGCCAGCCCGGCCAGCGGAGCGCACAGCATGCCGCCGCGCGCGGCCTCCCGGTCCCACCGGGTCACCCGGACCGGGAACACCGTGAGGGTGCCGAACGCGAAGCGGAGACCGTCGAGGGGCGAGGTTCTGGGCACCGGCGCAGGCTACCCGCCGGTCAGAAGAGCGGATGCGGCGGCCGAGGATAAAGTTCACATATGGGATGGCTGGAGCGGAACATCATCGAACCCGGCAAGCTGCCGCTGCTCCTCGCCCTCATCTCCTTCGTGGTGACCTTCCTGATCACCCGGGGCATCACCCGCCTCATCCGGGCGGGCAAGGGCCCCTTCCGCAATGTCAGCAGCAGCAGCGGTGTCCACGTCCACCACGTCGTCCCGGGGATCATCCTGATGATCGCCGGCGGCTTCGGGGCGGTCGCGAGCGGCCAGCACGGCTTCGGCTCGGGGCTGGCCGCGGTGGTCTTCGGCATCGGGGCCGGTCTCGTCCTCGACGAGTTCGCCCTGGTCCTGCACCTGGCCGACGTCTACTGGAGCGAGGCCGGCCGCAAGAGCATCGAGATGGTCGTCCTCACCGCCTCCCTCGTCGGACTGCTCCTGATCGGCTTCTCGCCCCTGGGCGTCGACGGCCTTTCGGACGACCAGGAGCAGAGCCGCGCCACCGTGATCGTGAACATCGCCGTGAACTTCGTGTTCGCCCTCATCGCCCTGTTCAAGGGCAAGACCCGCCTCGCGGTCTTCGGCGTGATCGTCCCCGTCATCGCCCTGATCGGCGCCGTACGGCTGGCCCGCCCCGGCTCCTACTGGGCCAAGCGCTTCTACCGGCGCCGCCCCCGCGCCCGCGCCAAGTCCGGCCTGCGGGCCTACCGTCACGACCGCCGCTGGCTGGGCCCCCGGCGCGCGTTCCAGGACTGGATCGGCGGCGCGCCCGACCCGCAGCAGCCCCGGTCCCTCGAACACCACTGACGTGCAGCCGGCGCAGCGCACCGCCCGCGCACACCACCAGCACCGCCGCGATCGCCGCCAGATGCTCCTTGCCCGCCAGGTTCTCCTTCACGGCGACCTCGGCGACCATCGCCACGATCACCGCCCCGGCCGTGACGTACGCGCGGTAGCGCCACCCCAGGCAGACGGCCAGTCCCACCACCGCCGCCGACGGCCCGGTGTCCACGACCCGGGCGTCCGAGGCGGGCAGGCCCAGCGGGGAGTCGGGGCCCAGCCAGATGCCGAGGCGGGCGTAGAGCGTGCCCGCGAGCGTCGCGAGGTACGCGACGAGCAGCGTCCGCCACCGGCCCAGGCAGAGTTCCGCGATGCCGAACACCAGCAGCAGCTGCGCCAGCGCACCCCACACCGGCAGGTCCAGCGCGGGCACGAACAGCGACAGCGGCGTCCGCAGGAGCGCGAGCCACAGCGGGTCCTCGGCCCGTACCGCCCCGATGTCCTGCACGAACCGGTAGCCCCAGGACTGGTGGTGCACCACGTGCAGCACGGCCGTGAGGCACACGGCCGTGACCGCCATCGGCACGGCCCGCAGGCGCCGCTCCCGCAGCGGCCCGCGCACGGCCGCGTACAGCGGCTCCCATTCGGCACGGGCCCAGCGGGCGAGCGTGGTCATCGGGTCGTCCTCGTCCGGATGTCGGTACGTCGGGTGTGCACGGTGTCGGTGGCTCAGTCAAACCGACATCACACGCGAAGACCGACCGGAACGGGACGAAGTTGAGCCAGGTGCGCGTGACCAGGATCTCCCGGAACGCTACTGCTCGGAGGGAACCTCGGAAGCCTTCGAGGCCTCAGGGGCCTCGGCGCTCTCCGGCTCCTCGGACTCCTTCGGCTTCTCGGGCAGCTCCGCCGCCAGCGCCGCCGCGGCCTGCACCAGGGGGAGCGCGAGCAGGCCGCCCGCGCCCTCGCCGACGGTCACGCCCTGGGTCAGCAGCGGCTCCAGAGCCATCCGGTCCAGTGCCTTGGCCTGCCCGGGCTCGCCGCTGTCGTGCGCGGCCAGCCACCAGTCCGGCGCCCGGAACGCGATCCGCTGCCCGACCAGCGCGCACGCCGCCGTCACGACCCCGTCGAGCACCACGGGCATCTTCCGCACCGCGCTCTGCAGCAGGAAGCCCGTCATCGCCGCGAGGTCGGCCCCGCCGACCGCCGCCAGCAGCTGCAACTGGTCCCCGAGCACCGGCCTGGCCCGGCGCAGCGCGTCGCGGATCGCCGCGCACTTGCGCATCCACGCCAGGTCGTCGATCGCCAGCCCGCCCCGGCCGGTGACGACCGACGCGTCGACCCCGCACAGCGCCGCGACCAGCACGCCCGCCGCCGTGGTCCCACCGACGCTCACATCGCCGAGCACCACCAGATCCGTACCGGAGTCGGCCTCCTCGTCAGCCACCGTGACCCCGGCCCGGAACGCCGCCTCGGCCTCCTGAAGGGTCAGCGCGTCCTCGAGGTCGATCCGCCCGCTGCCGCGCCGCACCCGGTGCCGCACGACGTCCTCGGGCAGCGACTCCGGGTCGCAGTCCAGGGCCATGTCGACGATCCGCACCGGCACGCCAAGACGCCGCGCCAGCACCGATACGGGCCGGCCGCCCTCCAGCACCTCACGCACCAACTCCCCGGCGCCGCCCGCCGGCCGGGCCGAGACACCCAGCTCGGCGACGCCGTGATCACCGGCGAAGAGCACCACCCGCGGCCGTTCGATCGGCCGCACCGGCACGGCCGACTGCGCCGCGGCCAGCCACTCACCCAGGTCATCGAGGCGGCCCAGCGACCCGGGCGGCACGATCTGCCGCTCCCGGCGCGCCTCGGCGTCACGGCGCACCCCGCCGTCCGGACGCTCGATCAGATCGGTGAAGTCGTCGAGATTAAGCGAGCTCATTCGCCGAACAGTACCGGCACCGGTCGAACAGCAGGGCGCCACATCGCGACTTCGCGCAGGCGACGTCGTTGCACCCGGGACCCCCATCCCATACGTTCCGGTTTGCAGCGGATTGTCGTACGTGGTTCGTCGGACGTCCCTGCCGTACGCCTCGCGCCCGGGAGCCGCCCATGCCCGCACATCCCACCCCCTCCGCACTCCCCACTCCCCAAGCGACCACACGGGTCCACGAACCGCGCCGCGAGGACTGCCCCTGGTGCGGCTCCGCCCGGCTGCGGAACCGGCTGCGCACCGGTGACCTGCGTCGCTACAACCCGGGCAGCTTCACCGTCGACGAGTGCCGGGACTGCGGCCACACCTTCCAGAACCCCCGCCTCACGTTCGAGGGCCTCGCGCTCTACCACCGGACGGTGCGCGGAGCGCCCCGGGACGTCGCGGCCGACACCCTCCTCGCGCTGCGCGCCGGCCGGTTCCGCCACCGCTCGGCCGCCCGCGCGATGCTGCGGTTCGGGGAGCCGGAGAGCTGGCTGGACGTGGGCACCGGCCACGCCCGCTTCCCCGTCGCGGCCCGGGAGTTCTTCCCGTACACCTCGTTCGACGGCCTGGACCACACCCCGCGCGTGGTCCGCGCCCGCTCGGCCGACCGCGTCGAGGAGTCCCACGTGGGCCGTCTGACGGACCCCCGGATCTCAGCACCCCTGCGCGCCCGCTACGACGTGGTCAGCATGCTCCACCACCTGGAGGGCACCCCCGACCCCCGCGCGGAACTCCACGCCGCCCTCGACGTCCTGCGCCCCGGCGGCCACCTGCTCATCGAGACCCTGAACCCCCGCAGCCTGTTCGCCGCGCTCCTGGGCCGCTGGTGGCTCGCCTACGACCAGCCGCGCCATCTGCACCTGCTCCCCGCGCACAACCTCCGCGCGGAACTGGAGACGGCCGGCTGCACGATCGCCCTCCTGGACCACCGCCCCGTCCACATCCCCCACGACCTCTCCGGCGCCACGGCCCTGGCCCTCTCCCACGCCCTCCCCGCCCCCTACACCCCGTGGCGCGCGATCCCCCCACCCCTGGCCCACCAACACCTCCGTGAGGCCCTGCTTCGGGCGGGCATGCCTTTGGTGCTCCTGGCATCGGCAGCGGACCACCTCCTGGCCCCGATCGCTCGCCGCACCCGCTTCGCAAACACGTACCGCTTGATCGCTTGCAAGCAGACCTAGCTAGCTGCGGGCAATCGTGCCTCCCCTAGTGCCTTAAGGGCCTGGGAGGTGCCCCCAGGCGGCACGGGTGGGCGCAGCGGCACCCCGCTCCGCCGGGCTGCGCACCCACCAGGCCCCAGCCCAGACGCCGCGCACCGTTCACCCCCGCAGCACCACAGCCTGCCCCGCCACCACCAGCAACACATGCTCACACTCGTGCGCGAACCCCGCGTTCAACCGCCCGAGTTCATCCCGGTACCGCCGCCCCGACGCAGTCGACGGCACGATCCCCGACCCGACCTCGTTCGACACGGCGACAACGGTCCGCCGAGTCGACCGCACCGCCTCCGTCAACTCCCGCACCCGCTCCCGCAACACCTTCTCCCCCCGCTCCGCCCACACCGCGTCGTCCCACGCCCCCGCCGCGTCCATCGCGTCCGTCAGCCACAACGACAGACAGTCGATGAGCAACGGCGGCCCCTCCGCCTCCAGCAACGGCACCAGATCGCACGTCTCGACCGTCTGCCACGACCCCGGCCGCCGCTCCCGGTGCGCGGCCACCCGTGCCGACCACTCGGTGTCCCCGTTCCGCGACCCGCCCGTCGCCACGTACAGCACGTCCGGAAAGGCCTCCAGCCTCCGCTCGGCCTCCACCGACTTCCCCGACCGCGCCCCGCCCAGCACCAGCGTCCGCCGCGGCAGGTCCGGCACGTCCTCGTACGTCCCCACCGCCAGCGTCGTCCCGTCCGGCACGGCCCGCGCCCCGGCCGCCGCGAGCCGCCGCCCCAGCTCCGGCCCGGGCGGCACGTCGTGGTCCAGATGGACGGCGACCACATCGGTCGTCGGCCCCACCGCCCCCACCGCCCGCAGCTTCGCCAGCGCGTCCGGCCGCCCCACGACGTCCACGAGCACCATGTCGTACGACTCGGCCGGCCCCTCCAGCCCCGCCGGCGCCCCGCCGGGCGGCAGGTACAGCAGCCGCTGCCCCTCCGGCCCGGTCACCTCGTACCCCGTGCCGGGCGCGTCCATCGCCACCGCCCGCACCCGATGTCCCGTCAGCAGCGTCAACTCCCGCCCGTCCGGCACCCGTCCGGGTTGCGGCAGCCCGGCCGGCACCTCGACCGCCGGCCCGTCGTGCGGATGCGACAGCAGCACCTGCCGCACGCCGGTCAGGGAACGCCCCGCCCGCGCCGCCGCGAAGGCGGCCCCGGGCGTCAGGTCGAGCAGCAGCGCCCCGTCCAGGAGCAGCGCGGTGGCCGCCCGCGCGTCGGGCCCGAGGGCAGCCGCACAGGCCGCGCAGGGACAGTCGGGGCGGGGAAGCCCCGCGGGGGCGCCAGTACCGAGCAGAGTCAGTTCCACGCCCCGATTCTCACCCGTGAGCATGCGACATGCGTGCCGGAGACGCCCCAAGGGGCGCGGGCCGTATCAACTTGCGGCTCCGCCGCGCGGGCGCGACAAGCCCACCACAACCCGCACGCGCCCACTGACGTGCACCCCCGACCACATATCCCGCCCAACCCAGCGGAGCGCATAGGCTCTGGTCAGGAGCCGGACCAAGATCCGGCTTCCGCTGTGCAGTGTGCTCACACACATGGGAGGCGTACATGGCGGCATGGACGTGGCGGTTCGAGAAGACCGACGGGACGGAGGTCCAGCCCGCGGTGCCGCCGGAGGAGTTCCCCACCCAGGGGGACGCCGAGTCCTGGATCGGGGAGCACTGGAAGGCCCTGAAGGAAGGCGGTGCCGACCAGGTGCGGCTGTTCGAGGACGCCACGGAGATCTACGGGCCGATGAGCCTGCACGCGGCCGACGCGTGAGCCCGGGCGGGGGCCGACGGCCCCCGCCCCCCAGGCGCTGTCAGCCGCGCACGCCGCACAGGTGCAGCAGCGCCGCCACACCGCGGTACGGATCCGTCCGCCCGGCCTTCTCCTCCACCGCGAGCAGTGTCTCCACGTCGGCCGGGACCTCGGCGCCGTCCGCCGCCGTGTCCGTGAACACGCGCACCCCGTACCAGGCGTGCAGCGGCGCCCCGATCCCGGCGAGCGTCGACGTCAGGTCCTTGAGCCGGTCCGCCCGTACGTCCAGCCCCAGGCGGTTGCGGTAGGCGGTCGTGTCGAACGCGGCCAGCGCGCCCGCCCAGTCGCCGGACAGGCCCGGCCGGATCGCCAGCGCGTCCCCGTTGCGCACGAGCAGGGACAGCAGCCCGCCGGGCGCGAGCATCCGGGCCAGGCCCGCCAGCAGCGGGTCGGGCTCCTCCACGTACATCAGGACGCCGTGGCACAGGACCACGTCGAAACTGCCCGGCAGGAAGTGCACGCCGGTGTCCCGGCCGTCGCCCTCGATGATCCGCATCCGCTCCCGGATGCCCTCCGGCTCCCCGGCGAGGGACTCCCGGGCAACGGCGATCATCTTCGCGTCCTGCTCGAGGCCGGTCACCTGGTGCCCGGCCCGGGCCAGCCGCAGTGCCTGCGTGCCCTGGCCCATTCCCACGTCGAGCACCCGCAGCCGCTGCCCCACCGGGAACCGCCCGACTATCTGCTCGTCCAGCTGCCGGGCCACCAGCTCCTGCCGGACGACATCGCGCAGCCCGCCCAGCTTGTCCAGCCAGGCATCCGCCGCACCCCCGGAGAACGACGTCGCGGTCAGGGCCGCTCTCCGCGCTTGACCTGCGGCTTCGGCAGCCGGAGCCGGCGCATCTGGAGAGAACGCATCAGGGCGTAGGCGACCGCACCGCGCTTGTTCTCGTTCGCGAAGCGCTCGTTCAGCTGCTTCTTCAGGCGGAACGCCGTGACGAACGAGTCGAGCACGATCAGCACGATCACCACGAGCCACAGCAGCAGCGCGATGTTCTGGAGCGCGGCCACCCGCACCATGCTCAGCACGAGGATGACGACGGCCATCGGCAGGAAGAACTCCGCGATGTTGAACCGCGAGTCGACGAAGTCGCGCGCGAACCGGCGGACCGGTCCCTTGTCACGCGCGGGAAGGTACCGCTCGTCGCCGCTCGCCAGCGCCTGGCGCTGCCGCTCCAGCGCGCTGCGGCGCTCCTCGCGCTGCCGCTTGGCCGCCTCCTTCCGCGTCATCGACGTGTTGGCGACGCTGCGGCGCTGGGACTGGGCCTCACTGCGCTTGGGCGTGGGCCTGCCCTTCGGGGCCTGCGGGTCGCGGGGCTGCTTGGAGAAGTTCACCGGCGCCTTGTCGGCGGCCTGGGCCTTCTCATCCTTCGAACGGCTACGGAACACAAAACCCAAGGGTACGGGCTTCCCGGGCATGGACCCCAGTCCCGCGGGGAACGATCCGGCAACACCAGTCGTCTGTAAGGGGACAGAGGGGACGTTGTGTACGCACCCGGTCGTTCCCGGGACGTGCGACTCCGTTACCCGGGGTATCCCGGGTTACCCCGGGGACCACCTACTCCCTACGCCGGAGCGGGAGCGTGCTCAGTCGTCCTTGGGGATGAGCGCATCCGTCCCCGAACAGTGCGGTAATGGATGCAGGGCCCGTACTGTGGGTTCTGTCGCAGGTGCTGGAGCCGGAGTCGGTCAGAAGGGGGCGCGCGAAGCCCATGAGCGGTGTCATGAAGCGTATGGGGATGATCTTCCGCGCGAAGGCGAACAAGGCCCTTGACCGGGCCGAGGACCCGCGCGAGACCCTCGATTACTCGTACCAGAAGCAGCTGGAACTGCTCCAGAAGGTCCGCCGTGGCGTCGCCGACGTGGCGACCTCGCGCAAGCGCCTGGAACTCCAGCTCAACCAGTTGCAGTCCCAGTCCACCAAGCTGGAGGACCAGGGCCGCAAGGCGCTCGCGCTGGGCCGTGAGGATCTGGCCCGCGAAGCGCTGTCCCGCCGTGCCGCCCTCCAGCAGCAGGTGACCGACCTGGAGACCCAGCACGCGACGCTGCAGGGCGAGGAGGAGAAGCTCACTCTCGCGGCCCAGCGGCTCCAGGCCAAGGTCGACGCCTTCCGTACGAAGAAGGAGACGATCAAGGCGACGTACACGGCGGCCCAGGCGCAGACCCGGATCGGCGAGGCCTTCTCCGGCATCTCCGAGGAGATGGGCGACGTCGGCCTGGCCATTCAGCGCGCCGAGGACAAGACGGCCCAGCTCCAGGCCCGCGCCGGCGCGATCGACGAGCTGCTCGCCTCCGGTGCCCTCGACGACCAGTCCGGGATGCACAAGGACGACATCCAGGCCGAGCTGGACCGGCTCTCCGGTGGTACGGATGTAGAGCTGGAACTGCAGCGGATGAAGGCCGAGCTGGCCGGAGGTTCGAGCGGTGGGCAGCAGGCCCTCGAAGGTGGCACGAGCCGGCAGCAGTCCCAGCAGCAGCCGCAGGACACCCCGCGCTTCGACAAGCAGTAGGGGCCCACGCCTAGGAGGGCGACATGATCGTACGGATCATGGGGGAGGGCCAGGTGAGGCTGGCGGACAGCCACCTCGCCGAACTGAACAAGCTGGACGACGAGCTCCTGGCGGAGATGGAGAACGGCGACGGCCCCGGCTTCCGCCGCACCCTCCAGGCCCTGCTGACCAGGGTCCGAGACCTGGGCGAACCCCTCCCCGACGATTCCCTGGAACCCTCGGAACTGATCCTGCCCTCTCCGGACGCGACGCTGGAGGAGGTCAGGGAACTCCTGAGCGACGACGGCCTGATTCCGGGCTGACGGACTTAGCTGCGGGCAGTCGTGCCTCCCTCAGTGCCTTAAGGGCCTGGGAGGTGCCCCCAGGGCGGCACGGGTGGGCGCGGCGGCACCCCGCACCGCCGGGTTGCGCACCCACCCGCCCTGAGCTCCCACGCCGAGCACGTCACAACCGGCCTTCCGACCCTGGCCCCCATACCCCCGCACACCCACCCCGGCTACCGTGAACCCCCGTGAGCACCCTCCAGCGGGCCAAATGCCAGGCAAAGGCACATCCCCTGGCCATGGACGCCGTCCTGGCCGCAGCCGTCCTGGTCTGCATGGTCGCCGGCTCGTTCGTAGAACCCCGCCACCGCGACAGCGTCAGCTGGGCCCTGCGCACCCCCGACACCCTCGGCCTCGTCCTCATCACCCTCGGCGCCGCCGCCCTGGTCTTCCGCCGCCGCGCCCCGATGACCGTCCTGGCCCTCACCGGCGCCGTCTCCGTCATCGAATCCGTCACCGGCGACCCCCGCGCCCCCGTCGCCATGTCCGCGGTCATCGCCCTGTACACCGTCGCCTCCACCACCGACCGCCCCACCACCTGGCGCGTCGGCCTGCTCACCATGACCGTGCTGACCGGCTCCGCCATGGCCGCCGGCAGCCTGCCCTGGTACGCCCAGGAGAACCTCGCGATCTTCGCCTGGACCGGCATCGGCGCCACCGCCGGCGACGCCGTCCGCAGCCGCCGCGCCTTCGTCCAGGCCATCCGCGAACGCGCCGAACGCGCCGAACGCACCCGCGAGGAGGAGGCCCGCCGCCGGGTCGCCGAGGAGCGCCTGCGCATCGCCCGCGATCTGCACGACGTCGTCGCCCACCACATCGCCCTGGTCAACGTCCAGGCCGGCGTCGCCGCGCACGTCATGGACAAGCGCCCCGACCAGGCCAAGGAGGCCCTCGCCCACGTCCGGGAGGCCAGCCGCTCCGCCCTCAACGAACTCCGCGCCACCGTCGGGCTGCTCAGACAGTCCGGCGACCCCGAGGCCCCCACCGAACCCGCCCCCTGCCTGGACCGCCTCGACGAACTCACCGGCACCTTCCGCAACGCCGGCCTGCACATCGAGGTCGCCCGCGCCGACCAGGGCACCACCCTTCCCGCGGCCGTCGACCTGGCCGCCTACCGGATCATCCAGGAGGCCCTCACCAACGTGCAGAAGCACGCCGGGCCGCAGGCCAAGGCCGAGGTCAGCGTCGTACGGGTCGGACCGAACATCGAGATCACCGTCCTCGACGACGGCAGCGGCGAGGGCGACACCCCGGGCAGCGGCGGCGGGCACGGACTGCTCGGCATGCGCGAACGCGTCACCGCCCTGCGCGGCACCCTCACCACCGGTCCCCGCTACGGCGGCGGTTTCCGCGTCCATGCGATCCTGCCGGTCAAGAACCGCACACCCGGGGAGGACCCCGCATGACGATCCGTGTCCTGCTCGCCGACGACCAGGCGCTGCTGCGCAGCGCCTTTCGCGTACTCGTCGACTCCGAGCCCGACATGGAGGTGGTGGGCGAGGCCTCCGACGGCCTGGAGGCGGTGCGGATGACGAAGGAGCAGCGCGCCGACGTCGTCCTCATGGACATCCGGATGCCCGGCACCGACGGTCTCGCGGCGACCCGCATGATCAGCGCCGATCCCGACCTCGCGGACGTCCGGGTGGTCATCCTGACGACGTTCGAGGTCGACGACTACGTCGTGCAGTCGCTGCGCGCCGGCGCCTCCGGCTTCCTCGGCAAGGGCTCCGAACCCGAGGAACTGCTGAACGCCATCCGCATCGCGGCCGGCGGCCAGGCCCTGCTGTCCCCGGCGGCCACCACCGGCCTGATCTCCCGCTTCCTCGCCCAGGAGGACCCGGCCGACGACGACCGCGACCCGGCCCGCGGCGAGCGGCTCGACTCGCTCACCGTCCGGGAGCGCGAGGTGCTGGTCCAGGTCGCGGGCGGCCACTCCAACGACGAGATCGCCGAGCGGCTGGAGGTCAGCCCGCTGACGGTGAAGACGCACGTCAACCGGGCCATGGCGAAGCTGGGCGCCCGGGACCGGGCCCAGCTGGTGGTCATCGCCTACGAGTCCGGCCTGGTCCGTCCAAGGGTGGAGTGAGCTCTGCTCCGGCGTACTGCGGCCGGAGTATGCGCCGTGTAAGGAACGGGACTTGGGGCCTACGGATCGGGCCCGGCGATGGCTCAGGGTGTAAGGGCGGGCGCTCATCTGCGCGCCCGATGCCGCTTCTGCCGCTAAACAGAAGAGAGACCCTGACCCATGTCCTGGCTGTCGAGATTCAGCCTCGCGCAACGGGCCCTGATAGGGCTGATGTCGATCATCGCGCTCGTCTTCGGGGCGATCGCGATACCCCAGCTCAAGCAGCAGCTGCTGCCCACCATCGAACTGCCCATGGTGTCCGTGCTGGCGCCCTACCAGGGCGCGTCCCCGGACGTGGTCGAGAAGCAGGTCGTCGAGCCCATCGAGGACAGCCTCGAAGCCGTCGACGGCATCAGCGGCGTGACCTCCACCGCCACCGAGGGCAACGCCGTGATCATGGCGTCCTTCGACTACGGCAACGGCACCGAGCAGCTCGTCGCCGATGTGCAGCAGGCCGTCAACCGGGCCCGCGTCCAGCTCCCGGACGACGTGGACCCGCAGGTCGTCGCCGGCTCCACGGACGACATGCCGACCGTCGTCCTCGCCGTCACCTCCGACCGGGACCAGCAGGCCCTGGCCGACCAGCTCGACAAGACCGTCGTGCCGGACCTGAAGAGCATCGACGGCGTCGGCCAGGTCACCGTCGACGGTGTGCGCGACCTCCAGGTCGCCGTCACGCCCGACGACGCGAAGCTCGCGAAGGCGGGCCTCACCTCGCAGTCCCTCGCCCAGGCGCTCCAGGCGGGCGGCGCGACCGTCCCGGCCGGCTCCTTCGACGAGGGCGGCGCCAACCGCACCGTCCAGGTCGGCGGCGGCTTCACCTCGCTGAAGCAGATCCAGGACCTGATGGTCACGGGCGAGCCCGGCAAGGGCAAGCCGGTGCGCCTCGGTGACGTCGCCAAGGTGAAGCAGCAGGAGGCCCCGGCCGACTCCATCACCCGCACCGACGGCAAGCCCAGCCTCTCCGTCGCCGTCACCATGGACCGCGACGGCAGCGCGGTCGCCATCTCCGACGCCGTCCAGGACAAGCTGCCCGACCTGCGGGGGGACCTCGGCTCCGGCGCGACCCTCACGGTCGTCAGCGACCAGGGCCCGGCCGTGTCGAAGTCCATCAAGGGCCTGACCACCGAGGGCGCGCTCGGTCTGCTCTTCGCGGTCCTGGTGATCCTGGTCTTCCTGGCCTCGATCCGCTCGACCCTCGTGACGGCGGTGTCCATCCCGCTGTCCGTCGTCCTCGCCCTGATCGTGCTGTGGACGCGCGATCTGTCGCTGAACGTCCTCACGCTGGGCGCGCTGACCATCGCCATCGGCCGGGTCGTCGACGACTCGATCGTGGTCCTGGAGAACATCAAGCGGCACCTCGGCTACGGCGAGGAGCGCCACTCGGCCATCCTCAACGCCGTGCGCGAGGTCGCGGGCGCGGTGACGTCCTCGACGCTCACCACGGTCGCCGTGTTCCTGCCGATCGGCCTCGTCGGCGGCATGGTGGGCGAGCTGTTCGGCTCCTTCAGCCTCACCGTCACGGCCGCGCTGCTGGCGTCCCTGCTCGTCTCCCTGACGGTCGTCCCGGTGCTGTCGTACTGGTTCCTGCGGCCCCCGAAGGGCACCCCGGAGGACGCGGACGAGGCCCGCCGGCTCGCCGAGGAGAAGGAGGCCAAGAGCCGCCTGCAGCGCCTCTACGTCCCGGTCCTGCGCTTCGCGACCCGCCGCCGGCTCACCAGCGTCGCCCTCGCGATCGTCGTGCTGGTCGGCACGTTCGGCATGGCGCCCCTGCTGAAGACGAACTTCTTCGACCAGGGCGAGGTCGAGGTCCTCACCGTCAAGCAGGAGCTGAAGCCCGGCACCAGCCTGGAGGCGACCGACGCCCAGGCCAAGAAGGTCGAGCGGCTCCTCGACGGCACCAAGGGCGTGAAGGACTACCAGGTCACGGTCGGCTCGTCCGGCTTCATGGCGGCCTTCGGCGGCGGCACGGACACCAACCAGGCCTCGTACCAGGTGATGCTGGACGACTCGGCGTCGTACGAGGACGTCCAGGACCGCATCGAGAAGGGTCTGGCCGGGCTGAGGGGCATCGGCACGACCACCATCTCCGCCGGTGACGGCTTCGGCGCCCAGGACCTCAGCGTGGTCGTGAAGGCCGCCGACGCCGACGTCCTGCGTACCGCGTCCGAGGAGGTCCGCAAGACGGTCGCCTCGCTCGACGACGTCACGGACGTCACCAGCGACCTGGCGACCAGCGTGCCCCGGATCTCCGTGAAGGCCAACGACAAGGCCGCCGCGGCCGGCTTCAACGACCAGACCCTCGGCGCCGCCGTCGCCCAGGCCGTCCGCGGCACCAACGCCGCCAAGGCGGTCCTGGACGACACCGAGCGCGACGTCGTCATCCGCTCGGCGAAGCCCGCGACGACCCTGAAGCAGCTCCAGGACCTGCGCCTCGGCCCGGTGAAGCTCGGCGACATCGCGACGGTCAAGCTGGTCGACGGCCCGGTCTCCATGACCCGCATCGACGGCCAGCGCGCGGCCACCATCACCGCGAAGCCGACCGGCGACAACACGGGCGCGGTGAGCACCAAGCTCCAGTCGAAGATCAACGCGCTGAAGCTCCCCGACGGCGCCACCGCGTCGATCGGCGGTGTCTCCGAGGACCAGGACGAGGCGTTCGCCAACCTGGGCCTGGCGATGCTGGCGGCCATCGCGATCGTCTTCATGCTGCTGGTCGGTACCTTCCGGTCCCTGGTCCAGCCGCTGATCCTGCTCGTCTCCATCCCGTTCGCGGCCACCGGCGCGATCGGCCTGCTGGTGGCCACCGGCACGCCGATGGGCGTCCCCGCGATGATCGGCATGCTGATGCTGATCGGCATCGTGGTGACGAACGCGATCGTGCTGATCGACCTGATCAACCAGTACCGCAAGCAGGGCTACGGAGTCGTCGAGGCCGTGATCGAGGGCGGCCGGCACCGACTGCGCCCGATCCTCATGACGGCCCTGGCGACGATCTTCGCCCTGCTCCCGATGGCCCTCGGCATCACCGGCGAGGGCGGCTTCATCGCCCAGCCGCTGGCCGTGGTCGTGATCGGCGGCCTGGTGACGTCGACCCTGCTGACGCTGCTGCTGGTGCCCACGCTGTACGCGATGGTCGAGCTCCGCAAGGAGCGCCGGGCGAAGAAGCGGGCGGCGAAGAAGGGCCTTCCGGCCCAGCGCACGGAGACGGAGGAGCCGGAGCCGGCGGGGGTGTAGCCGACCGACCAGCTGTGGTGTGCCGGGCCCGCACGGAAGTGCGGGCCCGGTTCGTTCACGCAAGCGGTCAGGGCCCGGCAGTGACTAGGGGAGTTCGGGCAGGCCCTTGTCCAGACGTTCGTTGATCTTGGCTGCCTCGGCAGCCGTGATGACGCCTTGCGGCAGATCCACACCCAGCGCGGTCGCCAGGTCGGTCTGATGGACATCGACGACTGCCTCGACCAACGACGCGTAGCCGTGTACGGCCTCCCGTCCACGGCGCCAGGCAGTCGCGAGAACGCCGATGCCCACGAGGGCCGCGGGCCACCAGTCGATCCCGAGGAGGAGATAGAGCAGGCCCCAGCCGGCCAGCGTGCACGTCGATCCGATCCGCTCCTGCAGCGTGCCGACGGCCTTGCGCATGTCCTCCTCCAGCACGAGCCACAGACGCGGCCATGCGAGCGAGATCTGCAGCCCGAAGTACTGCGCCCTGATCCGCTTGTCCAGAAGGGCCATGCGCTTGCCGATCCAGGTGCGCGGCTCCGTGGGTGCCGGGCGGAACGGCACCCTCCACCGACCGAGCCACAGGTGCTCGACCGGCGTCGCCAAGGCGTTGGCCAGGAGCCCGACCGCCGCGGCACCCAACAGGACGGCCACCGCCAGGGCGCCCACCTGAACCGGCTTGCCGTTGAGTGCTTGTGCCTGTTCCGCCGCGTGGGTGAGCGCGGTCCGGTGGTTCAGCGCATCCCGGTGACCGAGTGCTCTGGCCACCCACGCCGTGCCCAGGAAGAGCAGGCCCGGTAGAACGAGCAGTGACAACCAGCGTTCGGCCAGCTTCTTGCTCAGCTCGGCCAGGAACGTGTTCATGACTCGCGGAAGGTCATGAGGACGTCACGGAGGCCGCACACCGGTGGCCTGCCGTCGGTGTCCCGTCCGCTGCGCCTCCTGCAAGGGGGCGTCCCCGGACACACGTACGCACCGGTGACCTCTGCCGGGCTACCGCCCCAGAGGGCGTGAGGGCCGGGGCCGCCTCGCTCGGCGCCACGTGTTTCGCCCGCCGGCGATTCGAAGCCGAGCCTCGTGAGAGCCTCCGTCGCCGAACCTCCGTCCCGCACGGAGGTGAGGATCGTCTCGAGTCTGCCGGTCCAGCGCCCGGTCTCCGCCCTCGCCCGCAGGCTCGGAAGAAGTCGGCAGAGCAGGGCGCGAGCCTCTGGTTCGTCCATTACCCACCTGTTTTTGCAGAACATCACATGTTGCCGCCAAAGGTGGCTAGCCTACGAGTGGGCCTCGCGCACTGTCAGCGGGTTCCCACATCCAGGCGCGAGGAGTTGCCACGCTGAGGGACGACTTGATGGGGGCGCTGCGCCGGCGTCTGCGCGCGTTCGCCGCCGGAGACCACAGCCAGGTGCTGGATGACCGAGCGGTGAACGAGGCAAGCGGACTCATGCAGTCGGCCGGCCCTCCGTACGAGGTGGAAGTGGTCCATGTGGTCGCCTCGTTGCACTGGGCCCGCCATAGCGCTCAGGTGCCGCCTGGGACGCGAGACAGCGACTACCGGATCGCGTTCAGCCTGTTCGAGCTGGTCCGAGCGACACGGCCGGACCTGGTCCCGGCCGAGCTGGAGGCGGTGTTCCGGGAGCAGCGACTACGGGACAGTCCGCAGGAGTTGGCAGAGCGGGCCATGCACCTGTTCGTCAGCCATTTCCGCAGCGGCGACCTCGGCCCGCTCGACGCCGCCATCGACCTGTTCCAGCAGGCATCCGACGCGGCCGGCACCCCACTCGAGAGGGCCACCTACCTCGCGAACGTCTGCTCGATGACGACACTTCGGGCACAGCGTACGAACAGACTCGAGGACGCCGACCGGGCCGTTGCCATCGGTCGTCGGGCGGTCGCCATGGCCACGGGTGAAGCAAGGTGTCTTTGCCTGGGATATCTCGGTGCCGCGCTTCACCAGCGGTTCGCCCTGTCCGAAGACCTCGCCGACAGTGATGCCGGGATCCTCGTCATGCGAGAGGCGATCGAGGCGGGCGGCCCGGACCACTCACATCGCATCCAGTTCGCATGGAATCTCGGTGTCATGCTGACGGGCCGTTACCACCGTACGCACAGCGAGGACGACCTGGAGGACGGACTAGCATCACTCCAGGGCGCCTTGGACATGCCCTCCGTCGGTGACCTGGCGCCCGCGGTGTCGGCGTCCCTGGGCGTGCTCCTCCTCGAACGATGGGACCGCCGGGGCGACCCCGCCGACTTCGACCGTGCGATCGGCCTTGCCCGGGCCGCGCCGGACCAACCCGACCTCCTGGCCGCTCTCGGCGTTCGCTACCGGGCCCGGTTCGCAAGGTACGGAGACATCAGCGACATCGACGAGGCGATCAGACTGACCGGGGCCGCCGTCGCCACGACAGCGCCCCGGCACCAGGAACGGCCCGTGCACATCGGCAACTTGGCCGCCGCCTTGCGCGTCCGCCACGCGGCCACAGGCGCGGGCGACGACCTCGACCGGGCGATCGAGGCGGGGCAGCGGGCGTCCGAAGAGACTCCCGTCGATCATCCCAGCCGGGCGATGATCTTCACCGATCTGATGATCGCGCTGCGCATGCGTTACGAGCGCACCGGTAGTCGAGACGACCTGCGTGCCGCGCTGCTGCACGGGATGACCGCGATACAGACCGGTGGGATGGACAACGCGACAGTGCTGTCCAACAACTCGGTCACCGCACGCCTGCAGGCCGAGGTCACGGGTGCGTCCGACATGGCGCAGACGGCGGTCTTCCTTGCTCGTAAGGCGGTGGAGTGCGCGGAAGACGACGACCCCGCGCACCATACCTACCTGGCCAACCTCGCTACCGCGCTGAGCCTCTGGTCTGATTACGGCGCAGACGCCGAACGAGGCGACGAGGCGATCCGGGCCGCCCGGGCCGCGGTGGAGGCCACCCCGGCGCGGCATCCGGACCTGCCGGGGCGCCAGTCCAACCTTGCGCACAGTCTGATGAAACGCTTCCACCGGAGGAATGATCAGGGCGCTCTGGACGAGGCCCTCTCAGTGTTCCGGGCCTGCCTGGACTCCGCTTCCCAGGACAGCCCGGTCGCCTCACGCCTGCGTTTCAACTTCGCCCAGGCGCTGCGGGCACGGTTCGACCACGATGGCGACCCGCGGTTTCTGCGCCAGGCGGTGCAGACCTTCCAGCAGGTTGCCGACCAGGCGTGGGCACCCACCAACCTGCGCCTGAGCGCACGTGTGGCGCACGCTGATCTGTGCATGCGGGGCGGGCAGGCCGACGCGGCCGAGAGCTATCGCATCGCCATCGAGGAACTCGTGCCGCGACTCGCCTGGCGAGGGCTGGACCGCTTCTCCCAGCTGTATCAGTTGGGCCGGTTCCCGGGGCTGGCGAGCGACGCCGCCGCGGCAGCCCTCATGCGGGGTGCCCCGGAACAGGCTTTACGGCTGCTGGAGCAAGGCCGGTCGGTGCTCTGGGCGCATCTCATGGAGACCCGCGGTGACTGGCACGCCCTGAGCGAGCAACACCCCCGCCTCGCCGAGGAGTTCAACGAGGTCTGCCGACTCCTCGACCTGAACGTCGTGCACTTCGACGACACCTCGACGCGTGACCTCGGCGAGCAAGCCTCGCAGTACGCTCCCGCAGCGCTGGCCGAGCGGCTCCGGCTGGCCGAGCGGCACGCCGAGTTCCTCGAACGGATCCGGACGCTGCCCGGCTTCGACACCTTTCTGCGCATCCCCCGGTTCGCCGAACTCCAGCGGGCCGCGGACGGAGGGCCGGTGGTCGTCGTCAACGTCAGCCGATACCGCTGTGACGCGCTCGTGGTGCGTCCGGGCCGGGACGAGGTGCTGGTGGTACCGCTGCCGACGCTTGACTTCGAGGAGGTGCTTCATCGGGCGCATGCCTTCGTCCAGGCAACGGCCGGCACGGGTGCGGGCCCAGTGGATCCCGAGTGGCTGATCCACTCTCGGCAGACCCTGCTGGCGACGACCGAGTGGCTGTGGGACCAGATCGTCGCACCCGTGCTCGACACCGTGTTCCCCCGTGACTCGGCGGCGGAGCCCGGGCTGCCGAGGATCTGGTGGTGCCCGACGGGCCCGCTCGGACTGCTGCCGTTGCACGCGGCCGGGCACCACCCGGGTGGCCCCACGACGGCCGACCGTGTCATCTCTTCGTACACACCGACCCTCGGATCGCTGATCCACGCGCGCTCCCGGCCACCTGCCGCCCCGGGGAGCCGCCGGGTACTCGCGGTCGGGATGAGCCGTACTCCGCAGTCGGCGGACGAGGCATTGGGGGATCTGCCCGCCGTTCCCCGGGAGTTGGAGACGTTGCGAGAGCAACTCGGCGACGACCTTCTCGTGCTCCAGGACGATCAGGCCCGGTGCGACCGGGTGAAGGCGGCGATGCGGCACCACCCCTGGGCTCACTTCGCCTGTCACGGAACACACGATCCCGCCGACCCGACGCGGAGCGGCATCGTGCTCGGCGACGGCCGCCTCTCGGTCCTCGACATCGCCGCCGAGCCGGTTGCGGGCGCGGAGCTGGCCTTCCTGTCCGCCTGCCATACGGCGCGCGGCCGCGTCGATGTCGCCGATGAGGCCATGCATGTGGCGGCGGCCTTTCACATGGCCGGTTACCGGCAGGTCATCGGCACCCTCTGGTCCGTTCGTGACCCGATCGCCCCGCAGGTGGCTCGTGCGGTCTACTCCGGTCTTGGCCAGAACCCCTCCGAAGCAGCCGTGGCGCTGCATGACGCCATCACCGAACTCCGTGCCGGCGCGAACCCGGCGCCCCTCGCCACGTGGGCCTCGTACATTCACATCGGACCCTAGGAGGAGCGTGATGTGCGCGGCTGCAGAGTCTCAACCAGGACAGGGTGACGCCCATGGTGGCTGACGATCCGGCCACGCCCTCGGATCGCGCCCTGCGCAGGACGGCGCTGGCGGCGCAATGAGTGGCACTGCTCGACGAGATCCGGGAGCGGCCCGGCTTCCGTGACTTCATGCGTCCCACCGGCCTCTCCAGCTTGTTGTCGTCGGCGGCGGGCGGCCCCGTCGTGATGCTCAACGCCAGCCGGTGGACCTGTGACGCCCTCGTCCTCACGCCGAACGAGCTCCGGCCGGTGCCGCTGCCCGGGCTGCGCGTCGAAGACGCCCTCACGCACACCGACCGCTACCTGCGGGCCGTCCAGGAACTGGAGATCCTCGCCGCGCGGGCGGCGACCGGTACCCCCGCGGACCTGGAGCGCTACTGGGTGGCGCGAGTGGCGGTGGAACAGGTGATGATCGACACCCAGGAATGTTTGAACGGTCCTCGGATCCATCCGTCGTCCTGTCGAGCGAAGCATCCGCGGCGCTGGACGTTCTCCTGGATCTCGTCTCCGAAGGGGGCGCGGATCTCGACGTGCTGCGCGCCACAGGCCGGCTGTGCTGGCAGCGCTACCTGGTCCTGCCGCAGGGCATCGATCGCCAGTATCTCGCCCTCGCCGCGGAACTCCTGCATCCCGTCCATCAGGAAGACCCGGAAGCCGTTCCCGCGGAGCTGCGGACCGCGTACGAACGGTCGCGTGCGGAGGAATCCCATCTGGAACCGCACGACTTCGCCCTGGACCTACTGGAAGAGTTCCAGGTGACCGGTGCGAGGGACGTCCTGGACCGGTCGGTGGAACTCCTCCGGTCCACCGCGAACGCCGTAGTGGCCCCCGGCCATCGGGCGACCTGCCTGTCGAACCTCTCCTACGGGCTGAGGACGCTCTACGACTTCACGGGCAACCCCGCGACTCTGCAGGAGGCGCTGCACGTCGCCCGCTCGGCTCTCGCGCAGGCGACGGACGACTCCGCGACCCGGGCCAACATCCTGATCAACATGGTCAACGCGCTGCTTGCCCTGCACGACGCCACGAGTGAACCAGACCATCTCGACGAGGCACTCGAGCTCCTCCGCACCGCCGTTGACCTGGTGGGGCCCGGGCAACCGGACCGGGTGCTCGCGTTCAGCGCCCTCGCGTCCGCTCTTGACTCGGTGGCGGACGCTACGGGCAGCTTCTCCGCTCTGACCGAGTCGGTGGCCTGCCGACGTGCGGCGCTCACGGCATACGAAGAACTGATCGGCAGCCCCTCCGAGCACGGTGTGGACGAGGCACCGCTGTGGTCCAACCTCGGCGGCGCCGACAGATGTGAGGCGCTGCTCGCCGAATTCACCGGACTGGACCGGGCTGCGTCCAGTCCTCAGAGCCCGGTCTACTGACAGCTATCAGGGGCATGACGTCGGGAAGACCGGCGGGGCGAGGCCGACCAGTCGAGTGGCCGGGCCCCGCCACGCCCCTACGCCCGGTGTCCGTCTACGGCAGCGCCAGCATCCGCTCCAGCGCCAGCTTCGCGAACGCCTCGGTCTCCTTGTCCACCTCGATGCGGTTGACCAGGTTGCCCTCGGCCAGCGACTCCAGGGTCCAGACCAGGTGGGGGAGGTCGATGCGGTTCATGGTCGAGCAGAAGCAGACCGTCTTGTCGAGGAAGACGATCTCCTTTCCTTCGGGCGCGAAACGGTTCGCCAGGCGGCGGACCAGGTTCAGCTCCGTGCCGATGGCCCACTTGGAGCCGGCCGGGGCGGCCTCCAGGGCCTTGATGATGTACTCCGTCGAGCCGACGTAGTCCGCCGCGGCCACGACCTCGTGCTTGCACTCGGGGTGGACCAGGACGTTCACGCCCGGGATGCGCTCGCGCACGTCGTTCACCGAGTCCAGGCTGAAGCGGCCGTGCACCGAGCAGTGGCCGCGCCACAGGATCATCTTCGCGGCGCGCAGCTCGTCGGCCGTCAGCCCGCCGTTCGGCTTGTGCGGGTTGTAGACGACGCAGTCCTCCAGGGACATGCCCATGTCCCGCACGGCGGTGTTGCGGCCGAGGTGCTGGTCCGGCAGGAAGAGGACCTTCTCGCCCTGCTCGAAGGCCCAGTCCAGGGCCCGCTTGGCGTTCGAGGAGGTGCAGATCGTGCCGCCGTGCTTGCCCGTGAACGCCTTGATGTCGGCGGACGAGTTCATGTACGAGACGGGCACGACCTGCTCGGCTATCCCGGCCTCGGTCAGCACGTCCCAGCACTCGGCGACCTGCTCGGCCGTCGCCATGTCGGCCATCGAGCAGCCGGCGGCGAGGTCGGGCAGGACGACCTTCTGGTCGTCGGACGTCAGGATGTCCGCGGACTCCGCCATGAAGTGCACACCGCAGAACACGATGTACTCGGCCTCCGGACGCGCCGCCGCGTCCCGGGCCAGCTTGAAGGAGTCCCCCGTGACGTCGGCGAACTGGATGACCTCGTCGCGCTGGTAGTGGTGGCCGAGCACGAAGACCTTGTCCCCGAGCTTCTCCTTCGCCTTGCGGGCGCGCTCCACCAGGTCCGGGTCGGACGGCGAGGGCAGGTCGCCTGGACACTCCACGCCCCGCTCGCTCTTCGGGTCGGCCTCACGGCCGAGGAGCAGCAGGGCGAGGGGCGTCGGCTGTACGTCGAGCTCCTGGGTTTGGGCGGTGGTCACGACACGCACCCTTTCTGTTCCGCGACTTTTCGTCGATTTGACGCTATTTATCATAACCGCTTCACGTCACTTTGACGATGGCCATAGCGTCTGTGTGACATGAATCCCGGTGAGCCGCCGTTCATTCCCGGGAACGCCGGGAAAGAGCCGTTTTCCGGTTCCGGGCGCGTGTGCGAGCATGAAGAGGAGCCGAGATCGAGCGCCCGGCCCGGAATGAATCCGCGGCCCCGCCGGTTGCACCCGTCGGCAAGCAGTCTCCGTACAACCCGGGAGAGATGTAGATGTCCGTATCGGACGAGACCACCACCGTCAGCGACGGCATCATCCTGACCGACGCCGCCGCGGACAAGGTCAGGACCCTGCTCGACCAGGAAGGCCGCGACGACCTCGCGCTGCGCGTCGCCGTCCAGCCCGGCGGCTGCTCCGGCCTGCGCTACCAGCTCTTCTTCGACGAGCGTTCCCTCGACGGTGACGTCGAGAAGGACTTCGGCGGTGTGAAGGTCGTCACCGACCGCATGAGCGCCCCCTACCTGGGCGGCGCCACGATCGACTTCGTGGACACGATCGAGAAGCAGGGCTTCACGATCGACAACCCGAACGCGACGGGCTCCTGCGCCTGCGGCGACTCCTTCAGCTGAGCCCGCCGAGCCGCTTCCCGCGGCCGCGGACATGACGAAGGCGGCGGCCCCCTCATAGGGGACCGCCGCCTTCGCGCTGTGCCGTACTACCGCGCGTGCGTCGGGGGAGCCGGCAGTCGTGCGCCCTCCCTGGCCAGCGGGACGCCCTTGCCGTCCGAGCCCACGACCGCGCGGTCGCCGAGCGGCTCGTCCAGCTGCACGGTCTTCTGGAACTGCTTCGCGATCATGATGCAGACCTTGCCCTGCCACGGGGTCGAGGTCACCGTGACCTTCACCTCGTCCCCGCTCTCGCTCGCCTTCACGTCGTAGTCGGAGCACACCCCGCCCGTGAAGGTCACGGTCAGCTCCGAACCCTCGGCCCGGTAGCCGTCCACCTTCACGTCACGCGGCTCGGGAGCCGACGTCGGCTCGTCGCTCGGCCCGCCCGGCTCGCTCGGAGCAGCGGAGGCCAGGTACTTCGGGTCGACCGCCGGGTACGTCACCGTGAACGGGTCCTTCGCGCCCGGCGCCGTCACCTCGAACAGCCAGGACGGCACCAGCGCCTGCCGCCCGTCCACGAAGTGCGAGGCCAACCCGAACACCGCGTTCCGCACCGTCACCGCGTCCTGCGCGGGAGCGCCGCTCGCCGACGACCCGCAGGGCTGCTCCAGCCGGTCCTTCAGCGGCACGGGGCTCGCGCAGCCGCCGATGCCCATGCGGTGGTCACCCGTCGGCCGCTTTTCCATCAGCTTCAACGCCTCCCCGGCACCGACCACGGGATACGTGTCGCCCTTCACCGGCGTCTTCAGCTGACCGCTGCCGCCGACGACCTCGCCGTCCGCGCCGACCGTGACCCCGGTCGTCCAGCCGTGCGTCGGCAGTCCGCCGACCTCGGGAGCGGCGTTCACCACCCGCTGGGCGCCCATGACCTGGCTCGCGTCGAGCTTCGCGTCGTCCTGACCCAACGCCTTCAGCACGGGCGCCGCGGCCTTCTCGGCCTCCGCCTCGCTCACCGGGTTGCCGCCGTGCTGCGGAGCGGTGCAGGTGTCGGTCCCCTTGCAGTTGTCGGTGCCCGGGGCGTACCGGCTGAAGGTCCAGGCTCCCGGCGCCTGCCTGTTCACCTGGAGGCTCGGCCCCGAACCGTCCTGACCCGCCCCGACCTTCCAGGCCTCGCCCTGCGCCACCGCAGTCCCCTCGACCCCGAGGGTCTTCGCCAGCCGGGCCACGTCCTCCTTGGTGACCTCGCCCCGCGCCCGGTACACCGGGGCTTCGCCGGGACCGTCCGGGAGCGGGCCGTCGACCCGGTAGGTGGCGCCGTAGGGGTTCGGCTCACCGGGCGCGATACCGTTGCCACCGCCCGACGTCGATTCCGAGTACCCGTCGAGCGCGAGCGGCGGGGGAGTGCCGTCCCCGGCGGGCGCGCCCGGCGTCGAACCGCCACCACCACCGGAGCCGCCCGAGGCGTTGGCCGCGAGCCAGGCCCCGCCACCGCCGATCAGCAGTACGGCGGCGGCGACGGAGGCGATGATCGCGGGCGTCCGCGACCGCCCACCGCCGGGACGGACCGGGTGCTCCTCGTCGCGGGGCACGTCGCCTTCGGGGGCGGGGGGCGTTTCCTCGGGTGCTTCCGGGGCCGGGCCGCCGGTTTCCTGGGAGTAGGCACGGTCCGCGTCTCGGTCCGCGTCTTCGTCCGTCTCTTCGGCCGCCGAGGGCGCCTGGTCCGTCTCCTCGGCCGCCGCGGGCGCGTCGTCCGCCGGCTCCGACTTCGAAGTCGGCACGTCATCACCCGGCGTCCCGGAGGCCTCGGCGGTCTCGATGGTCTCCGCAGCCTCAGGAGCCTCTGGAGCCTCGTCGGTCTCTGTGGCCTCAGTGGCCTTCACGGCCTCAGGGGTGTCCGCCGAACCCCGCTCCTCGACCTCCGGGGCGTCGGCGGATCCGGCGCCGCCCACTTCCCTGGCGTCGTCGTCGTTGTCGGGTCGCTCGGTGTTCACCGCATCGCTCCTTCGGCTGCACAGCTGTCCCATGGGACCCGGCCCGGTCCGACACGGGCAGCTGTCGGGTCGTATCCCGCCTCCCCTTTACGGGGGACAGCGATGGGACGCAGCGGGGGAGCGCGCGGTTCCCTGCAGCGCGCCGCTCAGTCCCCGTAGTCCGACATCGCGTCGAGCAGCCGCGCCGACGCCGGGGGGACGGTCACACCGTGGATCAGAGCCGGGGAGACCGGCCGGGAGGCGACCCGGTCAGGAGCCGCCCAGTGGGGTGCCATCCGGGCGCCGTCGCCCGGCAGCGACGCCAGGTCGCCTTCGAGATCGACCGGAACGGGCACCTGGACCTTGAGGTTCGTCATATCCGCACCGTAGGCACGCCGGGCCTCACGGAGAAAGATCTACTATCGGGTAGTTTCCATGCCTTCAGAGCGACCCCGTCCACCCGATAGCGTGAGGCGTCAAGGTCCGCCTCCCACAGGAGAGTCCACGCCGTGCGCATCGCAGTCACCGGCTCCATCGCCACCGACCACCTCATGACGTTTCCCGGCCGCTTCGCCGACCAGCTCGTAGCGGACCAACTGCACACGGTTTCGCTGTCGTTCCTGGTCGACAAGCTCGACGTACGCCGCGGCGGCGTCGCCGCGAACATCGCGTTCGGAATGGGGCAGCTCGGCACCCGCCCGATCCTGGTCGGTGCCGCGGGCGCGGACTTCGACGAGTACCGGGCCTGGCTCGACCGGCACGGCGTCGACACGGAGTCCGTCCGCATCTCCGACACGCTGCACACCGCCCGCTTCGTGTGCACCACCGACGCCGACCACAACCAGATCGGCTCCTTCTACACCGGCGCCATGAGCGAGGCCCGCCTCATCGAGCTGAAGACCGTCGCCGACCGTGTCGGCGGTCTCGACCTGGTCTCCATCGGCGCGGACGATCCGGAGGCCATGCTCCGCCACACCGAGGAGTGCCGCTCCCGGAACATCCCGTTCGCCGCCGACTTCTCCCAGCAGATCGCCCGCATGGACGGCGAGGAGATCCGCATCCTGCTGGACGGGGCGACGTACCTCTTCTCCAACGAGTACGAGAAGGGCCTCATCGAGTCCAAGACCGGCTGGACCGACGCGGAGATCCTGTCCAGGGTGGGCCACCGGGTGACCACCCTCGGCGCGCAGGGCGTGCGCATCGAGCGGGTCGGCGACGACCCGATCGAGGTCGGCACGCCCGACGAGGAGCGCAAGGCCGACCCGACCGGCGTCGGCGACGCCTTCCGCGCCGGGTTTCTCTCGGGCCTCGCGTGGGGCGTCTCCCTGGAGCGTGCCGCCCAGGTCGGCTGCATGCTGGCGACCCTCGTCATCGAGACGGTGGGGACGCAGGAGTACCAGTTGCGGCGCGGGCATTTCATGGAGCGGTTCACCAAGGCGTACGGGGACGAGGCCGCGGCGGAGGTTCAGGCGCACCTGGTCTGACCGTTGTCGTCTGCAGGGGCGCGGGGGCTGGTCGCGCCCACGCGGCGGAGCCGCACATCGACACAGCCCCGCGCCCCTGAAAGAGGGGCGTTCAGCTCACCCGGCGGACCAAGTACGCCGTTCCCTTGGCCGCCGGCTCCTCGCCCACATACTCCTGGCCCCGCATCTCGCACCACGCCGGGATGTCGAGCCGCGCCGCCTCGTCGTCCGACAGCACCCGGACCAGGCCGCCCACCGGCACGTCACCGATGACCTTGGCCAGCTCGATCACCGGAATCGGACAGCGCTTCCCGAGGGAGTCCACGACCAGGGCGTCCTCCTCGCGGGCGGCCTGCGTGGCCACCGGCGCCCCCAGCTTCTCCCGCACCGCCGCCACGGCCCCGGGGAGCACGGTCAGGAACCGCTCGACCTCCTCCTCCGCCGTCCCCACCGGCAGCGAAACCCGCACATTTCCCTCACTGAGTACGCCCATCGCCCGGAGCACATGGCTCGGCGTCAGCGTGCTGCTCGTGCAGGACGATCCGGACGAGACGGAGAAACCCTCCCGGTCCAGCTCGTGCAGCAGGGCCTCCCCGTCGACATAGAGACAGGAGAAGGTGACGACGCCGGGCAGCCTGCGTGCCGGGTCGCCGACCACCTCGACGTCCGGCACGGCCTGCGGCACCCGCACCCGGATCAGCTCCGTCAGCTCCCGCAGCCGCGGGGCCTCCTCGGCGGCCTCGGCGCGTACGGCGCGCAGCGACGCGGCCGCCGCCACGATCGCCGGGATGTTCTCAAAACCGGGCGCCCGCCCCGACTCCCGCTCGTCCACCGGCCCTTGCGGCGGGAATCGCACACCCTTGCGGACGACGAGCAGTCCGACCCCCGAAGGGCCGCCCCACTTGTGGGCGCTGGCCGTGAGCAGCGACCAGTCGCCCTCCACCGGCCCCCACCCCAGCGACTGCGCCGCGTCCACCAGCAGCGGCACGCCCGCCGCCCGGCACACCTCGGCCACCTCGGCCACCGGCTGCTCGGTCCCCACCTCGTGATTGGCCGACTGCAGACAGGCCAGCGCCGTGTCCGCGCGCAGGGCGTCGCCGTACGCCGACGGCTCCACCCGTCCGGTGCGGTCCACCGCGATCTGCGTGACGGTCCCACCGGCGGACTCGTGGAGCTCCGCCGAATGCAGTACGGAAGAGTGTTCGATCGCGGACACGATCAGGTGACGCCCGATCCGCCCCCGCCCGGACAAGGCCCCCGCAATCCCCGTGTGCACGGCACGTGTTCCGGACGAGGTGAAGATCAGCTCGTCCGGCCGGCACCCCACGGCCTCGGCAGCGGCCTCCCGCGCCGCGTCCAGCAACATCCGGGCACGCCGCCCCTCCCTGTACAGACGCGCGGGATCCGCCCACCCCTCGTCGAGGGAGGCCTGAAGGGCCTGCCGGGCGATCGGATGAAGCGGAGCAGCGGAAGCAGCATCGAAGTAGGCCACACCCCAACGCTAGAACGCCGACCAGGGAGACGTCCCTCAGGGGCGCGGGGAACCGCGCGAACGGCCACGACGAATGCCGCACCCGCCAATCAAGCGAACACCCCGACTCAGTAGGCACCCCTCCCCGAGAACCCCCGGAGGGCGTCGGCTAGGGTTTGGTCCGCATAAACATCCAAACCCCTGCCCGACGCAGGGCGGCGACCGACCAGCGAGAAGGCCAGGCCGCAGCCGATCCGCGCGGGCGAGACTCTCGGGAAGGCGCTACGTGAGTCCCAACGGCTCCGACCGCTCGCCGCGGCGCCCGATGCGGCGGAAGCTGCTGCAGGCACTGACCGCGGGCCTGGTCTTGGCGACAGCCACCGGTTGCTCGTACAACTGGGAAGACTTCCCCCGCCTTGGTATGCCCACCCCGACCACGGAAGAGGCTCCGCGGATCCTCTCCCTGTGGCAGGGGTCCTGGGCGGCTGCGCTCGCCGTTGGCGTGCTGGTGTGGGGTCTGATCCTGTGGAGTGCTTTCTTCCACCGGCGCAGCCGCACCAAGGTCGAGGTTCCTCCGCAGACCCGGTACAACATGCCCATCGAGGCGCTGTACACCGTGGTCCCGCTCATCATCGTCTCGGTGCTGTTCTACTTCACCGCCCGCGACGAGTCCGAGCTGCTCAGCCTCAAGAAGAAGCCCGACGTCACGGTCAACGTGGTCGGCTTCCAGTGGAGCTGGTGCTTCAACTACATCGAGCCGGTCGCCGGTTCCACGGGTGACGCCAAGAAGTCCCCGGAGCTCGACGCGATCCCGGACCGGTTCAAGAAGGACTTCCCGGCAGGTGCCGGCGGCGTCTACGACTGCGGTACCCCCGGCACCCGGAACCCGCAGACCAACAACCCGGGTCCGACGCTCTGGCTCCCCAAGGGCAAGACCGTCCGCTTCGTCCTCACCTCGCGTGACGTCATCCACTCCTTCTGGGTGGTGCCGTTCCTGATGAAGCAGGACGTCATCCCGGGCCACACCAACGCCTTCGAGGTGACCCCCAACAAGGAGGGCACCTTCCTGGGCAAGTGCGCCGAGCTCTGCGGCGTCGACCACTCTCGGATGCTGTTCAACGTGAAGGTCGTCTCCCCCGAGCGCTACGAGCAGCACCTCAAGGACCTCGTGGACAAGCAGCAGAACGGTTACGTTCCTGCCGGCATCGCGCAGACGAGCCACGAGAAGAACCGGGAGACGAACAACCTGTGAGCATCCTCAACGAACCCCAGGGTGCCGCGGCAGCAGGGTCCCACTACCAGGACGAGCTGCCGGTCAGGCGCCAGAACCGCGGCAGCGTCGTGGTCAAGTGGCTGACGACGACGGACCACAAGACGATCGGCACGCTGTACCTGGTGACGTCGTTCGCGTTCTTCGTCATCGGTGGCGTGATGGCGCTGTTCATGCGCGCCGAGCTCGCCCGGCCCGGTCTGCAGATCATGTCGACCGAGCAGTTCAACCAGGCGTTCACGATGCACGGCACGATCATGCTGCTGATGTTCGCGACGCCGCTGTTCGCCGGCTTCGCGAACTGGATCATGCCGCTGCAGATCGGCGCGCCGGACGTGGCGTTCCCCCGGCTGAACATGTTCGCCTACTGGCTGTACCTGTTCGGCTCGCTCATCGCCGTCGGGGGCTTCCTGACCCCGCAGGGCGCGGCCGACTTCGGCTGGTTCGCCTACAGCCCGCTGTCGGACGCGGTCCGCTCCCCGGGCATCGGCGCCGACATGTGGATCATGGGTCTGGCCTTCTCCGGCTTCGGCACGATCCTCGGCTCGGTCAACTTCATCACCACGATCATCTGCATGCGCGCCCCCGGCATGACGATGTTCCGCATGCCGATCTTCACCTGGAACGTGCTGCTGACCGGTGTGCTGGTCCTGCTCGCCTTCCCGGTCCTGGCGGCTGCGCTGTTCGCGCTGGAGGCGGACCGCAAGTTCGGTGCGCACGTCTTCGACTCCGCCAACGGCGGCGCGTTGCTGTGGCAACACCTCTTCTGGTTCTTCGGCCATCCAGAGGTGTACATCATCGCGCTACCGTTCTTCGGGATCATCTCCGAGGTCATCCCGGTCTTCTCCCGCAAGCCGATGTTCGGTTACTCGGGTCTGATCGGCGCGACCATCGCGATCGCGGGTCTGTCCGTGACGGTATGGGCGCACCACATGTACGTCACGGGCGGTGTGCTGCTGCCGTTCTTCTCCTTCATGACCTTCCTGATCGCGGTCCCGACCGGTGTGAAGTTCTTCAACTGGATCGGCACCATGTGGAAGGGCTCGCTGTCCTTCGAGACGCCGATGCTCTGGGCGACCGGCTTCCTGATCACCTTCACCTTCGGTGGTCTGACCGGTGTCATCCTGGCCTCGCCGCCGATGGACTTCCACGTCTCCGACTCGTACTTCGTGGTGGCGCACTTCCACTACGTCGTCTTCGGCACCGTCGTGTTCGCGATGTTCTCCGGCTTCCACTTCTGGTGGCCGAAGTGGACCGGCAAGATGCTGGACGAGCGCCTCGGCAAGATCACCTTCTGGACGCTGTTCATCGGCTTCCACGGCACGTTCCTGGTCCAGCACTGGCTGGGTGCCGAGGGCATGCCGCGCCGGTACGCGGACTACCTCGCGGCCGACGGCTTCACCGCGCTGAACACGATCTCGACGATCAGCTCGTTCCTGCTCGGCATGTCGATCCTGCCGTTCTTCTACAACGTGTGGAAGACGGCCAAGTACGGCAAGCCGGTCGGCGTCGACGACCCGTGGGGCTACGGCCGCTCCCTGGAGTGGGCGACCTCCTGCCCGCCGCCGCGGCACAACTTCATCACCATGCCGCGGATCCGCAGTGAATCCCCGGCGTTCGACCTGCACCACCCGGAGATCGCCGCCCTCGACCAGCTCGAGAACGTCGGTCACGGCGAGAAGGCCATCGCTGGTGGCAAGGAGGCCGGCAAGTGAAGATCCAGGGCAAGATGTTCATGTGGCTGAGCGTCTTCGTCCTCGCCATGGCTGTGGTCTATGGCGTGTGGTCGAAGGAGCCGGCCGGTACCACGGCCCTCTTCCTGGCCTTCGGCCTGTGCATCATGATCGGCTTCTACCTCGGCTTCACGGCCAGGCGGGTCGACGTCGGTGCGCAGGACAACAAGGAGGCGGACGTCGCGGACGACGCCGGCGAGGTCGGGTTCTTCAGCCCGCACAGCTGGCAGCCGCTCTCCCTGGCCATCGGCGGCGCCCTCGCCTTCCTGTCGATCGCGATCGGCTGGTGGCTGATGTACTTCTCGCTGCCGATCATCCTGGTCGGCGTCTGGGGCTGGGTCTTCGAGTACTACCGCGGTGAGAACCGCACCCAATAACACGAGCCGAGCGCTCCAGGGCCCGGACACTCCGCAAGGAGCGTCCGGGCCCCTGCTTTTGCCGCAATCGGTGTCACTCGTACGAGTCACCCGGCGTGCCGCAGTTGACGTGGCTTCCTAGCGTGAGGTCATGAGCCACACAGCGATCTCCCGCCCCCGCACCGTCGTGAGCTGCACGCTGCTGGTGATAGCCCTCTGCGCGGGCGTCACCGCCTGCGGCTCGGACGGCAACCCGCTCTCCCACCGCCCCTACGACGCGGCGGACCAGATCTCCTTCAACGCCCCCTCACAGGGCCGCAAGAAGGCCGACCCGGACAAGCCCCTGGAAGTGGTCGCCGAGGACTCCGACGGGCGCATAACGGACGTCACGGCCCACGACGCCTCCGGGCGCTACGTGGCCGGCGAACTCTCCGCCGACGGCGGCCGCTGGCACAGCACCTCACCGCTCGCCGCCAACGCCAGCTACACGGTCCGCGTGAGCACCGAGGACGAGGACGGGGCGCCCGGCCGCAAGGTCCTCACCTTCGACACCGGCAAGCCCACCGCCACCAAGCGCCTGAACGTCACCTTCGGCCCCAAGGCGGGCACCTACGGCGTCGGCCAGCCCATCACGGCCGAACTGAGCCGGCCCGTCAAGGACAGGTCCCAGCGGGCCGTCGTCGAACGGGCCCTGAGGGTCTCCTCCATGCCCGCCGCGGACGGCGCCTGGCACTGGGTGGACGACAAGAAGCTCCACTACCGCCCGAAGGACTACTGGCCCGCGCAGGCCACCGTCCAGGTCCGCAGCAACCTGGACGGCATCAAGATCGGCGACCGTATGCGGGGCGGCAAGGCCAAGCCGCTGACGATCAAGACCGCCGACAAGGTCATCGCCGTCACGGACGCCGCGGCCCACCGGATGACCGTCTACAAGAACGACGAGATCGTCCGGCAGATCCCGGTCACCACGGGCATGCCCGGCTACGACACCCGCAACGGCGTCAAGGTCGTCCTGGCCAAGGAGGGCACCGTCCGCATGACCAGCGCCAGCATCGGCGCCTCCGACTTCTACGACCTGGTCGTCCACCACTCCGTGCGGGTCACCAACAGCGGCGAGTACGTCCACGCCGCCCCCTGGTCCGTCGGCTCCCAGGGCTTCGCCAACGTCAGCCACGGCTGCACCGGCATGAGCACGGAGAACGCCGCCTGGTTCTACGAGAACGTCCGTGAGGGCGACATCGTCAAGGTCATCAACTCCGCCGGCGAGACGATGGCCCCCTTCGGCAACGGCTTCGGCGACTGGAACCTCGAGTGGCAACAGTGGCGCGCAGGCAGCGCCCTGACACCCGGCACCCCGGAGGACCCGACGGCAGCCGACAGAGCCCGTCTACGCCCGCAGAGCGTCTGACCTGAAGGGGCGCGGGGCTGTGTCGATATGCGGCTCCGCCGCGTGGGCGCGACAAGCCACACACCACCCGCAGGCCGCCACACCACCGGACGTCCCGAGCTCCTAGGCGTTCAAAGCCGCCCGCGACCGCAACAGGGAAGCCAAAGCGGAGGCGAACTCCACCGGATCCACCGGCAACGTCACCGCCGATTCAGCGCGACTCCAGGTCGCGAGCCACGCATCCTGCGGCCGCCCCATGAGCAGCAACACCGGCGGACAGTCGAACACCTCGTCCTTGATCTGCCGGCACAGCCCCATGCCCCCCATCGGCACGGCCTCACCGTCCAGCACACAGACGTCGATCCCACCCCGGTCCAGCTCCCTGACCACCGCGTCAGGAGTCGCACACTCCACGAACTCCACCAGGGGAACGTCCGGCGCCGGCCGCCGTCCCGTGGCGAGCCGCACCTGCTCGCGGGTGTTGGAGTCGTCGCTGTAGACCAGCACCGTGGCGGTCGGCTGCATTGTTCCTCCGTGACGTCAGCGTCGTAAGGACAGGCCCGTTGGGCCGGATGCTACTCCCTTGAACACCACGTCAACACCGGTACGACCGGCTCAGACACTCCGAACGGCACCCCCCGGAGTGAGGGCGGGATAAGCGACCGACATAATGTCGGTCGTGGCGACAGCAACGACAGTAGAAACCGGGCACGCGCACCCGTCGGTCAACAGGCCGAACCTCACCAGCGTCGGAACCATCATCTGGCTGAGTTCCGAGCTGATGTTCTTCGCGGCCCTCTTCGCGATGTACTTCACCCTGCGATCGGTGACGGGTCCCGATCACTGGAAGGAGATGGCTGCCCATCTCAACTTCCCGTTCTCGGCGACGAACACCACGATCCTGGTGCTCTCCTCGCTCACCTGCCAGCTCGGCGTCTTCGCCGCCGAGCGCGGTGACGTGAAGAAGCTGCGGATGTGGTTCATCGTCACCTTCGTGATGGGTGCGATCTTCATCGGCGGTCAGGTCTTCGAGTACACCGAGCTGGTCAAGGACGCGGGCCTGTCCCTGTCCTCCGACCCGTACGGCTCGGTCTTCTACCTGACCACCGGCTTCCACGGCCTGCATGTGACGGGCGGTCTCATCGCCTTCCTGCTGGTCCTGGGCCGGACCTACGCGGCCCGGAGGTTCACCCACGAGCAGGCGACCGCCGCGATCGTCGTGTCCTATTACTGGCACTTCGTCGATGTCGTCTGGATCGGCCTCTTCGCCACGATCTACATGATCAAGTAGCGGGACCGCAGCGCGCGCCCGACGAGGCACGCATCCCAGAAGCACCGACGCAGAAGATCCTGACACCGGGGTAATCCGTGAAAAAGCTCTCCGCACGACGACGCCACCCGTTGGCGGCGGTCGTCGTCCTACTCCTCGCGCTGCTCTTCAGCGGGGGGCTGTACGCCGTGTTCGCACCCACGAGCAAGGCTGAGGCCGACGAAACCGCCCAGTCCCTCACCATCGAGGAGGGCAAGAAGCTCTACTCGGTCGGCTGCGCCAGTTGCCACGGCACCGGCGGTCAGGGCACCTCCGACGGGCCGAGCCTGGTGGGTGTCGGCGCCGCCGCCGTCGACTTCCAGGTGGGCACCGGCCGTATGCCGGCCGCCACCTCCCAGGGCCCCCAGGTCCCCAAGAAGAAGAACATCTACAGCCAGGCCGAGATCGACCAGCTCGCGGCCTACATCGCCTCGCTGGGCGCCGGTCCTGCCATCCCGACCGAGGAGCAGTACGGCCCCCAGGGTGCCGACATCGCCAAGGGCGGTGAGCTGTTCCGCACCAACTGCGCGCAGTGCCACAACTTCACCGGCAAGGGCGGTGCGCTGACGCACGGCAAGTACGCACCGGACCTCGAGGGTGTCTCCCCGAAGCACATCTACGAGGCCATGGAGACCGGCCCGCAGAACATGCCGTCCTTCCCCGAGACCACGCTCTCGGAGAAGAACAAGAAGGACATCATCGCGTACCTGGACGCGGTCAACAGCAGCAAGTCCGAGAGCCCCGGCGGTCTCGAGCTCGGCGGCCTCGGGCCGGTCAGCGAGGGCCTGTTCGGCTGGATCTTCGGTCTGGGCGGGCTGATCGCCGTCGCCGTGTGGGTCGCCGCCCGGACCGCAAAGGCCAAGAAGTCATGAGTAGCCAAGACATTCCAGAAGAGAACCTGCCTGCTGAGCGGTCCGAGCAGACCGCAGGACATGACGAGCACGGGCACGGGGCGCTGAGCCCCGCGGACGAGCACCCGTTCGCCGACCCGGGCCTGCCCCCCCACGAGCACCGGATCCAGGACGTCGACGAGCAGGCCGCCAAGCGGTCCGAGCGCTCGGTCGCCCTGATGTTCACGGTGTCGATGCTGGCCACCATCGCCTTCATCGCCGCGTTCGTGGCGATCCCGGTCGACAAGTCGGTCTACATCTTCCCGCTGGGTCACATCAGCGCGCTGAACTTCGCGCTGGGCATGACGCTCGGCATCGCGCTGTTCTGCATCGGCGCGGGCGCGGTCCACTGGGCCCGCACCCTGATGTCGGACGTGGAGATCGCCGACGAGCGGCACCCGATCGAGGCGGAGCCCGAAGTTCGCGAGAAGGTCTTCGCGGACTTCAAGCAGGGCGCCAAGGAGTCCGCGCTCGGCCGCCGCAAGCTGATCCGCAACACCATGTTCGGCGCGCTCACGCTGGTGCCGCTCTCCGGTGTCGTGCTGCTGCGCGACCTCGGCCCGCTGCCCGAGGACAAGCTGCGTCACACGCTCTGGTCCAAGGGCAAGCTGCTCGTCAACATGAACACGAACGAGCCGCTGCGTCCGTCGGACGTCGCGGTCGGCTCGCTGACCTTCGCCAAGCCCGAGGGCCTGGAGGAGCACGACCACGAGTTCCAGAACGAGATCGCCAAGGCCGCCCTGATGATCGTCCGGATCCAGCCGGAGAACATCAAGGACAAGCGCGAGCTCGAGTGGTCGCACGAGGGCATCGTCGCGTACTCGAAGATCTGCACCCACGTCGGTTGCCCGATCTCCCTGTACGAGCAGCAGACGCACCACGTGCTCTGCCCCTGCCACCAGTCCACCTTCGACCTCTCCGACGGTGCCCGAGTGATCTTCGGTCCCGCTGGTCACGCTCTGCCGCAGCTCCGCATCGGCGTGAACGACGCGGGCTACCTCGAGGCGCTCGGCGACTTCGAAGAGCCCGTCGGCCCTGCTTTCTGGGAGCGCGGATGAGCACTGCACAGACACGCCGCAAGGCGCCCGCCGGAGAGCGGGTCGCCGACTGGGCCGACGGCCGCCTGGGGATCTACTCCCTGGCCAAGGCCAACATGCGCAAGATCTTCCCGGACCACTGGTCCTTCATGCTGGGTGAGATCTGCCTCTACAGCTTCATCATCATCATCCTGACGGGTGTGTACCTGACGCTGTTCTTCCACCCGTCGATGAACGAGGTGGAGTACCACGGCAGTTACGTCCCGCTCCAGGGGCAGCTGATGTCGGAGGCGTTCGCCTCCACGCTGGACATCAGCTTCGACGTGCGCGGCGGTCTGCTCATCCGGCAGATCCACCACTGGGCGGCGATCATCTTCCTCGCCGGCATGTTCGTGCACATGATGCGCGTCTTCTTCACCGGCGCGTTCCGCAAGCCGCGCGAGATCAACTGGCTGTTCGGCTTCCTGCTGTTCGTCCTGGGCATGTTCACCGGTTTCACCGGCTACTCGCTCCCGGACGACCTGCTCTCCGGCACCGGTGTCCGCTTCACGCAGGGCGCGATCCTGTCCGTGCCGATCGTCGGCACGTACATCTCGATGTTCCTGTTCGGCGGGGAGTTCCCGGGCACCGACTTCGTCGCCCGGTTCTACTCGATCCACATCCTGCTGCTGCCGGGCATCATGCTCGGGCTCGTGGTCGGCCACCTGATCCTGGTCTTCTACCACAAGCACACGCAGTTCGCGGGTCCCGGACGCACCAATAAGAACGTCGTCGGCATGCCGCTGCTGCCGGTCTACATGGCCAAGGCCGGAGGCTTCTTCTTCCTGGTCTTCGGTGTCATCGCGGCCATCGCCGGCGTCGCGACCGTCAACCCCATCTGGGTCCTGGGCCCCTACCGGCCCGACCAGGTGTCGACGGGCGCGCAGCCCGACTGGTACATGGGCTTCGCCGAGGGTCTGGTCCGGGCCATGCCGGGCTGGGAGATCAACCTCTGGGGTCACACGCTCGTCCTGGGCGTGTTCATCCCGCTGGTCCTCTTCGGCCTGTTCCTCGGGATCATCGCCCTCTACCCGTTCATCGAGTCGTGGGTCACCGGGGACAAGCGCGAGCACCACATCCTGGACCGGCCGCGCAACGCCCCGACGCGCACCGCCTTCGGTGTCGCGTGGGTCACCGGCTACATGATCATGCTGATCGGCGGTGGCAACGACATCGTCGCCACGCACTTCCATCTGTCGATCAACGCGGTCACCTGGTTCGTCCGGATCGGGTTCTTCGCCGGGCCGGTCGTCGCGTTCATCATCACCAAGCGCATCTGCCTCGGCCTCCAGCGCCGCGACAAGGAGAAGGTGCTGCACGGCCGCGAGTCGGGCATCATCAAGCGCCTGCCGCACGGTGAGTTCATCGAGGTGCACGAGCCGCTCAGCCAGGAGCAGATGTACACGCTCACGGCCCACGAGCAGTACCAGCCGGTCGAGATCGGCCCGACGGTCGACGAGAACGGTGTCGAGCGCAAGGTGAAGGGCTCCGAGAAGCTGCGCGCCAAGCTCAGCGAGTCCTACTACGGCGAGGGAGCCCAGATCCCGAAGCCGACCGCCGAGGAGTACCGGGAGATCACGAGCGGCCACGGCCACCACTGATCACTGCTTCGCCACGCCACTGAAGGGCCCCGTCCGGTGTTCGGACGGGGCCCTTCGCGGTGCCCCGCGGCTGGATAGGGTGGACCTCGTTGAGACTCTCGTCCCGTAGTGCGGGACGCCTGACCCTGGAGCGGCTTATGAGCGCTGTGACCCCCGCTGGAGGCGACACCGCGGCGGGCCGCTCCTGGCCCCTGCTGTTGAACGGTCTGCTGGACGGCAGGAACCTGACCGCCGACGACACCGCGTGGGCGATGGACCTGATCATGCGCGGCGAGGCGACGGACGCCCAGATCGCCGGGCTCGTGGTGGCGCTGCGGGCCAAGGGCGAGACCGTCGAGGAGATCGCCGGGTTCGTCCGCGCGATGTACGAGCACGCGAACGTGATCGAGGTGCCGGGCCCGGCCGTCGACATCGTCGGCACGGGCGGCGACGGGGCGAAGACCGTCAACATCTCCACGATGTCGGCCATCGTCATCGCCGGCACGGGCGCGAAGGTCGTCAAGCACGGCAACCGCGCGGCGTCGTCGGCGTCCGGCGCCTCGGACGTGCTGGAGAAGCTCGGCGTCAATCTGGAGCTGCCGACGCACCGGGTGGCCCAGGTCGCCGAGGAGGCCGGGATCACCTTCTGCTTCGCGGCGAAGTTCCACCCGGCGATGCGCCACGCGGGCGCGGCGCGCGGCCAGTTGGGCATCCGGACGATCTTCAACGTCCTCGGTCCGCTGACCAACCCGGCGAAGGTACGCGCCCAGGCCGTCGGTGTCGCGGATCCGCGCATGGCACCGATCGTCGCGGGCGTCTTCGCCGAGCGCGGCCACTCGTCCCTGGTCTTCCGGGGGGACGACGGCCTCGACGAACTGACCACCACCGCCACGTCCAGAGTGTGGGTCGTCCGCGACGGCAAGGTGACCGAGAAGGCCTTCGACCCGCGCGACGTGGGCCTCGAACTCGTCCCCGTGGAGGCCCTGCGCGGCGCCGACGCCTCCTACAACGCGGAGGTCGCCCGCCGTCTGCTGGACGGCGAGACGGGCCCGGTGCGCGACGCTGTCCTGCTGAACTCGGCGGCGGCTCTCGTGGCCCTCGAACCCGGCCCGGGGACGCTGGCCGAGCAGATCCGTGCCGGTATGGCGAAGGCGGCCGAATCGATCGACTCCGGGGCCGCCAAGCGGACCCTGGAGCGGTGGGTGGCGGCGAGCAACGCGTAGGGCCTTTCTGACGCCGGGTGTCCCGCGATCCGGACGCGGGTTGCGGGACCTCGATCGTTCTCGTAGGTTCCTTTCCAGGTCATGAGTGACAGTCATGAGGCCCCGGCCGACTGTCCGGCAACCCTCCGTCCGTGGCGGGGTGCCCCGGGTGAAGACCAGGCCGCAGGCAGCGAGGTCTGTGGCAAGCGCGTGACGAGGAGTCTCTCGTGAACCAGCGAATGCGATAGGGCCGCAGAGCCCCGCCTCCGCACCCCTTTTCCTTCACCCCCGCTTGAGCCATGTGCTCGCGGGCGGATTCCACCTGACTTCACGGGAGTTCCGTCATGTCTGTCTCCACCGTTGCCGCCGCCCCGTCCGTTTGTGCCCCGCTGCCCGTTCTGGGTGCGGATGTCACCGTTCCGCTCGTCACCGGTGGCGAGGTCACCTACGCCGCGCTCGACTACGCCGCCAGCGCCCCGGCGCTCCAGCGGGTCTGGGACGACGTCGCCGCCTACGTGCCGTACTACGGCAGCGTCCACCGCGGTGCCGGGTACCTGTCCCAGCTGTCGACCGACCTGTTCGAGAACGCCCGCCGGACGGTCGCGGAGTTCCTCGACTGCCGGGACGGCGACCAGGTGGTCTTCACCCGGTCCACCACCGACTCCCTCAACCTCCTGGCCGCCGCGCTCCCGGCGGGCTGCCAGGTCTTCGTCTTCGAGACCGAGCACCACGCCTCCCTGCTGCCCTGGCGCGACGCCCGCGTCACGTACCTCGACGCCCCGCGCAGCCCCCGTCAGGCCGTCGAGACTCTGGAGCGCGCCCTCGCCGGGAGGGACCCGCACGGCCCGGCCCTCGTCTGCGTCACCGGCGCCTCCAACGTCACCGGCGAGCTGTGGCCCGTACGGGAACTCGCGGCGGCCGCGCACGCGCACGGCGCCCGGATCGTGCTCGACGCCGCCCAGCTGGCCCCGCACCACCCCGTGTCCGTCGCCGACCTCGACGTCGACTGGGTCGCCTTCTCCGGGCACAAGCTGTACGCGCCCTTCGGCTCCGGCGTGCTGGCCGGGCGGGCCGACTGGCTGCGCGAGGCCGAGCCGTACCTCGCGGGCGGCGGCGCCAGCCGCAAGGTCACCCGGCTCACGGACGGGGGAGTGGACGTGGAGTGGCACGACAGCGCCGCCCGTCACGAGGCCGGATCGCCCAACGTCATCGGCGCCTACGCCGTCGCCTCCGCCTGCAAGGCACTGACGGAGGCCGGCTTCGACACGCTCGTCGCCCGCGAGCAGTACCTCGTCGCCAAGGTGCGCGAGGGGCTCGCCGACGTCCCCCAGGTGCGGTTCCTGTCCCTCTTCGGGGACGACGCCCCGCGCGTCGGTGTGCTCTCCTTCGTCGTCGAGGGCTGGAACAGCTCGCACTTCGCCGCCGCGCTCTCCGCCGAGTACGGCATCGGCGTCCGGGACGGGCTGTTCTGCGCCCACCCGCTGGTGCGCACGCTGCTCGGCAGTGACCCGCAGACGCAGGGCGAGTGCGGGTCGCCGGAGGCGGCTCCCGGCGAGAAGTCCCTCAACGCCATCCGGGTCAGCTTCGGTGCGGGTACGCCGGATGAGCACGTGGAGCGGTTCGTGCGGGCCGTGCGGGAACTCGTGACGGACGGGGCGCGGTGGAACTACCGTACGGAGGACGGGCGTTGCGTGCCGGACACCTCCGCCTGAACCGCCTCGAGGGTCAGGGGCAGCCGCGCGCCGAGGACGATCATCCGCAGGGCGCGTTCCGTGGCATCGGTGAGCAGTTCGCTCGCGCGCAGCAGTGCCTCGGCCAGCTCCATGGGGGCGGGCAGGATGCCGTGGCAGGCGTCCACGCCCGGCACCTCGTGCGCGCCCTCGCCGAGCGTGCCCGCCAGGGCCAGGACCGGGCGGCCGTGGAGCTTGGCCCGGCGGGCCACCTCGGCGGGGACCTTGCCGCGCGGCGTCTGGTGGTCCAGGGCGCCCTCGGCGGTGATCACCAGGTCGGCGCCGGCCATCCGGGCGTCCAGGTCGAGGTGGTCCAGCAGCACGTCGAAGCGGGGGAGGAGACGCGCGCCGAGGGCGGCGAGGCCGGCGCCCAGCCCGCCGGAGGCTCCGGTTCCGGGGCTGTACCGCAGGTTGGTGTCCGGGACGGCGACGTCGCGGGTGAGGACGAAGGCCCAGTTCTCCAGCCCGGCCGACAGCTGCTCGACCTGCTCGGGCGTCGCGCCCTTCTGCGGGCCGAAGACCCGGGCCACGCCCCGCTCGCCGCACAGCACGTTGAACGGGTTGCAGGCGACGAGCAGCTCCACCTCCGCCAGGCGGGGGTCCAGGCCTCTCGGGTCGATACGGTGCAGTCGCGTCAACTCCCGGCCCCCAAACGGGAGTTCCTCACCTCCCTCGTCCAGCAGCCGGGCCCCGAGCGCCTGGAGCGCGCCCGCGCCGCCGTCGGAGGTGCCCGAGTCGCCGCAGCCGACGAGGATCCGCCTCAGGCCCGCGTCGAGCGCGGAGCGGATCAGCTCGCCGACGCCGTACGTGGTGGTGGCGCCCGGGTCGCGCAGGTCGCGCGGGACGAGGGAGAGGCCCGCGACCGCCGCCATCTCCACCACCGCCGTGTCTCCGGAGCCCAGCAGGGCGAAGTGGGCGCCGACGGTCTCGCCGACCGGGCCGGTGGCGGGCACGGTGACGAGCCGGCCCCCGGTCGCGGCGGCCAGGGCGACGGCCGTGCCCTCGCCGCCGTCCACCAGCGGGACGAGGTCGAGCTCGGCGCCGGGCAGGACCCGGCGTACGCCCGCGGCGATGGCCTCGGCGGCGGCCTCGGCGGACAGGGACTCCTTGAAACCGCTGGGGGCTACGACGACACGGTTCAGCATGGGTGGGGCTCCTTAACGGGTGACGGAGACGCCGAGCAGCGGCCACACCGCGACGGCGAAGAGCAGGACGAGCGCGGCGGTCAGCGGGGCCAGGACGGCGGACAGCCGCAGCAGGTCGCGCGGGGTGTAGGTGGGGGTGCCGGGGATCTTCGCGAAGAGCGTGACCGGCTTGGCGGAGGCGGGCAGCGTGTGGCAGAAGCCGGCGGCGGCGGTGGAGGCGAGCGCGGCGGCGACCGGGTTGACGCCGACGCCGACGGAGGCGGCCACGACGAGCGGGACCAGGACGGAGGAGCGGGCGGAGCGGGACTGGAGGACCAGGTGGGCGGCCGTGCTCACCGCGATCACGACCGCCAGGAACACCACCGGGGTCCCGCCCGCCGGCAGTCCGGAGACCAGCCACGTCGCCGCTCCCGAGTCGGCGAGCGCCACGCCCATCGCCATCGTCGCCGCCATGAACAGCAGCAGCGACCAGGGGACGGTCTTCAGCGCGTCCTTCAGGCGGACGGTGCCGAGGGCGGGCGAGGCGGCGATGACGGCGCCGATCAGCGCGACCAGCGCGGGCGGCACACGGTGCAGCGGCTCGCCGCACCACAGCAGCACCACCGTGGCCATGAGCAGGGCGCAGCGCTTCTCGGCCTGGCTCCAGGGGCCGGTCACCGGCTGCTCGCTGTGCTGCTGGATCTGCTCGGGCGTGATGTGGACCGGGCCGCGGCGGTCCGCCCGCCGGGTCGTCGTCAGCAGGACCAGCTCGGCGGCCAGGTGCGAGGAGGCCACGGCCAGCGGCAGGCCCAGCAGCAGCCACTCCGTGAAGCCGATGTGCTGCCCGGTCGCCTCCCACAGCACCGACACGGTGATCAGATGCGCGCCGGCACCGATCAGGGTCGCCACCGCCGACAGCAGGATCACGGTGGGAAACAGCAGCGCCAGCATCACGACCAGTCGCTTTCGGTCGGCGAGGACCTTCGCCAGCGCGAGGAACACCGGCAGCGCGAGCGCGGCCCGGCCGGAGGTGGCGGGCACCGCGAACGCCGTCACGACCAGGGCGGCCGTCGTCAGGTGCACGAGCTGCCGTACCGTGCGCGCCCCACTGACCAGGAACACCGCGGCCCGGCCCGCGAGCCCGGTCCGGCTCACCGCGGCCGCCAGCACGAAGGCACAGATCAGCAGCCAGACCGTGGCGTCACCGAGGGTGCCGAACAGGGTGTCGCTGCTGATCACGCCGGTCACCGTGAGGGCGAGCCCGGCGCCCAGCGCGATATAGGTGTCGTCGATGGACGTCCCGATCCAGGCGCAGGTCGCGAGTACGAACACGGCGAGCGTGAAACGGGCGTCGGCACCGAGTCCCGGGAAGTTCCCGGGGGTCGCGAGCAGCAGGCAGACGGTCAGTGCCGCGCACAGAGAGGCAGTGGTTCGCAGGTTCAGGGCCACGCCGTCGAGAATCCGCCCGGGCGGTGAGTCGTCGATGAGTTCCACATGAAGGGACTTTCACCACGGTGCCTCAGGGGCGCGGGGAACTGCGCGAACAACCACGACGAACCCGCACCCGGCAGCGGTGATCGAGTGGCACTCACGGCAGCCGGTACCCCATCCCCCGTACCGTCTCCACCCGCTCCGCCCCCAGCTTCTTCCGCAGTGTCCGCACGTACACGTCCACGATGTTGGACCCCGGATCGAAGTCGTACCCCCACACATGGGACAGGATCTGCTCCCGGGAGAGCACCTGCCCGGGGTGCCGCAGGAACAGTTCCAGCAGCACGAACTCACGGGCCGTCAGGTCGACCGTCCGCTCCCCGGACCGGGCACGCCGCGTACGCAGATCGAGGCTCAGGGAGCCCGACCTGAGGACCGTCACCTCCGGAGCCCGCGCAGCCGTCCGCAGCCTCAGCCGCACCCGGGCCAGCAGCTCCTCGAAGCGGAACGGCTTGGTCATCCAGTCGTCGGCGCCGCCCTCCAGGCCCGCCACCGTGTCCCGCACGGAGTCCCGCGCGGTCAGCACGATCACCGGCACCGTCACCCGCGCCTCGCGCAGCTCGCGCAGGATCGTGAAGCCGTCCCGGCCGGGCAGCCCGATGTCCAGGACGACGAGGTCGAAGCCGCCGGTCAGGGCGTACTCGTAGCCCGCGTCGCCGTCGGTGACGACGGTCGTGGTGAAGCCGTTGGAGCGCAGGCCCTTCTCCACGAAGGAGGCGATGCGCTCCTCGTCCTCGACGATGAGGATGCGGTTCACGTGGGGTTCCCTTCCGGTGCCCGGGGGGCGTGCAGAACGAGGGCGAAGGTGGCGCCGCCACCGGGAGTGCCGCGGAGCCGTACGTGCCCCCGGTGGCCCTCGGCGATCGCCTTGACGATGGACAGTCCGAGCCCGGCGCCGGAGCCCCGGGCACCGCGGCGGGCCGTGCCGCGCCGGAAGCGCTCGAAGATCACCTCGGTGTCCTGGGGCTGCACCCCGGGCCCTGAGTCGGCGACGTAGAGCTCCAGGTGCGGGCCGTCGGTGCGGGAGCCGATGCGGATGGTCTGGCCGGACGTGGTGTGCTGCACGGCGTTCTGCGCGAGCTGCACCATGGCCTGGGTGATCCGCTGCGGATCCAGCTCGGCCTCCAGGTCGGCGACCTCGGCGAGCCGCCAGTCGCGTTCGCCGAGCGTGCGGGCCTTGACGTAGACGTCGGCGGTGAGTTCGGCGACCTGGACCGGCTCGGGGGAGACGAAGTCGGGGCGTTCGGCCTTGGCGAGCAGCAGCAGGTCCTCGACGATGCGGCTCATCCGGTCCAGCTCGTCGGTCACCAGCCGGACGGTCTCCTCGCGCTCGGCCGGGTCGTCGCCCATCAGTTCCAGATGGCCGCGCACGATGGTGATGGGCGTGCGCAGTTCGTGCCCCGCGTCGTCGACGAACTCGCGCTGGGCGGCGAACGCCCGCTCCAGCCGGTCGAGCATGCCGTTGAACGTCTCGGCGAGAGCCGCTATGTCGTCGTTGCCGTGCACCGGGATCCGCCGGGTGAGGTCCTGCTCGGTGAGCTGCGCCGCCGCGGTGCGCACCACCCGCACGGGCTTGAGGATCCGCCCGGCGACCGCCCAGGCGATGCCGACGGTCAGCAGCAGGGCGACCCCGGAGATGACGAGCAGCGTGCGGAACATGCTGTTCACGCGGGCCTGCTCGCGCTGGGGATGGAAGGCGACGACGAACGCGGCGTCCGGCTCCCGGCCCTGCTGGGCCACGGTGACCTTGGCCCACCGGATCTCGCCCTGCGGCCGGTGCAGCACACCGGAGGACGCGGGCGAGTCGAAGACGGCGCGCTTGGCGCCTGGGTCCTCGTGCAGGGGCAGGGAGACGGGCAGGTCGTGCCGCTGGCGGATCTGCCGGGGAGTGCCGTCCGCCTCCCGGACCAGGCCGATCAGCTCCTCGTCCGCGTCGGGGTTCTGCCGTTCCAGGAACACCGTCAGCAGCCGGTCAGCGTCGGTGAACGGTCGGCCCGTCCGCGGATCCCCGCCCCGCTCCTCGAAGTTGGCGAACTCGCCGGTCTCCTGGGTGAGCAGGCGGTTGATCCGGCTGTCGACGTCGCGCAGCAGGAACGAGCGGGTGGTCATGGCGACGGAGGCGAGCGCGACCGCCATCACGAGCAGCAGCCACAGCAGGATGCGGACCCGGGCGGAGACGCGCCGGCGGCCGGGGTCAGTTGTCAGAGCCGGCGCCGTCGTCGTCGCCCGGTCCGTCGTCCCCGGTGCCCCGGCCGCGGTCGTCGTCGTCATCGTCACTCGCTGAGCTGTCGGTCACCGGGGGCCGCGAGACGACCTCGTCGCCCGGCGTGGGCTTCGGGGTGGGGTCGGGCGTGGAGGTGGGGGGCGGTGTGCTGCGGTCCAGCTCCACCCGCTGGGACGGGACCTTGGGCGCCTCGGGGCTGTCCGCGAGGGCGTAACTGGTCGCGGCGATGCCCAGCGGGATCAGCACGACCGCGGAGAGGGCGGCCATACGACGGGAGAATGCCATGTGCCTGATCCTGCGGACGGAACCCGGAGCGCATGATGAACCCCGGATGAAGAACTCTTCATCCGGGGCCGGGCAGGCTGGACACGCTCTAGTTGTCCAGCCCGATCGAGAACGCCGCCTCCAGGTCGTGCTGCGAGTACGTACGGAACGCCACGTGCGTGTCCGTGCCCTCCACGCCGGGGATCTTGCTGATCCGGCCCGGGATGACCTCCGCCAGGTCCTCGTGGTCCTTCACCCGGACCATCGCGATCAGGTCGTAGGTGCCGGTGACGGAGAAGACCTCGCTGACGTTGTCCAGCGCGGCGATCGACTCCGCGATCTCGGGGATCCGGTCCACGCTGGTCTTGATGAGGACGATCGCGGTGATCACGGCTGGTTCTCTCCCTCGGGGGCCGGAGCAGGGGCGGGCTTCACTCTAGTAGGGCCGGTCGGGCGGCCGTAGCGGACCGAGGCGTAGCCGAAGCCCAGGCCGAAGCCCACCAGGTGGGCGAGGTAGGCCACGCCCGGCCCGTCCGAGGCCCGCCCCGCCGCCAGCCACTGCAGCGCCGCCCAGAACGGCAGCACGACCCAGGCCGGGAAGCGCACCGGCAGGAAGAAGAGGAACGGCAGGAGACTGGTCACCCGGGCCCGGGGGAACAGGTAGAGGAACGCGCCGAGGACCGCCGAGATCGCCCCCGAGGCACCGACCAGCGACTGCTCGGAGTCCGCGTTGACGGCGGCGTAGCCCAGCAGGGCCAGATAGCCGCAGCCGACGTAGAACAGGGTGAACTGCACCCGGCCCATCCGTTCCTCGGTCATCGCCCCGAAGACGTAGAGGAAGAGCATGTTGCCGAGCAGGTGCACCCAGCTGCCGTGGACGAAGAGGGCCGTCGCGGGGGTGAGGGCCGATCCGGCGGACCCCTCGAACAGGTCTGCGGGGATCACGCCCCAGTGCCGGAAATAGGCCCGCTGCGCGGCGAGCAGCTCGTCGCCCGTGCCGTACGCCGGACCGAGCCCCGAGGCGGGGCCGGCCAGGAAGACCGCGCAGCACAGGGCGATCAGTGCGTACGTCACCGGCGCCGACGACCCCCGGACCGATCTGCCGGCCCGGACGATCGACGCGCTCCACTTGCTGATCATGGCTACAGAGCATGACGTAACCGGACGCAACCGCACAGACCGCCTCGCCGCCGTGGACGCGTGGGCGGCGAGGACCCGCCAGGCCGTAGGGTTACGAGCCACACGCACCGGGGATGCCGGTGGCGTCACGGACACTAGAAGGAAAGAGAACAGGCCACGATGACGGTTCCCCTGCCGACCGCCTCGACGCGGTGGCGCTGCACCCTCTGCGGCAACCTCACGAGGTTCGACGTGACCCGCTCGTCGAAGGTCGTCGAGTACGTCCACCTCGACCTGGCCGGAGAGCCCAAGGTCGAGGAGCGCGAGGTGCTCAGTGAGACCATCGAGTCGGTGCGCTGCCGCTGGTGCAACGCGGTGGACCAGGTGGAACTCGTCGACAGGCCGGGTGCCGGCTCCTGAGGGGAGCTGGCCCCGCACAGGCATTGGGGTGTGACGGATGGTGGAGACCACAGGCGGGGGGCCGGGCGACGGCGCCGCTGAGGTGCTCGACCGTCCGCTGCCCGACGGCGTGCGCCGCAGGGTCGTCCAGATCGTCTCCGACGGCTTCGGCTCACTGACGGTCGGCGAGCTGCCCGCGCAGCTCAGGCAGTACGCCCGGTTCGCCCCGAACCGGCGGACCAAGTTCGCCGGCAACGCCATGGCCGCGGCGCTGGAGACCGACCCGCTGTTCCGGCAGCGCATCGGGGAGAAGCTCAGAGAGGCCCAGCCGGAACTGACCGGCGCCCTCGACTCAGGCTCCCCGCCCCCGGCCGCGGACCCGCTCGACGTGGCGGCCGCGGCCTACGTACTGCGGCCCCTCGGCTGGGTGAAGCTCGTGACCGCCGCCGGCGAGGAGGCCCAGCGGGCCGACGCCGAGCGCGCCGACGAGGAGACCCGGGCCGAACTGGAACGGCTGCGCACCGAGCTCGCCCGGGCCCGCGACCACACCAGGGCCGAGACGGAGCGGCTGCGCACGGAGCTGGATTCGGCCAAGAAGGAAGCAGAGTCGCTGCACCGCAAGCTGCGCGCCGCCCTCAGCGACGTCAAGCGCGGCGAGGCCGCCCTGCGCAAGGCGCACGGCGAGATCGAGGCTGTCCGCGCCGAGGGTCAGGCCCAGGTGTCCGCCGCCGAGAGCGAGAGCCGGCGGCTCAAGGCCCGGCTGGGGGAGACCGAGGCCGCCCTGGAGGCCACGCGCCGGGCCGCGCGCGAGGGCCGCAGCGTCGAGGACATGCGGGTGCGGCTGCTGCTGGACACCTTGCTGGACGCCACCCAGGGGCTCCGGCGCGAACTGGCCCTGCCGCCGGTGTCGGTGCGGCCCGCCGAGACCGTGGACGCCGTCGAGCCGGGCCGGATGAGCCCCAAGGACATCGCCGCCCGCGCCCTGTCCGAGGACGACCCGCAGGTCCTCGACCAGTTGCTGGCGCTGCCGCAGGCCCATCTCGTCGTCGACGGCTACAACGTCACCAAGACGGGTTATCCGCAGATGCCGCTGGAGAAGCAGCGCCTGAGGCTGCTGGGGCAGCTCTCGCAGCTGGCCGCGCAGAGCGGCGCCGAGGTGACGTGCGTCTTCGACGGGGCCGAACTGGCCGCGCCGGTCCTGCTCGCGCCGCCGCGCGGGGTCCGGGTGCTGTTCTCGAAGCCGGGCGTCACCGCCGACGAGCTGATCCGCCAGCTGGTGCGCGCCGAACCGCCCGGCCGGCCGGTCATCGTCGCCTCCACCGACCGCGAGGTCGCCGACGGCGTGGCCCGCGCGGGCGCCCGCCCGGTGGCCTCGGCGATGCTGCTGAAGCGCCTTTCGCGGCCCTAGCAGCCGTTCGTGCCATCTGTAACTTACGGGCCTGATGCCCGAATTGATGGTGCCTGTGTGGCACAGCGCGTCAAACGGGGCTCACCGCCTGTGAGTCAAGATGAAAAGATGGCTCACCGTGACGCAATTTTTCAGCTGAGGATTTGAACTGATCACAGGAAGGTCACTAGGGTCGGGCCGAACCTCCGCTCGGGTGATCACTCATCGGGAGAGACGGCGGAGGGGCCAGAAGGAGCTTTTCACCCGTGGCGTCCCACCGTCGTCCGAAGCAGCCGAGCCGCGCACGTGTGACCGTGCTGACCACCGCCGCCGCAGCTGCCGTCGCCTTCAGCTCGCAGGCCGCCAACGCGGCCCCCAGTGAGAAGCCGAGCAAGGACGAGGTCAAGGCCAAGGTCGACAAGCTCTACGAGCAGGCGGAGCAGGCCACCGAGAAGTACAACGGGGCCAAGGAGAAGCAGGAGAAGCTCCAGAAGGAGATCTCCACGATCCAGGACAACGTCGCCCGCGGCCAGGAGGAGCTCAACGAGCTGCGCGACAGCCTGGGTCTCGCGGCCGCGTCGCAGTACCGGACCGGCTCCATCGACCCGTCCGTGCAGCTCTTCCTCTCCGCCGACCCGGACGACTACCTCGACAAGGCCTCCACGCTCGACCAGTTGAGCAGCCAGCAGGTCGAGGCGCTGAAGAAGGTCCAGGAGAAGCAGCGCGAACTGGCCCAGGAGCGCGCCGAGGCCTCCGAGAAGCTCAAGGACCTCGCCTCCACCCGCACCGAACTCGGCAAGAAGAAGAAGGAAGTCCAGGGCAAGCTCGCCTCCGCGCAGAAGCTGCTCAACAGCCTCACCGCCGCCGAGAAGCAGGCACTCGCCGCCGAGCAGGACCGCGCCAGCCGCGACAGCGAGCGCGACGCCCTCACCGGCAACGTCCCGCCCGGCTCCGGCCGCGCCGCCGCGGCATACGCCTTCGCCCAGAGCCAGCTCGGCAAGCCCTACGTCTACGGCGCCACCGGCATGAGCTCCTACGACTGCTCCGGCCTCACCTCCCGGGCGTACGCCGCGGCCGGCGTGCAGATCCCGCGGACCTCCGAGGCGCAGGCCCAGTACGGCACCAAGATCTACTCGGTCAGCCAGCTCAAGGTCGGTGACCTGGTCTTCTTCTTCAACGACCTGCACCACGTCGGCCTCTACGCCGGCAATGGGCAGATCATCCACGCCCCGCGCACCGGCACGGTCGTCCGCTACGAGTCGATGGACACCATCGGCGGCCCGTTCATGTTCGGCGTCCGCGTCTGATCCCGGCGCCCGGGAGCCCCCGGCGTCTCCGAGATCAGGACACCGTGTCGGCCGTTCGGGCGAATCACGGCAACCTCGAGTGAGCCCACGCCCCGCCAGTGACCTGCGTCAGTGGCGGGGCGTCGTGCCGCGTACCCACGGATGGTCGTTGGCGGCCGCGCGTCACGGGGCTACTGTCTGCCGCGTTTCCCAGTCCGCCAGCGGAAGGAGAGCGGCTTCCCGTGGGGTCCCATCGCCGCCTTGCACCGTCCGGGTTCGACCGGGGCGCCAGTGCCGCGGTCAGCTTCCTTTCCGTCGCGGCCGCCGCCCTGGGCGCGGTACCGGCCGCGGCCGCACCGTACGACGACACCCGGGCCGAGGTGGACCGCCTCTACGAGCAGGCCGAGAAGGCGACCGAGGCCTACAACGAGGCCGGCGAGCGTGCCGACCGGCTGCGCGACGAGGTCGGCACCGCCCGGGACCGGATCGCCCGGCAGCAGCAGCGCGTCAACTCCATGAGGGAGTCGCTCGGTTCGCTCGCCGGTGCCCAGTACCGGTCGGGCGGCATCGACCCGTCCCTCGCCCTGCTGTTCTCCGACGAGCCGGACGACTACCTCGACAAGGCCTCCCGGCTGGACCGCATCATGGCCCACCAGGCCGGTGAGCTGAAGGAGCTTCAGCAGGCCATGCGCGAACTCGCCCAGGACCGCGAGGAGGCCGCCGGCAAGCTCCGCGAACTGGAGAAGAGCCGCAAGGCCGTCGCCGCCCACAAGAAGACCGTCGAGCACAAACTCGCCATGGCCCGGCGGCTGCTCGACTCCCTTCCAGACAGTGAGCGCGACGCCTTCGGCCGCGCCTCACGCTCCGGCCGCGACGGCATCCCCGGCCTCGGCGGCGCCACCGCGGCCTCGGGACGCGGGGCCGCCGCCGTCGCCGCCGCCCGCAGCGCGCTCGGCAAGCCCTACATCTGGGGCGCCAACGGCCCCTCAGGCTTCGACTGTTCGGGTCTGATGCAGTGGTCGTACGCGCAGGCCGGGGTCGCCCTGCCGCGCACCTCGCAGGCCCAGCGGTTCGCCGGCCGGCAGGTCCCGCTGTCCGAGGCGCGCCCCGGTGACCTGGTCGTCTACCGGGGCGACGCCAGCCATGTCGGGATGTACATGGGCAACGGCCAGGTCATCCACGCGCCCTACCCCGGCGCACCCGTGCGCTACGACCCGGTCGGGATGATGCCCGTCTCGTCGGTCACCAGGGTCTGACCGGCGCGGCCCGGCGCCCGTACGATCGGGAACGTGGCTGGTCGAAGGTCGGGGTCCCCGGTGGTGGCGCTCGTCGTGCTGCTCGTCTTCCTGACCGGATGCGGCGGCCGGTCCGCCGCCGACAGCGCCACGGCCGACGTCCAGCGGCTCCTCGACCGGCGCGCCGCCGCGGTCCTCGACCACGACGAACGGGCCTACGCGCGCACGGGCACGGGCGCGGATTTCGCCCAGGTGCGCGCGCTGCCCCTGGCCGACTGGTCGTACCGCGTGACCGGCCTGCACCGCAGCGGCGACACCGCCACCGCCGACGCCGAACTGCGCTACCGCGTCGCGGGGTACGACCGGGCGCCGGTGACGGCGGGCCGCACCCTGCGGCTGAGCCGCGACGCGGACGGGCAGTGGTCCGTCGACGCCGACCGGCCCGCGAAGAAGTCCGCCCAGCAACTGTGGGACCAGGGCGCCGTACAGGTCGTCCGGGGCGAGCGCAGCCTCGTCCTCGGCGTCGGGCGGTCCGGCCGGTCGCTGCGCGGCTTCGCGGACCTGGCCGACCGCGCGGTGCCCGCGGTCTCTCAGGCGTGGGGCACGGACTGGGCTCGGCGCGTCGTCCTGCTCGTACCGAAGTCGCTGCAGGGGATGGCGGGGCTGCTCGGCTCACCCGCCTCCTCCTACCGCGGGATCGCGGCGGTCACCACGGGTGAGACGGGCGCACCGGCGCAGGCGCCCGCTGACCGCATCATCGTCAACCCGGACGCGTTCGCACTCCTCGGCACCCTCGGCGAGCAGGTCGTCGTCACCCATGAGACGACCCATGTCGCCACCCGCGCCCACACCACCCCCGCCACCCCGCTGTGGCTGTCCGAGGGCTACGCCGACTGGGTCGGCTACCGGGCCGTCGGCCGCACCCCGCGCGAGGCCGCGCCCGAACTGTCCCGCGCGGTGACCCAGGGCCGGATCCCATCCACCCTCCCGGACGACAAGGACTTCGGTTTCACCGGCGACGCGAGCCGCCTGGCCCGGGCCTACGAGAGCGGCTGGACGGCGTGCCGGCTGATCGCGGACCGCTGGGGCGAGGCGCGGCTGGGCGAGTTCTACCGGGCCGTCGGGGAGCACCGGAAGCGGGCCGGGGCGGTGGAGGAGGCGATGCGCGAAGTGCTGGGGACGACGCCGGAGGCCTTCACGCAGGAGTGGCGGGACTATCTGCGGGTCCAGCTGGGCTGAGGGCCGGCTGGTCGGCCCGCGGGCTCGTCCCGGCTGACGGGCGGCATGGTGCCGGACGGCCTTCGAGTCCGGCTCGGCTGATCGGGCGCGGCGGACCCGGCCGCCGCAGGCTCGGCCGAGCGGGCTGCGGCGCGGCCGCACGCGGGTTTCCCTCGGCTGATGGTGCCGTGGCCGGACCGGGCCGCACGCGGCCTCAACCAGGCTGTTCCAGCAGCGCGATGGCCTCCCGGAGCCAGGCCCGTTCCGCCTCGCCCGTCGCCCGGGCGACCCGCAGCATGCCCTGGCGGAACAGGTCGTGGGCCTCCTCGGCGCGGACCGGCTTGCCGGACTCGTAGAAGAAGCTCGACGGCGTCTCGAGGAAGTCCAGCCGCCGGCGCAGCACCGCGGCCTGCTCGTGCCGGTCGGGGAGGTGGCGCAGGAACGCCAGGACGGTGTTGAAGCGGACCTGGTCGGTGATCTCGGTCTGCTTCGGACGGCGCAGCCGCTCCAGCAGCTCCTCGCGGCCCTCGCCGGTGAGGGCGAGGGTCCGGCGCGGGGCCGCGCTCACGCCGGGCTCGGTGCGCTGGTCGAGCAGGCCCGCCCCGACCAGCCGCGTGATCGCCGGGTAGAGCGCGCCGTCGCTCACCGGCCGGACATGGCCGGTCAGCGCCTTGATGCGCTCCTTGAGCTCATAGCCGTGCAGCGGCTCCTCGGCCAGGAAGCCCAGGATCGACAGCTCCAGCATGGTCCTCCTCGTCCTCCTTGCGGGGGCGTGACATCTCATGCTACCTCTAACCGAGCTACCTCGAAACGAGGTTCGCTCGGCCTCAGGGGGACAGTCACCGTGAACGCCCACCGCAAGCAGCTCCTCCGGCTCGCCCGCCCCGTCTACTTCTCACTCCTGGCGTCCGTCGCCGCCGGGATCATCAACACCGTCTGGGTCGCCCGGCTGGGCGGTCCGGCCGTGGCCGCCGTGGCCGTGGCGACCACCACGGAGAACGTGCTGCTGGGCATCGCCCTGGTCTTCGGCTCCGGCACGACCGTGCTGGTCGCCCACGCCCGGGGCGCCCGCGACCCCGCCGCCGTACGGGCGGCCGCGCGCGGCGGCTGGGCACTGTGGGCGCTAGTCACGCCCCTGGTGGTGGCGGGCGGCCTGCTGGGGCGCGAACCGCTGGCCCGGCTGGTGCTGGGCGGGGCCGACGGCGCCGCCCTCCCGCTCGCCGTCGCCTACTTCGCGCTCTCCATGCCCGGCATGGCCGTCTTCTTCGCCCAGCAACTCGTCGACGGCATCCTCAAGGGCACCGGCGACACCCGGACCCCGATGCGACTCGCCCTGCTGTCCAACGGTCTGATCCTGGCCCTCGACCCCTTCCTCATCCACCTCTACGGCGTCCAGGGCGCCGCCGCCTCCACGGTGCTGTGCCGGACCGTGGCGCTCGGGGCGGGACTCGTCGCCGTCCGGCGCAACGCCCTGCTGCGCGGCGCCCGCGGCGCGGCACCGGCCGAGCCCCTGGCCGTCTCCCTGCGCCGGACGCTGACCACCGGCCTGCCCATGTCCGCCGACTTCACCGTGCGGCAGACGGGCGCCCTGGTCCTGGTCGCGATCGTGGCGCGGCTCGGGGTGACGGCGGTGGCCGCGTACTCGATCGCCTACAAGGTCATGTACGTGGCGACCATGGCCTTCTACGCCGTCCGGCAGGCCGCGTCCATCCACACCGCGCACACCCGGGGTCAGGGCAGGGACGCGCGGCGGGAGATCGGGCGGCAGGCCGTGCTGGTCTCCGGAGCCATGGGCCTCACCGCCGCCGTCCTGCTGGCCGTCACCGCCCCGTGGCTCTTGGCCGCCTTCGGCGTCGGACCCGGAGTCGCGGGCCAGGGTGTGCTGTTCCTGCGCTGCGTCGGGCCCTACCTGCTGCTCATGGCCTGCCTCATCGCGCTCGGCGGGGTTTTCGAGGGCGGCGGGGACGCCCCGAGGCTGCTGCGCGTGACCGTACTCGGGACGGCGGTCCAACTGGCGCTCGCGTACGGCCTGACGGGGCTCGGGCTGCCCGGGGTGTGCCTCGCGCTGGCTGCGGCGGCGGCGGTGCAGTGCGCTCTGGCGGGCGTGCTGTTCCGGCGGGCCCCGGCTCAGGTGGAGACCGGGGTCTCGTCGGTGCGGGTGGTGGGCTGAGCGGGCACGGGAGCGGGGGCCGTGCGCGGCACCGTCGCCCGCCACAGGGCGCGGGCCGAAAGGAGCGCGGCGGCCACCAGCAGGCCGTTGCGCAGGAACAACAGGGTCAGGCCGAGGCCGTCGCTGGCCACCACGTTGGCGAAGTAGAGCGGGAACTCCAGCACCGTCACGAAGCACGCCACCAGGACGAGTCCGACGGGCAGCCGCATCCGGCTCCCGGGGAAGTACAGGCAGACCGCGGCCAGCCCGACCAGCCACACCATGTACTGCGGGCTGATCACCCGGCTGGTGGTGGTGAACATCAGCACCGCCACGAAAGCCGCGTCGGCGACCGTGTGCTCCTCGAAGGTCCGGGCCAGCAGCCGCCACAGCACCAGCCAGCCGAAGGCCGCCCCCGTCAGGAACAGCGCGCCCGTGCTCACCTCTCTCACGTACGGACCGAGGAACTCGATCGAGCCGTAGTTCAGCCGCACCTCGCCCCGCCAGCCGAAGTGCCGGGCGACATGGAAGACCAGCGCGCCCAGCGACTCCACCTCGGTGCCCCGGTCGCGCTGGGAGGTCAGGAAGGTGAACGCCCCCGGCGCGGCCAGGGCGAACACGCCGGTCACCGCGACGCCGGTCACCGCGGCCGACACCCAGGAGGCGGGCCGGCGGACCGCCAGCAGGAGCATCGCCGGCCAGACCTTCAGCAGCGCGCCGAACGCGGCCAGCACCCCCATCACCTTGGGGTGCCGGGCGCCCGCGCGCAGCGCCGCCACGGCCACCGCCGTGACCATCACGTCGTAGCGGGCGTACACCGTCGGCCCGAGCAGCGGCACGCCCGCCACCCACACCCAGGCGCCGCGCAGCGACCTGCCGGGACGCCGGCCCGCGTACGCCAGCAGGGCCAGGACGGCCAGGTCGGTGACGCAGACCAGCACGTAGAACGCGGTCGCGTACGGCAGGAAGGGCAGCAGACCGGGGGAGAGGATCGCCAGGGCGGCGGCGGGCGGGTACTGCCAGGTGACATCGTCCTGAGGGAACGTTCCGCCGGCCAGGACGTCGTACCAGCCCTGGTAGATCACGGACACGTCGCTCGTCACGTCCGGGCCCGGGAAGACGTACACCTTCAGCACGAACAGCAGCAGCACCAGCCTCGTGAGGCACCAGGCCACCGGCAGCCATGCCAGGGACCACTTCCCGCCCGTCGTCCTCACCAGATCCCTGCCCGTCCGCGTGCCGTGTCGAGGAGGCCATGATGTCCCCGACAGCTGTGAGCGTGCCACACCTGCCGGCGCGTACGGCCGTGCGGGGCGGTTCGGTAGGGTCGGCGGCGTGCGCAAGACCCTGATCGTGACCAACGACTTCCCGCCCAGGCCGGGCGGCATCCAGGCGTTTCTGCACAACATGGCGCTGCGGCTGGACCCGCAGCGGCTGGTCGTCTACGCGTCGACCTGGAAGCGGAGCCCGGAGGGCGTGGCGGCGACCGCCGCCTTCGACGCCGAGCAGCCCTTCACCGTCGTACGGGACCGCACGAGCATGCTGCTGCCCACACCGGGCGCCACCCGGCGGGCCGTCGGGCTGCTGCGGGAGCACGGGTGCACCTCGGTGTGGTTCGGGGCGGCGGCCCCCCTCGGCCTGATGGCACCGGCGCTGCGCAGAGCGGGCGCCGAACGGCTGGTCGCCACCACGCACGGGCACGAGGCCGGCTGGGCGCAACTGCCCGCCGCCCGGCAGCTGCTGCGCCGGATCGGCGACTCCACGGACACGATCACCTACCTCGGCGAGTACACACGCTCCCGGATCGCCGGCGCGCTCAGCCCGCAGGCGGCCGCGCGGATGGCGCAGCTGCCGCCGGGCGTCGACGAGAAGACCTTCCACCCCGGCTCGGGCGGCGACGAGGTGCGCGCCCGCCTGGGCCTGACGGACCGCCCGGTGGTGGTGTGCGTCTCCCGGCTGGTGCGGCGCAAGGGCCAGGACACCCTGATCCAGGCCATGCCCCGGATCCTGGCGGCCGAGCCGGACACGGTGCTGCTGATCGTCGGGGGCGGCCCCTACGAGAAGGACCTCCGCAGACTGGCCCACGACACGGGCGTCGCCGCCTCCGTCCGCTTCACGGGCCCGGTGCCCTGGTCGGAGCTGCCCGCCCACTACGGCGCCGGCGACGTCTTCGCCATGCCCTGCCGCACCCGCCGCGGCGGCCTCGACGTCGAGGGCCTCGGCATCGTCTACCTGGAGGCGTCGGCGACGGGCCTCCCGGTCGTCGCCGGCGACTCGGGCGGCGCCCCCGACGCGGTCCTGGACGGCGAAACGGGCTGGGTGGTCCGCGGCGGCTCTCCGCCGGAGGCGGCCGACCGCATCATCACCCTCCTCGGCGACGCGGAGCTGCGCCGCAGGATGGGCGAGCGAGGCCGCGAGTGGGTCGAGGAAAAGTGGCGCTGGGACCTACTCGCGGAGCACCTGAAGAACTTGCTGTAGGTGTCTTCCTTCAGGGGCGCGGGGAACTGCGCGACCAACCACAACGCACCCGCACTCGCCCACGACGAATAGGCGGCACCCCACTAGGCGGAACCAAATAATCCGCCGATGCTGCGCCCATGACATCCAACATGATGCACCGTCAGCTGACAAGACGTCAGATCCTCGGCATGGCAGCCCTCCAGACTGCAGCCACCCTGGGATTCACCCGCATCGGCCTCGACTCCGCCCGAGCGGCGCAGCCACAGGCAGTCGACACCGCCCCCGCCATCGTCATCGGCTCCGGCTACGGCGGCGCCGTAGCCGCCCTCCGCCTGGCCCAGGCCGGCATCCGCACCCTCGTCCTGGAGATGGGCCGGCTCTGGAACACCCCCGGCCCGGACGGCAAGATCTTCTGCTCCACTCGCACCCCGGACCAGCGCTCCATGTGGTTCCGCACCCGGACCGAGGCCCCTCTGGGCACCTTCCTCTGGCTGGACGTCGTCAACAGGGACATCGGCCGCTACCCGGGCGTCCTGGACCGCGTGCACTTCGCCCAGATGTCCGTCTACGTCGGCCGGGGCGTCGGCGGCGGCTCGCTCGTCAACGGCGGCATGGCGGTCACACCGCCCCGGGCCTACTTCGCCGAGCAGTTCCCCACCGTCGACGCCGACGAGATGTACGGCACCTACTTCCCGCGCGCCCGCGCCGCCCTCGGCGTGAACACCGTCGACCCGGCCTGGTTCGAGTCGACGGAGTGGTACCGCTTCACCCGCGTCTCCCGCAAGCATGCCGAGAAGACCGGCCTGCGGACCACCTTCGTGCCGAACGTCTACGACTTCGGCCACATGGCGCGCGAGGCGTCCGGCACCGCCCCGAAGTCGGCACTCGCCGGCGAGGTCATCTACGGCAACAACCACGGCAAGCGCAGCCTCGACAAGACCTACCTCGCCGCCGCGCTCGGCACCGGCCACGTCACGATCCACACCCTGGAGAAGGTCCGCGCGATCAGCCGGGCGCCGGACGGGAGCTACGTCCTGACCGCCGACCGCGTCGACGAGACCGGCCGGGTCGTCGAGACCAAGGAGTACGGCTGCACGTACCTCTTCCTCGGCGGCGGCAGCCTCGGCACCACCGAACTGCTGCTGCGCGCCCGGGAGACGGGCACCCTGCCCGATCTCGACCCCAGCGTCGGAGCCGGCTGGGGCACCAACGGCAACGTGATGCTCGGCCGGGCCAACCAGCTGTGGGACACCGTCGGCGCGAACCAGTCGACCATGCCGGTCATGGGCATCGACGACTGGGCCAACGCCGCCAACCGCGTGTTCGCCGAGATCGCCCCGCTGCCGACCGGGCTGGAACACTGGGTGAGCCTCTATCTGGCCATCACCGGGAACCCGGAGCGGGCGTCCTTCTCGTACGACACCGGCTCGGGCGCGGTACGGCTCGGCTGGACGGCCGCCCACAGCGCGGTCTCCGTCGCCATGGCCAGGAAGCTGTTCGACCGGATCAACGCGGCCAACTCGACGATCTACCGCTACGACCTGTTCGGGTCGAGCAGCAAGGTCTTCGCCGACGACTTCACCTACCACCCGCTCGGCGGCTGCGTGCTGGGCCGGGCGACGGACGACTACGGGCGCGTGAAGGGCTACAGGAGGCTCTACGTCACCGACGGCTCGCTCGTGCCCGGGTCGATCGGGGTCAACCCCTTCGTGACCATCACCGCGCTCGCCGAACGCACGATGGCGCGGGTCCTCGCCGAGGACACCGCGCCATAGACGACCCCGTGGGTCACTTCGCGTAGATCGCCTCGACCTCGTGCGCGTAGTCCTTCGCCACCACGTTCCGCTTCAGCTTCAGCGAGGGGGTCAGGTGGCCCGACTCCTCCGTGAACTGGGAGGACAGAATGCGGAACTTCCGCACCGATTCCGCCTTCGACACCGCGGCGTTGCCGTCGTCGACCGCCGCCTGGATCGCGGCCAGCAGATCCGGGTCCTCGCGCAGCGACGCCGCGGTGGAACCCGCCGGCTTGCCGTGGTCCGCGCACCAGCGGCCCAGGAACTCCTCGTCGATGGTGATCAGCGCGCCCACGAACGGCCGCCCGTCGCCCACCACCATGCACTCGGCGACCAGCGCGTGCGCCCGGATACGGTCCTCGATCACGGCCGGGGCGACGTTCTTGCCGCCCGCGGTGACGATGATCTCCTTCTTGCGGCCGGTGATCCGGAGGTAGCCGTCCTCGTCGAGGGTGCCGATGTCACCGGTGTGGAACCAGCCGTCGGCCAGCGCCTCCGCGGTCGCGCCGGGGTTGTTCCAGTACTCCTTGAACAGGTGCTCGCCGTGCAGCAGCACCTCGCCGTCGTCGGCGATCCGCACCACCGAGCCGGGCAGCGGCTGGCCGACCGTGCCGATCTTCTGCCGGTCCCAGGGGTTGAACGCGGTGGCCGCGCAGGACTCGGTCAGGCCGTAGCCCTCCAGGACCGTGAAGCCGATGCCGCGGAAGAAGTGGCCGAGGCGCTCGCCCAGCGGGGCGCCGCCGGAGATGGCGTACTCGCCCCGGCCGCCGAGGACCGCGCGCAGCTTGCTGTAGACGAGCTTGTCGAACGTCTTGTACTTGATCCGCAGGCCGAGGGACGGGCCCGACGGGGTGTCCAGCGCCTTGCTGTAGGCGATCGCCGTGTCGGCGGCCTTGTCGAAGATCTTGCCCTTGCCGTCGGCCTGCGCCTTGGCGCGCGCCGAGTTGTAGACCTTCTCGAAGACGCGCGGCACCCCGAGGATCAGGGTCGGGCGGAACGCGGCCAGCTCGTCGGTGAGGTTCTTGATGTCCGGGACGCAGCCGAGCTTGATCGGCGCCATCATCGGCGCGATCTGCACGAGCCGCCCGAAGACGTGCGCGAGCGGCAGGAAGAGCAGCACCGAGCACTCGCCCGTGCGGAACAGCGGACGCAGCCGCTCCACGATGTTGCCGCACTCGGCGAAGAAGCTGCGGTGGGTGAGCACACAGCCCTTGGGACGGCCGGTCGTGCCCGAGGTGTAGACGATGGTCGCCGGGTCGTCGGCCTTGGCGATCGAGCTGCGCTCCTCGACCGTCTGGTCCGTGACGTCCTGCCCGAGCCGGCCCAGCTCCTCGATGCAGCCGCCCTCGATCTGCCACACGTGCTTGAGCGCCGGCAGCCGGTCACGCACCGACTCGACGGCGGCCGTGTGCCCGTCCGACTCCACGATGCACGCGGTCGCGCCCGAGTCACCGAGGATCCACTGCACCTGCTCCGGCGAACTGGTCTCGTACACCGGCACGGTCACCGCGCCCGCGCACCAGATCGCGAAGTCCAGCAGGGTCCACTCGTAACGGGTGCGGGACATCAGGCCCACCCGGTCGCCGGGCTCGACCCCGGCGGCGATCAGCCCCTTCGCGGCCGTGTGCACCTCGGCGAGGAAGGCGGTGGCCGTGACGTCCTGCCAGGTGCCGCCGACCTTGCGGGCGATGACGGCGACATCCGGGTGCTGCGCGGCGTTTCTGCGGACGATGTCGGTCAGATTGCCGTCCGCAGGGACCTCGTACAAAGCCGGAAGGCTGAACTCGCGCAAGACTGCTGCTCCTCATAGGGCGCCGGCGCCACGACGTTGTGTGATGCGACGGTCCGGTCCAAGGCTCGGGCAGGTGCTCCCGCATTCACTTGTTGAAATGCAGAGCACGACTGGACTGCCCGGACGTTACCCGCCGGTATGGGTTCTCCGACAGGGGGTCCCATCGAGATGTTCGCTGCGTCACACAGTTGGGTATTCCTTCGCGCACAGTAGTCCACGTACTAACTGACTGGCCAGTAACCGCAGGTAGGGCCGCCACTGTTCACAACTGCGCCCCTCGACCTACCCTTGATCGCCATGGCACCCACACCAGCCGGAAACCACAGGACGCGCGTGCATGTGGTCAGCGACGTGCACGGCAACGCCCGTGACCTGGCGAGGGCCGGCGAGGGCGCCGACGCCCTGATCTGCCTGGGCGACCTCGTCCTCTTCCTCGACTACGCCGACCACTCGCGCGGCATCTTCCCCGACCTCTTCGGCGTCGAGAACGCCGACCGCATCGTCGCGCTGCGCACCGCCCGCCGCTTCCAGGAGGCACGGGAGTTCGGCGCCCGGCTGTGGGCCGGCGTCGGCGAGGACCGCGCCTCGGTGATCGAGAAGGCGGTACGCAAGCAGTACGCCGAGATGTTCGCCGCGTTCCCCACCCCTACGTACGCGACCTACGGCAATGTCGACATGCCGCCCCTGTGGCAGGAGTACGCCGGCCCCGGCACGACCGTCCTCGACGGCGAGCGCGTGGAGATCGGCGGCTGGGTCTTCGGCTTCGTCGGCGGCGGCCTGCGGACACCGATGCGGACGCCGTACGAGATCGGCGACGAGGAGTACGCGGCCAAGATAGAGGCCGTCGGCGAGGTCGACGTGCTGTGCACGCACATCCCGCCCGAGGTCCCCGAACTCGTCTACGACACCGTCGCGCGCCGCTTCGAGCGTGGCAGCCGGGCCCTGCTGGACGCCATCCGCCGCACCCGGCCCCGCTATTCCCTCTTCGGGCACGTCCACCAGCCGCTGGTGCGGCGGATGCGGATCGGGGCAACCGAGTGTGTGAACGTGGGTCACTTCGCGGGGACCGGGACGCCGTGGGCGCTGGAATGGTGAGGACGTCCCAGGTCGGGTGAGATCGGCGGGTCCCGTGCGCGGTAGCCTTCACGCTGCACACGCTTGCGCACGACGACCTCATACCGGCCCGTATCTGGAGGAGCCACGGCGATGGCGGAACACACCAGCTCGAGCATCACCATCGAGGCGGCCCCGGCCGACGTCATGGCGGTCATCTCCGATTTCGCCCGCTACCCGGACTGGACCGGCGAGGTCAAGGAGGCCGAGGTACTCAAGACCGACGAGCAGGGCCGTGCCGAACAGGTCCGGCTCGTCATGGACGCGGGTGCGATCAAGGACGACCAGGTCCTCGCGTACACGTGGACCGGCGAGAACGAGGTGTCCTGGACCCTCGTCAAGTCGCAGATGCTCCGGTCCCTGGACGGCACGTACCTGTTGAAGCCGGCGGGGGCGGGGGGCACCGAGGTCACGTACGCGCTGACCGTCGACGTCAAGATCCCGATGCTCGGCATGATCAAGCGCAAGGCGGAGAAGGTCATCATCGACCGGGCGCTGGCGGGTCTGAAGAAGCGCGTGGAATCGGGCAAGTAAGGGTCGCGCCGTAGCGGTGCCTGGGCCGTACCGGGTGCGGGCCCGTCGTGGCTGGTCGCGCAGTTCCCCGCGCCCCTGAGGTGCCGCCGCTGCGGGCAATCGTGCCGCTGAGGGCGGCACCCGTCCCACAGATGCGGCACCCTGCTCCGCCGGGCTGCGGACCCACCCGGCCTGAGCGCCAACGCCCGGGTACCGTTCACCCCCATGCGCACCATCCTGATCACCGGCCCCGGCGGCAGCGGCCGTACCACCCTCGCGGCCGCGACCGCCCTGGCCGCGGCAGCGCAGGGCACCCGCACCCTCGTCCTCGGCACCGACCGCACGGACACCCTCGGCGCCGCCCTCGGCACCCGCACCGGCCCCGAGCCGGTCGAGGCCGCACCCCGCCTCACGGCCTGGCGCCCCGACCCCGCCCAGGACTTCCGCAGCGACCTCACCGCCCTCCAGGACCGCGCCTCCTCCGCCCTGGACCTCCTCGGCGCCTCCCGCCTCGACCCCGAGGAACTCAGCCCTCTCCCCGGAGCGGAGGAACTCGCCCTCCTGCGCGCCCTGCGCGACGCCGCGCTGTCCGAGGCGTACGACCTGCTCGTGGTCGACCTGCCCCCGGCCCCGCAGGCCCTCGCCCTCCTCGCCCTGCCCGAGGAACTCCGCCGCTACCTGCGCCGCCTGCTCCCGCCCGAACGCCAGGCCGCCCGCGCCCTGCGCCCCGTGCTGGGCCGGCTCGCCGGCGTTCCCATGCCCGCCGAGTGGCTGTACGAGACGGCCGCCCGCTGGGACCTGGAGCTGGCCGCCGTCGAGGCCGTCGTCGCCGACCGCGACACCGTCGTACGACTGGTCGCCGAGCCCGGCCCCGCCGGTGCCGACGCCCTCCGCACCGCCCGCCTCGGACTCGCCCTGCGCCGCCTGCGCACCGACGTCGTGGTCGCCAACCGCGTCCTGCCCGAGGCGTCCCCGGACACCTGGCTGGCCGGCCCGGTCGCCCAGCAGCGCAAGACACTGGACGAGTGGCGGGAGTCGTACGACGTCCGGACCGTCGCCCACCTCGGACGCGACCCGCTCGGCACCGACGACCTGGCCGCCCTCGCCGTAACCGGCGCCGACCCGGGCGAGCCCGTCCCGGCGGTCGAGTGGCCGGTGGCCGACCGGCTCGGCGCGGACGGCGTGCTCGTCTGGCACATCCCGCTGCCCGGCGCCGTGCGCGAGGAACTGGACCTGGTGCGGCGCGGCGACGAACTCGTCGTCACGGCGGGGCCTTTCCGCCGAATCGTTCCGCTGCCCTCCGCGCTGCGCCGCTGCACCGTCGACGGCGCCGCCCTGCGCGAGGGCGAGCTGCACATCCGCTTCGCGCCCGACCCGAAGCTCTGGCCGCAGACGCGGTGAGAGGGGGTAACGTCGGAGGGACGAACCGTAGTCAGGAGTCCGTCATGAGCGAAGAGCTCCCCCCGTTCGACGCCGCCCGCGAAGAGGCCGCGGACGAGGTACGGGCGAGCGACGCCGACGCCTGGGCGACCGCGTGCGCCGAGGACCTCGAGGCGGAGAAGGCCCGCCGCCGCGCCGAGTACGGACCGCCCCCGGGCTCAGCGGCCGAGGAACTGAAGAAGCTCGTCGACGCCGTCGCGGACAAGCTGTCGGGGATCCAGTCCCCGCTGTTCGGTGCCGTCGCCGGGCCCGCCGCCGAGCAGGTCGTCCGCCAGGTCGTCCAGCAGGCGAAGGCCGCCGTGGAACCCGTCATCGAACGCAACCCGGACGTCTTCGACCACCTGGCCGCCGCCGGGAACGAACTGCTCGCCGCCTACCGCTCCGCGGTCGAGGCCCAGGAGCGGCGCTGGACCGGGCGCGACGACCGGATCGACCCGCGTGACCTGGACGAACGCCATGACCGGGGCGACGACGCCGGTCCCGGGGAGCGCATCGACCTGGACTGAACCCGACCTCCTCTTCGCGAGCCGCGACCGGCGTGCCGCCGCCGGTCCTGCCCAGCGTGCGGACGACAGCCGACCCGACGGCGCGCCTCGGGTACCGTTGGCCGTAGCGGGGCTCGACCGAAACTGAGGGATTCATGGGACTCACCATCGGCGTCGACATCGGCGGCACGAAGATCGCGGCCGGCGTGGTCGATGAGGAAGGCAGCATCCTCTCGACCCACAAGGTGCCGACCCCGGGCACGCCTGAGGGCATCGTGGACGCCATCGCCTCGGCGGTGGAAGGCGCACGCGTCGGGCACGACATCGTCGGCGTGGGCATCGGCGCGGCCGGCTATGTGAACCGGCAGCGCTCCGAGGTCTACTTCGCGCCCAACATCCACTGGCGCAACGAGCCGCTCAAGGCGAAGGTCGAGGCCCGTGTGGGCCTCCCGGTGGTCGTCGAGAACGACGCGAACGCCGCGGCGTGGGGCGAGTACAAGTTCGGCGCCGGCAAGGGCCACCGCAACGTCATCTGCATCACGCTCGGCACCGGCCTCGGCGGCGGCATCATCATCGGCAACAAGCTGCGCCGCGGGCACTTCGGCGTGGCCGCCGAGTTCGGCCACATCCGCATGGTGCCGGACGGCCTGCTGTGCGGCTGCGGCTCACAGGGCTGCTGGGAGCAGTACGCGTCGGGCCGGGCGCTGGTGAGGTACGCCAAGCAGCGCGCCAACGCCACCCCCGAGAACGCCGAGATCCTCCTCGGCCTCGGCAACGGCACGCCCGACGGCATCGAGGGCAAGCACATCTCCATGGCCGCCCGCCAGGGCGACCGCGTGGCCGTCGACTCCTACCGCGAACTGGCCCGCTGGGTCGGCGCGGGCCTCGCCGACCTCGCCTCCCTCTTCGACCCCTCCGCCTTCATCGTCGGCGGCGGCCTGTCCGACGAGGGCGAACTGGTCCTGGGCCCGATCCGCAAGTCCTACAAGCGCTGGCTGGTCGGCGGCAACTGGCGCCCGGTCGCCGAGGTCCGCGCCGCGGAACTGGGCAACAAGGCCGGCCTGGTCGGAGCAGCGGACCTGGCGAGGGAACCCGACCCGATCATGTAAACGCCTTCCGGGGTGGTGCCCCAAGGGGCGCGGGGAACTGCGCGACAAGCCACGAACAACCGGCACGCGCGCACAGTCCTCGCGCCCCGAGCTCTTGGGCGTAAATTGATCACATGCCCCTGCTCCCCAACTCCCGTACCGAACCCGACGGTTCCGCGGTCATCAGGGTCCTCAGCTACAACATCCGCTCGATGCGCGACGACACCGATGCCCTGGCCCGCGTCATCAAGGCCTGCGAACCCGACCTGGTGCTGATCCAAGAAGCCCCCCGCTTCTTCCGCTGGCGCAAGAAACTCGCCCGTCTGGCCCGCGAATCCGACCTGGTCGTCGTCACCGGCGGCGCCACCACCACCGGCCCGGCGATCCTCAGCTCGCTCCGGGCGAGCGTCGAACGCACGGAGGACGTCCTCCTGCCCCACACCCCCGGCCTGCACCGCCGCGGCTTCGCCACGGCGGTCGTCCGCTTCGCCGGCACCCGCCTCGGCGTCCTGAGCTGTCACCTGTCGCTCCAGAAGGACGAGCGCTACGACCAGGCCGGCCTGCTCCTGGACCGGCTCGCCGGCATGGGTGTGGAGCACATGATCGCCGGCGGCGACCTGAACGAACGCCCCGACGGCCCCGCCTTCCGCCGCCTCGCCGACGCCCTGCGGGACTGCCACGCGACCGCGCCCTGGGGCGGCGAGCACACCTGGACGCCCGCCGACCCCTACCAGCGCATCGACGCGATCTTCGCGACCCAGGGCGTCGAGGTGCTGGGCTGCGGCGTGCCGTTCGAGCACCCCGGCGTGACCGAGGCAGACCTGAGGGCGGCCACGGACCACCTCCCGGTCCTGGCCGCCCTCAAGATTCCGGCCGCCTGAGAACGAGCCGCCTAGACGACCGCACCCCGCCCCGGGTCGTCGTCGTCCTCGTCGTCCGTCCGCATCCGCATCACCAGCGTCACGAACCCGCCGACGAACCCGCCGACGCTCAGCGTGGTCAGCCACCAGGTCATCTCCCAGCCGAGCAGCACGGCCAGCAGAAGCAGCACCGGCCCGCCCAGCACGCCGAGCCAGGCGAACTTCGCGGTGGGGTCGGCGGACGGCAGCGGGGGCGGCTCCGGCGGCACGAAATGCCCCTCGTCGTCCTCGTCGAAGTCGTCCTCGGCGGGCTCGGGCGCGGAGTAGTCGCGCGGGCCGACGCCGGGCGCGAAGGAGACGGAGCCGCCCAGAGGCTTGGCCGGCTTGTCCGGCTTGTCGCCGGATCCCTTCGGCTCCGGCCCGTCCGGCTCGCCGGGCTTCCCGGCCTCCACGGGGGCCGAGGCGGCCTCCGCGGCCGTGTCCACCCGGTCGTCGTTGGTCGGAGTCTCCAGCAGCGCCAGGTCCTCGATCGACTTGAACGGCTTGGCGCCCGGCGGGTCCGGCGGCTCGTCGCCGTACCCGGCCACGATCGCCGCCCAGGCGGCCTCCTCGTCGAACGGGACGCCCTTCTCGTCCGGCTCGCGGCCCTCGCGGTCGGAGTCGTGCTCAGCCACCTGCGGCCGTCCCTTCCTTGCCGAGACCGGGCTCCCTGCCGAGGCCGGACGCGAGCCGGCTGATGAACGAGGTGCTCTCCTCGAAAATCCGGTCCGCGTCATGGTCCAACGTGGCGACGTGGTAGCTCTGTTCCAGCAGGACCTCTTTCACGTCCGTCGACGAGATGCGGCTGAGAATACGGGCCGAGTCGGCCGGCGGCACCACATGGTCCTGCGGGCTGCGCAGCAGCAGCACCGGCTGCGTGACCTGCGGCAACTCGCGGTCGGCGATCTGGAAGAACTGGCGCAGGGAGTGCGCGGCGTGCAGCGGCACCCGGTCGTAGCCCAGCTCCCTGCTGTCCGGCTTGGCGATGTCGCTGGCGATGCCCTTCGTCGCGGGGACGATGTGGCGGATCACCGGGAGGGCGTGCGCGGCCAGGCCGTGCACCTTGTTCGCCGGGTTGACGACCACCACTCCGCTGACGGCGTCGCCGTGCCGCGCGGCGAGCCGCAGGGCCAGGGCACCGCCCATGGACAGACCGGCCACGAACACCTGCTCGCGGCGCTCGCACAGGAGGCGCAGCTCGCGCTCCACCTCCGCGTACCAGTCCTGCCAGCCGGTGATCCGCAGGTCCTCCCAGCGCGTGCCGTGCCCGGGGAGCAGCGGCAGCGAGACGGTCATGCCGCGTGCGGCGAGATGCTCCGCCCACGGGCGCAGCGACTGCGGTGAACCGGTGAAGCCGTGGCAGAGGAGCACGGCGGTCTCCCCGCCCTCGTGGCGAAACGGCTCGGCTCCGGCAAGGACCGGCACCTTCGGCCTCCTGGTCATGAGAAGGGACGGACACGATCACGGAATGTCACGGAACGTCATGGCAGGTGTCGCACGGCGTTCGCGGGACCTTCACCGTACGCGACGGCACTGACACCGACCAGGGCCGTCGGCGCCTTTGACGGCGCGCCGGGTTAAGGTCTGATCGACACATACAGGAGGCACTCGGTTGTTGTACGGCGCGATGAAGGTCGCTGTTGGGGGACCGCTGAAGGTCGCCTTCAGGCCCTGGGTGGAAGGCCTGGAGAACGTTCCCGACGAGGGCCCCGCGATCCTGGCGAGCAACCACCTGTCCTTCTCGGACTCGTTCTTCCTGCCCGCTGTCCTGAACCGCAAGGTCACGTTCATCGCGAAGGCCGAGTACTTCACCACGCCCGGGGTGAAGGGCCGGCTGACGGCCGCGTTCTTCAAGGGCGTCGGCCAGCTGCCCGTGGACCGCTCCGGTGCGCGCGGCGCGGGTGAGGCCGCCATCAGGAGCGGCATCGAGGTGCTGGAGCGCGGCGAGCTGTTCGGCATCTACCCGGAGGGGACGCGCTCGCCCGACGGGCGGCTCTACCGCGGCAAGCCGGGCGGCCTCGCGCGCGTGGCGCTGGCGACCGGCGCGCCCGTCATCCCCGTCGCCATGATCGACACGGAGAAGATCCAGCCGCCCGGGAAGGTCATGCCGAAGCTGATGCGCCCCGGCATCCGGATCGGCAAGCCCCTGGACTTCAGCCGCTACCAGGGCATGGAGCACGACCGGTTCGTGCTGCGCGCCGTGACCGACGAGGTCATGTACGAGATCATGAAGCTCTCCGGCCAGGAGTACGTCGACATGTACGCGACGGCCATGAAGCGGCAGCTCGCGGAGGCGGCGAAGGCGGAGAAGGAAGCCGAGAAGGCGGCGAAGGCCGCGCTCGCCCGGGCCGAGAAGGAACAGGCGGACAAGGAAGAATCGGAGCAGCGGCGGACCGAGCCCTAGTCGGGCTTGAGCCAGGGGTGGGGGAGATGGCCAGGCGCGAGCGAGTCATGAGGATGTCGGTCGAACAGCCGCTGTGGAGTGCGCTGACCGCCTACCGGGTGCTCACGATGCTGTACGCGGTCGGCCTGTTCGCCACCGCCTACGAGGAGTTCGTCCGGCCCTGGGTCGCCGTCGCCTACTACGTCGTGCTGGCCGCGTGGACCCTGGCCACACTGCCCCGGGTCGCGAACGCGGCCCGCTGCACCAAGGGGTTCCTCGCCGCCGACCTCACCGTCGCCCTCACCGGCATCCTGCTCACGCCCGTCGCCGACACGCACGAGCGGGTCCAGGCGGGCGGTCCGACACTGCCGTCGATATGGACCGCCGGTGCCGTCCTCGCCTTCGCCATCAAGGGCGGCTGGCGCTGGGCGGCCCTCGCCTCCAGCCTCGTGGCCGCCGCCAACCTGATCGAGCGCGGCAGCCCGGCCCGCGACACCGTCCACAACGTCATCCTCGTCTGCATCGCCTCCATCGCCATCGGCTACGTCGTCGAGGTCGCCCGCGCCTCCGAGCGCACCCTCGCCCGCGCCCTGGAGATCGAGGCCGCGACGAGGGAGAGGGAGCGCCTCGCCCGGGACATCCACGACAGCGTGCTCCAGGTGCTGGCGATGGTGCAGCGGCGCGGCGCGGTGATCGGCGGCGAGGCGGCCGAGCTGGGCCGGATGGCCGGTGAACAGGAGGTCGCGCTGCGCACGCTGGTCTCCGGCGGGCTCGTACCCGTCTCCCGGGTCTCGGAGGACGCCGCCGAGGGAGCCGTCGTCCGGGCCGTCGACGAACAGCCGGAGGAGAGCGGCCCCGTCGACCTGCGCGCGCTGCTCGCGCCGTACGCCGGGGCCAAGGTCAGCCTCGCCGAGCCCGGCGCGCCCGTGCCGCTGGCGCCGGCCGCCGCACGGGAGGTGGCCGCCGCCGTCGGGGCGGCCCTGGACAACGTCCGCAAGCACGCCGGGGAACAGGCGCGCGCGTGGATCCTCGTCGAGGACGAGCCGGACGAGGTGATCGTCACGGTACGGGACGACGGACCCGGCATCCCGGAAGGGCGGCTCGCCCAGGCCGAGGGCGAGGGGCGGCTCGGCGTCGCCCAGTCGATCCGCGGCCGGCTGCGCGACCTCGGCGGCAGCGCGGAGCTGATCTCGGTGCCGGGCCAGGGCACGGAGGTCGAGCTGAAAGTACCGAAGGACGTGACGACCGTACGGGGGAAGGCGGAGCAGCGATGACGGAGACCACTGCGGACCGGCGGGACCCGATCAAGGTCATGGTGGTCGACGACCACCCCATGTGGCGCGACGCGGTCGCCCGCGACCTGGCCGAGTCGGGCTTCGAGGTGGTTGCCACCGCGGGCGACGGCGAGCAGGCCGTGCGCCGTGCCAGGGCCGCCGCACCCGAGGTCCTGGTGCTCGACCTGAACCTGCCCGGCAAGCCCGGCGTCCAGGTCTGCAAGGAGGTCGTCGCCGCCGATCCCGCGCTGCGCGTCCTGGTGCTCTCGGCGAGCGGTGAGCACGCCGACGTCCTGGAGGCGGTCAAGTCCGGCGCGACCGGCTATCTGCTGAAGTCGGCCTCCACCGGGGAACTCCAGGACGCGGTCCGCCGCACGGCCGTCGGTGACCCGGTCTTCACCCCCGGCCTCGCCGGGCTGGTCCTCGGCGAGTACCGCCGCCTGGCCTCCGAACCCGCCCCCGCGCCCGACACCGACGAACCGAAGGCACCGCGCCTCACCGACCGCGAGACCGAAGTGCTGCGCCTCGTCGCCAAGGGCCTGAGCTACAAGCAGATCGCCGAACGCCTGGTCATCTCCCACCGCACGGTGCAGAACCACGTCCAGAACACCCTCGGCAAGCTCCAGTTGCACAACCGCGTGGAGCTGGTCAGGTATGCGATAGAGCGCGGCCTCGACGACGAGTGAGGCGCACGTCACACTGACCCTTCGTCAGGCACCTGCGGCGAAGGGACTGTTCCATGCGCGTCGGAGTACTGACCGGAGGCGGCGACTGCCCCGGACTCAACGCCGTCATCCGGGCCATCGTCCGCAAGGGCGTGCAGGAGTACGGCTACGACTTCACCGGCTTCCGGGACGGCTGGCGCGGTCCACTGGAAGGCGACACCGTCCGTCTCGACATCCCCGCCGTGCGCGGCATCCTGCCCCGCGGCGGCACCATCCTCGGCTCCTCGCGGACCAACCCGCTGAAGGAGCGGGACGGCATCCGCCGGATCAAGGAGAACCTCGCCGCGCTGGAGGTCGAGGCGCTCATCGCCATCGGCGGCGAGGACACCCTGGGGGTGGCCGCCCGGCTGTCCGACGAGCACGCCGTGCCCTGTGTGGGTGTGCCGAAGACGATAGACAACGACCTGTCCGCCACCGACTACACCTTCGGTTTCGACACCGCGGTCGGCATCGCGACCGAGGCCATCGACCGGCTGCACACCACCGCCGAGTCCCATATGCGGGTCCTGGTCTGCGAGGTGATGGGCCGGCACGCCGGCTGGATCGCCCTGCACTCGGGCCTCGCCGGCGGTGCGAACGTCATCCTCATCCCCGAGCAGCGCTTCGACGTCGAGCAGGTGTGCGCCTGGGTGACGTCCCGTTTCCGGGCGTCGTACGCGCCGATCGTCGTCGTCGCCGAGGGAGCCATGCCCAAGGACGGCGACATGGTCCTCAAGGACCAGTCGCTGGACTCCTTCGGGCACGTCCGGCTGTCCGGGGTCGGCGAGTGGCTCGCCAAGGAGATCGAGAAACGCACGGGCAAGGAGGCCCGCACCACGGTCCTGGGTCACATCCAGCGCGGCGGCACCCCCAGCCCCTTCGACCGCTGGCTCGCCACCCGCTTCGGTCTGCACGCCATCGACTGCGTCCGCGACGGCGACTTCGGCACCATGGTCGCCCTGCGCGGCACGGACATCGTCCGCGTCCCCATCGCGGACGCGACGGCCCGACTGAAGACGGTGGACCCGACGCTCTACGAGGAGGTCGGGGTGTTCTTCGGCTGACCCCCTGGTCCAGGTGCCGGTCGGGGCCGCGCGGCCCCGACCGGACCCCGTGCTACACCGAGGGCGCGCTCGTGCCCCGTAGCTGTCCCACCAGGTCCCGCACGACCCGCGCGCCGTTCAGCGTCAGCACCGACTCGGGGTGGAACTGCACGCCCGCGAACCCGGGCCCCCGCAGCGCGTGCACCTCCCCGTTCGCCGCGTGGCTCACCTCCACACCGTGCGCGGCCAGCTCCTGCCGGGCCCCTTCGTCGCAGTGCGCTACGAAGCTGTTGTAGAAACCGACCGTCTCCGGCCGCCCGAACAGATCGATCGTCGTCTGCGCCCCCTGGTAGGGCACGTCCTTCCGTACGATCTCCAACCCCAGCTCGGCCGCGATCAGCTCGTGCCCGAGGCAGACGCCGAGCACGCCGTGCGGGTGCTCACGGATGACCTCCGCGGTGAGGCTCCGCAGGAGCCGCATCTTGGGATCGGTGAGGTCGGAGGGGTCACCGGGACCCGGGCCGAGCACGACCGGGCCCTCGTGCGCGAGCACCGCCTCGCGGAGCCGGTCCTCGTCGTACCGCCGGACGGTCACCTCCAGTCCGCCCGACCGCAGCACATGCGCGAGCATCGCCGTGAAGGTGTCCTCGCCGTCGACGACCAGGGCGTGTCCGGCGAGTTCCCCGGACGGCTCCTGCATCCGCAGCCAGAACGGCGCCAGCGAGGCCCGGCGCCCGTCCAGCGCGGCCTGTACGCGCGGATCGTCGGCCAGGCGCGGCCGTGCGGACTCCTCGCGCGGCCGTCCCGGCCGTACGCCCAGCGCCGTCAGCACCCCGGCCGCCTTCGCGTGCGTCTCCGCGACCTCGCCCGCCGGGTCGGACCCGCGCACGAGCGTGGCACCCACCGGCACCCGCAGCCGGCCACCGGCGTCGATGTCGGCCGTGCGGATGAGGATGGGGGAGTCGAGGGTCTGGGCGCCGCCCGAGTCCCGGCCGAGGAGGGCCAGCGCACCGGCGTAGTACCCGCGCCCGCCGACCTCGTGCCGCTCGATGACCCGGCAGGCGTTCTGCACCGGCGAGCCCGTGACGGTCGCCGCGAACATGGTCTCTTTCAGGACCTCACGCGCGTCCAGCGAGGACTTGCCGCGCAGCTCGTACTCGGTGTGCGCGAGGTGTGCCATCTCCTTCAGCCGGGGCCCGACGACGACCCCGCCCATGTCGCCGACGGTGCACATCATCTTGAGCTCCTCGTCGACGACCATCGACAGCTCCTCGATCTCCTTGCCGTCGGCGAGGAAGTCCAGCAGGTGCTCGGGCGTCGGCCCCTCGGCGGGATAGCGGTACGTGCCGCTGATCGGGTTCATGACGACCGTGCCGCCGGACATCCGGACATGCACCTCCGGGCTCGCCCCGACCAGCGTCCGGTCGCCGGTGTGCACGACGAACGTCCAGTACGCGCCGCGCTCGCCCTCCAGCAGCCGCCGGAACAGCGCGAGTGCGTCGGCCCGGCCGAACCCGGGGATCTCCCCCTCGTACGTCCGGCGGATCACGAAGTTCGCGCCCTCGCCCCGCCCGATCTCCTCCCGCAGCACGCGCCCGACGATCTCCGCGTAGTCCTCGTCACCGACGTCGAAGCCACCGCCCTCGACCCGCACGTCGTGCGCCGGGAGCTGGGCCAGGGCGTCGGCGAGCGGGACGCCGTAGGACTCCACGGGTGACAGCACCGACAGCGGCGTGCCGTCGTCGCGGACGTCGAAGCCGCGCTCGCGGATCTGCCGGAAGGGGACGAGCGCCAAGCCCTCGTCGGGGAGGTCGGCGAGGCGGTCGTACGGGGTGACCGGGCCGATGAGGACCTCGATCAGGTCGTGGTCGTGGCCGGGGGTGCGGCGGCGGAGCAGGGCGAAGGGGCGGGGCTCGTGCAGCAGCTGTGTCAGGTCCATGGTTCCTCCGTGGCTGTCGATCGACGGCGATCGATGTCGGTGAGGAGCGGACCTAAGGGAAACACCGAAGGCCGCCCTCGGGCGGCCTTCGCGAAGTCTGTCGTACGCGCAGTCAGTGGGCCGCCGGATGAGCGGTCCACCACCAGGTCTGGATCGAGTGCGCGAACATGGCAGGCACCTTACCCCATGCCCGAGACCCCATGTCCGAGTCGTGTACCCCGTGTCTCACTTGCTGGGCATGGGCCAGGACGCCCGACACGACCCCGTAATGTTGACGCCGTGACCGTGAACGCTAAGACCAGCGCGAGTGCTGGCAACACCTGGCGAGACCTGCCCGCGGCGCAGCAGCCCGAGTACCCCGACACCGAGGCTCTGCGCGCAGTCGTTGCGGACCTCGAGTCGTATCCGCCGCTCGTCTTCGCGGGCGAGTGCGACCAGCTGCGCGCCCGGATGGCGGCCGTCGCCAAGGGAGAGGCGTTCCTCCTCCAGGGCGGCGACTGCGCCGAGGCCTTCGACGCGGTGTCCGCGGACCAGATCCGCAACAAGCTCAAGACGCTGCTCCAGATGGGCGCCGTGCTGACGTACGCCGCGTCCGTGCCGGTCGTGAAGGTCGGCCGCATCGCCGGCCAGTACTCCAAGCCGCGCTCCAAGCCGACCGAGACCCGCGACGGCGTGACGCTGCCGACGTACCGGGGCGACTCCGTCAACGGCTTCGACTTCACCGAAGAGGCCCGGATCCCGGACCCCGAGCGGCTGAAGCGGATGTACCACGCGTCGGCCTCCACGCTGAACCTGGTGCGCGCCTTCACCACCGGCGGCTACGCCGACCTGCGCCAGGTGCACGCCTGGAACCAGGACTTCGTGAAGTCGTCCCCGTCGGGGCAGCGCTACGAGCAGCTCGCCCGGGAGATCGACAACGCGCTGAACTTCATGCACGCCTGCGGGGCAGACCCCGAGGAGTTCAAGACCGTCGAGTTCTACTCCTCGCACGAGGCGCTGCTGCTCGACTACGAGTCCGCCCTGACTCGGGTCGACTCCCGCACCGGGCAGCTGTACGACGTCTCGGCGCACATGGTGTGGATCGGCGAGCGCACCCGGCAGCTGGACCACGCGCACATCGAGTTCGCCTCGAAGATCCGCAACCCGATCGGCATCAAGCTCGGCCCGACGACCACGGCCGAGGAGGCGTTGCAGTACATCGAGCGCCTCGACCCCGAGCGCGAGCCCGGCCGGCTGACCTTCATCGTCCGCATGGGCGCCGACAAGGTCCGCGACAAGCTGCCCGAGCTGGTCGAGAAGGTCACCGCTTCCGGCGCGACGGTGGCCTGGATCACCGACCCGATGCACGGCAACACCTACGAGGCGGCCTCCGGGCACAAGACCCGCCGCTTCGACGACGTGCTCGACGAGGTCAAGGGCTTCTTCGAGGTTCACAAGGCGCTCGGCACCCACCCGGGCGGCATCCACGTGGAGCTGACCGGCGACGACGTCACCGAGTGCGTGGGCGGCGGCGACGAGATCTTCGTCGACGATCTGCACCAGCGCTACGAGACGGCCTGCGACCCGCGGCTCAACCGCAGCCAGTCGCTGGACCTGGCGTTCCTCGTGGCCGAGATGTACAGGGACCAGTAACGGGTTCGCCTGTTACCCGACATCGACTGGGGCGCGGATCACATACGATCCGCGCCCCTCTCGACTTTTGTGCCTCGCACCGGGCGGGTAAGGTTAGGTTAGCCTCACCGATCAACGGGGACGGCGCCTTGGAACGACCCTGTCGGGAGGTGGACCGCGTGTACGTATGCAGTTGCTTCGGGATCACCGAGCAGCAGGTCAAGCAGCACGCGGACGGCGGCGCCTGCACCCCCCGGCAGATCGCCTCCGCCTGCAAGGCGGGCACGGACTGCGGGTCGTGCGTGCGTCGCATCCAGGCGATTCTCGGCAGGGGTGCGTGCCCTCGCCGTGAGATGGCCGACCGGGGCCAGCCGGTGCTCGCGGAGCTGGAAGACGCCGCTTAGAGCCGCCTAGCTCGGCTGCTCGATCTGCTGCGCGATGTACAGCGCCTCGCCGATCTTGTCGATGAGCTCCAGCTGCGTGTCCAGGTAGTCGATGTGGTGCTCCTCGTCCTCGAGGATCGACTCGAAGAGGTTCGCGGACGTGATGTCGCCCTTGCTGCGCATCACCTCGATACCGCGCTTGAGGCGGTCGATCGCCTCGACCTCGACCTGCCGGTCCGCCTGGAACATCTCGGTGACCGTCTGACCGACCCGGACATGGAAGAGCCGCTGATAGTTGGGCAGGCCGTCCAGCATGAGGATGCGTTCGGTGATCTTGTCCGCGTGTTTCATCTCGTCGATGGATTCTTCACGCGTGTACTTGGCGAGTTTGGTCCAGCCTTTGTTGTCCTGGATCCGGTAGTGCAGCCAGTACTGGTTGATCGCCGTCAGCTCGCCGGTCAACTGCTCGTTGAGGAATTCGAGGACTTCGGGGTCGCCCTGCATCGCAGAGGCTCCTTCCGCGCGGGGGGAACTGGCAGGTTGCGCCGCATGATTCCACCGGCGGCGAAGATCGTCCAGTAAGTCTTCACTTACTAAGTAAGGGCATGCTTAGTTCTAATTGCCCGCTTTGAGGCTGCCCCGGTCGGGGGCATCACCGGGGGTCTGTCAGGATGGAGCCATGGGTCAGCCGGTGGGACACGAATCGGGAGAAGGGCGCGATCCGGCAGGAGCGACGCAGCCCGGGCTTCCGCCGGGACAGCGGGTGCAGCGCGGCTGGCCGGTCACGCACTACGGGCCCGTCCCCAAGTTCCGGCCGGAGCGCTGGGAGTTCAGGGTCTTCGGGGCCACGGCGGACGGCGGCAAGCACTGCTGGACCCACGAGGAGTTCACGGCCCTGCCGTACACCACCGTCGTGGCCGATCTGCACTGCGTCACCAAGTTCAGCATGCTGGGCGCCGAGTGGGGCGGTGTCCCCGCGCGCACGATCCTCGACCTCGCCCCGCCCGCGGACGATGTCACCCATGTGATGGTGTGGGCCGAGTACGGATTCAGCTCCAACCTCCGGCTGTCCGACTTCGCCTCCGAGCACGTCCTGTTCGCCACTCACAAGGACGGGGAGCTGCTCACCGCCGAGCACGGCTTCCCGCTGCGCCTGATCGTGCCCCACCTGTACGCCTGGAAGGGCCCCAAGTGGGTGCGCGGCGTGGAGTACATGACCGCCGACCGGCGCGGCTTCTGGGAGGAGCGCGGCTACCACAACATCGGCGACCCGTGGCAGGAGCAGCGCTACTCCTACCAGGAGGAGCCGGGGGACGGCCCCGACCTCTGAGGCCTGCGAGGCTCTGACGCCTCCGGTGCCTGTGCCGTCTTCAGCAGTCGCGCAGCTTCTTCAGCCGCTCCACGTCCGCCGCGTGCCCCTCCTTGCCGCCCGGAGTCTCGATGATCAGCGGCACGCCCTCGGTCGCGGGGTGTGTCATCAGGGCCCGGAACGGGTCCTCGCCGATGTGGCCGACGCCGATGTTCTCGTGCCGGTCCTTGTGCGCGCCCACCACGTCCTTGGAGTCGTTGGCGTGGATCAGCTTCAGCCGGCCCTCGCCGACCGTGTCCACCAGCAGGTCCAGCGTCTGGTGCATGCCGGACGGGCCGGTCAGGTCGTGCCCGGCGGCGAAGATGTGGCAGGTGTCCAGGCACACGCCCAGCATCGGATGCGCGTCCAGCGCCTCGAAGTACGGGCCGAAGTCCCAGGTCCGCGAGCACAGGGAGGCGCCCTGGCCGGCGGTCGACTCCAGCAGCAGATACGGGTCGTCGTCGTGGGTCAGCTCGTCGAGCAGCGGCAGCAGACGCTCCCGTACCTGCTGCAGCGCCACCGACCGCTCCCGGCCGCCGGTCGCGCTGCCGGTGTGCACGACCACGCCCAGTGCCCCGATCTCCCGTGCGCGGCGCAGCGAGTGCCGCAGCGACTCCACCGACCGCTCCACGGTCGCCTCGGTGTGCGAGCCGAAGTTGATCAGGTAGGGGGCGTGCACGTACGCCGGGATCGACTCGGCGTCGCACGCGGCGCGGAACGCCTCGTCCTGCTTCGGATTGCCGGCCGGAGTGGCCCAGCCGCGCGGGTTGGCGACGAAGACCTGGACGGTCTCGGCCTTCAGGTCACGGGCGTAGGTCAGACCGACGGAGTGGAGCCCACCGGCCACGGGGACGTGGCCGCCCACGGGGTTGCGGGAGGGGCGGGACAGCTGAAGATTCACCCGTTCAGGGTGTCATGCGCCCGGCCCTGCCCCGTCCACGGGCTCCCCGTCCGGGCCCTCACCTGATCTTGATCGTGATCGTCGAGCCCTTGGGCGCGGTCTCGCCACCCTTCACGGACTGGTCCTTCACCGTGTCGCCGAACAGACCGAGCAGTCCGCGGTCCTCGTCGACCTGGAACCCGGCGCCCTTCAGCTCCCGCGTGGCGTCGTCGACGCTGTCGCCGACCACGTCCGGGACCTCGATCATCTCGGGGCCCTTGGACACCGTCAGCGTCACGGTGTCGCCCTCGGCCGCCCGGCCGCCGGGGTTCGGGCTCTGCCGGGCGACCTGGCCCTTGTCGAACTCGGAGGAGGTGACCCGCTCGGTGGCGACCTTCACCTTGAGACCGGCGTCCGTCAGCTCGGCCCTGGCGTCGGCCAGGTCGTCACCGGTGACGTCGGGGATGTCGATGGGGCTGCCCTTGCTGACGACGAGCGCGACCGCCGAGCCCGCGCGCACCTTCGTGCCGTCCGCCGGCCGCGCGGAGATCACCGAGCCCCTGGGCACGTCCTCGCTGAACTCCCGGGTGACCATGCCCGGCTCCAGCCCGTCCTCCTTCAGCAGCGACCGCGCCTTGTCCAGCCGCTGTCCCTCCAGGGCGGGCACCCGTACGTTCTCGGGGCCGTCGGAGATGGTGAGGGACACCGAGTCGTTGCCGCGGATGCGCGTCCCGGCCTTCGGGTCGCTGCTGATGACCGTGCCGCGCTTCACGGTGTCGCTGTAGGCGTGCTCCACCTTGCCGAGCTCCAGCCCGGCGTCCGCCAGCCGGTCCTCGGCCTGCGCCTGCGTCTTCGCCAGCAGCGGGGGGACCTCGGTGAACTGGCCCGAGTTGACGTACCAGATGCCGGTGCCGAGTCCGAGCACGAGCAGAACGGCGACGACGACGGCCATGGGGCCGCGCCGGGGTCCCGAGCGGCGCCGGGACGGCGGGGGCGGCGGGGACTCGAAGCGGCTGGTGCGGTTGAGCGCCGCCGCGGAGCCCTCCTCGTCCTCGTCGACGGGCAGGGGGCGCGGCGTGGCCAGCGCACGCGGGATCACGCTCGTACGGTCGTCGGCGTTGACGTGGTCCGCGGCGAGCGCCTGCGGCGGCACCGCGTCCAGCTGCTCCGCGGTCAGCCGGCCGCGCCCGTCGCGGACCTGCGCGAGCAGCGCCACCGCGTCGTGCGGGCGGATCTCCGGGGTGCGAGCGGTCGCCGAGGCCACCATCTCGTCCAGCGCGTACGCCAGACCGGGCACGGCGGCCGAGGGCGGCGGGACGTCCTCGTGCAGATGCTTGTAGAGGATCACGGCCGGGGAGTCCCCGTCGTGCGGCTTGTCGCCGGTGAGCATCTCGTACAGCATCACGCCGCACGCGTACACGTCGACGCGGGGGTCGGCGGTGCCGCTCTCTATCTGCTCGGGAGCGAGGTACGAGACCGTGCCGAGGACGGTGCCGGTGGTGTTCGTCACCGTGTCCACGGCCCGTACGAGGCCGAAGTCGGCGACCTTGACCCGGCCGTCGTCCCCTATCAGGACGTTCTCGGGCTTCATGTCCCGGTGCACGAACCCGGCGCGGTGCGCGGCGCCCAGCGCGGCCAGCACCGGCTCCAGGATGTCCAGGGCGGCACGCGGCTGCAGGGCCCCGCGCTCGCGCAGCACGTCCCGCAGGGTGCAACCCGCGACGTACTCCATGGCGAGGTAGACGTAACCGCCGTCGGTGCCCTGGTCGAAGACCTGCACCACGTTCGGGTGCGCCAGCCGGGCGACCGACTTCGCCTCGCGGATGAACCGCTCGACGAACGAGCCGTCGACCGCGAGCGAGGGGTGCATCACCTTGAGTGCGAGGACCCGGTCGAGCCGGGTGTCCACGGCCCGGTAGACCGTGGCCATCCCGCCGACCGCGATCCGCGCGTCGATGCGATACCGGCCGTCGAGCACCTGCCCGACCAAGGGGTCCTGAAGGGTCGTGTCCACGCAGGCGAGTGTACGAGCCACGACTGACAGCTCTCGCGCCCCGGCCATTTTCGGGGCGCGACTGAAGCGGACCTGTGACGTGCGTCCCCTTAGCTGCGGGCAGTCGTGCCTCCCCCAGTGCCTTAAGGGCGGCACGGGTGGGCGCAGCGGCACCCCGCACCGCCGGGCTGCGAAACGCCCCGGCCTCAGCACCAACGCCGGGTCACTGAAAAGCAGGCCGCTCAGGATCCAGCGCAGCCATGCCCTCAGCCGGCGAAGACGCCTCCGCGAAATGCCGCCGAGGAATACGCCCAGCCCGATAAGCCAACCTCCCCGCCTCGACCGCGTTCCTCATGGCGGCAGCCATCAGCACCGGCTCCCGCGCCCGCGTCACCGCCGAGGCGAGCATCACACCCGCACACCCCAGCTCCATCGCCAACGCCGCGTCCGACGCCGTACCGGCCCCCGCGTCCAGAATCACCGGCACACGCGCGTGCTCGACGATCAGCTGGAAGTTGTGCGGATTGCGAATGCCCAGCCCGGAGCCGATCGGCGAGCCGAGCGGCATGATCGCAGCGCACCCCACGTCCTCCAGCTTCCGCGCCAGCACGGGGTCGTCATTGGTGTACGGCAGCACCGTGAACCCGTCGTCGACCAGCGTCTCGGCCGCCTCCAGCAGCTCGATCGGGTCCGGCAGCAGCGTGCGCTCGTCGGCGATGACCTCCAGCTTGATCAGGTCCGTGCCGAGGGCCTCGCGCGCGAGACGGGCCGTGAGGACGGCCTCGCCGGCGGTGAAGCAGCCCGCCGTGTTGGGCAGGACGCGGATGCCGAGCTTGTCCAGGACGGACAGCACCGAGCCGTGCACCGAGGCGTTCACCCGCCGCATCGCGACCGTCGTCAGCTCCGTCCCGGACGCGACCAGCGACCGTTCCAGCACGTCGAGGCTGGGCGCCCCGCCCGTACCCATGATCAGGCGGGACGTGAAGGACGTACCACCGAGGACAAACGGATCGTCGGCCATGATCAGCCTCCTTGGACGGCGGTGAGGACTTCCACGCGGTCCCCCTCGGAGAGGGTCGTGGACGGCCACTGCGCGCGCGGGACGACGGTTTCGTTCAGGGCGGCGGCCACGCCGGACGGCGCGGCGGTGAGGGACTTCACGACGGTGTCGAGAGCCGTACCGGGCCGGACCTCCCGGGGCTCCCCGTTGACGGAGATGTTCATGCGGGCTGCTCCGTGAGTGCGGTGGCGCTGCTGAAGCGCTTCGGCGTGAAGGGGCGGGCCTCCTCGGGGAGCTCACCCGTCGTCAGGACGTGCGCCATCGCGTCGCCGGTGACCGGCGTGAGCAGGACGCCGTTGCGGTAGTGCCCGGTGGCCAGCAGCAGCCCCTCCAGCCCGGTCGGGCCGAGCAGGGGCGCGTTGTCGGGGGAGCCGGGGCGCAGTCCGGCCCGGGTCTCGGTGAGGGGCAGCTCGGTGATGCCCGGGACCAGCTCGTGCGCGTCGCGCAGCAGCTCGTACACGCCGCCCGCGGTCACGGTGGTGTCCCAGCCCAGCTCCTCGCTGGTCGCCCCGACGACCAGCTCGCCGCTCTCGCGCGGTACCAGGTAGACATGGCTGCCGCGCACGACCGCGCGCACGGTCCGGTTCAGGAAGGGCCCGTGCCGCCGCGGCATGGTCAGCCGTACGACCTGCCCCTTCACCGGCCGCACGGGCGGCAGCACATCCTCCGGGACGCCCGCGAGCCGCCCGCTGAGGCTGCCCCCGGCCAGGACGACCTGCCCGGCCTCCAGCGGGGTGCCGTCGTCCGTGACGGCGCCCGTGGCCCGGTCCCGTGCGACGGTGAGCCGCTCGGCCCACGCCCGGTGGAAGACCACACCGGCCCGCTCGCACGCGGTGACCAGCGCCCCGGCCAGCCGCCGAGGATCGATCTGGTGGTCCCCGTCGACCCGCAGCCCGCCGCGCACGCCCGGCGCGAGCATCGGCTCCAGGCGACGGCACTCCCGCCCCGACAGCCACTGCGACTCCAGGCCCGACTGCTGCTGCAGGGCGTGCAGTTCGCGCAGATGGGCCCGGTCGTCGGCGTCCAGGGCCACGGCGAGCGTGCCGCACCGGCGGTAGCCGAGGTCGTGGCCGGTCTGCTCGGTGAGCTCGGCCGCGAAGTCCGGGTAGCGCCGGGCGGAGGCCAGATTCAGCCCGAGCAGGGTCTGCTCGCCGTAGTGCAGTTCCGTGACGGCGGCCAGCATCCCGGCGGCCACCTGTGCGGCTCCGCCGCCCGGTTCCGGGTCCACCACGGACGTGGCGAGCCCGCGCTGCGCGGCCCGCCACGCGGTGACCAGGCCGATGATCCCGCCCCCGATGACGAGGACGTCTGACGTGCGCGTACGCGACATGGGCGTCCAGCCCCTCCCTTCGCCGGCATGACCCGGATCAGGTTCGTACGGTCGGAGGCCGCCAGCCTCCCTCTCAGCCCGGTGCGTCCGGGCTCCCGCGAGTGCATTGCGTTGGCCACCCACCCTAGCCCGCTGCCGTATGCCGCAGTAAGGGAGCCACCACCACGGCCCGCTTCCTCGACGGCCCGGTCCGCGCCCCGGTCGCGTGTGCAGCAGGTCACTGGGTATGAGCACTGACTGACAAAATGTCAGTTGTCTATGGTGATCAGGTGAGCGAGCAGACGCAGGAACCAGGTTCGTCCGCGCCCCGGCGCGTGGTCGTGGCGGGCGCGGGGATGGCCGGTGTGCAGACCGCGGTCGCCCTGCGCGAGCAGGGCTTCACCGGCACCGTGCGCCTGATCGGCGCGGAACCCCACCAGCCCTACGACCGGCCCCCCTTGTCCAAGGCCGTCCTGCTCGGCAAGGCCGAGGGCTCCGCCTTCGACGTCGACTTCGAGGCCCTCGGCATCGAGCTGCGGCTCGGCTGCGAGGTGCGGGGCCTGCGCCCGGGCGACCACGAGCTGGACACCGAGGACGGGCCCGTGCCGTACGACGTCCTGGTCGTCGCGACCGGTGCCGAACCGATCCGGTTGCCCGGGGCGGAGGGCGTGCCGGGCGTGCATCTGCTGCGCACCCTGGACGACGCCGAACGGCTGCGGCCGGTGCTGGCCGGCCGGCACGACATCGTGGTCGTCGGCGCCGGCTGGATCGGCGCGGAGTTCGCCACGGCCGCGCGCGAGGCGGGCTGCGCGGTGACCGTCGTGGAGGCCGCCGAACGGCCCCTCGCCGGGGCGCTGCCCGCCGAGGTCGCCGCGCCGATGGCCCGCTGGTACGCCGACGCGGGTGCCGTGCTGCGGACGCACGCGCGCGTGGAGCGCGTGGAGCCCGGCACGGTGGTTCTCGACGACGGCGCGCGGCTGCCCGCGGACGCGGTCGTCGTCGGCATCGGCGCCCGACCGGCCACGGCCTGGCTGGCCGGCTCCGGGATCGAGCTGGGCCCGCACGGCGAGATCGTGGCCGACCAGCACCTGCGCGCGTCGGTGCCCGACGTGTACGCGGTCGGCGACTGCGCCTCCTTCCCCTCGGGCCGGTACGGCGAGCGCCTGCTGGTGCACCACTGGGACAACGCCCTCCAGGGGCCGCGCACGGTCGCCGTGAACATCGTCGGCCGGGCCTCGGGGGAGACCCCCGCGGTGTACGACCCCGTGCCGTACTTCTGGTCGGAGCAGTTCGGGCGTTTCGTGCAGTACGCCGGGCACCACGCGGCCGCCGACACGACCCTGTGGCGGGGCGACCCGGCCGGACCGGCCTGGACGGTCTGCTGGCTGCGCGGAGACCGGCTGGTCGCGCTGCTGGCGGTGGGCCGTCCCCGGGACCTGGCGCAGGGCCGCCGCCTGATCGAGTCGGGCACGCCGATGAATCCGGCGTTGCTGGGGGACCCGGCGAGGCCGTTGAAGGCGGCCACGGCGTAGCTCGGAAGGCGCGCGGATCCGCCCAGGTGGGCGGGCCCGGCTTCCGACTGTCAGTGGGGGATGGCAGGCTGGTTTCCGTGACCGAGATTGACGCAAAGATCGATGCTCTCGTCCCTGCCTGGCTCACCCTCCCCGACATCGCCGAACAGTTCGGCGTCGAGGTGACGCGCGTGCGGCAGCTGGTCAAGGAGGGCCAGCTCATCGCCGTACGCCGCGGTGAGAACCGCGCACTGCACGTCCCCGCGGCCTTCATCGACGGGGACAAGGTCGTCAAGGGCCTGGCCGGAACCCTGACGCTCCTGCGGGACGACGGCTTCACGGTCGAAGAGATGCTGGAGTGGCTCTTCACCCCCGACCCGAGCCTGCCCGGCACGCCGGCACAGGCCCTGAGCGAGAACCGTGGCACGGAGGTGAAGCGCCGAGCCCAGGCGCTCGCGGTCTGACCCGACCACGACCGAACAACGGTCCGGCGCGCACGCGCGGGGCCGGACCCGAACAACCGCCCGGTGTTGGCCGGGGCCCGTGGGGCGACCCATGGAGCCCCGGTCACGGGGCGGCTTGTGCCCGGCAGGGGCGGGGCGCCGGAGTCACCGGAGCGGGGACTCTCTGCGGCCATGGCAGCACGCCGTGCGCAGGGGCGCCGTGCCGCCCGCCCGCACAGGCGCGGGGGCCCGAGGGCTTCGTCCTGCCATCGGCACGGGTGCGCCTTGAGCCGGTACGCCACCGCACCTGCACCCGCACCCGTGCGCAACCATGGCGTACCCGCACCCGACGGCGCGAGGACGCACCCGCACCCGCGCACCACCAACACCAGGGGGACGACGCATGGCCGCCACAACCGCCACCACCCGCACCACCGCCCGCGCACAGCTCGCCGACGCGCGGGTCTACCTCTGCACCGACGCGCGCAAGCGGCAGGGCGATCTCGTGGAATTCCTGGACGCCGTACTGGCCGGCGGGGTCGACATCGTGCAGTTGCGGGACAAGGGCATGGAGGCGGCCGAGGAGCTGGAGCACCTGGCCGTCTTCGCCGACGCCTGTGCCCGGCACGGCAAGCTGCTCGCGGTCAACGACCGGGCCGACGTCGCCCACGCCGCCGGCTCCGACGTGCTGCATCTCGGCCAGGGCGACCTCCCCGTCCCCGCGGCCCGCGCGATCCTCGGCGACGACGTCCTGATCGGCCGCTCCACGCACGCCGAGTCCGAGGCCGCCGCGGCCGCCGTCCAGGACGGTGTGGACTACTTCTGCACCGGCCCCTGCTGGCCCACCCCCACCAAGCCCGGCCGGCACGCCCCCGGCCTGGACCTCGTCCGGTACACCGCCGCCCTCGGCACCGACCGGCCCTGGTTCGCCATCGGCGGCATCGACCTCGGCAATCTCGACCAGGTCCTGGAAGCGGGCGCCCGGCGTGCCGTCGTCGTACGGGCGATCACCGAGGCCGACGACCCGGGCGCGGCGGCGGCCGATTTCGCGAAGAGGCTGCGGGAGCAGCAGGAGGCCGGTTCGTAGGCCGGTTCGTGGGCCGGTTTGTCCAAGGGATGGACAACAAGTGCACAAATCGGGCCAAAGTCCGATGTCCGGTTGGGGGACCGACCGCCCCTGACTAACCTGCCGGTATGGCCCTCGGCACCGCATCCATCAGATCGGACCACGCGCGCACCGTCCGTGACCTGCTCGCGACCGGCAAAACGACGTACTCGTTCGAGTTCTACGCCCCGAAGACCCCGAAGGGCGAGCGGAACCTGTGGAACGCGCTGCGCCGGGTCGAGGCCGTGGCGCCCGACTTCGTCTCCGTGACCTACGGCGCGGGCGGCTCCACCCGCGCGGGCACGGTCAAGGCGACCGAGGCGATCGCCTCCGACACCACCCTCACGCCCATCGCGCACCTCACGGCGGTCGACCACTCGGTGGCCGACCTGCGCAACATCATCGGCCAGTACGCCGACGCCGGGATCCGCAACATGCTCGCCCTGCGCGGGGACCCGCCCGGCGACCCGATGGGCGAGTGGGTGCCGCACCCGCGGGGCCTCGCCTACGCCGCCGAACTCGTCGAGCTGATCAAGGCGTCCGGCGACTTCTGCGTGGGCGTCGCAGCCTTCCCGGCGATGCACCCGCGCTCCACCGACTGGGACACCGACGTCCGCCACTTCGTCGACAAGTGCCGTGCGGGCGCGGACTACGCCATCACGCAGATGTTCTTCCACCCGGAGGAGTACCTCCGGCTGCGCGACCGCGTCTCGGCCGCCGGCTGCGACACCCCGATCATCCCCGAGGTCATGCCGATCGCCAGCGTGCGCTCGCTGGAGCGGATCGGCTCTCTCACCAACGCCGCGTTCCCGTCCGCCCTGAAAGAGCGGATCCTCACAGCAAAAGACGATCCGGCCGCTGTACGCTCCATTGGTATCGAATTCGCCACGGAGTTCTGTGCGCGGCTGCTCGCCGAGGGAGTGCCCGGCTTGCACTTCATCACGCTCAACAACTCCACGGCGACGCTGGAAATCTACGAGAACCTGGGCCTGCACCACCGACCGCAGGCCTAGACCGTTCGCACCGGTATACGACACACTGCGTTGCGGCGACTGGGAGAGGGGCGTACATGGGCTGGGCGGTCCTCTACATCGCGTTCGGCATCGTCGCGCTGTGGCTGCTGGGCGAGGTGCTGTTGCAGTACAAGGCGCGGCTGCGCTGGCGGCTGCTGGCCTTCGTCGGTTTCCTCGGTGTCGTGGTCGGTGTGCTGATCCCGTCCGTCATCGTGATCGGACTGGGCGCGGCCGCCTTCGCGGTCGGGCAGACCTACGTCACCCTGTCGTTCCGCAGCGGCTTCTCGGCCGGCTGGGCGATGAACGCGCCGAAGCTGGGCGGCGGCAAGGGCCGCCGCGGTGAGCGCGGCCGTCAGGAGCCGAGCCTGGAGGTCTCCGACATGGAGGCGGCCGACGGCGGCTACGGCGACGAGGGCGCCGACTACCGCCGCGACACCACCGCCCCCGCCTACGGCCAGGACGACGACTACGACCGCGACGACGTCTTCACCCCGTCGCGCCCGGTGCAACCGACGGCCGCCGAGACCACCGCCGTCTACGAGCCGCAGCCCGTGCCCGACGACACCGGCTCCTACGGCGTGTACGGCGACACCGGCTACCAGCAGGGCCCGCCCCAGGACCAGTACGCCGCCACGGCCCAGGGCACCGACCAGCCCTACGCCTACGACTACTCGGGCTACGGCCAGCAGCAGGGCTACGACGCCACGGACCAGCAGCAGTACGCCGCCTACTCCGACCCGTACATCGGCACGCCGACCTACGGCGGGGCCTCGTACGACACCTCCTACGGCGACCAGCAGTACTACGCCCAGCAGGGCTACGGCCAGGACCAGTACGCCGGCACCTACGGCGGCGAGACCCCGCCGGCCGGTGTGTGGGTCCCGCAGCAGCGCACCACCGACGAGTACGGCCAGGAGCTGCCGCCGGAGCAGCAGTCGTACCCGTACCAGGGCAACGGGCAGCAGCAGACGCCCGGGAACGGCTTCGACGAGCAGTACCGTTTCTGAGGCTTGAACGCCGCTCGGGCGGCGAGCTCACTGAGAGCCCCGGAACTCCGGTCCCTCCACGATCAGTCCCGCCACCAGCGCGCCCGACATGCCCGCGTGCGGCAGACCGCCGCCGGGATGCGCCCAGCCGCCGACGGTGAACAGACCGGGCACGCGCGTGCTGTTGGACGGATGCAGCAGCCGCCCGCCGTCCGCCGCCAGGGCGGGCACCGGCACCGCCCCGCCCTCCGCGCCGGTCGCCTCGGCGATGTCGGCCGGGGTGCGCACCTCGTGCCAGAGGAGGCGGTCGCGCAGATCCGGTACGGCGCGTTCGGCGACCGTGATCATGTTCTCGGCGAGGGTGTCGCAGGGCTCGCCGGGCCGGGCGGGCACCACCGTCGTGAGGGCGACCGCCTCGTGGTCCGGGTCCGGGACCAGTCCCGGGTCGTCGGGCCGCAGGACCGTGACCGTGGGACGCGGGTTCTGCGCCGCCGTGCCGAACAGGGCGTCCAACTCGGCCTCGCGGTCCGCCGCGTGGACCACCGTGCGGTGTGCCGTGCCCTCGGGGCGGGCGCCGCGCAGGGCGAGCAGCACCGTGACCCGGCTCGCCGCCGCGGGCTGCGGCGGCACGTCGCCGTCACCTCGCACCACGGCCTGCGCCGACAGCCGGTCCAGCGCGCCGGGCGCGACACCGGCGACCACGAAGTCCGCCTCCGCGACCGTGCCGTCGGCGAGTTCCACCCCCGAGGCGCGGCCGTCCTTCTCCAGCACCCCGGTCACGTCGGCGCCGAAACGGAACTCGACCTTTCGGGCCACGCACCGCTCGTACACCGCGCGGGCCAGCTCCCGCAGGCCGCCACGCACGTACCAGATGCCGAAGGCGTGCTCCATGTACGGCAGTACGGTCGCGCTCGCCGGAGTCGTCCGGGGATCCAGGCCGTACGCCAGGGCGTGGCTCTCCAGGAGGGCGGTGAGCCGGGCGTCCCGCAGCTCCCAGGCGCCGACCTCGGCGAGCGTGCCGGCCCGGCGGGTGCGCAGCAGCCGCTTGTGAGGCACCGCCGGGTACGGCTCACGCTCGGCCAGCACCTGCCAGTTCGGCCACAGCGGCTCCTCCAGGAGGGGGCGGCGCGTGCGGTCCCAGGCCTCGCGGGCCCGCACCAGGAAGTCACCCCACCGCTTCCCGGCCCCGGAGCCGAGCGCCTCGTCCAGGGCCGCCACGACGCCCGCGCGTGAGGCGTTCGGCAGCGACACCCGGGTGCCGTCCGCGAACACGTGCCGGGACGACGGGTCGACCTGGACCAGGTCCACGCAACGCTCCAGCGGCTCCTTGCCGGTCTTGACGAACAGGTCGCGGTAGACGGCGGGCAGCGGGAGCAGGCCGGGGCCGGTGTCGAAGGAGAACCCGTCGCGCTCGAAGCGGCGCAGCGCTCCGCCGTGGGTGTCCGTCCGCTCGTACACCACCACCCGGTGGCCCGCGACGGCCAGCCGGGCGGCCGCCGCCATGGCGCCCATCCCGGCGCCGATCACCGCAATCCGTGCCATGCCAGGGACTTTATCGGCCCCCACTGACAGCCCCCGCCGAGAGCCCCCGCGGTCGGCCTCCGAGTACGGGCGCGGAGGCGATCGTGACCAGTCGGCCACGGAGTGTTCTGGGGCCGCGTGCGCAGGGCTGAGTACGTGTACCTAGTGGGGGAGTTGAGTACGCGCGCGGATGGGAGACGACCTGCGAGAACGAGAGAGTGGAGGCACGGAGAGGGGGCACGGCTCCGGTACCGGCGACACGGGGCGCCGGAACGGGACCGGGCCCGCGATCCGCTCCTTCCGCCGACGGTGTCGGCGGGAGCGAGGCACGGGGGAGAACCGGGGGACGACCGAACGGGGGTCCTGCGGGGGACGTACGGGGGAGCAGGAAAAACGGGGGAGCACGGAAGGCGCCGGTTCGAGGTGGCCCGCGGGGGACGCGGCCACAGCGGACCGGCGCTTTCACATCTGCGTCCGGGTGCCTTCAGCGGCAGCGCTCAGGGGGTGTCCTCAGCGGCAGCCGCTCACCCGCCCCTGGAGCAGCCGGGACAGCGCCGCGTGGACGTCGTCCAGGGAGCGCTCCGGCTGGAAGGACTTCCAGTCCAGCGCGGCGACCAGGACCATGCCGACCAGCGCGGCCGCCGTCAGCGGGACGTCGATCTCGTCGCTGAACTCGCCGCCCGCCACGCCCGCGCGCAGCACGTCCTCCACGACCGCGACGGCCTGCTGCCGGACCACCATCAGCGTCGACTGCCAGGCTCGGTTCGTGCGCCACAGCTCGGCCACGTACAGCTGTGTGAAGGCCGGGTAGCGGTCGATGAAGACCAGCCCCGCGCGGATCATCGCGTCCAGGGCGTCGACCTTGGTGCCGCCCTCCCGGGCGGTCCGCTCGGCCGCTTCCCGCAGGGAGGCGGTGAGGAGGCCGACCCCGTGCCGCAGCAGCTCCTCGAAGAGGACGGACTTGCTCGCGAAGTTGTAGTAGACCGTGCCCTTGGCGACTCCGGCACGCTCGGCGATCTCGTCCACGGTCGTGGCGGAGAAGCCCTGCTCGGCGATGAGCGTGACGGCCGCCTCGTAGAGCTTCTGCCGGGTGGCCTCGCGGCGCGTGCTGCCGCCCGACGCGGCACTGCTGCTTTCCATGGCCCTGATTGTCACAGGAACCTTTCCTGGGGATGTCACCGAAGGGTTCACCGGGGACGTCGAACGGTTCACCGGGAGGTCGCCGAAGGGCTCACAGGGTCAGCTCCGGGTGCAGCCGGTCCAGCGTCCACACCTGGCGGCGGCGGGCCGCCACGGCGGTCAGCGCGAGGGCGCCGGCGGTGAACGCCGTCAGCACCACGCACGCGTGCCACACCGGTTCCAGACCGCCGCCCGTGATGAGCCTGCGCAGTGCCTCGACGACGTAGCTCATCGGCAGGAACGGGTGGAGCGCGTTGAAGAAGCCGGGGCTGGTCTGCACGGGGTACGTGCCGCCCGCCGAGGTCAGCTGGAGCATCAGCAGGGCGAGGACGAGGATCCGGCCCGCCGCCCCGAAGCGCGCGTTCAGCCACTGCACGATCGCCGCGAAGCACGCCGTCACCAGGAACAGGAAGCCCACCGTCCCGGCCGCCCGCGCCATCTCCAGACCGACCGCCCAGTGCAGCACCGACATCAGGGCCACCGTCTGGAGCACCCCGATCGCCACCACCGGCAGCCAGCCGGCCAGCGCGATCCGCCAGGCCGGGGCGCCCGCTGCGAGCGCGCGCCGGTTCATCGGGGTGATCAGCATGTAGGCCACCATCGCGCCCACCCACAGGGACAGCGGAATGAAGTACGGGGCGAACCCGGTGCCGTAGTTGGGCGCCTTGTGCAGGTCCTGGGAGGCGAGTCGCACGGGGTCGGCCATGACCTCGGTGCGCCGGTCGCGGTCCTGCTTGTCGTAGTCGGGGATGCGCTCCGCCCCGTCGTGCAGCCCGCCGGCGAGCTTGCCGGAGCCGTCGACGAGTTTGAACATGCCGCCGCTGAGGTCGTCCGCGCCCGTCTTGAGCCGGCCGACGCCCTTGTTCAGGTCGACGGCACCGGTCTTGGCCGTGCCGATCCCTTTGTGCAGCTTCTTCGCGCCCGCGGCGACCTCGGCCGCCCCGTCGTTCAGCTTGTTGATCTTCTTGGTGGCGTCGTCGAGGTCCTCGGAGAGATGCGGCGCGCGCTCGGCCAGGGCCTCGGACTGCTTCTGGAGGGCGGCGAGGTTCTTGTCCAGCTTCGCCAGATCGCCGTTCTGGTCCGCGATCAGCGTGTTGACGTCGCCGGCGATGAGGGCCGCGTCGGCCGCCGCCTCCTTGGCCTTCTTCAGGTCGGCACAGGCGGCATCGGGCAGGACGGGGTCCTCGCAGCGCCTGGTGTAGACGCCGTTCAGCGTGTCCGACGCCGTACGGGCGCCCTTGGCGGCGGTCGGGGCCCTCTTCGCCAGGGTGTCCAGGTGCTTGCGGATCACACCGGAGGAGTCGGCGACGAGCCGGGCCGTGTCGCCGATGGTCTTCTCGTTGCCCTTCAGGAAGGGGCGGACCTTGCCGGCGGTGCCGTTGATCTTGTCGGCGAGCTTCTGCGTGCCGTCCGCGACCTGCTTCGAGCCGTCCTCCAGGTCGCCCGCGCCCGTGTGGAGCTTCTTCAGGCCCGTGGACAGCTTGCCGCTGCCGTCCTTGGCGGTCTTCAGGCCGTCGGCGAGGTCCTTGGAGCCCTTCTCGGCCTTGCCGATGCCGCCCTTGAGCTGGTCGGCGCCCTTCGCCGCCTTCACGGTCTTGCCGTGGATGTCGGAGAACGAGACGAAGATCTTGTCCAGGAAGGACCGCGACGTCTTCGTGGACGCGGCCTGGCGCACCTCGCTGAACACCGTCCGGGAGATCTGCCCGACGATGTAGTTGTTCGCGTCGTTGGTGTGCACCTGGAGGGCACCGGTCTCCGGGGAGTGCCCGGAGCTGGAGGCGATCCGCTCGCTGAAGTCGGCGGGCATGGTGAGCGACAGGTAGTAGGTGCCGTCCTCGACACCCCTGCGGGCCTCGGCGGCGCTCACCTCCCGCCAGTCGAAGGTCTTGCTGTCGTGCAGGCCCTTGGTGATGTCGTCGCCCGCCGTGATCTTCCTCCCGTCGGCGGTCGCCCCCTTGTCGTCGTTCACGAGCGCCACGGGGATACGGTCCAGACGGCCGTACGGGTCCCAGAACGACCACAGGTACAGCGCCCCGTACAGCAACGGCAGCACCAGCAGCGCGACCAGCGCGGCGCGCGGCAGCTTGCCCCGGCCGAAGCGGCGGAGCTCAAGCGCGGCGAGTTTCGGCGAGCGCATCGGCCTTCTCCTCTCCCTGACCGGCCTCTTCGCCCTCGGCGGCCGGGTGATCGTCGCTGTCGTCCTGGTTCTCCTGGCCGACCTGGTCCCCGGCGTCCTGGTTCTCCCGGGCGTCCCGGCTCTCCTCGGTGGACACCCTGACGGCGCCCTCCGGGGCCTCGCTGCACACCGCCACGACCGTCGTCCCGGCGCCGGCGAGGGACCTGAGCAGGGACCAGATCTCGTCCCGCTCGCCGTCGGAGAGCTTGAGGTCGGTGTCGTCGACCCCGAGCAGCCGGGGCCGGCCGACGAGCGCGAGGGCGATGGACAGCCGCAGTGCCTCCTGCCGCTCCAGATCGCGTACGGCGGTACGGGGCCCCTTGGGCAGCGCCTCAAGGTCGAGGCCGGCGGCGGCCAGTGCCGCGTCGACGCGCTGGGCGGCCTCGGCCGCCCGCTCGCCGCGGGGACGCAACAGCCCGCGCAGGGAGTCACCGAACCGCCGCTGGAGCAGGGCCCGCTCCCGCAGGTGCTCGCCGACGGTCAGGGCCGGGTCGAGTTCGCTGACCCCGGGCACATGGGCCAGGGCGCTGACCCGGCGCACCGCCGACAGCTGCTTGGGCAGCCTGGCCTCGCCGACCGTGGCCGTGCCCTCCGCGATCTTCATGCGCCCCGTCAGCGCGAGCAGCAGGCACGTACGGCCGGACCCGGACGGGCCCTCGACCGCGACGAGCGATCCCGGCTCGGCGTCGACGGAGATCCCGCGGAACGCCCACCCGCGCGGCCCTTTCACCCCAAGGCCCGCGGCGGCGATCCGCGCCCCTCCCACTCGTTCCCCCACGAGTCTCCCTCGATCTGTCGGAGAATTTGAACTGACTGGTCAGTGCAAAAACTACTCCGAACCTACGATCGAGGCAAAACCGCAGGTCAGAACGGATTGTCAGTGCCATACCTCACGATGGGTCACATACGGCACTCCTAGCCGGACGTGCCGTCACACAGACGACAGGAGGTTCGTCATGGCCAGCTACCACGCAGCAGCCGCCCGCCGGCGCCGTGCCACCGGCCCTGCCCCCTCACTGACCGGACCGGCGAGCGACGTGCACCCCGTGCTGCGCCGGGCCACGGCCCCGCCCGCCGCCCTCGACCTGCTCGCCCAGGCCCACGCCGCCCTCGACGAGGCCGCCGTCCTGGAGACACCGAACGAGCGCTACGCGACGGCCCACCTCGCCGCCCTCCGCACCGCCGCCGCCGTGCTCGCCGCCCGGGGCCGGCCGGAGACCTCGCCCCGGGCCCGGGCCAAGATCAGGAGCGCCTGGGAAGTGCTCCCCGAGATCGCGCCCGAACTGTCCGAGTGGAGCGCACTGTTCGCCTCCGGCGCCCGGCGCCGCGCCCGGGCCGAGGCGGGCATCCGCGACGCGGCCAGCAGCCGGGACGCCGACGACCTGATACGGGACGTGGCGATGTTCCTCCGCCTCGTCGAGCGCATGCTGGTCCTCCAGCCGGTCCTCCCGCAGCCCCGCCCGGGCCAGGACCAGCCGGAGCGACCGGGGGAGGGGCAGGACATGCCGGACGCGGGCTGAGCGGGCACGGCGACGCGGGTCCGCCCGGTCGGACCGAGGCGTGTCCGGGGGAGTACCGGCCGCCGCCGGCAGGCCTGCCGGCGGCAATAGGGCCCGGCCTGCCGAAGGCAATAGGGTGGGGGACGCCTGAAGTCTTCCCTCCCCCTCGCCGGGGCCGGGGGAGACGCCCCGTTCGCTCCGCCGTGCAAGAGGCGGTGCCGCGCCGAGGAGTCAACTGCCGTGTCGGACCCGATGCGCCCCCGCGCCTCACTCCGTACCGCCGTGGTCTGGGAGGTCCTCCAGGACGCCCTGGACCGCCGGGTCAAGGCCACGGGTCGGGAGTCGCTGGACGTCCTCGACACCGGAGGCGGCAGCGGCAACTTCGCGGTGCCCGTCGCCCGTCTCGGCCACCGGGTCACCGTCGTCGACCCCAGCCCCAACGCGCTGTTCGCCCTGGAGCGCCGCGCCGCCGAGGCGGGAGTCGCCGACCGGGTGAAGGGTGTGCAGGGCGACGCCCACGGCCTCTTCGACGTGGCCGAGCGCGGTGGCTACGACGTGGTGCTGTGCCACGGCGTCCTGGAGTACGTGGACGACCCGGCCGAGGGCGTCCGCAACGCGGTGGCGGCCCTGCGCCCGGAGGGCGTCCTCAGCCTGCTCGCCGCCGGTCTCGGCGGTGCCGTGCTGGCCCGTGCGCTCGCCGGGCACTTCAAGGAGGCCCGGCAGGCGCTCGACGACCCGAACGGTCGATGGGGCACGGGTGACCCCGTCCCGCGCCGCTTCACCGCCGAACAGCTCACCGGGCTGGTCGAGGGCGCGGGCCTGCGTGTCGGCGCCGTGCACGGTGTGCGGGTCTTCGCCGACCTCGTGCCCGGCGTCCTCGTCGACACCGAGCCCGGCGCGCTGGAGGCGCTGCTGAAGCTGGAGGAGGCAGCCGCCGAGCTTCCCGCATTCCACTCGGTGGCCACGCAGCTTCATGTGCTGGGTGAAACCACTGAGACTCCTGCGACAGGCGAGGCAAAGGAGGCTGGTGGGTCTGCCGAGGCCTGAGTCCCTGGTGAGGTACCGCCGCTGATCAGCGCCTTGGCTGTGCATGGAGTACGCCACAGGCCCCCCGAACGGCGGCTTGGCGCCGTATGATCGAGGGAGACCGTTCCGGCATGACGGGTCGGCCGCCGGGGAATGGAAGCCTCAGCGAGCCGGGACGTCCATGGCGGATTCCGGTTGGCCAATTGGCGCAGAGGGGCGGGTTTCACGGGGGCGATTCCCTGCCTATCCTGAAGAGACCCCCCGGGTCGCCCCGGCGACTGCACGATGAGGAGGACTCCGTGCCGCTCTCGGAGCACGAGCAGCGCATGCTCGAGCAGATGGAGCGAGCGCTGTACGCCGAAGATCCCAAGTTCGCGTCGGCGCTCGAGGGAAGCGGGCTGCGTACGTACACCCGGCGGCGGGTCTACCAGGCGGTCGCGGGATTCCTCGTAGGTATTGCGCTCCTCATGGCCGGTATGGTCGCCAAGCAGGTCTGGCTCAGCGTCGTGGGCTTCCTCGTCATGCTGGGCTGTGCGGTGCTCGCCGTGACCGGCTGGCGCAAGGCCCCCAAGCCGGGTGAACAGGCGGCCGGGGCCGGCGGACAGCAGGCCGCCCGCCGACAGGGCCGGCAAAAGCGCTCCATGATGGACCGCATCGAGCAGCGCTGGCAGAAGCGCCGCGACGAACAGGGCGGCCATTAGCCCGGAGCGCAGCTCTCCAGGACACGCACAGACATGAGTCAGGGGTGACCACCCACCGGGTGGTCACCCCTGACGTATGCGTACCGGCGCGACTGCCTACCGAGGGCGCCCGTCCGTCAGCCCTGCTGGCCCGATGCCTTCCGCCACGTCGGCCGCAGCGCCAGGGCACGTGTCCGCACGCCCGACCACCAGGCCGACACCGCCCACACCACGCGCACGGTGGAGCGGGGGGCCAGGACCGCACGGAGCCTGGCACCGCGCCCGACCCCGGCGCTCAGGCCCGCTGCCGCACGGCGGACGTCGTCCGTGAGGCCGGCCGACGGGCGGGGGTGCGGTGCGTACAGGACCTGCTCCACCGCGTCCGCCACCCGGTGCACCGAGGCCGCGGCCGTGGCGTCGAGGGAGCCCAGCCGGACGATACGGGCGGCAGCCTTGCGCGGCGTCTGCGACTCGTCCGGCGCGATGCCGAAGTCCCAGGCTGTGTCCGTCAGCTCCTGCCACACGGCCAGCGTGTGCGCCAGCGCGTCCGCCTCGCCGCGGCCGTGCGCCCCCAGCCGGACCGCCCGGGTCCGCCGGCGCCACAGCATCGGTGCCAGCGGGAGCGCCAGGACGGCGAGGCCGCCCAGGGCCCAGGCCAGGAGCGCGTACCACTTCGGTCCGTCGTCGCCGGTGGGCAGCACCGCCTGCGGTGACTCGCTCGCGCATCCGCCGTCCAGCTTCTTCTGCTCCGGCGTGCAGCTGTCGCTCGTCGAGGGCGTCGGGGACGGCGCGGCGGACGACGTCTGGGACGGGCGCGCCTCGTCCGGCACCGAGCTGCCGGGGTCGTCCGGCAGGGTGTACTGCGGCATCGAGCCGCGGTTCGGGGTCGGCTCGAAGCGGGTCCAGCCCACACCCTCGAAATACAGCTCCGGCCAGGCGTGCGCGTCGCGCAACCCCACGGACACCGAGCCGTCCGCCTGCGGGGAACCGGGCGCGAAGCCCACCGCGACCCGGGCCGGTATGCCCAGGGAGCGGGCCATCGCCGCCATGGCGAAGGAGAAGTGCACGCAGAAGCCCTGCTTGTCCTTCAGGAAGCGGGCGATGCCTTCCGAGCCGCTGCCGACCTGCACCCGGGTGTCGTACTCGAAGCCGCCGGTCACCGCGAACCAGTCCTGGAGTTTGACCGCCTGGTCGTAGGGGTTGGCGGCGCCCGCGGTGACCTGGCGGGCGGTGCGGCCCACCACCGCCGGCAGCGAGTCGGGCAGCTTGGTGAAGTCGCGCTCGATGGCCCCCGGCGGAGACGGCGCCGAGGCCAGCTGCTCCGCCGTCGGCTGCACGTCCAGGCTCTTGACCTGGTAGGTCAGCCCTCGTGTGTTCTGGCCGTGGTCGCCGACCAGCGTCATGCCCAGGGGCTCGTAACGCCAGTTGCCCCGGATGTTGACGCCGCTCGGCGGGTACGGCATGGGCAGCCAGTCCTGGGCGTACCAGCCGGACGCCGTGATCGTGCTGGCGACCTCCGTGCGCTTGACGTCGGAGCCGAGGCCGATCGGCGTCGGGAAGGTGCCGTCGGGGACGGCGGTGATGGAGCGCCGGGACGGCTTCCAGGTGGTGCCGTCGAAGTCGTCCAGGGACACGATCCGCAGATAGAGGTCCGAGACGTCGGCCATCTTCGTCTTCACGGACAGGACCTGCCGGTCCTCGTCCACGTTCAGATTGTCGCGCAGCGACACCAGCGGGTTCACGGCGGAGATCGTGCCGCCGTTGCCCGTGCCGCCGCCCGCGCCCGTGCCCACGGAGTCCAGCAGGCCGCCGTTCATCGCGGGCAGGCCGAGCGGCACCACCAGGGCGATGCCCAGCGCGACCACGCCGATGCGCCGGCCGGTGCGGACCGGGGCGACGGCGCCGCTCGGTTCCCCTCCGGCCGTGCGCGGGGCCCCGCCGAAGACCCGGCCCCATTGGGAGAGCCGGTCCCGGCCCTCGGCCAGGAGCAGCATCAGATAGCCCGCAGCCGCGACCAGGAACCACAGCCAGTCCGTGCCCCCGTCGGACAGCCCCGCGGCCACCGAGTACAGCGCGAGCAACGGCAGACCGGCCGGGGCGGCGCTGCGGAAGGTCACCGCGAGGGTGTCCACCAGCAGCCCGATGATCAGGACACCGCCGATGAGCATCAGCCGGATGCCGTCGGACTCCAGGGGCGCCGGGATCGCGTACCGCGCGATGTCGTCCCCGCCCTGCCGGAGCAGCAGCGCGAAGCGGTCGAGGGCCTGCGGCCCGGGCACCAGCCCGGCGAGGGCCTGTTCACGGGCGAACAGGAACGTCAGCAGCACCACCGTGACCACGGCCTGGGCCGCCACCGTGAGCGGCCGCGCCAGCGGCACCCTGCGAGTCGCGGCACCCACGCCCGCCTGCACGGCCAGCAGGAAGGCCGCCTGCACGATCCACGTCGCCGGTCTGACGAGGGGCAGCAGGGCGCACGCGGCCATCAGTGTGGCCGCCCAGGCGCCCAGCGTCAGTCGTACCCGCCCGCTCATCACGGTCCCTCCCCGCCGCCCGCGGCGGCCAGCCCCCTGCGCTCCCGGTCGGCCTGCCGCCACAGCTCGTCCACGGAGGCGGCCCGCGGCACGCCGAGGGCCGTCCAGCCCGCCTCGCGCAGCATGCGCAGCCGCTCCCCGCTCCGGTCCAACGGACCGGGTACGTCGCTCGGTTCCCGCACCCAGGTGTCGCTGTCCAGCACGAAGGCGACCGCGCCCGGGCTGCGCTGCCGCATCCGGCCCAGCACGGCCGCCTGCTCCTCGTCCAGGTCGCCGAGGAAGGCCACCAGCAGCCCCTCGTTCCCTCCGCGCAGCACGTCGTAGGCCCGCGACAGACCCGCGCCGTCGGAGTGGTCGATCACCGCGAGGGTGTCCATCATCAGCCCGGCCGCGTCCGCCGACTCCTGGCTCGCGCCCGCGAAGCCGTCCCCGCCGTCGCCGGGCACCGCGTTGCCGGTGTCCGTCAGCAGCCGTACCGAGTAGCCCCGTTCGAGCATGTGCACCAGCACCGACGCGGCGCCCGACACGGCCCACTCAAAGGCCGAGTCCGGTCCCGCGCCCTGGTAGGCGATGCCCCGGGTGTCGAGCAGCACCGTGCAGCGGGCGCGCTGCGGCTGCTCCTCGCGGCGCACCATCAGCTCGCCGTAGCGGGCGGTGGAGCGCCAGTGCACCCGGCGCAGGTCGTCGCCGTAGCGGTACCCGCGCGGGATCACGTCGTCCTCGCCGGCCAGCGCGAGGGAGCGCTGACGCCCGTCGCCGTACCCCTTCGCCTCGCCGCTGAGGCGCACCGGAGCCAGCGCCTCCACGCGCGGGATCACCGTCAGGGTGTCGTACGTCGAGAAGGACCGGGTCAGCTCGCACATGCCGAACGGGTCGGTCAGGCGCAGCTGGAGCGGGCCCAGCGGGTAGCGGCCGCGCAGGTCGGAGCGCACCCGGTAGGACACCTCGCGCCGGCCGCCCGCCTCCATCCGGTCGAGCACGAAACGGGGCCGGGGGCCGAGCACGTACGGCACCCGGTCCTGGAGCATCAGCAGGCCCGTGGGCAGCCGCGAGACGTTGTCCATCCGCAGGTGGACCCGGGCCTCGCTGCCGGCCGGCACGCGCTCGGGGGAGAGGCGGCGGCTGCCCGCGACCCGGTAGCGCGTGCGGTACAGCACCGTCGCGCACACCAGCGGCAGCACCGCAAGCAGCAGGCCCACGCGCAGCAGATCGCCCTGCCCGAGCACGTACGCACAGACGGCGGCCGCGACACCGGCGGCCAGGAAGGAGCGTCCGCGGGTGGTCAGACCGGCCAGGGCGGTGCGGATGCCGCCCTGCTCGCCCCGGTCGGCCTCCGCCTGCCCCGTCCCCGCGGTGGTCATCACAGCCTCCGCGGCGGCTGCTGGGGATACGCCGGCACGCCCCGGCCGAGGCCGCCGAACCCGCTCTGCTGCTGGGGCGTGGCCGGCACCGGGGTGCGCTGAAGGATCTCCTCGACGACCTGCTCGGCCGTGCGTCGGTTGAGCTGGGCCTGGGCGGTGGGCAGCAGGCGGTGGGCCAGGACGGCGACGGCGAGTGCCTGCACGTCGTCCGGCAGCGCGTACTCCCGGCCGCTCAGGGCCGCGGACGCCTTCGCCGCGCGCAGCAGGTGCAGCGTCGCGCGCGGGGAGGCGCCCAGTCTCAGGTCGGGGTGCGTGCGCGTGGCGCCGACCAGGTCCACCGCGTAGCGCCGGACCGGCTCGGCGACGTGGACGCCGCGCACCGCCTCGATCAGCTTGAGGATCTCGTGCGCGTGGGCCACGGGCTGGAGGTCCTCCAGCGGCGAGACGCCGCCGTGCACGTCCAGCATCTGCAGCTCGGCCTCGGCGCTCGGGTAGCCGACCGAGACCCGGGCCATGAAGCGGTCGCGCTGGGCTTCCGGCAGCGGGTAGGTGCCTTCCATCTCGACCGGGTTCTGCGTCGCCACCACCATGAAGGGGCTGGGCAGCTCGTAGGTCTGGCCGTCGATGGTGACCTGGCGCTCCTCCATGGACTCCAGGAGCGCGGACTGCGTCTTGGGCGAGGCGCGGTTGATCTCGTCGCCGATCACCACCTGCGCGAAGATCGCGCCCGGCTTGAACTCGAAGTCGCGGCGCTGCTGGTCCCAGATGGACACACCGGTGATGTCCGAGGGCAGCAGGTCGGGCGTGAACTGGATACGCCGCACCGAGCAGTCGATGGACCGCGCCAGTGCCTTGGCGAGCATCGTCTTGCCGACGCCCGGGACGTCCTCGATCAGCAGATGTCCCTCGGCGAGCAGTACGGTCAGCGAGAGCCGTACGACCTCGGGCTTGCCCTCGATCACGCCTTCCACCGACTCCCGCACGCGTTCCACCACGGCGGTCAGATCAGTGAGGCTCGCTCGATCGTCATAGGTCGTCACCCGGCCCTCCTCGGCCTTTCCCTTGCTCTCAGGGAGCACGGGATACCCCATTTTCCCGGGCCGACGCCCCAAGACGCGGGCCGGCCCACCCCGAACCACGGACACCACGCGCGAAAGTTCCGCGTGACGCCACTCCCGCATTCTTGCTGCCGTTACCGATTCGTGTCACTCGACTGTGGATAACTGGCCGCGATATGTCCGCCTTGCAACCATTCGAACGTGTGACTGACAGGCTTTCGACAGCTGCAGCAGGTTGTGTCCGGGGTGGGCGACCAGGTCAGACGGCGGGGTCGACCTCACGCAGCCGGCCGGTCCTCACGTCGAAGACGAACCCCCGCACGTCGTCCGTGTGCGGCAGGAACGGCGAGGTGCGCACGCGCTGCATCGACTGCCGTACGTCCTGGTCGACGTCCCGGAACGACTCCACCGCCCACGCCGGGCGCTGGCCTACCTCGGCCTCCAGTTCGTTGCGGAAGTCCTCGGTGAGGCTCTCCAGACCGCAGCCGGTGTGGTGGATGAGGACGATGCTGCGCGTCCCCAGCTTGCGCTGGCTGATGGTGAGGGAGCGGATCACGTCGTCGGTGACCACGCCACCGGCGTTGCGGATCGTGTGGCAGTCACCCAGTTCGAGGCCGAGCGCCGCGTGCAGGTCGAGCCGGGCGTCCATGCAGGCCACGATGGCGACGTGGAGCACGGGCCGGGCGTCCATCCCCGGGTCGGTGAACTCGGCGGCGTAGCGGGCGTTGGCTTCGACGAGGCGGTCGGTGACCGTGCCACCGTCGGCTGAGGGGTTCTCCGAGGTCGTGGAAACCGATGCAGAAGTCGTCATATCCATGACGTTACTGGTCACACCCCGTCCGAGCCTCCTGTGAGAGTGGACAAAGAATGTCAGCCACACTGTGGTGTGAGGTAACCCACAAGGGTGGTGTGCCGGCGGTCGCGACGCGCAGGCCGGTTGATTGACCGGGAGACAGGGTGGACTAAAGTGACGCGAAGCGGGAGGCGAGACCCTCCCCGTTGGACTGTTTTCCCCGGAGACCCCGGCGACGACCGGAGATCTCCCCACGTGCGCGGCGCGTACGTACGGCTCGGCCTCCTCCCGCTCCCGGTCGGCTGACGCTTCCGGCGCCGGCAGGCCTCCCCTTCACGAGCGGGCGGGGACCCGGCGGTGCGTAGGGCCGCGCCGGATCTGAGAGGGCCCAGGATCAATGGGGCGCGAAGCGCATTCGAATGAGGGTGGTGGCGGGCGACGGGAGGGGCAGAGTCGACACGTCCCGGTGATGCTCCAGCGGTGCCTGGATCTGCTGGCACCCGCCGTGGAGGGCCCGGGCGCCGTGGTCGTCGACTGCACCCTCGGCCTCGGCGGCCACAGTGAGGCGCTCCTGGAGAGGTTCCCCGGGGTCCGTCTCGTCGCCCTCGACCGCGACAAGGAGGCCCTGCGCCTGTCCGGCGAGCGCCTCGCGTCCCACGGGGAGCGCGCCACCCTCGTCCACGCGGTGTACGACGAGCTCCCCGAGGTGCTGCACAAGCTGGGCATCGCGCGCGTGCAGGGCGTGCTGTTCGACCTCGGTGTCTCCTCCATGCAACTCGACGAGGCCGACCGCGGCTTCGCCTACGCCCAGGACGCCCCGCTCGACATGCGCATGGACCAGTCGTCCGGAGTCAGCGCCGCCGAGGTCCTCAACACGTACCCGCCGGGCGAGCTGGTGCGCATCCTGAGGGCGTACGGCGAGGAGAAGCAGGCCAAGCGGATCGTGTCCGCGATCGTGCGCGAGCGCGAGAAGGAGCCGTTCAGCACCAGCGCGCGGCTCGTCGAGCTGATCCGGGACGCGCTGCCGCAGGCCGCCAAGCGCACCGGCGGCAACCCGGCCAAGCGCACCTTCCAGGCCCTGCGCATCGAGGTCAACGGCGAGCTCGCCGTCCTGGAGCGGGCGATCCCGGCGGCCGTGAAGGCGCTGGACGTGGGCGGGCGGATCGCCGTGCTGTCGTACCACTCGCTGGAGGACCGGCTGGTCAAGCAGGTGTTCGCGGCGGGTGCCGCCACCACGGCGCCGCCCGGGCTGCCCGTCGTGCCCGAGCGCTACCAGCCACGGCTCAAGCTGCTCACGCGTGGTGCCGAACTCCCCACCGAGGAGGAGATCGCCGAGAACCGGCGGGCGGCACCGGCGCGGCTGCGCGGCGCCCAGCGCATCAGGGAGGACGTCGAGTGAGGCGTTTGCAGGCCGGACCGAGGGAGCGCGCGTGAGCAGCAAACCCGAACTGAAGGGGAGGGCGGCCCGTCTCGCGCAACTCTTCCCGACCGGCCCCGGGCAGGCGGCCCGCACCCCGTTCGTCCTCCTCGTGGTCCTCCTCCTCGGCGGTGGTCTCATCGGCCTCCTGGTGCTGAACTCGGCCCTCAGTGAAGGCGCGTTCAAGCTCGACGACCTCCAGCGCGAGACCAAGAGCCTCACCGACGAGGAACAGGCCCTCCAGCGGGACATCGACGCCTACTCCGCTCCCGAGGCCCTCCAGCGGCGCGCCCGCGAACTCGGCATGGTCCCCGGCGGCGACCCCGCCTTCCTCGCCCCCGACGGCACGGTCAAGGGCGTCCCCAGCCCCGCCCCGGGCGTCCGGCAGGGCTCCGCCCGCGTCCCCCTGGTCCTGGCCCCCGAGGCCATGCCCAACGGCCCCACCCCGACCCCCGGCAGGTGACGGAAGTGACCGACAGGGAACCCCCGCGCCGCCGCGTGCCCGGTCCCGCCAGGCCCGCTCGTCCTGACGCCCGGCGCCGTCCCGGACCCGCTGCCCGTCCGGCGCGGCGTCCCGGGCCCGGTGCCCGGCCGGCCCGGCGCCCGGGCACGGCCCGTCAGGCGGCGCCCAAGCCCCTCCGGCTGGGCAGCCCCCGGCCCCGGCTGCGTCTGGTCGGGCTCGCGCTGACGCTCGTCCTGATCGCCTTCGTCGTACGGCTGTTCCAGGTGCAGGCCGTCGATGCGAGCACGTACGCCGCCAAGGCCGAGCAGAACAGATACGTCGGGCAGGTCCTGGCCGCGGACCGCGGGGAGATCACGGACCGGTCCGGTGTGGCCCTGGCGACCAGTGAGGACGCCTACGACATCACGGCCGACCCCACGATGTTCGCCCCCGACCAGCTGAAGATCGGGGACGGGCCCGAGCAGGCCGCCGCGCTGCTCGCGCCGATCCTGGGCCAGGAGCAGGAGACCCTGGTGCAGAAGCTGCGGCCGAAGAACAAGGCGCTGCGGTACGTCAAGCTCGCCTCCCGCCAGACCCCGCAGGTCTGGAAGCAGATCAAGGACCTGAAGTCCGCGCTCGCCAAGAAGGAGCAGACCGACAAATCCGCGCACAACGTCCTGGGGGGCGTCTTCTCCGTCGCCACCAGCAAGCGCGTGTACCCGGGCGGCGACCTCGCCGCCGGGATACTGGGCTGGGTCAACGGCGAGGGCAAGCCCGGCGGCGGCATCGAGCTCCAGCTGAACAAGCAGCTGGCCGGCAAGGACGGCAAGATCCGCTACGCCCAGTCCGGCGGCCGGCTGGTCCCCACGGCGGGTTCCACCGAAACGCCCGCCGTGCCCGGCAGCGACGTCGAGCTCACCATCGACCGCGACATCCAGTGGGCCGCCCAGAAGGCCATCAGCGACCAGGTGAAGGAGTCCGCGGCCGACCGCGGTTACGTCATCGTCCAGGACACCCGCACCGGCCAGATCCTGGCCATGGCCAATTCGCCCGGTTTTGATCCCAACGACTTGTCGGACGCGGATCCCGCGGCCCTCGGCAACGCGGCCCTCCAGGACGCCTTCGAGCCCGGCTCCACCGCGAAGGTCATGTCGATGGCGGCCGTCCTCCAGGAGGGCGCCGCGACGCCGATGACCCACGTGGTCGTGCCCAACCGGCTGCACCGCGGCGACCGGCTCTTCAAGGACGACATCGACCACCCCACCTGGCACCTAACGCTCAACGGCGTCCTCGCCAAGTCCAGCAACATCGGCACCATCCTCGCCACCGGGCAGCTCGGCAGGACCCAGGCCCGGTCCAACAAGGTCCTCTACGACTACCTGCGCAAGTTCGGCCTCGGCAGCTACACCGGCCTCGGCTTTCCCGGCGAGACCAAGGGCATCCTCGCCCCGCCCGACAAGTGGTCGACCTCGCAGCAGTACACGATCCCTTTCGGCCAGGGCGTCTCCATCAACGCCATGCAGGCGGCGTCGGTGTACTCGACCATCGCCAACGGCGGTGTCCGCGTCGAACCCACGCTCGTGCGCGGCACCAAGGGGCCCGACGGCCGCTTCACCCCGGCCCCCAAGCCCGAGAAGACCCGGGTCGTCAGCGCCAAGACGGCGAAGACCCTCGCCCGGATGCTGGAGTCGGTCGTGGACGACGAGGAGGGCACGGGCTCCAAGGCGCGCATCCCCGGCTACCGCGTCGCGGGCAAGACGGGCACCGCCAACCGCGTGGATCCGGCCACCGGCAAGTACAAGGGCTACACGTCGTCGTTCGCCGGATTCGCGCCTGCCGACAAGCCGCGCATCACCGTCTACTGCGCCATCCAGAACGCCACCAAGGGCAACTACTTCGGCGGCCAGATCTGCGGCCCCGTGTACAAGCAGGTCATGGAGTTCGCGCTGAAGTCCCTCCAGGTCCCGCCGACCGGGGCCAAGCCCGCGAGACTGCCCGTCACGTTCAAGAACTGAACCGGCCCCGAGAACCGAACCGATCCCCGAGAACCGAACCGATCCCAGGGAACCGAACCGGCCCCCCGAGAATCGAACCGACCGACCCCGCACCGCCAAGCCCCTGATCAGCACCGAGTACCACCGAGCCACCAGGACCGCCCCCGTGACAACGATCACCCCCGATCCCGGGAACCAGAGCGCCCCCCGCCCCTCACTTCGCCCGGAGGCGGGTACGCCCGGTACGCTCACCGCCGTGCCACACGCTGATCAGTCCCAAACCACCCAGAAGGGCCATCCCGTGACATACCCCGGGCCGCCCAGGCCGGCGCAGGTCTCCGCCACACCCCTCGCGGAACTGGCCGAACAGCTGGGTGTCCCCGCGCCGGAGGGCGCCGCCGACGTCACGGGCATCACCCACGACTCACGCGCCGTGCGCCCCGGCGACCTGTACGCCGCCCTCCCGGGCGCCCGCGTGCACGGCGCCGACTTCGTCGAGCAGGCCACGAGCCTCGGCGCGGCGGCCGTGCTGACCGACCCCACCGGCGCCGAGCGCGCCGCCGCCTCCGGACTGCCGGTCCTGGTCGTCGACGAGCCCCGCGCGCGGATGGGCCAGCTGGCCGCCACGATCTACGGCCACCCCGGCCGGGACCTGCTCCAGATCGGCATCACCGGCACCTCCGGCAAGACCACCACCGCCTACCTCGTCGAAGGCGGCCTGAAGACGGTCAGGTCCACCGGCCTGATCGGCACGGTCGAGATGCGCATCGGCGACGAGCGCATCAAGTCCGAGCGCACCACGCCCGAAGCCACCGACCTCCAGGCCCTGTTCGCCGTCATGCGCGAACGCGGCGTCGAGGCGGTCGCCATGGAGGTGTCCAGCCACGCCCTGGTCCTCGGCCGCGTCGACGGCTGCGTCTTCGACATCGGCGTCTTCACCAACCTCAGCCCGGAACACATGGAGTTCCACTCCGGCATGGAGGACTACTTCCAGGCGAAGGCGCAGCTGTTCACGCCGGAGCGCGGCAAACTCGGCGTGGTCAACGTCGACGACGAGTACGGCCGCAGGCTGGCGAACGAGGCCACCGTCCCGGTCGTCACCTACTCCGCCGAGGGCCACCCCGACGCCGACTGGCGCGCCGAGGACGTCGAGGTCGGCCGGCTGGACTCGACGTTCACCGTCGTCGGGCCCAAGGGCGAGCGGATCAGCGCCAGGTCGCCGCTGCCCGGCCCCTTCAACGTGGCCAACACCCTTGCCGCGATCGTCGCCCTCGCCGTCGCCGGCCTCGACCCGCAGGCCGCAGCCGACGGCGTCGCCGCCGTCCCCGGCGTACCGGGCCGGCTGGAGCGCGTGGACGCGGGACAGCCGTACCTCGCGGTCGTCGACTACGCCCACAAGACCGACGCCGTCGAGTCCGTGCTGCGCGCCCTGCGCAAGGTCACCGAGGGCAAGCTGCACATCGTCCTCGGCTGCGGCGGCGACCGGGACAGGACCAAGCGCGAGCCGATGGGCGCCGCCGCGGCCCGGCTCGCCGACACCGCCGTACTGACCTCCGACAACCCCCGTGGTGAGGACCCCCTCGCGATCCTCGCCACGATGCTCCAGGGCGCGGCCTCCGTGCCCGCGCACGAGCGCGGCGAAGTGGCGGTCTTCGAGGACCGGGCCGCGGCGATCGCCGCCGCCGTCGCCCGCGCCGAGCCGGGCGACACCGTGCTGGTCGCGGGCAAGGGCCACGAGCAGGGCCAGGACATCGCCGGGGTGGTCCGTCCCTTCGACGACCGCCAGGTGCTTCGCGAAGCCATTCAGAAGACCCAGGGATGAATTCCCGCATGATCCAGGGGATGAACTTGTGATCGCCCTCTCCCTCGCCGAGATCGCAGAAGTCGTCGGCGGGCAGACGTACGACATACCGGATCCGGCCGTCCAGGTCACCGGCCCGGTCGTCCGGGACTCCCGCGAGGCGGGGCCGGGCAGCCTGTTCGTGGCCTTCGCCGGTGAGCGTGTGGACGGCCACGACTTCGCGGCGGCGGTGGTCGAGGCGGGAGCGGTGGCCGTGCTCGGCACCCGGCCCGTCGGCGTGCCCGCGATCGTCGTGGACGACGTCCAGGCCGCCCTCGGCGCGCTCGCCCGGCACGTCGTACAGCGCCTCGGTGCCACGCTCGTCGCCCTCACCGGCTCGGCGGGCAAGACCAGCACGAAGGACCTCATCGCACAGGTGCTCCAGCGCAAGGCGCCGACGGTGTTCACGCCCGGCTCGCTCAACAACGAGATCGGGCTGCCGCTGACCGCGCTCAGCGCCACCGAGGAGACCCGGTTCCTGGTCCTTGAGATGGGTGCCCGCGGCATCGGGCACATCTCCTACCTCACGGATCTGACGCCCCCGAGGATCGGCCTCGTCCTGAACGTCGGCAGCGCCCACATCGGCGAGTTCGGCGGCCGGGAGCAGATCGCGCAGGCCAAGGGCGAACTCGTCGAGTCCCTGCCGTCCGAGGCCGACGGAGGCACGGCCGTCCTCAACGCGGACGACCCCTACGTGCGGGCCATGGCCTCTCGTACGAAGGCGAAGGTGATCTTTTTCGGAGAGTCCGACGAAGCGGACGTTCGCGCCGAGAACGTGCGACTCACGGACACCGGACAGCCCGCGTTCAGGCTTCACACACCCTCCGGTGCAAGCGATGTGACCATGCGCCTGTACGGTGAGCACCACGTGTCGAACGCGCTCGCCGCGGCCGCCGTCGCCCACGAGTTGGGCATGTCCGCAGACGAGATCGCCGTCGCGCTCTCCGAGGCGGGCTCCCTCTCCCGCTGGCGGATGGAGGTCACCGAGCGCCCGGACGGCGTGACGGTCGTCAACGACGCCTACAACGCGAACCCCGAGTCCATGAAGGCCGCGCTGCGCGCGCTCGTGGCCATCGGCAAGGGGCGTCGTACGTGGGCGGTGCTCGGCCAGATGGCCGAGCTCGGGGACGAGGCTCTCGCCGAGCACGACGCGGTCGGACGGCTCGCCGTCCGGCTCAACGTCAGCAAGCTCGTCGCGGTCGGTGGCAGGGAAGCCGCCTGGCTGCAACTGGGCGCATATAACGAGGGTTCGTGGGGTGAGGAGTCGGTGCACGTGTCCGACGCACAGGCGGCGATCGACCTGTTGCGCAGCGAGTTGCGCCCGGGGGATGTCGTACTCGTGAAGGCGTCCCGTTCGGTCGGGCTCGAGCGCGTTGCCCAGGCGCTGCTCGAGACCGGTGCCGAGGGTGAGGTTTCCGCCCGATGATGAAGCAGATCCTGTTCGCAGGAGTCATTGGCCTCTTCCTGACGCTGGTCGGCACCCCGCTGCTGATCAAGCTCCTCGCGCGCAAGGGCTACGGCCAGTACATCCGCGACGACGGCCCGCGCGAGCACGCCAGCAAGCGCGGGACGCCGACCATGGGCGGTATCGCGTTCATCCTGGCGACGGTCGCCGCCTACTTCCTGGCCAAGGTGATCACGGGCTATCTCGACCCGGACGTCGACGCGGCGCCGACCTTCTCCGGTCTGCTGGTGCTCGGCCTGATGGTCGGCATGGGCCTGGTCGGCTTCCTCGACGACTACATCAAGATCGTCAAGCGGCGTTCGCTGGGTCTGCGGGCCAAGGCGAAGATGGCCGGCCAGCTGATCGTCGGCATCGGCTTCGCGGTGCTCTCGCTGCAGTTCGCGGACAACCGCGGCAACACCCCCGCGTCCACGAGGCTGTCGTTCATCACGGACTTCGGCTGGACGATCGGACCCGTGCTGTTCGTGGTCTGGGCGCTTTTCATGATCCTCGCCATGTCGAACGGCGTGAACCTGACCGACGGTCTGGACGGTCTGGCCACCGGCGCCTCCGTGCTGGTCTTCGGCGCCTACACCTTCATCGGCGTCTGGCAGTTCCAGGAGTCCTGCGCCAACGCGCAGACGCTGACCAACCCGGGCGCGTGCTACGAGGTGCGCGACCCCCTCGACCTCGCGGTCGTCGCCTCCGCGCTGATGGGTGCCTGCCTGGGCTTCCTGTGGTGGAACACCTCGCCGGCCAAGATCTTCATGGGTGACACCGGTTCGCTGGCGCTCGGCGGTGTGCTCGCCGGCCTCGCGATCTGCTCGCGCACCGAACTGCTGATGGCCATCCTCGGCGGCCTGTTCGTCCTGATCACCATGTCCGTGGTGATCCAGGTCGGCTCCTTCCGCCTCACCGGGAAGCGCGTCTTCCGGATGGCGCCACTCCAGCACCACTTCGAACTCAAGGGCTGGTCCGAAGTGCTCGTCGTGGTCCGCTTCTGGATCATTCAGGGCATTTGTGTGATCGTCGGACTGGGCCTCTTCTACGCAGGATGGGCAGCGGACAAGTGACCTCCCCGGAGCCCTTCGACTTCCAGGGCAAGCACGTCACCGTCGCCGGGCTCGGCGTCTCCGGCGTCCCGGCGGCCAAGGTGCTGCACGGCCTCGGCGCGATCGTCACGGCCGTCAACGACGGCGCCGACGAGCGCGCGCGGGCGCAGGCCGCCGAGCTGGAGGCGCTCGGCATCACCGTGCGCCTCGGTGACGGCGACACCCTGCCCGAGGGCACCGAGCTGATCGTCACCGCGCCCGGCTGGAAGCCCGACAAGCCGCTGTTCGCGGCGGCCGGGCGGGCGGGCGTCCCCGTCTGGGGCGACGTCGAGCTGGCCTGGCGCCTGCGCGGCCCCGACGCGGCCCCGTGGCTCGCCGTCACGGGCACCAACGGCAAGACCACCACCGTCCAGATGCTCGCCTCGATCCTGAAGGCGGCGGGCCTTCGCACGGCCGCCGTCGGCAACATCGGCGTCTCCCTGCTGGACGCGGTGCTCGGCGAGGAGCAGTACGACGTGCTGGCCGTGGAGCTGTCCAGCTACCAGCTCCACTGGGCGCCCTCGCTGCGCGCCCACTCGGCCGCCGTGCTCAACCTCGCCCCCGACCACCTCGACTGGCACGGCTCCATGGAGGCGTACGCCGCCGACAAGGGCCGTATCTACGAGGGCAATCGCGTCGCCTGCGTCTACAACGCGGCCGACAAGGCCACCGAGGACCTGGTCCGCGAGGCCGACGTCGAGGAGGGCTGCCGGGCCGTCGGCTTCACCCTCGGCACGCCCGCGCCCTCCCAACTCGGCGTCGTCGAGGGCATCCTGGTCGACCGCGCCTTCGTCGAGAACCGGCAGAAGAACGCCCAGGAGCTCGCCGAGGTCGCCGACGTCAACCCGCCGGCCCCGCACAACATCGCCAACGCCCTCGCGGCGGCGGCCCTCGCACGGGCCTACGGCGTGCCCGCCAAGGCCGTACGGGACGGCCTGCGGGCCTTCACCCCGGACGCCCACCGCATCGCGCACGTGGCCGACGTGGACGGCGTCGCGTACGTCGACGACTCCAAGGCCACCAACACCCACGCGGCGGAAGCCTCGTTGGCGGCCTACGAGTCGATCGTGTGGATCGCGGGCGGACTCGCGAAGGGCGCCACCTTCGACGAACTCGTCACCAAGTCCGCGCCCCGGCTGCGCGGGGCCGTGCTGATCGGCGCGGACCGCGCGCTGATCCGCGAAGCCCTGGCGCGACACGCCCCCGAAGTACCCGTCGTCGACCTCGACCGGACCGACACTGGGGCGATGCGCGCGGCGGTCCAGGAGGCGCGGCGGCTCGCCCGGACCGGTGACACGGTGCTGCTGGCTCCGGCCTGCGCCTCCATGGACATGTTCGCCAACTACAACAAGCGCGGGGACGCTTTCGCGGACGCCGTTCGCGAACTCGGCTCCGCCGACGGCTGACCCGGGTCCGCCTCGCCCGGCGGCGGCGCCGGGCGTATCTGGGAGGGACACGTGACACGGATGCGGCTGGTGCAGGAGCGGCCAGGGAGTGTTGGGTCCTTCACAACGCCTCCTGGCCGCGGAACGTTCCCCTCCGGCAAGGCGGGGTGAGCGGCGATGCCCACCAGCCGCACCGGACGGCCTCCCGTCTCCCGCGCTCCCAAGCGCCCCGCCGCGCCCCGGCTCGCCCGCGAGAACCGCGTCCTGGCCCTCTACACGCGTGCGCGCCGGGGCTGGGACCGGCCGCTGACCGCCTACTACCTCATCTTCGGCGGCAGTCTGCTGATCACCGTGCTGGGCCTGGTGATGGTCTACTCGGCCTCCCAGATCACCGCGCTCCAGATGTCGCTGCCGGGTTCGTACTTCTTCCGCAAGCAGCTGCTGGCCGCCGTGATCGGCGCCGGACTGCTGTTCGCCGCCTCCCGGATGCCGGTGAAGCTGCACCGGGCCCTCGCCTACCCGATCCTCGCCGGCGCCGTCTTCCTCATGGCCCTGGTGCAGATCCCCGGGATAGGAGTGTCGGTCAACGGCAACCAGAACTGGATCGCGGTCGGCGGCTCCTTCCAGATCCAGCCCAGCGAGTTCGGCAAGCTCGCCCTCGTGCTGTGGGGCGCCGACCTGCTCGCCCGCAAGCAGGACAAGAGGCTGCTGACCCAGTGGAAGCACATGCTGGTGCCGCTGGTCCCGGCCGCGTTCATGCTGCTCGGGCTGATCATGATCGGCGGCGACATGGGCACCGCGATCATCCTCACGGCCATCCTGTTCGGCCTGCTCTGGCTGGCCGGCGCGCCCACGCGCCTGTTCGCCGGAGTGCTGTCGATCGCCGCCGTACTCGGCCTGATCCTCATCAAGACCAGCGCGAACCGCATGGCACGCCTGCAGTGCCTCGGCGCCACCGAACCCCAGTCGGGACCGGTCGACTGCTGGCAGGCCGTGCACGGCATCTACGCCCTCGCCTCCGGCGGAATCTTCGGCTCCGGGCTGGGTGCGAGTGTGGAGAAATGGGGCCAACTCCCCGAAGCCCACACCGACTTCATCTTCGCCGTCACCGGTGAGGAACTGGGTCTGGCGGGGACGCTGTCGGTACTCGCCCTCTTCGCGGCTCTAGGCTATGCGGGTATCCGCGTGGCCGGACGCACGGAGGACCCCTTCGTGAGGTATGCCGCGGGAGGCGTGACCACCTGGATCACGGCCCAGGCCGTGATCAACATCGGTGCGGTGCTCGGTCTGCTGCCGATCGCCGGCGTCCCTCTCCCGCTGTTCTCCTACGGGGGATCCGCCCTGCTGCCGACCATGTTCGCCATCGGGCTCCTGATCGCCTTCGCGCGCGACGAGCCCGCTGCGCGGGCGGCGCTTGCGATGCGGCAACCCCGCTTTGGTAGAAAGCGGGGGGCTGGGGGAACCGGTTCCGGCCGGAGTCCCCGGAGATGGAACACGATGCGACGGCGCGCCTCGGCGGCGCGTTCGTCCGGAGAGCGGTGAATTTCGGTGCATGTCGTACTCGCCGGCGGAGGAACCGCGGGCCACATCGAGCCCGCGCTCGCCCTCGCGGACGCCCTGCGCAGGCAGGATCCGACCGTGGGCATCACGGCCCTGGGCACGGAGCGAGGCCTGGAGACCCGTCTCGTACCCGAGCGCGGGTACGAACTCGCGCTGATCCCCGCCGTGCCGCTGCCACGCAAGCCCACCCCCGAGCTGATCACCGTCCCGGGCCGGCTGCGCGGGACGATCAAGGCGACCGAGCAGATCCTGGAGCGCACCAAGGCGGACGCCGTGGTCGGCTTCGGCGGCTACGTCGCCCTGCCCGGCTACCTCGCGGCCAAGCGCTTGGGCGTGCCGATCGTCATCCACGAGGCCAACGCCCGCCCGGGCCTGGCCAACAAGATCGGCTCGCGGTACGCCAGCCAGGTCGCCGTCTCCACCCCGGACAGCAAGCTGCGCGGCGCCCGTTACATCGGCATCCCGCTGCGGCGCTCCATCGCCACCCTGGACCGGGCCGCCGTACGCCCCGAGGCCCGGGCCGCGTTCGGGCTCGACCCCAACCTGCCCACGCTGCTGGTCTCCGGCGGCTCCCAGGGCGCCCGCCGCCTCAACGAGGTCGTGCAGACGGTCGCGCCCTGGCTCCAGCAGGCCGGGATCCAGATCCTGCACGCGGTCGGCCCTAAGAACGAACTGCCGCACGTCCAGCAGATGCCGGGAATGCCCCCCTACATCCCGGTAAGTTACCTGGACCGGATGGACCTCGCGTACGCCGCGGCCGACATGATGCTCTGCCGCGCGGGCGCGATGACCGTCGCCGAGCTCTCCGCCGTCGGGCTCCCCGCCGCCTACGTCCCGCTGCCCATCGGCAACGGCGAACAGCGGCTCAACGCCCAGCCGGTGGTCAAGGCCGGCGGCGGCCTGCTGGTCGACGACGCGGAGCTGACCCCCGAGTGGGTCCAGCAGAACGTCCTGCCCGTGCTCGCCGACCCGCACCGGCTGTACCAGATGTCCCGCGCCGCCGCCGAGTTCGGCCGCCGGGACGCCGACGACCTGCTCGTCGGCATGGTGTACGAGGCGATCGCCGCCAGTCGTGCACACCGCTAGGACCGTATGACGGAAGGCAGGGGAGCGTGGCCGGATCGACCACCGCCGAGCGCGGTGAACGCCAGCAGGAGTCGTCCGGCCCGCCGCCCGTCAGACGTCTGAGGCGACGTCACCTTCGTGTGATCGTCATCCTGGGCCTCGCCCTGGTCTTCCTCGGCATCCCCACGGTCTGGCTGTTCTACGGCTCCGACTGGCTGCGCGCCGAGCACGTCTCCGTGTCGGGGACACGGGTCCTGGCCCCGGATCAGGTCGAGGCGGCCGCCGACGTCCCCCTCGGCAAGCCGCTGATTTCCGTCGACACCGATGCGATCGAGACACGACTGCGGCAAAAATTGCCCCGAATTGACTCGGTTGACGTGGTCCGTTCCTGGCCCCATGGAATCGACCTGAAAGTGGTCGAGCGGACTCCGGTTCTGATTGTCCAAAAGGCCGGGAAGTTCGTCGAAGTGGACGATGAAGGTGTCCGTTTCGCCACGGTTTCCGAGGCGCCGAAAGGCGTCCCCGCACTGGAATTGACGCTCTCCCGGTCCAGCTCCGCCGCCGCGAGCCTGCGCCGCTTCGGCGAGGCCCGGCTGGTGCGCGAGGCGGTGGGCGTGGCCCGTGCGGTTCCGGCCGCCGTCGCGCGCCACACACGGACCGTCAAGGTCCGTTCCTACGACGACATCTCGCTGGAGTTGAAGGACGGCCGCACGGTCGCCTGGGGGAGCAGCGAGAAGGGCGCCGCCAAGGCCCGTACGCTCACGGCTCTGATGAAAGCCTCCCCCGGTGCGCGGTACTTCGACGTGAGTGTTCCCACCGCGCCCGCGTCATCAGGGAGTTGACGCACATCCGCGCAGGCCAGCACCCTGGTTGGGCAGTGCTACGGCTGATCACATAGGGTGAAAAGAAAAACGGGAGGTTCGGCGTGTTCGTTGAAGGAGCGCCACTTGTCGACTTAGTGTCCTGTTCAGAAGACTCCAAGGAACAGACACACTGGTAACCCTAAACTTCAGGGTTAGGGTTCGGGTCGGCGATACGGACCGTCCCATTCGGCATCAGTCGTCGGGTCGCGGGGCGCAGCGCGCCACGGTGATTCGGCGACACGTAACTCGAGGCGAGAGGCCTTCGACGTGGCAGCACCGCAGAACTACCTCGCAGTCATCAAAGTCATCGGTGTCGGCGGCGGTGGTGTCAATGCCATCAACCGGATGATCGAGGTCGGTCTCAAGGGCGTCGAGTTCATCGCCATCAACACCGACGCGCAAGCTCTGTTGATGAGCGACGCCGACGTCAAGCTGGACGTCGGCCGTGAACTCACCCGCGGACTCGGCGCCGGAGCCAACCCGGCCGTCGGCCGCAAGGCCGCCGAGGACCACCGCGAGGAGATCGAGGAGGTCCTCAAGGGGGCCGACATGGTCTTCGTGACAGCCGGTGAAGGCGGCGGCACCGGCACCGGCGGCGCGCCCGTCGTGGCCAACATCGCCCGCTCGCTCGGTGCCCTCACCATCGGTGTGGTCACGCGCCCGTTCACCTTCGAGGGACGGCGCCGCGCGAACCAGGCCGAGGACGGCATCGCCGAGCTCCGCGAAGAGGTCGACACCCTCATCGTCATCCCGAACGACCGGCTGCTGTCCATCTCGGACCGCCAGGTCTCGGTGCTGGACGCCTTCAAGTCGGCCGACCAGGTCCTGCTCTCCGGTGTGCAGGGCATCACCGACCTGATCACCACCCCGGGCCTGATCAACCTCGACTTCGCCGACGTCAAGTCGGTCATGTCCGAGGCCGGCTCGGCCCTGATGGGCATCGGCTCCGCCCGCGGCGACGACCGTGCGGTGGCCGCCGCCGAGATGGCGATCTCCTCGCCGCTGCTGGAGGCGTCCATCGACGGCGCCCGCGGTGTGCTGCTCTCCATCTCCGGTGGCTCGGACCTCGGTCTGTTCGAGATCAACGAGGCCGCCCAGCTGGTGAGCGAGGCCGCCCACCCCGAGGCCAACATCATCTTCGGCGCGGTGATCGATGACGCCCTCGGCGACGAGGTCCGGGTCACCGTGATCGCGGCCGGCTTCGACGGCGGCCAGCCCCCGGCCCGCCGGGAGAACGTGATCGGCTCGGCCTCGGCCAAGCGCGAGGAGCCGGCCCCGGCACGGCAGACTGAGAGCCGCCCGTCCTTCGGTTCGCTCGGCAGCGTGACCCCGAAGGAGGACCCGGAGCCCGCTCCGAAGCCGGTCGAGGACATCCCGGTCGCCCCGCCGGTCCCGCCGGCGCCGCGGACCTACTCGGACAGCGCGGCCGAGGAACTGGACGTACCGGACTTCCTCAAGTGATCCTTCAGTCGTGATAGGACAGCGCGAAAGCGTGAGCGGCGCCCACTTCGCCTTCACCGACCGGTGGGGCGGGGTGAGCGCCGCTCCGTATGAGGAGCTCAATCTCGGCGGAGCGGTCGGTGACGACCCGGACGCCGTACGCACCAACCGCGAACTGGCCGCCAAGTCCCTGGGCGTCGAGCCGGACCGGGTGGTTTGGATGAACCAGGTGCACGGGGCCGACGTGGTGGTCGTCGACGAGCCGTGGGGATCTTCGCCGGAGATCCCGTCGGCCGACGCGATCGTCACGACGCGGCGGGGGCTCCCCCTCGCCGTGCTCACCGCCGACTGCGTGCCGGTCCTGCTCGCCGACCCCGTCGCCGGGATCGCCGCCGCGGCCCACGCGGGCCGGCCCGGCATGATCGCCGGAGTCGTCCCGGCCGCGCTACGCGCGATGACGGAGCTGGGTGCCGAGCCCTCCAGGATCGTCGCCCGCACCGGGCCCACAGTCTGCGGCCGGTGTTACGAAGTGCCCGAGGCGATGCGCGCCGAGGTGTCCGCCATCGAGCCGGCGGCGTACGCCGAGACGAGCTGGGGCACACCGGCGGTCGACGTGAGCGCCGGAGTGCACGCACAGCTGGACCGGCTCGGAGTGCGCGACCGGGCGCAATCGCCGGTGTGCACACTGGAGTCGGACGATCACTTCTCGTACCGCCGCGACCGCGTCACCGGTCGGCTCGCGGGCTATGTGTGGCTGGACTGATAGGGCATGACGGACCGTAAGGACGAACTCGCCGCGAATCTGGCGAAAGTGGAGCGGCGCATCGCCGACGCGTGCGCGGCCGCGGGGCGGGCGCGCGACGAGGTGACCCTGATCGTGGTCACCAAGACCTACCCCGCGACCGATGTGCGGATCCTCTCGGAACTCGGCGTGCGGCACGTCGCCGAGAACCGCGACCAGGACGCGGCACCGAAGGCCGCCGCGTGTATGGATCTGCCTCTTACTTGGCATTTTGTCGGTCAACTCCAGACCAACAAGGTGCGATCCGTGGTCGGCTACGCGGACTTCGTGCAGTCCGTTGATCGTTCCAAGCTCGTCACAGCTCTGTCGAAGGAGGCCGTCCGCGCCGGACGGGAGCTGGGGTGTCTCATCCAGGTCGCACTCGACGCCGGCGAGAGCGCGCGGGGTGAGCGGGGAGGCGTCGCGCCCGCCGGAATCGAAGAGTTGGCCGACCTCGTCGCGCGGTCGCCGGGGCTGCGGCTCGGCGGACTGATGACCGTCGCACCGCTCACCGGGGAGTACGCGGGACGCGAACAGGCGGCGTTCGGGCGGTTGATGGATTTGTCGACTGACCTGCGCCGGAGTCATCCGGCTGCCACCATGGTCTCGGCAGGGATGAGTGCGGACCTCGAGCAGGCCGTGGCGGCCGGAGCGACACATGTGCGCGTCGGCAGCGCGGTACTCGGAGTCCGCCCCGGGCTCGGGTAACGTCGCCAAGAAGTCGGACCACAGCAGAAAATATGGTCATTGCCGCCGAAAGGCGGATTCAAGGACCACGTGGATCGCGGGCACTTGGCAGTCGTCAGCCGATCCACCACAGAGCGGAGGACTCAGAGCATGGCCGGCGCGATGCGCAAGATGGCGGTCTACCTCGGCCTCGTGGAGGACGATGGGTACGACGGCCGCGGATTTGACCCCGACGACGACTTCGAACCCGAACTGGACCCGGAGCCCGAACGGGACCACCGACGGCACGAGCCGTCCCACCAGCCGCATGGCTCACATCAGCCCCAAAGGGACGAAGAGGTGCGAGTCGTACAATCGCCCGCACCTCGTGAGCCGGCTGCCCGTTCCGCTTCGCTACCCGCGGAATCCGGCCGCCCGGCGCGTATCGCGCCCGTGGCATCCATCACACAAGAACGCGCAAGTCTGGAGAAGAACGCACCGGTGATCATGCCCAAGGTCGTGTCCGAACGAGAGCCTTACCGGATCACCACGCTCCACCCGCGGACCTACAACGAGGCCCGTACCATCGGGGAACACTTCCGTGAAGGCACCCCGGTGATCATGAATCTGACTGAGATGGATGACACAGACGCGAAGCGACTTGTCGACTTTGCGGCCGGTTTGGTGTTTGGTCTTCACGGCAGTATCGAGCGGGTGACGCAGAAGGTGTTCCTGTTGTCGCCTGCTAACGTCGATGTCACGGCGGAGGACAAGGCCCGCATCGCAGAGGGCGGGTTCTTCAACCAGAGCTGAGACGTAACACCGGAAGCAGCAGCAACAGCAGGGCACAGGGGAGAGGGAAGCAACAGGTCATGAGCGTGGTTTTGGATGTCGCCTACATCGCGCTGATGTGCTTCCTCATCGTGCTCATCTTCCGGTTGGTCATGGACTACGTCTTCCAGTTCGCCCGCTCATGGCAACCAGGCAAGGCGATGGTGGTCGTTCTTGAGGCCACCTACACTGTCACGGATCCACCGCTCAAGCTTCTGCGGCGGTTCATTCCGCCGCTGCGTCTCGGGGGCGTGGCGCTCGACCTGTCCTTCTTCGTGCTGATGATCATCGTCTACATCCTGATCTCGATCGTGAGCCGGCTGTGAGCGATGTGAACTACGGTCTTGCCGAATGCCGACGACTACGTTGAGGTGAAGAGATGCCGTTGACCCCCGAGGACGTGCGGAACAAGCAGTTCACGACCGTCCGCCTCCGAGAAGGCTATGACGAGGACGAGGTCGATGCCTTCCTCGACGAGGTCGAAGCCGAACTGACCCGCCTGCTCCGCGAGAACGAGGACCTGCGCGCCAAGCTGGCCGCGGCCACGCGCGCTGCTGCCCAGAACCAGCAGAACATGCGCAAGCCTCCGGAGCAGCAGGATCAGCAGCAGCAACAGCAGCAGGGCATGCGCGGTCCTGGTGGTCCTGTTCCCGCCGGCATATCGGGCCCGCCGCAGCAGCAGATGGGTGGCCCCATGGGTGGTCCGCCCCAGCTGCCGAGCGGTGCCCCGCAGCTGCCCGCCGGTCCCGGCGGTCAGGGTGGTCCCCAGGGTCCTGGTGGTCCCGGTCCGATGGGCCAGGGTCCGGGTCCGATGGGTCAGCCCCCGATGCAGCAGCAGATGGGTGGTCCGATGGGCGGCCCCATGGGCGGTCCGATGGGCGGCCCCGGTCAAGGAGGCCCTGGCGGCGACAGCGCCGCCCGTGTCCTCTCGCTGGCCCAGCAGACCGCCGACCAGGCGATCGCCGAGGCCCGTTCCGAAGCCAACAAGATCGTCGGCGAGGCGCGTTCGCGTGCCGAGGGTCTGGAGCGTGACGCCCGTGCCAAGGCCGATGCCCTGGAGCGGGACGCGCAGGAGAAGCACCGCGTCGCGATGGGCTCCCTGGAGTCCGCCCGCGCCACGCTGGAGCGCAAGGTCGAGGACCTGCGCGGCTTCGAGCGCGAGTACCGCACGCGCCTGAAGTCGTACCTGGAGTCGCAGCTGCGTCAGCTGGAGACCCAGGCCGACGACTCGCTGGCCCCGCCGCGCACTCCGGCGACCGCGTCCCTCCCGCCGTCCCCGGCGCCTTCCATGGCACCGGCCGGCGCGAGCGCCCCGTCGTACGGCGGTGGCAACCAGACGATGGGCGGCGGTCCCTCGCCGTCCGGTCCGTCCTACGGCGGTCAGCAGCAGATGTCCCCGGCGATGACCCAGCCGATGGCGCCGGTGCGTCCGCAGGGCCCGTCGCCGATGGGTCAGGCACCCTCGCCCATGCGGGGCTTCCTGATCGACGAGGACGACAACTGACGGCCTGATGGCCAGTAGTACGGCATAGACGTCGGCAGCGTTCAGGGCGGGGCCCCGGGTGTGAACCCGGGGCCCCGCCCTTTTGCCGCACGCGTCTCTTCGCCGGACACGTCGCCCGTTTGCCACACGCGTTCGTGCGCACACAACGCCGAAGGCCCGGTCCCGCCAAGATTTTTGGCGGGACCCGGCCTTCGGTCCGTGGCTACCCCCTGTGGGTTACGCCTTGCGCAGGCGGAACGTCAGCGTCAGTCCCTCGTCCGTGAACGGGTTCCCGTAGCCGTCGTCCGCGTCGCCCTCGGCGCTGTGCTCATTCACGAAGGCCGTCGCCAGGACCTCGTCGGCGATCAGGCCGGCGTGCTCGGTGAGGGCCGCGACCGTCGCCGGGTCCGTGGCGGTCCAGCGCAGTGCGATGCGGTCGGCCACGTCGAGGCCGCTGTTCTTGCGGGCCTCCTGGATCAGGCGGATCGCGTCACGGGCCAGGCCCGCGCGGCGGAGCTCCTCCGTGATCTCCAGGTCCAGGGCGACCGTCGCGCCCGCGTCGGACGCCACGGACCAGCCCTCGCGCGGCGTCTCCGTGATGATCACCTCGTCGGGAGCCAGCGTGATGGTCTCGCCGTCGACCTCCACCGACGCCGTGCCCTCGCGCAGGGCCAGGGACAGCGCGGCCGCGTCCGCGTTCGCGACGGCCTTGGCCACGTCCTGGACGCGCTTGCCGAACCGCCTGCCAAGGGCGCGGAAGTTGGCCTTCGCCGTGGTGTCCACCAGGGAGCCGCCGACCTCGCTCAGCGTCGCCAGGGACTCGACGTTCAGCTCCTCCGTGATCTGCGTGCGCAGTTCGGAGTCCAGCGTCTCGAAGCCCGTTGCCGCGATCAGGGCGCGGGACAGCGGCTGCCGGGTCTTGACGCCCGACTCCGCGCGCGTGGCACGGCCCAGCTCCACGAGCCGGCGCACCAGCACCATCTGCTTCGACAGCTCCGGGTCGATGGCGGTGAGGTCCGCCTCGGGCCAGGACGACAGGTGGACCGACTCCGGGGCACCCGGGGTGACCGGAACGATCAGGTCCTGCCACACCCGCTCGGTGATGAACGGGGTCAGCGGGGCCATCAGCTGCGTCACCGTCTCGACGACCTCGTGCAGCGTGCGCAGCGCGGCCTTGTCGCCCTGCCAGAAGCGGCGGCGGGAGCGGCGCACGTACCAGTTCGACAGGTCGTCGACGAACGCGGACAGCAGCCTGCCGGCGCGCTGGGTGTCGTAGGTGTCGAGGGCCTGGGTGACCTGGTCGGTGAGCGCGTGCAGTTCGGACAGCAGCCAGCGGTCCAGGACCGGGCGGTCCGCCGGGGCCGGGTCGGCCTCGGACGGGGCCCAGCCCGAGGTGCGGGCGTACAGGGCCTGGAAGGCGACCGTGTTCCAGTACGTGAGGAGCGTCTTGCGGACGACCTCCTGGATCGTGCCGTGGCCCACGCGCCGCGCCGCCCAGGGGGAGCCGCCGGCGGCCATGAACCAGCGGACCGCGTCCGCGCCGTGCCGGTCCATGAGCGGGATCGGCTCCAGGGTGTTGCCCAGGTGCTTGGACATCTTGCGGCCGTCCTCGGCGAGGATGTGGCCGAGGCAGACCACGTTCTCGTACGAGGACTTGTCGAAGACCAGCGTGCCGACCGCCATCAGCGTGTAGAACCAGCCGCGGGTCTGGTCGATCGCCTCGCAGATGAACTGCGCCGGGTAACGGGCCTCGAACAGCTCCTTGTTCTTGTACGGGTAGCCCCACTGCGCGAACGGCATCGAACCCGAGTCGTACCAGGCGTCGATGACCTCGGGCACGCGCGTGGCCGTCTTGCCGCAGCCGCCCTGCGGGCAGGCGAAGGTGACCTCGTCGATGAACGGGCGGTGCGGGTCCAGGCCCGACTGGTCGGTGCCGGTCAGCTCGGTCAGCTCGGTGAGGGAGCCGACGCAGGTGAGGTGGTCGTCCTCGCAGCGCCAGATCGGCAGCGGGGTGCCCCAGTAGCGGTTGCGGGACAGCGCCCAGTCGATGTTGTTGTTCAGCCAGTCGCCGTACCGGCCGTTCTTGACCGTGTCCGGGAACCAGTTGGTGTTCTCGTTCTCCGCGAGGAGGCGGTCCTTGACCTCCGTGGTGCGGATGTACCAGGAGGGCTGCGCGTAGTAGAGCAGCGCGGTGTGGCAGCGCCAGCAGTGCGGGTAGCTGTGCTCGTACGGGATGTGCTTGAAGAGCAGGCCGCGCTGCTGGAGGTCCTCGGTGAGTTTCTCGTCCGCCTTCTTGAAGAAGACGCCGCCGACGAGGGGGACGTCCTCCTCGAAGGTGCCGTCCGGGCGGACCGGGTTCACGACCGGGAGGCCGTAGGCGCGGCAGACCTTGAGGTCGTCCTCACCGAAGGCGGGGGACTGGTGGACCAGACCCGTACCGTCCTCGGTGGTGACGTACTCGGCGTTGACGACGAAGTGCGCCGGCTCCGGGAACTCGACGAGCTCGAACGGGCGCTGGTACGTCCAGCGCTCCATCTCGGCGCCAGTGAACGTCTGGCCGGTGGTCTCCCAGCCCTCGCCGAGGGCCTTGGCGAGGAGCGGCTCGGCGACGACCAGCTTCTCCTCGCCGTTCGTCGCGACGACGTAGGTGACCTCGGGGTGCGCGGCGACCGCGGTGTTGGAGACCAGCGTCCAGGGCGTGGTCGTCCACACCAGGAGCGCGGCCTCGCCGGCCAGCGGGCCGGAGGTGAGCGGGAAGCGGACGAAGACCGACGGGTCGACGACCGTCTCGTAGCCCTGCGCCAGCTCGTGGTCCGACAGGCCCGTGCCGCAGCGGGGGCACCAGGGGGCGACGCGGTGGTCCTGGGCCAGCAGGCCCTTGTTGAAGATCTCCTTGAGCGACCACCAGACCGACTCGATGTACTCGGGGTCCATCGTGCGGTACGGCTCGGTGAGGTCGGTCCAGTAGCCCATGCGGGTCGTGAGCTCTTCGAAGGCGTCTGTGTGCCGGGTCACCGACTCGCGGCACTTCGCGTTGAACTCGGCGATGCCGTACGCCTCGATGTCCTGCTTGCCCGAGAAGCCGAGCTCCTTCTCCACGGCGAGCTCCACCGGGAGGCCGTGGCAGTCCCAGCCGGCCTTGCGGGCCACGTGGTAGCCGCGCATGGTGCGGAAGCGGGGGAAGACGTCCTTGAAGACGCGGGCCTCGATGTGGTGGGCACCGGGCATGCCGTTGGCGGTGGGCGGGCCCTCGTAGAACACCCATTCAGGGCGGCCCTCGGACTGCTCCAGGCTCTTGGTGAAGATCTTCTGCTCGCGCCAGAAGTCGAGCACGGCGTGCTCGAGGGCGGGCAGGTCGACCTGGGCGGGCACCTGGCGGTACGTCGGCGATGTCATCAGCGGGCTTCCTCCGGCGGACTTGCTGCCTTCCGTCCGGAGGGACGAGAGCTACGTCTGCCTGCGCCGCCTTCGGCGCGCTCCCGCGGTACCACCCTCCTTGGCCCTCCGGCGCGGGGTGTGCGTCGGTGAGCCCCCTCATTTGGGTCGCGATGCCGGTTCTACTGGCCGCCGCACTCGGCGGCGGTTTTCTTCCGGCGGCTCCGGGGTGATCTTCGCGTCGCGCTCGCCCCCGGGCTTCCACCGTCCCCGGGTCGCTCTGGGCTGCGTACGCCGCTACTCGTCCCCATCCACGCTTTTCGCTCCGCCCAGTGTACGGCGCCGCACGGACAGCGGCCGACCGCTTTTCGGGGCGGCCGGGGGCAGAGAGCCGCGAGGGGCGCCGTTGTGGGTGACGTATGGGTTTGATGACCTGAATGGAGTGGTATGGGTGTTCGGATCCTGGGACGTCCGGCTCGGCGGATTACCCGGCGAGGAGCTGGGCACAACGGATGCAGGTTCGCCGCGCGGCGTGCGCGAGGCGGGCGAATCGGGCGGTGTGCCCCGTTGCCGCGGGACTCAAGTCGATTTATCGTCCCAGAACGATTCGCGAGCAAGATCACAATATGTGAAGGGGCCGCGGCCATGGTGGCGAAGAAGACCGCCGTACAGCAGCCGGCGTCCGGCAGGTCCGCGGAGGCCTCCGGCGGTGCGGCCAAGGACGTGGGCGGGAAGAAGACCACGCAGGGGGGCCCGGCGGGGCGGGCGGCGAAGGGGGCTGCAGAGAAAGCGACCGAGGGGACGAAGGCGGCGGTCGAGAAGACGAAGTCGGCCGTCAAGAAAGTGACGGCCAAGAAGGCCGTGGCCGAGGAAGCGGTGGCCAAGGCCGGGAAGGCCGTGACCAGGAAGTCCGCGGCGAGGCCTCCGGCTGAGAAGGCGACGGCTGGGAAGGCTCCGGCAGGGAAGGCGGCTGCAAAGAAGGCGGCGGCCGGGAAGACGGCGGGCAAGACGGCTGCGGGCAAGAAGGCGGCAGCCGAGGCTGAGGTCGACATGGCTCCGGCCAAGAAGGCGGCGGCCGGGAAGACGGCGGGCAGGACTGCTGCGGGCAAGACGGCTGCGGGCAAGAAGGCGGCAGCCGAGGCTGAGGTCGACATGGCTCCGGCCAAGAAGGCGGCGGCCAGGAAGACGGCGGGCAGGACTGCTGCGGGCAAGACGGCGGCAGGCAAGAAGGCGGCAGCCGAGGCTGAGGTCGAGAAGGCCCCGGCAGGGAAGGCGGCTGCCAAGGAGGCGGTGGCCCGGAAGACGGCAGACAAGAAGGCGGCAGGCAAGGCCGCGGCCGGGAGAGGCTCGGCCAAGGAGACGGCTGTCGAGGAGACGGTGGCTGAGAAGACGGCAGCCAAGGTCGCGGCCGAGAAGGCCCCGGCCAGGAAAGCGGCGGCCGAGGAGACCGCGGCCAAGGGCGGGGCCAAGAAGGCCCCGGCCAAGAAGAGCCCGGTCAAGAAGGCGGTGGCCGAGGAGGCGGTGGGGAAGAAGACCGTGGGCAAGAAGGCTGCGGTCGAGAAGGCCTCGGCCAGGAAGGCGGCGGCCGAGGAGGCGGCGGTGAAGGAGGCCGCTGTCAAGAGGGCGAAGGCCGCCAAGGCCGGTGCCGCTAAGAAGGGCGTCGAGGCCGAGGGCGTTCGCGCCGGAGGCGAGAGCACCACCACGAAGGGCGCTGTCGGGAAGGGCTCTGCCCGGACCGGAGCGGTCACACAGGACACGGCCGGGAGCAGCACGGCCAAGAAGGCGGGTGCGGCCGAGGCCGCGCAGCAGACGGGAGCGACGACCGTGGTTGCGAAGAAGACTCCTGGCACGGCGACGGCGGCCAAGACCGCTGTCCCGAAGGCACGGGCGGCAGCGGCGGAGCCCGGTGAGCTCGCGGTTCGCCCGGGCGAGGACCCCTGGACGGAGGCGGAGGTCGAGGAGGCGCGTGCCGAGCTGACGTCCGAGGAGACCCGGCTGCGTGAGGAGCTCGAGTCGTCGGAGCGGTCGCTCGCCGGTCTGATGCGGGACTCCGGGGACGGCGCCGGCCACGACGAGGCGGACACCGGCAGCAAGAACATCACGCGCGAGCACGAGCTGGCGCTGGCCGCCAACGCGCGCGAGATGCTCGTCCAGACCGAGCGCGCCCTGGAGCGCCTCGACGCCGGTACCTATGGCCTGTGCGAGAACTGCGGCAACCCCATCGGCAAGGCCCGCATGCAGGCCTTCCCGCGGGCCACCCTGTGCGTGGAGTGCAAGCAGAAGCAGGAGCGCCGATACTGACCGCCGCCGAATGGCTCCTGACCACGTGGGACGCCCGGGGTTGACGTACCCTCGTCCTCAGTCAGGCACCTAGGTTGAGGGACTCACGTGGCAGAGGCGGAGCGCATCATCGGTACGCCGGACACACCGGACGCGGCCGGTAACGGGCGGGAGCGGCCCGACGGGGCGGCGGCCGCCGCGGCGTCCGGTGCGGATGAGCCGGCGGCGGCCGGGCGGCCCCGGGGCAAGCGCAGGATCGCGGTCCTGTTCGCGGTCGCCACGTTCGCCTACGCGCTCGACCTGATCAGCAAGATGATCGTGGTGGCCAAGCTGGAGCACCACCCGCCCATCGAGATCATCGGGGACTGGCTGAAGTTCGAGGCGATCCGCAACGCGGGCGCGGCCTTCGGCTTCGGCGAGGCCTTCACGGTGATCTTCACCATGATCGCGGCGGCGGTGATCGTGGTGATCGCCCGGCTCGCCCGCAAGCTCTACAGCCTGCCCTGGGCGATCGCGCTCGGCCTGCTGCTCGGCGGTGCGCTGGGCAACCTCACCGACCGGATCTTCCGGGCGCCGGGTGTCTTCGAGGGCGCGGTCGTGGACTTCATCGCGCCCAAGCACTTCGCCGTCTTCAACCTGGCCGACTCGGCGATCGTGTGCGGCGGCATCCTGATCGTGCTGCTGTCGTTCAAGGGGCTCGATCCCGACGGGACCGTCCACAAGGACTGAGCCCGCGCGGGGTTGTCCACAGGTCGGTACGGGGCTGTCTCACCCGTCCGGCATACTCGACGGGTGAGCACGATTCCCGAGATCCGTACCCTGCCCGTGCCCGACGGCCTGGAGGGCGAGCGCGTCGACGCCGCCATCTCCCGCATGTTCGGCTTCTCCCGGACCAAGGCGGCCGAGCTCGCCGCCGCGGGGAAGGTCACGGTCGACGGATCGGTGGTCGGCAAGTCGGAGCGCGTGCACGGCGGCGCCTGGCTGGAGGTCGAGATGCCGCAGGCGCCCGCGCCGGTGCAGGTGGTGGCCGAGCCGGTCGAGGGCATGGAGATCGTGCATGACGACGATGACGTGGTCGTGATCGTCAAGCCGGTGGGCGTGGCCGCGCACCCGTCGCCGGGCTGGACCGGCCCGACCGTCATCGGGGGCCTGGCCGCCGCCGGGTACCGCATCTCGACCTCGGGGGCCGCCGAGCGCCAGGGCATCGTGCACCGGCTCGACGTCGGCACGTCCGGACTGATGGTGGTCGCCAAGTCGGAATACGCGTACACGTCGCTCAAGCGCCAGTTCAAGGAGCGCACGGTCGACAAGCGGTACCACACGCTCGTCCAGGGCCACCCCGACCCGACCAGCGGCACCATCGACGCGCCTATCGGCCGCCACCCGCAGCACGACTACAAGTGGGCGGTCACCGCCGAGGGCAAGCCGTCCGTCACGCACTACGACCTGATCGAGGCCTTCCGCGCGGCGTCCCTGCTCGACGTGAAGCTGGAGACCGGCCGCACGCACCAGATCCGCGTCCACATGGCCGCCCACCGGCACCCCTGCGTGGGCGACCTGACGTACGGGGCCGACCCGACGCTCGCCAAGCGGCTCCACCTGACCCGCCAGTGGCTGCACGCGGTGCGGCTCGGCTTCGAGCACCCCGGGGACGGGCAGTGGGTGGAGTTCGCCTGCGACTACCCGGAGGACCTGCAGAAGGCCTTGGACCAGGTCCAGGAGGAGACGTACGCATGAGCGGGAGGCCGGCGCCGTCGTACGTGGTGCGGGTCGCCGAGGAACCGGCCGACCGTGAGGCGTGTTTCGCGGTGCGCAAGGAGGTGTTCGTCGGCGAACAGGGCGTGCCGGAGGACATCGAGTACGACGCGTACGACGCGGAAGCCGTCCATGTGCTGGCGGTCCGGGAGGACGGCGTGCCGCTCGGAACGGGGCGGCTGCTGCTCGGGGAGGCGGCCGTGGCGAAGACCGGAGCCGACCCGTCCGTGGGCTCCCTCGGCCGGCTCGCCGTGGCCGCCCACGCGCGCGGACTCGGTGTCGGCGTCGCCCTCGTACGGGCCATCGAGGAGGCGGCGCGCGAACGGGGTCTCACGGCCGTGGACCTGCACGCGCAGACGCACGCGCTGGGCTTCTACGAGCGGCTCGGCTACCAGCCGTACGGGCCGGAGTACTTGGAGGCGGGCATTGCGCACCAGGGGATGCGGCGTTCGGTCTAGAGGGCATGCGGTGTTCGCTTCGGCCCGCCATGAAAAGGGGCCGAAACGGTTTGTGCCGAGAGTTGCGTGGCAGGCTTGAGGTCAGTCGTGTGAACGTTTGACCTTCCGGAGCGCTGACCGTGGATCAGTTGGCCCTGCTGTTCGTGCTGCTGCTCGGGGCCGTGATCAGCGTTCCGGTCGGGGACCGGTTCAGCGTGCCCGCGCCGGTGCTGATGACGCTGCTGGGCATAGTCCTCGCACTGCTCGACTTCGTGCCGAACGTCCAGATCCCGCCGGACCTGATCCTGCCGCTGCTGTTGCCGCCGCTGCTGTACGCCGCGGTGCGGCGCACGTCCTGGCGGCAGTTCGCGGCGAACAAGAGGCCGATCTTCCTGCTGGCCGTGGCGCTGGTGTTCGTCACCATGGCCTGTGTGGCCGCCGCGGCCAACGCGATCGTGCCGGGCCTGCCGCTGGCGGCGGCGTTCGCGCTCGGCGCGCTGGTCGCGCCGCCGGACCCGGTCGCCGCGACCGCCGTCGCCGGGCAACTGGGGCTGCCGCGCCGGCTGGTGTCGATCCTGGAGGGCGAGGGGCTGTTCAACGACGTGACGGCCATCGTCCTCTACCACGTGGCGATCGCCGCCGCCGTCAGCGGGACGTTCTCGCCCTGGAAGGCCGGGCTCGATCTCGTGCTGTCGGCCGTGGTGGCGGTGGCCGTGGGCCTCGCGCTGGGCTGGGGCGCGAACAAGCTGATGGAACTGCTTGGGGACGCGACCCTCCAGATCGGGCTGACCCTGCTGGTGCCGTACGCCTCGTACGTCCTGGCCGAGGAGATGCACGGGTCCGGAGTGCTCGCCGTGCTCACCACCGCGCTGTTCCTCGCGGAGTACGGTTCCGACGCCGACGACGTCATGACGCGGCTGGCCGGGCACACGTTCTGGAACATCGTCGACACGCTCGTCACCGGCGTGGCGTTCGGGCTGGTGGGGCTGGAGCTGCACAACGCGATCCACACGGCGTCCGGCCGGTGGGGCGAGCTGCTCGGCTGGGCGGCGGTGGTCGTCTGCGTGGTCGTGTTCGTACGGCTGTTGTGGCTGCTGCCGGCGACCTGGCTGACGAAGCGGCTGCACGCGCGGCGGGACTACGACGAGGACATCCCGGTGAGCTGGCGCGAGACCGTGGTGATGTGGTGGTCGGGGATGCGGGGGGTGGCCTCGGTCGCGCTGGTGCTGGCCATTCCGCTGGAGACCGACGCGGGGGCGCCGTTCCCCAGCCGGGACGAGATCATCTTCATCGCGTTCGGGGTGATCGTGGTGACGCTGGTGGTGCAGGGGCTGACCTTGCCGTGGCTGGTGCGGCGGCTGGGGGTCCGGGCTGACACGGATGTCGAGAAGGAGTTCGCGAAGACGCTGGCGATCCGGGCGGCCAAGGCGGCCAAGCGCAGGCTCCAGGAGATCGAGGAGGTCGAGGAGCTGCCGGAGGAGCTGTCCGAGCAGATGGTGCGGCGGGCGTTCGACATCGCGGTGCGGATCAGTCCCGCGGTGGCCGAGGACGAGCGGCGCGAGGCCTATCGGGAGCGGGCCCGGCGGCTGAAGCGGGTGCGGCGGATCCAGCAGGAGATGCTGAGCGCTGCGCGGCATGAGGTGCTGGCGGCGCGGCGTGAGCCGGGGGCGGATCCCGAGGTGGTGGACCGGGTGCTGCGGCACCTTGATGTGCGGTCCATGCGGTGACCTTTCGGCTTTCGGTGGGTGGGGGTTGTTGTTTGGTTTGTTCCCCGCCCGCGCGCCGCCCGTAGCTGTCGGTCGAGGGGTCCTGGTTTCCCGTGGGGACATTCGCCGTTGGCGGCTGACGGGATTTCAGGACCCCCTCTGCCTCAACTCACTCTCAGCGCTCCGGCCTCGCAGAGCCGTGGTAGCGGCGTTGCTGGTGCGGGACGCCGTCCTGGGGCGGGCGGTGGCCGTTGCGGGACGGGGGCGGGATCGCGTCCGCCGTGTTGACCCGGGGCAGGGCGTAGGGGTGCTCCTCGGTCAGCCAGCGGACCATCTGCTCGCGGACCGCGACCCGCACCGTCCAGATGTCGTCCGCGTCCTTGGCGGTCACCAGGGCCCGCACCTGCATGGTGTTCGGGGTGGTGTCCGTGACGGACAGGTCGTAGGCGCGGCCGTCCCAGGCCGGGCACTGGCGCAGGATGTCGCGGAGCTTCTCGCGCATCGCCTCCACGGGGGCCGTGTGGTCGACGTGCCAGAACACGGTGCCGGTCATCTGCGGCGTGCCGCGCGACCAGTTCTCGAACGGCTTGGACGTGAAGTACGACACCGGCATGGTGATCCGCCGCTCGTCCCAGGTGCGCACGGTCAGGAACGTCAGGGTGATCTCCTCGACCGTGCCCCACTCGCCGTCCACGACGACGGTGTCCCCGATGCGCACCATGTCGCCGAAGGCGATCTGGAACCCCGCGAACATGTTGCTCAGCGTGGACTGCGCGGCGACACCGGCGACGATGCCGAGGATGCCGGCCGAGGCCAGCAGCGAGGCACCCGCGGCGCGGAACGCCGGGAACGTCAGCAGCATGCTCGCCGCCGCCACCACGCCGACGATCGCCGACACCACCCGCATGATCAGCGTCACCTGGGTGCGCACCCGGCGGACCCTGGCCGGGTCCCGCTGGGCCCGGGAATGGGCGTACCGGCTGTACGACGTCTCGACGATCGCCGACGCGATACGGATCACCAGCCAGGCGGTCGACCCGATCAGCACCAGGGTCAGCGCCTGGCCGATGCCCTCCCTACGGCTCTCCAGCAGCTGTGCCTCGTCGTACGCCCCTCTCAGCAGGGCCGCGAGGAGCACGAGCTGGTAGGGGATGCGGCCGCGGCGGAGCAGCCCCCACAGCGGGGTCTCGTGGTGCCGTTCGTCGGCCTTGCGCAGCAGGAAGTCGGTGGCCCAGCCGATCACCAGCGTGAGCACGACCGAGCCACCGACCACGATCAGCGGTCGCAGCAGGTTTTCCATGCCCCCGAACCTAACCGGCTCGCGGGGCACATGAACATGTGACTTCGGCGGCGTCCTGGGTAGTGCCGTCATCCCGGCCTGTCACACCCGGCTGGCACCATGGCCTCATGAACATCATGCTCTTTCACTCGACGCATGGGCTGCGGCCCGCGGTGCTCCAGGCCGCCGACCGGCTGCGCGCGGCCGGACACGAGGTGTGGACGCCCGACCTCTTCGAGGGACGCACGTTCGACTCGGTCGAGGAGGGCATGGAGCACAAGGAGAAGATCGGCAAGGACGAGCTGCTGAAGCGGGCCGTGCTGGCCACCGCGCCTTACTCGGAGCGCGGGCTGGTGTACGCCGGGTTCTCGCTCGGCGCCTCCATCGCCCAGACCCTCGCCCTCGGCGACGACAAGGCGCGCGGGCTGCTGCTCCTGCACGGCACGTCGGACATCGCGCCGGGCGTCACGGTGGACGAGCTGCCGGTCCAGCTGCACGTGGCGGAGCCCGACCCGTTCGAGACGGACGACTGGCTCAGCGCCTGGTACCTCCAGATGGGCCGGACCGGCGCGGACGTCGAGGTGTACCGGTACGCGGGTGCGGGTCACCTCTACACCGACCCCGACCTGCCGGACTACGACGAGGAGGCCGCCGAGGCCACCTGGCGGGTGGCGCTCGGCTTCCTCGACAGCTTGTAGCCGGCGGTTACCCGGGGCTCACACGGCGTCGTAGACGCGCTCGATCTTCTGCGTGCCGCTGCGCGTGCGGTACGAGCGGGACCACGTGGCGCTCGCGTCGCGCCGCGCGCGGTCGGAGATCACGTAGTAGTCCATCTGCGCGCGCTCGGCCGTGATGTCCAGGACGCCGAAGCCGTGGCGGTCGGTGTCGACCCAGTGGACGTGCCGGTTGGCGGCGCGGATCACGGGTGCGGCGACCGCGGAGACCGTGCCCTGAGGGACCTTGACGAGGTCGTCGAGGTTGTCGGAGGTGACCGAGGTGACGACGAACTCCGTGGCGGCCGACGGGGACAGCGGGTACGTACCGGCGTCCACCGGTACGTCGTTGGCCCAGGCCATGTGGATGTCGCCGGTGAGAAAGACCGTGTTGCGTATCGCGTTCGCGCGCAGATGGGCGAGGAGTTCGCGGCGGTCGTCGGTGTAGCCGTCCCACTGGTCGGTGTTGAGGGCGAGGCCCTCCTGCGGCAGGCCCAGCAGCTTGGCCAGCGGCTTCAGCAGATCGGCGGAGAGCGAGCCGATGGCGAACGGCGAGACCATCACCGAGTTGCCGACCAGCCGCCAGGTGGTGTCGGACGCCTTCAGGCCCGCCTTGAGCCAGTCGAGCTGGGTGCGGCCGGTGAGCGTGCGGTCCGGGTCGTCGACCTCGCCGTTGCCGACCTTGACCTGCTGCGAGCGGAAGGAGCGCAGGTCCAGCAGCGAGAGGTCGGCCAGCTTGCCGAAGCGCAGCCGGCGGTAGGTGGTGCCCGCGATCGCCGGGCGCACCGGCATCCACTCGAAGTAGGCCTGCTTGGCTGCGGCCTGGCGGGTGGACCAGGCGCCCTCGGCGCCCTCGGTGTGGTTCTCGGCGCCGCCCGACCAGGCGTCGTTGGCGAACTCGTGGTCGTCCCAGATCGCCACGACCGGGGCCGCCGCGTGCAGGGCCTGGAGGTCGGGGTCCGTCTTGTAACGCCCGTGCCGGACGCGGTAGTCGGCGAGGGAGACGATCTCGTGGGCCGGGGCGTGCGGGCGGACGACCGTGCCGCGGGTGCCGTACTCGCCGGTGCCGTACTCGTAGATGTAGTCGCCGAGGTGCAGCCAGGCGTCCAGGTCGCCTCGGGCGGCGAGGTGGCGGTACGGGGCGAAGTAGCCGGCTTCCCAGTTGGCGCAGGAGACCACGCCGAAGCGGAGGTTCGTGACGGCCGCGTCGTTCGCCGGAGCCGTGCGGGTGCGGGCGGCGGGGGAGTCGGTGCCCCCGGCGGAGAAGCGGAACCAGTAGTCGGTGGCCGGTTCCAGGCCGCGGATGTCGGCCTTCACGGTGTGGTCGGAGGCGGCCGTCGCGGTGGTGGAGCCCTTGGCGACGACGGTCGTGAACGCCCTGTCCTTGGCGACGACCCAGCTCACCTCGGTGTCCGGGCCGAGCCCGGAGCCGGGTATCGCCTCCGGGACGGGCGTCACGCGGGTCCACAGCAGGATGCCGTCCGGCAGGGGGTCACCGGAGGCGACGCCGTGCAGGAAGGCGGGAGCCTGGTCGACGGCGCGCGCGGGCAGGGTCCCTGCCAGCGGCCCGGCCAGGACAGCGGACGCCGCCGCGGCCTTGACGACCGTACGGCGGCGCGGGGTGAGGGAGTTGAGGCCCTCGGACGTGTTCGATGATCTGTATCGACTGGTCACGAGCGATCAGGTTACTGGTCGGTATGCGCCGGAGCGGGCGAACTGAAGGAAGTTCGCCCGCTCTTCACATGCCGGCCGGTCCCCGACCCGCCGTCACTTCTTGAGGGCCTCGCCCACCACCCTGTTGAAGTCGGCCACCGTCATCAGCGGCGTGCCCTGGTTGTCGGCGGTGAGCTGCTTGCCGTCCATGACGAAGCCCGGGGTGCCCTGCACGCCGTCCTTGTTGTCGTCGAAGGTCTTCGACATGGCCATCGCCCAGGCGTCGTAGGTGCCCTTCTCCACCGCGTCCTGGAACTTCTTGTTGCCCTTCAGCTCCGGGACGGTGTTCGCGACCTTGATCAGGTAGCTGTCGTCCTTGAACTTGTCGGTCGTCTCCTCCGGGTGGTACTTCGCCGAGTACAGCGCGGCCTTGTAGTCGAGGAACGCCTGGTCGCTGACGTTCAGCGCGGCACCCAGGGCGCTCAGCGCGTTCTTGGAGCCCTCGCCGTTGTCCTTGTTGTCGATGAAGGTGGCGCCGATGAACTGCATCTTGTACTTGCCGTCGTCGATGTCCTTCTTCACGGTCGGACCGACGGTCTGCTCGAACTGGGCGCACACCGGGCAGCGCGGGTCCTCGTAGATCTTCAGGGTCTTCTTGGCCGAGTCCTTGCCGATGACGACCGTGGTGCCCTTGGCTCCCGTGGTGTTGGCCGGGGCGATGACCTTGGCGTCCTTCTGGGCCTCCCAGTAGGTGGGCTTGTTGGCCTGGACGACCGCGTAACCGATGCCGCCGGCTATCGCGAGGACGCCGACGATGGAGGCGGCGACGATGATCTGCCGCTTCGCCTTCGCCCGCTTGGCCTCGCGCTCGCGCTCGATGCGCAGCCGCTCACGGGCCGCCGTCTTCGCCGCCTGGGTGTTCCGCTTGCTCATGGTGATGTTCTCCGTCGGGGACGCGCACAGGTCGTGTGCGCAATACGTAAGGGGGACCGCCGGTGCTCGAAAGGTGCCTCACGCGAAGGCGGGCGAGCACGGCGGTCCACGCCGTCCCAGACAGTGGGCGAGGATCCGCTCGCGGGCGGTGGGCGTGCGGTCGGGGGTCCGCGATGGCAGCAGGCGCCCGGCCGGGGCCCGCGTCACCGTCACCGCGGCGACCGCCAGCAGCAGCGGCCGGAAGGTGGTCGCCCCCACGGCGCGCAGCAGCTGGGCCAGGGCCCGCTCGCCCCGGCGCAGCCAGACGGCGGCGGCCAGTCCCACGCCGATGTGCGCGCCGAGCAGCAGCCAGGCGGTGGCCGGGTCGGCGTGCGCCACCGCGGCGGCGAGGCGTTCGGTGCCCGTGGCCCCGGCCATACGGGCCAGCGGTGTGCCGATCTCACCGCCCCCGCACAGCACGTCCAGGCCGACCGACCGCAGCGGGCCGGCGACCGGGCCGCCCGACCGGCCGTAACAGGCGTGCTGTCCCGTGGTGAACACCGTGTCGGCGGCCAGTTCCAGCGGGATCAGCAGGGCCGCGATCCGCCCGAAGGAGCGCTCTCGGCCCGCCAGGGCGTACGCGATCACGAACACGGTGGCGGCGACCGCGGCCACCGTGCCCATCGGGAGCGGGACCTGGGACAGCAGCACGTGCGACGCGGTGCTGAGCGTCACGACCACTGCCGTGAACAGCGCCGCGCGTACGGCTCTGAGCGGGATCCCGGATATGTCCATAGCGAGAGGAGAGTCTGTCACGGGGGCCGGTAAGGGACCCCTAAAGGATGCCTGTGAGAGAAAGGATGCCTGTGCGGGAGCGGACGGCCAAAGCCCCGGCTCAGGGATCCTTACAGACCCGGGATCCGGCCGTTGCGGAACAGGTCCACGAAGGTCTGGTGGTCGGCACGCGCGCGTGCGCCGTAGCCGTGCGCGAAGTCGATCAGCAGCGGCGCGAAGCCCTCCTCGTCCGCCGCGATCGCCGCGTCGATGGCCCGCTCCGTGGAGAACGGCACCAGGGACTCACCGGACTGGTCGTCCGCCGCCGAGTGCATCGTGGCCGTGGCCCTGCCGAGGTCGGCCACGACCTGGGCGATCTCCTCCGCGTCGTCGATGTCGCCCCAGTCGAGATCCACCGCGTACGGCGAGACCTCGGCCACCAGCTGGCCCGCGCCGTCCAGCTCCGTCCAGCCCAGCCACGGGTCGGCGTGCGCCTGGAGGGCGCGCTGGGAGATGACCGTGCGGTGCCCCTCGTGCTGGAAGTAGTCGCGGATCGCCTGGTCCGTGATGTGCCGGGAGACGGCCGGGGTCTGGGCCTGCTTGATGTAGATCACCACATCGTTCTCCAGGGCGTCGCTGTGGCCCTCCAGCAGGATGTTGTACGACGGCAGCCCCGCCGAGCCGATGCCGATGCCGCGCCGGCCGACGACGTCCTTCACGCGGTAGGAGTCCGGGCGGGCCAGCGAGCTGTCCGGGAGCGTCTCCAGGTAGCCGTCGAAGGCGGCGAGGACCTTGTAGCGCGTGGCCGCGTCCAGCTCGACGGAGCCGCCCCCGGACGCGAAGCGGCGCTCGAAGTCGCGGATCTCCGTCATCGACTCCAGCAGCCCGAACCGGGTCAGCGACCGGGCGTCACGCAGCGCGTCCAGCAGCGGGCCCTGTGCCGTGTCCAGCGTGAACGGGGGCACCTCGTCGCTCTTGGCGCCGGTGGCCAGGGCGTGGATCCGCTCGCGGTAGGCGACCGCGTAGATCGTCACCAGCTCGGAGATCTGCTCGTCGCTGAGCGCCTTGGCGTACCCGATGAGGGCGATGGAGGCGGCGAAGCGCTTCAGGTCCCACGTGAAGGGGCCGACGTAGGCCTCGTCGAAGTCGTTGACGTTGAAGATCAGGCGGCCGTTGGCGTCCATGTACGTGCCGAAGTTCTCCGCGTGCAGGTCGCCGTGGATCCACACGCGCGAGGTGCGCTCGTCCAGGAACGGCCCGCCCCGCTTCTCCTCGTCGAGATCGTGGTAGAAGAGGCACGCCGTGCCCCGGTAGAACGCGAAGGCCGAGGCCGCCATCTTCCGGAACTTCACGCGGAACGCGGCCGGGTCGGCGGCCAGGAGCTCGCCGAAGGCGGTGTCGAAGACGGCGAGAATTTCCTCACCGCGGTGCTCGTCGTCGAGCTGCGGGAACGACATCGCTGGGTGCCTCCTGGTGCATGCGTCTGAGGACGGCAGGTCCGCCCTCTGCCTAACGTGCGGCGGTCCGCGGGAGTGCCCGCGAGCCCCGCACGAAGGTACGCGGGTCAGGCCCCCGAGTGTCACTGGCGAGGCATAGACTTCGACGCTGTCCCCCAGACTGTCCGCAGCCTGTCGGACCCCATTCGACGTATGTTTTCCCTGGAGGCCGCAGCCGTGTCAAAGCCGCCGTTCACGCACCTGCACGTCCACACCCAGTACTCGCTGCTGGACGGTGCCGCGCGGCTGAAGGACATGTTCAACGCGTGCAACGAGATGGGCATGTCGCACATCGCCATGTCCGACCACGGCAACCTCCACGGGGCGTACGACTTCTTCCACTCTGCGCAGAAGGCCGGGGTCACGCCGATCATCGGCATCGAGGCGTACGTCGCGCCCGAGTCGCGCCGCAACAAGCGCAAGATCCAGTGGGGCCAGCCGCACCAGAAGCGGGACGACGTCTCCGGTTCCGGTGGTTACACCCACAAGACGATGTGGGCGGTGAACAAGACCGGCCTGCACAACCTCTTCCGGCTCTCCTCGGACGCGTACGCCGAGGGCTGGCTCCAGAAGTGGCCCCGGATGGACAAGGAGACCATCGCCAAGTGGTCCGAGGGCATCGTCGCCTCCACCGGCTGCCCCTCCGGCGAGGTCCAGACCCGGCTGCGCCTCGGCCACTTCGACGAGGCCCTCAAGGCCGCCGCCGACTACCAGGACATCTTCGGCAAGGACCGCTACTTCCTGGAGCTGATGGACCACGGCATCGAGATCGAGCACCGGGTCCGCGACGGCCTGCTGGAGATCGGCAAGAAGCTCGGCATCCCCCCGCTGGTCACCAACGACTCGCACTACACGTACGCGCACGAGGCGAGCGCCCACGACGCGCTGCTGTGCATCCAGACCGGCAAGAACCTCTCCGACCCGGACCGCTTCAAGTTCGACGGCACCGGCTACTACCTGAAGTCCACGGACGAGATGTACGCCATCGACTCCTCGGACGCCTGGCAGGAGGGCTGCGCCAACACCCGGCTGATCGCCGAGATGGTCGACACCACGGGCATGTTCGAAAAGCGCGACCTGATGCCCAAGTTCGACATCCCGGAGGGGTACACGGAGGTCAGCTGGTTCCGCGAGGAAGTCATCCGCGGCATGCACCGCCGCTTCCCGGACGGCATCCCGGACGACCGCATGAAGCAGGCCGAGTACGAGATGGACACCATCATCTCGATGGGCTTCCCGGGCTACTTCCTCGTGGTCGCCGACTTCATCATGTGGGCCAAGAAGCAGGGCATCGCGGTCGGCCCCGGCCGGGGCTCCGCGGCCGGCTCGATCGTCGCCTACGCCCTCGGCATCACCGACCTCGACCCCATCCCGCACGGCCTGATCTTCGAGCGGTTCCTCAACCCCGAGCGCATCTCCATGCCCGATGTCGACATCGACTTCGACGAGCGCCGGCGCGTCGAGGTGATCCGGTACGTGACGGAGAAGTACGGCGCCGACAAGGTCGCCATGATCGGCACGTACGGCACCATCAAGGCCAAGAACGCGATCAAGGACTCCGCGCGCGTGCTGGGCTACCCGTACGCGATGGGCGACCGCCTCACCAAGGCCATGCCCGCCGACGTCCTCGGCAAGGGCATCAACCTCGACGGCATCACCAACCCCGAGCACCCCCGCTACTCGGAGGCGGGCGAGATCCGGGCGATGTACGAGAACGAGCCGGACGTGAAGAAGGTCATCGACACCGCCAAGGGCGTCGAGGGCCTGGTCCGGCAGATGGGTGTGCACGCCGCCGGCGTGATCATGTCCAGCGAGACCATCACCGACCACGTGCCCGTCTGGGTCAGGCACACCGACGGCGTGACCATCACGCAGTGGGACTACCCGAGCTGTGAGTCGCTCGGCCTGCTGAAGATGGACTTCCTGGGCCTGCGCAACCTGACGATCATGGACGACGCCGTCAAGATGGTGAAGTCCAACAAGGGGATCGACATCGATCTCCTGAGCCTCCCGCTCGACGACCCCACGACCTTCGAACTGCTCCAGCGCGGCGACACCCTCGGCGTCTTCCAGTTCGACGGCGGCCCCATGCGCTCCCTGCTCCGGCTGATGAAGCCGGACAACTTCGAAGACATCTCCGCCGTGTCGGCCCTGTACCGCCCGGGCCCGATGGGCATGAACTCCCACACGAACTACGCGCTGCGCAAGAACGGGCAGCAGGAGATCACGCCGATCCACCCCGAACTGGAGGAGCCGCTCAAGGAGGTCCTGGACGTCACCTACGGCCTGATCGTCTACCAGGAGCAGGTGCAGAAGGCCGCCCAGATCATCGCCGGCTACTCGCTCGGCGAGGCCGACATCCTCCGCCGCGTGATGGGCAAGAAGAAGCCCGAGGAACTGGCGAAGAACTTCGTCCTGTTCAAGGAAGGTGCCCGCAAGAAGGGCTACAGCGACGAGGCCATCCAGGCGCTCTGGGACGTGCTGGTCCCCTTCGCCGGCTACGCGTTCAACAAGGCGCACTCCGCCGCGTACGGACTCGTCTCGTACTGGACGGCGTACCTCAAGGCGAACCACCCCGCCGAGTACATGGCCGCGCTCCTCACGTCCGTGAAGGACGACAAGGACAAGTCGGCCGTCTACCTCAACGAGTGCCGCCGCATGGGCATCAAGGTGCTCCCGCCGGACGTCAACGAGTCGATGTCCAACTTCGCCGCCCAGGGCGACGACGTGATCCTCTTCGGCCTCTCCGCCGTCCGCAACGTCGGTACGAACGTCGTCGAGTCGATCATCAGGTGCCGCAAGGCCAAGGGGAAGTACACCTCGTTCCCGGACTACCTCGACAAGGTGGACGCGGTGGTCTGCAACAAGCGCACCACCGAGTCGCTGATCAAGGCCGGCGCCTTCGACGCCATGGGCCACACCCGCAAGGGCCTCACCGCACAGTACGAGCCGATGATCGACAACGTGGTCGCGGTCAAGCGCAAGGAGGCCGAGGGGCAGTTCGACCTCTTCGGCGGCATGGGCGAGGCCGACAGCAGCGAGCCGGGCTTCGGGCTCGACGTGGAGTTCACCACCGACGAGTGGGACAAGACCTATCTGCTCGCCCAGGAGCGGGAGATGCTCGGTCTGTACGTCTCCGACCACCCGCTGTTCGGCCTGGAGCACATCCTGTCCGACAAGGCCGACGCGGGCATCTCCCAGCTGACCGGCGGGGAGCACGCGGACGGCGCGGTCGTCACCATCGGCGGCATCATCTCCGGCCTCCAGCGCAAGATGACCAAGCAGGGCAACGCCTGGGCCATCGCCACCGTCGAGGACCTCGCGGGCTCGATCGAGTGCATGTTCTTCCCGGCGACGTACCAGCTCGTCTCGACCCAACTCGTCGAGGACGCCGTGGTGTTCGTCAAGGGCCGCCTCGACAAGCGCGAGGACGTGCCGCGGCTGGTCGCGATGGAGCTGCAGGTCCCCGACCTGTCGAACGCGGGCACCAACGCGCCCGTCGTACTGACCATCCCGGCCACGCGGGTCACCCCGCCGCTGGTCAGCCGCCTCGGCGAGGTCCTCAGCCACCACAAGGGCGACAGCGAGGTCCGGATCAAGCTCCAGGGGCCGACCAAGACGACCGTGCTGCGCCTGGACCGGCACCGGGTGAAGCCGGACCCGGCGCTCTTCGGCGATCTGAAGGTGCTGCTCGGACCGTCCTGCCTGGCGGGCTGACGCCGCGGGAGCGGGCTCTTGACGCGCGTGAGGGGCGTACCCGGTACCTGGTACGCCCCTCACGTATGTGCGTGGGTCTCAACAACCCGTTACACCGATGTCAGTTGTGGCCGAAGCTGCGCTTCCGCTTGCGGGACGCCACGTCGCCGGGGGTCAGCTCGACCTCGGGCTGGGGCTCCGTCTGGGCCGCGGGGCTGCGGTCCGCCCGCTGCCCGCGCTCGGTCGGACGCTGCTGCTTACGGTCACGGTTCTTGTTCTTGGCCATGGTGATGCCTCCTGTGGGGGATCTAGGGGCCAGGGCCGGGACCAGATTCACACAGGCCGACAACGATCGCATGTCGGACAATTACCCTGCGTGACAGGGGCAGTCGGAGCGGGCCGGAGCGAAACGCCACGCCGAAGATCGAGTTCCGGCCGTTAACCTCCGCGCCGTCGGGCAGACTCGAAGCAAGCCCGAAGCAAACCTCCCGGGAAGAGGGTGAGTCGTGTGGACCGCTGCATCGTCCTGGTGGACGCGGGGTATCTGCTGGGGGCGGCGGCGAGTCTCCTCGCCGGGGAACCCTCACGATCCCGGATCACCGTCGACCACACCGCCCTCATCCAGGGGCTGCGCGAGCGCGCCGAGTCGGACACCCAGCAGCCGCTGCTGCGGATCTACTGGTTCGACGGCGCCCCCGACCGCGTCCCGCAGCCCGAGCACCGCAGGCTGCGCGTGATGCCCCGGGTCACCGTCCGGCTCGGCGCGCTGACCCGCAGCGACGGCCGCTGGGCGCAGAAGGGCGTGGACGCCGCGATGCACGCCGAGCTCACCGAGCTGGCCCGCAACCGCGCCTGCTCCGACGTCGTCCTCGTCACCGGCGACGGCGATCTGCTGCCCGGCATGATGGCCGCCAAGGAGCACGGCGTCGCCGTCCACCTGTGGGCCGTGCAGGCCGCCGACGGCGACTACAACCAGTCCGAGGACCTGGTCGCCGAGGCCGACGAGCGGCGCGTCCTGGACCGGGCGTGGATCACCAAGGCCGTCCGCGCCAAGGAGCACACCGGCGTGTGCGCCCCGCAGCCCGCGACCCGGCCCGAGATCGCCGCGATCCTGTCCGCCCCGCTGCCCGAGTCCGCGCTCGCCGCCGCGACCGAGCGCCCCGCCCCGCAGCCGCAGCACCCCGCGACCGGCCCCGGGCAGAACGGCGCGGAGGAACGGGCGCCCGCCGCCAAAGGCGTCCCCACGCCCAAAGACCTGGCCGCCCTGCGCGCCCCCGGCCCCCAGTCCGCCCAGCAGCCCGCCTCAGCCACCCTCCGCTGGTCCTCCGACAAGGGCTGGGTCGACCGGCCCACGGCCGAGCCCCCCGAGGCCGCCTCGATGCCGACGCTCGCCCAGCTGACCACGGCCGAGCAGCGGTGGGCCGACCGCGAGGAGGACATCACCACCGTCGGCGGCGACCCCTACGAGGTGGGGCAGGTCTTCGCCCGGCGCTGGGTCGAGCGCCTGGGCGACCAGGGCCACCTGCAGAAACTGTCCGGGATGTACCCGCGCATCCCGCACCGCGTCGACGGGGAGCTGCTGCGCTACGCCGCCCGCTTCGGCCTGCTCGCCCACAAGGACGACCAGATCGACGAGCGGGACCGGTACGCCATCCGGGCAGGTTTCTGGAAGGAGATCGGCGTGCGCACGGGAGTGGAGCACGCGCCCGTCGGCGAATGAGAACTTTGCCGACGGATTTCCCGTTGTGGACCGACCCGAGAGCGGGCCGGGGCAGTCGACCCCGTAGTCTCGTTGCTTGTGAGTAAGCGCGCGGCACAGGCATTTCGGCACGATGGTGACGTCGTGTGCGCGGTGCGCGGGCTCACCAAGACCTACCCGGCCGTCCGCGGCCGGCGCGGCGCCCCCGGAACACCCGAGGTCCGCGCCACGGACGACGTGACGCTGGACATCCGGCGCGGCGAGATCTTCGGCCTGCTCGGGCCGAACGGCGCCGGCAAGTCCACCCTCGTACGGCAGCTCACCGGGCTGATGCGGCCCGACCGCGGCGGCGTGGAGATCCTCGGGCACGACATCGTGCGCCACCCGGAACGGGCCGCGCGGATCCTCGCCTACCTCGGTCAGGAGTCCACCGCCCTCGACGAGCTGACCGTGTCGCTCGCCGCCGAGACCACCGGGCGCCTGCGCGGCCTGGACATCCGGCGGGCGCGGGCCGAGCGGGACGACGTCCTCGACGAGCTGGGGCTCGCGCCGCTCGCCGGTCGGCCGCTGAAGAAGCTCTCCGGGGGCCAGCGGCGCCTGGCATGCTTCGCCGCGGCGCTGGTGGGGGAGCGGCCGCTGCTCGTGCTCGACGAGCCGACCACCGGCATGGACCCGGTGGCGCGGCGGGCCGTGTGGTCCGCCGTCGACCGGCGGCGGGCCGACCGCGGGACGACCGTGCTGCTCGTCACCCACAACGTCATCGAGGCCGAGACCGTGCTGGACCGGGTGGCCGTCCTCGACCGGGGGCGGGTGATCGCCTGCGACACCCCGGCCGGGCTCAAGGAGCAGGTCGCCGGCGAGGTGCGGGTCGACCTGGTGTGGCGGGACACGGCGCCGGTGCACGTCCCCGAGGTGGCCGCGCTGCGGGACCGGGCCGTGGAGTCGGGCCGGCTGTGGACGCTCCGGCTCGGGCCCGAGGAGGCCCGGGCGGTCGTCGCCACCGTCACCGGAGGGGCCGCCTTCGCCGCCCTGGACGACTTCACGCTGGCCACGCCGAGCCTGGAGGACGTGTACCTGGCCCTGGGCGGTGCCGCGCAGCAGGGGCTGGTGAAGGCGTGAGGAACGTGAGGAACACCGAGGCCTTGAGTGCGTGGGCCGCCGCGTACGTACCGAACAGGGCGACTGCCGCAGTGGACCCGACGAAGGGGAGCAGCGCGACGTGAGTGTCGTACCCGCCGATGTCCTGCCGGGCAGCGCCCTGGCCGTGGACGAGCCCGCCGTGTGCGCGGCCGAGCTCGGGCCCCGGGCGCGGCTGTGGCCGTCGCTGGCGGCCGTGTACCGGGCGCAGCTGTCCCGGGCGCGGGTCGCGCGGATCCCGCTGCTGTTCGTGGCGACGTTCCAGTCGATCGGGATCATGATCCTGATGCGCGGGGTCGTGGACGACGGGGCGGAGGCGCAGGCCGTCGTCGCCGGGTCGTCCGTCCTGGTGGTGGCCTTCGTCGCGCTGAACCTGCTCGCGCAGTACTTCGGGCAGCTGCGGGCCAGCGGCGGGCTCGACCACTACGCGACGCTGCCGGTGCCGCCGGCGGCGGTGGTGCTGGGCGCGGCGGGCGCGTACGCGTCGTTCACCGTGCCCGGGACCGTCGTGACGGCCGTGTTCGGCTGTGTGCTGTTCGGGCTGCCGCTGGCCCATCTGTGGATCCTGGTGGCCGTGATCCCGCTGGCGGGCGCCGCGCTCGCCGGGCTGGGGGCGGCGCTCGGGCTGCTCGCGCCCAGGCCCGAGCTGGCCACGCTGCTCGGGCAGCTGGGCATGTCGGCGGCGCTGCTGCTGGGCGTGCTGCCGGCCGAGCGGATGCCTCAGGCCGTGCGGTTCACGCGGGACCTGCTGCCGTCGACGTACGGCGTGGAGGCCTTCGCGCGGACGTTCGGGCCGCACCCCGACTGGGCCTTCGTCCTCGGCGACCTCGCCGTGTGCGGGCTCGTGGGCGTGATCTCGCTGGCCGTGGCGACCTGGGCGTACCGCCGGGCGGCCGTCCGGTGAGCGGGGAGGGATCGTCCGGTGACGCGGGGCACAGGCGGGCCTGGCACGATGGCAGGGTGACCGCACCACTGAATCCGCCACCGCCGCCGCATGAACGTTCCGCACAGGATGCGTGGCCGCCGCCGGGCGCCGGGTCCGGGGGGCACGGATCCCGGGCTCCCGGGTCTCAGCACGCCGAATACGCCGAGTACCCCGCGTACTCCGGGCACGGCTGGTACGGGCAGGACGGGCCCGGCATGAAGACGGAAGTGCGGGAGGCCTGCGTGGTCGCCCTCGCGGTGGCGCTCGGCGGGGTGCTGCTCGGTGTGCTGTGGTGGTGGCTCGCGCCGCACGTGCCGCTGATCGGGGACGTGGTCGAGGGGAAGTGGATCGTCTACCTGAAGGACACCGAGGGGGAGCAGGCCGTCGGGGTCGACGGCACGTTCTCGTTGCTCGGGCTGGCCTTCGGGGTCGTCAGCGCCCTGGTCGTGTTCCTGCTGCGGCGGCGTGGGGGTGTGCCGCTGGTGGTGGGGCTGGCCGTCGGGGGGCTGCTCGGGTCGTTGCTGGCCTGGCGGGTCGGGGTGTGGCTCGGGCCCGCGGAGGACGTGGTCGCGCGTGCGCGGGATCTGGGGCGGGGGGTGACGTTCTCCGCGCCGCTGAAGTTGGGGGCGAAGGGGGCGTTGCTGGCCTGGCCGCTTGCCGCGTTGCTGTTGCATCTCGGGCTCATGGCGTTGTTCGGGCCTCGGGATCCTGAGCCGGAGCTCGGGCATGGGCCTTATGAGGCACCGCCTGCTGCATAGGTGCCCGGCGTTTGGGCTGAGGCGGGGGTGGGTGCGCAGCCCGGCGTGGCGGGGTGCCGCTGCGCCCACCCGTGCCGCCCTTAGCGGCACGATTGCCCGCAGCTAAGGGCTAGGCGCGTCCGATCGGGGCCAGTACCGCCTCCGTCAGCTTCGTCAGGTCCTCCGGGGACAGTTCCACCTCCAGGCCTCTTCGGCCCGCCGAGACGCAGATCGTCGGGTGGGAGGTCGCCGATGCGTCGAGGACCGTGGGGAGCTTCTTGCGCTGGCCCAGGGGAGAGATGCCGCCCCTGACGTAGCCCGTCGTGCGTTCCGCCAGGGTCGGGTCGGCCATCGTCGCGCGTTTGCCGCCGACCGCCGCCGCCAGGGCCTTCAGGTCGAGTTGGCCCGCCACCGGGACCACCGCGACCGTCAGCGCGCCGTCGATGTCGGCCACCAGGGTCTTGAAGACGCGGTCGGGGGAGACGCCCATCGCCTCGGCCGCCTCCTCGCCGTAGGAGGGGTGGGCGGGGTCGTGGTCGTAGGAGTGGACCGTGAACTCCACGCCCGCCGCCGTGAGGGCGACGGTCGCGGGGGTGCCGCCCGGCTGGTGCTGCTTCTTCGACTTCTTCGCCATCCCGGTCCGCTTCAGTTGAGACTCGTCGGGCCGCGCGTCAGGTCCGACGACGGCAACGACGGCAGATTACGGATGATGGCCGTCTCGGAGCGAAGGAGTTTCAGCTCGTCGCGCAGCCGGGACGCCGTGTCGGGCGCCTGGAGCAGGCGTTGCTTGGTGGGCGTGTCCAGCATCATCGCCGCGGCCACCAGGTACGACACCACGCCCGGCTCGTCGGGCAGGTCTGAGCCGGTCGTCAGGGACCGTTCCCGCGCGCCCGCCAGCCGCTTCTGGTACTGGCGGAAGGACCGCAGCACCCCCTCGGCCAACGGCGCCGCCTCGTCGCCGGGTTCTTCCGGCAATGTCTCCAGCTCGGCCGTCAGGAACGGACCCGACGCCTCCACCGACAGCAGCCGTACCCGGGTCGTGCCGGTCGCCAGTACCTCGAAGGAGCCGTCGGTCCGCTCCCGGATCGTCGCCGCGTCCGCGATGCAGCCCACCTTGTGGAACGCCTTGGCCGGGTCCGTGCCGAAGCCGGCGGCGGGCCCCCGCTCGGGCAGCGACGTGGGGTCGGGCATGCCGGGCGCGCTCGGGGCCACCTCGTGGCCGTCGCGGATCGCCACGACGGCGAACCGGCGCGGCTCGTCCTCCGGCGTCTTCAGCAGTTCGCGCATCATGGCGCGATACCGCTCCTCGAAGACGTTGAGCGGGAGCACGAGCCCCGGGAACAGCACCGAGTTCAGGGGGAAGAGGGGGAGCCGGACGGTGGTCACGACGCAAAAGCCTAATGGTCGCCGGAGCGGACTCGTCCGCCCCGTTCACTCCGTGGATGCCCGGCAGGCCGGACGACTGCTCCGGAAAGTATGTCGTCACGTATGCGCAGGAAGTGGCCGAGCGGGTCGTCCGACACCTGGTCCCAGGGGAACGAGGTGGCGTACGGGCCGTTCAGGAGCAGCTGTTCCCGGGCGTCCGGCCAGCGCTCCAGGCGCACCAGGACGAAGAGCAGCAGGTTCCGCATCCGGGCCGGCCAAGGGTCGGCCGCCGGCAGTCGCGGGGACAGCGCGATCGCCCGGTCGGCGGCGGCGTCCAGCCGTTCGCGCGGCAGCTCGGGCCCGCAGCCGTCGGTGAGGTAGCCGAAGGCCGCCCGCAGCGGGAGGGCCTGGACGAGCGCGTCGGCGGGCGCGTCCTGGGCGGCCCGGTCGGCGAAGTCGAAGCACTCCTGGTGCGAACCGTGCCAGGAGGCGGCCAGATAGCGCAGGGCCGATTCGTGGCAGCCGTAGTGGTGCGGGGCGCGGCGGACGGCCGCCGCCCACAGTTCCTCGAAGTAGCTGTGTCCCGCCTGGGCGCCGCGCGCGTGGTCCAGCGCGAGCCGCCAGGGGACGGGATCGCCGTGGTCGGCCCGCGCGGCGGCCGTGATCAGGGGGCTCACCTCGCGCAGCGCCTCTGCGCGGGCCGGTGACTGCCAGGCGCGGTCCACCGCCAGCTGGGCCCCGAGCAGCAGCGCGTCCGGGTCCTGCGGGGCCGTGGCGAGCCAGGCGTCCAGCCAGTCGGGGCGCGAGCGGGCGAAGGCGGCCAGCCGGGTCACGTACCGGTCGCGCCGCTCCCACTCGGCCGCCGCCCGGGTAGCGCGGAGCAGCCCGGAGGCCGGTCCGTGGTCGCCGCGGGCGGCCGCGACCAGAGCCGGACTGAGGCGGGCGTCGGGCGCGTCGAGCACCACCTCGTCGTCGGCGCGCGGCCTGCTGACGGGGCGGGGAGCGGTCCTTGTCATCCGGCCCGGGCGGATGAACGGAAGCTGCATGGCCATGGTGTCGACCATTGAAAGTCCGCTGGTCATGGCGGCGCCAGATCGTTCGGTGAACTCGCGGAAAGTTGTACGCCCTATGGTCAAGAGAACGTAAAAGTGTGACAGTTCAACAACGCTGGTCACATCAGCCTCATCAGTTGCGACGCAGCAACCGCGTCGCCCCCGCCGCCACCGTCGTCGCCAGGATCCAGCCCAGCAGGATCATGGCCGTCGCCAGCCACTGCCAGCCCCCGCGCAACTGCCAGAAGCCCACCTGGCCGAGGTCGATCACCGGCAGCAGCAGATCGAGCGTGAACAGCGTGGGGTTCCACTCCGGATGCTCACCGCGCTTCAGCGGCGGATGCCCGGCCTGGGCGAAGGCGAGCGAGCCCGCCGCCCACAGCACCGCCATCCACACCGCGGCCCGGGCCGGCCGGTACCCGTAGGCGACCGTCCAGTCCTGCGCGTAGCCCCACAGCTTGGCGGCCGGCGGCAGGCTCTCCCGGTGCCGGCGCTGCTTGGCGAGCAGCACCTCGCGGGCGTCCTCGTCCTCCCCGCCGGCCCGCAGCACCGCCGCGAGCCGCTCGTACGGCTCCGGGTTGTACTCGGCGGTCGCCGCCGCCACCCAGTCCAGCCGCTCGGCCAGCGGGAACGGCCCGCGCGGCACGAGGTTCTCGTAGGTGAAGCCGCCCATGTGCAGCCGCCCCGGGCCGGGCCAGGCGTCCGCCCGGTCCATCAGGTTGACGATCTTCGCCCCCGACAGCACGACACGCCCGCGCGCGGGATGCTCGCCGAGGAACCGCAGCTCCGGCGTCTGCACTCGGCGCAGTGACAGCTCCTGGTCCTCGGTGAGGGTGAACCTGGCCCGCTCGAAGTCGACCGCGTCACCGAACCGCCCGTCGTCCAGGCGGATCCCGCCCTCGCACGAGAACCGCTGGATCCGCGTCCCGCGCGCCGGGGTCATCCCGCTCATCGCCTGGGCGCCGACGCCCGCCGGGGTCAGATACAGGCTGCGCTCGACGGTCAGCTGCGGGGCGTTGAAGGCGAGCCGCTCGTACGGGTTGGCCAGGCGGGCGCCGCGCAGGCTCAGCGACACGCCGATGGTGGCGGCGCGCAGGCTCAGCTCGCCGTGCGACTCCAGCAGCTCCGCCTGTAAGTCCTGGCCGACCGTCAGGCCGTCCGCGGCGATCGACCGGCCGCTGCGGTCCCGGTGCACGATCGCCTGGTTGAGCATCAGGTCCGTGCCGATCTGCGCGTCCGTGAGCCGGATGCCGCGGTGGAAGCGGCAGCGCGGCAGATGCAGATCGCCCTCCGTCTGCACCCGGGCCGCCTCCAGTCGCGGCACCGAGCAGTCCACCATCCGTACGGTCGTGAAGCGGGCCTCCGGCAGCAGCACGTCCTCCTCGAAGCGGCACTGGCGCATCTCGACGTACGGCACCACCGTGCCGCCCGCGAGGTCCAGCGAGCCGCTGATCAGCACGCCGGCCAGCTTCAGCGAGGACACCCGGCCGGCCAGGGCGGGCGGGCCGTCCAGGAGCAGCCAGCAGACGATCCGGGCCCGCACGGTCCGCTCCTCGCCCCAGGGGTGGCCGCCGTGCGGATCGTCCACCACGGGGTCGCCGCTGCTCAGGTCGTACACGCTGCCGTTGCGGAACGCCTGCCACATTCCGGCCTCGGCCGCCGTCAGGTCGTCGGGCAGCTCCCCGGCACGCACGCCGGCCCCCTCGGTCACGTCTCTTCCTTCCTCCCCGGATACTCGCGGGTCAGGTGCTTCGTACACCTGTTCATGCCCGCTGAGTGACGCCCCGAACGCGAAACGTGAAGGGGATCTTCCGGGTTCCGGCGCCGGTCTGTATCAACCATTGATACGAGCGGACGGCGCGGGAATCGGGTCTGAGAGAATTGAGCACGTGATCTCCCGAATCGATCTGCGCGGCGACGCCCTCCCCGAGGGCCCCGCCCTGCGTGACCTGCTGCCCCGAGCCGAGTTCGACGTTCAGGCCGCCCTGGAGAAGGTGCGTCCGATCTGCGAGGACGTGCATCATCGGGGCGACGCGGCGCTGATCGATTTCGCCGAGCGGTTCGACGGGGTCAGGCTCGACCAGGTGCGGGTGCCGGCCGCCGCGCTCACGCGCGCACTGGAGGAGCTCGACCCGGCCGTACGCGCGGCACTGGAGGAGTCGATCCGGCGCGCCCGGACCGTCCACCGGGAGCAGCGCCGCAGCACGCACACCACCCAGGTGGTGCCCGGCGGCTCCGTGACCGAGAAGTGGGTTCCGGTCGACCGGGTCGGGCTGTACGCGCCCGGCGGCCGGTCCGTGTATCCGTCGTCCGTGGTCATGAACGTCGTGCCCGCGCAGGAGGCCGGCGTCGAGTCCATCGCGCTCGCCTCCCCGGCCCAGGCCGAGTTCAACGGGCTGCCGCACCCGACGATCCTCGCCGCCTGCGCCCTGCTCGGCGTCGACGAGGTCTACGCGGCCGGCGGTGCCACGGCCGTCGCGATGTTCGCCTACGGCACCGAGTCCTGCCCGCCCGCCACCATGGTCACCGGCCCCGGCAACATCTGGGTCGCCGCCGCCAAGCGCTACTTCACCGGCAAGATCGGCATCGACGCCGAGGCCGGCCCGACCGAGATCGCGGTCCTCGCCGACGACACGGCCGACCCGGTGCACGTCGCCGCCGACCTGATCAGCCAGGCCGAGCACGACCCGCTGGCCGCCGCCGTCCTGGTCACCGACTCCGCCGAGCTCGCGGACGCGGTGGAGAAGGAGCTGGAGCCGCAGGTCGCGGCCACCAAGCACGTCGACGACCGGATCGTCCCGGCCCTGTCCGGCAAGCAGTCCGCCATCGTCCTGGTCGACGGCATCGACGAGGGCCTGAAGGTGGTCGACGCGTACGGCGCCGAGCACCTGGAGATCCAGACGGCCGACGCCGCCGCCGTGGCCGACCGCGTCAGGAACGCCGGCGCGATCTTCATCGGGCCGTGGGCCCCGGTCTCCCTCGGCGACTACGCGGCCGGCTCCAACCACGTCCTGCCCACCGGCGGCTGCGCCTGCCACTCCTCGGGCCTGTCCGTCCAGTCCTTCCTGCGCGGCATCCACATCGTCGACTACACGAAGGACGCGCTGGCCGAGGTCGCGCACCACGTGGTCACGCTGGCGGAGGCGGAGGACCTGCCCGCGCACGGCGCGGCGATCAAGGCCAGGTTTGTCGGAGACGAACAAATGTCGCGTGGCTGGAAGGTGCCGGAGAGCAAGTGAGCGACGTACGCATCGACGATCTGCCCGTACGGGACGAGCTGCGCGGCAAGTCCCCCTACGGCGCGCCCCAGCTGGACGTCCCCGTCCGGCTGAACACCAACGAGAACCCCTACCCGCTGCCCGAGCCGCTCGTCGAGCGCATCGCCGAGCGGGTCCGTGAGGCGGCCCGCGACCTCAACCGCTACCCGGACCGGGACGCGGTCGAGCTGCGCACGAAGCTCGCCGAGTACCTGACCGACACCTCCGGCTACGAGGTCGGTCTCGCCAACGTCTGGGCCGCCAACGGCTCCAACGAGGTCATCCAGCAGCTGCTCCAGACCTTCGGCGGGCCCGGCCGCACCGCGATCGGCTTCGAGCCGTCGTACTCGATGCACGGGCTGATCGCGCGCGGCACGGGCACCGGCTGGATCTCGGGGCCGCGGGGTGACGACTTCACGATCGACCTCGCCGCCGCCGAGCAGGCGATCGCCGAGCACCGGCCCGACGTCGTCTTCATCACCACCCCCAACAACCCCACCGGCAACGCGGTCCCGCCCGAGACGGTCCTCGCGCTCTACAAGGCCGCGCAGGCGGCGAAGCCGTCGATGGTCGTGGTCGACGAGGCCTACATCGAGTTCAGCCACGGCGACTCGCTGCTGCCGCTGCTCGACGGGCGCCCGCGCCTCGTCGTCTCCCGCACGATGTCGAAGGCGTTCGGTGCCGCCGGCCTGCGCCTCGGCTACCTCGCCGCGCACCCGGCCGTCGTCGACGCCGTCCAGCTCGTCCGGCTGCCGTACCACCTGTCGGCCGTCACCCAGGCGACCGCCCTGGCCGCCCTGGAGCACACCGAGACGCTGCTGGGCTATGTCGAACAGCTCAAGGCCGAGCGGGACCGCCTGGTACGCGAACTGCGCGCCACCGGCTACGACGTCGTCGAGTCCGACGCCAACTTCGTGCAGTTCGGCCGGTTCGAGGACGCGCACACGGCCTGGCAGAAGATCCTCGACCGGGGCGTCCTGGTCCGGGACAACGGCATCCCCGGGTGGCTGCGGGTCTCGGCCGGCACCCCCGAAGAGAACGACGCGTTCCTCGACGCGGTACGTGCACTGAAGAAGGAGCAGAGTTCATGAGCCGCATCGGACGCGTGGAGCGGACGACCAAGGAGACCTCGGTCCTCGTCGAGATCGACCTCGACGGCACGGGCAAGACGGAGATCTCCACCGGCGTCGGCTTCTACGACCACATGCTCGACCAGCTCGGCCGGCACGGTCTGTTCGACCTGACCGTGAAGACCGAGGGCGACCTGCACATCGACTCGCACCACACGATCGAGGACACCGCCCTCGCCCTGGGCGCCGCCTTCAAGCAGGCCCTCGGCGACAAGGTCGGCATCTACCGCTTCGGCAACTGCACGGTCCCGCTGGACGAGTCCCTCGCCCAGGTCACCGTCGACCTGTCCGGCCGCCCGTACCTCGTGCACACCGAGCCCGAGAAGATGGCGCCGATGATCGGCGAGTACGACACCACGATGACCCGGCACATCCTGGAGTCCTTCGTCGCCCAGGCCCAGATCGCGCTGCACGTGCACGTGCCCTACGGGCGCAACGCGCACCACATCGTGGAGTGCCAGTTCAAGGCGCTGGCCCGGGCCCTGCGCTACGCCTCCGAGCGCGACCCGCGCGCGGCCGGCATCCTCCCCTCCACGAAGGGCGCCCTGTGAACGGCATCTCGACCCTGCTGATCGTCGTCGGCCTGTTCCTCGTCGGCGGGATCTACTCCTTCGTCAAGCAGAAGATGCCCAAGGGCCTGATCGTGCTGCTCTCCATCGGCGCCGCGATGTGCCTGGCGGCCGGTGTCGTGAGGCTGGAGGTGTGGAATTGAGCGCCCCGCAGAAGAAGGTCGTCGTCTTCGACTACGGCTTCGGCAACGTCCGTTCCGCCGAGCGCGCCCTCGCGCGCGCGGGAGCCGACGTCGAGATAACGCGTGACTACGACAAGGCCATGAACGCCGACGGGCTGCTGGTGCCGGGCGTCGGCGCCTTCGCCTCCTGCATGAAGGGCCTGCGCGAGGCGCGCGGCGACTGGATCGTCGACCGCAGGCTGTCCGGCGGCCGCCCCGTCATGGGCATCTGCGTCGGCATGCAGATCCTCTTCGCCCGCGGCATCGAGCACGGCGTGGAGAGCGAGGGCCTCGACGAGTGGCCCGGCTCGGTCGAACCGCTCCAGGCCGAGATCGTGCCCCACATGGGCTGGAACACCGTGGAGGCGGCGCCCGGCTCGCAGCTGTTCGCCGGCCTGGACGCGGACGCGCGCTTCTACTTCGTGCACTCCTACGCCGTCCACGACTGGTCGCTGGAGACGCACAACCCGACGATGGAGGCCCCCAAGGTCACCTGGTCCACGCACGGCAAGCCGTTCGTCGCGGCCGTCGAAAACGGCGCCCTGTGGGCCACGCAGTTCCACCCCGAGAAGTCCGGCGACGCCGGAGCCCAGCTCCTCACCAACTGGATCGGAACACTGTGAGCAAGCTCGAACTCCTCCCCGCCGTCGACGTCCGTGACGGCCAGGCGGTGCGCCTGGTGCACGGCGAGTCCGGTACGGAGACCTCCTACGGCTCGCCCCTGGAGGCCGCCCTCGCCTGGCAGCGGTCCGGCGCCGAGTGGCTGCACCTGGTCGACCTGGACGCCGCGTTCGGCACCGGCGACAACCGCGCGCTGATCGCCGAGGTCACCAAGGCCATGGACATCAAGGTGGAGCTGTCCGGCGGCATCCGCGACGACGACACCCTCGCCGCCGCCCTGGCCACCGGCTGCACCCGCGTGAACCTGGGCACGGCAGCCCTTGAGGCCCCCGAGTGGGTCGCCAAGGTCATCGCCGAGCACGGCGACAAGATCGCGGTCGGTCTCGACGTCCGCGGCACGACCCTGCGCGGCCGCGGCTGGACCCGCGACGGCGGCGACCTCGACGAGACGCTGGAGCGCCTGAACAAGGAGGGCTGCGCGCGGTACGTCGTCACGGACATCGCCAAGGACGGCACCCTCCAGGGCCCCAACCTGGAGCTGCTGAAGAACGTCTGCGCGGCGACGGACCGCCCCGTGGTGGCCTCCGGCGGCGTCTCGTCGCTCGACGATCTCCGGGCCATCGCCGAGCTCGTCCCGCTCGGCGTAGAGGGCGCGATCGTAGGGAAGGCGCTGTACGCGAAGGCGTTCACCCTGGAAGAGGCATTGGAGACTGTGTCGTCATGAGCGATGCCGTACGGCGCGTGCAGAGCGGAAGTCCCTGGGAAGAGAGTTTCGGTTTCGCGCGCGCCGTGGCGGCGGGCGATCGGGTGCTGGTGGCGGGCACGACGCCCTTCAAGGGCGACGTGCTGTACGGGGAGGGCGACCCGTACGAGCAGGCCAAGGCGGCCTTCACCAGCGCCCTGGAAGCGATCGGCGAGTTCGGGCTCGGTATCGGGTCCGTGGTCCGGACGCGGATGTATCTGGCACACACGCGCGACCTCGACGAGGTGGGCCGGGCCCACAAGGAGCTGTTCGACTCCGTGCGCCCGGTCGCGACCTTCCTCGTGGTGGACGGTTTCGTCGACCCGCGCGTCCTGGTGTCGGTGGAACTAGAGGCATTCAGAGGAACGGTGGATTCATGACCCTGGCGGTCCGAGTCATCCCCTGCCTGGACGTGGACAACGGCCGGGTCGTCAAGGGCGTCAACTTCCAGAACCTGCGCGACGCGGGCGACCCCGTCGAGATGGCCAAGGTGTACGACGCCGAGGGCGCCGACGAGCTGACGTTCCTGGACATCACCGCCTCGTCGGGCAACCGCGAGACGACGTACGACGTGGTGCGCCGCACGGCCGAGCAGGTGTTCATCCCGCTCACGGTCGGCGGCGGGGTGCGCACCGCCGAGGACGTGGACAAGCTGCTGCGGGCCGGCGCGGACAAGGTCGGCGTCAACACGGCCGCGATCGCCCGCCCGGAGCTGATCCGGGAGATCGCCGAACGCTTCGGCCGCCAGGTCCTGGTCCTGTCGGTGGACGCGCGCCGTACCGAGTCCGGCTCCTTCGAGGTGACCACCCACGGCGGCCGCCGCGGCACCGGCATCGACGCCGTCGAGTGGGCGCACCGGGCCGCCGAGCTGGGCGCCGGCGAGATCCTGCTCAACTCCATGGACGCGGACGGCACCAAGGACGGCTACGACCTGGAGATGATCGCAGCCGTGCGCAAGCACGTGACCGTCCCGGTCATCGCCTCGGGCGGCGCGGGCAAGCTGGCGGACTTCCCGCCGGCCATCGCGGCGGGCGCGGACGCGGTGCTGGCCGCGTCGGTGTTCCACTTCGGGGACCTGCGCATCGGCGAGGTCAAGCAGACGCTGCGGGAGGCGGGCCACCCGGTGCGGTGACCCACTCCCTCAGATCCCGGACCGCTGCAGATCCGGGACCGCTGCAGATCCCGGACCGCTTCAGATGCCGAGCTGCTTCGCCTCGTGCAGTTTCGCGATCGCGTTCTCGTCGCCGTCCAGGTCGACCTTGGCCGCGCTCTGGCGGCCGTAGGTGAACAGGACGAGTTCGGAGGGTTCGCCGGTCACCGTGACCACCGGGGTGCCGCGCTGGGCGACCGCTGTCTGGCCGTCGGGGCGGCGCAGCACCAAGCCTGTCGGGACGTTTCGCCCCATCAGCCGGGCGGTGCGCTCCAGCCGGGACCACAGGGCGTCCTGGAAGACCGTGTCGAGTTCGCGCGGCGACCAGTCGGGCTGGGCCCGCCGGACGTCCTCCGTGTGGACGTAGAACTCGATGATGTTGGACATCTCGTCGACCGGCTTGAGAGAGAAGGGCGAGAAGCGGGGCGGCCCGGTACGGATCAGCTGGATCAGCTCCTCGTACGGCTTGTCGGTGTACTCCGCCATCACCCGGTCCAGGCGCGGCGCGAGCTGCTTGATCAGTATTCCGCCGGCGGCGTCCGGGCGGCGCTCGCGCACCACCACGTGCGCCGCGAGGTCCCGGGTGGTCCAGCCCTCGCACAGGGTGGGCGCGTCCGGGCCCGCGGTCTCCAACAGATCGGCGAGGAGAAGTCGTTCACGCTTGGCATGGGTCGACATGGAGTCAGCCTACGACCGGCTCGCAGGTCCGCACAGTGGACACTCCACCTGGCCTGTCGGTGGCGCGCGGCACAATGGTCGGCATGACCAGCACGTCCCCCCGGCCCAGCCGTCTCGACCCGGAGATCGCCGCCCGCCTCAAGCGCAGCGCCGACGGCCTCCTGCCCGCCATCGCCCAGCAGTACGACACCGGAGAGGTGCTGATGCTCGGCTGGATGGACGACGAGGCGCTGCATCGCACGCTCACCACCGGCCGGTGCACGTACTGGTCCCGCAGCCGCCGGGAGTACTGGGTCAAGGGCGACACCTCCGGCCACTTCCAGTGGGTGAAGTCCGTCGCCCTCGACTGCGACGCCGACACCGTCCTGGTGAAGGTCGACCAGGTCGGCGCCGCCTGCCACACCGGCGCGCGCACCTGCTTCGACGAGGACGTGCTCCTCAAGGACGGCGGCTCCGACGCCCCCGCCTCGGATCAGTAAGGTCAGCGGCCATGGACCTCGAGACGTTCCGCAAGCTCGCCACCGACCGGCGGGTCATCCCCGTCACCCGCAAGCTCCTCGCCGACGGCGACACCCCGGTCGCGCTCTACCGCAAGCTCGCCGCCGAGCGCCCGGGCACCTTCCTGCTGGAGTCCGCGGAGAACGGCCGCTCGTGGTCCCGCTACTCGTTCGTGGGCGTCCGCAGCGCCGCCACGCTGACCGAGCGGGGCGGGCAGGCCCACTGGCTCGGCGCCCCGCCCGTCGGCGTGCCCGTCGACGGCGACCCCCTCGCCGCGCTGCGCGCCACCATCGAGGCCCTTCACACCCCCCACCAGGACGGCATGCCGCCCTTCACCGGCGGCATGGTCGGCTACCTCGGCTACGACATCGTCCGCCGCCTGGAGAAGATCGGCCCCGGCGAGCGCGACGACCTGAAGCTGCCCGAGCTGACCATGCTCCTCACCAGCGACCTCGCCGTCATGGACCACTGGGAGGGCTCGGTCCTGCTGATCGCCAACGCGATCAACCACAACGACCTGGACACCGGCGTCGACGAGGCCTACACGGACGCCGTGGCCCGGCTCGACGCCATGGAGGCCGACCTCTCCCGCCCGGTCGCCCAGCCCCCGGCCGCGCTCCCGCCCTCCGAGCTCCCCGAGTACACGGCGCTGTGGGGCGGCCCCGACTTCCAGGAGGCCGTCGAGGACATCAAGGAGCGCATCCGGGCCGGGGAGGCCTTCCAGGTGGTCCCCTCCCAGCGCTTCGAGACGCCGTGCGCGGCGAGCGCGCTGGACGTCTACCGGGTCCTGCGGGCCACCAACCCGTCCCCGTACATGTACCTGTTCCGCTTCGACGGCTTCGACGTCGTCGGCTCGTCCCCCGAGGCCCTCGTCAAGGTCGAGGACGGCCGGGCCATGGTGCACCCCATCGCCGGCACCCGCTGGCGCGGCGCCACCCCGCAGGAGGACCAGGCCCTCGCCGACGAACTGCTCGCCGACCCCAAGGAGCGCGCCGAGCACCTCATGCTGGTCGACCTGGGGCGCAACGACCTGGGGCGGGTCTGCGAGCCCGGCTCCGTCGAGGTCGTCGACTTCATGTCCGTCGAGCGGTACTCGCACGTGATGCACATCGTCTCGACGGTGACGGGCCGCGTCGCCCCGGGCCGCACCGCCTTCGATGTCCTCACGGCCTGCTTCCCGGCCGGCACCCTCTCCGGCGCCCCAAAGCCGCGCGCCATGCAGATCATCGACGAACTCGAACCGTCCCGGCGCGGGCTGTACGGCGGCTGCGTCGGCTACCTCGACTTCGCGGGCGACTCCGACACGGCCATCGCCATCCGCACGGCCCTCCTCCGGGACGGCACCGCGTACGTGCAGGCCGGCGCGGGCATCGTGGCCGACTCCGACCCGGTCGCCGAGGACACCGAGTGCCGCAACAAGGCGGCGGCGGTCCTCAGGGCCGTCCACACGGCGAATCGGCTGGGAAAGGCCTGAGATGAACCCCGGGTGACGGTTCGCCCGGGGTTCAAGCGATAGTGGGGTACGTGACTGCTGCACCTCACCACCCCCGTTCCGAAGCCGCCGGATCCGCCCGGGCCGGCCGCCTGAGCCTCGCCGTCGCGCTGTTGTGCGGCGCGCTCGGCGCGGCCGTGGCGCTGCTCGCCACCCGGCAGCGCTGGGCGGAGGGCACCGCGACGGTGGCCGGCGGCGCCTTCCCCCTGACCGCCAAGGGCAGCGACGTCACGGGCGTACCCGCGGCGCTCGCCATAGTGGGCCTCGCCGCGCTCGTCGCCGTCTTCGCGGTCCGCAGGGCCGGCCGCTTCGTCGTGGCCGGGCTGCTGGCGCTCTCCGGCGCGGGCATCGTCGCCGCCGCCCTGCTCGGCGCCTCCGACGGCGCCGCGCTCGACGAGCAGGCCGCCCAGGCCTCCGGCGACACCTCCGCCTCCGTGGACACCCTCAGCCACACCGCCTGGCCGTATGTCGCGGCCGTCGGCGGCGTCCTGATCCTCCTGGCCGGGCTGCTCGCCCTGCGCTACGGCCGGCTGTGGCCCGCGATGTCCGGCCGCTACGAGCGCAGCGGCACGCCCCAGCCGCGCCGCAAGGCCCCCGCCGTCGACCCCGACCGGCCCGAGGACCTGTGGAAGGCACTCGACCGGGGCGAGGACCCCACCGGGGCGTGAGCCCACCCGGGGGAGCGGGGGACACCCCCGCTCACGGCGGGGGCACACGTGCGGGACAATGGGCCCGAGCGTCCTGCTCAGACACGCACACAGCAACGAGGAGCAAGCAATGGCGGGCAGCAGCCACGGTCACACCCCGGCCGCCTGGACCGGTGTCATCATCGCCTTCATCGGTTTCTGCGTCGCGGGCGCGTTCATGGTGATGGACCAGCCCGTGGGCTTCTGGGCGGGCATGGTCGTCGTGCTCCTCGGCGGTGTCGTCGGCGCCATCATGCGGATGATGGGCCTCGGCCAGCCCAAGGACCTGCACAAGCCGCACCGCATGACGGGCGACCGCGAGCCGGCGCGCGCCGAGGGCTGATCCCGGCGGGGACCGCGTTGTCCCGAGAGGGACGGCCGGCACTGGGGCCTGTCGTTTGGACCAGGTCGCAGGGAACCGACAGCGCTGATCAGCGCCGGTGAGCGGGGTCGGGTGCGTGCAGCTGCAAGGCGGAGGAGGGCGTCGATGCGGAGCATCGGCAACCGACGACAACGCCGCAGATGCGCGTGCAAGGCCCCGCGTCTGCGACCTGATCGAAACGACAGGCCCAGGTGCCGGGACCGCCCCTCGCGCGCGTGCGGGGCACAATGGCTGCCGTGAACGCCGACAGCCGAAGGGTGACGCACAGCGTCCCGGCCCGCCTGGCCGTCCCCGCCGGGGTGCTCGCGGCCGCCGCCGCCGCGTTCGCCTACGTGGGCGCGGTCGACCCCAACGAACCCGGCCACTACCCCGTCTGTCCGCTGCTGCACTACACGGGCCTGTACTGCCCCGGCTGCGGCGGGCTGCGCAGTGCGCACGCCTTCGTCCACGGTGATCTCCCGGCGGCGCTGCACGCCAACGCGCTCGCCGTCCTCGGCTATGTGGCCTTCGCCGTGCTGTGGACCGTATGGGTGGTCCGGGCGGTGCGCGGGCGCCCGCTGCGGATCGACCCCCGCCCGGGGCTGGTGTGGAGCTTCGGCGCGTTGCTGCTGGTCTTCACGGTTGTCCGGAACCTGCCCTTCGGAGGCTGGCTCCATCCTTGATCAACTGGTGGATGTCCAGGTCGTGGGATCCGCGTCAACCGGATGCGAGGCCTACGCCCCGCTGCGGATACCATCGCAGTGACCATCGGTTTTCGATCGGTCGCTGGAACTGTCAAGAGTCTGGAAGGGGGCCGCTCGCGTGAGTGTGCTCGACGAGATCATCGACGGAGTCCGTGCCGACCTCGCGGAGCGGCAGGCGCGCGTCAGCCTCGACGAGCTCAAGGAGCGCGCGGCGAAGGCTCCCGCCGCCAAGGACGGCGCGGCCGCACTGCGCGGCGACGGCGTCAAGGTCATCTGCGAGGTCAAGCGCTCCAGCCCCTCCAAGGGCGCGCTGGCCGCGATCGCCGACCCGGCCGGACTCGCCGCGGACTACGAGGCGGGCGGCGCGGCCGTCATCTCCGTCCTCACCGAGCAGCGGCGCTTCGGCGGCTCGCTCGCCGACCTCGAGGCAGTCCGCGCCCGCGTGGACATCCCGGTCCTGCGCAAGGACTTCATCGTCACGTCGTACCAGCTGTGGGAGGCCCGCGCCTACGGCGCCGACGTCGTCCTGCTGATCGTCGCCGCCCTCGACCAGCCCGCCCTGGAGTCCCTCATCGAGCGCGCCGAGTCCATCGGGCTCACGCCGCTCGTCGAGGTGCACGACGAGGACGAGGTCGAGCGCGCGGTCGACGCAGGCGCCCGCGTGATCGGCGTCAACGCGCGCAACCTCAAGACCCTCGAGGTCGACCGCGGCACGTTCGAGCGCGTGGCACCGGAGATCCCCGACCACATCATCAAGATCGCCGAGTCCGGCGTCCGCGGCCCGCACGACCTCATCGCCTACGCCAACGCCGGCGCCGACGCGGTCCTGGTGGGCGAGTCCCTCGTCACCGGCAAGGACCCCAAGACGGCGGTCTCCGACCTGGTGGCGGCGGGCGAACACCCCGCACTCCGGCACGGCCGGGGCTGATCTCCCGCTAGGCTTGGCCCCGATGACTCTCACCATGACGACCGTGGACCGGTACGCCCGCCTCGCGCGCGGCTGCCGCCCCCGCGGCTGCCGTGCGCCCGCGCGCCGCGTACACGGCCGCCGCGTCCGGTATGTCATCGGTGACGAGCCGGGCCAGGTCAACGGCATGCGATGGCAGCAGCGCCCCGTGAGGGGCGCGGGGAACTGCGCGACCAGCCACAGCCGGTCCGCAGCCGCCTGATCATCCCCGCCCCCACGGCGATTAGTGCACTCCACACACACTCACCGTGAAGGTTTCCGCATGCCCAGTCAGTTCTTCATCCCCGACCCCGAGGGTCAAACCCCCAACCCCGAAGGCTACTTCGGGACATTCGGCGGCAAGTTCATCCCCGAGGCCCTGGTCGCGGCAGTCGACGAAGTGGCCGTCGAGTACGACAAGGCCAAGCACGACCCGGAGTTCGCCAGGGAACTCGACGACCTCCTGGTCAACTACACCGGCCGCCCCTCCGCACTCACCGAAGTGCCCCGGTTCGCCGAGCACGCCGGCGGTGCCCGCGTCTTCCTCAAGCGGGAAGACCTCAACCACACCGGCTCCCACAAGATCAACAACGTCCTCGGCCAGGCCCTGCTCACCAAGCGCATGGGCAAGACCCGGGTCATCGCCGAGACGGGCGCCGGCCAGCATGGCGTCGCCACGGCCACGGCCTGCGCCCTCTTCGGCCTTGAGTGCACGATCTACATGGGCGAGATCGACACCCAGCGCCAGGCCCTCAACGTGGCCCGCATGCGCATGCTCGGCGCCGAGGTCATCGCAGTGAAGTCCGGCAGCCGCACGCTGAAGGACGCGATCAATGAGGCGTTCCGCGACTGGGTCGCCAACGTCGACCACACGCACTACCTCTTCGGCACGGTCGCCGGACCCCACCCCTTCCCGGCGATGGTCCGCGACTTCCACCGCGTGATCGGCGTGGAGACCCGCCGCCAGCTCCTGGAGCGCGCGGGCCGGCTCCCCGACGCCGCCGTCGCCTGCGTCGGCGGCGGCTCCAACGCCATCGGCCTCTTCCACGCCTTCATCCCGGACGAGTCCGTCCGCCTCATCGGCTGCGAGCCGGCCGGGCACGGCGTCGACACCGGCGAGCACGCGGCGACCCTGACCGCCGGCGAGCCCGGCATCCTGCACGGCTCCCGCAGTTACGTCCTCCAGGACGACGAGGGCCAGATCACCGAGCCGTACTCGATCTCGGCCGGTCTGGACTACCCGGGCATCGGCCCCGAGCACTCCTACCTCAAGGACTCCGGCCGCGGTGAGTACCGCGCGGTCACGGACGACGCGGCCATGCAGGCGCTGCACCTGCTGTCCCGCACCGAGGGCATCATCCCGGCCATCGAGAGCGCCCACGCGCTGGCCGGCGCCCTGGAGGTCGGCAAGGAGCTGGGCAAGGACGGGCTGATCGTGGTCAACCTGTCCGGCCGCGGCGACAAGGACATGGACACCGCCGCCCGCTACTTCGGCCTCTACGACACCGACGCCGAGGTCGCCGCCGACGCGGACACCGACACCGCGGAGATCGAGGGAGACGCCAAGTGAGCGGGAACATTCAGCTGCTGAGCGACACCCTCGCCGCGGCGAAGTCCGAGGGCCGGGCCGCCCTCATCGCCTACCTCCCGGCCGGGTTCCCGAGCGTGGACGGCGGCATCGAGGCGATCAAGGCCGTCCTGGACGGCGGCGCCGACGTCGTCGAGGTCGGTCTGCCGCACAGCGACCCCGTCCTCGACGGGCCCGTCATCCAGACCGCCGACGACATCGCCCTGCGCGGCGGCGTGAAGATCGCCGATGTGATGCGCACGGTCCGCGAGGCCCACGCGGCCACCGGCAAGCCGGTGCTCGTCATGACGTACTGGAACCCCATCGACCGCTACGGCGTCGAGCGGTTCACCGCCGAGCTCGCCGAGGCGGGCGGCGCCGGGTGCATCCTGCCCGACCTGCCCGTACAGGAGTCGGCGCTGTGGAGGGAGCACGCGGAGAAGCACGGCCTGGCCACCGTCTTCGTCGTCGCCCCCAGCAGCAAGGACCAGCGGCTCGCGCAGATCACCGCGGCGGGCAGCGGCTTCGTCTACGCCGCCTCCCTCATGGGCGTCACCGGCACCCGCGCGTCCGTCAGCTCGCAGGCCGAGGACCTGGTGGCACATACCCGGGCCACCGGCACGGACCTGCCGGTCTGCGTCGGCCTCGGCGTCTCCAACGCCGGCCAGGCCGCCGAGGTCGCCGGCTTCGCCGACGGCGTGATCGTCGGCTCGGCCTTCGTCAAGGCCATGCTGGACGCCCCGGACGACGCGGCCGGTGTCGAGGCCGTGCGCTCGCTCGCGGGTGACCTCGCGAAGGGCGTGCGCCGACAGGCGTAGGAAAGCCGGAAGTCATACAGGTCCCTCGTGCGGGTGGACCTGGGGCCGGGGAGGCGCGGTGCGCCTCCCCGGTTCGTTTCCGGGGTGTGAGCGAGAAGAACCGTGAGGGAAAGCGCACCGCCCGGGAGAAGCTGGCGGTGGAGCGCGAGAAGCAGAAGGCCGCAGAGAAGCGCCGGCGCACGCTGATCGTGGGCGGTGCCGTCGTGGCCGTCCTGGGACTCGCGGCGGTGATCGGCGTCGTCGCCGCCAACGCCGGGAAGGACGACGGCAGCGAGGCGGCGGGCCCGGTCGTGGCCCCCTCGGGAGCACAGGGCAAGGACGGCCTCGCGATCCCGGTCGGCAAGGACAGCGCCAAGTCCACGCTCACGGTGTGGGAGGACTTCCGCTGCCCGGCCTGCAAGTCCTTCGAGACGGCGTACCGGCCGGTGATCCACGAGCTGACGAACGCCGGCCAGCTGAAGACCGAGTACCACCTGGTCACCCTCATCGACGGCAACATGCGCGGCACCGGCTCCCGCAACGCGGCCAACGCCGCGGCCTGCGCCCAGGACGCCGGGAAGTTCCCCGCGTACCACGACGTGCTCTTCGACAACCAGCCCCAGGAGGTCGACGACGCCTACGCCAGGAACGCCAAGCTGATCGAGCTGGCCGGCAAGGTCGACGGCCTGGACACCCCCGCCTTCCGCAAGTGCGTCGAGGACGGCAAGCACAACGGCTGGGTCGCCAAGTCCCACCAGGCCTTCAACAAGGGCGGCTTCTCCGGCACGCCGACCGTGCTGTTCGACGGCAAGAACATCTACCAGGACCGGACGATGACCCCGGCGAAGCTGAAGCAGCTGGTGCTGGAGAAGAACAAGGGGTGAAGGCTTTTCTCACCTGCCTGTTATGGACCCGTAGCCGGGCTGCCTGCCGCGGCCCGGGTCCGGCACGGTAGCGTCGACCTTGCCATGGAACTTGCCTTCATTCCCAGCCCGTCACGCGGGGTGCTGTATCTCGGCCCCATTCCGCTGCGCGGCTACGCGTTCTGCATCATCATCGGCGTCTTCGTTGCCGTCTGGCTCGGCAACAAGCGCTGGATCGCCCGGGGCGGGCGGGCCGGCACGGTGGCCGACATCGCGGTCTGGGCCGTGCCCTTCGGCCTCGTGGGCGGCCGGCTCTACCACGTGATCACGGACTACGAGCTGTACTTCAGCGAGGGCCGTGACTGGGTGGACGCCTTCAAGATCTGGGAGGGCGGTCTCGGCATCTGGGGCGCGATCGCGCTGGGCGCGGTCGGCGCGTGGATCGGCTGCCGGCGCCGGGGCATCCCGCTGCCCGCGTACGCCGACGCCATCGCACCCGGCATCGCCTTCGCCCAGGCGATCGGCCGCTGGGGCAACTGGTTCAACCAGGAGCTGTACGGCAAGCCCACCGACCTGCCCTGGGCCCTGGAGATCACGTCCTCCGCGGACGGGCGGGTGCCGGGCACGTACCACCCGACGTTCCTGTACGAGTCGCTGTGGTGCATCGGTGTCGCGTTCCTGGTGATCTGGGCGGACCGCCGCTTCCGGCTGGGACACGGCCGGGCGTTCGCGCTGTACGTCGCCGCGTACTGCACGGGCCGGGCGTGGATCGAGTACATGCGGGTCGACGACGCCCACCACATCCTGGGCCTCCGGCTGAACGTGTGGACCGCGATGTTCGTGTTCGTGCTCGCGGTGATCTACCTCGTGCTGTCGTCCAAGAAGCGGCCGGGCCGGGAAGCCGTGGTGGAGCCCGGTGCCTCCGACGGTGAAGCCGACGGTGACGACGAGTCCGTCGGCGAGGGCAAGGAAGGCGAGTCCGTCGGCGAGGACAAGGAAGACGAGTCCAAGGCCGACGAGGCCAATGACGAGGCCGGGTCGGCGAAGAAAACCTGACCATCAGCCGCACGACATCGAGGGGTGCCCGGAGCTGTCCGGGCACCCCTCGGTGCGTCTAACGGCGGCGTGCCAGGGACAGGGTGCGCTGGGCCGCCGCCACCACCGCCGCGTCGATGAAGCGGCCGTCCGGGAGGGCCTGGGCGCCCTGTTCCGTCGCCGCCGCCTTGACGATCGACTCCGCCTGCTCGATCTCATCCTCGGTGGGGAGGAAGGCCCGCTCGATGACCGGGAGCTGGCGGGGGTGGATCGCGGCCCGGCCCAGGAAGCCCAGGGTGCGGCCGTGGGTGCAGGAGGCGGCCAGCCCTTCCAGGTCACGGACGTCCGGGTGGACCGACTGCGCCGGCGGCGGCAGGCCCGCGGCCCGGGCGGCCACGATCACCCGGGAGCGGGACCAGTCGAGCCCCTCGTCGTCACATACGCCCAGGTCGGCCCGGAGATCCTCCTCCCCGAGCGCGATGCCCCGCAGGGACGGGTGGGCCGTGGCGACGGCGTACGCCTGTTCCACGCCGAGGGCCGTCTCCAGGAGGGCGTACAGGGGCAGCCCGGTGGGGACGGCGTGCTGGGCGATCCGGACGACCTCGGCGGGTGAGCCGATCTTGGGGAGCCGCAGGGCGCAGAGGCCGGGAGCCGGGGCGACGGCGGCGAGGTCCTGCCCGGCCCAGGGGCTGTCCAGGGCGTTGACGCGGACGTGGACCGGGACCGGCGGCAGCTCGGCGAGCAGCTCGGCGGTGGCGGCACGGGCGTACGCCTTCCGGTCGGGGGCGACCGCGTCCTCCAGGTCGACGACGACGACGTCGGCGCCGGAGGTGAGGGCCTTGGCGACCACGTGGGGGCGGTCGCCGGGGGCGTAGAGCCAGGTGAGCGGGAACGCCGTCACAGGGCGCCCTCCGCGCGCAGCGCCGTGAGGTCGGCCGGGGTGAGACCCAGTTCGGTGAGGACCGAGTCGGTGTCGGCGCCGTGGGGGCGGCCGGCCCAGCGGATCGCGCCGGGCGTGGCGGAGAGCCGGAAGAGGACGTTCTGCATGCGCAGGGGGCCCAGCTCCGGGTCGTCGACGGTGGTGATGGTGTTCAGAGCCTGGTACTGCGGGTCCGCCATCACGTCCCGGATGTCCTGGACGGGGGCCACCGCCGCCTCGGCCTTCTCGAAGGCCGCCAGCACGTCCGTGCGGGTGCGTGCGGCGATCCAGGAGCCGACCGCCTCGTCCAGGACGTCGGCGTGGCGGGCGCGGCCGGCGCCCGTGGCGAACCACGGCTCGTCGATCAGTTGCGGGCGGCCCACCAGGTGCATCACGCGTTCCGCGACCGACTGGGCCGATGTCGAGACGGCGACCCAGGTGCCGTCCGCGGTGCGGTAGACGCCGCGCGGGGCGTTGTTGGGGGAGCGGTTGCCGGTGCGGGGCTGGATGTGGCCGAGCTGGTCGTACCAGAGGGGCTGCGGGCCGAGAGCGGCCAGGATCGGTTCGATCAGGGCCATGTCGACGACCTGGCCCTCGCCGGTCCTGTCCCGGGCGGCGAGGGCCGTCATCACCGCGTACGCCGTCGTCAGGCCCGCGATGGAGTCGGCCAGGCCGAAGGGCGGCAGCGTCGGGGGCGCGTCCGGTTCGCCGGTGATCGCGGCGAAGCCGCTCATCGCCTCGGCGAGGGTGCCGAAGCCGGGGCGGTGGGCGTAGGGGCCGAACTGGCCGAAGCCGGTGACGCGGGCCAGGACCAGGCGGGGGTTGGCGGCCGACAGCTCCGGCCAGCCCAGGTCCCACTTCTCCAGGGTGCCGGGGCGGAAGTTCTCGATGATCACGTCGGCGCCGGCGGCGAGACGCAGGAGGGTGCTGCGGCCGCCGGGCTTCGACAGGTCGAGGGTGATCGTGCGTTTGTTGCGGCCGAGCATCTTCCACCACAGGCCCACGCCGTCCTTCGACGGGCCGTGGCCGCGGGACGGGTCCGGCTTCGACGGGTGCTCGACCTTGACGACGTCCGCGCCGAAGTCGCCGAGCAGGGTGGCGGCGAGCGGGCCGGCGAAGAGGGTGGCGAGGTCCAGGACGCGGAGGCCGGTGAGGGGCGCGGTCATGAGCGGTGGGTCTCCCGGTGGGTGAGGTGGGCGAGGGTGTCGAAGCCGATGCCGTTGAAGTCGCCGATGGAGGTGGCCAGGCGGTTCTTGAGGGGGGCCGTCCAGCCGTCGGGGAGCGCCGCGGGGTCTGCGGCCAGCAGGCCGGCGATGCTGCCGGCGGTCGCGCCGCCCGAGTCGGTGTCCCAGCCGCCGCTCACCGCGCGGCAGATCGAGCCGGGGAAGTCGCCGTTCGCGTGGGTGAGGGCGGCGGCGATCAGGGCGGTGTTGGGGACGGCGTGCACCCAGTGGTGGGTGGCGGCGTGGGTGGCGTGCAGTTGGTCGACGACCGTGTCGAAGTCCTCGTGGTTCTGGGCCAGTTCGATGGCGTGGTGGACGGCTCGGGCGAGGCGCGAGCGGGGCGGGACGACGGTGAGGCCGGTGCGCAGGCAGGTGTGGACGTCGTGTTCGCCTGTCGCGGCTTGCGCGATGGTGGCCGCCGTGAACATCGCCGCGTAGACGCCGTTGGCTGTGTGGGTGAGGGCGGCGTCGCGGTGGGCCTGTTCCGCTGCGGCGGCCGGGTCGCCGGGGTTGGTCCAGCCGTGGACGTCGGCGCGGATCAGGGCGCCGATCCATTCGCGGAACGGGTTGCGGTGGCGGGCGGTGTGCGGGGGTTCCAGGCCGGTGAGGAGGTTGCGGTAGGCGATGCGTTCGGCGGTGAAGGTGCGGCCGGCGGGGAGTTCGTCGAGCCAGGTGCGGGCCACGTCCGTGGTGGTGAAGGACTTGCCGTGGCGTTGCAGGAGGATCAGGTTGAGGAGGGGGTAGTTGAGGTCGTCGTCCTCGGGCATGCCGTCGATGTTTTCGGCGAGGGAGGTTTGTGCGGAGCGGCGGTTCCAGGGGTGCGTGGCCAGGAGTTCCTGGGGGACGCCTCTGGCTGTGAAGTAGGTGGTGAGGGGCCAGTTGCCGGTGGCCTTGGCTAGTTGGCGGATGGCTTCAAGGGGGAGCTTTTCGACTGGTTTGCCCAGGAGGCAGCCCACGGCTCGGCCGAGCCAGGCGGATTCCAGGTGCTGCGGCGTGGTAGCGGGGGTCGGGGTTGGGGCGCTCGCCCGCGCTGGCGGGGTGCCGCTCTCTTTGGGACGGGTGCCGCCCCAGCGGCACGACTGCCCGCAGCTGGGTGGCCATTCCGGGCAAAGTGACCTGATCTTCTCCAGGCTCGTCGGCTCGTCGTCCGCCAACCTGCTCGGGAGCTCCGCCAGTTCGTCCAGGAGATCTTCTGCCAGTTGGCGGAGGTAGCGGGAGGCGGGAGACGGGGACGCTCCTGCTGTGAGAGGGGCGTCCGGGCCGCCTGCTGCTTTCCAGCGGGACGCGATCGCCTTCGGTTCGCGGCCGTCCTGGGCCGCCTGGCGGAGTTCGTGGCCGAGCAGGTCCTCCGGCTGGACCCAGGTCAGGCGGAGCATTCCGGGCCTCCGAGGGATGCGAAGGCCTGTTCGTGGGTGCGGCGGCGGGAGGTGTCCCGGGTGAAGATCTCACGGGTGACGGCCGTGAGGGTCGTGGCCGGTTCCCAGAGGTCCAGGCGGCTGGCCTCCGCGACCGTCTTGGCCCAGTCCTGGGGGACCGGCGAGCCGAGCGCGCCGGCCAGGGCGCCGGCCATCGTGGCGATGGAGTCGCAGTCGCGGCCGTAGTTCACGGCGCCGAGGACCGCATGCCGGTAGTCGCCCCGGGCCACGAGCAACATGCCCAGGGCCACGGGGAGTTCCTCGATCGCGTGGAGGCGGGAGGGGCGGCGGGCGGCGAGGGACGGGGCGCGGTAGTCGGGGCCGACCGTGTCGTACGGGGCGACCGCCTCACGCAGAGGGGCCAGTGCCGACTCGAAGTCCGTGTGGCGGGAGGCTTCCTCGCAGACCCGCTCGATGGCGGTGCGCGTGCCGTCCTTCGCAAGGGACAGGCAGGTCGAGACGACCGAGTCCGGGGTGGCTCCCGGGGTGCACGCCGCCGCGACCGCCGCCGCCAGGACGCCCGCCGCCTCACGGCCGTACGACGACTGGTGGGCGCCGGCGATGTCGAGGGCCTCGGCGTAGGCCGCCCGCGGGTCGGCCGCGTTGACCAGGCCGACCGGGGACATGTACATCGCCGCACCGCAGTTGACGATGTTGCCGGTGCCGGCCTCGCGCGGGTCGGCATGGCCGTAGTGGATCCTCGTCACCAGCCATTTCTCCGCCAGGAAGACGCGGTGCAGGGGGAGCGCCTCGCTCTCCAGCTCCGGGATCCAGCGTGGCTCGGTCATCAGGTCGGGGACGAGGTGGTCGGCGATCGCGTAGGCGTCGAGGTGGTCGCGGACCCGGGCGTAGACACGGATCAGGGCGTGCGTCATCAAGGTGTCGTCGGTGACGTGGCCGTCGCCCTTGTGGTACGGGGCGAGGGGGCGGGCGGTGCGCCAGTCGTCGCCGTGCCAGGGGCCGACGATGCCGTGGACGCGGCCGCCGTGGCGTTCGAGGATCTGCTCGGGCGAGTAGCCCTCGACGGGGCCGCCGAGGGCGTCGCCGACGGCCGCGCCGACCAGGGCTCCGGTGATCCGCTCGTCCAGGGTGGCGTTTTGGTGTGGTTTGGGCTGCATGGCCGCATCATCCACCGGGGCGGGCTGGTTGTACGGCTTCCAGGAGCTCGGCGAGTTCCACGAGGTCCGTGCCGGTGAGGCGGGGCAGGACGCAGCCCGAGAGGGTGCGGCAGGTCTCCCGCCAGGAGGCCGGGATCGAGGCGCTGCCGCCCAGTGCGCCGGTGAGGGCGCCCGCCAGGGCCGGGGCGGAGTCGGCGACGCGCGACAGGCAGGCCGCGGCGGGGATCGCCTCCGCGATGCGGCCGCGGGCCGCGGTGGCCAGGGCGAGGGCGACCGGGACCGTTTCGGCGGCGGCGATGCCGTAGCTGTAGACGTGGTCGACGATCTGGTGTTCCAGGGGCGGGGGAGGGCGAAGGCGCTGTCCGCGTCGGAGGCGAGGTGCAGGGCGTGCCGGGCGTTGCGGCCGATCTCCGTCTCCTCGGGGAGTTCGGCGAGGGCCGCCGTGACGCAGGCGTCGACGTGCGCGCCGGCCAGGGCGAGGGCGAGCGCCGCCGCCATGGCGCGGGCGCCGTGGACGCCGTCGCCGTCCTGGGTGTAGCGGGCGTCGAACTCGGCGAGGTCGGCGGCGCGGCGGGGGTCGCCGGGGTGGGCCACGGCCAGGACGCACGCCCGTACGCAGGCCGCGTCGTCGAAGTAGTGGGGGTTGTCGTGGCCGGTGGCGGGCGGGCGCAGGCCGGTGGCGAGGTTGCCGAGGCCGGCGCGGACGGAGATGCGGGCGCGCAGGGGGAGGACGGCGGATTCAATCTCGGGCGCGCGGTTCGCTGCGGCGGCTACCTCGCTCGCGATGGCGTTCCAGGTCAGGTCGATCGCGGCTCGGGTGCGGCGTTCTCGGCTGACGTCGTTGAAGGCGGTGTCGTCGCCGGCGCGGAGGAGGGCTTCCGCGGCGAAGGCTGCCCATTCGGCGTCGTCGGAGGGGCCCAGGCGGAGGGGTTCCGGGGGCTGGTTCAGGGCGATGGGGACGGGGAGGGTGGTCGTGGCGTTGCGCTCGGCGAAGGTGTCCAGTTCGCGGGTGAGGCGGCGGGTCCAGTCGGGCATGCGGGCGGCTCTGTGGCGGGCCGCGGGCCAGCCGGCGGCGTCGCCCGCGGCGAGTCCGAGCAGGAGGCCTTCGGCCTTTTTGCCTCCCACCCGCGCACCGCCCGTAACTGTCACCCGAGGGGTCCTGGTCTCCCGTGGGGCGCCTTCGCCGTCGGCGGCTGCGGGTGCCAGCGGGGTCATGCGGGTACCTCCCTCTCCCCGTCCGTTGCCAGTGCACAGGTCGTTGCCGCCGGTGTCAGCAGGTCCGCCACGTCCAGGACGTGGTAGCCCGCCATCGCCGGCAGGCACCGGCCGCGGACCGGGCCGATGGGGGTCGTCCAGGCCTCCGGGATCGCCGAGACTCCCCGGGTCGCGCCCGCCAGCGCGCCCGCGACCGCCGCCGTCGTGTCCGCGTCGCGGCCCATGTTCACCGCGGTCAGGACGGACTGTTCGAAGTCGCCGTCGGCCGCCGCGTACGCGCCGAAGGCGAGGGCGACCGCCTCGGGGGCCAGGTCGGTCCAGGGGTAGCCGCCGATGACGACCGCGGAGCGGACCGCGCGTTCGCCGCGGTGGGCCACCGCCACCGCGCGGCGCAGGCAGCGGGCCGTCCAGGAGTCGTCGGGCACGACGGCGAGGGCGGCGGCCACGACCGCGATCGGCTGGGCGCCCGCCATCGCCGCCGCCACGCCCGCCGCCACCGCCTGGCCGCCGTAGATGCCCTCGCCGTCATGGCTCACCGAGCCGTCGATCGCCACGAGCCGGGCCGCTTCCGCCGGACGGCCCGGCGCGAACACCCCGAAGGGGGCCGCGCGCATGGCCAGACCGTCGCTCCAGGCGTGCCGGTGCTGGGCGGAGATGGGGGCCGCCAGGCCCCGGCGGAGATTTTCCAGCGTGCCGCGTTCGCTGAAACCGGCGCCCCGGAAGGGGCCCTCGTCACGGTCGGCGATCCACTCGTGCCAGGCCGCCTCCACATGCGCGGGGGTCAGTGCCGAGCCGTGCCGGGCCAGGAGGAGGCCCGAGAAGATCGCGTACTCGGTGTCGTCCGTGCCGGCGGGGTGCTCGGTGACGTAGCCGGTGATCCGGCCCCACCGCGCGCGGATCTCCGAGGGCTTGAGGTTCTCGGCCGGAGCGCCGAGCGCGTCCCCGACGGCCAGGCCCAGCAGGGCGCCCCGTGCCCGTGCGCGGAGTTCGGTGGCGTCCCCGGGCGCCGGGGCTGAGGGGATGCAGGCGATCGATGCCATACGGGATGTGTCCCACTCCGGCGACCGCGCCGAGCCTCGGGAGCCTCAGCATCACCCGGTCGACATCTGTGCAAGATCGTCATCAAGTGAGCACTGAAGGGTAAAACCGCAGGTTAGCGCAGCCTTTCCTTGCTGGCGGCGCCGGAATTCACGGCGTACTTTGTGTGTTGTAAAAATCTGGAACTCGTCCAGAGAAGCTTGGTTCGGTAAGGGGATCGGGGACTTTTCATGGCCATCATCGAGACCGAGGCGGCGCTGCACGAGGCGCACCGGGACAACCACACCCACCGGGACGTCAACGGCGGCTGGCTGCGTCCCGCGGTGTTCGGTGCGATGGACGGTCTCGTCTCCAACCTGGCCCTGATGGCCGGCGTCGCGGGTGGCTCGGTCGGCCAGCACACCGTCGTCCTCACCGGACTCGCGGGCCTGGCCGCCGGTGCCTTCTCCATGGCCGCCGGCGAGTACACCTCCGTCGCCTCGCAGCGCGAGCTGGTCGAGGCCGAACTGGACGTGGAGCGGCGCGAGCTGCGCAAGCACCCGCAGTGCGAGGAGGCCGAGCTCGCCGCGCTCTACCGGGCGCGCGGGGTCGAGCCGGGGCTGGCCGACGAGGTCGCCCGGCAGTTGTCGAAGGACCCCGAGCAGGCGCTGGAGATCCACGCCCGGGAGGAGCTGGGCATCGACCCCGGCGATCTGCCCTCGCCCACCGTGGCCGCGGTGTCGAGCTTCGGCTCCTTCGCGCTCGGCGCGCTGATCCCGGTCCTGCCGTATCTTCTGGGTGCGAGCAGCCTCTGGCCGGCCGTGCTGCTGGCGCTGCTCGGGCTCTTCCTGTGCGGCGCGGTGGTGGCCAAGGTGACGGCACGCACCTGGTGGTACAGCGGGCTGCGGCAGCTGCTCCTGGGAGGCGCGGCGGCCGGTGTGACGTACGCCCTGGGCAGCTTGTTCGGAACGGCCGTAGGATAGCTCGGCTCGGACTTATGCGAGGGACCGCATAAGTAGCCGTTACTTGCTGGTTTCGAACGCGCAATCACCGGGCATGAGCCGTAAGCGCTGCGGGCAACGAGGCCCGTGGCCGCGCTCAGCGGGGTGGGCGAAGACGCCTGTCCCGCCTCCGGGCCCGACGGGCATCGATCTCACCCGGTCGTTCCGTACAGGCCCCCCATAGCTTCCACCGTCGGTGCGGTACCCCCGCCGCGAGCCGCCGGTGTCCGCATGTTGGAACGGATTATCCCGCTTCCCGAGAACCGCTCCATCATGTAACCTGCATGAAATTTTGCGATCACGCGAGGGCCAACGTCGTCCCTCGGCACTTGCACATGCCACATGACGACGACGGGAGAGCCGATGCGTACGCCGCGCCAGCCGTCCCAGCATTCCGCGAATGGCCAGAACTGGTCCTTCATGGATGCTCGCCCTGCTGCGCAGGGTATGTACGACCCCCGCAACGAGCACGACGCCTGTGGCGTCGGCTTCGTCGCCACCCTTACCGGCGAGGCGTCCCACACCCTGGTCGACCAGGCCCTGACCGTCCTGCGCAACCTCGAACACCGCGGTGCCACCGGCTCCGAGCCCGACTCCGGCGACGGCGCCGGCATCCTGTCGCAGGTCCCGGACGCCTTCTTCCGTGACGTGGCCGGATTCGAGCTGCCCGAGGCCGGTGCCTACGCCGTCGGTACCGCCTTCCTGCCGGAGAACTCCGCCGCCGACGCCGTCTCGCGGATCGAGACGATCGCGGCCGAGGAGGGCCTGACCGTCCTCGGCTGGCGCGAGGTGCCGGTCGCTCCCCAGCTGCTGGGTGCCACCGCCCGGTCGACCATGCCGGTCTTCCGCCAGATCTTCGTCAGCGACGGCGCCGCCGTGCCCGCCACGGGCATCGCCCTCGACCGCAAGGCCTTCGTGCTGCGCAAGCGCGCCGAGCGCGAGGCCGGCGTGTACTTCCCGTCGCTGTCCGCGCGGACCATCGTCTACAAGGGCATGCTGACCACCGGCCAGCTGGAGCCCTTCTTCCCGGACCTGTCCGACCGCCGCTTCGCCTCCGCGATCGCGCTCGTGCACTCCCGGTTCTCGACGAACACGTTCCCGTCGTGGCCGCTGGCCCACCCGTACCGCTTCGTCGCGCACAACGGTGAGATCAACACCGTCAAGGGCAACCGCAACTGGATGGCCGCGCGCGAATCGCAGCTCGTCTCCGAACTGTTCGGGTCCGACGACAAGACCATCGAGCGCATCTTCCCGGTCTGTACGCCGGACGCCTCCGACTCCGCCTCCTTCGACGAGGTCCTCGAACTCCTGCACCTGGGCGGCCGTTCGCTGCCGCACTCGGTGCTGATGATGATTCCGGAGGCGTGGGAGAACCACGACTCGATGGAGCCGGCCCGGCGCGCCTTCTACCAGTTCCACTCCAACCTGATGGAGCCCTGGGACGGCCCGGCCTGTGTCACCTTCACCGACGGCAAGCAGGTCGGCGCGGTCCTCGACCGCAACGGACTGCGCCCCGGCCGCTACTGGGTCACCGACGACGGCCTCGTCGTCCTCGGCTCCGAGGTCGGCGTCCTCGACATCGACCCGGCCAGGGTCGTCCGCAAGGGCCGCCTGCAGCCCGGCCGTATGTTCCTCGTCGACACCGTCGAGCACCGCATCATCGAGGACGACGAGATCAAGGCCCAGCTCGCCGCCGAGGCGCCGTACGCGGAGTGGCTGGAGGCCGGCGAGATCGAGCTGTCCGACCTGCCCGAGCGCGAGCACATCGTGCACACGCACGCCTCGGTCACCCGCCGCCAGCAGACCTTCGGTTACACCGAGGAGGAGCTGCGCGTCATCCTCGCGCCGATGGCCAAGGCCGGTGCCGAGCCGATCGGTTCGATGGGCACCGACTCGCCGATCGCCGCGCTGAGCGAGCGTCCGCGCCTGCTCTTCGACTACTTCACCCAGCTCTTCGCGCAGGTCACCAACCCGCCGCTGGACGCGATCCGCGAGGAACTCGTCACCTCCCTGCGCAGCGCCCTCGGCCCGCAGGGCAACCTGCTGGAGCCGACGGCCGCCTCCTGCCGCAGCGTCGTGCTGCCCTTCCCGGTCATCGACAACGACGAGCTGGCCAAGCTCATCCACATCAACGCCGACGGCGACATGCCCGGCTTCAAGGCCGCGACGCTGTCCGGCCTGTACCGGGTGCACGGCGGCGGTGACGCGCTGGCCGCGCGGATCGACGAGATCTGCGCCGAGGCCGACGCCGCGATCGAGAACGGCGCCCGGCTGATCGTCCTGTCGGACCGTCACTCGGACGCCGAGCACGCGCCGATCCCCTCGCTGCTGCTCACCGCGGCCGTCCACCACCACCTCATCCGCACCAAGCAGCGCACTCAGGTGGGCCTGCTGGTCGAGGCCGGTGACGTCCGCGAGGTCCACCACGTCGCCCTGCTCATCGGCTACGGCGCCGCCGCCGTCAACCCGTACCTGGCGATGGAGTCCGTCGAGGACCTGGTCCGCGCCGGCACCTTCCTACCCGGCATCGAGCCCGAGAAGGCCATCCGCAACCTCATCTACGCCCTCGGCAAGGGCGTGCTGAAGGTCATGTCCAAGATGGGCATCTCGACCGTCGCCTCCTACCGCGGCGCCCAGGTCTTCGAGGCCGTCGGCCTGGACGAGACCTTCGTCGCGAAGTACTTCAACGGCACGGCCACCAAGATCGGCGGCGTCGGCATCGACGTCATCGCCAAGGAGGTCGCCGCCCGGCACGCCAAGGCCTACCCGGCCTCCGGCATCGCCCCGGCGCACCGCGCGCTCGACATAGGCGGCGAGTACCAGTGGCGCCGCGAGGGCGAACCGCACCTGTTCGACCCGGAGACGGTCTTCCGCCTCCAGCACTCCACGCGCTCCGGCCGCTACGACATCTTCAAGAAGTACACCGAGCGCGTGAACGAGCAGTCCGAGCGGCTGATGACGCTCCGCGGCCTGTTCGGCTTCAAGTCCGACCGGAAGCCCATTCCGATCGACGAGGTCGAGCCGGTCTCCGAGATCGTCAAGCGGTTCTCGACGGGCGCCATGTCGTACGGCTCCATCTCGCAGGAGGCGCACGAGACGCTCGCCATCGCCATGAACCAGCTGGGCGGCAAGTCCAACACCGGTGAGGGCGGCGAGGACCCGGAGCGCCTGTACGACCCGGCCCGCCGGTCGTCCATCAAGCAGGTCGCCTCCGGCCGCTTCGGTGTGACCTCCGAGTACCTGGTCAACTCCGACGACATCCAGATCAAGATGGCCCAGGGCGCCAAGCCCGGCGAGGGCGGCCAGCTGCCCGGCCACAAGGTCTATCCGTGGGTCGCCAAGACGCGGCACTCGACGCCGGGCGTCGGCCTCATCTCGCCGCCCCCGCACCACGACATCTACTCCATCGAGGACCTGGCCCAGCTGATCCACGACCTGAAGAACGCGAACCCGCAGGCGCGGATTCACGTCAAGCTGGTCTCCGAGGTCGGTGTCGGCACGGTCGCCGCGGGTGTCTCCAAGGCGCACGCGGACGTCGTCCTCATCTCCGGCCACGACGGCGGTACGGGCGCCTCGCCGCTGACCTCGCTGAAGCACGCGGGCGGTCCCTGGGAGCTCGGCCTCGCCGAGACCCAGCAGACGCTGCTGCTCAACGGCCTGCGCGACCGCATCGTCGTGCAGACCGACGGCCAGCTCAAGACCGGCCGCGACGTGGTCATCGCCGCGCTGCTCGGCGCCGAGGAGTTCGGTTTCGCGACCGCGCCGCTCGTCGTCTCCGGCTGCGTCATGATGCGTGTCTGCCACCTGGACACCTGCCCGGTCGGCATCGCCACGCAGAACCCGGTGCTGCGCGAGCGGTACAACGGCAAGGCCGAGTACGTCGTGAACTTCTTCCAGTACATCGCCCAGGAGGTCCGCGAGATCCTCGCCGAGCTGGGCTTCCGCTCCATCGAGGAGGCCGTCGGCCACGCCGAGACCCTCGATGTCACGCGGGCCGTCGACCACTGGAAGGCGCAGGGCCTGGACCTGGCACCGCTGTTCCACGTGCCCGAGCTGCCCGAGGGCGCGGTCCGCCACCAGGTGATCGCCCAGGACCACGGCCTGGAGAAGGCGCTCGACAACCAGCTGATCAAGCTGGCCGCCGACGCCCTGTCCGCCTCGGACGCCACCGAGGCCCAGCCGGTCCGCGCGCAGGTGCAGATCCGCAACATCAACCGCACGGTCGGCACCATGCTCGGCCACGAGGTGACGAAGAAGTTCGGTGGCGCGGGCCTGCCCGACGACACCATCGACATCACCTTCACCGGATCCGCCGGCCAGTCCTTCGGCGCCTTCGTGCCGCGCGGTGTCACGCTGCGCCTGGAGGGCGACGCCAACGACTACGTCGGCAAGGGCCTCTCCGGCGGCCGGATCGTCGTCCGCCCGGACCGCGCGGCCGACCACCTCGCCGAGTACAGCGTCATCGCCGGCAACACCATCGGCTACGGCGCCACCGGCGGCGAGATGTTCCTGCGCGGCAAGGTCGGCGAGCGGTTCTGCGTCCGCAACTCCGGTGCGACGGTCGTCTCCGAGGGCGTGGGCGACCACGGCTGCGAGTACATGACCGGTGGTCACGCGGTGGTGCTCGGCGAGACGGGCCGCAACTTCGCGGCCGGTATGTCCGGCGGTATCGCGTACGTCATCGACCTGGACCCCGACAACGTCAACGTCGGCAACCTGGACGCGGTCCAGGCGCTGGACGACACCGACAGGCAGTGGCTGCACGACGTGGTCCGCCGCCACCAGGAGGAGACGGGCTCCACCGTCGCCGAGAAGCTCCTGGCCGAGTGGGACACCGCCGTCGAGCGCTTCAGCAAGATCATCCCCAGCACGTACAAGGCAGTGCTCGCCGCCAAGGACGCCGCCGAGCGAGCCGGTCTCTCCGAGACCGAGACCCACGAGAAGATGATGGAGGCGGCGATCAATGGCTGACCCGAAGGGCTTCCTGAACCACGGGCGCGAGGTCGCCAAGTCCCGCCCCGTCGAGGAGCGCGTCAAGGACTGGAACGAGGTCTACGTCCCCGGCTCCCTGCTGCCGATCATCAGCAAGCAGGCCAGCCGGTGCATGGACTGCGGCATCCCGTTCTGCCACAACGGCTGCCCGCTGGGGAACCTGATCCCCGAGTGGAACGACTACGCCTACCGCGAGGACTGGGCCGCCGCCTCGGAGCGCCTGCACGCGACGAACAACTTCCCGGAGTTCACGGGCCGTCTGTGCCCCGCTCCCTGTGAGTCGGCGTGTGTGCTCGGCATCAACCAGCCGCCGGTCACCATCAAGAACGTCGAGGTCTCGATCATCGACAAGGCGTGGGAGACCGGGGACGTCGCCCCGCAGATCCCCGAGCGCCTGTCCGGCAAGACCGTCGCGGTCGTCGGCTCCGGCCCCGCGGGCCTGGCCGCCGCCCAGCAGCTGACCCGGGCCGGTCACACGGTCGCCGTCTACGAGCGCGCGGACCGCATCGGAGGTCTCCTCCGCTACGGCATCCCCGAGTTCAAGATGGAGAAGCGGCACATCAACCGCCGTATCGAGCAGATGCGCGCGGAGGGCACCCGCTTCCGCACGGGCATCGAGATCGGCCGCGACCTGAAGGCCACGGACCTGAAGAAGCGCTACGACGCGGTCGTCCTGGCCGTCGGCGCGACCACGGCCCGTGACCTGTCGGTGCCCGGCCGCGAGCTCAAGGGCATCTACCAGGCCATGGAGTACCTGCCGCTGGCCAACAAGGTGCAGGAGGGCGACTACGTGGCGCCCCCGATCTCGGCCGAGGGCAAGCACGTCGTGGTCATCGGCGGCGGCGACACCGGCGCGGACTGCGTCGGCACCGCCCACCGCCAGGGCGCGGCCTCCGTCACGCAGCTGGAGATCATGCCCCGCCCGAACGACGAGCGGCACCCGGTCAACCAGCCCTGGCCGACCTTCCCGATGCTCTACAAGGTCACCTCGGCCCACGAGGAGGGCGGCGAGCGCGTCTACTCGGTCTCGACGACCCACTTCGAGGGCGACGAGGACGGCAACGTGCAGTGGCTGCACCTCACCGAGGTGGAGTTCATCGACGGCCGGCTGACCCCGAAGCCGGGCACCGAGCGCAAGATCCCCGCCCAGCTGGTCACCCTCGCCATGGGCTTCACCGGCACCGACCGGGAGAACGGCCTGGTCGAGCAGTTCGGCCTGGAGCTCGACGAGCGCGGCAACATCGCCCGCGACGAGGACTACCAGACCAACGTGCCGGGCGTGTTCGTCGCCGGTGACGCGGGCCGCGGCCAGTCGCTCATCGTGTGGGCGATCGCGGAGGGCCGCTCGGCGGCTCGCGGGGTGGACCGCCACCTCACGGGCGCCAGCGAGCTGCCGGCGCCGATCCGGCCGACGGATCGCGCGCTGATGGTCTGACGGAGCGCATCCCACAAGTGACCTGACGGTCACCCATACGTCCCGTACAAAGGCGTGCGGAACACTGACGGCGCCTGCCTCACAGTCCCCGACCGGACGAACGGGCAGGCGCTGTCGCATGTCCTCAGCCGTTCCTGTTCTCGTTCCGGTTCTGCTCCGACCACCTGGACGTGGTCGTCCTCCGGACTCGCGCCGCGCCATGTCCCGCCGTTCCCGGGGTACGCCCGCCTCGACGACCAAGGAGGCGGAGTCCGCGGCCGGGCCGCCCACGACCCCCAACTCCTCGGCGTGGCCGACAGGGTGCTGGAACTGGGCGATGGAGTGGTCGTCGAGGAGTGAGAGGGTGGGGCCATGGCCGCGATCAGTCTGAGCAAGGTCCAGGAGACCGCCCCCGCGCTGGTGAGCCTCTACAAGAGCGCCGGGGTGTCGCTCCGCAAGCACGGCCTCGAGGGGCTGCGGGCCGCGGTCTACCTCGTGGTCGACTACTCCGGCTCGATGAAGCCGTACTACAAGGACGGCAGCGTGCAGGCGCTGGCCGACCGGGTGCTCGGGCTGTCGGCGCACCTCGACGACGACGGCACCGTGCCGGTGGTGTTCTTCTCCACCGACGTCGACGCCGAGACCGAGATCGCGCTGACCGGCCACGAGGGGCGGATCGACCGGATCGTCGCCGGGCTCGGGCACATGGGCAAGACCAGCTACCACCTGGCCATGGACGCCGTCATCGACCATTACGTCGACAGCGGGGCCACCGAGCCGGCCCTCGTGGTCTTCCAGACCGACGGCGGGCCCATCAACAAGCTCGCCGCGGAGCGGTACCTGTGCAAGGCGGCGAGGCTGCCGCTGTTCTGGCAGTTCATCGGCTTCGGCGACCCGGGCAGCAAGCAGTTCGACTTCCTGCACAGGCTCGACGAGCTGCCCGTGCCGGGCAAGCGGGTCGTCGACAACGCCGGGTTCTTCCACGCGGGCGGGGACCCGCGGCGGATCTCGGACGGCGAACTGTACGACCGGCTGGTGGGCGAGTTCCCGCAGTGGCTCGCGGCCGCCAGGGCCCAGGGGATCGTGCGGGGTCCTGACAGGACCTAGCTCCCCTGGCCCAACCGACCCGCCCCTTGGCCCAATCTCCCATACGCCCCATTTGCGTGGCCGCGCTGCCGTGCCACGCTGGGAAGGATCCGACGGGGAGGCGACGACGTATGGGCGGCGACGGCGCACGACGGGTGTACGGGACGGCTTCCGCTCGCCGGAGGCCTCCGGCCGGCAAGGGCGAGAAGCTCGCCGACTGGGCGGACGGGCGGCTCGGGCTCTACGGGCTGGCCAGGGCCAACATGCGCAAGGTCTTCCCGGACCACTGGTCCTTCATGCTCGGCGAGGTCACCCTCTACAGCTTCGTCGTCCTGATCCTCACCGGCGTCTACCTCACCCTGTTCTTCGAACCGAGCATGCAGGAGGTCGTCTACCAGGGGTCCTACACGGAGCTCAACGGCGTGCTCATGTCCAGGGCGTTCGAGTCCACGCTCGACATCAGCTTCGACGTGCGCGGCGGGCTGCTGATCCGGCAGATCCACCACTGGGCCGCGCTGGTGTTCATCACGGGCATGCTGGTGCACATGATGCGGGTGTTCTTCACCGGCGCCTTCCGCAAGCCCCGCGAGCTCAACTGGGTCTTCGGCTGGACCCTGCTGATGCTCGGCATCATCACCGGCCTCACCGGCTACTCCCTCCCCGACGACCTGCTGTCCGGCACCGGCATCCGCTTCGCGCAGGGCGCGATCCTGTCGGTGCCGATCGTCGGGACGTACCTGTCGTTCTTCCTCTTCGGCGGGGAGTTCCCGGGCGAGGACATCATCTCGCGGCTGTACCCCGTCCACATCCTGCTGCTGCCCGGGATCATGCTGGGCCTCGTGACCGCCCATCTGATCCTGGTCTTCTACCACAAGCACACCCAGTTCCCGGGCCCCGGACGCCAGGAGCGGTCGGTCGTCGGGATGCCCTTCCTGCCGGTCTACATGGCCAAGGCGGGCGGCTTCTTCTTCCTCGTCTTCGGTGTCCTCACCATCATGGGCGCGATCGCCCAGATCAACCCCGTGTGGGCCTTCGGCCCCTACCGCCCCGACCTCGTCACCACCGGCGCCCAGCCCGACTGGTACCTCGGGTTCTCGGAGGGGCTGATCCGGGTGATGCCGGGATGGGAGATCAACCTGTGGGGTCACACGCTGGTGCTCGGCGTGTTCATCCCCTTCTCGCTCTTCCCGCTGATCCTGCTCGCCCTCGGCCTCTATCCCTTTATCGAGGCGTGGATCACCGGAGACCGGCGCGAGCACCACATCCTGGACCGGCCGCGCAACGCGCCCGTGCGCACCGGCCTGGGCGTGGCCTGGCTGACGCTGTACGGGGTGCTGCTGATCGGCGGCGGCAACGACATCGTGGCCACGCATCTGCATCTGTCCATCAACGTGATCACCTGGTTCGTGCGGATCGGTGTCTTCGTGCTGCCGGTCGCCGCCTTCATCGTCACGAAGAAGATCTGCATGGGCCTGCAGCGCCGCGACCGCGCCAAGGTGCTGCACGGCAGGGAGACCGGCACCATCAAACGGCTGCCGAACGGCGAGTACATCGAGACGCACGAGCCCCTCTCGCAGGCGGAGCTGTTCACCCTCACCCAGCACGAACAGCATCCGCCCTACGAGATGGGGCCCCTGGTCGACGCGGGCGGCGTCCGCCGCAAGGTCAAGCGGTCCGAGCGGCTGCGGGCCCGGCTCGCCAAGGCGATGTTCGGGCCGGACGCGCGGATCGAGAAGCCGACGGTGGAGGAGTACCGGCAGATCACCAGCGGCGATCACCAGCCGCACTGACGACCAGGGCCCGGCACCTGTGGGGATCGCCCCAGGCGGTGCGCAGGGCCCGGGCCTTGGTCAGCCACAGCGACAGGTCGCACTCCGCCGTGTAGCCGATCGCGCCGTGCAGTTGCAGCGCCGTGCGGGCGGTGCCGTACGCCGCCTCGCACGCGGCGGCCTTGGCGGCGGCGACCTCGGCCGGCCGCATGCTCAGGGCGGCTCCGAAGACCAGCGGGCGTGCGAACTCCAGGGCGATCTTCGCGTCGGCCAGCCGGTGTTTGACCGCCTGGAACGAGCCGACGGGCACCCCGAACTGACAGCGCCGCTTCACGTGGGTGACGGTCTGGTCGAGGAGCGCCAGGCCCACGCCCAGCGCCTGGGCGGCCGTGGTGAGACGGGCCCAGGCGAGGGCCTGGTCCGTGAGGGGCCCGGGCAGGAGGAGTTCGCCGCCGGGGGTGAGGGGCGTGATGCGGCGGGCCGGGTCGAGGGAGGGGCGGACGGGGCCGTGGCCGGGGGAGAGGCGGATGCCGCCGGGGGAGCAGGAGAGGCGGAGAGCGGCGACGTCGCCGTCGAGGGCGTACGCCGTCTTCATCGCCGCCGCCTTGGTCCCTGCCGTCTTGGTCCCTGCCGTTTCGGTTCCTGCCGTCTCGGCCCTCGCCGTCTCGATCCCCACCGTCGCGATCGTCCCGCCCGAGGCCAGCGCCGGGAGCAGCCGCTCCGCCGTGCCCGGGTCCGCACCGCCGAGGAGCACCGCCGCCGTGACCGTCTCGACCAGGGGCCCCGGTACCGCGTGGCGGCCCAGCTCGACGAAGGCGAGGGCCAGTTCTACCGGTCGTGGTCCCAGGCCGCCTTCGCAGGCCTCCGGAACCGCCAGCGCGAACACGCCCGCCTCCGCGACACGGGACCACAGCGCCCGCCCGCTCGCATGGTCGCCCCGGCTCCAGTCCCGCACCACCGCCGGTGTGTCCGCCGCCGCCAGCAGGGCGTCCAGGGAGGCGGCGAAGGCGCGCTGCTCCGCGTCCGGGAGGAAACGCATCAGCGGCGTCCCTTCGGCAGTCCGAGCAGGCGCTCGGCGATGATGTCGCGCTGGATCTCGTTCGTGCCCGCGTAGACGGGACCGGCCAGGGAGAAGACGTAGCGCTCGGCCCAGTCCGTGTCGGCGAGCTCTCCCTCCTCGCCCAGGAGATCGAGGGCCGTCTCGTGCAGCGCGATGTCGTACTCCGACCAGAAGACCTTGTTCAGGCTGGACTCGGGGCCGATCGACGCGCCATCCAGGAAGCGTGAGGCGGCGGCGTAGGTGAACAGCTGGTAGGCGCGGGCGCCGGTCAGGGCGTCGGCCACGCGGTCCCGGATGCTCTCCGGGCTGCCCTGTGCCCGCCAGAGCCGGTGGAGCCGCTCGGCGGCGGCGAGGAAGCGGCCGGGGGAGCGCAGCATCAGACCGCGTTCGTTGCCCGCCGTCGACATCGCGATCCGCCAGCCCTGGCCGGGCTCGCCGATCACGTCCTCGTCGGGCACGAACACATCGTCCAGGAACAGCTCCGCGAAGGCCGGTTTCCCGTCGAGGCGGGCGATGGGGCGGACGGTCACGCCGGAGGCGTGCAGCCCGAACATCAGGTACGTAAGGCCCTGGTGGGGTTTCGGTGCGTCCGGGTCGCTGCGGAACAGGCCGAAGGCGCGGTCGGCGAAGGCGGCCCGGGACGACCAGGTCTTCTGTCCCGTCAGCAGCCAGCCGCCGTCGGTACGCACGGCCTTCGAGCGCAGGGAAGCCAGGTCCGAGCCCGCCTCCGGCTCCGACCAGGCCTGGGCCCAGATCACCTCACCGGTGGCCATGGAGGGCAGCACCCGGGCTCTCTGCTCCTGCGTGCCGTGATCGAAGAGCGTCGGGGCGAGCAGATGGATGCCGTTCTGCCCGACTCTGCCGGGCGCTCCCGCCGCGTAGTACTCCTCCTCGAACAGCAGCCACTGGACCAGCGTGGCGTCCCGGCCGCCGTACTCCCTCGGCCAGTTCACCACCGACCAGCCGTCCGCTGCCAGCTCCGCCTCCCAGCAGCGGTGAGCGGCGAAGCCGTCCTCGGTCTCCAGGGAGGGGAGCGGCTCGGACGGCACGTGAGCGCGCAGCCAGGCGCGGGCCTCGGCACGGAACGCCTCGTCGGCGGGCGAGAGGGTGAGGTCCACGACCGGCGTCCTCCTTCCCTCACCGACGGGCTTCCCTAACAAGTGTTTGGTAGGTTAGCGTGCTGCCATGGCAAACGTCGAGGCGCCGGCGAGGGTTCCCGGACACGGGCTGCTCGACGGGCGCACGGCCGTCGTCACCGCGGCGGCGGGCGCGGGGATCGGCGGGGCGACCGCCCGCCGCTTCCTGGAGGAAGGCGCCCGTGTGCTGATCAGCGACGCGCATCCGCGCCGGCTGCAGGAGCACGAGGCAGAGCTGTCCCGGGAGTTCGAGGGCGCGGTGGCGTCCGCCGTGTGCGACGTCACCGACGAGGCGCAGGTGCGGGCGCTGTTCGACACCGCCGTCCAGGAGCACGGCCGGCTCGACGTGGTCGTCAACAACGCGGGCCTCGGCGGGACCGCGCCGCTCGTCGACATGACCGACGAGCAGTGGTCGAAGGTCCTCGACGTGACCTTGAACGGCACCTTCAGGTGCACCCGGGCCGCCCTGCGCCGGATGCGGGACACCGGCGGCGTGATCGTCAACAACGCCTCCGTCGTCGGCTGGCGCGCCCAGGCCGGACAGGCGCACTACGCGGCCGCGAAAGCGGGTGTGATGGCGCTGACCCGGTGCGCCGCCATGGAGGCCGCCGCGTACGGGGTGCGGGTCAACGCGGTGTCGCCGAGCCTCGCCCTGCATCCCCACCTCGCGAAGGTGACGAGCCCCGGCCTGCTGGAGGAACTGACGGCCCGCGAGGCCTTCGGGCGCTGCGCCGAACCCTGGGAGGTGGCCAACGTGATCGTGTTCCTGGCGTCGGACTACTCCTCGTACATGACGGGCGAGGTCGTCTCCGTCAGCAGCCAGCATCCCTAGGACAATGGACAGCGTGCCGACCAAGAAGAAGCCCCAGGTGACAGCCGAGCCCCCCGCCGCCCCGGACCGCCGCAGCGAACTCCTCGGCACCGCCGCCGAGGTCTTCGCCGAACAGGGCTACAACGCCACCACCGTCCGCAAGATCGCGGACCACGCGGGAATGCTCGCGGGCAGCCTCTACTACCACTTCGACTCCAAGGAGTCGATGCTGGAGGAGATCCTGCGCACCTTCCTCGACGAGCTCTGGGACGGCTACGACACCGTCCTGGGCGCCGGACTCGGCCCCCGTGAGACGCTCGAGGCCCTGGTCACCGAGTCGTTCCGGGAGATCGACCGGCATCGCGCGGCCGTCGCGATCTACCAGAAGGAGAGCAAGCAGCTCGTGGCGCAGGAGCGGTTCGCGTTCCTCGCCGAGTCGCAGCGCAGATTCGAGAAGGCGTGGCTGTCCACCCTGGAGCGCGGCGTCGCCGAGCGGGCCTTCCGGGCCGACCTCGACGTCCGGCTCACCTACCGGTTCGTGCGCGACACGGTGTGGGTGGCCGCGTCCTGGTACCGGCCGGACGGCCAGCACAGCCCGGACGAGATCGCCCGGCAGTACCTGTCGATGGTGCTGGACGGGATCGCCGTACGCGAATAGCCCTTACCTCTGAGGGAGTTGCCATGGCCGAGGCCTACATCGTCGAAGCGGTCCGCACGCCCGTCGGGCAGCGCGGGGGAGGGCTGAGCGCGGTCCATCCGGCCGACCTCGGCGCGCATGCGCTGAAAGAGCTGATGACCCGCTCGGGCGTCGACCCGGCCGCCGTGGAGGACGTCGTCCTCGGCTGTCTGGACGCCGTGGGGCCGCAGGCCGGGGACATCGCGCGGACCTGCTGGCTGGCGGCCGGGCTGCCCGAGGAGGTGCCGGGCGTGACCGTCGACCGGCAGTGCGGTTCCTCGCAGCAGGCCGTGCACTTCGCGGCGCAGGCCGTGCTGTCCGGCACCCAGGACCTGGTGGTCGCCGGCGGGGTGCAGAACATGTCGATGATCCCCATCGCCTACGCCACCCGGCAGGCCGCCGAGCCGCTCGGGCTCACCCAGGGGCCGTTCGCGGGCAGCGCGGGCTGGCGGGCGCGGTACGGGGACAAGCCCGTCAACCAGTTCGCGGGCGCCGAGATGATCGTCGCGAAGTGGGGGATCAGCAGGCAGGACCAGGAGGAGTTCGCCCTGCGGTCCCACCAGCGGGCCGTGCGGGCCATCGACGAAGGCCGCTTCGACCGCGAGACCGTGCCCTACGGGGACATCACCACTGACGAGGGCCCGCGCCGGGACACCTCGCTGGAGAAGATGGCCGGGCTCAAACCGGTCATCGACGGCGGCACCATCACCGCCGCCTGCTCCTCGCAGGTCTCCGACGGGGCGGCGGCGATGCTGCTGGCCTCCGAGCGGGCCGTGCGCGACCACGGGCTCACCCCCCGCGCACGCGTGCACCACCTCTCGGTGCGCGGCGAGGACCCGATCCGCATGCTCACCGCCCCGATCTCCGCCACCGCCCACGCCCTGAAGAAGACCGGCATGACCATCGACGACATCGACCTCGTCGAGATCAACGAGGCCTTCGCCCCGGTCGTCCTGGCCTGGCTGCAGGAGACCGGCGCGGACCCGGAGAAGGTCAACGTCAACGGCGGTGCCATCGCCCTCGGCCATCCGCTCGGCGCGACCGGCGTGAAGCTGATGACGACCCTGCTGCACGAACTGGAGCGCACCGGCGGCCGGTTCGGCCTGCAGACCATGTGCGAGGGCGGCGGACAGGCCAATGTGACGATCATCGAGAGGCTGTGAGACGCCGGCGGGTGTCCTCGGCCTCCTGCATGATCCGCTCCACCAGCTCCGCGCACGAGGGCAGGTCGTCGATCACCCCGGCGACCTGCCCGGACGCCATCACCCCCAGATCCGTACGCCCGTCCACCATGGACGCCTTGAGCAGCATCGGCGTGTTCGCCGCGAGCAGGACCTGGCTCCAGGTCAGGTCCTTGCCATGCCGGAGGGCGAGGCCGTCGCGGACCATGCGACGCCAGGTGAGGCCGGTCAGCCTCCGGAAGCGGGACGCCCTGCGCGTCGCGTGGAACAGAGCCCGCACGCGGCCCGAGTGCTCCAGCGCTTCCACGAGGTCCGTGCGCAGCATGCGGTGCGGAAGCCCGTCCACCGCCCTGGTGACCGTCACATCCCGCACCGTCGCCGCCAGATACCGCGCCTTCACCGCCTCCGGCACCGTCGAGTCCGAGGTGAGCAGGAACCGCGTGCCCATGGCGACGCCCGCCGCCCCGTAGGCCAGCGCCGCGACCAGTCCCCGCCCGTCGAAGAACCCGCCCGCCGCCACGACCGGTAGGTCCACGGCATCGACGACCTGCGGCAACAGCACCGTCGTGGCCACCTCGCCGGTGTGCCCGCCGCCCTCCGCGCCCTGCACGAGCACCGCGTCCGCGCCCCACGCCGCGACCTTCTCCGCGTGCCGCCGCGCCCCCACCGTCGGCATGACGACCACACCGGCCTCCTTGAGCTCGCCGATCAGCTCCCGGGACGGGGCCAGGGCGAAGGAGGCGACCCGGACGCCCTCCTCGATCAGGATCCGCACCCGGTCCCCGGCGTCCGCCGCGTCGGCGCGCAGGTTCACCCCGAACGGCGCGTCGGTACGGGCCCGGACCTCCCGGACGGCCGCGCGCAACCGGTCGAGCGTCATCGTCGCGGAGGCCAGGATGCCCAGAGCGCCCGCGTTCGCCGTGGCGGAGACCAGACGCGGCCCCGCCACCCAGCCCATCCCGGTCTGCACAAGGGGGTGGCGGACCCCGGTCAGCCGGGTCAGCGCCGTCTCCATCACGCGGCGACCTCCCTGGTGCGCGTGCCGGCCGGGTCGACGACCTCGCGGATCAGCCGGAGCTCCTCGGCGGTCGGCTCACGGGTCGGCGGCACCTCGCCGGGGACGGACAGCTCGAAGCCCGTCGCCTCCCTGACCTGCTCCACCGTGACACCCGGGTGCAGCGAGGCCAGCCGCATCGAGCGGTCGGGGGTGGCGAAGTCGAAGACACCCAGGTCGGAGACGACCCGCGGGATGCGGTGGTGAGGGGCCCCGGCCGCATGGTCGTACCCGACTCCGCAGACCATGTCGACCCGCTCGACGAAGACCCGCCGGGAGTGCCGCGGGATCCAGTAACTGGTCGGATGGTTGAGGGTGTTGACCGGTGCGCCGCGCACCCCGAGCAGCTGCCGCCGCGGCCGCTCCCAGTCGCCGATGCACGAGATGTTCTGGTTGCCGAACCGGTCGATCTGGCTCGCGCCCATCATCACGTGCCGCCGGCCGCCCGTGACCAGGGCCAGATGCTGCCGGTACGGCAGCCAGCCCTCCGTCGTCCCGTCCGGGCGGACCAGCAGCGCCTCACCGTCGGTCAGCAGCAGATCCGGCGCGAAGGTGAGCCGGGCTAGCCGGGCACCGACGGAGGGGATCAGCCCCATGGGGCTCGCGAGCACCTCACCTGCGCCCCGCCAGGCCTCGGCGCACGCGATCACGCAGTACTCCGCGCGGGTCGCACCCGTCATGTCCCCTCCTCGACGGCCGACCGGTACGCCTGCTCGTCCCCGGTGAGGAAACGGGCCGCGAACTGAGGCCAGGGCGTCGTCGCGTACGTCTTCTGGAACGCCTCGTCCCGGCCGTAGTCGGGCGCGCACGACGTGAAGTGCGCCCCGCCCTGCGCCCCCACGACGCCTGTCACCGTGTGCCGCTTGACCAGCAGGGTCTGCGGCGGTGCCGCCTTCGTCAGCTCGGCCGTGTCGACGATCCGTTCGCAGCTGACGTACGCCGTGTCCGCCGCCTCGCAGAACAGGTCGTCGAAGTACGGGTCCGGGCCCAGGTACTGCCCGTTGCCCAGCCGGTCGGCGCGGTTCACGTGTACCAGGGCCGCGTCGAGGCGCAGGGCGGGCATCGCCACGAACGTCTCCCCGTCCTCGTACGGCGAAGTGACCGTCCGCAGGCCGGGGTTGACCCGCATCATGTCCGAGCCGAGGCCGGCCCGCACAGGCAGGAACGGCAGCCGGTGCGCCGCCGCGCGCAGGCCCCACATGAACATCGCCTCGTCGATCTCCGTCAGTGGGAAGGCGCCCCGCTCGCGGGCCGCGCGGTAATGCGGCTCCAGGGGGATCGAGTCGAGGGTGACGAAGGCCGTGACCAGCTTCCGGATCCGCCCGGCGGCGGCCAGCATGCCGACGTCCGGGCCGCCGTACGAAACGACGGTGAGATCGGTGATCTCCGACCTGAGCAGTGCTCTCACCAGGGCCATCGGCTTGCGGCGGGAGCCCCAGCCTCCGATGCCGAGGGTCATGCCGCTGGACAGGCGGGACACGGCCTCGTCGGCCGTCATCGTCTTGTCACTCACCTACGCGCCCTCCTTCCCGGAACTCCCGAAGCCGGCCCGCACTCGGTCGCCGACCCCGCTGAGCCCCGCCTCGAAGGTGAAGCCCTGCTCGAAGCGGTAGCTGCGGCGCACGTCGACCGGATCGATGCCGTTGATGGCGGCTTTGGCCAGGCGCAGCAGCTGCCCGTCCTTGGTCGCGATCTCACGGGCCAGAGTCAGTGCGGCGGCTCGCAGTTCCACGCGCGGCACGACTCGCCACACCGAGCCGTGCGCGTGCAGTTCGGCCGCGGTCGCCGTGCGCGAGGTGTAGTACAGGGCGCGCATCAGGTGCTGCGGGACCAGCCGGGCCAGATGGGTGGCCGCGCCCAGGGCGCCCCGGTCCAGCTCGGGCAGCCCGAAGACGGCGTCCTCGCTCGCCACGATCGCGTCCGCGTTGCCCACCAGCCCGATTCCGCCGCCCAGGCAGAAGCCGTGCACCGCCGCCACGACCGGCACCGCGCAGTCGTACACCGCGGCGAAGGCCTCCGCGCAGGCGTGGTTGGCGTCGATCAGCGCACTGTTCCCGTCCTTCTGGATCTCCTTGATGTCCACGCCCGCGTTGAACCCGCGCCCCTCGGCCGTCAGCACCACGCACCGCACCTCCGGGTCGCGCCCGGCCGCGCGCACCGCGTCGGCCAGGGCGAACCAGCCGGCCACCGGCAGGGCGTTCACCGGCGGGAAGTCGACCGTGACGACGGCTATGCCCTTTTCCCCGCACGAGGTGGAGACACCCATGGCCGCATCAGCTACCTTTCCACCAAACGTTTGTTAGGTGGAAAGGTAGCAGCGAATGGAGCTGGACGGGAAGGTCGCCGTCGTCACGGGCGGGACCCGGGGCGTCGGTGCCGGCATCGCGCGTGCCTTCGTACGGGCCGGCGCCGAAGTCGTGGTCTGCGCCCGCCGCCCGCCGGAAGTCCCGGTGCCCGGGACGGAGTTCAGGCCGCTGGACGTCCGGGATGCCGAGGACGTCCGGCGCCTGTGCGGCGAGCTGCCCCGGCTGGACATCCTCGTCAACAACGCCGGCGGCAGCCCTCACCGCCCGCTCACCGACGCCGACGCCGCCCGGCACGCGCGCGTGGTGGAGCTGAACCTCGTGGCTCCGCTGACCGTGTCCCTCGCCGCGTACGAGCATCTGCGGCGGGCCAGAGGCTCCATCGTCATGATCGGCAGCGTCAGCGGAGGCCGCCCCTCCCCGGGCACCGCCGCCTACGGCGCCGCCAAGGCGGGCCTGGAGAGCCTCGCCCGCTCGATGGCCGTGGAGTGGGCGCCCGACATCCGGGTCAACACCCTCGTCGTCGGCATGGTCCGCACCGAACTCTCCCACCTCCACTACGGCGACCAGGACGGCGTCGCCGCCGTCGCCCGCACCGTCCCGCTCGGCCGCCTCGCCGAGCCGTCCGACGTGGGCGCGGCGGCGGTGTTCCTGGCGTCCGACGCCGCCGCGTACATCAGCGGAGCCAGCCTGCTCGTGCACGGAGGAGGGGAACGGCCGGCGTTCCTGGACGCGGCGAACGCCGGCCGCACGCCCGCTGTCGACAAGGAGAGCCGGAAGGAGAGCCCGGATGAGCGGAATCTGTGAGGGGCGGGTCGTCGCCGTCACCGGCGCGGGCCGCGGGCTCGGCCGCGCTCACGCGCTGGCGTTCGCGGCCGAAGGGGCGCTGGTGGTCGTCAACGACCTCGGGGTGGGCCTCGACGGCACACCCGAACCCGACGGTCCCGCCGCCCGCGTCGCCGAGGAGATCCGCGCGGCGGGCGGCGAGGCGGTGCCGCACGGCGGCGACATCGCCACGACCGAGGGCGCCGCCTCCCTCGTCCGGACGGCCCTGGAGACGTACGGCCGGCTCGACACGCTCGTCAACAACGCGGGCTTCCTGCGCGACCGGATGCTGGTCAACCTCGACGAGGACGACTTCGACGCCGTCGTACGCGTCCACCTCAAGGGCCACTTCCTCACCTTGCGGCACGCCGCCGCGCACTGGCGGTCCGAGGCCAAGGCAGGCCGCCCGCCCGAGGCGCGGATCGTCAACACCAGCAGCGGCGCGGGCCTGCTGGGCTCGGTCGGCCAGGGCAACTACAGCGCCGCCAAGGCCGGGATCGTCGCCCTGACCCTGGTCGCGGCGGCCGAACTGCGCCGCTACGGCGTCCAGGTCAACGCGATCGCCCCCGCCGCCCGGACCCGTATGACGGAGCGGACCTTCCCCGACACCATGGCGGCGCCCGGCTCGGGCTTCGACACGATGGCCCCGGAGAACGTCTCGCCCCTGGTCGTCTGGCTCGGCTCGGCCGCGAGCGCCGGGGTCACGGGCCGGGTCTTCGAGACCGAGGGCGGCCGGATCACGGTGATGGAGGGCTGGCGCCCGGGCCCGGGCGTGGACAAGGGCGGGCGGTGGGCTCCGGCGGAGGCCGGGGAGGCGGCGCGGAAACTCCTGGCGGAGGCGGGCGAGCCGGGGCGCGTGTACGGGGTGTAGGAAGACCGGCGAGCGATCCTTCTCCCCCGCCCCGGCGCGCACACCTACGTGTCGCACTCCAACACACTCCGGCACAACGCACACCGCGCCCGGACGCGCCCCCGCACCGGCACCCTGATCCGCTGATGACAGGTCGGGCAGGGAAACGACACCCGCAGCCGCCCGCCCCCGTCCGGCGTGAACGAGTACCGCATGCCCGCCTGCGGCGGCCCGGCCTGCGCATGCCGCCGGTCGTGCGCGTACCGCCGTCGCCCCGCCCACCCGGCCGCGGTCAACGGCGGCTGCTGCTCATCGCGTCGGGCCAGCTCCCGCCCTTTCACGTACGCCGTATACGCCTGCGGACTGGTGAACCACACCGACGGGTCCTCCCCGAAGAGCAGCGCGCGTTTGGCCAGCACGTACCCGAACTCCTCCGGCGTGAGGTACCCCAGCTTCTGGGACGAGGCCCGGTCCTCCCGGTACGCGTCCAGCAGCAGCCAGCCCGCGCCCAGGTACGTCGTCGCCGTGTCCGTCAGGATCTCGTTGTCCCGGACGCCGGGAAAGGACAGGTCGAGGCGGTGCAGGTACACATGCATCACCTCGTGCGCCAGCGCCGCCCCGATGTCCCGCCGATGCGTGCGGAAGCGGTCGTTCAGCTCCACGAAGTACTCCGGCCCGGCCGCCAGCTCGACGTTCGCCGCGTGCCGCATCTCCCGGAAGCTCACGATCAGCCGGGCGTCCGGCAACCGGTAGTGCCGCACCAGCTCGTGCGCCACCCGCTGCGCCCCCAGATACAGGTCGTCGGTGTCGCAGAACGCCACGTCGGCGGGGAGGACACTCGTCGCGAACGTCTGGATCGTGTCGTACGACAGCCGCTTGTACAGCGCCGTGATGGCGGCCCGCACCGTCTCCAGATGCGGGTAGCCGTGCTCGACCGGCCCGTCGTTCGCCACGCGTCACCCCCAAGACGCCATGAACCCGCTTCCACTGTACGAAAGTGTGAGGGCCGCCAGGCCGCCCCGCCGCCGCGAAAACCGGTCGTCGCCGACCCGGGCCTCCGGCAGAATCCGGGCCGTGACCGGTGAACAGCACTCCGTCGCCGCCTCGCTCCAGGTGGGCGGCCAGGACGACGCACTCGAGAAGCGGCTCGACGAGGAGCTGACCGCCTTCAACACCGCCGCCGCCGATGGCGCCCCGAGCGAGCCGCTCTCCGTGCGCGTCACCGACGAGGCCGGCGACCTGATCGGCGGGCTCACCGCCTGGACCTGGGGCAGCCTGTGCTCCGTGGACCTGCTCTGGGTGCGCGCGGACCAGCGGCACGCCGGATGGGGTGGCCGGCTGATGCGCGCCGCGGAGGAAGAGGCCGTCCGGCGCGGCTGCACGGACATGGTCGTCTCCACGTACAGCTTCCAGGCGCCCGGTTTCTACCCGCGGCTCGGCTTCCGGGAACGGGCGCGCATCGAGGGCGTGCCCGGCGGACACGAGGACGTCTGCTTCCACAAGCGGCTGGGCGGCGCCTCCCCGAGCGGCTGAGCGGCACCGAGTCACCGAGTCGTGAGACGGCCCGCGGCCGCCGGGCGTGCGCCCCTTAGGCTGACCTGCCATGACCACCAGCAACACCGGTACCGGTGACGTCGACCCTGCCGTCGTTACGGAACTCGCCCGCCTGCGCGACAGCATCGACAACATCGACGCGGCCGTCGTCCACATGCTCGCCGAGCGCTTCAAGTGCACCCAGCAGGTCGGCCACCTCAAGGCCCGGCACCAGCTGCCGCCCGCCGACCCGGCCCGTGAGGCCCGCCAGATCGCCCGGCTGCGCTCGCTCGCCGAGAACGCCAAACTGGACCCGGCCTTCGCGGAGAAGTTCCTGAACTTCATCGTCGCGGAAGTCATCCGCCACCACGAGCGCATCGCGGACGAGGCGCTCAACGGATCGGCCCCCGGCCGCGACTGACCTCTCACGGCCACCCCCGGGGGAGTGACACGGCGCCCCGCGGGGGGCATGCTGCGCTGTGCACAGCATGTCAGCCGACCAGTACTGCGCGTCAGTGTCCCGGACTTACTCTGGATCCTCCACGAGGGAGGGGCGTCGGGCCATGCCGTCGGATACCAGGATCCTCATCGTCGACGATCATGAGGACACGCTGTACGCGCTGGAGAGCGCCCTGGCCCCGCTGGGCTACCGGCTCGGCCGGGCGACCAGCGGCGACGAGGCGCTCAAGGAGGTGCTGCGCGGCCAGGTCGGCCTGCTCCTGCTCGACGTGCGCATGCCCGGTGTCAGCGGACTGGAGGTGGTGCGCTACATGCGGCGTGTGGAACAGACCCAGCACATCCCGGTCATCCTGCTCACCGGCTTCGGCCCCGACCAGGAACTGACCACCGCCGCCTTCGGCCTCGGCGTCGCCGACCTGGTCATGAAACCCGTGGACCCCTGGGCCCTGCGCACCAAGGTCCGCTACCTCTACGACGCCCACCAGCACCACCTCGCCCTGGAACAGGAGGTGCGCCGGCTGCGCGCCCAGCTCCGGGAGCACACCGAGACCGCCGCACGCCCCGAGCGGCCCGCCCTGGCGCACACCGAGACCGCCGCACACCCCCAACGGCCCGCCCTGCCCCACCCCGACGTGCGCGTGCCGCCCCAGCGGCCCTCGGGGGCGCACGCCGGGGAGCTCGAAAAGGACCACACCTAGACCGGACATCGGTCGCATACCGATCCGCCTCTGTGCCATGCCGGTGCCATCAGGCAGCATGTCCTGCATGTCCGTACTGACGCGCGACGAAGCGCAGACCCGAGCAGGGCTCCTCGACGTCCACCGCTACACGATCGAACTCGACCTGACCACCGGGGACGAGACGTTCGACTCCCGCACTCTGATCAGGTTCTCCGTCCGCGCGGACGGCGACACCTTCGTCGAGATCAAGCCCGCCGAGCTGCGCTCCGTCACCCTCGACGGACAGCCCCTGGACCCGGAAACCCTCGACGGCAACCGGCTGCCCCTGAAGAACCTCACCGCCGGCGAACACGAACTGCGCGTGCACGCGCGCATGCGCTATTCCCGCACCGGCGAAGGCATGCACCGCTTCACCGACCCCACCGACGGCGAGACCTACGTCTACACCCAGCTGTTCATGGAGGACGTCCAGCGCGTCTTCGCCGCCTTCGACCAGCCCGACCTCAAGGCCGTCTTCGAGCTGTCGGTGCGGGCCCCGCAGGACTGGACCGTCCTCGCCAACGGCATCACCGAGCACACCGGTGACGGCCTCTGGCAGGCCGCCGCCACGCCGCTGATCTCCACGTACCTCGTCGCCGTCGCCGCCGGCCCCTGGCACTCCGTGCGCACCGAGCACCGCGGCCTGCCCTTCGGCCTGCACTGCCGCCGCTCACTGGCCCCCTACCTGGACACCGACGCCGACGAACTCCTCGACGTCACGCGCGCCTGCTTCGACCGCTACCACGAGAAGTTCGACGAGCCGTACCCCTTCGACTCCTACGACCAGGCCTTCGTCCCCGAGTTCAACGCGGGCGCCATGGAGAACCCCGGACTGGTCACCTTCCGCGACGAGTTCGTCTACCGCTCCGCCGTCACCGACACCGAGCGGCAGACCCGCGCCATGGTCATCGCCCACGAGATGGCCCACATGTGGTTCGGCGACCTCGTCACCCTCAAGTGGTGGGACGACATCTGGCTGAACGAGTCCTTCGCCGAGTACATGGGCTACCAGACCCTCACCGAGGCCACGCGCTTCACGGACACCTGGACCGACTTCGGCGTCGCCCGCAAGTCCTGGGGCTACGACGCCGACCAGCGCCCCTCCACCCACCCCGTCGCCCCCGAGGCCGTCGACGACACCGCCTCCGCGCTGCTCAACTTCGACGGCATCTCCTACGCCAAGGGCGCCAGCGCACTGCGGCAGCTGGTCACCTGGCTCGGCGAGAAGGACTTCCTGGCCGGCATCAACACCCACTTCGCCCGCCACAAGTTCGGCAACGCCACCCTCGCCGACTTCATCGACTCCCTCGCCGGCGCCACCGAACGCGACGTCCACGCCTGGGCCGACGCCTGGCTGCGCACCACCGGCGTCGACACCCTCACCCCGAGCATCACCCCCGGCGAGAACGGCACCTGCGCCCTCACCGTCGACCGCACCGGCAGCCGCCCGCACCGCATCGCCGCCGGCCTGTACGACCGGGACCTCGGCGACGACGGCAGGCAGCTCGTCCTGCGCGAACGCCTCCACCTGGACCTCCCGCAGACCGACGCCCACCCCATCGGCAAGCGCCCCGCGCTGCTCGTCCTCAACGACGGCGACCTCAGCTACGCCAAGGTCCGCTTCGACCCCGAGTCCTTCGAGACCATCCGCAAGGACCTGGCCGGCCTGCCGGAACCGCTCACCCGCGCGGTCGTCTGGAACGCCCTGCGCGACGCCGTCCGCGACGGCGAACTGGCGCCCGCCGCCTACCTGGAGACCGCCCGCGCCCACCTCCCGCTGGAGACCGACCTCGCGATCGTCCAGGGCGTGCTCGCCTTCGCGTCCACGTACATCACCGACCGCTACGTCATGCCCGAGGAGCGGCCCGCCGCGCTCGCCATGCTCTCCGAGCTGTGCCGCGACCTCATCCGCCGCACCGAGGACGGCGACAACCCCGGCCTGCGCCTGATCGCCGTACGCCACCGCATCGACGTCACCGCCCACCCGGACACCATCGCCGCCTGGCTCGCCGACGGCACCGTGCCCGGCGGCCCGGAGCTCGACCCCGAGCTGCGCTGGCGCGTCCTGGGCCGGCTCGCCGTCCTCGGCGCCACCGACGAGGCCGTCATCGCCGCAGAACTGGAACGCGACCCGAGCGCCACCGGCCTGGAAGGCGCCACCCGCTGCCGGGCCGCCCTGCCCGACCCGGACGCCAAGGCCCGCGCCTGGGAGTCCATGTTCGGCTCCGACGACCTGTCCAACTACCTGTTCACCGCCACCGCCCAGGGCTTCTGGCAGCCCGAACAGGCCGACCTGGTCCGCGTGTACGTGCCGCGCTACTACACCGACGCGGTCGCCCTCGCCGACCGCCGCGGCCCCGCCATCGCAGAAGCCGCCGGCCGCTGGGCCTTCCCCGCCGACGCCGTCGACCCCGAGAACCTCCGCCTCGGCGAGGAGTGCCTGCGTCAGGCCGAGCCGATCCCGGCGCTGCGCCGCAAGCTCGTCGACCAACTCGACGACCTGGCACGGGCGTTGCGGGTCCGCCAGGGCAATGAGGCCTAGGACGACAGACGTAGGGCACGGGCGGGCCGGCTGGTCCCTTTCGACGATGCGGCGGGCCGGCCGCCCTTCATACCCTCGGGCGGACTAGCACGATCAAGCCCCGAGGAGCCCTTCATGATCGCAGTGACCGGTCCCACCGGAAACGTCGGCCGCGCCCTGGTCGAACGCCTCGTCGCCGCCGGACACCCCGTGCGGGCGCTCACTCGCGACCCAGAGCGTGCCCGCCTGCCCGCGGGCGCCGAGGCGATACGGCTCAGCCTCGACGAGCCGGCCGCCCAGTTCGAGGGCGCGACCAAACTGTTCCTGTACGTCCAGGCGGGCGGCGACCGCACCCCCGACCTCCTGGCCGCCGCCCGTGCCGCCGGAGTGCGTCACGTGGTCCTGCTGTCCTCCGGGATCATCGGCTCGGGCGCCGACGAGAACCACCCCATCCACGTCATGCACGCCACCGCCGAGCAGCAGATCCGCGACAGCGACCTGGCGTGGACCTTCCTGCGCCCCAACGCGTTCGCCGCCAACGCCTTCCAGTGGGCCCAGCAGATCCGCACCGGCGACACCGTCCGGGGCGTCTTCGCCGACGGACGGACCGCCCCCATCCACGAGGACGACATCGCCGCCGCCGCCGAACGCGCCCTCCTCGACGACGGCCACGAGGGCGCGGCCCACCGCCTCACCGGGCCCGAGGCGATCACCAACGCCGAGCAGGTCGCGGCGATCGGCCGGGCCCTCGGCCGCGAGCTGCGCTTCACCGAGATCCCGCCCGACGAGGCAGGCCCCGAACTGTTCCCGCACGTCCCGCCGCACATGCTGCGCGCCCTGATGGACAGCTTCGCCGCGACGGTCGGCACACCGCCGGAAATCACCGGCACGGTAGGGGAGATCACCGGCCGGCCGGCCCGTCCCTTCGCGGACTGGGCCGAGGACCACGTGGACGACTTCAAGGGCTGAGAGGGACCGCAACCCTCCACAGGCTTTCCCGTAGGGAGGTACCTCTCGTCCGGCTTTCCCGTAGGGAGGTACCTCCGTCCGGTTTTCCCGTACGGAGGTACCTCCATCCGGGTCCGGTCGTTGGGCTTTCCGGGCGCGTCGCCCCCGCCCCACGGAGGAACGCCCATGAGCACGCCACCCCTCGCCTCAGGCCCCGAAGGCCCGCGCGCCCTGCGGCCGTTGCTCGACACCGTGCTCCAAGCCCTGGACGAGGGCACCCGGGCACGCGGCGGACCGCTGCCGGCGGGCGGGCCGGAGGCGGTCGCGGCACGGATGCGGGAGGCGGTGGGGGAGGTGCTCCCCGACCACGGCGAACCGCACGCCCCGCGCACCCTGGTCCACGCGTTCGCCGAAGGCGCCGCCGACCCGGCCCACCCCCTGTGCGCCGCCCACCTCCACTGCCCGCCCCTGGCCATCGCCACAGCGGCCGACCTCGCCGCCTCCGCCCTCAACCCCTCCCTCGACTCCTGGGACCAGGCCCCGGCGGCATCGGAACTGGAACTGCTGGTCGCGGGGGCACTGGCCAGGGAGATCTACGGGCCCGGTCAAGACCCGGGCGCGGCCCCCGACTCCCTGATCACCACCGGCGGCACCGAGTCCAACCAGCTCGCCCTCCTCCTCGCACGGGAGGCGTACGGCGGCTCCGTGCGGCTCGTGTGCGGGACGAACGCCCATCACTCACTGGCCCGGGCCGCCTGGCTGCTCGGACTGCCCGACCCCGTCGTCCTGCCCGCCCCGGCCGGCACGCTCTACCCCGCCGCACTCGACGAAGCCCTCTCCCGCCTGCCCGGCCCCCTGCTCGTCGCCGCCACCGCCGGCACCACCGACGCCGGACTCATCGACCCCCTGCCCGAGATCGCCGCCCACTGCGCGGCCCACGGCGCCCGGCTGCACATCGACGCCGCCTACGGCGGAGGCCTCCTCTTCAGCGACCGCCACCGCGGCAAGCTCACCGGCCTCGAGGCCGCCGACACCGTCACCCTCGACCTGCACAAACTCGGCTGGCAGCCGGTCGCCGCCGGCCTCCTGGCCGTCAAGGACCCCCGCGACCTCACCGCGCTGCGGCACCGCGCCGACTACCTCAACGCCGCCGACGACACCGAAGCCGGCCTGCCGGACCTGCTCGGCCGGTCCCTGCGCACCACCCGCCGCCCCGACGTCCTCAAACTCGCCGTCACCCTCAAGACCCTCGGCCGCAGCGGCCTCGCCACACTCGTCGACCAGGTCTGCGCCCGGGCCCGTGAGTTCGCCGCCCTCGTCGACGAGCACCCCGGCTTCGAACTGCACGCCCGGCCCGCCATCAGCACCGTCCTGTTCCGGCCCGCCGGCGCCACCGACGACACCGTGGCCGTCGTACGCCGCGCGCTCCTCACCGACGGCCGCGCCGTCCTCGGCCGGGCCCGCCTCGACGGCCGGCTCTGGCTCAAGGCCACCCTCCTCAACCCCGCCACCGGGCCCGCCGACCTGGCCGCGCTGCTGCACCTCGTGGCAGCACGGCAAGCGACACTCGTGGAAGGACACACCCCCCGATGAACCCACAGACCCTCGGCCCCGACGCCCCCCGCGACCTGGTCGGCATCGGCATCGGCCCGTTCAACCTGTCCCTCGCCGCGCTCGCCCACCCGCTCGGCGAACTCGACACCGCCTTCTACGAACAGCGCCCCGCCTTCGGCTGGCACTCCGGCCTGCTCATCGAGGGCGCGACCATCCAGGTGCCGTTCCTCGCCGACCTGGTGAGCCTCGCCGACCCCACCAGCCCCTGGACCTTCCTCAACTACCTCAGGTCCCGCGAGCGGCTGTTCCCCTTCTACTTCGCCGAGCGCTTCCACATCCAGCGCGCCGAGTACGACGCCTACTGCCGCTGGGTCTGCGACAACCTCCCGGGCCTGCACTTCGGCCACCAGGTCGACGCCGTCCGCTGGAACCCCGAACGCGACGTCTTCGAGGTCGACTTCACCCAGCTCGACACCGACGGAGAAGCCGAAGCCCTCGGCCGCACCTACACGCACAACGTCGTCCTCGGCATCGGCACCGAACCCTACGTCCCCGACCCCCTCAAGCCCCTCGTCGAGGCCCCCGGCGTGCCCGTCGTGCACGCCGCCGACTACCTCGACCACCGCGCCGCCCTCCTCGCCGCCGATCATGTCACCGTCGTGGGCATCGGACAGACCGGCGCCGAGATCTTCCTCGACCTGCTGCGGGGCAGGCCCGCCGGACGCGAGAAGCTCCACTGGCTGGGCCGCACCGAGGCCTTCGCGCCCATGGAGTACTCCAAGCTCGGCCTGGAGCACTTCACCCCCGACCACACCCGCTACTTCCACGCCCTGCCCGAACCCGCCCGCGACCGGCTCGTCGCCGGGCAGTGGCAGCTGCACCAGGGCATCGACGCCGCCACCATGGCCGCCATCCACGACGAGCTGTACCGCCGCAGCCTGCACGGCGGCTGGCCCGACGCCGTCCTCACCCCCGGCGTCCGCGTCCGCACCGCCGGCCGCGTCGCGACGACCAAGGTCGAACTGCACCTGGAACACGGCCGGCAGGACAGCCGCTCCCGCCTCACCACCGACGCCGTCGTCCTCGCCACCGGCTACCGCGAACGCCCCCTCGACCGCATCCTCGCCGGCCTCGACCCCTACATGCGCCGCGACAGCCGGGAGCGGCCACGCATCGACGAGGAGTACCGCCTCGTCCTCGACCCGTCCGTCACCGGCACGGTGTACGTCCAGAACGCCGAGACCCACACACACGGCGTCGGCACCCCGGACCTTGGCCTCGCCGCCTGGCGCAGCGCGATCATCCTCAACTCCCTGACGGGCAAGGAGGCCTACGCCCTTCCGCGCCGCACCGCCTTCACCACCTTCGGCCTCACACAGCGGCAGCAGGTCCCGCCGCCCCGAGAGGCACCGGCACTGACGCCGCTCGTCGACGACCGAAGGTGACGAAGCACCCGGCTCAGAACACGGGCGTGCCGTTCCGCGTCAGCTTCCAGTCCACCGCCGCGAAGGCGGCCGGATCGATGGACCCCTTCGCCTTCACCCAGGCGATCATGGTGTTGCGGATCTCCTCCGAGTTCGACCACAGCACCGGGGCGGCGGCGACATGCGGGAAGTTGCCGCCGCCGTTGGCCCGGTAGTTGTTCACCGCGAACACGAACGTCGCGTCGTCCGCGAGCGGCTGCCCCTCGAACCGCACGTCCGTCACCCGCGAACCGGCCGGCTTCGCGATGTCGATCTCGTACGACAGACCGCTCACCACGTCATAGTTGTAGTCCGGCGTGCCGTTCGCGTTCGTCAGCTTCGCCGGATCCACCGGGGCGTCCGGCGCCGTCCGCACGAAATAGTTCGCCGAGAACTCCAGATACGCCTTCATCTGCGCCCCCGTCATCAGACGCGCCTCCAGCGTGTTCTCGAAGACGTACAGACCCGCCACGTCCCGGATCGTCACCTCGCCCGCCGGGATCCGGGCGGACCGCGAGAAACACGCCGCCTGCGACAGCACCGGCAGCGCGGCATGCTCCGTACCCGCCAGCGCCTGCTTCACCGTGTCCGCCTGGATGTGGTTGATCAGATCGATGATCGGCACGTCCTTGTACGGCGCCTCGGCCGACGTCATCTCCGCCGCGTTCGTGCCGATGACCTGGTTGACGTACGCCACGACCTTCTCGTGCTCGTCCGCCAGCAGCCGGACGATCTTCGGGTCCTCCTCCACAGTGTTGGAGTTGAGGACCTTCGCGCCCACCTTCTCGACCGTCCAGCGGCCCTTGGCCCACACCAGCTCGAAGTCGAAGAGCGTCAGCCGCTGACCCCACTTCAGCGGCTCCGACAGCACGACCCGCTTGCCGGTCTCCTTGTTGGTGACGAAGTACTCGGGGATCTCCGTGTGCGCGTGCCCGACCAGGATCGCGTCGATGCCCGGCACCTGCTCGGCCACCAGCCCGGCCGCGTTCTCGATGTACGGCAGCTGGTCACCGTAGGACGACGTCCCCGACGAACCGCTGTGCGCCGACACGATGACGACGTCCGCGCCCATCGACCGCAGCTTCGGCACCCACTTCGCCGCCTGCTCCTCCAGACCCGGGAACGTCATCTTCCCCTGCACGTTCGCCTTGTCCCAGATCGCGATGCCCGGGTTCGTCAGACCCAGCACCGCCACCTTCACGTCCCGCCCGCACGGCGTGCGCAGCCGGTGCATGCTGTACGGCGCGAATGCCGGCCGCAGCGTCTTCGCGTCCAGCGCGTTCGCGCCCAGCAGCGGGAAACGGCACTGCTGCTCGAACTTCCGCAGCACCGGGATGCCGTAGTTGAACTCGTGGTTGCCGAGCGCCGCCGCGTCGTAGCCCATGGCGTTCATGGCCTGCGCCATCGGGTGCACCGGGCCGCCCTCGGCCGTGATCGGGTCGACCTTCGCGTAGTAGTACGACAGCTGCGTGCCCTGGATGGTGTCGCCCGCGTCGATCAGCAGCGTGTTGCGGCGGCCCTTCTCCTCACGGATCTGGTTGACGAGGGTGGAGACCTTCGCGAGGCCGACGTCGTTGTGGTCCTTGTCGTCGAACTCCTTGTCCGTGAAGTAGTCCCAGTTGAAGACGTTGCCGTGCAGGTCCGTCGTCCCCAGCACGGTGAACGCGTACCGCTTGGTGCCGCGCTCCGCCTCGGCCGCCTGCGCACCCGGCGCCCCGACCGCACCGGCCAGCGCCACCCCCGCCCCGGTCACGGCGGACTTCTCCAGGAACTTCCGGCGGTTCAACGGCATGTCTGGCTCCTTGCGGAATCTGTGAACGACGCGCGTAGATAACGCGCGTAGATTCTGACCCGGACATGACCGAGCGCAACAGTCCCCCCAGGTTGCGATCTGATGACTCGTCCCACCGGCTCCACACCTTTTGGCCAGGCAAGACATGACAGAGTGGGGCGTATGACCGCGCCCACTTCAGACCCCTCCCAGCCCGCCGTCCCCTACGGCACACCCGACGCCCCCCGCATCGCCGTCCGCGGCGAAGCCCGCCTCGAAGTCGACCCCGAGATCGCCCGCATAGGCATCACCGTCGCCGCCCGCGGCCGCGACCGCCGCTCCGCCCTCGACGACCTCACCCGCCGCAACGCCGGCGTCCTCGACCTCGTCAAGTCCTACGGCGACGCCGTCGAACGCCTGGAGACCGGCGCCTTCTCCATCACCCCCGAACTCACCAAACACGGCCGCGGCGAACGCGTCCGCACCTACCACGGCACCGTCCACGTCACCACCGAACTCACCGACTTCACCGCCCTCGGCGAACTCACCACCCGCCTCGCCGACCTCGAACTCACCCGCGTCGACGGACCCTGGTGGGCCCTGCGCCCCGACTCACCCGCCCACCGCGAAGCCCGCAAAAAGGCCGTACGCGAAGCCGTCCAGCGCGCCCGCGAATACGCCGAAGCACTCGGCACCACCCTCGCCGCCCTCGTCGAACTCGCCGACATCGGCGCCGAGAACGCACCCCCGGCCTACCCCCAGGCCCCCGGCCGCGCACGCTCCGCCGCCTACGGCGCCGCCGCCGAGAACGCCCCGGCCGCCCCCCTCGACCTCGAACCCCAGCGCCAGCGCGTCCACGCACAGATCAACGCCCGCTTCACCATGGTGCCGCCGCAGCTCTAGCCGGCCCCTTTTCCGAAAACCCGACCGAATTCCCCCGGGGTGCTCATCGGAGCACCCCGCCGCACAATTCAACACTTGTCAATAACGTTTCATGCAAAGTCTGTTGAGCGGACACTCACGACCAATTCTCTACCGGCCGGTAACTCATAGGCTCGGACCATGCGCCGAGCCAAAATCGTCTGCACACTGGGACCCGCCACCGACTCGTACGACCAGATCAAAGCCCTGGTCGACGCCGGAATGGACGTAGCCCGCCTCAACCTCAGCCACGGCGGACACGCCGAACACGAGGAGCGCTACCACCGGGTACGAAAAGCCGCCGACGAGACCGGCCGCAGCGTCGGAGTCCTCGCCGACCTTCAAGGCCCGAAAATCCGCCTCGGCCGCTTCACCGAAGGCCCCGTACTCCTCGAACGCGGCGACACCTTCACCATCACCGTCGAAGAAGGCATCGAAGGCGACCGCACCACCTGCGGCACCACCTACGCCGGCCTCGCCGACGACGTCACCACCGGCGAACGCATCCTCGTCGACGACGGCAAGGTCTGCCTGGAAGTCACCGAGATCGACGGCCCCCGCGTCCGCACCACGGTCGTCGAAGGCGGCGTCATCTCCGACAACAAGGGCCTCAACCTCCCCGGCGTCGCCGTCTCCGTCCCCGCCCTCTCCAAGAAGGACGAGGACGACCTCCGCTGGGCCCTGCACACCGGCGCCGACGTCATCGCCCTCTCCTTCGTCCGCACCGGCCGCGACATCCAGGACGTCCACCGCATCATGGACGAAGAAGGCCGCCGGCTCCCCGTCATCGCCAAGGTAGAAAAACCCCAGGCGGTGGAGAACATCGACGACATCGTCGCGGCGTTCGACGGCATCATGGTCGCCCGCGGAGACCTCGGCGTCGAAATGCCACTGGAACAAGTCCCCATCGTCCAAAAACGCGCGATCAAACTGGCGAAACGCAACGCCAAACCGGTCATCGTCGCCACGCAAATGCTCGACTCCATGATCGACAACGCCCGGCCGACCCGAGCCGAAGCCTCCGACGTCGCCAACGCGGTCATCGACGGAACGGACGCCGTCATGCTCTCCGGCGAAACCAGCGTCGGCAGGCACCCCATCGAAACGGTCAGGACCATGGCCCGCATCGTCGAAGCCGCGGAGGAAGACATCCTCGCCAAGGGCCTCCCGCCCCTGACCGAACGCAACAAACCCCGCACCCAAGGCGGCGCGGTAGCCCGAGCAGCGGCCGAAATGGGCGACTTCCTGGGCGCCCGCTTCCTGGTCGCCTTCACCCAATCCGGCGACACCGCCCGCCGCCTCTCCCGCTACCGCTCCCCGATCCCCCTCCTCGCCTTCACACCCGACCAGGCCACGCGCTCCCAGCTCAGCCTCACCTGGGGTGTGGAAACCTTCCTCGGTCCGGAGGTCGGTTCGACAGACGCGATGGTCGACCAAGTCGACGAACTGCTGCTCCGCTACGGCCGCTGCGCCAAGGGCGACACGGTCGTCATCACGGCCGGCTCCCCGCCCGGCGTCTCGGGCTCGACGAACATGGTCCGAGTCCACCACATCGGCGAGGACGACAGCCCGAAGTAGGGCGCCGTCAGTACTTGGGGCCGACATGGGCGTCCATGAGGGCTACGGAGGCTTTGCGGGCGATGGAGATGTTGTAGGGGTTGCCGTTGCGGGTGCAGTGGGTCCACTCGATGCCGAGTGTGTCGAGGGTGTCGGTGTAGAGCCGTCGGATGTCCTCGGAGACGTTGGTGAAGAAGTACCGGGGGTATTCGTAGCGCTTGCGCTCGCCGGCGACCGTCCTGGTCGTCCAGTTGGTGACGCGGCAGCCGTCGGAGTGGATGAGGCCCCGGATGAATTCCCAAGGGTGAGCCTCGACGATTTCCTGCTGCCAGGGTTCGAGGGCGATCCGACGCTCATGCTTCTTGCCGGGGCCGTGCTGAGGGAACATGCAGGTCCAGTGCTTCGTGTAGGACTTCACCTCGACACAGCCGGGCTTGTAGCGCTGCTTGACGCTGGGCAATGGCATCACCTTGCGCATGGCGTCTTCGGCAGCAGAGATCAGGCCGGTCTGCATGGCGTTGCAGAAGACGGACAGGTGGTGCTGCTTGCGCTTCGAGATGATGTGGCCGTCGCCGAGGTAGAGCCCGAGCAGGTAGGCGTATGCGACCTGGTCGAAGGCGCGGCCTGTGCACCGGGGGCAGTCGGTCGGTTGCTCGTAGGTCTCGCCGCGCGCTCTACGGTCTTCGCTACGCCACCAGCCGACTGTGCCTCGCGGAACATTCAGGCGCTCCGCGACTGTGCGGTTCGGCACGCCCTGGCGCATCAGTGCGACGGCTTCAGCTCGAATCGAAGGGCTGTGCTGCTCCATGGGGTAACTTTGCGCCGCTGGTCGTGACTGTGTGCAGCAAAAAGCGGAGAACCACGCGAACGTGATCCTCCGCTTACTTGCAGTGCCGGGTGCGGGACTCGAACCCGCACGTCCTCTCGGACAGATGTGTTTGAGACATCAGCGTCTGCCTGTTCCGCCAACCCGGCGACAGCACTGATCGGAGTGTACCCGGTGACCCGTACCGGCTTCAGCTAGGTACGCTCTTGGGAGCAGTACCGGCCTGCCCCTACCAAGGAGCCCACGTGAGCGCCCCCGAGTCGCCCCAGCCTGTTGACGTGCCTGAAGACGACAAGTCGCACGTGCCTCCGATGACGACGCGGGTCGTCATCGCCGAGGACGAGGCCCTGATCCGGCTCGATCTCAAAGAGATGCTGGAGGAGGAGGGGTACACCGTCGTCGGTGAGGCCGGGGACGGGGAGCAGGCCGTGGAGCTGGCCCGTGAGCACCGGCCCGATCTGGTGATCCTGGATGTGAAGATGCCGAAGCTGGACGGTATCTCCGCGGCCGAGAAGATCGCCGAGGAGAGCATCGCGCCGGTGCTGATGCTGACGGCGTTCTCGCAGCGCGATCTGGTGGAGCGGGCTCGGGACGCCGGTGCGATGGCGTATCTCGTGAAGCCGTTCAGCAAGACCGACGTCGTGCCGGCGATCGAGATGGCCGTCTCGCGCTTCACGGAGTTGAAGGAGCTGGAGAAGGAGGTCGCGGACCTCACGCTGCGGCTGGAGACGCGCAAGCTGGTGGACCGGGCGAAGTCGATCCTCCAGACGGAGTACGGGCTGAGTGAGCCTGCCGCGTTCCGGTGGATTCAGAAGACGTCGATGGACCGGCGGATGTCGATGCAGCAGGTCGCGGAGGCGGTCATCCAGGACGCCGAGGAGAAGAAGGCCAACAAGGGCTGATCGAGCAGAGCTGAGCAGAGCGAGAGGCCCGCCCCCCTGCGACAGGGGAGCGGGCCTCTTGGTGTGCGGGCCGGGTCTCAGTCCTCGCCGAGGTAGGCCTTGCGTACCGACTCGTCGTGCAGCAGGTCCTGCCCCGTCCCGGAGAGGACGACGTTGCCGACCTCCATGACGTGGCCCTGGTCGGCGAGGGAGAGCGCGGCCTGGGCGTTCTGTTCGACGAGCAGGATGGTCGTGCCCTGGGACTTCAGCTCGGAGATCGTCGCCATGATCTTCTGCATCATGATCGGGGAGAGGCCCATGGAGGGCTCGTCGAGCATGAGGAGCTTGGGCCGGGACATGAGGGCGCGGCCCATGGCGAGCATCTGCTGCTCACCACCCGACAAGGTCCCCGCCGCCTGCTTGCGGCGTTCGCCCAGGATGGGGAAGAGGTCGTAGGCGCGCTGGATGTCCTTTTCGATGCCGTCCTTGTCCTTGCGGAGGAAGGCGCCGAGCTGGAGGTTCTCCGCGATGGTGAGGCGGGGGAAGATGTGCCGGCCTTCGGGGGAGTGGGCGAGGCCGAGGGCGACGATCTTGTGGGCGGGGACTCCGCTGAGCGGCTTGCCGTCGAAGATGATCTTACCGGACGTCGGCTTCAGCAGGCCGGACAGCGTGCGCAGCGTGGTCGTCTTGCCGGCGCCGTTGGTGCCGATGAGGGTGACGACCTGGCCGGCGTCGACGCTGAAGGAGATGCCTTTGACGGCTTCGATCTTGCCGTAGGAGACCCGGAGGTCTTCGACCTCGAGGAGTGCGGTCACTTGGCTTCTCCCTTGGTGCTGCTGGTGGTGCTGGGTGCGTCGGCTCCGGCTGCGGCTTCGGCTGCTTCGACCTCCGCGGCTTCGGCCTCTCCGGGGTCGCCTTCGAAGGGTTCGCCGAGGTAGGCGGCGATGACGCGTTCGTCGGCCTGGACGACGTCGGAGGTGCCTTCGACGAGCTTTTCGCCCTGGACGAGGACGGCGACGCGGTCGGAGAGGTTGAAGACGAAGCGCATGTCGTGCTCGATGAGGAGGACGGCGATGCCCTTGTCGCGGATGGCGAAGACGAGTTCCTCGGTGGCCCGGGTCTCCTGGGGGTTCATGCCGGCGGTGGGCTCGTCGAGGAGCAGCAGGCCGGGTTCGGAGGCCATGGCGCGTGCGATCTCGAGCTTGCGCTGTTCGCCGTAGGGGAGGTTGCGGGCGAGGTGGTCGCGTTTGTGGGCGAGGCCGATGAACTCGAGGAGTTCCATGGCGCGTTCCTCGCTTTCGCGTTCGGCTTTCTTGAAGCCGGGGCCGCGCAGGAGGGCGGACCAGAGGCCTTCCTTGGTCCGGGTGTGGCGGCCGACGAGGACGTTTTCCAGGACCGTCATGTTGGCGAACAGGCGGATGTTCTGGAAGGTCCGGGCGATGCCGGCCTGGGTGACCAGGTGGGGTTTGGGGGGCAGGACGGTGCCCTTGTAGGAGACGGTGCCCTCGGTGGGGACGTAGAGGCCGGTCAGGCAGTTGAAGAAGGTGGTCTTGCCGGCGCCGTTGGGGCCGATGAGGCCGACGATCTCGCCGGCGTTGACCGTGAAGTCGACGGAGCGGACGGCGGTGAGGCCGCCGAAGCGCATGGTGACGTCGCGGGCTTCGAGTACAGGTGTGGTCATGGTGGTTACGCCCCCGCCTTGGTGACGGCCGGTTCGTCGGTCAGCGTGGTCTGTTTGGGTACGTCGAGTTGGCCGGTCTCGTGGAACTCGAGCTGGCGCCGGCGGTTGGCGATGATGCCTTCGGGGCGGAAGCGCATCAGCAGGATAAGCGCGATGCCGAAGGCCAGGAGCGACTTGTCCTGGAGGAAGACCAGCTTCTCGGGGAGCAGGTAGAGCAGGGCCGCGCCGAGGAGCGGGCCTGCGACCGTGCCCATGCCGCCGAGGACGACCGCGGCCAGGAGGAACGCGGAGTTGGGCGGGGTGGAGCCGGCGAACTGGTACGGCGTGGGGACCACGCTGTAGGTGACGTGGGCGCTGACGGTGCCGGCGAGGCCGGCGAGGGCGGCGCCGAGGGCGAAGGCGACGAGCTTGACGCGGAAGCCGTTGATGCCCATGGCGGTGGCGGCGGTCTCGTCCTCGCGGATGGCGATCCAGGAGCGGCCGATGCGGGAGTCGGCGGCGCGGGTGTAGACGAGGACGACGATGGCCATGATGAGGACCATCAGCAGGTAGTAGTTGGCGAACCGGCCGAGGGTGAATCCGCCGATGTCGTGGGCCTGGCCGAAGTTGAAGCCGAGGAGGTTCAGGTCGGGGATGTTGGCGATGCCGTTGGGGCCGTTGGTGACGTCGGGTCCGGAGTCGCCGTCCATGTTGTTGACGGCGATGCGGAAGATCTCTCCGAAGCCGAGGGTGACGATGGCGAGGTAGTCGCCGCGCAGCCGCAGGGTCGGGGCGCCGATGAGGACGCCGAAGACGAGGGAGGCTGCGGCGCCTGCCAGGGCGGAGGCCCAGAAGGGCAGGTGGACGCCGGAGATGGTGGAGAACTCGGAGCCGGAGACGAGGGCGGCGGTGTAGGCGCCGACGCCGAGGAAGGCGACGTATCCGAGGTCGAGGAGTCCGGCGAGGCCGACGACGATGTTGAGGCCGAGGGCGACGGTCCCGAAGATCAGGATGTTGACGCCGATGTTGGCGTAGTGGTCGTCGGTCTGGGTGAAGGGGAAGGCGATGGCCGCGGCGAAGCCCATGGCGAGGGTGAAGCTGCGGTTGCCGGCGATCAGTTGGGAGAAGCGGTCGAGCAGGCCGGCGGTGTGCAGTGCCCACATGGCGAAGGTGACGACGAAGAGGTAGCCGACGAAGAGTTCGCCGTACTCGGTGTCGATGCCGTAGGTGAAGACGCCGAGGCCGATGATGGTGACGGCGGTGATGACGGCCCGCTGGACCCAGCCGTTGCCGAGGTTGGCGGGGGGGATGCGGTCGGGTTTGGCGATGTAGGCCTTGAGGGCTGCCTTGGTGCCGTCGGTGCTTTTCTCCTGGGGGAGGGCGAAGGCGCCGAGGAGGGGCAGGAGGGAGGCGATGGCCGCGATCCAGCCGCCGGGTTCGAGGTTGACGATGCCACCGAGTTCGGCGCTGATGGCGATGACGGTGAACCAGGTGACGGCGAAGCCGCCGAGGGCGGTGAGGACGAGGGGTGCGTTGTTGCGGGCGGGCAGCAGCCAGCCGAGGCCGCGGACGCCATAGCCGGCGAGGGCGAACAGGGCGGTGAGGACGCCGGCGGTGAAGGTCAGCCACTGCAGGCCGCCGGGGTAGCCGTTGATGGTGAGGTCGCCGGGGAATTCGGCGGTCCAGGTCCAGGCGAGGAACGCGGAGGCGGCGGTGGCGATGCCGCCGGCGAGCAGCAGGGCGCGGGCGGCCGCGGCGGGCAGGGGTATGAGACCGCGCAGGGCGGGCGTCGGGGTGGGGGCGGCGTCCGGCGCTGGGGTCTTCTTGGTCGTCTCGGTCATGTGATCACGCCCTGTCCGCGACGCGCTCGCCGAGCAGGCCCTGGGGCCGGAACAGGAGCACGAGGATGAGGAGGCAGAAGGCCCACACGTTGGCCCAGCTCTGGCCGCCGAGCTGCGACATGCCGGGGATTTCGTCGATGTAGGCGGAGGCGAGGGTTTCGGCGATGCCGAGGACGACGCCGCCGAGCATGGCGCCGTAGATGTTGCCGATGCCGCCGAGGACGGCCGCGGTGAACGCCTTGAGGCCCATGAGGAAGCCCATGCGGTAGTCGACGTTGCCGTACTTGAGTCCGTAGGCGACGGCCGCGACGGCGGCGAAGAAGCCGCCGATGGCGAAGGCGATGACGATGATGCGGTTGGTGTCGATGCCCATCAGCTGCGCGGTGTCGGGGTCCTGCGCGGTGGCCTGCATGGCGCGGCCGGTGCGGCTGCGGCGCACGAAGAAGGCGAGGGCGGCCATGCAGATGACGGCGGCGAGGATGAGGAAGATGTCGGCGTCCTTGATGGTGACGGAGCCGATGTCGTGGGTGGCGTCGAGGCCGGGGAAGGCGCGGGCGCGGTCGGCGCCGGGGTAGAAGTTGCGGACGACTTCCTGGAGGGCCAGGGAGAGGCCGATGGCGGTGATGAGGGGTGCCAGTCGTGGGGCTCCGCGCAGTGGCCGGTAGGCGAACCGTTCCGCTCCGACGGCGATGAGGATGGCCACGAGGGCGCCGCCGATGAGCATCAGGGGTACGGCGAGGGCCATCGAGGTGCCGTCGGGGAGGATGTAGAAGTAGACCGTGAGAGCGCCGAACGCTCCGGTCATGAAGATCTCGCCGTGCGCGAAGTTGATGAGCTGGACGATGCCGTACACCATCGTGTAGCCGATGGCGATCAGCCCGTACATCGAGCCTAGAAGCAGCCCGTTGGCCAGCTGCTGCGGCAGGGTGTTCACCGCATGGCCTCCATGTCGCTGGTGGTCGTGTGCACTGGATGCGTGCGTGGTCGCGTGCTGTGTGGGGGTGTGAAAACGGGCCGCGCGGTCGGGGTCCTCCTCCCGCGCGGCCCGTGGTGCGGCTAGTGGGGGCCGGACCTACTTGAGGTCGTCGGGGGTGCCGGTTTCCACGGCCTTCCAGGCGCCCTTCTCGACCTGGTAGACCGTCAGCTGCTTGTTGGTGGTGTCGCCGTACTGGTCGAAGGAGACCTTGCCGGTGAGGCCTTCGAAGTCGGACTTCTGGACTCCGTCGACGACCTTGGAGCGCAGGTCGTTGATGTCGGTGGGCACCTTGCCGCCGTTGGCGTCGGCCGCGGCCTTGACGGCCTTGATGATGGCCGTGGTGGCGTCGTAGGCGTAGGCGCCGTAGGCGCCGTAGTCGCCCTTGTAGCCCTTGTCCTTGTACGTCTGGATGAACTGCTTGGCGGCGGGAAGAGTGTCGGCGGGGACACCGATGGCGGTGACGAGGTCGCCCTCGGCGGCCTTGCCGGCGGCCTCGATGTAGGTGGAGGCGTACATGCCGTCGCCGCCGAACAGCGGGATCTTGACGCCGGCGTCCTTGAGCTGCTTGGTGATCAGCGCGGACTCGTCGTACTGGCCGCCGTAGTAGAGCAGGTCGGCACCGGAGTTCTTGATCTTGGTGACGAGGGAGCCGAAGTCCTTGTCGCCGGTGTTGACGTGGTCGGTGGCGACGACCTTGCCGCCGAGCTTCTTGAACTGCTCGTTGAAGATCTTCGCGAGGCCGGCGCCGTAGGTCTGCTTGTCGTCGACGACGAAGGCCTTCTTCTTCTTGAGGCCGTTGTACGCGTAGCCGGCCGCGAAGCTGCCCTGGAGTTCGTCGGTGGTGGCGGTACGGAAGTACGTCTTGAACGGACGCTTCTTGTCCGTCTGCCAGTTCTTGCCCTGGGTCAGCTCGGGGGCGGTGTTCGCCGGGGAGATCTGGACCATGTTGGCCGAGGCGAAGACCTGCTGCATCGTCTGGGCGACGCCGGAGTTCAGCGGGCCGACGGCGCCGACGGCGGTCTTGTCGCCGGTGAAGGTGGTGGCGTTGGACTGGCCGGTGGCGGGCTGGGCCTTGTCGTCCAGGGCCTTGAGCTTGAATTTCACGCCCGGGACCCAGTTGTTCTTGTTGGCGTCGTCGACGGCGATCTGAGCGCCGTACTGGATGCCGAGGCCGGTGGTGGAGTTCTCACCGGACAGGGGGGCGTCGACGCCGATGGTCAGCGTGGTGCCGTTGCCGCTGTCTCCGCTCTTGTCACCGCTGTCGTCTCGGGAGCCGCAGGCGGTGAGAGTCAGAGCTCCGGTCGTCAGAACGGAGGTAAGAATCACCAAGGAACGCTGTCGCACAATCAGTCCTTTCACAGGCAGGCCCGCCCTGGTCGGGGGGTGAGTGCCGCGCTGGTACCGAACTCCCGATGGAGCGGTGACTGGCCGTGACTCTAAGCCCGTGTGGAGGCAGGGTCAGCGGCGTGGGCTGGCTTGTGACTTTCTTGTTATGACGCGATGGATGCCCGGCTTCGGTGGCGGGCCCTCTCGGCGGGTTTGGTGGATTTTCTCCCTGGTCCGCATTCTGAGAACGCGCACTTCCGGTTGGCCATGGCTGAGATCGTGCGGCCACCGGGGCGCGGGCGGTGCGAACGGGGGCGGCGAGTTCCCGGGAGTGGGTGCGGCCGAAGGTGAAAGTGAGCTGTTCTATTGCACGTGCGTTACGGAGCGTTACGCCGAGAAAAGGGGGAGTCCGTGTCCGGGGGGAGTTCCGGCCCGGCGGGAAAGGCGATTTCTGCGGTGATGCGGGGGGTCGGCTTATCGGCCGGCTTGGTGAGGACCGGGTAAGCGCCGGGGCGGGCCTCGATCGGTGAGGACCGGTAAGCGCCGGGGCGGGCCTCGATCGCCCGCTCATGCGGGAGCCGGGGGCGGGAGCTCAGGGCCGGCCGTCGGTGGTGAGGGGGTGAACGCGGCCATGGATCGCGGTCATCGCGCGTCCCCGGGGTTACCGGACAGTCCATCGGCCGGCGAACCGGCCGGGCGTGCCGCGCCGGCGCTGATGCCGTCGAACTTCCGCCGCGCACGCCGGGTTGACGGGCGCGAGGGCCTCGCCCGGCGAGGTTCATTGCCTCTGGGTCCCGGGGGCGAGGGGCTGATCCGCAGCCCGCGGGTGGTGCCCCGTCGCACCTGGTGGTGCGCCATGCGAGGGCTTCGGCAGATTCACGAACGGCGAGGCGGTCGCGGCCACCTTCACGGGGTCGCGCGTCCTCGGTGTGACCGAGCGGCGGGCGGTCGGCGAACCTGCCGGCCGGGCTTGCGGGGATGACGTCCACTTCGATCCGAGTAGGCCGGGGGTTGACGGGGCCGAGCGCCCGGTCGGGTTCGTCGACTCATGGGGCCGCGGGAGCGGGGGCGGATCCGCCCCCCGGGGGCGGTGCCCCGCCGCACCTGGTGGTGTGTGGTGCGGCGGGGCGGTCGGTCGTGCCGGGGCGCGAGGTTACGGGAGCTTCACGAACGGTGAGAGGAAGGCGCGGGCGCCCGGGGTGTCCAGGCGGTATGTCACGTTTGTCGCGTAGCAGGGGGTGTCGCCGGTGATGGTGGTGGCGGCGAGGATGCTCCTGCCGCCGATGACGGCGAAGTTGGGGCCGCCCGAGTCGCCGTAGCAGGCGCCTCCGTTGCCCTGCGGGGCGGTCATCGCCAGCCGGGCCCAGGAGTTGTTGAGGGCGTCGAAGGTGACGGGTGCCTTCATGCGGACGCCACCGCCCGGGTGGGTCTGGCCGCCGGGGCCGTTGACGGCTTCCTGGGTGCCGTAGCCGGCGACGAGCCAGTCGGTGGCGTTCAGCCCCTGCGGGCCGAGTCTGCCGAGCTGGTTCGCGGTGGGCAGGGTGGCCGGGGTGAAGCTCCAGCGGTCCTTGACCTTGGCGGCGGGCAGTTCGATCACCGCGATGTCGTGGGTGTCGGAGGCGGGCCCCGGGTAGTCGGGGTGGGTGTGGGCGGTGCCCGGGACGGCGACGGCGGCGGCCTGCACGGCCGGGTCGCCCGGGTACTTCTTCGCCGCCGCGTCGAGCCCGGACTGCACGTCCTGGTCCAGGGACACGTAGAACCGCACGTTGTCGGGCCAGTCGGAGGTGCAGTGCGCGGCGGTCAGGAAGGTGTCCGCGTCGATCATGGTGCCCGAACAGACCCAGTCGACCCGGTCGGGGGTCGCGGGGTCGCCGTCGTTGTCCCAAGTGGCCACGAGCGCGCCGACCTCGGTGCGTTCGGGGGCGGGCGTCGCGTTGTAGGAGTTGATGGCGGAGGACGGCAGCGCGGTGGCGAGCACGGCGGCACCGGCCGCTGCGGTGACGGCGAAGGCGCGTACGGAGGTCAAGAGAAACCCTTCTACGGGTGGGACGGGTCTTCTCCTGTGGGGGTGGAGCGTCAGTGAAGCGCGCGAGGGCGGCCGCGACAAGAGCGCGCCCGCCCTTCCAGGGTTTTCCCTACGTCGTCAGCTCGCGGCGCGGATGAGCTGCTCGTCGCCCGGGTTCACATCGCGCAGCAGACAGGTCAGCCGGGCCGTGCACACCCTTTTATCGTTTTCGTCGGTTATGACGATTTCGTACGTGGCGGTCGAACGCCCCCGGTGCACGGGCGTGGCCACACCGGTGACGAGGCCGGAGCGCACCCCGCGGTGGTGCGTGCAGTTCAGGTCGACTCCCACGGCGATCTTGGAGCTGCCGCCGTGCAGCATCGAGCCGACCGAGCCCAGCGTCTCGGCCAGCACCGCGGAGGCCCCGCCGTGCAGCAGTCCGTAGGGCTGGGTGTTGCCCTCGACCGGCATCGTCCCGACCACCCGGTCCGCCGACGCCTCGACGATCTGGACGCCCATCCGGGTCCCCAGGTGGCCCGCGGAGAACAGGGCCGGGAGGTCCACACCGAGAGCGGCGTACTCGTCGATGACCTCCTGCGGGAACTTCACGTGCTGTTGTTCACCCATGGGGCCCGGTCTCCGTTCGTCCAGATCAGCGGTCTCACCTTCGTGGCTGAGCAAACGCTCAGTCGGTCGCCGATTGTTCCAGACGCACCACGACGGACTTGCTGGCAGGGGTGTTACTGGTGTCCGCCGTGGCATCCAGCGGCACCAGCACGTTGGTCTCCGGGTAGTACGCGGCGGCGCAGCCCCGGGCCGTCGGGTAGTGCACGACGCGGAATCCCGGCGCCCTGCGCTCCACGCCGTCCTTCCACTCGCTGACCAGGTCGACGTAATCGCCGTCCGCTAGCTTCAGGGCACGCGCGTCCTCGGGGTTGACCAGCACCACCCGGCGGCCGTTCCTGATGCCGCGGTAACGGTCGTCGAGGCCGTAGACCGTGGTGTTGTACTGGTCGTGCGAGCGCAGCGTCTGGAGCAGCAGACGGCCCTCGGGCAGCTCCGGGTACTCCACGGGCGCCGCCGTGAAGTTGGCCTTGCCGGTGGCCGTGGGGAAGCGGCGCTCGTCGCGCGGGGCGTGCGGGAGCGTGAAGCCGCCGGGGCGGGCCACGCGCGCGTTGAAGTCCTCGAAGCCGGGGATGACGCGCGCGATGCGGTCCCGGATCGTCGCGTAGTCCTTCTCGAACTCCTCCCAGGGCGTGGCGCTGTTCTCGCCCAGCACACGGCGGGCCAGGCGGCAGACGATGGCCGGCTCGGACAGCAGATGCCGGCTCGCGGGCTCCAGCCGGCCCCGGGAGGCGTGCACCATGCCCATCGAGTCCTCGACGGTCACGAACTGCTCGCCGCTGCCCTGCAGATCCCGCTCGGTACGGCCGAGGGTGGGCAGGATCAGGGCGCGCGCGCCCGTGACCGCGTGCGAGCGGTTCAGCTTCGTCGACACGTGCACGGTCAGCCGGGCCCGCCGCATGGCCGCCTCGGTGACCTCCGTGTCCGGGGACGCGGAGACGAAGTTGCCGCCCATGGCGAAGAAGACCTTCGCCTCGCCGTCGCGCAGCGCGCGGATGGCCCGTACGACGTCGTAGCCGTGCTCGCGCGGCGGGGCGAAGCCGAACTCCTTCTCCAGGGCGTCCAGGAACGCCGGGGCGGGGCGCTCGAAGATGCCCATCGTGCGGTCGCCCTGCACGTTCGAGTGGCCGCGCACCGGGCACACGCCCGCGCCCGGGCGGCCGATGTTGCCGCGCAGGAGAAGGAAGTTGACCACTTCCTTGATCGTCGGCACCGAGTGCTTGTGCTGGGTGAGCCCCATCGCCCAGCAGACGATGGTCCGCTCGGAGGTGAGGACCATGCCAAGGGTCTTCTCGATGTCCTCCCGGGTCAGGCCGGTCGCCGCGAGTGTCTCGTCCCAGTCGGCCGCGCGGGCCGTCTCCGCGAACTCCTCGTAACCGTGCGTGTGCTCCCGGACGAACGCCTCGTCGACGGCGCCCTGCGTCTCGACGATCAGCTTGTTGATCAGACGGAACAGGGCCTGGTCCCCGCCGAGGCGGATCTGCAGGAACAGGTCGGTCAGCGCGGCGCCCTTGAGCATGCCCTGCGGGGTCTGCGGGTTCTTGAAGCGCTCCAGGCCCGCCTCGGGCAGCGGGTTGACGCTGATGATCCTCGCCCCGTTGGCCTTGGCCTTCTCCAGGGCGGACAGCATGCGCGGGTGGTTCGTCCCCGGGTTCTGGCCGGCGACGATGATCAGGTCGGCCTTGTAGAGGTCCTCCAGCAGGACGCTGCCCTTGCCGATGCCGATCGTCTCCGACAGGGCCGAGCCGGACGACTCGTGGCACATGTTCGAGCAGTCGGGCAGGTTGTTCGTGCCGAGCTCGCGGGCGAAGAGCTGGTAGAGGAACGCGGCCTCGTTGCTGGTGCGGCCCGAGGTGTAGAAGACGGCCTCGTCGGGGGAGGCGAGGGCGGCGATCTCCTCGGCGACGATGTCGAAGGCGCGCTCCCAGGTCACCGGCTCGTAGTGCGTGCCGCCCTCGGGGAGGTACACGGGGTGGGTGAGGCGGCCCTGCTGGCCCAGCCAGTAGCCGCTGCGGCCGGCCAGGTCGGCGACCGGGTGCGCGGCGAAGAACTCCGGCGTGACCCGGCGCAGCGTGGCCTCCTCGGCGACGGCCTTCGCGCCGTTCTCGCAGAACTCCGCCTTGTGCCGGTGCTCCGGCTCCGGCCAGGCACAGCCCGGGCAGTCGAAGCCGTCCTTCTGGTTCACGCTCAGCAGCGTCAGCGCCGTGCGCTTCACACCCATCTGCTGCTGGGCGACTCGCAACGTGTGCCCGATCGCGGGGAGGCCCGCTGCCGCGTGCTGCGGTCCGGCGACCTGCGGCGCGTCCTGAACCGGATCACTCTTGGGCGGCTTCGTCGCCATCGCACACTCCCCTTCGACCGCGCTGTGAGGTACGTCTCCGATCCTCGCACGCTGCGGTGACGTCGCGTGAGGGGAGGGCTGGGGCGACGGGCCGCCCCGGGGGCACGCGTCGGGGGGCCGGGGCGGCGGCCCGCCCCCGGGCGCACGCGCGTCGGGAGTTGTGGGGCGGCGGCCCCTGGGCGTACGCGTCGGGAGGGCCGGGGGCGACGGCCCGCCCCCGGGGCATGCGTCGGGAGGGCTGGTGCGGCGGCCCGGCCCGGGCGCACGCGCGTGGGGAGGGCCGTGGCGACGGTCGTCCCGGGCGTGCGCGGTGTCGGGGCCGGGGCCGAGTGTCAGTGGGGCGTGGCAGGATCGGGGGCGTGGCAGAGACAGCATCGAAGACGACCGACCAGACCTCCGGCGGCAGCCGCCCACGACTGATGCTCATGGACGGGCACTCGCTGGCCTACCGAGCGTTCTTCGCGCTGCCCGCGGAGAACTTCACCACCGCGACGGGCCAGCCGACGAACGCGATCTACGGCTTCGCGTCGATGCTGGCCAACACACTGCGCGACGAGGCGCCCACGCACTTCGCCGTCGCCTTCGACGTCTCCCGCAAGACCTGGCGGTCGCAGGAGTTCACGGAGTACAAGGCGAACCGCTCCAAGACCCCCGACGAGTTCAAGGGGCAGGTCGAGCTGATCTGCGAGCTCCTCGACGCGATGGGCGCGGCCCGCTTCGCGGTCGACGGCTTCGAGGCGGACGACGTCATCGCCACCCTCGCCACGCAGGCCGAGGCCGAGGGCTTCGAGGTACTGATCGTCACCGGCGACCGTGACTCCTTCCAACTGGTCAGCGAGCACACGACCGTGCTGTACCCGACCAAGGGCGTCTCCGAGCTGACCCGCTTCACCCCCGAGAAGGTCTTCGAGAAGTACGGGCTGACGCCCGCGCAGTACCCCGACTTCGCGGCCCTGCGCGGCGACCCCTCCGACAACCTCCCCGGCATCCCCGGCGTCGGTGAGAAGACCGCCGCGAAGTGGATCAACCAGTTCGGCTCCTTCGCGGAACTCGTCGAGCGCGTGGACGAGGTCAAGGGCAAGGCCGGGCAGAACCTGCGCGACCACCTGGAAGCGGTCAAGCTCAACCGCCGGCTCACGGAGCTGGAGCGCCAGGTCGAGCTGCCCAAGGGCGTCACGGACCTGGAGCGGACCGCCTACGACCGCAAGGCCGTCGCGATGGTCCTGGACACCCTGGAGATCCGCAACCCCTCCCTGCGCGAGCGGCTCTTCGCCGTCGACCCCGGCGCCGAGGAGGCCGAGACCACCCCCATCAGCACGGACGGCGTGCAGCTGGACGGCACGGTGCTCGGCACCGGCGAGCTGACCGGCTGGCTCACCGAACACGGCACCGGGCCCCTCGGCGTCGCCACGGTCGACGCCTGGGCGCTCGGCGCCGGCTCGGTCGCCGAGGTCGCGCTCGCCGCGCCCGGCGGAGCGGCCGCCTGGTTCGACCCCTCCCAGCTGGACGAGGCCGACGAGACGGCGTTCGCGGCCTGGCTCGCCGACGCCGCCCGGCCCAAGATCTTCCACAACGCCAAGGGCGCCATGCGGGTCTTCGCCGAGCACGGCTGGAGCGTCGAGGGCGTGACCATGGACACCGCGCTCGCCGCCTACCTGGTCAAGCCGGGCCGCCGCTCCTTCGACCTGGACGCGCTGTCCCTGGAGTACCTGCACCGTGAGCTGGCCCCCGCCGCCGCGGCCGACGGCCAGCTCGCCTTCGGCGCGGACGAGGGCGCCGAGGCCGAGGCCCTGATGATCCAGGCCCGCGCCGTCCTCGACCTGGGCGAGGCCTTCGAGGGCCGCCTGGAGGAGGTCGGCGCCGCCGACCTGCTGCGCGACATGGAGCTGCCCACGTCCGCGCTGCTCGCCCGCATGGAGCGGCATGGCATCGCGGCCGACCGGCCCCACCTGGAGGCCATGGAGCAGATGTTCGCCGGCGCCGTCCAGCAGGCCGTGAAGGAGGCCCACGCGGCAGCGGGGCACGAGTTCAACCTGGGCTCGCCCAAGCAGCTCCAGGAGGTCCTCTTCGGCGAGCTGGCCCTGCCCAAGACGAAGCGGACGAAGACCGGCTACACCACGGACGCCGACGCGCTCGCCTGGCTCGCCACACAGACGGACAACGAACTGCCGGTGATCATGCTCCGCCACCGCGAGCAGGCCAAGCTGCGGGTCACCGTCGAGGGCCTGATCAAGACCATCGCCGCGGACGGCCGCATTCACACCACGTTCAACCAGACGGTCGCCGCCACCGGCCGCCTGTCCTCGACGGACCCGAACCTGCAGAACATCCCGGTCCGCACCGACGAGGGCCGCGCGATCCGCCGCGGCTTCGTCGTCGGCGAGGGCTTCGAGTCCCTGATGACGGCCGACTACAGCCAGATCGAACTGCGCGTCATGGCCCACCTCTCCGAGGACGAGGGCCTGATCGAGGCGTTCACCTCCGGTGAGGACCTGCACACCACGGCCGCCTCCCAGGTCTTCTCGGTCGAGCCGACCGCGGTGGACGCCGAGATGCGCCGCAAGATCAAGGCCATGTCGTACGGCCTGGCCTACGGGCTGTCCGCCTTCGGCCTCTCCCAGCAGCTGAACATCGAGGCGGCGGAGGCCCGCGCCCTGATGGACGCGTACTTCGAGCGGTTCGGCGGCGTACGGGACTATCTGCGCCGGGCGGTCGACGAGGCCCGGGCGACGGGCTACACGGCGACGCTCTTCGGACGCCGCCGCTACCTCCCCGACCTCAACAGCGACAACCGCCAGCGGCGTGAGGCCGCCGAGCGCATGGCCCTCAACGCGCCCATCCAGGGCACGGCGGCCGACATCGTCAAGATCGCCATGCTCAAGGTGGACAGCGCGCTGAAGGAGGCCGGCCTCGCCTCCCGCATGCTGCTCCAGGTCCACGACGAAATCGTGCTGGAGATCGCCCCCGGCGAGCGGGCGGCCGCCGAGGACCTCGTCCGCCGCGAGATGGCGAACGCCGTCCACCTCCGTGTCCCCCTGGGCGTCTCGGTGGGCGCGGGTCCGGACTGGGAGTCGGCGGCGCACTGAGCCCGGCGCGCAGTGCCTTCGGCCGGGTCTTGAGCCGGGGGCACCCGCCTCCCACCCCGGTGGACCGGGGCGGAAGCCACTCGCTCGCGAGATGGGGAACGCCGTCCACCTCCGCGTCCCCTTGGGCGCGGGTCCGGACTGGGAGTCGGCGGCGCACTAACCCCGGCGCGGGGTGCCCTCGGCCGAATTCTTGGGCCGGGGGGCACCCGCCCTCCACTTCGGGGTGCCCCCGGCCAGGTCCTGAGCTGGGGCCGCCGCCCCCCACCCCGCTGAACCCCCGCAGAAACGTCACTCGCGTGGCCCCCGACAAAAGGCCCCCGCCCCCGGCGGTCGCAAGGATGCGGGCATGGGTATACGCACGCTCCTTTGCCGCACGGCCCCAGGCGTGGCACTCCCGCCGGTCCCGCCCTTCGCGGCCGCCGCAAGCACGGTCCGCGTCCCCGCCGGCCTCACCACGGCCCTGCGCCGCACGACGGCGGACCTCCGGCAGCGCCTGGCCAAGGGCCGACGGCCGGCCGATCCCACACGCGCCGCCGAGGCGTCCGCCGCGACCGGTCGCACCGGCGCCGGCGACATGACGGGCCTCCCGGGTCTCACCGGTGCCGGCGACCTGTCCGCCGTCCCAGGTCTCACCAGCCCGGACGACGTGGCCGAAATCCTCGGTCTCACCAGCGGCAAAGCCCCTGCAGCCCAGCACCGGGGCCCTGCCGACCGCCCCGGCAGGACCGGCCGCCCCTGGGCGGACCTGGCCCGCAGCTACCTGACGCTCGTCCTGACCCTGCTCCCACGGCCCCGCCGCCCCGCACACACCACCATCACCGTGTACATCGCGACGACAGCACCCCTCAGCGAGCGGCAGACCGGCTCGGCTCCGCGTCATCGAGGCGGTCAGGACCGCCCGGGGCCGGGACCGGAGCCGGACGCCACGCCCTGACCCCCACGGCGTACAGCAGCAGCGCCGGGACGAGCCCCGCGCCCGCCCCGAAGCACACCGTCGGAATGATCTCCCACGGTTTCGCGCTCGAAGCCCAGTAGGCCCACCACCGCGACGCCCGCTGCACCGCCCCCGCCAGCGCGAAGCCGCCGATCACCGCACCGGCCAGCCACCGGTCCCGTACCGACAGAGCGGGGACCCCCACCGGCTCGCGCACCGGCGCCCGCCGCACGGCCGTCGCCACGAACACGGCGATCACGACAGCGGCCACCGCCGAACCGCCGTACTGCAGGTACCAGTACAGCGGCGAACCCGCCACCTCCCGGCCCAGCACCGGAAACAGCCGCATCCCCCACCGGTCGAGATGCGTGAACGCGTCCCACACGACATGGGTCAGCGCGCCGAGCACCGCGGACGCGTACCACCCCAGCACCAGGGACGGCCGCACACGCGCGCGTGGCGCTCCGCACCGCACCAGCGCGGAGACCCGCCCCTGGCGGGCCCGAGGCAGCAGCGCCACCAGTGGTTCGCGCAGCAGCAGCCACAGCCCCACCAGCGCCCAGGCGATGAGCACATCGACCGTGAACACACCCGGGAACGAGTGCGTGACGTCACCGAACTCCATCGCCCCCGACACCGCGCTCGCCGCGTAATAGGTCATGTCGGGCGCGAAGGAACCCGCCACGAGCACGGCGGGCACCAGCGGGCCCCGGCCGGTGCCGTCGGTGCGTACGGCGGGCAGTACGGCTGCCGCATGGCTCAGCGTGAACGGCAACTCGGCTCCTCGTGACGGTCGTTGCCCGGGCGATCGAGGGCCCAGTATGCGGGATTCCGAACACCGGCCCTCCCACCGCGCCCGCCGCATGACCAACTGGTGAAAAACGGGCACGAACGGGTGCCCGAGCAAAGGAAGTTGTCGTAGGGTCGCCAGGGTCACCGTGCCGGTGGCAGGAGACGGGCCTGTCGGAGGGCAACCGCTGGGGCCGGTCGATCGTCACAACAGAGCGAGCGCAACAGAAGTACGCGTACGCAACACAAGCGCGCGACAGACAGAGACGGGCGCTCGGGCGTCCACGGGAGGGGTTCACTCTATGGCGGCGCAATTCGGCAGGAGGCTGTGCAAGGGGGCGGCAACCACCGCCGTGGCCGCGGTAGCGGTCGCGGCCCTGTCCGCCTCCCAGGCTCCGGGCGTGAACGACCACGGCAGACAGCCGACCGCGGACGCCACGCCCTCACCCGACGCGAGTGCCTCCGACGGCAGCGCCACCGGCAACTCGCCGTACTACACGGACCTGCCGCCGCTCAACAGCCCGAGCCCGTCACCGAGCACCGGGCCGGCCCCCACGCCCTCCGGCACCCCGGAGGCGGGCATCCCCGCCACCGTCCTCGACGCCTACAAGAAGGCCGAGGCCGCGCTGCGCGACTCCAAGCCCGGCTGCAACCTGCCCTGGCAACTCCTCGCGGCCATCGGCCGGGTGGAATCGGGCCAGGCCCGCGGCGGCCGTGTCACCGCCGACGGCACCACAATCTCGCCGATCCTCGGCCCGCAGCTCGACGGCAACGGCTTCGCCCTCATCAGGGACACCGACAACGGCGCCTACGACGGCAACAGCAGCTACGACCAGGCCGTCGGCCCCATGCAGTTCATCCCGTCCACCTGGGCCTGGGCCGGCCGCGACGGCAACGGTGACGGCAAGAAGGACCCCAACAACGTCTACGACGCCGCACTCGCCGCCGGCCACTACCTGTGCCGCAACAACTGGGACCTGTCCGACCAGAACGACCTCGACCGCGCGATCCTCAGCTACAACAACTCGCGTGAGTACCTGAACCTGGTCATGCGGTGGCTGGAGTACTACCGCAAGGGTACGCACGAAGTCCCCGACGGCACGGGCACGCTGCCCGGCAACCGCAGCGACGACGGGGCCGGGGCGAGCCCCAGCCCCTCCACGCCGAGCACACCCGGCACGCAGGCAGGGGGCGGCTCCAAGCCCAGGCCGAGTCCCAGGCCCGACAAGCCCGGCGGGGGCGGCACCCAGCCCACGAAGCCCACCACCCCGCCCTCCACTCCGCCCACGACCCCGCCGAACTCCCCGAGCACGCCGCCCTCGACGCCCCCCACGCCCACCGACACGGTGCACCACCTGGAGGACGCCGGGACGGCGAAGCTCACCGCGATGGCGGGTGACGCGTTCACCAAGCGGATCAGCACCCGCGCCGAGACGAAGGCCGGCAAGGCCGTCGCCAAGGTCAGGATCCGCTTCACGATCCTCGGCGACACGGACACCACCTTCGCGGGCGGCGAGAGCGTGGCCACGGTCGCCACCAACAGCTCCGGAGTGGCCGTCGCGCCCGCACTCCAGGCGGGCGAGAAGACGGGCGACGTCACCGTCCGGGCCACCGTCGTGGGCCGCACGGTAGCGGGCCTCGACTACACGGCCACCGTCACCGAGCGCGCCGCCGACAAGCTCGCGCGCACCGGCGACGCCCCGCTGACCTGTGTTCCGGGCGGCGAGTTCGCCAACCGGGTCCAGGTGAAGGCGACGTACCAGGGCGCCGTCGCCGACGGCGTCGCGGCAACCGCCACCCTGATCAAGTCGGCCGACGACCCGACCGCCAACGACAAGGGCCCCTACTTCAAGGACGCCGACGGCAAGGCCGTACGCACCCTGACGGGCCTCAAGACGGACGCGAAGGGACTGCTGACGCTGCCCAGGCTCTACGCGGACGACACCAGCGGCACGTTCCTGCTCCGCGTCAACACCGAAGGCGGAGCGACCCTCACCGTCGAACTGACCGTGGCGGCTGCCGAGACGTCCTCACCGAGCCCTTCGGCCAGTCCGAGCGCGTAGCTCTCAGGTACGACGGACGACGCCCCTCTTTCAAGAGGGGCGTCGTTGTGTGTGCAACGTGTTCTCATCTCCGCCGCGCGTTGCTACGGTGCCGGGAAACCTGACGGTGCATCAGCTCCGTTCGTGGGGAGGCCCCGTATGCGTGCCCTTGTCGCCGCCGCCATCGGTCTCGCCGCCGCGTTCGCCGTGGTCCTGACGCTGACCGCCCTCGCACAGCCCTCGGGCGGCACGTCCCCGAAGCCCCTGCTGACGACGGTGCCCGCACACCCCTGACCGCCCGCCCGGGAGGGAGGCCGAGATGCGCCGCAAGGCCGGCCTGGTCCTGCTCGCCCTCGCCGTGTTCTTCGCGGCGCTGTCCCCGCTGCTGCGCTGGTACGCCTTCCCGCGCCTCGCCAAGGTCCCCGCGAACCAGTACCAGGACATGGTCCTGGAGGCGCAGAACGCCACCCTCCTCGACTACGGCACGATGCGGGCCCGCACCGTCCCCAAGGTCACCATCGTGCAGACCCTCAAGGGCAACGTGGAGGCCTCCGAGCGGATCGAGGAGTCGGCGGGCCGCGACGTGGTCGTCTGGGACGGCCTGTCCTACGTCGTCGGCCCCGACGGCGAGATGGTGTCGAAGATCCCCGAGCGCTACGTCTTCGACGCCCACACCCAGGACCCCGTCCACGCCACCGGCGAGATGGTCGACGGCGACCCGGTGCGCCGCGAGGGCATCGAGTTCAAATGGCCGTTCCTCACGGAGAAACGGGACTACGAGTACTTCGACGCCCAGGCCCGCGTCACCGCCCCCATCCACTACAAGGGCACCCAGGACTTCCGCGGCCTGGAGGTCTACTACTTCGAGCAGACCATCCCCTGGACCAAGGTGCGGATCCCGAAGACCCTGCCCGTGAAGGGCCTCACCCTCGAGTCCGTCGCAGAGACCGGCACGACCCGCTGGTACACCACGGTCCGCAAGTTCTGGGTCGAACCCGTCACCGGCGCCCCCGTCTACGGCGAGGAACTCCACAAGGAGGAGCTGCGCGGCGGCACCCTCCTCGGAGACCGGGAGAAGGTGACCGCGTTCGCCGGGCACGTGAAGATGCGCGAGGACTACATCACGCACACCGTCGACCTGGTGAAGTCCCAGCGCCTGCTCATCCTGCTGATGACGTCCTACCTGCCGTGGGGCTCCCTGGCTCTCGGCATCCTCCTGCTGGCCCTCGCGCTCTACCTGGAGGCCCGCAGCCGCCGCCCGTCCGGCCCGGCCCCCACGGATGCCGAGGAACCGTCACCGGTCAGCGCCTGACCGGCGGCCGTCAGCGCCTGAGCCGGGCGCTGGTGTACCGGGTGGGTTCCGCCCCGGCCGGGTCCTCGGGCCAGGGATGCTTCGGATAGCGCCCGCGCAGCTCCGCCCGCACGCCCTTGTAGCCCTCCTTCCAGAACGAGGCGAGGTCGGCCGTGACGGCGGCCGGACGCCCGGCCGGGGACAGCAGATGCACGAGCAACGGCACCCCGGCGACCCGTGGCGACTCCTGGAGCCCGAACATCTCCTGCAACTTCACCGCCAGTACGGGCTGCTCGGGCCGGGAGTAGTCGACGCGGATCCTCGACCCGCTCGGCACCGTGATCCGCTCGGGGGCGAGCTCGTCGAGCCGCCCGGCCTCTCCGGAGGCCCAGGGCAGCAGCCGCGCAAGCGCCTCTCCGGCGTCGATCCGCGCCAGATCGGCCCGCCGCCGGGCCCGGCTCAGCTCCGGCTCCAGCCACTCCTCCACGCGCGCGTGGAGCGCGTCGTCGGACACGTCGGGCCACGGTTCACCGAGATGCAGCCGCAGAAACGCCAGCCGCTGCCGCAGGACACCGGCCTCCGGCGACCAGCGCAGCACCCCGAACCCCTCACGCCGCAGCCCGTCGAGCAGCGCACCGCGTACCAGCCCCGGATCGGCGTCCTTCAGCGGCCGCGCCGCCACCTCCACGGCCCCCAGCCGCTCGACCCGCCGCGCCACGACGTCGCCGCCGTCCCACAAGACCTCGTCCCGCTCCTCCAGCAACGCGCCGGCCGCGAGCCGGGCGGTCTCCTCGTCGACGACAGCCCCGAGCTGCACGCGCGCGTGGCCCTTGCCGACGGGCCGGTCGGCCATGGCGACAGCGATCCAGGGGGAACCGCGCAGCGCGCTCCCGTCGCCGGCCTCGGCACGGGTTCCCGACGCCATGAGATACGACCCACCGTCGGCCTTGGCGACACGCTCGGGAAAGGCGAGAGCGGCGACGAGCCCCACCTGGTGTTCCTCCGAGGAGTTCGCCCTCGCGTCGACTTGTGCCTCTTGATGCGAGCTACGGATGAGCGGGTGGGAAACCCCCGAAACGACGGCCCGCAGCCGCCGAACCTCGCTCCGCCACCGCCCGGAGTAGGCGTCACCCCCACGCCGGGCACGACGCAACGCACCCGCGAGATCATCGCCGTACTCCCGAGGCGCCTCCTCGCTCAACAGGGCGACGATTTCCGAGGCGCACTCGGCCCCCATGAAGGGAAGGGAATCCACCAAGGCCCGTCCCAGCCGCGGATGAACCCCCAGCCGAGCCAGCGCAGCGCCCCGCTCCGTGGCCCGGCCGGCGGAGTCGACGGCCCCCACCGCCGCCAGAACATCCCGCGCCGCCGCCATCGCCCCGCCCGGCGGCGGATCCAGCAACGCCAGCCCGGACGCGTCCGGACCCCCCCAGCAGGCCACCTGAAGCGCGAACGCCGTCAGGTCGGCCACCTTGATCTCCGGCGACGGGAAACGCGGCAGACGCGCGTCCTCGGCCTCCGCCCAGCACCGGTACACGGCCCCGGGCGCCTCACGCCCGGCCCGCCCCGCCCGCTGCCGCCCGGCCGCCTGCGACGCCCGTACCGTCGTCAGCGCGCTCAGCCCGCGGCCGTGGTCGACGCGTGGTTCCCGCGCCAGCCCGGAGTCGACGACCACGCGCACACCGGGAACCGTCAGCGACGACTCCGCCACCGACGTGGCCAGCACCACCCGGCGCCGCTCCCCGCCGGCCAGCACGGCGTCCTGGACGGCCGCGGACGCCCGCCCGTGCACCTGCAGCACCTCGACGTCCCCGAGCCCCCCGAGCTGCCCGGCGACCCGGGCGATCTCACCCACGCCCGGCAGGAAACACAGCACGTCCCCGTCCCGCTCGGCCAGTGCCCGCCGCACCACCGACGCCACATGCGTCAGCAGCGCCGGATCCACCCGCATCCCGTGCGGCGGCCGTACGGGCCGAACCGGCGGCGCCCACACGACCTCCACCGGATACGCCGTCCCGCGGGCCTCGACCACCGGAGCGCCGCCCAGCAGTTCGGCCCACCCCTGCGCGTCGGTCGTCGCCGAGGCGGCCACCAGCCGCAGTTCCGGACGGAGCGTCTGCCGCACGTCCCACAGGAACGCCGCCGCCGTGTCCGCGTCCAGATGCCGCTCGTGGCACTCGTCGAGCACCACCACGTCCGTACCGCCCAGCTCCTGGTCCCGCTGCACCCGCTGCACCAGCACACCGGTCGTGACGACCTCCACGCGTGTGTGCCGCCCGACGACGCGTTCCCCGCGCACGGTGTAGCCGACGCTCTCGCCGACCTTCTCGCCCAGCAGCCACGCCATCCGCCGCGCCGCCGCCCGGACCGCGATCCGTCGCGGCTCGGCGACGATCACCCGCCGCCGGGGCCCCTCCCCGAGCAGCCCCGCCAGGGCCAGGGGCACCAGGGTCGTCTTGCCGGTCCCGGGCGGTGCCACGAGCACGGCGGTCCCGTGCCCCTCCAGGGCGTCCTCCAGGGCGGGCAGGGCACCGCGTACGGGCAGGGCGTCCAGAGCGTCGTAACGGATCACGCACTCAGTCTCGTACGCACACGAAGATCGCCGTTCCGGGGATCAGGTTCCCGCGCAGCGGCGACCAGCCGCCCCACTCGGAGGTGTTCCAGGCCGGCCACTCCGGCTCCACCAGGTCCACCAGCTGGAAGCCCGAGGCCACCACGTCCCGGACGCGGTCGCCGAGCGTGCGGTGGTGCTCCACGTAGACCGCGTGGCCCTCCTCGTCCTGCTCGACGTAGGGCGTGCGGTCGAAGTACGAACCCGACACCGACAGTCCCTCCGGGCCGGGCTCGTCCGGGAAGGCCCAGCGGATCGGGTGCGTCACCGAGAAGACCAGACGGCCCCCGGGCCGCAGCACCCGGCGCACCTCCCGCAGCACCAGGCGCGGATCGGCGACGAAGGGCAGCGCGCCGTACGCCGAGCAGGCCAGGTCGAACGAGCCGTCCGCGAAGGGCAGCGCCACGGCGTCGGCGCACACCAGGGGAAACGGTCCGCCGATGCGCAGCGCGTGCTGCAGCTGCCGGTGCGAGATGTCCAGGGCCACCGGGCGGGCTCCCTGGCCGGCCAGCCAGCGCGAGCACTGCGCCGCGCCCGCGCCGATCTCCAGGACGTTCTTGCCCTTCAGCTCCTCCGGCGGGCCGAGCAGCTCGGCCTCCACCTCGTCCAGACCCTCGGGGCCCCACACGAAGCGGTCGTCGCCGAGGAAGGTGCCGTGCTCGGTCTGGTACTCGTCCGCGTTGCGGTCCCACCAGCCCCGGTTGGCCCGGGAGCTCTCGGTGGCATCTGCGTCACGCCGGGTCGCCTCCGGTTCGGACGCTTCGGGCTCTTGGATGATCGGCTCCCTCGTCGTACTCTTCCGTCCAGCCGGTCCCGGAGGTGTCCCGAAGGGGCGTCACACGCCCTGCGTGGCCTCGGACGACACGACTTGTGCCGGGTATGCGGTGTTCCGCCCCGGGTGGGCGGCTTCGCGCATTGACCCTGCCCGGCTGCCCCCGTATGCTACAAGTTGCGCTGCGGGCCTGCGCACCTCAGACGTAGCAGGCTGCGCTCGCATCTGTATGTATGTCCCCTCGGTTGTCGAGGCGCCACCGATCTTGTGTGGCGCTTCCTTGGCTGTCCGGCTTCTGCAGAGCGAAACGGGCTCCCGGCGTAGCAGTACCTACGACTTCAATGTCCGTACCGGAGCCCTTTCCCACATGACGAGCAGCACCGAGACCACCGCCACCACTCCGCAGGTAGCGGTCAACGACATCGGTAACGAGGAAGCCTTCCTCGCCGCGATCGACGAGACGATCAAGTACTTCAACGACGGCGACATCGTCGACGGCGTCATCGTGAAGGTCGACCGGGACGAGGTCCTGCTCGACATCGGTTACAAGACCGAAGGTGTGATCCCGAGCCGCGAGCTCTCGATCAAGCACGACGTCGACCCCAACGAGGTCGTCGCCGTCGGCGACGAGATCGAGGCCCTTGTTCTCCAGAAGGAGGACAAGGAAGGCCGCCTGATCCTCTCGAAGAAGCGCGCCCAGTACGAGCGTGCCTGGGGCACCATCGAGAAGATCAAGGAAGAGGACGGGATCGTCACCGGTACCGTCATCGAGGTCGTCAAGGGTGGTCTCATCCTCGACATCGGCCTCCGTGGCTTCCTCCCGGCCTCCCTGGTCGAGATGCGCCGCGTTCGCGACCTCCAGCCCTACGTGGGCAAGGAGCTCGAGGCCAAGATCATCGAGCTGGACAAGAACCGCAACAACGTGGTCCTGTCCCGCCGTGCCTGGCTGGAGCAGACCCAGTCCGAGGTCCGCCAGACGTTCCTCACGACCCTCCAGAAGGGTCAGGTCCGTTCCGGCGTCGTCTCCTCGATCGTCAACTTCGGTGCCTTCGTGGACCTGGGTGGCGTCGACGGTCTGGTCCACGTCTCCGAGCTGTCCTGGAAGCACATCGACCACCCCTCCGAGGTCGTCGAGGTCGGCCAGGAGGTCACGGTCGAGGTCCTCGACGTCGACATGGACCGCGAGCGCGTCTCCCTGTCGCTGAAGGCGACCCAGGAAGACCCGTGGCAGCAGTTCGCCCGCACCCACCAGATCGGCCAGGTCGTGCCCGGCAAGGTCACGAAGCTGGTCCCGTTCGGTGCGTTCGTCCGCGTGGACGAGGGCATCGAGGGTCTGGTCCACATCTCCGAGCTGGCCGAGCGCCACGTGGAGATCCCGGAGCAGGTCGTCCAGGTCAACGACGAGATCTTCGTCAAGGTCATCGACATCGACCTCGAGCGCCGCCGCATCAGCCTCTCGCTGAAGCAGGCCAACGAGGCCTTCGGTGCCGACCCGTCGACGGTCGAGTTCGACCCGACCCTGTACGGCATGGCCGCGTCCTACGATGACCAGGGCAACTACATCTACCCCGAGGGCTTCGACCCCGAGACCAACGACTGGCTCGAGGGCTACGAGAAGCAGCGCGAGGAGTGGGAGCGCCAGTACGCCGAGGCGCAGCAGCGCTTCGAGCAGCACCAGGCGCAGGTCATCAAGTCCCGCGAGGCGGACGAGAAGGCCGCTGCCGAGGGTGGTGGCGAGGCCGCCGCTCCGGCCGCGTCCGGTGGTGGCGGTTCGTACTCCTCCGAGGGCCCGGACAACTCCGGCGCGCTGGCCTCGGACGAGGCGCTTGCCGCCCTGCGAGAGAAGCTGGCGGGTGGGCAGAGCTGAACGCCCACTGAGCTGTAGCTCCTGACTGAGGGCCCGTACCTTTCCCGGTGCGGGCCCTCGGTGTGTGTCGGGCTCGGTTTTCGACCGCCGGCCGGCGGGGGCTTGTCGCGCAGTTCCCCGCGCCCCTCAAGAAGGGCGTCGCCCCGCCCGCCAAGATCGAAGTTCTCCTCCTCCGGGAATGCCCATGCCCGCAACGGCGTTGTGGAGTAGGAACACGAGGAGGAGCGGTCACTGTGCTTGATCCGCAGAGCTTGTACGCATGGGAGCCGAAGGGGCTGGCCGTCGTCGACATGGCGCTGGCCCAGGAGTCGGCCGGTCTTGTCATGCTCTACCACTTCGACGGATACATCGACGCGGGCGAGACGGGCGACCAGATCGTCGACCGGGTGCTCGACTCGCTGCCCCACCAGGTCGTCGCCCGCTTCGACCACGACCGGCTCGTGGACTACCGCGCGCGCCGCCCGCTGCTGACGTTCAAGCGCGACCGCTGGAGCGACTACGAGGACCCCGCGATCGAGGTGCGGCTGGTCCAGGACGCCACGGGAGCGCCGTTCCTGCTGCTGTCCGGCCCCGAGCCGGACGTGGAGTGGGAGCGTTTCGCCGCGGCCGTGAAGCAGATCGTGGAGCGGCTCGGCGTCCGCCTGTCGGTGAACTTCCACGGCATCCCGATGGGCGTCCCGCACACGCGGCCCGTCGGCCTGACCCCGCACGGCAACCGCACCGACCTCGTGCCGGGCCACCGCAGCCCGTTCGAGGAGGCACAGGTGCCCGGCAGCGCCGAGTCCCTCGTCGAGTACCGCCTGCTCCAGGCGGGGCACGACGTCCTGGGCGTCGCCGCCCACGTCCCGCACTACATCGCCCGCTCCCCGTACCCGGACGCGGCCCTGACGGTCCTGGAGGCCATCACGGCGGCGACCGGTCTGGTGCTGCCCGGCATCGCCCACGCGCTGCGCTCGGACGCCCACCGCACCCAGACGGAGATCGACCGGCAGATCCGCGAGGGCGACGAGGACCTCACCGCGCTCGTCGAGGGTCTCGAGCACCAGTACGACGCGATCGCGGGCGCCGAGACCCGGGGCAACATGCTCGCCGAGCCGGCGGACATCCCGTCGGCGGACGAGATCGGCCGGGAGTTCGAGAAGTTCCTGGCGGAGCGTGAAGGCGACGGCTGACAGCCGTGCCCCGACAGGGGCGCGGGGAACCGCGCGACCAGCCCCACCGGCCCGCACCCCCTACACGGCCTAAACGACACGGCCTACACGGCATCCCAAGCGGAGCGTCTAGGCTCGGCTCATGCTGAAGGTGGGTCTGACCGGCGGTATCGGCGCCGGCAAGAGTGAGGTGTCACGGCTGCTCGTCGAGCGCGGTGCCGTGCTGATCGACGCGGACCGCATCGCGCGGGAGGTCGTCGCACCGGGGACGCCGGGGCTCGCCGCGGTCGTGGAGGCCTTCGGCGAGGAGGTGCTCGCGGCCGACGGCAGTCTGGACCGGCCCAGGCTCGGCTCCGTCGTCTTCGCCGACGCGGCGAAGCTCGCCACGCTCAACGCGATCGTGCACCCCCTCGTGGGCGCCCGCTCCTCCGAACTCGAAGAGGCCGCCGCCGGGGACGCGGTCGTCGTGCATGACGTCCCGCTCCTCACGGAGAACGGCCTGGCGCCGCTGTACGACGTCGTGATCGTCGTCGAGGCGAGCCCCGAAACCCAGCTCGACCGGCTCGTCCGGCTGCGCGGCATGACCGAGGAGGACGCACGCGCGCGGATGGCCACCCAGGCGACCCCCGAGCAGCGCCGGGAGATCGCCGACATCGTCATCGACAACGACGTCCCGCTGGCGGACCTGGAGCGCCGCGTGAAGGACGTGTGGGCCGAGCTGGAGCGCAGGTCGCAGGCGTCCCGGCCGTCCCCGCAGGAATAGCGGCACCACCCTGGGGCGTTGAACCCTTGCAGTGAGGGAAGGACTCTGCCGTGCCCGAGACCAGCGGTTCGACCGGACGTACACCGGAGACGCACGTCATCGACTTCCGTGCCGCCGAGCAACTGCTCGCCGCGCGGGACCCGCGGGGCGCGGTGAAGCTGCTCGACCGAGTCATCGCCGCGCACCCGGAGAACACCGCCGCGCGGCTGCTGCGCGCCCGTGCCTTCTTCGCCGCGGCGCAGCTGCGGCCCGCGGAACTCGAGTTCTCGATCGTCCTGGAGCGCGAGCCGGACAACGCGTTCGCGCACTTCGCGCTCGCCCGCACATATGAGCGACAGAACCGCCCCGACCAGGCCAAGCGACACTTCCGCCTGGCCGCCGCGCTGGACCCGAACCCGCGGTTTCTGAAGGCGGCGCGCTTCGACGCGTGAGCGGCCGCTCTTGTCCCCCTCAGGGGTGATCCGTCTTCCTCAGGGATGATCTTCCGGTGGTCGGTAGGGCGGGATGTCGGGGCCCGGCTGGTAGTGCGGGCCCTGGCGGATGTGCCTGAGGACGATGACGAGGTCGACCGTGACGACCAGCAGCAGCGCGCCGCAGGCGATCGCCCAGCCGGTCCGCCCGGCCAGCGTGAACGCGACCGTCCCGAAGAGCGCCCAGACCAGCCCCCACAGGCTCAGCCAGAAGCGCGCCCGCAGGGCACTGCGCGCCGTCCTCGGTTCACTGCCTGTACGCATCGCGATCTCCACTCCTGTTTGCAACGTACTCCTCACACCGGATGCCCACCAACAGGGGGAGCAGGGGCCGACGCGCGACCTCGTTCACTCGGGCGGGTGAACGCGGGCGGGACGGGAACGGGCGTGCGGGTGTGGTCCGTTGGGCGGGCATGGAGCTGAAAATGCGTGAGGGGTACGCAGGGACGGGACCCGGGGCCATCACCCCGGACGGCTGCGCGGTGGAGTTCTACTCACGGCTGCCCGTCGGGGACGAACCGGAGATCATCGCGTCGGCGGTGCCGGCGGGCGCGCGCATCCTGGAGCTGGGCAGTGGCGTCGGGCGCATGACCCATGCGCTGCTGGAGCGCGGGTTCGAGGTCACGGCGGTGGACGAGTCCGCCGACATGCTGGAGCGGGTACGCGGGGCGCGGACGATATGCAGCCCGATCGAGGACCTGGACCTGGGCGAGACGTTCGACGTGGTGCTGCTCGCGTCGTTCCTCGTGCATGCCGGGGACGCCGAGGTGCGGCGGGGCCTGCTGCGCACGTGTGTGCGGCATGTCACGGAGGGCGGCTCCGTGCTGATCCAGCGGGAGGGCGAGGACTACCACGTGAACGTGCCGCGCGAGCGGGTGGACCCCAGCGGCTTCACCGTGCGGATCGTGTCGTCGGAGCCGGTCGGCGACGGCGTCAACTCGGTTCACGCGCAGTACGAGTTCCCGGACGCGGTCTGGACCCAGACGTTCCGGGCCCGACCACTGACGAGGCAACAGTTCGAGGAGGCACTGGGGGAGACGGGCCTGAGGGTGGACCGGTACCTGACGGAGGACCGGGTCTGGGTGCGGGCGGTACCCGACGGTCAAGGCAGGCAGGGTGCGTGAGGCACCGCACCGTGCGGGCGCGTCCGGGCGGCTGACCGGCTACGACGCGGTGTCGACCTCCCTGGCGCTGCGCGGGGACGCCGAGTTGCGTGAGCTGGTGGAGGCTGCCGTGCCGCTGGGGACGGGCATCGGTGGCAAGTCGGCCCGGACGGACGTGGCCGGCACGCCGGTCTTCGTGAAGCGGGTGCCCTTGACGGACCTGGAGCAGCGGCCGGAGCACCTCCGGTCCACGGCCAACGTGTTCGGGCTCCCCACCTTCTGCCAGTACGGCGTCGGCGGGCCCGGGTTCGGGGCGTGGCGCGAGGTCGCCGTCCATACGATGACGACGAACTGGGTGCTCTCCGGGCAGTTCCAGGGATTCCCGCTGATGTACCACTGGCGCGTGCTGCCGGACGAGGCGCCCACCCTGGCGGAGGAACTGGCCGATGTGGAACGGGCCGTGGCGTACTGGGGAGGGAGCGCGGAGGTACGGCATCGTATCGAGGCACTGCGGGAGTCCTCGGCGAGCGTCGCGCTGTTCCTGGAGTATGTCCCCTGGACGTTGCACGCGTGGCTCACGGACCAGGTACGAGCAGGTGGCGCGGCCCTCGACCGGGCGTGCTCGCTCGTGGAGGAGGAACTGCGGGCCGGTACGTCCTTCATGAACAGCCGGGAGCTGCTCCACTTCGACGCCCACTTCGAGAACGTCCTGACCGACGGCCGGCGCCTGTACTTCGCCGACTACGGACTCGCCCTGTCCAGCCGCTTCGACCTCTCACCCACCGAGACCGGCTTCTACGACCGGCACACCGGCTACGACCGCTGCTACACGGCCAGTTATCTCGTCAGCTGGCTGGTCACCGCCCTGTACGGCGCGGACTGGGAGATACGTGGGCCACTGATACGGGCCTTGGCCGAAGGGCAGCAGCCCACCGGGGTGCCGCCCGGGACGGCGAAGATCCTCACCCGCCATGCCCCGGTCGCGGCTGTGATGACGGACTTCTACCGCACGATCCAGGAGGTGAGCAGGACAACGCCCTACCCAGCGGAAAGACTCCGGCGGCTCTGCCCGTGGCAGGCGGGGACGGAGCGGGTCGGGTGAAATTCGCCGGGCGGCGATGAGTTCGAGGGGGAGGGGCGGTCTATCCCTGCGACATCATCACGGACCGCTTCCCCCAGGAGACCTCCATGTCCGAGACCAACCCTCCCGCCACCGCCGTCCCCTCGGCCCCGGCCGGTGTCGTCGTCGCCGAGTCCGCGACCGCACGCGGGCGGCGTGCCCGGATCGCCTTGCGTGGTCTCCAGGTGCTGCTCGCCCTGATGTTCGGGATCGCGAGCGCCGTGCCCAAGCTGATCGCGCACCCGTCGGCTGCCGAGTCGTTCGAGAAGCTCGGCTGGGGCAGCGCGGGGATGTACACCATCGGCGCGCTCGAACTGGCGGGAGCGGTCGCCCTGTTGATCCCGGTGCTCCAGTCGGTGGCGGCGATGGCGCTGGGTGCGCTGATGGTGGGCGCGTTCGTCGTCCAGATCACCGTCATGGACGGGCAGTATGCGGCGACGCCGGTCATCCTGATGGTGCCGCTCGCCCTCATCGCCTGGGCGCGGCGGGGGCACAACGCGGATCTGCTGCGCCTGCTGCGGCTCCGGGCGTGACCGTGCCGAGTGCGCTGCTCACGGCCTCGGTTTGCCGGACCCTCTGCGGGAACCAGGACCGGGGCCAGGACCGCGGCCGAAGCCGCTGCCGGGGCCCGGGTCCGGTACAGGGCCCGGGCCGGCCAGGCCGCGCAGCCGTTCCATTTCGCGGCGGTCCCGCTTCGTCGGGCGGCCCGCGCCGCGGTCGCGGATGCCGGCCGGGGCGACGGCCTCTCGGGGCGGGGGCGGCGGGGAGTTGTCGATGTAGCACTGGGCGGCCACCGGGGCGCCGACCCGCTTGCGGATGAGCCGTGTCACGACGACGACCCGCTCCCGGCCCTCGTGCCGTACGCGCACCTCGTCGCCGACGCGCACCGCGTGGGCGGGCTTCACTCGCTCGCCGTTGACGCGGACGTGTCCGCCCCGGCAGGCGGTGGCGCCCAGGGAACGGGTCTTGACGAGGCGTACGGCCCAGATCCAACTGTCGACACGGACGGTCTGGCCGCTCTGCGGCCCGGCGGCCTCGGCAGCGGCGATGGCCGCAGCGACCTTCGGGTCCAGCGTCTTCGGGTCTGCGGCCTTCGGATCCACGCTCTTGGCCTCCACGGTCTTCGGATCCACGGCCTTCGTGTCGCCCGTCCCGTCGTACTCCGTGCCTTCAGAAGCCATGTCCCCGACCTTAGTCCTTTCCCGCCCTCCCTACTCTACAAAACAAATTTTGCAAAAACTCTTTTGTCGAATCCCGGTGGCGGCCTACCCTCCCGGCATGGACAGCGACGAGCACAAGCGCGTACTCGACCCCGAGCACGACACGGACGCCCTGAAGGCCCTCACGCACCCCCTGCGCATCCGGCTGCTCGGGCTGCTGCGTCAGGACGGGCCCGCCACGGCCAGTGAGCTCGCCGCGCGGACGGGGGAGTCGTCGGCGTCGACCAGTTACCACCTGCGGGTGCTGGCGAAGTACGCGTTCATCACGGAGGCCGAGCATCGTGACGGGCGGGAGCGGCGCTGGCGGGCCCAGCACACCGTGACGTCCTGGAGCAACGAGGCGATGGAGTCGTCCGAGGCGGGCCGTGCCTTCGTCAGCCTGGCGCGGCGGCGGCAGCTGGAGCACCTGGAGATGTCCCTCGCCCGGCATGAGGCGGACATGGCCGCAGGGCGGTTGGGCCAGGAGTGGGTGGAGCCGTCGGGGATCAGCGACCTCATGCCCCGGCTGACGGCCGAGTCGCTCACCGAGCTCTGGGGCGCCGTGGCCCGGAAGCTGGAGGAGCTGACGGCCCGGGACGCGGACGACCCCCGCGCCGAGAACGTCATGTTCCTCACCGCCGGTCTGCCGCTCGCCCCGCACGACCGCGGGGACGCGGACCGCGAGGGCGCCTCGTGACCGAGCTGACCAACCCGACCGAACTGCGGACCGTTCGCCGCCGTTACGTCACCGTCTGCGCGCTCTTATGGCTGCCGTCGGGCCTCGGCCTGGCCTCGATGGTCCTGCTGTTCATCGAGCGCGGCATGTCCCTGGCCGCGGTCGCGGGGCTCTTCGCCGTCCACTCGCTGACCGTGGCCGCGCTGGAGCTGCCCACGGGTGGGCTCTCCGACGTCCTCGGGCGCCGGCCGGTCCTGGCCACGGCCGGTGTCCTCAACATGGTCGCCTGCGTGCTGGTCGGCCTCGGCACCACTGCCTGGGTGCTCACCGCCGGCATGGTGCTCATGGGGACGGCCCGGGCCCTGGCCAGCGGTACCGCCGAAGCCTGGTACGTCGACACCGTCCAGGAGCGCTCCGGCCCGGACGCCGAGCTGCGCACGGGCCTGGCCCGCGGCGGCTCCGCGACCTCCGCCGCGCTCGCGGCCGGCCTGCTGCTCGGCGGTGCCCTGCCCTGGCTGCTCGACGCGGGGCCCGCTCTCGGTATCAGGCTGAGCGAGGCGACGGCCGGGGCGGTGCTGCCCCTGTCCGTCCCCGTGCTGCTGGGAGCCGTGGTCAGGGTCGTCCTCGTCTGCTATGTGCTGGCCGTGCTGCGGGAGCCGCCGCGACCGCCGGCCACGCTGCGTTCGGTGCTGCGCGGCGTCCCGGTCACCGTCCTCGACGGGCTGCGGCTGGGCGGCCGGGACGCGCTCGTCCGCCGGGTCCTGCTCACCGCCGCGGCGGTCGGCGGCGCCCTGGCCACCATCGAACTGCTCATCCCGGGCCGCACCGTCGAGCTGACCGGAGCGCCCGGCTCCGGAGCGATGGCGTACGCCGTGCTCGCCTGCGCGGGCTTCGTCTGCAACGGTGCCGGCAGTCACCTCGCGCCGCTCGCCGCGCGGATCGCGGGCAGTGGCGAGCGGGCCGTGCTGGTCTGTCTCGTGACGGGCGCGGGCGGCATGCTGCTGCTCGGTGTCACCGCGACCACCGGGCACCCGGTCGCCACGGCCCTCGCGGTCGTCGGCTTCTGCTTGCTCTACCTCGGCGTCGGCGCCGCGTCCCCTAACCAGAACGACCTGCTGCACCGCCGCGTCACCAGCGCCGGCCGCGCCACCGCCCTGTCCGTCCAGTCCCTCGCCCTGCAACTGGTCGGCGCGCTCGCCGGCCTCGTCGTCGGCGCGTTGCGGCCGGGCCCGCTGCCGTGGCTGCTGACCGGTGCGGTGCTGGTGTCCGGGGCCCTGCTCTGGCTACGCCGAGTCGAGCCACGGTCCGCACCGGACACGACCGTCGCCCCGGGCTCACGTGCCGGCATGTCCTGAGCCTTCTTCGTCCCGGTGAGAGGGGCCGTCCCACCGCCGCCTACGGTGGAGTCATGGACGCCAGCGGTCTCCCTCTCCTCGACCGGCGCATCACGGACTGCCGGGCCTGCCCGCGGCTGGTCTCCTGGCGTGAGGAGGTGGCCCGGACCAAGCGAGCCGCCTACGCGGACTGGACGTACTGGGGGCGGCCGGTGCCCGGGTTCGGCCCGGCGGACGCCCGGCTGCTGATCGTCGGACTCGCCCCCGCCGCGCACGGCGGCAACCGCACCGGCCGGATGTTCACCGGCGACCGCTCCGGAGACGTCCTGTACCAGGCGCTGTACGACGTCGGCCTCGCCTCCCGGCCCACCGCCGAGCACGCCCACGACGGCCTGGAGCTGTACGGCGTACGCGTCACCTCGCCCGTGCACTGCGCCCCGCCCGCGAACAAGCCCACCCCCGAGGAACGGGACACCTGCCGCCCCTGGCTCGTGCAGGAGCTGCGGCTGCTGCGCCCGACGCTGCGGGCCGTGGTCGTGCTCGGCGCCTTCGGCTGGCAGGCCGCGCTCCCCGCGTTCGCGGAGGCGGGCTGGTCCGTGCCCCGGCCCCGGCCGGCCTTCGGCCACGGGGCCCGGTTCCCCCTGGACGGCCTGGAGCTGTTCGGCTGCTTCCATGTCAGCCAGCGCAACACCTTCACCGGCCGGCTCACCCCGGCGATGCTGCGCGACGTCCTGCGGACGGCCGCGCGGGCGGCGGAACTGCCCACCGGAAGCGGCTAAGGAGCCTTCTCCCCGGCAGCCTTCTCTCCGAAAGCCTCCTCCACGGAAGCCTCCCCGAACAGATGCCGCACCGTGGAGCGGTAGTTGGTGCGTACGTGCGTGAGCGCGTGCGCGCGGGCCCGGTCCGGGTCGCCCGAGGCGATCGCCTCGTACAGCTCGCGGTGCTCCACGAGGAGCTGCGGCCACTCCTCGTTGCGCCGGGTCATCCAGCGCAGCCGGCCGGCGACCGGTTCCAGGGCCTCGGTCAGCAGGCTGTTGCCGGCCATCGCCACGATGCGGTCGTGCAGGCTGCTGTTGAGGTCCGTGATCAGCTCGGCGTTCCCGGCCTCGGTGGCGGCGGCCGCGCGGTGGAGGAGCTCCTGGACCTCGGCCAGGTCCTGCGGCGTAGCGCGGGAGGCGGCGAGTCCGGCGGCGTAGACCTCCAGGGCCTCGCGCAGTTCGAACAGTTCCTTGACGTCGGTCGGGGTGAGACGGCGTACCACCGTGCGCCGGGGCGTCTCGAAGTGGACGAAGCCCTCGGTGACGAGCGCCCGGATCGCCTCCCGGACCGGAACGCGTGAGACGCCGAAGCGCTCCGCCAGCTCGCGTTCGACCAGGCGGTCACCGGGACGGAGGCTGCCCGCGATGATCTCCTGCCGCAGGTCGGTCGTGACGCGTTCGCGCACCGCTCCGAGGGGTTCGATCTTCGTCATGGAGCCCATCTTCGCCGACACGGAGTCTCTTTTACGGACCGTTCACAAGAGCGACATCGGTCAGAACGGTTGACGAGGAGACCATGTGCGCAGTTTGGTATACCAAACCTCTCGCAGAGCAGTCCTCCTTCTCCCCTTGCTCATGGAGGCCCCGTGTCCCTCGCCGACCGTGCCGCAACCACCGGCGCCCCAGCGTTCGTCCCCGATCCCCGGCTCACCAACGAAGACCTGGCGCCCGCCAAGAAGCGCAACTGGAAGGTCTTCGACCTCTTCGCCATGTGGATGTCCGACGTCCACAACCTCGGCAACTACACCTTCGCCGCCGGACTGCTCTTCCTCGGGATGAACGTCTGGCAGATCTTCACGTCCCTGCTCGTCGGCTTCGTGATCATCTACATCGGCATGAACTGGATGGGGAAGATCGGGCAGCGCCACGGCGTCCCCTTCCCGGTCGTCAGCCGGATCGCCTTCGGCGTCTGGGGTGCCAACATCCCGGCGCTGATCAGGGCCGTGATCGCCATCATGTGGTACGGGATCCAGACCTACCTGGCCTCCGTCGCCGTCAACGTGATGCTGCTGGCGGCCTGGCCGGGCCTGGAGTCGTGGACGCACAACTCCTTCCTCGGGCTGGACGCGCTCGGCTGGGTCTCCTTCGTCGCGCTGTGGCTGGTCCAGGCGGCGATCATCAGCCGGGGCATGGAATCGGTCCGCAAGTTCCAGGACTTCTGCGGTCCGGCGATCTGGCTCGTGATGATCGCGCTGGCCGTGTGGATTCTCGCCAAGGCCGGCTGGACGATCTCGCTCACCTCCACCCCGCACCCGGTGTCCGTCGGCGAGCAGTGGCGCCAGTGGTTCGGCGCGATCGGCCTGGTCCTCGCCACGTACGGCACCCTGATGCTCAACTTCTGCGACTTCTCCCGCTTCGCGCCCGACTACAAGTCCGTCAGGCGCGGCAACTTCTGGGGCCTGCCCGTCAACTCCACGGCCTTCGTCATCGTGTCGGTCATCGTCACGGCGGGCGCGTTCGAGGTGTTCGGCAAGGAGATCACCGACCCGGCCTACCTCGTCGCCGAGATCGGCAACACGTGGGTGCTGGTGCTGGGCGCGCTGACCTTCGCCATCGCCACCATGGGCGTCAACATCGTCGCCAACTTCGTCTCGCCGGCGTACGACCTCGCCAACGTCTGGCCGCAGAAGATCACCTTCAAGATCGGCGGCATGATCAGCACGGTCGCGGCCCTGCTCGTCACGCCCTGGAACCTCTTCTCCAACCCGACCGTCGTGAACTACTTCCTCGGCGGCCTCGGCGCCTTCCTCGGCCCGCTGTTCGGCGTGATCATGGTCGACTACTACTGGGTCAAGCGCGGCCGGGTGAACGTCGACGAACTGTTCGACGCCACGCCCAACTCCCGCTACCACTACCGCAAGGGCTTCAACCCGAAGGCGCTGTGGGCGTTCCTGCCGGCGGCCGGTGTCGCGACGGTCCTCGCGCTGGTGAAGACCTTCAGCGATGTCGCCCCGTACTCCTGGTTCATCGGCACGGCCCTGGCGGCCGGCCTGTACGCGGCCCTGTGCCGCCCCGAGCGCGCCACCTCGGAGGTCTGAGAGACGTGCGGATCGTCGTCACCAACTGCAACACCACGCAGGAGATGACCGAGGAGATCGTACGAGGTGCCCGGGCCGCCGCAGGCCCGGGCACCGCCGTGACCGGGCTGACCCCCGCCTGGGGGCCGGAGTCCGCGGAGGGCTGGCTCGACAGCTACCTGTCCGCCGCGGCCGTCCTGGACACGCTGCGCACGTACGACGGACCGCCGTACGACGCCGTCGTCCTGGCCGGTTTCGGGGAGCACGGGCGCGAGGGCGTCCGGGAACTGGTGGACGTACCGGTCGTCGACATCACCGAGGCGGCCGCGCATCTGGCCTGTCTGCTGGGCCGCCGCTACGGCGTCGTCACCACGCTGGCCAGGTCCGTCGGCCAGATCGAGGACAGCCTGGAGACGGCGGGCGTGGCCCGGAACTGCGCCGCGATCGTCGGCACGGGCCTGAACGTGCTCGACCTCGGGGACGACGAGCGCACCGAGACGGCGTTCCTGGCCGCCGCCGAGCGGGCGTGTGCGGCCGGGGCCGAGGTACTGGTGCTGGGCTGCGCCGGGATGACGGGGTTGCAGCGGCTGGTGGGGGAGAAGCTGGGCCTGCCGGTCGTCGACGGGGTCGCCGCCGCGGTCAAACTGGCGGAATCGCTGGTGGCGCTGGGGCTGACGACGAGCCGCGCGGGGAGCTACGCCGAGCCGCTGGCGAAACGGAGGGTGTGGGGGCGGCCCGGACGGCATTAGGCGGGTGCCGGGTCATGCCGGGCCGTCGTCGAGCGTGACGTCGTCGCGATGGGCCCCGTAGAACTTCACCTGGCGGGCCATGACCTCCCGCATCGCGGTGCCGCGCGGGATGCCGTACACCGTGCCGGGGAAGTCCAGCGCCTCCTGCACCTGCCACAGCTCGTCGTGCTCGCCGGGGGCGAAGAGCCGGGCCCGGGGCGCTCCCGCCGCGATCCAGCCGATGGGCAGGACGGTGCCGGGCGGCAGCACGGAATTGACGTGCAGCACGCTGTGGATCCGCAGTTCGGATCCGGCGCTCGCGACGGCGCCCGGGAAGACGCAGGCGCCGGTGGCCACGAAGACCTCGTCCTCCAGCGTCGCCCCGTTGACATGGGCGTGCGGGCCGACGAGCACGGCGTCACCGATCACCGCGGGATGCCGGGCCCGTCCCCGCACCAGGGCGTTCTCCATGACGACGGCGTCCGAGCCCACCCGCACCTCCCCGTCCTCGGCGGTGAGCACGGCCCCGTGCAGCACCCGGCTGCGCTCACCGAGGACGACGGCCCCGCACAGGACGGCCGTCGGGGCGACGTACGCGGACTCGGGGACGACGGGGCGCCGCCCGCGGTGCTCGATCAACATGGCGTTCTCCTCATGCCTCATGCCTCAGGCCGGCGGCTCGCCCGGCACGACCGCTGTCGCCGTAATCTCCACCAGCTGTCCCGTGTACCCGAGGCACGCCACGCCGATGAGCGTCGACGAGTGCGGGCCGGTACTGAGCCCGGACGCCTCGACGACCTCCCAGACGGCCGACAGCACGGCCGGCTCACCGCTCACGACGTACACGTCGGTCGCCACGACGTGCGCCAGGTCGCTGCCGACGGCCCGCAGTTGCTCCCGCAGGTTGTCGATCACCTGCTCGGCCTGCCGCACGGGATCCCCGGGGCCGACGAGCTCGCCGCCGGCGTTCAGCGGCACGGACCCGGCGAGGAACGCCAGCCGCGTGCCGGCCTCCACGACGGAGGCGTGGGAATAGGTGGGCGGCGGAAACAGGCTCGGGACAGTGACGCGCTGGATCACGGGGGGTCTCCGATCTACCGGTGGCGGTCGAGGGCAACCCACCGATCATGTGAGGTTCCGCCACGCGGCCGCACCCGTATTTCGGTTGTGCCCTCACCCGAGCGCTCCTCTACGCTTCCCGGGCATCAGCCGCCGGCCCAGGAGCGACGCCCGTGCCCACCCGCCCGGACCAGACCTTCCTCGACACCACCGCCGACCGCCTCGCCGCCCTCCCCGCCGTCGAGGCCGTCACCCTCGGCGGCTCCCGCGCCCAGGGCACCGAACGCCCGGACAGCGACTGGGACCTGGCGATCTACTACCGGGGCGCCTTCGATCCGCAGGACCTCCGGGCCGTCGGCTGGGAGGGCGAGGTCTCCGAGCTGGGCGCGTGGGGCGGCGGCGTCTTCAACGGCGGCGCCTGGCTGACCGTCGACGGCCGGCGCGTGGACGTGCACTACCGCGATCTCGACGTCGTCGCACACGAGGTGGCGGAAGCGGAAGAGGGCCGCTTCCGGGTCGAGCCGCTGATGTTCCACTTGGCGGGCATCCCGACCTACCTGCTCGTCGCCGAACTCGCCATCAACAAGGTGCTGCGGGGCCAACTGCCGCGCCCCGCGGCCTACCCGCCGGCCCTGCGCGAGACCGCCCCGGCCCACTGGCACGGCATGGCCACGGCCACCCTCGCGTACGCGAAGGCGGGCCACGCGCCCAAAGGGGCGGTCACCCAGGTCGCGGGCGCGATCGCCCTCGCCGCTGCACAGGCGGCGCACGCGGTGCTGGCGGCACGGGGGGAGTGGGTGACCAACGAGAAGGGGCTCCTCGCGCGGGCGGGTCTGCGGGACGTGGACGCGCTCCTGGGCAGCACCCTCACCGGCGCTCCGGACGAGCTCGTGAAGAGGATCACCGACGTGGAGACGCTCCTGAACCGGGCCGTGGAGGCGGCGCGGAGCTGACCGGTAGTCGTACGGCCGTCGCCGCTTGCCTTCCTGCCGCTTGCCTTCCTGCCTATTGGGTTCCTGCCGATTGCGTTCATAAAGAACCCGGCTTTCCCGGACTCCGTCACGTTCCGGAAACCTTTCCTCCAGGAACCCCGCCTACCGTGGGCACTCATACCCCCGCCCCGGCCACCGTCGCCCGAAGGCCCACCCCTGCCCTCGACGAGTCGACAGGAGCCCCGTGTCCCGGTCCCGCCGTGCCTACCTCGCGTTGCCGCCCTGGCTCGCGCACGCCCTGCGCGCCCAGCGGGGGCCCGTGCCCTGGAGCGCGGTGACCAGGGGGGTCCTGTCGGCGGGGCCGCTGCTGCTGGTGGCCGTGCAGGTCGGGCGTACCTCGCTCGGGGTCGTCGCCGCGATCGCCGCCATGCTCGCCGGGATCAACGACCGGCCCGGGAGCCGGCGGGCCTCGGTCAAGCGCATCGGGGTGCCCGCACTGGGCGGTGCCCTGGGGCTGATGGCCGGGACGTACGCCGGGCAGCAGACCGGCGCGGTCGTGCTGACGGTGATCCTCACGTTCGTCGGACTCGTCGCCGGGAGCATCAGCGCGATCGGGCCGGTCGCCTCCGCCGTCGGGACGCAGTTGCTCGTCGCCTCGGCGATCGGGGCCGGGATGCCCCTGCCGGAGGAGGGGTGGGAGCGTGCGCTCGCCTATGTCGCGGGCGCCGGGTGGCTGGTCGTGCTCCGGCTCGTGCTGCCCACGCCCGGCTCCCTCGCCGGGGACTTCCGGTTCGACGGGGAGCGGAAGGCCGTCGCCGCCGTGTACGACGCCGTCGCCGAGCTGCTCGACGCCGTCGGCGGGCCCGAGGCCATGCGCCGCCGGGCCGCGCTCACCGCCGCCCTCGACCACGCGCAGGACGCCCTCGCCGGGCCCCGGCTGCGGCGGTACGCCTCCTCCTCCGCCGAGCGGCGGCTGCACGCGCAGTACGCCGCCGCCCTGCCCCTCGCCGAGGCCGCCACCGCGCTGGCGTGGGCCGGAGAGGCCGTCGCCGAGCGGGCCTCCGAAGGACCCCGGCGGCTCGCCACCGCCGTACGCGGCAACAACCACACCGGGCCGCTGCCCGCACCCTCCCGCTCCGCACCCGCACTGCGCGCCCTCGACGACGCCCTCCTGCACGCCGCCGAGGTGTTCGACCAGGGCAGGGGCGGCGATCTGCACACCCGGCCCCGTACGCCCAGGGACCGGCTGCGCGCGGCCTTCGGCAGCGCCGGACGCGAGTACGGGCTGCGGGTCGCCCTCTGCTTCGGGGCCAGCTCGGCCGTCGCCCAGGCCCTGCACCAGGGCCAGTGGTACGGGCAGCACGAGCACTGGTACTGGCTGCCGGCCACCGCCGTCTTCCTCGTCAAGCCCGACCTGGGGCCGCTGGCCTCTCGGGTCCTGAACCGGGCCGCCGGGACCGTGCTCGGCGCCGTCGTCTTCGCCGGATTCGCCGCCGTCCTGCCCCGGCCCGAAGGGCTCATCGCGCTCGTCGCCCTCAGCGGAGCGCTCATCCCCGTCGCCACCCGGCACTTCGCCGCCCAGACCGCCGTCGTCACCGTCCTCGTCCTCGCCCTGGTCATGGTCGGGGGCGAGCCGCAGGCCTCCATGGGGCGGATCGGCGAGACGCTGCTGGCCTGCGCGATCGTGCTGATCACCGGGCACCTGCCGATGCCCGGACAGCGGGGCGGGGGAGTGCGCGCCCGGCTCGCCGCGGCGAGTGACGCCGCGTACGCCTACCTCACCCACGTCCTCGACGAGGCCGACACCCCGCGCATCGGGCCGCCCGCCACGCCCTCCGAGCGGCCGGGCACGCCCTCTGCGCGCTCCCGCACTTCCACCGAGCGCTCCGGCACGCTCTCCGAGCGCTCCGGCACCTCCTCCGAGCGCCCCTTCACGCCCTCCGCCCCCCGCGCCACCCGCTGGACCCTGCGCCGCGAGGCCTACCGCACGCTCGCCGAGGCCCGGACGGCCATCTCCCTGTCCGCCCACGAACTGCCCGCCCTCGCCCGGCACACGGAGGGCGCGGACGAGGTGGCCGACCTCCTCGAACGCCTCGTCGACACCACCACCGCCTGTGCCGTCCACCTCGACGACACCGGACGGATCGGTCCCGAGCACACCGAGCGCCTCACCACCCTCCTCGATGAACTCGCCGGACCGGGAGACCGGTTGGGGCTGCGGCTGCCCGGGACGCGCCACGCCGGATGACCCCTCGGCCGGCCCGCAAACCGACCCTCAACCGGCGCCTCAACCCCGTCCCTTCAACCGACCCGTATCCACACCGGCGCGTGGTCCGACCCGGGGGCGTCCCGCCGCGCCGAGGGGTCGGGGCCGACCGACGGCAGGCCGGGCGGGCCGTCGCCGGGCAGGCCCGTGCCCGCCGCCGTCACCCGGTGCACCAGGCGGTGGCTGACCAGCACATGGTCGATCAGTTCGCGGCGCCCGGAGTTGACGCGGGAGTAGCGCTGCCCGGGCGGGATGAGCGGGGCCGTGTCCCACAGCCGGGTCGCGTCGCCCCGGTCGGCCTGCTCGTAGCCCGGCGTGCCGATCTCGGAGCCGGGCGGGCCGAGCAGGATCTGGGTGGTCGCGGCCTGCACCTCGTCGTTGAGGTCGCCCAGTACGGCCACGTCCCTGGCCTGCCCGTCGCCGTCCAGGAGCTCGTCCGCGAGGGCGCGCAGGGCCGTCGCCTCGGCGGCCCGCCGGTACAGGGCGTAGGCGCCGTAGCGGGCCCGTTCCCCCTCGTCGCGCGGCTGGAAGCGGCCGTTCGGGTACGACAGCAGCTTCGACTTCAGATGACAGACGGCCACCCTCAGCAGCCCGCCCTCGACCTCCTCCGCCTCCACGGCGAGGAAGCCCCGCCCCGCCCGCGTCACCGTCACCCCGGAGTCGTCCACCTGCACGGGCCGCAGCTCCGCCGGGAAGGCCGTGGTGTCGGCCAGCACCGTCATGGCCGTACGGCTCAGGAACCCGACCCGTATGCCCCGGCTGTCCGGATGCCCGGACAGGGCGAGATGCCAGTCGTCGTCGAGCATCCCGGCGAGGTCCTCCAGGGCCTCGGGGTCCCCGACCTCCTGCACGCCGAGCAGCGTCGGGTCGAGTTCCGTGATCACGGCGGCGAGCGCGGCGAGTTTGGCCTGGTAGGCGGCCTCGTCCTGCGGGCCGTACGGGCCGCCGGGCCGGTAGAGGTTCTCCAGGTTCCAGGTGCCGATGAGCATGCCGGGCTCCTTTCAGAAGCCGACAGGTCGTACGTTGGCGCGATGACGCCTTCCGCCGCGGGCAGGCCCGCCGACCTCATCATCAGCGCATGTACCGTCCTCGTGCACGACGATCAAGAGCGCATCGGGTTCGAGGAGGACGCCGCGATCGTCGTGCGGAACGGTGTCGTCGAGGCCGTGGCGACCACCGCCGCGGTCGCGGACCTGCCCGCCGCCGAGCGCCTCGACGCTCGGGGCCAGGTCGCCCTGCCCGGTCTGATCAACTGTCACACGCATGCGCCGATGGTCGCCCTGCGCGGTCTCGCCGAGGACCTGCCGACCCAGGAGTGGTTCAACGACGTCGTCGGCCCGTGGAGTCCAACCTCACAGGAAAAGACGTCGAGTTGGGGGCGCGGCTTGCCTGCGCCGAGATGATCCGCGCGGGCGTCACCTGCTTCGCCGACCACTACTTCGCCATGGACGCGGTGGCGGACGTGGTCGCGGACTGTGGCATGCGGGCGATGCTGGGGGAGGCGTACTTCTCCTCGCAGGGCCCCGAAGGCCGGGAGCGGTCACTGGAGTTCGCGCTGCGGTACCGCGGTTTCGCCGACGGCCGCGTCACCACCGCCCTCGCCCCGCACTCCCCCTACACGGTCGACGACACCGACCTCGCCGCCACGGCCCGGCTCGCCGGCGAACACGGCCTGCCCGTGCACCTTCACGCCGCCGAGAACCGCGACCAGACCGAGACCAGCCTCGCCCGCCACGGCGTCACCCCGATCGAGGTCCTGGAACGCGCCGGCATCCTCGACACGGACGTGCTCCTGGCCCACGGCACCGGCATCGTCGACCGTGACCTGCCCGTCCTGGAACGGGCGGCGGGTCGTACGGCCGTCGCCACCGCGCCCCGCGGCTACCTCAAGTTCGCCTGGCCCGACACCACACCGGTCCGCGCCCTGCGCGACATCGGCGTCGACGTCGGACTCGCCACCGACGGAGCCGCCTCGAACAACTCCCTCGACGTGTGGGAGTCGATGGCCCTCACCTCGCTGGTCCAGAAGTCCGCCGAGGGCGACCCCCGCTGGCTGACCTCCCGTCAGGCCCTGCACCACGCCACCCTCCAGAGCGCGCGTGCCGTGGGACTGGGGGACAGCGTCGGCAGCATCGCGCCGGGGCGGCGGGCGGACATCGTCCTGGCCGACCTCACCGGGCCGCACACCCAGCCGGTCCACGACCTCGCCGCCACTCTCGTGCACAGCGCCCGCTCCGCCGACGTCCGCACCACGATCGTCGACGGACGGATCCTGATGCGCGACCGGACGCTGCTGACGATCGACGTGCCGGGCGTGGTACGGGAACTGGAGGAGCGCCTGCCCGCCCTCGTCGACCGCAGCCACGGCCGGCGCATCCAGGACTACGACACCTGACGTTCCGGAAGGACCTCCCGCAAGGGTCCGGATTTTCTTCCCGGGCAGCGATGAGTTCCGTCGCTCCTGACAGTCACCATCCCGGACGGACCGTTGCCACAGGAGGGCCCATGTCGCTTCCGGAGATCGTCTCGCGCGAGGAGTGGCGCGCGGCGCGCGCGGAACTGCTGGTCAAGGAGAAGGCCGCCACCCGCGCGCGGGACGCGCTCAACGCCGAGCGGCGCGGCTTGCCCATGGCGGAGGTCGACGAGGAGTACGTGTTCGAGGGCGGGGACGGCAAGGCCACCCTGCTCGACCTGTTCGAGGGCCGGCACCAGCTCGTCGTCTACCACTTCATGTTCGCGCCCGAGTGGGACGCCGGCTGCCGCAGCTGCTCCGCATTCCTGGACCAAGTCGGGCATCTCGCCCATCTCAACGCCCGTGGTACGTCGTTCGCGGCCGTGTCCCGGGCGCCGTACCCGAAGATCCTGCCGTTCAAGGCGCGGATGGGCTGGACGGTGCCCTGGTACTCGTCGTACGGCAGCGACTTCAATCACGACTTCGAGGTGACCCTCACGCGCGAGGGCGAGCTCGTCGAGCGCCCGGGCCTCAGCTGCTTCCTGCGGGACCGCGACCGGGTCTTCCACACCTACTCGACGTACGAGCGCGGCCTCGACGGCCTCGGCTCGACCACCAGCCTGCTGGATCTCACCGCACTGGGCCGCCAGGAGGAGTGGGAGGAGCCCAAGGGGCGCGCATCAGCGTTTGGGGCGCCTGCGGGAAGCGAGCGCGTCCGCTATCACGATGAGTACGACGACTGATACGCAAAGTGAAAAGATAGACCAATCGGCTGAGAGTTTGGTCACACTCGGTGGTGAACGAGTGTCAACTACGTCTCAGAACCGTCACTTCGCGAGCCGTTCACCCCATGGTTGGCGTTTAACTCTACGAGTACAGCGCGACATGGAGGTGCAGGGTGAACGGGCGAACAGTGCTCGAGAGCTTTCCCGCCGGTGGGCCGCGTGGCTCCTGGCCGGCGGAGGAGTTCGCGCAGGCGCGGCGTCTGGAGGGCCTGCCTGCCGAGGTCGTCATGGATCTCGCCACGGACATGTTCCTGGTGATCGTGCGCAGCGGGGACGGTGCCGACGCGGCGGCCTGACGTGTGCCCCGAGGGGGCGTGCTCAGCCCGCCTTCGGTGACGGCACCTTCGGGACCGGCGCGACCGGCTGCACTGGCTGAACCGGCTGCACCGTCGTGGGTGACGTGGCGAACTGCTCCGCCTGGAGCGCGTACAGCTCGGCGTAGAGACCGCCGGTCGCCAGCAGCTCGTCCGGAGTCCCGGACTCCACGACTCGGCCCTGGTCCAGGACGTGCACCAGATCCGCGTGCCGTACGGACGCCAGCCGGTGCGTGATCAGAACGACCGTCTGGCCGCTGTCGGCCAGGGCGCGGATCCGCTCGAAGACCTCCAGCTCGGCCCGGGCGTCCAGGGCCGCCGTCGGCTCGTCCACGATCAGGATGCGGCCCCTGCGGTAGGCCGCCCGGGCGATGCCCAGCCGCTGCCACTGGCCGCCCGACAGTTCGTGCCCGCCGCTGAAGTTGCGGGCGAGCAGGGTGTCCAGCCCGCGCGGCAGGTCCGCGATCACCGTCTCGGCTCCGGCCTCGGTGATCGACGCGGCCAGCCGCTGCTCGCACACCGGCACCGACGTGCGCCCCAGGGCGACGTTCACCCGGGCCGTGAACGGCCACCGCTTGAAGTCCTGCGCCACCATCGCGATCCGCTCGGCCAGCCGGTGCCGGTCGGCGGTCGCCGCGTCCACGCCGTCCCACAGGATCCGCCCCTTCTCCGGGGTGTAGAGCCCGGCGAGCAGCTTGACCAGGGTCGTCTTGCCCGAGCCGTTCTCGCCGACCAGCGCCACGATCCGGCCCAGCGGGAGCGTGAGCGACACGTCGTCGAGGGCGGGGCGGGCGGAGTCGCCCGGGTAACGGAACGTGACGTTCTCAAAGCGGATCTCGCGCGGATCCTCCGGCAGGGGCGCGCCGCCCGCCGGGATCGCCCACTGGTCCGCCTCGGTGTACAGCCGTTGCAGGTCGCCGACGAAGAGGGCCTCCTCGTGCAGCGCGTTGACCTCCACCACGAGCGTGTCGAGGCTCTGCGAGCCGGTCCGGATCGCGATCACGGCCGTACCCGCCACCGACAGGGCCATCGCGCCCGCCAGCAGCAGCCCGCCGAGCGTCGCGTACGTCGCCACCGTCGCCAGGCCCGTCCACGCCGCCGCGATCAGGCCGGTACGGGCGGCCAGCCGGGCCAGCCGGGCCTGCTCGGCCTCCGCTGTCTCGGACATCGCGCGGAAGTGCCGCAGCAGGAACGCGCCCACCCCGTGCACCCGGATCTCGGGGGCCGCCTCGGGCTCGATCAGCAGATTGCCGATCAGCCGGCCCGCCCGGGCGTGCTGCACCCAGGCGTGGAAGGACTCGTAGCGCCGCCGGGCAACGGTCAGCGCGCTCCAGGCGCTCGGCAGGGTCATCGTGACCAGCAGTGGCAGCAGCGCCGGATGCAGCACGGTCAGCACGCCTGCCGCGGCGACCAGCGAGATCATCGCGTTGATCACGCGCGTTCCGTAGGAGATCATCCGGCGCGCGGAGGCGGCGCCGTACTGCGCGGTGTCCAGCAGCTTGTGGAAGGCGTGGTCCTCGATCGCGGCCAGTTCGACGGCCGCGGCCCGCTCCAGGTACTGCTCGGTCGCCACCCGCTCCACCTTGGGCTCCAGCCGCCCGGTGGCGTAGGTGCTCGCGGCCCGCAGCAGCGCCGCGAGCAGCATCACGACGGCCACGGTGACCAGGGCGGGCACGGCGCCGCGCAGCCGCTCCTCGATGGCGCCGCCGCTCATCAGCCGGGCCAGCACGCTGTTGACCGCGAGCAGCGCCACCGCCTGGGCCACGCCCCGGCCCGCCTCGGCGGCCAGCACGATCCGCGCGGCGCCCGGGTCGGCCTGCCGGGCGAGCCGCAGGCTGGACGCCAGCAGGGACGGCAGCCGGGTGATCATGGCGCGGAAGTTCAGTTCCAGGAACGCGTCGGCGTGCTGGTTCCAGCCCATGTCGTAGCGCAGCGGCCCGCCGAAGAGCAGCCGCTCCGACTCGGACACCTCCGGCGCGGTCCGCTTCTTCGCCACCGTCGACCGACCTCCCTGTTCATGCCCCGCTCGTGGACGAACGGTCACTATGGCGGGGGCGGAGCCCGCCCGGGCAGGGCGCAGCCCGGGGCGCCGGAGGCGCGCGGGCGCACGAATCGGGCGGGGGAGGCGTGAGGCGGCGCGGAGTCGCAGGGACGGCGGTGCCCGGGCCTCAACCGCGCCGTGTCCGGCGAGCTTGACGGGCCCTACGCGGTGACGAGCCCTACGCGGTGACCGGCCGCGACCAGGACGGGGCGGTCCCCGTCACCCGGCACAGGGCCAGATACAGCGGTATCGGCGGGGTGTACGGCAGCGTGCCGTCTGGGCGGTGGATCAGTTCGGGCAGCTCGGGGACGTCCGGGACGACCGCGCCGGGGGCGTAGTGCGCCGGGGCCGGCCATTCCAGGGCGTGGTCGGAGTCGGACGGCACCAGCCACCACCAGTGTGTCGCGTCGGCGTACACGCAGCCCGTGCGGGGCAGCCGGGGCATGACCAGCGGGCCGAGACGGGCGGGTACGGCGACCGCGTCGCAGCCGAGCGGGGCGGTCATGCCGTCGGGCACGGGCAGCCGCAGAGCCGGGCCCGTCGTCCGCAGCTCGCGTCGGAGCCGGGCCAGCGTGTCGAGGTTCAAGACGCGGCCACCGTGCCCGGGGCTCATGCAGGTCCCCGCTCTCGGCGTCGCTCCTGCGCGGGTACTTCATGCACGGGTACTTCATGCGCGGGTACTTCCCGAGCGCCCTCCGTGCGGCGCGCCCGGTGTGCTCCGTCCCCGTCGTCCGAGTCGTCGGACGACCCCGGCTTCGGGCGGGCGCCCCAGCCCAGGTCGTTCCGGGGCGCTGCCGGGGCCTGCGGCGTGTCGGTCTTGCGCGGCAGCTCGGCCCAGACCAGCAGCCCGGGGCCGCGCTCATGGGCACCCCAGGCGTCGCAGAGGGCGTCGACGAGAAGCAGTCCCCTCCCGTGCTCCTCCTCGGGCCGGGTGCGGCCGGCCGCGTGGGGCTGGCCCGGGGCGCAGCCCTCGTCACGCACGGCTATCCGCACCAGGTCGTCGCCGTCGTGCAGCTCGCACACTATGTGGGTGCTCGCCGTGTGCACGATGGCGTTGGTGACCAGTTCGGACACCACCAGGGCCGCGCTGTCGCACGTGTCCTCGCACACCGACCAACCGGTCAGCCGGGCCCGCGTCAGGCGTCTGGCCTGTGCGGGAGACCCCGGGTGTGCGGCCAGCTCGAAACGGAACCGGCGCTCGGCAGCGGCCCCGACGGGGCTTGCTTCCGGGCTGGCACCCAGGCCGTAAGGGCCTGCGGCGGCGTCTGTTCCTAAGGGCGCGGACGGAATCACGCTTGCCACTATCGCCCCGCCGTGAACACTTGGCAAGTGTCACTCTGAAAATTGCAGAGTGCTGTGTGACGGTCTGGAAGGCCGTGGCACACTGCTCGCAACAGCACCCCGTGCGGCGCCAGTTGAGACTGTCGAAGTTATGTTCGGAACATCTGTTCGGATGACCGGCTCTTCGGATACGTCTTCGAATGGCGCCGCCGGGCTGTCAGCTTCTTCTGTGGCCGGCTCGTCAGAACTCTTGGTGGAGGTGGAGCGTGAGTGAACCGCGGTCCGCTCCGACGGTGGGCCAGGTCGTCCTCGGCCGGCGCCTGCTGGACCTGCGCGAACGCGCCGGGATGAAGCGCGAGGAAGCCGCCCGGATCCTCCGCGTCGCCCCTGCCACGGTCCGCCGTATGGAGATGGCCGAGGTCGCGCTCAAAATCCCCTATCTCCAACTCCTCCTGAAGGCCTACGGAATTTCCGACGAGGAGGCCGACGCCTTCGTCCTGCTGGCCGAGGAAGCGAACAAACCCGGCTGGTGGCAGCGTTTCCACGACATCCTGCCCGGCTGGTTCTCGATGTACGTGAGCCTGGAGGGCGCGGCCGGCGTCATCCGCAGTTACGAGCCCCATTTCGTCCCCGGGCTGTTGCAGACCGAGGACTACGCGCGCGGGGTGCTCCGCTCGGGCGCCATCGGCCAGACCCGGCCCGAGGACATCGAGCGCCATGTCGCCCTGCGGATGCAGCGCCAGGAACTTCTCACCCGCAAGGACGCGCCCCGGCTGTGGGTCGTGATGGACGAGACCGTGCTGCGGCGCCCGGTCGGCGGCCCGGAGGTGATGCGCGCCCAGATCGACCGGCTGCTCGAGGCCACGGAACTGCCCCATGTGACGTTGCAGGTCGCCCCGTTCGCGACCGGGCCGCACCCGGGCACGTACGGGCCGTTCGTGCTGTTCCGATTTGCCATGCCCGAACTGCCGGACATGGTCTACAGCGAGTACCTGACCGGCGCGGTCTACCTCGACGCGCGCGCCGAGGTGGCGACCCACCTCGAGGTCATGGACCGCATGGCGGCGCAGGCCGCTACGGCACAACGCACGAAGGAGATCCTCAGGGATCTCCGCAAGGAGCTGTGAATGGATCGCATCAAGCCGCGCAAACACGTCTACAACGGCATGCCCGCGCGCGACTTGGGCAGCGAAGGCTGGCACAAGCCGTGGAGCGGCGGGAACGGCGGGAACTGCCTGGAGGCGATGAAGCTCGCCGACGGCCGGATCGCCGTCCGGCAGTCCACCGACCCGGACGGTCCGGCGCTGATCTACACCACCGACGAGATGACGGCCTTCATCGAAGGGGCGAAGGCGGGGGAGGCGGACTTCCTGCTGTCCTGACGCGATTGCCTTTTCTGACGTTCGAACTTTCTGACGTTCGGCTTTCTGACGCTCGACTTACCGACAGTGGTGCTGAATTGACCACCCTTTGTGCCTTACGGAGTGCCTCATGACCGGGCAGGACCCCACACCGGCCGTCCAGATCGACACGACCAGACCCCACCCCGCGCGGATGTACGACTGGTACCTCGGCGGCAAGGACAACTACCCGGTCGACGAGGAGATGGGCCGGCAGATGCTCGCCCTCGACCCGAGGGTGCCGGTCATGGCGCGGGTCAACCGGGCGTTCATGCACCGGGCCACCCGCTGGCTGGCCGCGAACGGCGTACGGCAGTTCCTGGACATCGGCACCGGCATCCCGACCGAGCCGAACCTCCACCAGGTCGCCCAGGAGATCGCCCCCGACGCCCGGGTCGTCTACTGCGACAACGACCCCATCGTGCTGGCCCACGCGGCGGCCCTGCTGCGCGGCACGGACGAGGGGGTGACCGAGTACCTCCAGGCCGATGTGCGCGACCCGGACGCCATCATGGAGGGCGCGAGGAAGGTCCTGGACTTCACCCGGCCCGTCGCGCTGTCGCTCATCGCGCTGCTGCACTTCGTCTCCGACGACGACGGCGCGCACGACCTGGTCCGCCGGCTGCTCGCCGAACTACCCTCCGGCAGCCACCTCGTCATCACCCACGCCACGGCCGACTTCACGCCTCAGGAGTCGAAGGCGGCCACGGAGAAGCTCCGCGCCGCCGGTGTCACCCTGGCCCTGCGCTCCCGCGAGGAGTTCACCCGCTTCTTCGACGGCCTCGACCTCGTCGAGCCCGGCGTCGAGGTGCCCCACCGCTGGCACCCCGAACTGGGCGAGCCCGTACCGGGGCAGGACGACGGGGTGATTCCGGGGTACGGAGCGGTCGCGCGCAAGCCGTAGCTCAACGGGGTCGCACGCAGCCGTAACTCCCACGCGCTTCACGGGCCGGGTCACGGCGGCGGCAGTGCACGGCACAGCGCCTCCAGGGCCGGCCCGTACGCGTGCTCGGAGGGCGTCGCGTACCCCACGACGAGGCCGTCGCCCGCCGCCATGTCCGTGTCCGGGTGCCGGAACGCGGCGAGGCCGTCCAGGGCGATGCCCTGCCAGGAGGCGGCCTTGACCGTGGACGCCTCGGTGCCGGGCGGCAGCCGCAGCACCGCGTGCAGCCCGGCCGCGATACCCGTGGCCTCGATGTGCGGCGCGTGCTCGGCGAGCGCCGCGACGAGCCGGTCCCGCCGGCCGCGGTAGCGCTGCCGCATCCGCCGTACGTGACGGTCGTACGCCCCGGAGACGACGAAGTCCGCGAGGCTCAGCTGGTCGAGGACGCTCGCCCACGCCTCCCGGTCCCCCTTGGCGGCCAGGACGGCGTCGACGTACCGCTCCGGGAGCACCATCCAGCCCAGCCGCACCGCCGGCGACAGGCTCTTGCTGACCGAGCCGATGTGGATCACGTGCTCGGGGTCGAGGCCCTGGACCGCGCCGACCGGCTTGCGGTCGTAGCGGAACTCCCCGTCGTAGTCGTCCTCCAGGAGCAGCCCGCCACGCGCGCGTGCCCAGTCGATCACGGCGGACCGGCGCGCGGGGTGCAGCGGTCCCCCGGTCGGGAACTGGTGTGCCGGCGTGAGCAGCACGGCCCGCTCGCGCCCCAACCGGTCGACCCGGGCGCCGTCTTCGTCGAGGGGGAGCGGCACGGTCCGCACCCCGGCCGCCGCGAGGACCTCCCGGTGGAATCCGAGCCCGTACGCCTCCACCGCCAGGGGCCCGCGCAGCACGCCCCCTCCGAACAGCAGCCGCAGCGCGTGCGCGAAGCCGGAGCAGATCACGATCCTGCCCGGCTCGGTGCGCACCCCACGCGCGCGCGCCAGGTACTCCGTGAGCGCCTCCCGCAGTTCGATCCGGCCGGCCGGATCACCCGGGCCGAAGACCTCGTTGGGCGCCTGCTGGAGAGCCCTCCGGTAGGAGGCCAGCCACGCGGTGCGCGGGAACGACGAGGCGTCCGGCGTGCCCTGCGTCAGGTCGTGCCGCGGTCCACGCGCGCGTGGAGGTGCCTTTCGGGGCACGCGGGCCGGTGGCCGCAACAGCCCGGCACGCTCCGCGACCCGCGTGCCCGAGCCCTGCCGGGCGGTGAGCCAGCCCTCCGCGACGAGTTCCGCGTAGGCGTCGGCCACCGTGTTGCGGGCGACGCCGAGATCCGCCGCGAGCGAGCGGTACGGCGGCAGCCGCGTGCCCGGAGCGAGCCGCCCACTGCGTACGGCATCCCGCAGGGCCCGGATCAGCGCCGCGCGCCGCCCGCCCTGCCCGGTCAGCTCCAGATGCAGGTCGGACCCGATCCGTTCCGCCGAATTGACCCACGAATCCACCATGAAAGTGCACCCTACAGCGGGTCTTTACGGCCCGTAGGCTGAAGGACATGACGACGCACCCGAACATCGACAGCACGCAGGTGAAGGCGCCCCGGCTGGAGTTCGCCAAGTCCGCCCCGAAGGCCTTCCGGGCCCTCGTCGCCTTCGACGCCGCCGCCCGCGAGGGCCTCGACCCGGCCCTCGTCGAACTGATCCAGATCCGTGCCTCGCACCTCAACCACTGCGCGTACTGCCTGCACATGCACACCAACGACGCGCGCAAGGCCGGCGAGAGCGAGGACCGGCTGCACATGGTCGCCGTGTGGCGCGAGGCCCGGCACTTCTTCACCGAGCGGGAACAGGCGGCCCTCGCCCTCACGGAGGCGATGACGCTCGTCGCCGACGCGGGTGTCCCGGACGAGGTCTACGCGGAGGCCGCCGCGCTGTTCGACGAGCGCGAACTGGCCCAGGTCCTCGCCCTCATCTGCACGATCAACACCTGGAACCGGGTGGCGCTGTCGACGCGGAAGGTGGCGGGGACGGACGAGCGGTGATCGCCCCCCCCGGATCGGACCGGCCGTGCGCCTAGACCTGCATGGGCCGGTCGTACGGTCCGATCGGTGCCGGGAGCCTCGAACTGCCCGTCAGATGGCGGTCGACCGCCGCCGCCACGGCCCGCCCCTCGGCGATCGCCCAGACGATGAGCGACTGGCCGCGGGCGGCGTCTCCGGCGGCGAACACGCCGGGCACGTTCGTGGCGAAACCGGCGTCGCGCGCGATCGTGCCGCGGGGCTCCATGTCCAGCCCCAGCTGGTCGACGAGCCCGTCCTCGCGGTCCGGTCCGGAGAAGCCGAGGGCGAGCAGCACGAGGTCGGCGGGGAGCGTCCGCCCGGTGCCCTCCACCGGGCGGCGCCGCGCGTCCACCTCGACCAGGTGCAGTGACCGCACACGGCCTTCCGCGTCACCGTCGAAGCGCAGTGTGGACGCCGCGAACAGCCGCGCGTCCGCGTCGGCCACCGGAGCCGTCCGCAGGTCCCGGGCCTCCTCGTGCGCGGCGGACAGCCGGTAGACCCGCACCGGGTACGTCGGCCAGGGCTCCCTGTCCTCGTCGCGCTCGGTGTCCGGCAGCGCGTAGATGTCCAGCTGCGTCACGGACGCGGCACCGTCCCGGACGGCGGTGCCCAGACAGTCGGCCCCGGTGTCACCGCCGCCGACGATGACGACGTGCTTCCCGGCGGCCGACAGCGGGGACGTCTCCAGATCGCCCTCGCACACCCGGTTGGCCAGCGGAAGGTACTCCATCGCCTGGTGAATGCCTGTCAGTTCCCGCCCGGATACGTCTAGTTCGCGCCACGCGGTCGCCCCCGTGGCGAGCACCACGGCGTCGTAGCGGGTCCGCAGGTCGTCGGCCCCGATGTCCCGCCCGACCGCCGTCGACGTACGGAACTTGGTCCCCTCGGCCCGCATCTGCTCCAGCCGCCGCTCCAGATGGTGCTTCTCCATCTTGAACGAGGGGATGCCGTACCGCATCAGCCCGCCGAGCCGGTCGTCCCGCTCGTACACGGCGACCGTGTGCCCCGCCCGGGTCAGCTGCTGGGCCGCCGCCAGCCCGGTGGGCCCGGAACCGATCACCGCCACCGTCTTGCCGGACAGCCGCTCCGGCGGCCTCGCCGGTGTGAAGCCCTCCTCCCACGCCCGGTCGGCGATCGCGCACTCGACGTTCTTGATGGTGACGGCCGGCTGGTTGATCGCCAGCACACACCCCGTCTCGCAGGGCGCCGGGCACAACCGGCCGGTGAACTCCGGGAAGTTGTTCGTGGCGTGCAGCCGGTCGGCGGCCGCCCGCCAGTCCTCCCTCGACACCAGGTCGTTCCACTCGGGGATCAGGTTGCCCAGCGGGCAGGCCTCGTGGCAGAAGGGGATGCCGCAGTCCATGCAGCGGCCGGCCTGCTTGCTGATGATCGGCAGCAGCGCCCCGGGGACGTACACCTCGTCCCAGTCCCGGACCCGCTCGTCGACGGGCCTGCGCGGCCAGTCCTGGCGGGGGGTGGTCATGAAACCCTTGGGGTCGGCCATGGCCGTCTTCCTTGCGTGCGCGTGTGACCATCCGTGCGTCGTCGGCCGGCGCTCCTTCCGGCCACGATACGTCCGCGGCGGCACCCCCGCAGAGGGGAGGTCACGCACGCAGGAGGGCGGGACACGGGGCGCGGCCGAGCCCGGTCGGCGCGTCTGTCGGCGCGCTCAGGTGAGCGCCAGCACGTACGCCACCGCCGCACTCGCCGAGGCGGCCGTGCGGACGTGGTTCCACATCGTCCACTCGCGCACATACACCGGCCAGTACGCGGCCGCCTCCGGTGTGCCCGGCGCGAGCTTCAGCAGCGCGTCGTTGCGCGGCACGTTCGCGACCACGGTGACCCCGAACGAGCCGAACAGGTACAGCGCGCTGCCCACCAGCAGCTCCCCCGTCCCCTCGTCCGGCCACAGCACGAACGTCACCACGGCGATCACCGCGCACAGCACGGCCGACCCGAGGAACGCCGCCATGAAGGGCGGTGTCACCGCGGCCACGTTGATCGCGTTCATCGCGGCCACCCCCTGCGCGGGCGGCAGCGTGGCGAGGCCCCGCATGACGAAGGTCGAGAAGGCGCAGAACACCCCGGCCACCAGGCCGGTCCCGAGCACCCCCAGCACCGTCAGCACGAAGTACGGTCCGTCGATCATGTCAGCCTCTCCCGCCGTCGAGCCGGGATCTTGCCCCGGCACCCCTCCTCACCACAAGTGAAATCCCGTACGAGCACAGTGACCACGGCCGAGCGGCGCGGGCCCATAGGTGTACCTCCACGGCTCACCCGGTGGAGCCGAGCCGCACGTCGGTCCAGCCCCTCAGCACCGTCTCGACCGCCGCCGCGATCCGCCGTCGCGCCTCGTGCCGCGGCACCCCGCTCATCAGCAGCCGGTCGTACGGCGTGTCCAGATGCCGTACGGACGCCACGACCGCCGAGGTCACCGCCCCCTCCGTCAGCGCCCGCCCGGCCGCACTGCGGCCCACCCGCCCGCTGCCCCGCTCCGAGGCGTGCGCGGCGATGTCCCGCGCACGGTCGGCCGGACAGCCGGGGAACAGCCGCCGTATCTCCGCCGCGAACGCCTCGGCGAACAGGGCGTCCTGGGCCGCCCGCCGCCGCGCGTCCCGCACCCGGCGCCGCCGTCGCGCCTCGGCGTCCGCCAGACACCGCTGCTCGGCCCTGGCGAGTGCCGCCTCCTCGACCAGTACGCCCTGCCGCTCGTAGCGGCTCCTGCGCCGGTTGAACCGCACGACCACCGCCGACAGCGCGCTCTCCTCCCGCGCTCTGCGCGTCAGCGCGGTGTCGCCGCGCGGCAGGAACACCAGATGTGCGAGGTCGGCACAGTCGAGGCAGCGCGGGGCGGCGTCCTCCAGGACGAGCAGCGGCAGCGGCCCTCGCCGGCACTCGGCGCAGTGCCGCCGCTTGAGGGGCTGGAAGACGAGCAGTCCGGTGGGGGTGCGGGGCGGGAGCGTCGCGTGCGGGACCATAGGGGGTTCCTTCCCGCCGATGGCGGCGCGCACCGCGTCCGCCGCAGGAGACCTCGGCGGTCTCGGCGCCTCCGCTTCTGCGTGTCCTTCCCGGTGTCCGTGGCGCTCGCCGGTCTGACATGTCCTGCCGCGGCCTGACGCATCATGGGCCGTGTGCGACTCGAAGCGATCACCTGGGACCGGCTCGGCGACACGCTCGCCGAGCGTCTGCTCGACCTGAAGCCCGCCGACGGCAGTCCCTGGCCGCGCATCGCCTTCGACGGCGCCCCGGCCGCCCGCCCGGGAGACCTCGCCCGGCGGGTCTCCGAGGCGCTGCGCATACGCGGCCGCTCCTCGCTCGTCGTGGGCACGGAGGGCTTTCTGCGCCCCGCCTCCGTGCGACTGGAGTACGGCCACCGGGACGTGGAGTCCTACTACAGCGGCTGGTACGACACCAGTGCCCTGTGGCGGGAGGTGTTCGGCCCCCTCGAAGCCGGGGGTGACGGCCGTGTCCTTCCCGATCTGTGGGACCCGGACGCCGACCGGGCCACCCGCAGTCCCTACGTCCAACTCCCGTCCGGTGGCGTGCTGTTGCTGCACGGTCCCTTCCTCCTTCGGCACTGGTTCCCCTTCGATCTGAGCGTCCACGTCCTGCTCTCCCCGGGCGCCCTGCGCCGCCGCACGCCCGAGCCCGAGCACTGGACCCTGCCGGCCTTCGAGCGCTACGAGCAGGAGACCGACCCGGCGGGCACGGCCGACGTCCTGGTACGGGCCGACGATCCGCGCCACCCGGCGTGGGGAGGCTGAGTCACAGCCCTGTCTGCCGGGGCTCTGTCCCGTGTGTGAGCGCCGGGTGACGCGGCGAGAATGAAGGGCGCCGGGACTCGCGGTGCCTCCCGCGCCGCACCGGCCGTCCGGCACCGGGAGGTACTCCATGACCACCGCCGGAGACATCATGCACCGCGGCGCCCAGCGGATCCCCGCCCATGAAACCCTCGACCGCGCGGCCCAGCTCATGCGCGAACTGGACGTCGGCGCCCTGCCCATCAGCGACGAGAACGAGCGGCTCTGCGGCATCCTCACCGACCGCGACATCGTCGTCGGCTGCGTCGCCATGGGCCACGACCCCGCCGAGGTCACCGCGGGCGAGATGGCCAAGGGCACGCCTCGCTGGATCGACGCGGACGCCGACGTCGGCGAGGTGCTCCACGAGATGCGGCAGCACCAGATCCGCAGGCTGCCCGTCATCCAGGACAAGCGCCTGGTCGGCATGATCAGCGAGTCTGGCCTGGCCCGGCATCTGGCAGGCGACCAGATCGCCTCCTGGGCCGAGAGCGTCTATGCCAGGACCACCCCGCGCTGACCGCGCCTCACTCCGCCACGACCCCGCGGGTCACGGCCCTCGTCAGAGCCAGCCGCTGCGCCGGAACCCCCGGTACAGCGCCAGGCATGCGATGGATATGACGCCGATGACCATGGGGTAGCCGTATCGCCAGTGCAGCTCCGGCATGTTGTCGAAGTTCATGCCGTACACCCCGCAGACCATCGTCGGCACGGCCACGATCGCGGCCCACGCCGTGATCTTCCGCATGTCCTCGTTCTGCGCGACCGTGACCTGCGCGAGGTGCGCCTGGAGGATGGAGTTGAGCAGTTCGTCGAAGGAGGCGATCTGCTCCTTCGCCCGCAGCAGGTGGTCCGAGACATCGCGGAAGTACGCCTGTATCTCCGGGTCGACCGCCCGGATCGGCCGGGTGGCGAGATCCTCCAGTGGGCGGCTGAGCGGCACCACCGCCCGCTTCAGCTCCAGAAGTTCACGCTTGAGCTGGTAGATGCGCCCCGGGTCGGCCCGCGCGCCGGTCTCCGCGAACACGTCCGCCTCGACCTGGTCGATGTCGTCGTGCACCGAGTCCGTGACGGTCAGGTAGTCGTCCACCACGTGGTCCGCGATCGCGTGCAGCACCGCGGACGGGCCCTTGGCCAGCTGGTCGGGGTCGGACTCCAGCTCCTCGCGCAGCGGGCCCAGCGAGCCGTGCCGGCCGTGCCGCACCGTGATCACGAAGTCCTTGCCGACGAAGACCATGATCTCGCCGGTGTTCACCACCTCGCTGGTGGCCGTGAGTTCCTCGTGCTCGACGTAGCAGACCGTCTTGAACACCGCGAAGAGCGTCTCGCCGTAGCGCTCCAGCTTGGGGCGCTGGTGGGCCTCGACGGCGTCCTCCACGGCCAGGGGGTGCAGGTCGAAGAGCTCGGCGATGCCTGCGAACTCCTGGTCGGTCGGCTCATGCAGGCCGAGCCAGACGAAGCCCTCGCCCTTCTTGCGCACCCACTCCATGGTGTCCTCGAGATCGCCGCGCGCGTCGGTGCGCGCACCGTCCCGGTACGTCACGCAGTTCACCACCGAGGAGCCCAGCGGGGAGCGGGCCGGGTGACTCAGGTCGACGCGCGGGCGCCGCCGGGCCAGCCGAGCCACCTTGCGGAGGCCGCCGACCCCGCCGAGGCTCGTGACCTTGCGCAGATTCCCTGCCATGGACATCTGCATCTCCTTGCGTGGAGCTCCTCGCGCCGTCCCGCGCCTTGCCGCGTCAGTCTGCCAGGCGGACGTGAGCTGCGGGTAAGCCTGTGGAAACGGCTCGTTCCGCTTTGTTCCCGGCTGTGGACACCGACTCCGGGTGCCCTCACCCCTCGACGTTCGGGGTGCCCTCGCGCCTAGATGTTCGGTGCGCCCTCGTCCCCGAGACTTCGACGCGTGCCGGCCCCGTGCGGTTCTCCGTACCGGAGCGTCGACCATCACGGACAAGTCGGATAAATGGGATGATCGCGGCATGACACGAACCGACGGTTACCTCCTCGACAACCGGCAGACCGAGGCGGCAGAGCACTTCAGCGCCTTCGCCGCTCTCTTCGACCCCACGACGTTCCGGCACCTCGAAGCGCTCGGCATCGGATCCGGCTGGCGGTGCTGGGAGGTCGGAGCGGGCGGCACCTCCGTGGTGTCCTGGCTGGCGAAGAAGGTCGGCCCGACCGGACGCGTCGTCGCGACCGGCACCGACACCTCACGGCTCGTCCCCGCTGCCCGGCCGCCCGTGGAGGTGCGCGTGCACGACCTCGGCGCCGAGGAGCCGCCGGGGGAGGGCTTCGACCTGGTGCACGCCCGTCTGGCCCTCGTCCACGTGGCCGACCGGGGACGGGCCATGCGGTCCATGGTCCAGGCGCTGCGCCCCGGCGGGCGCATCCTCGTCGAGGACGCCGATCCCGCCCTTCAGCCGCTGCTCTGCCCCGACGAGCACGGCCCCGAGCAGCAGCTCGCGAACCGGCTGCGGCACGGCTTCCGCAGACTGCTCGCCGACCGCGGCACCGAACTCCCCTGCGGCCGCGTCCTCCCGCGGTTGCTCCGGGAGGCGGGCGTGACCCGGGTGCACGCCGACGCCTACTTCCCCGTCGCCTCGCCGGCCTGCGCCGCCCTGGAGTCCGTGACGATCCGCCAGATCCGCGACCAGCTCGTCACCGCGGGTCTCGCCACGGACCAGGACATCGACCGGCATCTCGCGAACGTCACGTCCGGCGTCCTCGATCTGACGACGGCTCCGATGATCTCGGCGTGGGGGCGCAAGCAGTAGTCAGAGGTGGTGCGGGGCGCCGGGCATCAGCCGGGCAGGGGCGGTCGGCCGCCCACCTGTTCCACCGCACTCGCACCCGCCCGGCAGCCCTCTACCGCCGCCTCCTCGGGGCCGGCGCCCGCGAGCAGGGCGGCGAGGAACGCGCCGGTGAAGGCGTCACCGGCGCCCGTGGTGTCCCGCGGCGTCACCGGTACGGCGGGGACGCGGGCGCACACCTTCCCCGAGCGGGCGACGAGCGCCCCCTCGTGCCCCTGCTTGGCCACCACCAGCGGCACACGCAGGCTCAGCTCGGCCGCCGCGTCGGCCGCATCGGTCACCCCCGTCAGCAGGCACGCCTCGTCCCGGCTGGGCAGCAGCACGTCCACGCCCTCGACGAGCCCGAGGAACCGCCCGGCGCCCAGCTCCCCGAGAAAACCGGCCGACGCGGGGTCAAGACTCACCGGCACGCCACGCGCGCGTGCGGCCCGCAGAGCCACCGTCACCAGGGCGCGACTCGGCTCGGAGAACAACAGGTAGCCCGACAGGTGCAGCCGGGCCACGCCGTCGAGCAGCGCGTCCGACCAGTCGGCAGGTTCGAGCCGCAACGACGCGCCGCTGTCGGTGAGGAACGTCCGCTCCGCAGAAGCGCCCCCGTCCACCAGGCAGATCACCGTGCCGGTCGGCGCCCGCGGGTCCACGACGAGCCGCGGGCGTACGCCGTGGGCCACCAGCTCACGCTCGTGCCAGGCAGCGGCATCCGCCCCCACGCGCCCCAGCATCCGCACCTCCGCCGCGCCCCGATGTGCGGCCCAGCACGCGACGTTGGCACCCGCCCCGCCCGGCACCGTCCGGATCGAGGCAGCCGTGTCCGTACCGGCGGCGAGCGGCCCGGCATGCCGCGCGACGACGTCCGTGATGACGTCCCCGACGACCAGCAGCGCCCCGCCCGCCGCCGAGGTCCGCGCCGGGCCGGCTCCGCCTGCCGCGCCGCGGTCGGCCCCGGTCATCCCCGCGTCCAGGCCGCCGCGATCCGCGCCGCCAGGCGTACGTTGCCGCGGACCGCCGCCAGGTTGGCGCTCAGGGAGGCACCGCCGGTGTGCCGTACGAGGTAGTCGAGCAGGAACGGCGTGACGGCCTGGCCGGTGATTCCCTCCTCCTCGCACGCCTGCAGCGCGTCCGTGAGCACGCGCGCGTGCAGCTCCGGATCGAGCTGCTCCTCCTCGGGGACGGGGTTGGCGACGATCAGCGCCGACTCCGGCCCGGCGAGCGCGTCCTGGGCGCGCATGACGCCCGCCACCTCCTCCGGCGTCCGCAGCGTCCAGTCCACCGGATGCCCCGAGTCGGACAGATAGAAGCCGGGGAACCGGTCGGTCCCGTAACCGGCCACCGCGACCCCCAGCGTCTCCAGCCGCTGCAAGGTCGCCGGTACATCCAGGATCGACTTCACCCCGGCACACACCACGGTGATCCGAGCCCGGGCCAGCAGCCCCAGGTCGGCCGACTCGTCCTGCGTCACCGTCCACTCCCGGTGCACGCCGCCGAGCCCGCCCGTCGCGAACACACGTACGCCCGCCAGCGACGCCAGCAGCGCCGTCGCCGACACCGTGGTCGCCCCGCTCACCCCGGAGGACACCGCGAGCGGCAGGTCGCGGTGGCCCAGCTTGCGGATGCCGTCCTCGTTCGCGACCCGCTCCAGCTGCTCCTTGTCCAGCCCGACATGGGGCCGCCCGTCCAGCACGGCGATCGTCGCGGGCACCGCGCCCTCCTGCCGCACCGCCGTCTCCAGCTCCAGCGCCACCTGGAGGTTGCGCGGCCGCGGCAGCCCGTGGGCGATGATCGTGGACTCCAGGGCCACCACGGGCCGACGCGCGTCGATCGCCTCCCGCACTTCTTCTGACACCACCAGCACCACGCGCCTGCCTCCTGTCGGTCGGTCTTCCCTCATCTCTGGCGGGCGGCGCGCCGGGCCAAACCCTTGCGGGCCGTCGGCGACATCACGAGCCTGGGGTGCATGACGGACAACACGCGACTCGACCACGTCGTCCTCTGGGTGCGCGACCCGCTCGCCGCCGCGGACTTCTACGACAAGGCCGTCGGCCTGGAAACGCTCAGGCTCACCGAGTTCGCCGCCGGAAAGGTGCCGTTCCCCTCCGTACGCGTCAACGACGAGACCATCCTCGACCTCATGCCGCTCACCTTCGCGGAACGGATGACGATGCTGCCCGGCGCCGCCGACAGCGCGGGGCACCCCGTCAACCACGTCTGTCTGTCCCTGCCCCGGGGCGACTTCGACGCCCTTCTCAGCCGCCTGGAGGAACGCTCCGTACCGGTGTCGGACCTCTCGTACGACTCCTTCGGGGCCCGGGGCAAGGCCATGCGCAGCTTCTACTTCCGCGACCCGGACGGCAACGTCTTCGAGGCGCGGCACTACGACTGACCTGGGCGCGCGGCCTCAGAACAGCGGCTCGGGCAGCACCCCTTCGAGGGCCAGCAGCTTCCGCTTGGTCTCCAGGCCGCCCCCGAAGCCCCCGATACCGCCGCCGCTCTCGACGACCCGGTGGCAGGGCACCACCACCGGCAGCGGGTTGGCGCCCATCGCCGTGCCCACGGCCTGGGCGGCGCCCGGCTGGCCGACCCGCCCGGCCAGATCGCCGTACCCGACGACCGTGCCGTACGGCACTCCGGATGCCAGCTCGCGCAGGACCTCGCGGTTGAAGCCGGAGATCAGCGACCAGTCCAGCGGCAGGTCGAAGGCGCGGCGCTCACCCGCGAAGTACGCCTCGACCTGACGTATCGCCTCGGCCAGCAGCGGGGAGCCCGGCGCCTCGGCGGGCTCGGTGCCGAGCCGTGACGCCAGCCGCTCGACCGCCCGGTCCCGCACCGCGTCCGTGGCGTGGAACACGACGTTCACCAGGCCCTCGCGGGTCGCCGCCAGCAGCAGCGGGCCGATGGCGCTGTCGACGACGCCCCACACCACCCGCTGCTCAACCTGCCCATGGCTGTCCATGCGCCCACCGTACGACCCACCACTGACAACGCCGCCCGGCCGGACGCACCGCCACCGGCGGCCGGCCTGCCTCACCCGCCCACGGCCTCCCGCACCACGTCCGGCTTGTTCGTGATGATCCCGTCGACCCCGTACCCGGCCGCCCGCCGGGCCCTCGCCGCGTCGTCGACCGTCCAGGTGAGGACCTGCAGCGGCCTGCCGTGCGGCCCGGTGAACGCCTGGACGGAGGAGACGTACGCCGTGGAGAGCGAGCCGTACGGCGGGTTGATCTGGTCGGCGAAACCGGCGTAGAGCGGCAGGGCAGCCACGGGCGGCGTGCCCAGCAGTCCGGTCTTCACGGCGGGCTTCAGCTCGTGCACCCTGCGTACGCTGTCCGCGCTGAAGCTCTGCACGACCAGCCGTCCCGCCACGTGCGACCGGTCCAGCCAGCCCTCGTTGGCCAGGACCTTGAGCGTCTGCCGCTCGATGCCCGGATACAGCTCCGGGTTCTTGATCTCCAGAAGAAGCTTCTGGTGATGACGCTCGACGCGGTTCACGAACTGCTCCAGCGTCGGCACGCGCGCGTCCGCGTACGCGGGGCCGAACCAGCTGCCCGCGTCGAGACGGGCGATCTCGGCGGCGGTGAAGTCCTTCACCTTCCAGGGAGCCCGGCCGGGATAGACCTCCTCGACGTCGGTGGTACGCCGCAGGTTGTCGTCGTGGAGGACGACGAGCTCACCGTCCCTGGTGCGCTGCACGTCGTTCTCCACCCAGCGGATGCCCAGCTCGGCCGCCTTGTCCACGGCGGCCAGCGTGTTCTCGGGTGCGTACGCGGAGGCTCCCCGGTGTGCGACGACCAGCGGCCAGCCGCCGCCGGCTGCGGCCCGCGCCGGGGAGACGGGGAACAGGAGGGCGGCGGTCCCCAGGAGCGCGGTGGTCGAGGCGGCAACAGCGCGCGCGTGCATACGTACTCCTCTCATCGAGCGATCACGGCATCACAGACAGCTCAACTGTGACAGCAGAGAGTCAACGAATGAGGGGTACAGGATGGCCACAGGTTGAATGGAGAGGACCCAACTCCGCACACCGGTAGCGCACAACTGGGGCAAGGACGTGTTTCTTTGCCGGAAAGTCGTTCGGCCATTCCGGTGCGGGTCATACTCTCTGCGTCAACCCTGACCGCTGCCGCGGTCCTGGGCGGGGGCGCACATCGGGAATTCCGGGTCGCAAAGGGCGGGAAGGGCAGCCGCGCATGCAGGGCACGGTCGACGGATTCAGCTACGGGCTGGTCACACCCCTGGTGGCCTACCTCATGGCCTGCCTCGGAGGCGCCCTGGGCCTGCGCTGCACCACCAGATCCATGCTCGTCGCCCACTCCTGGCGCCCCGGCTGGCTCGCCCTCGGCTCGGCCGCCATCGGCTCCGGCATATGGACCATGCACTTCATCGCGATGATGGGGTTCACGGTCCGGGGAGCCACGATCCACTACGACAAGCCGATGACCTTCGCGAGCCTGGCCGTCGCGATCGTGATGGTGGGCGTCGGGATCTTCATCGTCGGCTACAAGGGGGCCCGCGGAACGGCTCTGTTCACCGGCGGCACCATCACCGGCCTGGGCATCGCGTCGATGCACTACCTCGGCATGGCCAGCATGCACCTGGACGGGAATCTGGAGTACGACACGCTCACCGTCGGCATCTCCGTCGCGATCGCCATGGCCGCCGCCACCGCCGCCCTGTGGGCGGCCGGCCAGGTCAGGGGCCTGCTGTGGAGTGTGGGCGCCAGTCTCGTCATGGGACTCGCCGTCAGCGGCATGCACTACACCGGCATGGCCGGCCTCAGCGTCCACCTGCACGGCACGGCCGAACCCACCGCGGGAGAGTCACCCGCCGCCCTGCTCGCGCCCATGCTGGTCGGCCCGCTCGCCTTCCTCCTCCTCGCCGGCGTGGTGGTGATGTTCGACCCGCTGATGGTCATGGGGAAGCCCGCGGTCGTCCCCGTCGAGCACAGGCCCGGCATTCCCGCCCACGTCCACGCGCCCCACAACCCGCGGCGCCTGCGGCTCCGCCCCCGCACCGTGGAGCACCGAGGCTCCCGAACCCCGCAGAACCGCTGACCGGAGCCCATTGTCAGTGCGGGGTCGTACGGTGGATCCCATGCGGCCCGTTTCCCAGATCGAACGCACGGTGGCGCCCTTCGAGGTCGTCAGTCCCTACCAGCCGAGCGGCGACCAGCCGACGGCCATCGCCGAGCTCGCCCAGCGCATCCAGGCGGGCGAGAAGGACGTCGTCCTGCTGGGCGCGACCGGCACCGGCAAGTCCGCCACCACCGCGTGGATGATCGAGAAGCTCCAGCGCCCCACACTGGTGATGGCGCCGAACAAGACGCTGGCGGCCCAGCTGGCGAACGAGTTCCGGGAGCTTCTTCCGAACAACGCCGTCGAGTACTTCGTCTCGTACTACGACTACTACCAGCCCGAGGCCTACGTCCCGCAGTCGGACACCTACATCGAGAAGGACTCCTCGATCAACGAGGAGGTCGAGCGCCTGCGCCACTCCGCGACCAACTCGCTGCTCACCCGCCGCGACGTCGTCGTGGTCGCCTCGGTCTCCTGCATCTACGGCCTCGGTACACCACAGGAGTACGTGGACCGCATGGTCACCCTCCGCGTCGGCGAGGAGCACGACCGCGACGAGCTGCTGCGCCGCTTCGTGGACATCCAGTACACGCGCAACGACATGGCCTTCACCCGCGGCACCTTCCGCGTCCGCGGCGACACCATCGAGATCTTCCCGGTCTACGAGGAGCTGGCCGTCCGCATCGAGATGTTCGGCGACGAGATCGAGGCACTGTCCACGCTGCACCCGGTCACCGGCGAGATCATCAGCGACGACCAGCAGCTCTACGTCTTCCCGGCCTCCCACTACGTCGCAGGGCCCGAGCGCCTGGAGCGGGCCATCAACGACATCGAGAAGGAGCTGGGCGAGCGCCTCGCCGAGCTGGAGAAGCAGGGCAAGCTCCTGGAGGCCCAGCGTCTGAGGATGCGCACGACCTACGACATCGAGATGCTCCGCCAGATCGGCTCCTGCTCCGGCGTGGAGAACTACTCGATGCACTTCGACGGCCGCCTGCCCGGCTCCCCGCCCAACACCCTGCTGGACTACTTCCCGGACGACTTCCTCCTCGTCATCGACGAGTCGCATGTCACGGTCCCGCAGATCGGCGCCATGTACGAGGGCGACGCCTCCCGCAAGCGCACGCTCGTCGACCACGGCTTCCGGCTGCCCTCCGCCCTGGACAACCGCCCGCTGAAGTGGGAGGAGTTCCAGGAGCGCATCGGCCAGACGGTCTACCTCTCGGCGACCCCGGGCGCCTACGAGCTCTCCCGCTCGGACGGCGTCGTCGAGCAGATCATCCGCCCCACCGGCCTCGTCGACCCGGAAGTCGTCGTCAAGCCCACCGAGGGCCAGATCGACGACCTGGTGCACGAGATCCGGCAGCGCACCGAGAAGGACGAGCGCGTCCTGGTCACCACGCTCACCAAGAAGATGGCCGAGGACCTCACGGACTACTTCCTGGAGCTGGGCATCCAGGTGCGCTACCTGCACAGCGACGTCGACACCCTGCGCCGCGTCGAACTCCTGCGTGAGCTGCGCGCAGGCGAGTACGACGTGCTGGTCGGCATCAACCTCCTGCGGGAGGGCCTCGACCTGCCCGAGGTGTCCCTGGTGGCGATCCTGGACGCCGACAAGGAGGGCTTCCTGCGCTCCGGGACCTCCCTGATCCAGACCATCGGCCGCGCCGCGCGTAACGTCTCCGGTCAGGTCCACATGTACGCGGACAAGATCACCCCGGCGATGGCGAAGGCCATCGACGAGACCAACCGGCGCCGGGAGAAGCAGGTCGCGTACAACAAGGAGCGGGGCATCGACCCCCAGCCCCTCCGCAAGAAGATCAACGACATCGTCGCCCAGATCGCCCGCGAGGACATCGACACCGAGCAGCTGCTCGGCTCGGGCTACCGCAAGGCGAAGAAGGACGGCGGGGGCACCAAGGCGCCCGTGCCGTCCCTGGGCAGGGGCGCCGAGGGCGCCAAGCCGGCCAAGGGCAGGGGCAAGGCCAAGGAGACGGTGCCGACCGACCGCCCCGCGGCCGAACTCAGCGAGCAGATCGAGGAGCTGACCGCACGCATGCGGGCCGCCGCCGCGGACCTCCAGTTCGAGATCGCGGCCCGGCTGCGCGACGAGGTCTCCGAGATGAAGAAGGAACTGCGCCAGATGAAGGAGGCGGGTCTGGCCTGACGGCGGACCGCGTACGCGCAGTGTTGCAAGACCGACACAAAGTGCGGATCGGGGTACGGCACTGTCAGTGCCCCTGCGTAGTGTTCTGATCAACCGCGACCGCGCGGCAACAGGGGACGTCCGAGAGGGGATCAGCGCGTGACCGTCAACATGACCAAGGGTCAGGCCATCAGTCTGCAGAAGAACGACGGTGGCAGCCTGACCGCGGTACGCATGGGTCTCGGCTGGCAGGCGGCTCCCCGGCGCGGCCTGTTCGGCTCGCGTACGCGAGAGATCGACCTCGACGCTTCGGCCGTCCTGTTCGCCGACAAGCAGCCGGTCGACGTCGTCTTCTTCCGCCACCTGGTGAGCGACGACGGCTCGGTGCGCCACACCGGTGACAACCTCGTCGGCGGTGTCGGCCAGGGCGGCGACGACGAGGCGATCCTCGTCGACCTCTCGCGCGTCCCGGTCCACATCGACCAGATCGTCTTCACCGTGAACTCCTTCACGGGTCAGACGTTCCAGGAGGTGCAGAACGCGTTCTGCCGCCTGGTCGACGAGACCAACGGCCAGGAGCTCGCCCGCTACACACTGGCCGGCGGCGGCCAGTACACGGCCCAGATCATGGCCAAGGTGCACCGCTCGGGCCCGGGCTGGACGATGACGGCCCTCGGCAACCCGGCCAACGGCCGCACCTTCCAGGACCTGATGCCGGCGATCCTGCCCGTCCTCTGAGGTCCGGGGCCAACCGGCCGGGGCGGGGCAGGCGAGCGGCACACGACACCAGACAACGACATGGGGGGGAGAAGGCGATGACGGCCGAGCTGGTGCGGGGGCAGAACCACCCGCTCTCCCAGGTCCGACTCGAGATCCGGGTCTCGGCCGGCACGCCGATCGTGGCCGCGGCCGCGCTCAGCGACGAGGGCGGCCGGATCCACGGGGCGGAGTGGGTCGCCCACCCGGGCGCGCCCACCCAGCCGGGCCTGGAGGTCTCCCGGCAGGCCGCCGCCGACCATCGCCTCGCCGTGGATCTGGACGCCGTGCCGGAGGCCGTCCACCGTGTCGGCGTGCTGCTCGCCCTGCCCGCCGCCGGCGCGGGCCCGAGCCGATTCGGCGCCGTGGCCGCCCCGTTCGTCGCCGTCACCGGCCTCGACGGCGCCGAGATCGCCACGTACACCATCACCGGCCTGGAAGCCGAGTCCGCGGTCGTCGCCCTGGAGCTCTACCGCCGGCAGGGCGCCTGGAAGGTGCGCGCCGTCGGCCAGGGCTACGCGGGCGGCCTCGCCGAACTCCTCACCGACCAGGGCCTGACCGAGGCCCGCAGGCTCGCCGCCGGCATCGACGACGCGGTGGCCCAGGGGGTGGCCCGCTCGGTGCAGGCGCCCCTGCCGCGCACGGCGGACGGCGACCGCTCCCGGCAGACGGCCGCCCCGGCCCTCGGCCCGGACCAGAGCGGCACCGCGCCTCAGCCGGACCAGGCACCACCGACATCGCCGTACGGCGGTCAGACACCCGGCGGTCCGGGGCAACCCGCGCCACAGACGCCGTCGTACTCCGGCGCGGTCCCCGACCCCAACGCCGTCACCCAGCCCTCCGCGCCCACCACGGGCGGCCCGATCGACTACAGCCACCCGCGCCGCCAGAACACCGCTCCGCCTCCGCCGCCGCCCACCGCACCCCCGGCCGCACCGGGGCAGCCCGCCCGGCCCGTCGCGGGCGACGCGACCGGCTGGTCCATGGACGAGCGGCTCTACAACCAGGTGTGGGGCATGTTCGAGGACCTGGCCCGCAGCACCGCCGCCTACCGCAGCGCCGTCGACTTCGCCGAGTCCCGCATGGACAAGGAGCTGGAGCAGGTCCTCTCCGACCCGCGCAGCCGGATCGGCGGACAGGGCGACGCCGCCCGCGAGGCGGCCCGCGCCCGTCACGACCAGCTCGTCGCCCAGGCCGGCGAGGCCCTCGACCGGGACCTCGCCCAGCTCATGGCCGAGGCCGAGGTCGTCGAACCCGCCCTGCCGCCGGCGTACGCCCGCTGGGACAGCCCCGTCTGGCACGCCTACCGTCTACCGATGGAGATTCCCATGGCCCTGCGCCTGGGCGACCTCCATCTCCCCGAAGCCGACCGGATCCGCATCCCGATGCTGGTCAGGCTGCCGCTGGAGCGCGGCCTGTGGATCGACAGCGGCCGGACCGGCTCGTCCGGCGGTTCGTTCGAGGACTCGCACGCCCTCGGGCGTCTCGCTCTGGATACGGCTGTCGCGCACGCGGCCCGGCTGCTCGCCGTTCACCCTGCGGGGGAGTTCACCGTTCACGTCATCGACCCGGCCGGCTCGGGCGCGCAGCCCCTTGCGCCCCTGGTGCAGACCGGGGTGCTCGCGGCCCCGCCCGCGCTCGGCGCCGCAGGGGTGGCGGACGTGCTGAGCCGGCTCACCCAGCGGGTCGACCTGGTGCAGATGGCGGTGCGGGGCGGGGCAGCCGACTCCCTGCCGCCGGGCTTCGACACCTCCCAGCAACTGCTGATCGTCAACGACTTCCCGCACGGCTTCGACGACCGGGCCGTGAACCAGCTGCGCTACCTCGCCGACGAGGGCCCCGCCTTCGGAGTCCATCTGATGATGGTGGCCGACCGCGAGGAGTCGTCCGGGTACGGGCCTTTGCTCGACCCGCTGTGGCGTTCGCTGCTGCGACTGACGCCGGTGCCCGACGATCACCTCGCCGACCCGTGGGTCGGTCATGCCTGGACGTACGAGCCCTCGCTCGTGCCGCCGGGCAGCCAGGTCCTCCAGCAGGTGCTCACCCAGGTCGCGGCCGCCCGCACCAAGTATGTGTAAAGCCCTCTGACCAGGGGTTTTGGTCTTTCTTTTGCCAAGTGCTTTACCTGTTCTTGGTGATTGGGGTACTGTTGACGGCACGGAGGGGAGTACTCCCTGTCTGCTGCGGCGTACCCGTCAATACGGATCAGGCCAGATCCCGGGGCGTCGGCCCATCTTTGGGTGGAAGAGACCTCCGGCAGCGACGACGCTGACATTTGCCGTTACGACTGCCGGAGGCGCAGTGGATGTTTCCGTGACCCTATGGGTCCTGACGATCGTGGGGCTCGCCGCCCTGATCGCGGTCGACTTCTTCATCGGCCGCAAGCCGCACGACGTATCGATCAAGGAAGCCGGGATCTGGACGGTCGTCTGGATCGTCCTGGCCGCTCTCTTCGGGCTCGGCCTGCTGGTGTTCGGCGGCGGCCAGCCCGCCGGTGAGTTCTTCGCGGGCTTCATCACCGAGAAGTCGCTGAGCGTCGACAACCTCTTCGTCTTCGTCCTGATCATGGCGAAGTTCGCGGTGCCCTCGCAGTACCAGCAGCGCGTCCTGCTGATCGGTGTCCTCATAGCCCTGGTCCTGCGGGCCATCTTCATCGCCGCCGGCGCGGCGATCCTCGCCAGTTTCTCTTGGGTCTTCTACCTGTTCGGCGCCTTCCTGATCTGGACCGCCTGGAAGCTCATCCAGGAGGCCCGGGCGGAAGAGCAGGACGAGGAGTTCGAGGAGAACAAGCTGCTCAAGGCCGTCGAGCGCCGCTTCGGGGTAGCCGACCGCTACCACGGCACCAAGCTGTGGATCCAGGAGAACGGCAAGCGGGTCATGACCCCGATGCTGGTCGTGATGCTCGCGATCGGCTCCACGGACGTGCTGTTCGCGCTCGACTCCATCCCCGCGATCTTCGGCCTGACGCAGGACCCGTACATCGTCTTCACGGCCAACGCGTTCGCCCTGATGGGTCTGCGCCAGCTGTACTTCCTCATCGGCGGCCTGCTGAAGAGGCTGGTCCACCTCAGCTACGGCCTGTCGATCATCCTCGGCTTCATCGGCGTGAAGCTGGTGCTGCACGCGCTGCACGAGTCCGGGGTGCACGTGCCCGAGATCAGCATTCCGGTCTCGCTCGGCGTGATCTGCGCCGTCCTGATCGTCACCACGATCACCAGTCTGCGGGCTTCGAAGAAGCAGGCGGAGACCGAGGCGGCGCAGGCGCCGAGCGGAGGCGCTTCGAAGGACAGCATCGACGTCTGACCACGTCGGACGCGGGAGCAACCATCACCGGGACCGGTGGTCGGCGAATTGCCGACCACCGGTCCCGGTGCTTGTTTGTTCTTGAGCGCGTTCCCCGGCCCGGGGACGCCGTGGCCGGCTGGAGGTGCCATGAAGTTCGTGCAGATCATCGATTTCGAGACCGAGCGTCTGGACGAGATGGAGCGGGTGCTCGAGGAGGCGGGGAGGCGCTCCGCCGACCGGTCGGGCGGCCCCAGGCAGCGCATGCTTCTGAAGGACCGCGACAATCCGCGCCGTTATCTCGCGCTGATCGAGTTCGACTCCTACGAGGAGGCCATGCGCAACAGCAACGACCCCGAGACCAGCAGGATGGCGCGGCAACTGGACGAGCTCTGCATCGGCGAGCGGGTGTTCACCAACTGCGATCTCGTGGACCAGCGCGAGCTCGCGTAGCCCCGTGGCACGAGTGAAGGGGTCCCGCACGACCGGAGTGCGGGGCCCTTCACGTCTGGGGCCGGCGAACCGTTCGGCTCGCTCGTCCCCCTGACGGCCGACGGCGGGGGCAACAACTCGACAACTGGAGTTCACCCCGAAGCCGGCTTGGCGGCCGCCGCCACCGGCACCGGCCGAGTCTCCGGCAGCAGCGCGAAGCACCCCAGGCTGAACAGCGCGATCACCGTGAGATACGCGGCCACACCCCAGGGCACCCGCCCGCCCTGCTCGGCCAGTGCCGTCGCCACGATCGGCGTGAGCGCGCCGCCGATGACCCCGCCGAGGTTGTAGCCGACGGCCGCGCCCGTGCAGCGCACCCGCGGCTCGTACAGCTCCGGCAGATACGCGGCGATCACGGCGAACATCGTGATGAAGGCGAGCATCGCCCCGAGGAAGCCGAGGACCATCGGCAGCGGCGCGCCGGTGGCGAGGAGCGCGACCATCGGGAACATCCACAGGGCGGCCGCCGCGCATCCGGCCAGGCACAGAGGACGCCGACCGTGCCGGTCCCCGAGCAGCGCCACCAGCGGCGTGAGCGCGCCCTTCACAACCACGGCGCCCATGATGCAGGTCAGCATGACGCTGCGGCTGACCCCCAGCCGCTCCGTCCCGTAGGCGAGCGACCAGGTCGTCACGGCGTAGAAGATCGCGTAGCCGATCGCGAGCGCCCCGCCGGTCAGCAGCAGAAGCCGCCAGTGGTCGCGCAGGACCTCGACGAGCGGCACGCGCGCGTGGTCGTCGATCTCGAGGAAGCTGGGGCTCTCGGCGAGCGACGAGCGCAGCCACAACCCGACGATGGCCAGCACCCCCGCCGCCCAGAACGGCACCCGCCACCCCCATGAGGTGAACTGCGCCTCGGACAGCGTCGCCGAGAGCCCCAGCACCACACCGTTGGCGAGCAGGAACCCCAGCGCGGGCCCGACCTGCGGAAAGCTCGACCACAGCCCGCGCCGCCCGGCGGGTGCGTGCTCCACCGTCAGCAGCACCGCCCCGCCCCACTCCCCGCCGAGCCCCAGTCCCTGGAGGAAACGCAGCACCAGGAGCAGCAGCGGAGCGGCCACGCCGATCGTCCCGTACGTCGGTACACAGCCGACCGCGACCGTGGAGGCACCGGTCAGCAGCAGCGAGGCGACGAGGACCGGCCGCCGCCCGTGCCGGTCCCCGATGTGCCCGAACAGCACCGAGCCCAGGGGCCGCGCGATGAAGCCCACGCCGAAGGTGGCGAAGGCGGCCAGCGTCCCCGCCACCGGCGAGAAGGTGGGGAAGAACAGCGGCCCCAGGATCAGGGCCGCCGCGGTGCCGTAGACGAAGAAGTCGTAGAACTCGATGGCCGTGCCGGCGAGCGAGGCGGCCGCTAGGCGCGGCATGGAAGGTGCCCTTACGGAGCGTACGTCGTGCATGCCGCGTCAACTACCCACCGTAACGGCGGGTTACGGGGGCGCGCGGAGGACCCGGGGCCCTCAGTACGTGACCGTGATGCGCCGGGCCGGTCCGTCCACGCGCACGGTGCCGCCGTACGGGATCACCAGCTGCGGATCGGTGTGCCCGAAGTCCACGTCGAAGACGATCGTGGTGTCGGGCGCGTAGGTACGCAGGGCGCGCAGCACGGCCTCCCGCTGATCGGAGGCGTGTCGAACTGACTCCTCGGGGCTGTTGGGGCGCTCGAAGGACCAGGTCTTCGGGCGGCCCATGAGAAGGGCCGAGAAGCGCTGGAGCAGCCCGCGTTCGCCCATGTTGCGCAGGGTGCGAAAGACCTCCGTGGCGCTCGGCATCTCCTCGGAGGTCTCCAGGAGCAGCACGCCACCCTCGTACACCGACAGATCGTGCGCGATCTCCCGGTCGGCCATCAGCAGCCAACTGAGGATTTCCAGGCAGCCGCCCCAACTGCGGCCCTCGACCACCCGGTCGGCGTTGACCCAGGTCCAGCCGGTCCCGGGCCGGGTCTCCGGCTCCGTGTCGAAGGTCGCCGGATCGGCCCAGTCCCGGTCGATGTCACGCCACCGCTCGGCGGGCCGCAGCTCGTACGGGCCGGAGGTGAACAGGGCGGCGCGCAGGGACTCGGCGGTCTGCGGGTGCATGGCCCCCGGACGGCCCAGCTCGCACATCACACTCGCCCCATGGAAGGCGACGATGCCGCTGTTGTGGAGGTAGGCGAGCAGGTTCGTGTTGTCGCTCATCCCGAAGAACGGCTTCGGATGAGCCCGGATCAACTCCCGGTCAAGCAGCGGCAGCACGGTGATCTGGTCGTCCCCGCCGATCGACGCGATGACCGCCTTGATGCCCGGGTCGGCGAAGGCCGCGTGGATGTCGTCGGCCCGCTCTTGGGGCGTGGAGCCCATCGTGCGGGTCGCCGGGTACTCGACCGGCTCCAGCCCGTACTCCTTGCGCAGCCGCTCCAGCCCCAGCTCGTAGGGGAGCGGGAAGAGCCCGGGCAGGCCGGAGGAGGGCGAGAGCACGGCGACGCGGTCACCGGGGGACGGCTTGGGCGGGTACGCGAGGCTCGTCATGGCGGGAGGCTACGGCCCCGCGGTCCGTCGGCGCACCGTGATAAACCGGGTCCGAGCAGCGGTCCGTCGCGGGCCGCCCGACCCCGAACGGACCGGAGGAACCGTGCCCCGCACCCTGGCCAACGCCCCGATCATGATCCTCAACGGCCCCAACCTGAATCTGCTCGGCCAGCGCCAGCCGGAGATCTACGGCTCCGACACCCTCGGCGACGTCGAGGCCCTGTGCGCCAAGGCGGCGGCCTCGCACGGCGGCACGGTCGACTTCCGCCAGTCCAATCACGAGGGCGAGCTGGTGGACTGGATCCACGAGGCGCGGCTGAACCACTGCGGCATCGTGATCAACCCGGGAGCCTACTCGCACACCTCCGTCGCCATCCTGGACGCCCTCAACACCTGTGACGGCATGCCGGTGTTGGAGGTCCACATCTCCAACATCCACAAGCGTGAGTCGTTCCGGCACCACTCCTACGTCTCGCTGCGCGCCGACGGGGTCATCGCGGGGTGCGGGGTGCAGGGGTACGTGTTCGGCGTGGAGCGGGTCGCGGCGCTGGCCGGGACGGGGCACGCCGACGCCTGAGCCGCGCTCCGGCGCCACGCCGCCCGGCTGGGGTCACGACGACAGTTGCGCCGGGGCCGCCGGTCGAGGGCGGGGATCGACAGACCGGCGGCCCATCCGCCCAGGAGCCGTCATCCTGCGCGGGGCTGCTACCAGTTGACTGCGCAACTACGTGCAGGGGGAGCGTATGTACGACACCGGCGTGTGCGAATGATTCACACGGGGCGCGTGCGCGGCCTACTGGTCCCCAGTTTCCCGCGCCCCACGCGGTCCCTCACCACCCGCGCGCGTGCCACTCCGGCAGGTGCGGGCGTTCCGCGCCCAGCGAGGTGTCGTTGCCGTGCCCCGGGTAGACCCACGTCTCGTCCGGGAGGACCTCGAAGATCTTCGTCTCCACATCGTGGATGAGGCTGGCGAACGCCTTGGGATCCTTGTGGGTGTTGCCCACACCGCCGGGGAAGAGGCAGTCCCCGGTGAACACATGGGGATGCCCGTGAGGGTCGTCGTAGACGAGCGCGATCGAACCGGGCGTGTGCCCGACCAGGTGGCGCGCGGTGAGCTCCACGCGCCCCACCCGGATGGTGTCCCCGTCGTCGACCAGCACGTCGGTCGGCACCGGGATGCCCTCGGCGTCGTCCCGGCCCGCGTACGTGCGGGCGCCGGTGGCCGCCACGACCTCGGCGAGCGCCTGCCAGTGGTCGCCGTGCCGGTGGGTGGTGACGACGGACGCGATGCCGTCGTCACCGATCATGCCGAGCAGGGTCTGCGCCTCGTTCGCGGCGTCGATCAGCAGCTGCTCGTCCGTGGCCCGGCAGCGCAGCAGATAGGCGTTGTTGTTCATCGGACCGACCGCGATCTTGGTGATCATCAGGTCCTTGAGCTCATGCACGTCGGCAGGTCCGCCGACCGTCACCTGTCCGCTGTACGTCATGAGCGCCAGCCTATAGCGGGGGAGCGGCCCGGGTCCTACAACGGGGGCAGCGCCGGGAGCGCTCCGCCCTCCACCGTCAGCGCGGCTCCGGTGCGGCGGCCGGCGAGCCAGCCCAGCAGGTCCGCCGGGGCGCCGGTGACGGTCACCTCGGGCCCGTCGTCGGCCTCCCGCCCCGTGCTCCACGCGCGCGTGCCGTCCGTGAGGCGCGTGGGCGGTACGTCGGGATGCCCGGCGAACCGGTCGGCGAGGAAGGCGATCTCCCGCTCCGTGAAGTCCGCCGGCAAATCCTCCAGCTCGTACCCGATCCCCAGGTCCACGTGGTGCAGCTCCACCTCCACCCACCGCCGGAACGGCACCCGCGACGCGGAGTCCGTGACCCCGCCCCGCAACTCCACCGTGCGCGACCAGTCGGCGGGAGCGTCCCCGGCCTCCTGGAACCGGGCCGCGCTCTCGCGCAGGTCGGCGAGGTGGACGTCGAGGGGGCGCGGGGCGTCCCGCTCGATGTCGGCGTCCCGGGCCTCGCCGGAGACGTACATGGGGCGGCCTTCGAGGACGTTCACGAGGGCGTCCGCGTTGCGGGCGAGGTGGGCCAGCACATGGCCCCGGGTCCAGCCGGGAAGCCGTGACGGCTGCGTCACAGAGGCGTTGTCCAGTTTGCCGACTGCGATGAGCAGCCGTTCCGTAGCGGCGTGCACACATGCCAGGTCATGACCGTGATCAATCATGATGCTGACCCTAATCCCGCCACACCTTCGGGTGAAGGTGGTGAACCGGTGCCGGTAATCGAAAGCACGTGCTATATGGTCGGGCGTGACGTCGGGCATGCTGGAAAGCCGGGGTTTGTTGACAACCCGTGGATCCGACCGGCGTTGTCAGTGGCTCCCTCTAGTCTGAGAAAGCACGGGGGCCCCGCCCCTGTCACTTCTCTCAAGAAAGGTGCGGACCGGCGTGGCCGACCGTCTCATCGTTCGTGGAGCGCGCGAGCACAATCTCAAGAACGTCTCGCTCGACCTCCCGCGCGACTCGCTCATCGTCTTCACGGGCCTGTCGGGGTCGGGCAAGTCCTCGCTGGCCTTCGACACCATCTTCGCGGAGGGACAGCGGCGCTATGTGGAGTCGCTCTCCTCGTACGCCCGGCAGTTCCTCGGCCAGATGGACAAGCCGGACGTCGACTTCATCGAGGGCCTGTCCCCGGCCGTCTCCATCGACCAGAAGTCGACCTCGCGCAACCCGCGCTCCACGGTCGGCACCATCACCGAGGTCTACGACTACCTGCGACTGCTCTTCGCGCGCATCGGCAAGCCGCACTGCCCCGAGTGCGGCCGTCCGATCTCGCGCCAGTCGCCGCAGGCCATCGTCGACAAGGTCCTGGAGCTGCCCGAGGGCAGCCGCTTCCAGGTGCTGTCGCCGCTGGTGCGCGAGCGCAAGGGCGAGTTCGTCGACCTCTTCGCCGACCTCCAGACCAAGGGCTACTCCCGCGCGCGGGTGGACGGCGAGACCATCCAGCTGTCCAACCCGCCCACGCTGAAGAAGCAGGAGAAGCACACCATCGAGGTGGTCGTCGACCGCCTCACGGTCAAGGAAGGCGCCAAGCGCCGTCTCACCGACTCCGTCGAGACCGCCCTCGGCCTGTCCGGCGGCATGGTCGTGCTCGACTTCGTCGACCTTCCCGAGGACGACCCCGAGCGCGAGCGCATGTACTCGGAGCACCTGTACTGCGCGTACGACGACCTGTCCTTCGAGGAGCTGGAGCCCCGCTCCTTCTCCTTCAACTCGCCCTTCGGCGCCTGCCCGGACTGCTCCGGCATCGGCACGCGCATGGAGGTCGACGCGGAGCTGATCGTCCCGGACCCGGACAAGAGCCTCGACGAGGGTGCCATCCACCCCTGGTCGCACGGCCACACCAAGGACTACTTCGGCCGGCTGATCGGCGCACTCGCCGACGCCCTGGGCTTCAGGACGGACATCCCTTTCGCGGGCCTCCCGCAGCGCGCCAAGAAGGCCCTCCTCCACGGCCACAAGACCCAGGTCGAGGTCCGCTACCGCAACCGCTACGGGCGCGAGCGCCGGTACACCACGGCCTTCGAGGGCGCCGTCCCGTTCGTCAAGCGCCGGCACAGCGAGGCCGAGAGCGACGCCAGCCGTGAGCGCTTCGAGGGCTACATGCGCGAGGTGCCCTGCCCGACCTGTGAGGGCACGCGCCTGAAGCCGATCGTCCTCGCGGTCACCATCATGGGCAAGTCCATCGCGGAGGTCTCCGCGATGTCGATCAGCGACTGCGCGGACTTCCTGAGGGAGCTGAAGCTCAGCGCCCGCGACAAGAAGATCGCCGAGCGCGTCCTGAAGGAGGTCAACGAGCGGCTGCGGTTCCTCGTCGACGTCGGCCTGGACTACCTCTCCCTGAACCGCGCGGCCGGCACGCTGTCCGGTGGCGAGGCCCAGCGCATCCGCCTGGCCACCCAGATCGGCTCCGGCCTCGTCGGCGTGCTGTACGTCCTCGACGAGCCGTCCATCGGCCTGCACCAGCGCGACAACCACCGGCTGATCGAGACCCTGGTCCGGCTGCGCGACATGGGCAACACGCTCATCGTCGTCGAGCACGACGAGGACACCATCAAGACCGCCGACTGGGTCGTCGACATCGGCCCCGGCGCCGGTGAGCACGGCGGCAAGGTCGTGCACAGCGGCTCCCTGCAGGAACTGCTCGCCAACGCCGAGTCACAGACCGGTCAGTACCTGTCCGGCAAGAAGGCCATCCCGCTGCCGGACATCCGGCGCCCGATCGACCCGTCCCGGCAGCTCACGGTGCACGGCGCCCGGGAGAACAACCTCCAGGACATCGACGTCTCGTTCCCGCTGGGCGTGTTCACCGCCGTCACCGGCGTGTCCGGCTCCGGCAAGTCGACCCTGGTCAACGACATCCTGTACACCCACCTCGCCCGCGAGCTGAACGGCGCGAGGAACGTGCCCGGGCGGCACACGCGCGTGGACGGCGACGACCTCGTCGACAAGGTCGTGCACGTGGACCAGTCGCCCATCGGCCGCACCCCCCGCTCCAACCCGGCCACGTACACCGGCGTCTTCGACCACATCCGCAAGCTGTTCGCCGAGACCACCGAGGCTAAGGTCCGCGGCTACATGCCCGGCCGCTTCTCCTTCAACGTCAAGGGCGGCCGCTGCGAGAACTGCGCGGGCGACGGCACCATCAAGATCGAGATGAACTTCCTCCCGGACGTCTACGTCCCGTGCGAGGTCTGCCACGGCGCCCGGTACAACCGGGAGACCCTGGAGGTCCACTACAAGGGCAAGTCCATCGCCGACGTCCTGAACATGCCGATCGAGGAGGCCACGGAGTTCTTCGAGGCGGTCCCCGCGATCTCCCGCCACATGAAGACCCTCAAGGACGTCGGCCTCGGCTACGTCCGGCTCGGCCAGTCCGCGACCACGCTGTCCGGCGGTGAGGCCCAGCGCGTCAAGCTCGCCAGCGAGCTCCAGCGCCGCTCCACCGGCCGCACGGTCTACGTCCTGGACGAGCCGACCACCGGTCTGCACTTCGAGGACATCAGCAAGCTGCTGACGGTCCTGTCCGGACTGGTCGACAAGGGCAACACGGTCATCGTCATCGAGCACAACCTCGACGTGATCAAGACCGCCGACTGGGTCGTCGACATGGGCCCCGAAGGCGGCGCCGGCGGAGGCCTGGTCGTCGCCGAGGGCACCCCCGAGGAGGTCGCGGCGGTCCCGGCCAGCCACACCGGCAAGTTCCTGCGCGAGGTCCTCGGCGCCGACCGGATCAGCGACGCGTCCTCGGTGAAGGCCCCGCGCAAGACGGCGGCGAAGAAGACGGTCCCGGCACAGACCAGGGCGACCAGGACGGTCAACAGCACCACGGCCAAGAAGACAGCCGCCAAGTCCACGAAGGCTGCCGCGAAGAAGACGACGCGGACGACCAAGGGCTGACCGGCCAAGGACTGACGGCTCCCGCCGACGGGCCGTGCCCCACAGGGAACTCCCTGTGGGGCACGGCCCGTCGTTGTGGGTCAGGCGTCCTTCGGCTCCACGAACTGCATGTCGAGCTGGATCTTCACCACTTCCCCGAGCAGACCGGGAGCGAAGTCGAGCCCGAACTCGCTGCGCCGGATCTCACCCGTCGCCTCGAAGCCGGCATGCCGGCTGCCGTCCATGGGCACATCGACCAGCCCGCCGAACTCCACGGCGAGCGTCACCGGGCGGGTCACCTCGCCGATGGTCAGCTCACCCTCCATCGTCCAGTCCTCGCCCGCACCCGACACCCGTGTCGAGCGGTACGTCATCGTCGGGCGCTTCTCGACGTCGAGCAGGTCGGAGGCGCGGACATGCGCGTCCCGGTCGGCGTTGCCGGTGTCGATCGAGGCCAGATCGACGGTGGCGGAGACCCGCACGTCCTCGACGCGCTCCCCGACGAACAGGTCGGCCTCCAGCCGCTCGAAGCGCCCCCGCACCTTGGCGATGCCCAGGTGACGGACGGTGAAGCCGACGGAGGAGTGGAACGGGTCCAGGGTCCAGTGCCCCGGGGCCAGCGGCAGAGCGGTGGCGGAAGCGGTGGTAGCGGTGTCATTCGTCATGGCCTCCACCCTGAGGGGTGCGCGGCCGGTGAGGGAGACCGGCCGGAGCCTGGTAGTGACAGGGACACCCTTCCCCCGTGCCGGGAAGGTACGTTCGGCGGGTGAGCGACAACGAGTTGGGCACGTTCCTGCGCACGTGGCGTGAAGCCGTCAGCCCCGCCGAGGTGGGCCTGCCCACCGGCCCGCGCCGCCGCACCCCGGGCCTGCGGCGGGCCGAACTGGCCACCCTCGCGGGCATCAGCGTCGAGTACCTCACCCGGCTGGAACAGGGACGCGACCGCCACCCCTCCGCCCAGGTGCTCGGTGCCCTCGCCGACGCCCTGAACCTGTCTCTCGTCGACCGGATGCTGCTGCGCCGCCTCACCAAGGAAGCGGACGGCGGCGACCCGCTGCTCTGCGCGGCGGCCCCGGCGCTCAGCCGCACGGCCCGCCCCACCGTCCGGTCCGTGCTGGACCGCCTCGAACCGACCCCCGCGCTGGTGGTGAACTGGATTGGCGACGTCCTCGCCCACACCGCGGGATACGAGCGGCTGGCCGGCCCCCTCGGCCTGCTGGACGGCGATCCGCCCAACCTGCTCCGTTACCTCTTCACCGACGAGCGGGCCCGCAGCGCCTACCGCGACTGGGACCGGGTGGCCGACGACATGGTCGCCCAGCTCCGGCACGAGGTCCCGCTGCGGGACCCGTACGTCGCCGAGCTGGCCGACGAGCTGACGGTGACGGCGGGGGCGGACTTCACCGACCGGTTCGCCGACCTGGCCGTGACCCCGCGCCGGACGGGCTCCCAGCACATCGAGCACCCGGAGGCCGGATCGCTGCGGCTGCTGCACGAGACGTTCGCGCTGCCCGACGAAGGCCAGCGCGTGGTCGTCCACCTGCCCGCGGACGACGCCACGTCCGCCGCCCTGGACCGCCTCAACGGCCGCCGCCCCGGCGCGCTGCGGGCCGTGGGGGAGGCCGGCTGAGCGACGAGCAGGGGACGACCAGGGGACGCGATCCCGCCGTCCCTGCTGCTCGCGAGAGGTCTCAGTCCTCCAGCTCGTGCGCGTACGGCGGTTCCGCCCCGGCCCGCGAGCAGGTGATCGCCGCCGCACGGGCCGCGAAGCCCAGCAGCCCGGCCCAGCCGTCGTGACCCAGCGCGGCCAGCGCCTGCGCGCTGAGGGCATCGCGTGCCGCGAGCCCGTGCAGCAGCGCCGCGTTCACCGTGTCGCCCGCGCCGATCGTGTCCACGACCTCCACCCGCTCACCCGGCACCGCGTACTCGCCGCCGGCGGTGAAGGCGGTCAGCCCGTCGCCGCCCCGGGTGATCACGACCGCGGCCGGGCCGGCCGCCAGCCACTCCTGGGGCGTGCCGCCGAGCCACCGGGCGTCCTCCTCGGACAGCTTCAGCAGGGACACCGACGGCAGCCAGCTCTTGAACCGCGCCCGGTAGGCGTCCGCATCCGGGATCAGCCCGGACCTGATGTTCGGGTCCAGGGCGGTGAACACGCCCTGCGCGGCGGCCGCGCGCATCAGCTCCTCGTAGGCACTCGCCCCAGGCTCCAGCACCAGCGAGCAGGTCCCGAAGGAGACGGCCCGGGTACCGGGCGGCAGCGCGGAGGGCGCCGTGAAGAGCCGGTCCGCCGTCCCGTCGACGTAGAAGGAGTACGCCGCCGAACCGTCCGCTCCGACCGTGGCGACGGCGAGAGTCGTGGGCTCGGCGCCACGCTGCACCGACGACACGTCCACCCCGGTCTCCCGCAGCCGGTCCAGCAGGGCCTCCCCGAAGGCGTCGTACGACACCCGGGAGCAGAAGGCGGCCGGCGAGCCGAGACGGCCCAGCGCCACCGCCGTGTTGTACGGGCCGCCGCCGAGCGCCGGCTGGAGTGCCGCCAGGGCACCCGTGCCCCGCGGTACCAGGTCGATCAGTGCCTCACCGGCGACGACGATCATGCGACGGTTCCTCTCTCGGACTGCTCAGGCTGCTCGGGCCGCAGGGACTGCTCCGGCTCCTCGGGGCAGCCGCACGACGTGCGGTGGACGAAGGTGCAGGGGAGCCGCACGGTCCTGGCGGGCCGGTCCGGCTCGGCGAGACGCTCCAGGAGCACGCGTACGGCCCGGGCGCCGATGTCCCGGCTGGGCTGCGCGATCGCGGTGAGCCGGGGCGCGAACAGATCCGCCCAGGCGAAGTCGTCGAAGCAGCACAGCGCGATGTCGCCGGGCACGGACAGGCCGTGCGCGCGCAGGGCCCGCAGCGCCCCGATGGTCATGGCGTTGTTGCCCGTGACCAGCGCGGTGGGCGGCACGGCAAGGGACAGCAGGGCGGCGGTGGCCTGTTCGGCACCGGCCGACTCCGAGTCGCCGTGGACCAGGAGCCGTTCGTCGTAGGGGAGTCCCCCGAACGCGAGGCCGGTCCGGTAACCGGTGATCCGTTCGCTCGTGGTGCTGAGCCCCGGCCGTCCCGCCACCAGCCCGATCCGCCGGTGACCGAGACCGGCGAGATGGGTGACCAGCCGGGACGTCGGTTCGGCGTTGTCGGCGCAGACCTGGTCGAAGCGCGGTCCGCCGTCCGGGGCGTCCACGAGCCGGTCGAGGAACACGGCCGGTACGTCGTGCCGCCCCAGGTAGGCGAGCAGCCCGCACGGATCCGCGGAAGGGGCGACGATCATGCCGTCGACCCGGCGCTCGTGAAGCAGCTGGACGACCTTGCGCTCGTGCTCCGGGTCGTCGTGCGGATCGGCGATCAGAAGGCTGTAGCCGTGCTCCAGGGCGGCGGCCTCGACCCCCTGGAGGATCTCCGTGAAGTACGGGTTGCTGATCGCCGACACCGCCAGCCCGATGGACCGGGTACGGGCCGTCACCAGGGACCGGGCCAGCGTGTTCGTGGTGTAGCCGAGCTCCTCCACGGCGTCCAGGACCGCCTGGCGGGTGTGCGGCAGCACCGGCCGGGTGCCGTTCAGGACGTGCGAGACGGTCGCGACGGAGACTCCGGCGTTGCGCGCCACGTCGGCCATGGTCGCCATGCTTCTCCCGCCTCCTTCGTCAGGTCCCGGCGGGAACGTATCGCATCCGACGCCGTACGTAAACGCTTACGCAAGCGTTTACGTCGACGCGAAGGGCACGGGCAGAGGGCAGATGCGCAGGGCAGAGGCCAGAAGCGAGAGGGCGGCCAACCACAGCCGCCCTCGGGTCCCCTACTCCCAGTCCCAGCCGATCCCCAGGAACCCGGTCCGCACCCGCGGCTCGACCAGGTGCACCGACCGGTGCCGTCCGCTCAGCGCCAGGTCCTGGCAGCCGGTGCGCGGGGCCGCCGCCGAGTGCTGCGCGAAACGGTGGCAGCGCACCGGGAGGGCGGCCGCGTCGAAGCACGCCTGGAGCGCGTACTGGCCGCCGGGGGAGTCGAAGCCGCGAAGGTACTCGTACGACACGCCCGCCGTGCCGTCCTCCACGCCGTAGCGGAACAGGAACGTGTCACCGGCCCGCAGCCGGGTGTCGAAGAGCAGTTCGGCCGCGAGCACGCCCGTGTCACGGTGCCAACGGACGCGTCCCGTACGGCAGTTCTCCAGCGCGTGCACCCTCATGCGCTCCGGTGCGGCTCCCCGGTCGCCGTGGTGGACGGCCACGAAGCGGTCGACGCCGTCCCGGTGGGCGCGCACGATGTGGTGCGACTCCCGCTCGGCCAGCTCGCGCCGCGCCCCGATGCGCAGCCGCTCGTGGTGCCCGAGGGTGTGCAGACCGCCGTCCGGCGGGCAGTCCAGCTCGGCCAGCAGCTGGTCCAGGACCCCGGAGGCCTCCACGAGGGAGCGGTAGGAGCGGGCCGCGGACCGCTGTCCGGACGGGCCTTCGCCGGGCTCGGCGAGCAGCCGGATCAGCGACTCCTCGGGAAGCTCCAGGATCTCCTCCAGCGCGCGCACGGCCCGCAGCGACTCGGGGCGCTGCGGGCGCCTGGCCCCCTGCTGCCAGTAACTCAGGCTGGTGACGCCGACCTTCACCCCATGGCGGGAGAGATGGTGCTGCACGCGTTGCAGCGGCAGGCCGCGGGCGGCGATCGCGGCACGCAGGGCGACGTGGAAGGGGCCGCCGCGCAGAACCGAGTCCAGTTCCGCGGTGGCGGCGTCCGCGTGCTGTGGGGCGTGCGGCATGCAGGGGCCTCTCTGTGAGTCGGCGACGGCTGGTCAGACCGTTCGCGCGGGCCGCCCGGGGTCGTCCCGCCGGCGCAGGGGAGGTCTTCACATCCGTACGCCGTCGTTCAGGGGTCCCGAGTTCCCCCGCATTGAAGCGTGTTGACCTGGTCCCGACAACACTTGATGCCGGACAGTGACGTACTCCCGGCCAGGCCCGCCGTCCGGACATGCGACCGCCCGGGGCGTGGCGCCCCGGGCGGTCTCTGCTGACGCGTCACCGGCCTCCGCCGAGGCCGGCGTCTCCGGCGTCTCCGGCTAGGAGTGGTCGCCTCCGCCCCGTTCCTCGACGGCCAGGCGCTTGGCCCGCACTATGTCGGGGTCGCGCGGGTCGAGGGCGTCGTGCAGCGCGAACCGTTCGTCCGCGTACCGACGGGCACGGACGGCCCGCCGGGTCTTCTCGATCCGCATCCGCTTCATCTGCGCAGCCCTCCGACCCGTGGCCCGCCCGTTTCGCACTGAAACGGCCGGTCCGCACCGACAACCTGTGCCCGCACCGGCACGGCCTCCGTCCGCCGGACGCCGCCGTGTCCCGTGGGAAGCCTGCATTCCCGCTCCCGGCGTGCCGTAACCCCGGACGGAGCATGCCGTTGGAAACTGCCCCTCGCCGAGGCCGTGATCGTGCCCCGCCGCCCCGTCGGACTGTCGGTGCTCGCCAGTAGGGTGTGAGACATGGCCGACCCCTCCAGCTACCGCCCCAAACCGGGTGAGATCCCCGACTCGCCGGGGGTCTACAGGTTCCGTGACGAGCACCGCCGGGTGATCTACGTCGGCAAGGCGAAGAGCCTGCGCCAGCGCCTGGCGAACTACTTCCAGGACCTGGCGGGCCTGCACCCGCGCACCCGCTCCATGGTCACCACGGCCGCGTCCGTGGAGTGGACGGTGGTGTCCACGGAGGTCGAGGCACTCCAGCTGGAGTACTCGTGGATCAAGGAGTACGACCCCCGGTTCAACGTCAAGTACCGCGACGACAAGAGCTACCCGTACCTCGCGGTGACGATGAACGAGGAGTATCCGCGCGTGCAGGTGATGCGCGGTCACAAGAAAAAGGGCGTGCGCTACTTCGGGCCGTACGCGCACGCGTGGGCGATCCGCGACACCGTCGACCTGCTGCTGCGCGTCTTCCCCGTGCGCACCTGCTCGGCCGGCGTCTTCAAGAACGCCGCCCGTACGGGCCGCCCCTGCCTCCTCGGCTACATCGGCAAGTGCTCCGCCCCCTGCGTGGACCGGGTCTCCGCCGAGGAGCACCGCGAACTGGCCGACGAGTTCTGCGACTTCATGACCGGCCGGACGGCCACGTACATCCGCCGCCTGGAGAAGCAGATGGGCGAGGCGGCCGAGGAGATGGAGTACGAGCGGGCGGCCCGGCTGCGCGACGACATCGAGGCCTTGAAGAAGGCCATGGAGAAGAACGCGGTCGTGCTCGCCGACGCGACCGACGCGGATCTGATCGCGGTCGCCGAGGACGAGCTGGAAGCGGCCGTCCAGATCTTCCACGTGCGCGGCGGACGCGTGCGCGGGCAGCGCGGCTGGGTCACGGACAAGGTGGAGGAGATCACCACCGGCGCCCTCGTGGAGCACGCGCTCCAGCAGCTGTACGGCGAGGAGACGGGCGACGCCGTGCCCAAGGAGGTCCTCGTCCCCGCCCTGCCCGACCCCGTGGAGCCCGTCCAGGAGTGGCTCGCCGGGCGGCGCGGCTCGGGCGTGTCCCTGCGCGTCCCGCAGCGCGGCGACAAGAAGGCCCTCATGGAGACGGTGCAGCGCAACGCCCAGCAGGCGCTCGTCCTGCACAAGACCAAGCGCGCCTCCGACCTGACCACGCGCTCGCGCGCCCTGGAGGAGATCTCCGACGCCCTCGACCTGGACAGCGCCCCGCTGCGGATCGAGTGCTACGACATCTCCCACCTCCAGGGCGACGACGTCGTGGCCTCCATGGTCGTCTTCGAGGACGGCCTGGCCCGCAAGAGCGAGTACCGGCGCTTCCAGATCAAGGGTTTCGCCGGACAGGACGACGTCCGCTCCATGCACGAGGTGATCACCCGCCGTTTCCGCCGCTACCTCGCCGAGAAGGAGAAGACGGGCGAGTGGACCGACGGTGAGGACGGCCAGGACGCCCAGGACCGCGAGGGCACCCTCGCCGGCCCGGACCTCGCCGGCGCCCCGAACACCCTCACCGAGGACGACGGCCGCCCCAAGAAGTTCGCCTACCCGCCGCAGCTCGTCGTCGTCGACGGCGGCGCCCCCCAGGTCGCGGCCGCCCAGCGCGCCCTGGACGACCTCGGGATCGACGACATCGCCGTGTGCGGCCTCGCCAAGCGCCTGGAGGAGGTCTGGCTGCCCGGCGACGACGACCCGGTGGTCCTGCCCCGCACCAGCGAGGGCCTGTACCTGCTCCAGCGGGTCCGTGACGAGGCCCACCGCTTCGCGATCAGCTACCAGCGCACCAAACGGTCCAAGCACTTCCGGTCCAGCCCCCTGGACGATGTCCCCGGACTCGGGGACACGCGCAAGCAGGCACTCCTGAAGCACTTCGGCTCGTTGAAGAAACTGCGATCCGCCACCATCGACCAGATCTGCGAGGTACCCGGCATAGGCCGCAAGACCGCCGAGACCATCGCGGTGGCCCTCGCCCAGGCGGCCCCGGCCGCACCCGCCGTCAACACGGCCACTGGAGAGATCATGGAAGAGGAACCCGGCACCATGGGTTCCAGCGGGGAGCCCGTACGGACGGGCGCCCCGGACGAGCGACGGGGGCAGGAGACATGAATGTGAACGAGCACGACGGGCAAGAAGAGCACACCGGAGACGGAGCACAGGTGAGTACGGGCACGCCCAACGACAAGGCCGCCGTCCCGGACGCGGCCATCCCCGAGCTGGTGATCATCTCCGGCATGTCGGGGGCCGGCCGCTCGACGGCCGCGAAGTGCCTGGAGGACCTCGGCTGGTTCGTCGTCGACAACCTGCCGCCCGCGCTGATCCCCACCATGGTGGAGCTCGGCGCCCGCTCCCAGGGCAACGTGGCCCGGATCGCCGTCGTCGTCGACGTCCGCGGCCGCCGCTTCTTCGACAACCTCCGCGAGTCCCTGGCCGACCTGGAGGCGAAGAACGTCACCCGGAGGATCGTCTTCCTGGAGTCCTCCGACGAGGCCCTGGTCCGCCGCTTCGAGTCGGTGCGCCGCCCGCACCCCCTCCAGGGCGACGGCCGGATCGTCGACGGCATCGCCGCCGAGCGGGAACTGCTGCGCGAGCTGCGCGGCGACGCCGACCTGGTGATCGACACCTCCAGCCTCAACGTGCACGAGCTGCGCGCCAAGATGGACGCCCAGTTCGCCGGCGAGGAGGAGCCGGAGCTGCGGGCCACGGTCATGTCCTTCGGCTACAAGTACGGGCTGCCGGTCGACGCCGACCTGGTCGTCGACTGCCGCTTCCTGCCGAACCCGCACTGGGTGCCGGAGCTGCGCCCGTACACGGGCCTCAACGAGGAGGTGTCGGGTTACGTCTTCAACCAGCCGGGCGCCAAGGAGTTCCTCGACCGGTACACGGAGCTCCTGCAGCTCGTCGCCACCGGCTACCGCCGTGAGGGCAAGCGCTACGTGACCATCGCCGTGGGCTGCACGGGCGGCAAGCACCGCTCGGTCGCCATGTCGGAGAAGCTCGCCGCCCGGCTCGCCGCCGAGGGCGTGGAGACGGTGGTCGTACACCGGGACATGGGACGCGAATGACACGACGTACTCCGCGGCTGAGCCGGCTGCGCCGGGTGGTGCCCGACGGCAGCACCCACGGAAGGGGCGGCCGGCCCGCCGAGGCCCGCGGCGGCAGACCTCGCCGCCGGGGCACCCAGCCGAAGGTCGTCGCGCTCGGCGGCGGCATGGGCCTGTCCGCCTCGCTCGCCGCGCTGCGCCGGATCACCGGCGATCTCACCGCCGTCGTCACCGTGGCCGACGACGGCGGCTCCAGCGGCCGGCTGCGCGACGAGCTGGGCGTGCTGCCGCCCGGCGACCTGCGCAAGGCACTGGCCGCCCTGTGCGGTGACGACGACTGGGGCCAGACCTGGGCGCGTGTCATCCAGCACCGCTTCCAGTCCAAGGGGGACCTGCACGAGCACGCGGTCGGCAACCTGCTGATCGTCGCCCTGTGGGAACAACTGGGCGACCACGTCCAGGCCCTCGACCTGGTCGGACGGCTGCTCGGCGCGCAGGGGCGCGTGCTGCCCATGTCCGCCGTCCCGCTGGAGCTCCAGGCCCTGGTCAAGGGCCATGACCCGGCCCGCCCGGACGAGGTGGACACGGTCCGCGGCCAGGCCACCGTCGCCCTCACCCCGGGTGAGGTGCAGTCCGTGCAGGTCGTGCCGCACGACCCGCCGGCCGTGCCCGAGGCGGTCCAGGCCGTCCTGGACGCGGACTGGGTGGTGCTCGGCCCCGGCTCCTGGTTCTCCTCCGTCATCCCGCATCTGCTCGTGCCCGAGCTGCTGGACGCGCTCACGCAGACGAAGGCCCGCCGGGTACTCTCCCTGAACCTCGCCCCGCAGCCCGGAGAAACCGAGGGCTTCTCTCCGCAGCGTCATTTGGAGGTTTTGGGACGACACGCCCCTAAACTCGCCCTGGACGTGGTGCTGGCCGACGAGGCCGCCGTGCCCGACCGCGACTCCCTCACCGATGCCGCCAAGCGGTTCGGGGCCGCGGTCGAGCTGGCGCCGGTGGCCCGGCCCGACGGGACCCCGAGGCATGACCCGGAGCTGTTGGCCGCCGCGTACGACCGTATTTTTCGGATGCATGGAAGGATCGGCCCATGGCGATGACGGCAGCGGTGAAGGACGAGATCTCCCGGCTCCCCGTCACCCGGACCTGCTGCAGAAAGGCGGAGGTCTCCGCCATTCTGCGGTTCGCCGGCGGCCTTCACCTGGTGAGCGGTCGGATTGTGATCGAGGCGGAGCTGGACACGGCGATGGCGGCCCGCCGCCTCAAGCGGGACATCCTGGAGATCTTCGGCCACAGCTCGGAGCTGATCGTGATGGCCCCGGGCGGACTGCGCCGCGGCTCGCGCTACGTGGTGCGTGTCGTCGCGGGCGGTGACCAGCTGGCCCGCCAGACCGGCCTGGTCGACGGGCGGGGCCGCCCGATCCGCGGCCTGCCCCCGCAGGTGGTCTCGGGGGCCACCTGCGACGCCGAGGCCGCCTGGCGGGGCGCCTTCCTGGCGCACGGCTCGCTCACCGAGCCCGGCCGCTCCTGCTCCCTGGAGGTGACCTGCCCCGGCCCCGAGGCCGCGCTCGCCCTGGTCGGCGCCGCCCGGCGCCTCCAGATCCCCGCCAAGGCCCGCGAGGTGCGCGGCGTGGACCGGGTCGTCGTCCGCGACGGCGACGCGATCGGCGCCCTGCTCACCCGGCTGGGCGCCCACGAGTCGGTGCTGGCCTGGGAGGAACGCCGGATGCGCCGGGAGGTGCGGGCCACGGCGAACCGGCTCGCCAACTTCGACGACGCCAACCTGCGCCGCTCGGCCCGCGCGGCCGTCGCCGCCGGTGCCCGGGTGCAGCGCGCGCTGGAGATCCTCGGCGAGGACGTGCCCGAGCACCTCGCCGCGGCCGGCCGGCTGCGCATGGAGCACAAGCAGGCCTCGCTGGAGGAGCTGGGCGCGCTCGCCGACCCGCCGCTGACCAAGGACGCCGTCGCCGGCCGGATCCGCCGCCTGCTGGCCATGGCCGACAAGCGCGCCTCCGACCTGGGCATTCCGGGCACGGAGGCCAACCTCTCCGAGGAACTGGCCGACAATCTCGTAGGCTGATCCCACAGTCCGTCAAAAGCCGGTGCGGGCCGCCACTTGGGTGGTCGGCACCGGCTTTCGCGTGTCGCTCGCGCACTCTTGACTCGATCATGGACTGTCATGAGCCTGGCATCTGTTCGCTGCTGTGGCGAACCCACGCTAGGGGGGTTCATGAGACGAAGAGCGAGATCGATCCTCGCTGTCGGCACGCTCCTGATCGGCGGAGCGAGCATCGCACCCATCGCCCAGGCACAACCTGACAGTTCACCCCCGTCCGACCCGGACGAAGTCAAGGTCTTCCGCGCCGACGTCACCCACGAGCAGGTACCCCTGCTGCTCGCGGCCGGCCAGGACGGCCACGAACTCAGTGAGCAGGTGCCCGAGAAGGGAACCGCCACCATCGAGGTCATCCTGACCGACCAGCAGGCGAAGGAGCTGGCGAAGCAGGGCGTCGACCTCACCGAGCACGACCTCTCCACCAAGGCGGAAGCCCGCGTGGAGAACGCCGCCGAGGGCGTGTTCCGCCCGTACGGCGGCAAGGGCGGCATCAAGGAGGAGATCCTCAGGACCGCGCAGGACAACCCCGGCCTCACCAAGGTCGTCTCCATCGGCAAGACGGTCAGGGGCCAGGACATCCTCGCGCTGAAGCTCACCAAGGGCGCGAAGAAGACGAAGGACGGCTCCAAGCCCTCGGTCCTCTACCTGTCCAACCAGCACGCGCGTGAGTGGATCACGCCGGAGATGACCCGGCGCCTGATGCACCACTACCTGGACAACTACAAGAAGGACCGGCGCGTCAAGAAGATCGTCGACTCCACCGAACTGTGGTTCGTCATCTCGGCCAACCCCGACGGCTACGACCACACCCACAGCGGTGACGCCAACCGCCTGTGGCGCAAGAACCTGCGGGACGTCAACGGCGACGGCGTCATCGGCACCGGCGACGGCGTCGACCTCAACCGCAACTTCGCCTACAAGTGGGGCTACGACGACGAGGGTTCGTCCCCCAACCCCACCAGCGAGACCTACCGCGGCGCCGGACCGGGCTCCGAGCCGGAGACCAAGGCCCTGGACGCCTTCCAGAAGCGGATCGGCTTCACGTACGGCATCAACTACCACTCCGCCGCCGAACTCATCCTCTACGGGGTCGGCTGGCAGGTGGCCACGGCCACCCCGGACGACGTCATGTACGAGGCGCTCGCCGGTACGCCCGAGAACCCCGCGGTCCCCGGCTACCACCCGCAGGTCTCCTCCGAGCTGTACACCACCAACGGCGAGGCCGACGGCCACGCGGCGAACGTCAACGGCCTGGCGATGTTCACCCCGGAGATGTCGACCTGTCAGACGGCCTCCAACGCCGACCCCGACGACGAGTGGAAGGCGTCCGACTGCCGGTCGATCTTCACCTTCCCGGACGACGAGAAGCTGATCCAGCAGGAGTTCGCCAAGAACGTCCCGTTCGCGCTCTCCGTCGCCGAGTCCGCCGCCCACCCCGACCGGCCGTCTTCCTCCGTCGGCCTGAGCGCCGCCGACTTCACCCCGGCCGCGTTCCCGGTGTCGTACTCCCGCGGCGCCGACCAGGAGGTCTCCGTCGTCGCACGCAAGGCCCTGCGCGACAAGGAGCTGAAGTACCGCGTCAACGGCGGCCGCACCGAGGACATGACCCTCAAGCCCTGGAAGGGCGGCGAGACCTACGGCGGTGACGACAACCTCTACTTCGACGAGTACCGGGCCAAGGTCCGGGACGGCGACCCCGGCGACAAGGTCGAGGTCTGGTTCACCGCGGAGACGAAGAAGGGCAAGAAGGTCTCCAGCAAGCGCTTCACCTACACCGTCGCCGAGCGGCCCAGGGCGGACACCCTTATCGTCGCCGAGGAGGGCGCGACCGCCACGCAGGCACAGAAGTACGTGGACGCCCTCAAGGCCAACGGCCGCAAGGCGCTCGTCTGGGACGTCGCCGAGCGCGGCGCGCCGGACGCCCTCGGCGTGCTGAGCCACTTCGACACCGTCGTCCACTACACGGGCGCCGGCGTCCCCGGCAACGCCACGCAGCTCCAGCTGCGCGCCTTCCTCAACGAGGGCGGCAGGCTGATCGAGGCCGGCGAGCAGGCCGGCGGCAGCGTCGACCTCGGCGGCGGCACCCTGTCGAACGACTTCAGCCAGTACTACCTGGGCGCCTACAGCCGTACCTCGGCCGCCGGAGCCACCGGATTCACCGGCTCCGGCGAGCTGGGCGGCTTCACGGGCCCGCTCGCCGCCGCGCCCGGCAACCCTCTGGACAAGGCGGGCCGCTACGGCGTCACCTCCGACGAGCTGCCCGCCGACGAGTTCCCGCAGTTCGCGAGCAAGGGTGCGGGGCAGTTCGCCGGCGCGGTCAACCCGTACGGCCCGTACGCGGGCTCCTCGATGGCTGCCGCCGTCCACACCGACGACGCCTACAAGCGCCTCACCCGCACCGTGGACCTCACCGGCGTCGCCGCGGCCGACAAGCCCACCCTGCGCACCCAGCTGATGTGGGACACCGAGCCCGGCTACGACAACGTCCTGATCGAGGCCCACACCGCGGGCGCCGACGACTGGACCACCCTGCCCGAGGCGGGCGGCGCCACCAAGGCCGCAGTTCCGGCCGAGTGCGGGGGCGGCTTCTACGTCCGTGAGCACCCCTGGCTGAAGCACTACCTGACCCTGTCGGACGACGACTGCACCGCGACCGGCAGCACCGGGTCGTGGAACAGCCTCACCGGTTCCTCCGGCGGCTGGCAGCGGGTGGACTTCGACCTGAGCGCGTACGCCGGCAAGACGGTCGAGGTCTCGATCAGCTACGTCACCGACCCGGGCACCGGCGGACACGGCGTCCTCGCCGACGACGCCTCGCTCGTCGTCGGCGGCACGGCGAAGGAGACCGAGGGCTTCGAGACCTCGCTCGGCGCCTGGAAGGCGGCCGGACCGCCCGCGGGCAGCCCGGCCGTCCTGAAGGACTGGACCCGCACCGGGGCCCTGTTCCAGACCTACGGCGCGGTCACCACGGACGACACCGTGCTGCTGGGCTTCGGCCTGGAGCACGTCGCCACCGCGGCCGACCGGGCGGCACTGATGAGAAAGGCGCTCGCCTCCCTCGACGTGTGACCGCGGACGTGTGGCCCCGAACAACCTGGGAACTCTCCGTCAACGGGCACCACACCGCGTAGCGAAATCGAGTGATCTCGCTCTCGGTGGCGGGCGGTCCGTACCCCTACTGGCGGGTACGGACCGCCCTGCCGTGTATGGGGCATCTGGATGTCACCACCGCAGCCTCAGGGAGGTAGGGTCGTAGGCGGTCGGGGACATCCCAAACAGAGCTCGCCGGCTCTTCATGGCCGGCGTACCAACGAGGAGATCGGTTCGTGACGATCCGCGTAGGCATCAACGGCTTCGGCCGCATCGGTCGTAACTACTTCCGCGCGCTGCTGGAGCAGGGTGCAGACATCGAGATCGTGGCTGTCAACGACCTGGGTGACACCGCGACCACCGCTCACCTGCTGAAGTACGACACCATCCTCGGCCGCCTCAAGCAGGAGGTCTCGCACACCGAGGACACCATCACCGTCGGCGACAAGACCATCAAGGTCCTCGCCGAGCGCAACCCCGCCGACATCCCGTGGGGCGAGCTGGGCGTCGACATCGTCATCGAGTCGACCGGCATCTTCACCAAGAAGGCCGACGCCGAGAAGCACATCGCCGGCGGCGCCAAGAAGGTCCTCATCTCGGCTCCGGCCAAGGACGAGGACGTCACCATCGTGATGGGCGTCAACCAGGACAGCTACGACCCGGCGAACCACCACGTCATCTCCAACGCCTCCTGCACCACCAACTGTGTGGCGCCGATGGCCAAGGTCCTCGACGAGAACTTCGGCATCGTCAAGGGCCTGATGACGACGGTGCACGCGTACACGAACGACCAGCGCATCCTGGACTTCCCGCACAAGGACCTGCGCCGCGCCCGTGCCGCCGCCGAGAACATCATCCCGACCACCACGGGTGCCGCCAAGGCCACCGCGCTGGTCCTCCCGCAGCTCAAGGGCAAGCTGGACGGCATGGCCATGCGCGTCCCGGTCCCGACCGGTTCGGTCACCGACCTGGTCCTCGAGCTCGGCCGTGAGGTCACCAAGGAAGAGGTCAACGCCGCCTTCCAGAAGGCGGCCGAGGGCGAGCTGAAGGGCATCCTCGAGTACACGGAGGACCCGATCGTCTCGTCCGACATCGTCAACGCCCCGGCGTCCTGCACCTTCGACTCCTCCCTGACCATGGTCCAGGAGGGCAAGAACGTGAAGGTCATCGGCTGGTACGACAACGAGTGGGGCTACTCCAACCGCCTCGTCGACCTGACGGTCTTCGTCGGCAACCAGCTCTGATCAACAGAGCAGGCACGTCCATGTGAGAACAGGGCTCGGGCAGCGCGAGAATGCGCTGTCCGAGCCCTGACTCACGTACAGATCAGAGCTGTTCGATCACGAGCGCTTACGAGCGATCACGAGCTCTTCCAGGAGTCCCCTCATGAAGACGATCGACGAACTCCTCTCCGAAGGGGTGGCCGGCAAGCGGGTCTTCGTCCGCGCCGACCTGAACGTGCCGCTGGACGGCACCACCATCACCGACGACGGCCGGATCCGCGCCGTGGTGCCCACGGTCAAGGCCCTCGCCGACGCGGGCGCCCGGGTGGTCGTCGCCTCGCACCTGGGCCGCCCCAAGGGCGCCCCGGACCCGGCCTTCTCCCTCGCCCCGGCCGCCGCGCGCCTCGGTGAACTCCTCGGCACGGACGTAGCGTTCGCCACCGACACGGTCGGCGAGTCCGCCCGGGCCACCGTCGCCGCCCTCACCGACGGCCAGGTCGCCGTCGTCGAGAACCTGCGCTTCAACGCCGGTGAGACCAGCAAGGACGACGCCGAGCGCGGCGCCTTCGCCGATCAGCTCGCCGCCCTCGCGGACCTCTACATCGGCGACGGCTTCGGGGCCGTGCACCGCAAGCACGCCTCCGTCTACGACCTCCCGGCCCGGCTGCCGCACGCCGCCGGCTACCTCATCGCCAAGGAGGTCGCCGTCCTGAAGAAGCTGACGGAGGACCTCCAGCGGCCCTACGTCGTCGCCCTCGGCGGCGCCAAGGTCTCCGACAAGCTCGCCGTCATCGACCAGCTGCTCGGCAAGGCCGACCGCATCCTCATCGGCGGCGGCATGGCCTACACCTTCCTCAAGGCCAAGGGCTACGAGGTCGGCGGTTCCCTCCTCCAGGAGGATCAGATCGCGGCCGTCCAGGAGTACGTCGAGCGGGCCGAGAAGACCGGCGTCGAGCTGGTCGTGCCCGTCGACGCCCTGAGCGCGACCGAGTTCCCGGACCTGAAGACCAAGGCTCCCGCCCACCCCACGACCGTCGCCGCGGACGCCATCCCGGCCGACCAGATGGGCCTCGACATCGGGCCCGAGACCCGCAAGCTGTACGCGTCCAAGCTCGCCGACGCCGCCACCGTCTTCTGGAACGGGCCCATGGGCGTCTTCGAGCACCCCGACTACGCCGAGGGCACCAAGGCGGTCGCCCAGGCCCTCGTCGAATCCAAGGGCTTCACCGTGGTCGGCGGCGGAGACTCCGCCGCCGCCGTGCGCACCCTCGGCTTCGACGAGACGGCATTCGGCCACATTTCGACCGGTGGCGGCGCCTCCCTCGAATACCTCGAGGGCAAGACGCTCCCCGGCCTCGCCGCACTGGAGGACTGACCCCTTATGAGCACGCGCACGCCGCTGATGGCGGGCAACTGGAAGATGAACCTCAACCACCTCGAGGCCATCGCCCACGTCCAGAAACTCGCCTTCGCCCTGGCCGACAAGGACTACGAGGCCGTCGAGGTCGCCGTCCTGCCGCCCTTCACCGACCTGCGCTCCGTACAGACCCTGGTCGACGGCGACAAGCTCAAGATCAAGTACGGCGCCCAGGACATCTCGGCCCACGACAGCGGTGCCTACACCGGCGAGATCTCCGGCCCCATGCTGGCCAAGCTGAAGTGCACGTTCGTCGCCATCGGCCACAGCGAGCGCCGCCAGTACCACGCCGAGACCGACGAGCTGGTGAACGCCAAGGTCAAGGCCGCCTACAAGCACGGCCTGACCCCCATCCTGTGCGTCGGCGAGGAGCTGGAGGTCCGCGAGGCGGGCAACCACGTCTCCCACACCCTCGCCCAGGTCGAGGGCGGTCTGAAGGACCTCCCCGCCGAGCAGGCCGAGACCGTCGTGATCGCTTACGAGCCCGTCTGGGCCATCGGCACCGGCAAGGTCTGCGGCGCCGAGGACGCCCAGGAGGTCTGCGCGGCGATCCGCGGCAAGATCGCCGAGCTGTACTCGCAGGACGTGGCCGACAAGGTCCGCATCCAGTACGGCGGCTCCGTGAAGTCGGGCAACGTCGCCGAGATCATGGCCCAGGCCGACATCGACGGCGCCCTGGTCGGCGGCGCCTCGCTCGACGCCGACGAGTTCGTCAAGATCGTGCGCTTCCGCGACCAGTGAGTATGCGGTAGACGCGATCCGTCGTACCCTTGCGGGGTCCAGCACTGTGCTGGACCCCGCGTCGTCCATCCGAATCCGAGGAAGTTGGTCCAGCCGTGGTTTTGGGGTTCTCGATTGCCCTGATCGTCTTCAGCCTGCTGATGATGCTGCTGGTGCTGATGCACAAGGGCAAGGGCGGCGGTCTCTCCGACATGTTCGGTGGCGGCATGCAGTCCTCCGTCGGCGGCTCCTCGGTCGCCGAACGCAACCTCGACCGGATCACCGTCGTGGTCGGTCTGCTCTGGTTCGCGTGCATCATCGTGCTCGGCATCCTGATGAAGGTGAACAACTGACCGGCCCGCCTCCCGCACGCACTGCGTACGCAGGCAATACGTACGTAACGCCCCATGTTCGGTACGCGCGCCACAGCGCGGCCTATCATGGGGCTTGCGTCTAGGTGTGAGGGTTGTAACTCCAATCACTGGACGCGCGTTGGGCCTTACGTAGACTGAGGCGCTCGCAGCGAAGCGGAACGCCGACTCGCTTCGCGGCACCATCACGCAGGGAGTTACGACCGTGGCAAGTGGCAACGCGATCCGGGGAAGCCGGGTCGGGGCGGGGCCGATGGGCGAGGCCGAGCGCGGCGAGTCCGCGCCGCGGCTGCGCATCTCCTTCTGGTGCTCCAACGGACACGAGACCCAGCCGAGCTTCGCCAGCGACGCGCAGGTGCCCGAAACCTGGGACTGTCCCCGCTGCGGATTCCCGGCCGGCCAGGACCGGGACAACCCGCCGGACCCGCCGCGCACCGAGCCTTACAAAACGCACTTGGCGTACGTGCGGGAGCGCCGCAGCGACGCGGACGGCGAGGCGATCCTCGCCGAGGCGCTCGCCAAACTGCGGGGCGAGATCTAGAAGTCGGGACCGGCCGGGCACCAGCGGGTGCCCGGCCGGAGTTGCTTTCCGCACCGGCGGACGGCCGCTCGCGGACCGATTGTCAGTGGTGCCCTCTACGGTTTGTGCATCGGGCGAACCGTGAGGGGGGACAGTGGCGACGGTCGAGGTGGGAAGCGTGCGCGTGCCCGCGTGGCGCGGGGGGTTCGGACGGCTGTGGAGCGCCGCCGTGCTGTCCAGTTTCGGTGACGCGCTGCGTACGGCCGCGCTTCCCTTGCTCGCCGTCACGCTGACCGACGAGCCGCTGCTCATCGCCTCCGTCACGGCCTGCGGCTATCTGCCCTGGATCGTCTTCGGCCTGCTCGGCGGGGCCGTCGCCGACCGCGTGGACCAGCGGCGGGCCATGTGGACGGTGGACGCCGTACGGGGGCTGCTGGTCGCCGCCTTCGGGCTGGCCGTCGCTCTCGGTCACGCCTCGATCGGCCTCCTCATCGTGCTGGCCTTCGCCCTGACCACCCTCCAGACCCTCTTCGACAACGCCGCCACGGCCCTGCTGCCCGCCCTGGTCGACCGGGACGCCCTCGGCAGCGCCAACACCCGGCTGCTGACCGGCCAGCGCATCGCGGGCGGTCTGCTGGGCGGGCCCGTCGTGCCGCTGTTGCTGGCCGCGGGGGCCGCCGTGCCCTTCGCGGCCGACGCCGTGACGTTCCTGGTGGCCGCCGCGCTGGTGGCCTCGCTGCCCGCCGCCGAGTCCGGCCGCGCGCCGCGACCGTCGGGCAGCACGCTGCGCCGCGAGATCGCGGAAGGGCTGCGCACCCTGTGGCGCGACCGCGCCCTGCGCGGCCTGTGCGCCGCGACCGCCCTGTGCAACATCGGCATGGGCACCCAGCTCGCCCTGCTGGTCGTCCTCGTCACCGACTGGCTCGGTGCGGGCCCCGCGGGATACGCGGCGGCGGGCGCGGCCTTCACGCTCGGCAGCCTGGCTGGGGGAGTGGTCAACGGCCGGCTCGTCGCGCGTCTCGGCCGGCTGCGGTCCGTGCTGCTCGCCGGCTCGGTGCAGACCGCGGCCCTCGTCGTCATGGGCACCGTGCGCGGCCTCGCCGTGCTGGTGGGCGCGCTCGCCGTCTTCGGGCTCATGGGCATGGTGTGGAACGTCAACACCACGACACTGATGCAGGAGCGCAGCCCCGCCGAGCTCCTGGGCCGGGTCAGCTCGGCCTTCCGCACCCTGGCCTTCGCCGGCGTGCCCCTCGGCGCCCTGCTGGGCGGGGCCGTCGCCACCGCCTGGGGGCCGAACATCCCGCCCCTGCTCACGGCCGCCTTCTTCGTCCTCTCCGTCATCGCGCTGATACCCGCGCTCAACGTGAACGTAGATGTTGTCGAGCCGGGCGACGGCGCCACGGCAGCCGATGTCACGCGCTGATCAATTAAGTTGGGACCGGCAGCGGGGCAAGGTACGCAGGCAGGACAGGAAAGAAGGCTGAAGCCCGAGATGAACGCAGACGGCCGTACCAGGCTCAACCAGACGTCCGAGTGGACGGCACTGGCCAAGCACCGCGAGGAGCTGGGCGATGTACAGCTGCGCGAGCTGTTCGCCGCCGACTCCGGCCGCGGCACCGCGTACACCCTCCGGGTCGGCGACCTGTACGTCGACTACTCCAAGCACCTCGTCACCGACGACACCCTGCGGCTGCTGCGCGAACTGGCCGCCGCCACCGACGTGTTCGGGCTGCGGGACGCCATGTTCCGCGGCGAGAAGATCAACACCACGGAGAACCGGGCCGTGCTGCACACCGCGCTGCGAGCGCCGCGGGACGCGGTCGTCGAGGTCGACGGCGAGAACGTGGTGCCGGGCGTGCACGCCGTGCTCGACAAGATGGCCGACTTCGCGAACCGGGTGCGCTCGGGGGAGTGGAAGGGGCACACCGGCAAGCGGATCCGCAACGTGGTCAACGTCGGCATCGGCGGCTCCGACCTGGGTCCCGCGATGGCGTACGAGGTGCTGCGCGCCTTCACGGACCGCTCGCTGACCGTGCGTTTCGTGTCGAACGTGGACGGCGCCGACCTGCACGAGGCGGTGCGCGATCTGGACCCCGCGGAGACGCTGTTCGTCATCGCCTCCAAGACCTTCACCACCATCGAGACGGTCACCAACGCCACGTCCGCGCGGGGTTGGCTGCTGGACGCGCTCGGTGACGAGGCCGCGGTCGCCAAGCACTTCGTCGCCCTGTCGACGAACGCCGAGAAGGTCGCCGAGTTCGGTATCGACACGGCCAACATGTTCGAGTTCTGGGACTGGGTCGGCGGCCGTTACTCGTACGACTCCGCGATCGGCCTGGCCCTGATGATCGCCATCGGCCCGGACAACTTCCGGGAGATGCTCGACGGCTTCCGGATCGTCGACGAGCACTTCCGGACCGCGCCCGCCGAGTCCAACGTGCCGCTGCTGCTGGGCCTGCTGGGCATCTGGTACGGCAACTTCCACGATGCCCAGTCGCATGCGGTGCTGCCGTACAGCCACTACCTGTCCAAGTTCACCGCCTACCTCCAGCAGCTCGACATGGAGTCCAACGGCAAGTACGTCGACCGGGACGGGCGTGAGGTGGAGTGGCAGACCGGGCCGGTGGTGTGGGGTACGCCGGGCACCAACGGGCAGCACGCCTACTACCAGCTCATCCACCAGGGCACCAAGCTGATCCCGGCGGACTTCATCGGCTTCGCGCGGCCCGTCGGGGAGCTGGGCGACCGGCTCAAGGCGCAGCACGACCTGTTGATGGCCAACTTCTTCGCCCAGACGCAGGCCCTCGCCTTCGGCAAGACTCCGGAGGAGGTGCGGGCCGAGGGGGTGCCGGAGGAACTGGTGCCGCACAAGACGTTCAAGGGCAACCACCCGACGACCACCATCCTGGCGCCCGAGCTGACGCCGTCCGTCCTCGGCCAGCTGGTCGCCCTCTACGAGCACAAGGTGTTCGTGCAGGGCGCGGTGTGGAACATCGACTCCTTCGACCAGTGGGGCGTGGAGCTGGGCAAGGTCCTCGCCAAGCGGGTCGAGCCCGCGCTGACCGAGGGTGCCGAGGTCGAGGGTCTGGACGCGTCCACCAAGGCCCTGGTCGCCACGTACCGGGAGCTGCGCGGCCGGCAGTAACGAGGACCGGGCGGGAGGCGGACGACAGCGAGTTGTCCGCCCACCGCCCGGCGGCGCCCCTTCCGCTTACCGTGGACTAGGGGGCTGAGCCCGGAGCGGCCAGGACGTCAGGCGACCGCGCTCAGCGTGTCCGCCAGGCGGCGGCGGGCCGCGCGGGCGGCGGGTACGGCGGCCAGGGCGGCCGCGCAGAGTACCGCCGCCGCACCGAGCAGCAGCATCAGCGGGGCGGACGGCCCCTGCGCGATGCCGGCGCCGATACCGCTCGACCGGCCCTGGGCGTCGATCAGCCAGTGGGCGAGCGGCAGGCCCAGGGCACTGGCGGCGAGCACGGCCGCCAGTGCCGTACAGCCGGTGGCCGTGACCGTGATGGCCGTGATCTGCCGGGGGGACAGGCCGATGGCCTTCAGTGCGAGCAGGTCCCGTTCGCTCTCGCGGACGGTGCCGCCGATCGCGGTCAGCAGCTCGATCAGCCCGATGAGGGCGAGGACGGCGATCAGCCCGGCGATGACGGCGCGCAGCGGGGAGAGCCCGTCGGCGGGGTTGGTCACGGCGTGCACGTCCAGGTGTCCGCGCCCGGCCGTGGCCAGCCGGTCGGCGACCTCCCGCGGGTCGGCACCGGGTTCGAGGCGCAGCTCGTAGAGGGTCGGGCGGAGCCCGGGGTCGTTGGCGCGGAGGGTGTCGAGGGATGTGGAGATGACCCGGCCGGCGTTCTCCGGCTCGACGCTGCGGCCCACGATGTGCAGGATCTGCGGCTGGTCCCCGACGGTCATCCGCACCCAGTCGCCGACGCGCACGTCCAGCAGGTCGAGCAGTCCCTGGCCGGCCACGGCCTCGTCGGCGCCGCGGGCGGGGCGGCCCTCGGCGAGGGTGTACGGGTAGGGGTCCTGGCCGGTGCCGAGGCCGCGCAGGGCGATGGTCGCCGTCTGGCCCGGGACCAGGGCGGCCGTCTCCACGCCGGGGTAGGCGGCGGCCACCTCCGGGTCGCGTTCCAGGAGGGCCCGGGTCTGCCGCTCGCTGAGGCCGGCGTCGGCGCGGACGCTGAGGGCGGTCGGCAGGCCGACCTGCTCGGGTGCGCTGTGGAAGCGGTCGATGGTGGTCCACGCGCTCATCGCCACGACGATCAGCAGCAGCGGCAGGGTGAGGCGGGCGACGGTGGCCAGGGACCGGGGGCGGCGCGTGAACGCCTTGTGCCAGCCCAGCACCAGCGCGGGCGGAACCCGCGCGCCGAGGGCGCGGCGCGCCAGGTCGGAGAGCTGCCCGGCCCGGGGAGCCGCGGGCTGCAGCCCGAGGACCCGGCGCAGGCCGTTGGTCAGTCGGCTGCCAGGTGGTGCCGCTGCGGGTTGTGGGCTGGGGGCTGGGGATGTTGTCGCGGTCGGCTGCCGGTCAGGTGCGGTCGCTGTGGGCCGCAGCCCGAGGACCCGGCGCAGGCCGCCGACCAGTCGGCTGCCAGGCGGAGCCGCTGCGGGCTGCGGTCGGAGGGCTCGGGGCGTTGTTCCGGTCGGCTGCCGGTCAGGTGTGGCCGCTGTGGGTTGTGGTCGGGGGGCCCGGCTCGTCGTTCCGGTCGGCTGCCATTCCGGCGCAGCCGTCGCGGGGCCTGGCCCGGAGGACCAGCCCGTGCTCGCCCCGGTCAGCCGTCCGCCGAGCGCCGCCGAGGGCCGCTGCACCGGCACCGGCGGCACCCGGCCCGCTCGCCAGGCGGCCAGGCCGGTGGTCGCGCCGATGAAGAGCACCGCGCCCACCGGGATCACGAACAGGGCCACGGTGTGGCCGGGCAGCCCTTGCCACACGCCGACCGCGTCCCCGAGCCGGCCCGGGATCCGGCTGCCCAGGGCCTCGGCCAGCGCGGCGGCGGCCACGGCGCCGAGGAGCGCGTAGGCGAGGTGCTGGAGCAGGAAGACGCGGACCACCTGGCCGGGGGTGAAGCCGATGGCCTTGAGGATGGAGAGGTCCCGCAGGTGGCCGCGGATACGGGTGCCGATCGCCCCGTGCACGGCGAGCCCGGCGGCGACCAGCGCGCCCAGCCCGAACAGGCCCAGCACCTGGCCGAGGAGCCGGTTGTCGCCCTGGGCCTCGGCCCGGGCCTGCTGCCAGGTGGACACCTCCCCGATCGCCCCGGCGCCCAGGACGGTCACGGCGCGCTGGACGACGTAGGACGTGTCGCCGGGATCCGTCAGCCGCAGCCCGATCACCTGGCCGCCGGGATCCGGCACGGCCGACGGCAGTGCCCACACCAGGCCCGGTTGTTCACCGGGCCGGTAGCGCGGCTCGGCGCTGTCGGCGAGACCCACGACGGTCAGTTCGCGGGCGGTGCCGGGCACGGTGAGGGTGTCGCCGGGCTCGGCCAGCAGGGCGCGGGCGAGGCGGCTCTCCAGGACCACACCGTTCGGCGTCGCGGGGTCCAGCCAGTGGCCGGAGACGACCGGCGGGCGGCCGACGGACGGCCGCCGCGCAGTGGCGCGCAGTTCCACGGCGGCGCGGCTGCCGCGCGAGGCGACGGTGGTGGCCGCGGTGGGGTAGGGGCCGGCGACGGAGTCGACACCGTCCAGTTCGGCCAGCTTCCCGGTGTCGGCCGCGCTGTCGGTGTGCAGCCACACGTGCGCGCCGTGCGACTGCGTGAACACACGCTGCCAGGGGTTGGTGGCGTACCCGAACAGGGCCGTGGCCAGCAGCAGGGAGGCGACGATGCCCGCCGTGGCGAGGACGAGGAACAGCGCCTCGCCGCGGTGCGTGCGCAGATCGGAGTGCGCCCAGCGCAGGGTGGCTCGCACGGGCCTCAGCCCCTCGGCCCGCGGAGCGGGCAGTGGTCGTAGGACCGCATGTCAGTCCCTGAGTTCCAGCACGCCGGATATCCCGGCCCGGCGCGGCGGTGTGCCGCCGTCGAGCTCCGCGTCGTCGGCGATCCGGCCGTCGAAGAAGCTGATCACCCGGTCCGCGGCGCTCGCCAGCCGCGCGTCATGGGTGACCAGCAGGATCGTCTGCCCGCGCTGGTGGAAGCGGGTCAGCAGCCGCATCACCTCGCGGGTGCCCTTGCTGTCGAGGCTGCCCGCGGGCTCGTCGGCCAGCAGCAGCGGCGGATGGTTGACCAGCGCCCGGGCCAGGGCGACGCGCTGCTGCTCGCCGCCGGACAGCTCGCCCGGCATGCTGCGCTCCTTGCCCGTCAGACCCAGCTCGGCCAGCAGTTGCTCCCGCTCGGCCCGGGCCCGCTTGGGCGAGGTCCCGGCGAGCAGGGCGGGCAGCTCCACGTTGTCGGCGACGGACAGGTTGGACACGAGGTTGAAGAACTGGAAGACGATCCCGATCCGCTTGCGGCGCTCCACCGCCCAGCGGGCCTCGCTGTAGGTGTCGGTGGACTCGCCGTCGAGCCAGATCCTGCCCGCGTCCGGCCGCTGCAGGCCGCCGAGCAGATGCAGCAGTGTCGACTTCCCGGCGCCGGACGGGCCGGTGATCGCCACGAACTCGCCGGGCCGTACGCACAGGTCGACCCCGCGCACGGCATGGGCGGGCGCGCCCTCGCCGTGGTGCGTCTTCACCAGCCCCTCGGCGCGCAGCACAGGAGCGGGACGGTCGTCGCTCACTCCAGCTCCTCCAGCTCTTCCTGGCACCGCTCCAGCCAGTCGAGATCGGCTTGCAGGTGCAGCATCGCGCCCTCGATCAGCAGGTGGGCGATGCGGTTGTCGCGGTCTTCGGCGGCGGCCAGCTTCGACAGCTGCCGCATGGTGTTCAGGTACTGGCGCCGCTGCTGGTTGATCAGGGAGATCTGGTCGGCGAGCCCGGTCTGCGGGGCGAGCGCCAGTTTCATGAAGAACTCGTCCCGTACCCGCGGCTCGTCCTCGGGCTCCTCGAACCAGGCGCGCAGCGCCTCCCGCCCGGCGTCGGTGAGGTGGTAGACCTTTTTGTTGGGCCGGCTGGACTGCGCCACGTCCTCGCCGTCGATCAGTCCCGACTTCTCGAGGCGGCCGAGGGTCACATAGATCTGGCCGACGTTCGGCTGAGGGTACGCGGAGCCCAGCAGTTGCTCAAGGTCCTGCTTGAGCTCGTAGCCGTGGGCGGGTCCGCGGGCGAGGAGGGCCAGGAGGGGCAGGCGCACGCGTGCAGTCCTCCTGTCCGGTCCAATGTGCTCCAGGCCCTAGTATCGCCCATACCTAACAGGTATACATGCCTCTGTTCCGGGCGAAGATGCCCGTCGCCGGTGTACAGGGAGGAACCTATGCGGTGGATCCATGCCGCGGGTAGGGGCCTTCTCGTTCTCGTCGTGGTCCTGACCGGTTACGTTGCCGCCGGGGCGCAGGCGGGCGAGCCGGCCGGCGGCGGCCGCGGACCGCTCACCCTCGCCACCGCCGGAGACCTTACCGGCTACCTCGGTCCTCTGCTGGAGGGCTGGAACCGCACCCATCCCGGCGAGAAAGTGACCCTCGTCGAGCTGCCGGACTCCGCCGACGAGACCCAGGCCCAGATGGTCACCGACCTGCGCGACGGCGACCGCAGCCGGTTCGACGTGCTCAACATCGACGTCAACTGGACCTCGGAGTTCGCCGCGGCGGGCTGGATCCGGCCGCTGCCCCGCGACCGGTTCCCGCTGAAGACCTTCCTCCCGCCGGTCGTGGACACGGCAACCTACGACGGACAGTTGTACGCCGTCCCGTACGTCACCAACGCCGGCCTGCTCCTCTACCGCAAGGACATCCTCGCCAAGGAGGGCGTCGAACCGCCGCGCACCTGGGCGGAGCTGGAGCGGTACGCGAAGACCATCGCCCCGAAGTACGGCCTCGACGGCTACGCCGGGCAGTTCCTGCCGTACGAGGGCCTCACCGTCAACGCGGCCGAGGCGGTCTACTCGGCGGGCGGCTCGATCCTCGGCGACGAGGGCGAGCGCGTCACCGTCGACTCCGCTGCGGCCCGCGAGGGCATCGGGTTCCTGGCGCGCGGGATCCGTGAAGGCTGGATCCCGAAGGAAGCGCTGACGTACAAGGAGGAGGAGTCCAAGCAGGCCTTCCAGGACGGCCGGCTGCTCTTCCTGCGGAACTGGCCGTACGCCTACGTCGGCGCCTCCGCCCCGGGCTCCGAGGTCGCCGGGAAGGTCGGCGCCGTACCCCTGCCGGGACCGGACGGGCCGGGCACGAGCGTCCTCGGCGGCTCCAACCTGGCCGTCAGCGCGCACGCCCGGCACCCCGACTCGGCCGCCCGCCTGATCGCGTACCTCACCAGCGAGCGCGTCCAGCGCCAGGTCCTCACGCGCGGCGCGCTGCCGCCCGTCCGGGCCGATCTCTACGAGGACCCCGCGCTCATCCGCAGGTTCCCGTATCTGCCGACCCTGCGCGAGAGCGTGCGCACGGCCGCGCCGCGCCCCAAGAGCCCGCGCTACGACCAGGTCAGCCTGGTCGTGCAGGCGGTCGTGCACGACGCGATGGCCGGGCAGCAGACGCCAGGGGCGGCGGTGCGGAGGCTGGCGAGGGAGCTCGCGGCCGTTTCCGGCAGCTAGCTAGTTACGTGTTAGGTAACGCGGACGTCTCACCTTTCTTCAGGATGCCCGGGTAAGTCCATATTTGGTGCATCAACTCGGCAGTAGCTTCCGTACTTTTCGTTGACACCCTCACGACACGCCTACCTAACATGCATGCATGCTGAGTAAGTGCCATTGGTGGCGCGACGCCGTGATCTACCAGGTCTACGTCCGCAGCTTCCTGGACAGCACCGGCGACGGCGTCGGCGATCTCGCCGGGGTCCGGGCCGGACTGCCGTACCTGAAGAAGCTCGGCGTCGACGGGATCTGGCTGAGCCCCTTCTATCCCTCGCCGCAGCACGACCACGGCTACGACGTGGCCGACTACTGCGACGTCGACCCGCTCTTCGGCGACCTCGACGAGTTCGACCTGCTGGTCGGGGCCGCGCGGCGGCTCGGCATCAAGGTGCTGCTCGACATCGTCCCGAACCACTGCTCCAGCGAGCACCCCTGGTTCCGTGAGGCCCTCGCGGCCCCGCCCGGCAGCCCGGCCCGCGCCCGCTTCCACTTCGCCGACGGCCGCGGCCCGGACGGATCGGAGCCGCCCAACAACTGGCACTCCATGTTCGGCGGCCCCGCCTGGAGCCGCGTGACCGAGCCGGACGGCCGGCCCGGCCAGTGGTACCTGCACATGTTCGCGCCCGAGCAGCCCGACTGGAACTGGCGCAACCCCGAGATCGCCGCCGAGTTCGACCGGATCCTCCGCTTCTGGCTGGACCGGGGCATCGACGGCTTCCGCATCGACGTCGCCGCCGGGCTCTTCAAGCACCCGGAGCTGCCCGACTCGGACGACCCGGAGGCCGACGCCCGCACCCGCGACTCGGTCAACCCGCTCGCCTGGAACCAGCCCGAGGTGCACGAGGTGTGGCGGCGCTGGCGCTCCATATGCGAGGAGTACACCGAGCGCGACGGCTGCGAACGCCTCCTCGTCGGCGAGGTCTCCGTCCCGACCGCCCGCGAGCACGCCCAGTACGTCCGCCCCGACGAACTCCACCAGGCCTTCTTCTTCGACCTGCTCAGCGCCCCCTGGGACCCGGACGCCTTCCGGAAGGTCATCTCCGAGGCCATGCAGGACATCGCCGGCACCGGCTCGACCGTCACCTGGGTCCTCAACAACCACGACCAGGTCCGCACCGTCACCCGCTACGGCGAACCCGCCACCGAGGGCAGCGGACTCGGCGCCGCCCGCGCCCGTGCCGCCGCGCTGCTGATGCTGGCGCTGCCCGGAGCCGCGTACATCTACCAGGGCGAGGAGCTCGGCCTGCCCGAGGTCGTGGACCTGCCCGACGACGTGCTCACCGACCCGATCTTCCGCCGCACCGGCAACAGGGCCCGCATCCGCGACGGCTGCCGGGTGCCGCTGCCCTGGTCGGGGCAGGCCTCGCCGTTCGGCTTCACCCCGGGCGTGGAGAGCGCCAAGCCGTGGCTGCCCCAGCCGGAGTACTTCGCCGAGTACGCCACCGACCGCGCCCTCGCCGACACCCGCTCCTTCTGGCACCTGTACCGCGACGGCCTCCAACTGCGCTCCGCCCTGCCCCAGTTGGGCGAGGGCACGCTGCGCTGGCTGGACTCCCCGCCCGGCGTCCTGGCCTTCACCCGCGGCGACGACCTGGTGTGCGCCGTCAACTTCGGTACGGCCCCCACCCCCGCGCCGGTCTCCGGCACCCCCCTGCTCGCCAGCGGCCCCTGCCCGCCCGGAGTGCTCTCCGGCTCGACGGCCGCCTGGTGGATCCGTTCCTGAACGCCCCGCAAGTCAACTCCCCGAAGGGACATCAACGATGATGCGACGACGTACCACCCTGCTCACCGGCTGCACCGCCCTCGTCCTGGCGCTCGGCGCGACCGCCTGCGGCGGCGGACCCGTCTCCGCCGGCGGCGGCGACAAGGCGCTCAGCGGCCAGACGATCACCGTGGCCGGTGTCTGGTCCGGCACCGAGCAGAAGAACTTCCAGAAGGTCCTGGACGCCTTCACCGAGAAGACCGGCGCCAAGACGCAGTTCACGTCCACCGGCGACAACGTCTCCACCGTCGTCGGCAGCAAGATCGAGGGCGGCAACGCCCCCGACGTCGTGATGGTCCCGCAGGTCGGCGTGCTCAAGCAGTTCGCGCAGAAGGGCTGGCTCAAGCCGCTGTCGAAGAAGACCGAGCAGGCCGTGGACGAGGGCTACGCCCCCGTGTGGAAGGAGTACGGCAGCGTCGACGGCACCCTCTACGGCCTGTACTTCAAGGCCGCCCACAAGTCGACCGTCTGGTACAGCCCCGACGCCCTCGAACAGGCCGGTGTGAAGCCGCCGAAGAGCTACGACGAGATGCTGAAGGCCGGGCAGACCGTGTCCGACTCCGGACTCGCCGCGTTCTCCGTCGCCGGGCAGGACGGCTGGACCCTCACCGACTGGTTCGAGAACGTCTACCTCTCCCAGGCCGGACCCGAGAAGTACGACGCCCTCGCCGCGCACAAGCTGAAGTGGACGGACGCGTCGGTCGTCGACGCCCTCACCACCCTCGGCAAGCTCTTCAAGGACAAGCAGCTCATCGCCGGCGGCCAGAAGGGCGCCCTGAACACCGACTTCCCCGGCTCGGTGGAGAAGGTGTTCGGCCCGAAGCCCGAGGCCGGCATGGTCTACGAGGGCGACTTCGTCGCCGGCGTCGCCAAGGACCAGTTCGGCAAGAAGGTCGGCGAGGACGCGAACTTCTTCCCGTTCCCGGCGGTCGCCGGAGGCGAGGCACCGGTCGTCAGCGGCGGTGACGCGGCCGTCGTCCTCAAGGACGGCAAGAACCAGAAGGCCGCCCAGGCCCTCCTGGAGTTCCTGGCGACCCCCGAGGCCTCGGCCGTGTGGGCGGAGGCGGGTGGCTTCCTCTCCCCGAACAAGAAGCTCGACCTCGCCTCCTACGGCGACGACGTCACCCGCGCCACCGCCAAGTCCCTCGTCCAGGCCGGGGACTCCGTCCGCTTCGACATGTCCGACCAGGCCCCGGCGGCCTTCGGCGGCACCAAGGGCACCGGCGAGTGGAAGCTGCTCCAGGACTTCCTGCGCGACCCGTCGGACCCGAAGGGCACCGCGGCGAAGCTGGAGGCCGCGGCGGCCAAGGCGTACCAGGACTGATCCGCCATGACAGCGACCCTCGTCAAAGAGACGAACCCCCCACCGCCCGTCACGGTCGCCGACCGCACCCGGCGGCTGCGCCGGCGCGGAAAGATCGTCGCCCTGCTGTTCGTACTGCCCGCCCTGCTGCTGCTCGGCGCGCTCGTCGTCTACCCCGTGCTGTTCAGCATCGGCCGCAGCTTCTTCGACGCCTCCGGGACGACCTTCGTCGGCGGCGAGAACTACACCGAGATGTTCCGCGACCCGGCGACCCTCACGGCCGTGCGCAACACGGCCATCTGGGTCGTCGTGGCCCCGGCCCTGCTGACCGGACTCGGGCTGATCCTGGCCGTCCTGGTGGAGAAGGTCCGCTGGGCCACCGCCTTCAAGCTGCTCCTTTTCATGCCGATGGCGGTCTCCTTCCTCGCCGCCGGCATCATCTTCCGGCTCGCCTACGACGAGGATCCCGACAAGGGCGTCCTGAACGCCGCGGTCGTCTCCGTCCACGACGCCTTCAAGGCCGAGTCCTCGTACCCGACGGCCCGGGCACGGGACGGGCAGGGCCTGACGAAGGACAAGGACGGTTCGTACCGCACCAGTTCGAGCGTGTCCCCGGGCGACGCGGTGACGCTGGGCCTGGTCGGGGTGCTGCCCGGCGACCTGCCCGGCGGGACCGAACCCGCGTACGCGGCGGCGGGAAAGAAGGCCGCCCCCGACGAACTGCGCGGCGTGGTCTACCTGGACTTCACGCCCGGCGGGGGAGGGGAGCAGGGCAAGGTCGACCGGCGGGAGAGCGGACTGCCGCAGATGAAGGTCGAGGCGGTACGCGACGGCAGGACGGCCGCCACGGCGACCACCGCCTCCGACGGCTCCTTCCGCTTCGAGGGCCTCGCACCGGGCTCCTACGAGGTGAAACTGCCGGCGTCCAACTTCGCCCCGCCCTACGAAGGCGTCTCCTGGCTCGGACCGGCGCTCGTCACACCGGCGATCATCGGGGCCTACCTGTGGATCTGGACCGGCTTCGCCATGGTGCTGATCGGGGCCGGCCTGTCCACGCTGCCGCGGGACGCGCTGGAGGCGGCACGGATCGACGGCGCGAACGAGTGGCAGATCTTCCGGCGGATCACGGTCCCGCTGCTGGCCCCGGTCCTCACGGTCGTCTTCGTCACTCTCGTCATCAACGTGATGAAGGTCTTCGACCTCGTCTACATCATCGCGCCCGGGCCCGTACAGGAGGACGCGACCGTCCTCGCGACGCAGATGTGGCTGGTGTCGTTCGGCGGCGGCAACAACCAGGGGCTCGGCAGCGCGCTCGGAGTGCTGCTCCTGCTGCTGGTGGTCCCGGCCATGGTGTTCAACGTCCGCCGCTTCCGAAGGAGTCAACGATGAACGCGGTCCGGCGCGGGTTGGGCAACGGGGTCGTCCAGGCCTTCCTCGTGGTGATCGGCCTGGTGTGGATGACGCCGCTGGCCGGGCTGTTCCTGTCCTCCCTGCGGTCCGCCGAGGACACGGCGAAGGGCGGCTGGTGGACGGTGTTCTCCAGCCCAGGGCAGCTGTCCTTCGACAACTACTCCTCGCTGTTGCAGAACTCGGGCATCACGCAGGCGTTCTGGAACACGGTGCTGATCTCGGTGCCCACGACGGTGCTGGTCGTGGTGATCGCGGCGCTCGCCGGCTACGCGTTCGCGTGGCTGGACTTCCCCGGGCGGGAAGCGGTCTTCCTGGTCGTGGTCGCGCTGCTGGTGGTGCCCGTGCAGATCGGGCTGCTGCCGGTCGCCAAACTCTTCGGTCAGCTGGGCCTGTTCGGCACGATCCCCGGGGTCGTCCTCTTCCACGTGGCCTACGGCCTGCCGTTCGCGGTGTTCCTGCTGCGGAACTACTTCGCCGAGATGCCGAAGGAGATGCTGGAGGCGGCCCGGATGGACGGCGGCAGCGAATGGCGTATCTTCACGCGGCTCGTGCTGCCCGTGGGGCGGCCGGCGATCGCCTCCCTGGCCATCTTCCAGTTCCTGTGGGTGTGGAACGACATGCTGGTGGCGCTGCTGTTCGCGGACAGCTCCTCACAGCCGCTGACGGTGGAACTCCAGTCGCAGATACGGCAGTTCGGCAGCAACATCGACGTCCTGGCGCCCGGGGCGTTCGTGTCCCTGGTCGTGCCTGTCGTCGTGTTCTTCGCGTTCCAGAGGCACTTCGTGCAGGGGGTCATGGCGGGGTCGGTGAAGTAGCCGCCGGCTCCGGAGCGCGGCACGCGCCCAGGGGTGTCCGCGAAGTCCCGTTGTTCGCCCGGAGGGCGGCCCCGCGGCGCTCGGTGCGTGCTCTCGGCGGGCCGGGCGGACGCCCGTGCACTGGTTGTACGCGGGGCCCGGGCGTGAAGAGCGCGTCGTCGCTCGTCACCACGCGCCGCCGTTCGCGCGGTGCGGCGAGAGGGCCGGACGACGCCGTCCCGGACAGAGGGCGAGGACATGCCGGCCCATGCGGTGCGCCCCCGGTCACGTCACCGGCCAGGCCCGCCGGCCGGTCACGACGGGACCGTGCGCGGCCCGCCACCGGCCGGGGCGGGTCCGGCCGGGGCGCGGGCCGCCCAGAGGTCGGCGAGGGGGCCGTCGATGTTGTTCCACTCGGTCAGCAACCGGGTGTGCTCCTCCGCTGAGAGGATGCCGATGGACGCGACCGGCCGGTCGGGGTCGGCGGTGCACGCCCGGACCATGCGCACCAGGCGCTCCGCCATCGCCCGCACGGACGCCTCCTCGAACAGGTCGGTGGCGTAGTGCAGCGACCCCTCCATGCCCGGCGACCGTCCGCCGGAAACCGGCGCCGCGTCATGGGCGGCGTCAGGCGCGGTGTCGTGCGCGGAGAACACCAGCGCGAGGTCGAACTTCGCCACCCCGGTGTCGACCTCCTCCACGCGGACCTGGAGACCCGGCAGCGACAGGTCGTTCCGGCCCGCGTTCTGGTAGGCCAGCATCACCTGGAACAGCGGGTGGTGGCTCAGCGAGCGGGTGGGCTTGAGCGCGTCCACCAGGCGGTCGAAGGGACAGTCCTGGTGTGCGTGGGCCGAGAGGTTCGTGTCCCTGGTCCTGAGCACCAGCTCACGGAACGTCGGGTTGCCCGAGGTGTCGGTCCGCAGCACCAGGGTGTTGCTGAAGTACCCGATCAGGTCGTCCAGGGAATCGTCCGTGCGCCCGGAGAACGCCGCGCCCAGCGGCACGTCCGTGCCCGCCCCCAGGCGGGTCAGCAACGCGGCGACGACGGCCTGGACGGTCGTGAACACCGTCGTGCCGGTCTCTCGCGCGAGGGCGACCAGGCGCGCCTGGGTCCCCCCGTCCCAGCCGAACGGCACTCGGTGTCCCCGGCCGGACGCCACGGCTGGTCTGGGGTGGTCGGCCGGCAGGGCGATCACCTCCGGAAGCCCCGCCAACTCCGCTTCCCAGTAGGACAGGTGCGCGGCCATCTCGCTGTCCGGGTCGTCCTGGTCGCCCAGCACCTTCCGTTGCCGCGCCGCGTAGTCCGCGTACTGCACCGGCAGGGGCTCCCAGTCCGGTGCGGAGCCGGCGAGGCGGGCCGCGTAGGCCTCGGAGAGCTGCCGGATGAGCGGGGTGGACGACCAGTCGTCGGTGGCGATGTGGTGGACCAGCACCAGCAGGACGTGCTCGTCCGGCCCGACGCCCAGCAGCGTGGCGCGCAGCGGCGGGTTGATGGCGAGGTCGAAGGTGCGCCGGACCTCCCGCCGCAGCACCGCGGGCAGTTCGGCGGCGGTGACGGTGCGCCGGTGCAGGACGGGGCGCGCCGCGGGGCCGTCGAGTACGTGCTGCACAGGGTCGCCGTCGACGTCGGGGAAGACCGTACGGAGGCTCTCGTGCCGTACTACGACGTCCCCGACGGCGGCCTCCAACGCCGCCGCGTCGAGCGGCCCGGTCAGCCGGAGGACCAGGGGCACGTTGTACAGCGGCCCGGGCACCGCCACCTGGTGGTGGAACCACATCCGGCGCTGGGCGTACGACAAGGGCATGCGCGGGCTCACTCGGCCTCCTGCTTCCGGGCGCGCGGACGCAACGACGGCCGGGCCCTCCTGGCGCCCGCCGCACGTTCGGCGAGGGCGGCGACGGTGGGCGTCTCGAACACCGCTCGGATGGGCAATTCCACCCCGAGTGCCGTCCGTACCATGCTGATCAGACGCGTGGCGAGCAGCGAATGGCCGCCCAGCTCCAAGAGGTCGTCGTCCACCTCGCGCAGGGGCACGGCGGCGTGGCCGATCGCCGGGTGGTGTGCCAGCACCGCCTCGATCGCCTCCACGGGCAGACCCGGCGGCAGCGGGCCCGGCGGAAGGGGATCGCCGGGCATGACGTGGTGTGCTGAGCAGCTGTCCAGGACCTCCCCCTGGAGCGCCTCCCCGCCGAGTCGGCCGGCCACCGCGTGGGCGTCGCCGGCCGCGACTCCCAGGACGACCAGCGGCCCCCGGCGGCGTTCGGCGCTCATCCGGTGCTCACCGGCCCGGCGGCGGACGTGGTGCCCCCGTCGAGGGCGGCGAGCGTCCGGGCGACCGTCGCGGCGATCCGGGCCAGCGGCTCGGGCCCCGTCATGTCCAGGTGGGCGCAGTCCACACGGTGCTCGGCGACCGTGCCGGTGACGTACGGCAGCCAGTCCTGCCACACGGGCGCGTCGGCCTCCCGCTCCCGCGTGGCCGTCACGAACGTCAGGTCGCCGCGGTAGCGCCCGGGCGTGAACTCCCGCATCATCGCGGCGTTACGCATCATCGAACGGTGGACCGCCGCCACCTCGCCGTCGTCGAGGGGCACCGACATGCCCGCGTACCGGCGCAGTTCGGCGGCCCGGTCCTCGGGGGCCCCCGAGGCGACCGGCGTGTACCGCCCGCTGTCGCCGGCGCCCTCCACGGGGTAACCGTCGAGGAGGCACAGCAGGCCGACCTCCTCGCCCAGCGCCTGGAGCCGTACCGCCATCTCGTGCGCGACCAGACCCCCGAACGACCAGCCGAGCAGGTGGTACGGGCCGTGCGGCCGCACCTCCCGGATCTGCTCGACGTAGTGGGCCGCCAGGTCCCCGATCCCTTCGCCTGCGCGCGCTGGGGCCAGCAGCGCCGGGTCCTGAAGTCCGTAGACCGGCCGGCCCGGCCCTATGAGCCGGGGCAACCCCGCGTAGCACCAGCTCGTGCCGGCGACGGGATGGACGCAGAACAGGGGCGATCCGGTGCCGCCGGTGCGCAGCGGGAGCAGTGTCTCCAGACCGCTCGTCGCGCCGGACGCGCCGGCCGTCCCGTCGAGCGAGGCGGCGAGCCCCGCGACGGTCGGGGTGTCGAAGAGCTGGCGGACCGGCAGATCGACGCCGAGGGTGGCGCGGACGCGGCTGATCAGCCGGGTCGCCAGCAGCGAGTGACCGCCCAGGTCGAAGAAACCGCTGTGGACGCCCACTTCCGGCACCCCGAGCACCTCCGCGAACAGCTCGCCGAGAAGCTGCTCCCGCACGGACCCGGGCGGCCGGTCGTCGTCCGGGCCCGCCTCGGGCGGGCTCGGCAGGGCCCGCACGTCCACCTTGCCGTTGGCGTTCAGCGGCAGCGCGGCGATCTCCACGTACTGCGCCGGGACCATGTGGTCGGGTAGCAGCCGTGCCGTGTGGTCGCGCAGCGCGGCACCGTCGATGCCGCCGGGGCCGGACGGTACGGCGTAGGCGATCAGCCGGCGCTGCCCCGGCCGGTCCTCGCGGGCGACGACGACGGCCCTGGACACCGATGGGTGGGTGGTGAGTGCGGTTTCGATCTCGGCGGGTTCGATGCGGAAGCCGCGGATCTTGATCTGGTCGTCGGTGCGGCCGAGGTAGGTGAGGTGTCCTTGGGGGGTCCAGCGGGCGAGGTCTCCGGTGCGGTACATGCGTTGGCCGGGGTGGAAGGGGTTGGCGGTGAAGCGTTGGGCGGTGAGGGCGGGTTGGTGGTGGTAGCCGCGGGCGAGGCCGTCGCCGGCGATGTAGAGCTCGCCGGGTACGCCGGGGGGGACGAGGTTGAGGTGGGGGTCGAGGAGGTAGAGGTGGACGCCGGGCAGGGGGCGTCCGATGGTGGGGGCGGCGGGCCAGTTCGCGGGGTCTCCGGTGAGGATGGTGGAGGAGGCGTGGTGGGTTTCGGAGGGGCCGTACTGGTTCTCCAGGACCACCCCGTCCAGCGCCCCCAGGAACGCCCGGGTCTGCGGGGTCAGCGACAGGGTGTCCCCGGAGGCGAACAGGTGCGTCAGGGCCAGGTCCCGCGGCCGTTCCGCCCAGGAGATCGCCAGTTGGGCGAGGAGCGCGGGGGGCAGGTACAGCCGCTGGACGTGCTCGGTGGCCAGCAAGTCCAGCAGCCGCTCGGGATCCTGCCGCACGGCCTCCTCGACGAGGACCAGCCGGCCACCCCTGACCAGGGTCGCGAAGATCTCCAGGAACGATACGTCGAAGCCGACCGAGGCGAGCTGGAGGCACACCACCGGGTCGTCGCCCAGGTACTGGTCCCGGTGGCGGTCGAAGCGTACGACGTTGGCGATGGTGCGCCAGTCGACGGCGATGCCCTTGGGGGTGCCGGTGGAGCCGGAGGTGTAGATCACGTACATCAGTGACCGCTCGTGGCGGGTGACCGGCGGTGGGCCGGCCGTGACCGGTCCGGCGGGTTGGGCGGTGCTGTCGTGGAGCACGGTCGGACAGGTGCCGGTGGGGAGCGCCGCGGTGAACGCCGGACTGGTGAGCAGGAGTTTCGCGCCCGCGTCGCGGACCATGAACGTCAGTCGTTCGGCGGGGAGTTCGGGTACCAGGGGCAGGTAGGCCGCTCCGGCCTTCAGTACGCCGAGCAGGCCCACGACGGCGTCGACGCCCCGGCCCAGGCACACCCCCACCACGTCCTCGGGGCCTGTCCCGGCGTCGTGGAGCACACCGGCCAGGTGGTCGGCCCGCGCGTCCAGCTCGCCGTACGTCAGCCGCTCCCCACCGCACACCAGCGCCACCGCGCCCGGATCCATCCCCACCCGCGCCTCGAACAACGTCAGCGGATGGCCGCCGTACTCGTGAATGCCGTGCTTCCTCATCGCCCACGCTCCGTCGGTTTCACTGCGTCCACACAGGTCATCGCCCCTCGGCACCGGGGGCCGGGCCCCGGGGTGTTCCACCGTCACGTCAGGGCGCACCCGTGCTCGGCGTGGCGCCGGCCGACCGGCGGATGTCGGCGGGGACGTTGACACGGCGCAGCCGGCGGGCGGTGCCGTCGTCCCGGGCCGTGAAGGGACGCCGGCCGTGCACGGCCCGTTCGCTGCCGGTGATCAGCAGGTCGCCGGGGCCGGCCACGACTTCCCGCAGGCTCGCGTCGATGCCCTGGCACGAGGGTCCGCAGGGCCCTCGCCGGCTCTCCCTCGTGCGGGTCGTCCGCATGAAGGCGGGGTCCACGCAGACCATGGCCGTCTCGGCTCGACCGGGCAGCACGGCGGTACGCGTCCTCGTCGTGCCGGTCGAGGCTCCCGACGGAGCTGGAACCGGGCTGCCGCGTCTTAGCTGACCGGTGAGGCGGAAGGAGTTCAGCCGTGCCTCCACCAGCACGGGCACCTCATGGGCCCGGAGTGCCACCGTGTCGAGCCGCCGTTCCAGCGGTACGTCGGGTGACGAATCCAGTGCGGTGTCGGCCAACTCTTGGAGTGCCGTTCTCTCGGACCCGCTCGGCTCCAGGCACGGAGCTCCGTCGGTGGCATTCGGAAGCAGTACCTCCGCGAGGGCCTCGGTTATCGATTCCACAGCGGTACCCATAAATGTCATCCCCTCGGGTCGGTTCGGCTTCCACCTTTCCCAACTTTCCTGAAGTTGCGGCCAGGTGTCTTTTCCTTCCAGGCGATGCACCCCACAGGAACTTATAGGACCCGACCGGCGCGATGGCCCGGCCGGCAAGGGAATTCCGGCCGGGTGGAAAAGTCGATATGGTCTCGCCGGCGAGACGGAGACTGCGGTCGGCGGAAGTTCACGGAAAAGGCAGGGAATAACGATGGCATTCATTCACCGCCCCGGTCCCCCAGGGGAAACCCTGTGCCCCGTTTCTGCCCTGTTGTCCTGGTCGGGCTGGGGGCACCGATTCGTTCCGGGACATGTTCCCCCGGCCTTCCCCCACGGCACCGCCGACCACGGGCCACCGCCGGGACGCAACGGCCCGCCGGATCCCCCCGCCCCGCTGGACGCCCGGGTGCAGCCCCCGGAGGTCACCCGCACCATGGTCTGGCTCCTCCTCGGCCGCACACCGCCACCGCGGGCGGCCCACGACGCCACACCGCACGGCACGTTCGTCGACCACTGGAACAGGGGTTTCACCGCCGTCGTACCGCGAGACACCGACCGCGCACCGCTGGCACACGTGGTCGGGGCCGCAGCCGGCCAAGGCCACGCCTGGTGCCGGGACGGGTCCCGGGCCTGGCGGACGGCGCCCGCCGTCGACGTACTGCGCCAGTTGCGGCTCGCCCCGGCGTGCCTGTCCCTCCGGACGGTCACGCCGACCGCTGGCGACCTGCCCCGCCTGGCCGAGGCACTGCACCAACACGTGAGCCTGCGGGCCCTGGTCCGGGCCAACACCCTGGGTACGACACGGCTGCTCGCCCTGCTCGCCGAGCAGGGCGGGGGTGCCGCCGCACCGGGGCCCCCGGCCGGGTCCGCCGGGCATCCGCTCGGGGTCCCGTACGTCCGGCTCCGCTCCTGGCAGCTCGTCCTCGCGTCGGCCGACCAGATCACCGACGAGGGCGCCCGGCTGGCCCACGCGGCCGTGCACCGGCGACGGCTCCCCGCGGACCACGTCGTACGGCAGTTGCTGTGCTTGCACCGCGCGGCCTTCGTCGCCGAACGCCAGCAGGCCCTGCTCCCCGCGGAACGGCCGTCCCAGGACCGGCTCGCCGTCACCGCCGCCGGTGCGGACACCGGCGGTACGGCCGCCGCTCACGTCCGGGCCATCCGGGCCCACCGCCTGGCGGCGGAACGCGCTCCCGGCGATGCGCCCGCGAGCGCGACCGTCGTCGCGGACGCCCTGGCGCGCGCCTGGTGGAACGTCGCCTCGCTGTTCCTCGACCTCGCGGAGCGGACCGGCTCGGTGGCCCCGGCGCAGGAGTGCGACGCCCCGTTCTGGCACGCCCTGGCCGAACTCCGGACGCCGCCCGGCCGGTACGGCACGGACGACGACGGGGTGGCGGTTGCCGCCCGGTGGCTGGAGCGGGAGTTCCGGACCGCGTAGCGGCGGGCACCCGGCCGCCGGGCCCTCGCCGCCACGCCGGGGCCGTCACCGGTCGCAGAACCCGCCGACCGGGTACGACGGCGGCCCCGTCACCTCCCAGCCCCTCAGCCGCAGTTCCCCGGCGAGGTGGTGCGCCCGCCCACGGACCACGAACACCCGGACCCGGCCGACCCGCCGTCCGGTGGAGTGCTCCAGGTCCAGGTCCTCGATGTCGCAACCGACGGCCGCCACGTCGGCGAACAGCCGGGCGAGTTCACCGCGGCTGTCCCCGACGTCCACCTCCACGGCCGGGTGCGCCGGCTCCGGCACGCCGTACGGGCCGGGGATCCCCGAACGGCCGGCCACACCCCGCTCCAGCGAGGTGCTCAGTCGGTCCCCGCCGCGGACGCGCACGTCCGTGTCACCGCGCGAGCGGGCCAGTTCGCGCAGGGAGCAGGCCGCCTCCAGCACATCGGCCGCGAAGGCCTCCAGTACGGCGGCCACCGGACCGGCGTTCGCGGCCAGGACGTCGGCCCACAGGGCCGGGCTGCCGCCCGCGAGCCGGGTGAAGTCTCGCAGCCCGTGCCGGGCCAGCCGCAGCACGGACTGGTCCACGTCCACAAGACGGGCGGCGGCGAGACTGCACAGCAGGTGCGGGGCGTGCGACACCAGCGCCATGGCCCGGTCGTGCGCCTCCGCGTCCAGGAGGACCGAGGTCGCACCGCATGACGCCACCAGTTCCAAGGCGCAGTTGAGCGCCGCCGTACTGGTGGCCTCGCTCGGGACGAGGACCCAGGGCCGGCCCTCGAAGAGGTCCGCACGGGCGGTGAGCGGACCCGACCGCTCACCGCCCGCCAGCGGATGCCCGCCCACCATGGAGGCGAGGTCGCACCCGAGGGCCTCGGCCTCCCGCCCGGGGAGGGCCTTCACCCCCGCGACGTCGGTGTAGAAGCGGGCGACGCCATCTTTCTGCAACGACGCGAGCACGGGTGCCACCTGCGTCGGCGGTACGGCCAGCACGGCGAGGTCCACGACGCCGTCAGGCCGCTCCGTCGTCCCGGCGCCCAGCGCCTCCGCTGTCCGCGCCGCCGCGGGATCGGCGTCGACCAGATGGGTCACGATGCCACCGGCCCGCAGGGCGAGGGCGACGGACGTGCCGATCAGACCCGTGCCCACGATGGCTGCGCTGTGCACGACTACCCCTGGGGCACGAGGTCGTAGAAGCACATGCGCGGTCCCGCCGTGGCCTGGGTGAGTACGCGCCGGCAGGTCAGCCCGGTCTGCTCGAAGATCGCCGCCCACGCCGTGCGGTCCACCGGGAACCCCTGGTTGGTGAGGACGTGCATCAGGAAGAAGTCCGAGTCGTTCTCCCGGTCGTCGTAGTACGGCTCGGGTTCCCCGATGAGCAGCATCTTCTCGCCGGTGAGGTACGCGGCATAGGCGTCGAGGATGTCCACCACCGCCTTGTCGCCGTCCCGGAAGTGCTCGTGCAGCACGCCGATGCCGCTGATGACCTCGGCCCCGTGGCACACCTCCGGCCACGTGGTGGGGTCGAACGCGTTGGCGACGACGAACTCCAGACGGTCCTCCAGACCGTGGCGGCGGGCGAGGTCACGGGCCACCTCGACGGCCGCAGGGGCGATGTCGACCCCCACACCGGTGATTCCGGGGTCGCTCAGACAGGCGTCCACGAGGAGCTGGCCGGCGCCGCAGCCGAGGTCCGGGACGCGCTTGGCGCCGCGGTCGCGCATGGCCTCCAGGATGATCGGCGTGTAGTACTTGGCGAACACGGTGCCGCAGTGTCGGCTGAGCGGGCCGTTACTGCGATGTACGTCCTCGCCGTACACGGCGGCTCCCGTCAGCAGATCGGCGGTGCGGCGGGTGACCGGGCCGTACGCCTCCACGTAGAAGCCGAGGCGCGCCAGCGAGATCTCGGACGTCAACGCCTTCCCCCGGTGCGTCAGGTGGTACGAGCCCTGCCACTGCTCCAGCAGGCCGCGGACGACGAGGTAGCGCAGGACGTTCTCCCCGACCCGCTGGTTCATGCCCTGGAGGAGGCCGGTGTCCACGCTTCGCCTGCCGTCGCGCAGCCGGTCGAGGATCCCGGTTTCCGCGATCGCCTGGATGACATGGCAGAGGTGCATGGCGCTGATCAGGTCCGGCATCGAGGACGCCTGGAACTGCTGCCAGGTGTCGATCAGCGACTCGTCGCGCAGTTCCAGGTATTCGGTCCCGGCCGTTACCGCGCCACCGCGTACGCTTTCCACAGGTATTGCACTCCTCCGTATTACCGAGTGGACACATTCCCGTTGCGGAACGTGCTGGTGCCGGCCCGGAAGGCTCATGCCGCACTGTCGAGTACGGCGGATATCCATTCCGTCAGGCTCTTGCTGCTCCGCTGGGCGGCTTCCTCCCAGCGCTTGATGCGCGCCTCCTCCATCCGGAGGCTCAGGCTGATCTCCGTCCGGCCTGCCGGTGGTTCGTCCGGAGCCGTACTGGCCTTGATCTGTCGACGCAGCTCGTTCTTCGACCACTTCAGGCGCACGGCGAAGTCCAGCCAGTGGTCCTGCTGGTCCTCCGGCAGCGACGCCACCTCCATGTGGTGCTGGAACGTGAGATTCTCGCGCCGGCGCTGCGGAATGAATTTCCTCGCCACCCATGCGTAATTACGCAGGGTCTGGTAGTCGAGCAGTGTCTCCTTCATGGCCTGCTGGTACCGGTCACGGTATTTCTGTTGACCGAAAACGAGCCAGTCGCCGATCCACCAGGACGACGAGTCCGACACCGCGAGGATCTGATCCCCGATACGGCACCAGTTCTTCAGCGGGAGGTCCTCCGGGAGCCGCAGCCGCGTGCGTTCCACGGAGGCCGACGGGTCGATGGCGAGGATTCCCGTGCACTGCTGGGCGGGCATGCCGGTGCGGCCCGCGTGACGAGTCGGGGCAGTCAACATTCCGGACGCTGCCTTGGTGTCCATCACATATCCTCACGAAGAAGGGCGCCTCAGGCATACGAGGCGTGCCGTCGATTCAGTTGACGAGTGCGGTGGTGGCGTGCATGTCGAATGAAGAGGAAGGCGTGGTCTTGAGCTGGTTCGGACCCCAGCCGGAGTCGGCCACCACGGCAGGCCGCTCTGCCTGCTCGAACGCGTCTGCGGCCCAGACGGATAAGCACAGGACGGCAACGGCCAGGACGGTGAAATTTCCGATGAACGTGCTCACAGCAAAACCCCCGGTATTCGGTGAGCGGGAATCACTCGCGGGTCTCATGCTGTAGCCGCCGGAAGCCCGGCAGTAAGAAGGGAACACCTGCACAAATGTAAGCTGCAACATTGTGAACGACGTGCAACTGTGCTCAAAATCGGATGAATGCGGCACCGGTGAGGAGGTGGAGCCGTGCGGGGCGGCGCTGCGGTTGTACCAAAGAGCCCTGGCCGAGGGCAGCCTGCCGACGCAGGACGCACGTCCCTGCCTCCTGGGGCTGCGATTGCTGAGCGAGCGGCCCGCCGAGCCCGGCGTCGTCCACCCGGTCCCGCCGACGGCCGCCGCCGTGTCCGTGTTCCGGCCCCTCCGGGAGCGGATGGACCGGTTCCGCAGGACCGAACAGTCCCTTCAGGCGGCGTTCGCGCAGTTCGACGCCGTCTACAACGACACCCGGCTGGGCGAGGAACCGGCGTTCACCCTGCTGGTCGGCGCGAGCGCCATCGGCGACGCCCTGGAGGCCGGGGTCGACGCGTGCCGTGAGGAGCTGCTGACGGCGCAGCCCGGTGGCGGCCGCCCCGTCGAGCACCTGGTCGGCGCCCTGGATCGCGATATGCGGCTGCTGTCCCGGGGCACCCTTCAGCGCACCATCTACCAGCACACGGTCCGCGCCCACCAGCCGACGCTCGCCTACATCGAACAGGTCGTCGCCGCGGGCGCCGAAGTGCGCACCCTCGCCGAGGTGTTCGAGCGGGTCATCATCTGCGACCGCGAGGTGGCCTTCATCCCCGCGTCCGACGACCGCGGCGCCGAGGCGCTCGAAATCCGGCAGCCGGCCGGAGTCCGCTTCCTCGCCCAGACCTTCGACCGCGACTGGGCACGCTCCATACCTGTGGACGAACAGAGCCTCGCGCACCGGCCGTCGGCCGTCATCTCCGACACCCAACGCGCGATCCTGCGAGCCATCGTCGCCGGGGAGACCGACGAGTCGATCGCCCGGAAGCTGGGGATGAGCCGCCGCAGCGTGGCCGTCCACGTGCGGCGCGCTTCAGAGGAGTTGGGCAGCCGCAGCCGCGGCCAGCTCGGCTACCTCATCGCCACCTCCGGAGTCCTCGACACCCCGGGCTGACCCGCAGCGCGGCCTCCCCCGGGGGCTGAACACCCCGCCGCCACGGGGCCGTCCACCCCGTGAGCGCGCCCGCAGCGGCCCGTCCCGGCTACGGCCGCGCCTCGACCCCTGCGTCCGTCCCCGCCTCCGCGCCGGCCGACTCCGCGGCGCCCGCCCCCGGCTCGGGGCGCGTGCGCGCCGCCCGCAGGGCCAGCGAAGCGGCCGCGACCACGCCCACCAGCGCGATGCCCGCGCCGGACAGGCGCAGCGCCCCCACCGCCCCTACGCCGGCCACCAGCGGTCCACCGAGCGCCGTGCCCAGTGGCACCGACAGCACCCGCACGGCGGAACTCGCCGCCAGGGCCTGAGGCAGCAGCGCGCTGGGCGCCGAGCGCTGGAAGAGGGTCGTCGACAGGGACGAGTACGGCGGCCAGAGCAGCCCGGCCACCCCGAAGCAGACGACCGACACGGCCGTCGGGGCACCCAGGCCCAGGGGGAGCATCAGCGCGCCGAAGCCGATGACGATGCCGACCGTCGTGGGCCACAACCGCCACCGGCTGAGGAAGCCGGTGAACACCGAACCCAGCACCGCGCCGATGCCGAAGGCCGTGTAGAACGCCGCCAGCACACCGGCCGAGGCGCGCAGGTCGTCCGACACGTGCAGTGGGAGCGCCACGTACACCGGGCCGAAGAGGAAGAAGAACGCGAAGCTCAGGGTGAGGAGGCCGGACAGCGCGGGGATGCGCCGGATCACAGCGAAACCGGCCGTCCGCGAGGCCGTGTCGTCCTCGGGCTCCGGAACCGCGTCCTCGGGCACGGCGACGAGGAAGGTGACCGCCAGGACGAGGAACGTCGTCGCGTCCACGGCCAGCACTGTCGCCGGGCCCCCGAACACGATCAGCAGTGTGGCCAGCGGCGGCCCCACCACCGTGGCGATCGACCCCACACCGGACAGCACGGCGTTGCCCGCCAGGTGGTCGCGTTCCGGCAGCACCCTGGCGATCAGCGTGTAGACACCCGCCTGACCCCAGGAATGCAGCACGGAGGAGACCGCGAGCAGCGCGACGTACCCCTCGATGCCGAGCGCGCCGAAGGCGTGCAGCACCGGGATGGCGCCTAGCGCGCAGGCCCGCAAGGTCGCGTCCCAGCCTGCCAGTTGGGTGGGCCGGCGGTGGCGCAGGAAGCGGCCGAGCACCAGCGCGCCCGCCGCCCCCGACAGGGTGTAGGCGGCCGCCGCCAGCGCCACCCAGACCCCGCGGTCCGCGGCCGGCGCCAGCTCGATCGCCAGCCAGCTCACCGCCACCACCGCCATGCCGTCACCCAGCGCGGAGACGGCGAACCCCGGCAGGACCCGCCGCAGCGTCGTGTGGCTGATCACCGGCCAGTACGGCGACGAGCGCATCACACGGCTCAGGTCCGGGCCCACGGGTTACCTCCACACATCAACGGAACCGACCCCCATGACCCTTCCCCAGGAAACGGTGGGCGAGGTGGGTCTTCTCTTTCGGCATAAACGTCCCGCCCGACGCGAACGGGGCCGCGTCGGGCGGGCGGCGGGCGCGCGGCCGCCGACGGGGCGTGCCGACGTCACGCGGTCTCCCGGGGCGTCAGGCCCGTCCCCCGGGAAGGTACGTGAACTCGAACTCGAGGCCGTTCACGTCGAAGGCGTAGAAGCTCTCCACACCGTCGCTGTCGACCACGATGTCCGTGGCGCCCTCCTGCCGGACGAAGGAATGCGCGCCGGAGGCGTGGACGGCCGTCCACCGGGTGTGCCAGGCGCGCAGGTCCTCCGGTGTGTCCACCTCGATGCAGATGTGCTGGTACTGGTTGCTGTCGGCCGGCGGCGCGACGCCCTGCTCCGGCCCACGGGTGAACAGGTGGAAGCGCAGTTCGCCCGCCTCCAGTTCTGCCAGCCCGGACAGTCCGGGCAGCCGCTCCATGCTGAGGTCGGAGAAGGTGTCGAGCGTCCACGTCACATCGGCGCCGAAGAAGTCCCGGTACCAGGCGATGCTCCGTTCGAGGTCGCCGGTCTGCACGGCGATGTGGTGCAGGCGCAGCCCCGCCGGTCCGGCCGGTGTCCCGGGGTGGTCCATGAGGGCGGTGCTCGGTTCGTCGGACATGTCGGTCTCCCTGTTCCTGTGGTCGGGTCAGCGGCACGCGGCGTACGTCTGGCGGCCCCGTGGACTGGCAGCGGCGCGCAGCAGGCCGGCCTTCTCGTCCACCGCGACGGCGCAGACCTTGCCGAGCGAGTACTCGGCCGCCGGCTCCACGTCGTGTCCGCGGCTCCTCAGCTCCTCGATGACCTCGGGGTCGCAGTTGCGCTCGACGGCGAGCACCTTCGGTCGCGATTCGTGCGGGGTGAAGGACGCGGAGAAGTGGTCGGTGTGGAAGGCGAGCGTCTCCGTCGCCGCCTGGAGCCCGAGGCCGAAGTCGACGGCGGCGAGGAAGAAGCCCAGCGTCCACTGGTCCTGGCGGTCGCCACCGGGCGTCCCGAACGCCATGAAGGGCTTCCCGTCCTTCGTCACCAGGCTCGGGCTCAGGGTCGTGCGCGGCCGGCGGCCGGGGCCCACCGAATTGGCGTGGCCTTCCTGGAGGGTCATCGTCTGGCCCCGGGTGCCGAGGGACAGGCCGAGGCCCGGCACGACCGGGGAACTCTTGAGCCAGCCTCCGCTGGGTACGGCGGCGACCAGGTTGCCGAAGCGGTCGGCCACCACGATCGTGCACGTGTCGTTGCGGGCGGCCGTCGCCTTGACGACGGTGGGCAGTCCATTGGCGAGCTGGGACATCCAACTGCCGTCCGCGACCGGCCAGTCGACGGCGCTCTGCTCGGGGATGAATGGCGTACGGCCCTCGGGTGAGCCCGGCCGCAGGACCTCCGCGGCCTTGTCCTCCACCAGCGCGCGCCGCGCCGCCGTGTACGCGGGGCTCAGCAGGACGTCGAGGGGGACGTCGCTGTGGTCCGGGTCCCCGTACCAGGCCTCGCGGTCGGCGAACGCCAGCTTGGCGCACTCGGTGACGGTGTGGATGTACTCGGCGCTGTCCAGCCCCATGCCGTGGAGGTCGAACCCCTCCAGGAGCGCCAACTGCTGGAGGAACACCGGGCTCTGCGACCAGGGCCCCGGTTTGTGGACCGTCAGGCCGCGGTACGACAGGCTGCTCGGGCTCTCCACGGTGGCACGCCAGTCCGCCATGTCCTGGCCGGTCAGTAGGCCCTTGTGGTGTCGGCCCGTTGCGTCGAGAACGGCGGTCGAGGAGACGAAGGAGTCGATGGCCTCCGCCACGAACCCCTGGTAGAACGCCCGCTCCGCCGCGGCGATCTGTGCCTCCCGGCCGCCTCCGGCGGTGGCGGCCTCGCGCAGGAGCCGCTTGTACGTGGTGGCGAGCGCGGGCGTACGAAAGAGGGCACCGGCCTTCGGGGGACGGCCGTCCGGGAGGTACACCCGGCCCGACTCGGTCCACTCCGTCTCGAACAGCGGTGCCAGCACCTCGATGGCGTCGGCGGCGCCCGCCAGCAGTGGGAAGCCGTTCTCGGCGTAACCGATGGCGTGGTCGAGGACATCGGCGAGCGGCAGGGTGCCGTGCTCGGCCAGCATCCGCATCCAGGCGCCGAACGCGCCGGGGACGACGGCGGGCAGCAGGCCCGATCCGGGTATGTGTTCCAGTCCGAGCGACCGGAATCGTTCGATGGTGGCCGCCTGGGGCATCGGCCCCTGACCGCACACCACCTGCACCGACTGCGTGGCGGCCGAGTACGAGACGATCGGTACGTCCCCGCCCAGGCCGTTGAAGTGCGGCTCCACGACTTGGAGGACGAACCCCGCGGCCGCTGCCGCGTCGAAGGCGTTCCCGCCCCGTTCCAGCACAGACATGGCGGCCGCGGAGGACAGCCAGTGGGTGGAGGAGACGGCGCCGAACGTGCCGCTCAGTTCCGGCCTTCCCGCGTTCATCTCAGGCACCGCCCTTCGCGTCGCCGGCCGTGCCCATGGCGTCCACGAGGCTCTTCGGCCGCATATCGGTCCAATGCCTCTCGATGTAGTCGAGGCAGTTCCGGTGGATTCCCTGATGGACGACGTTCCAGCCCTCCGGGACGTCGACGAATTCCGGCCACAGGGAATGCTGTTCCTCGTCGTTGGTCAGCACGAGATAATTGCCTTCCTCGTCCTCGAACGGGTTGCTCATCGTCACTCTCCAGCGAATTTCGGCGCGTCTTGCCGGCGGGACACGACGCTACCCTGATCGAAAGCCATTTCCGGCGGACGGCCGACAGGCGAGGGAAAAACATGAACATCGCGCATCCGACCGTTTTCGATAAATACCTCGTGGAAAGCCGCATGTCCGCCGACGTGCGGGCGCAACACATGGCGGACCCCATGTTCGGGACCGTGTTCACCGAGCACATGGCCGGCGTCCGGTACGCCGAGGGGAAGGGCTGGCACGACGCCCGGATAGGACCCTTCGCCCCGCTCCCCCTGTCACCGGCGACCGCCGCCCTCCATTACGGCCAGGCGATCTTCGAGGGGCTCAAGGCCTACCGCGCGCCGGACGGTTCGGCCCTGCTGTTCCGGCCCGAGGCCAACGCGCGGCGCTTCGCGGACTCCGCGGCCCGGCTCTCGATGTCGGCGGTGCCCGAGGAGACCTTCCTCGCCGCCCTGGAGGAGCTGGTCGCGGTGGACCGCGCGTGGCTGCCGGACGCGCCCGGTACGAGTCTTTACCTGCGGCCGTTCCAGCTGGCTACGGAGGAATACCTCGGTGTGCGTCCGGCGGTGGAGTACCTCTTCGGTGTGATCGCGTGTCCCGTCGGCGCGTCCTTCCCCGGCGGGGCCGCCCCGCTCACCATCTGGGTCTCGGATGCCTATACCCGGGCGGCGCCCGGCGGCACCGGCGCGGCCAAGTGCGCCGGCAACTACGCCGCCTCGATGGCGGCCCACACGCAAGCCCGTGAGGCGGGCTGCGACCAGGTGGTCTTCCTGGACGCGGTGGAGCGGCGGTATGTCGAGGAACTGGGCGGTATGAACCTGTTCTTCGTCCTCGACGACGGCACCCTGCTGACCCCGCCCCTCGGCGGGACGATCCTGCCCGGCATCACCCGGGACTCGGTCATGACGCTGGCCCGGGACGCCGGTCACCGCGTCGTCGAGCGGTCGTACACCCTCGACGAGTGGCGTGCCGACGCGGCGGACGGGCGGCTGCGAGAGGTCTTCGCCTGCGGCACCGCCGCAGTCGTCACCCCGGTCGGTACGGTCCGCTCGGCCGACGGGGAGTTCACCGTCGGCGGCGCTGTGACCGGCCCGGTGACGGGGGGACTGCGTACGGCCCTCACGGACATCCAGTACGGGCGGGCGGCTGACCCGTACGGCTGGACCCGGCGCCTCGGCTGAACGCGGCGCCCGCCGTACGGGGATGCCCCGCCCTGCCGGCAGGGCGGGGCATCCCCGTACGGCGGGGCGCGTCAGTCCTCCACCGTCACGGACACCTCGCCGGTGCCGGTGAGCAGCACGCCCAGGCAGAAGCTGCCGGGCTCCGCCTCCTTGGTGACGAAGTGGTGGACGGTCCCCGCGGGGATGAGCATCGTCGCCGGGGAGGCCAGTTCGTAGGTCTGCCCGTCCGCGACGACGTCGATCACCGCGCCGCCCGGCGTGGGGGACATCAGCAGGTAGATCTCGGGCACCTCATGGGTGTGCGGTGCCGCCACCGGCTTGCCGACCTTGTCACTGATCTCGCCGCCGGCGATCTCCAGGGGCTGGCCGCCGAGCATGTCCTGGGTCAGGAAGAACGGGGTCCGTCCGTAGTGGCCGGGCACCTGCTGGAAGACCGGCAGGTCCCGCTCCACCAGCGGGACCGCGGCCGACGCTTCGACGCTTCGCGTGGTCATGGCTGTCTCCTAGGATCGCTCTACGCGGGGGTGAGCCGGTAGATGAAACTGAACGCCGGGAGGTCGATCATGCGGCGGTCGGCGATGCGCCAGCCGCTCTCGTCCAGTACGGACGCCCACTCATCGAGTGTGGGGATGTACTGGTCCATCACGGAGTGCACGGTCTCGAACCCCAGCGTGAACATGGGGTGCATGGGACCGTGGACGTCGGTGGAGCGGCAGGTGTCGCCGATGACGAGGTTCTTGACGTCGGGGAAGTTCTCGCGCAGCCGCCGCAGCACCCTGACCGCGTTCTCACGCGGCCAGAAGTCGTGCCCCATGAGAAAGCACGTCACGAGGTCGACCCCGGCGTACTCGTCGCGCGGCGACAGGTTCAGGACGTCGTCCTGGACCAGGGAGATCCGGTCCTCCACGCCCGCTTCGGCGACGGCCTCCTTGGACACGGTGATGGCGCCGGCGGCCACGTCGATGCCGATGCCCCGGACGCCGGGCATCAGCCCGGCCATCATGATGAGACGGTCAGAACTGCCGCAGCCCAGGTCCGCCACGGTGGTGCAGTCCACGTCCCGCAGCAGCTCCCGGAACGGTGGGTCGAAGAACGTCCGGGCGATGTTCCGGCACGCGACGCTGATGGCGCGGGAGTCACGGCGTACGAAGTCGCCCTGTCTGTCGGCCTCCAGCACCTTGCCCGGCAAGGTCGTCAGCAGTTCGCCGCACCCACGGGTCAGCCAGTAGAAGAACCCCTTGGTGCGGTAGGCGCTCGCGAACCCGGCGTCCGTGGTCGCCTCCGTCCTCGCGGCGTCGAGCGTCACGATCCGCCGGGTGGAGAGCGCGACGAGGAGGGCACGCACCACGCCCGGATCGGCCCCCGACGCGGCCGAGAACCCGGCTATGCCGACCCGGCCGGCCCGCTCCAGCTCGTCGAGGAGTCCGATCTCCCACGCCGCGCTGACCGCGGCCGAGGCGATGGCTCCGTTGAACGTGTCGGCGCAGTACTGCGCCTCGTCGGATGGTTGTTGTCGGGCAGTGTCCATGAAACACCTACCTATGAGTGTCACGACTCGAAGAGAGCACGGTCGGTTACCGGGGCGGTCTGCCCGGCGTGGGCGCGGGGGCGCCGATGAGAATGGTCAGCTCGTGCAGCGTGGAGGTGAACGACGCCTTCAGGTCCATCACGTCGTCCGTCGACAACTCGGCCGGCTCCGGAGCGGTGTTCTGCGCGCACGCGGGGTACAGGCCGTTCGCCGAGACGTCCAGGTGGATCGCGTGGACGCGGCGGAGGAGCTGGCGCACCACTGTCGCGTACGGCACCGGGACCCTGGTGGTCAGGAAGATACCGTCGTACAGCCAGAGCAGGGTCTCCCTGCGCAGCTCCCTGGTCTTCTGGCGTACGCCGGGGGTCAGCAGCAGGGACACGCCGGAGGGCACCACGCGCACGGCGATCCCCTTGTGTATGCGCTCGTTGAGGCCGCACTCGAAGGCCAGGTCGGCGGCCGCGGCCTCGCCCCCGAGGGAGACCTTCCCCCGGATGAGCGGGCGCACCCCGGTGTAGTCGCGGGCCCAGGACCCGCTGAGGTTCGGGTGCTGGCGTGCCATCGGGTCCCTGATGACCCGTTCGTACAGGGCTTGCGGGGGCGAGCTGGCGTACAACAGCATCAGGGAGTACGTGCGCACCAGGCAGCGTGCGATCCGGGACAGCCCGTCGACGTCCGCGCCGGGCTGGCGGCCCTCGTCCAGGACCGCGCTCAGCACCTGCCAGAGGGCGAAGGTCGTCTGGTGGCCGGTGATCCACCGGAACCAGAAGAGCCGTTCCACCTCGCCCTCGTCGTGCGGCACCAGCTCGGCGCCCGTGGCCGCGTCGTAGGCCGGCAGCGGGACATCCGGTGCCGACGGGTCGGCCTCCGCGAAGAGCCTCGGATCGTCCGCGGAGTCCCGGGCGAGGGGTTCGGCCGGGAGCGCCAGGGGTTCGAGCCCGTACAGGTGCCCGCCGAACCCCCAGCGTCCGGCCGTCGGCAGAGCGGTCGAGAGAGCTCTGTTGTCAGACAGATTCATGAATGCTTCCTGTGGGATAGGAGAAATCGGGCTCAGGGACCGTGACATGGGCCGGTATGCGGGAAGCGATGACGTCAACGTACTTCCGCGCCGACGGTGTCCGGGTGCCGGAGAGGAGGGCGATTCCTCTGCCGCCGCGACGTGTCTCGCCGGCGGGACGGCAGGTGCCCGCCGACGCCCTTTCCGGCCGGGGGAGTTTGGCATAGTCGGGCATCCACGTCCGCCGAATTCCGACGCAGGGTCGGCGGGCACAGCGAACGAGGAGACGGAATGTCGCAACGCCAGCTCATCGCCGCGGGAACGCATTTCGAGAAGATATTCGGGTATTCTCGCGCGGTACGGGTCGGCCGCACGTGACGGTCGCCGGCTGCACCGCCGCGGCGCCGGACGGCCCGGTCGGGGGCGCGGACATCGTCGCCCAGACCGCCGAGTGCCTGCGGCGGATCAAGGGCGCGTTGGAGGACGCTGACGCCTCGCTCCAGCACGTTGTCAGGACCCGGTTCTACGTCACCGACATCAGTGAGCTGGAAGCCATCGGCCGGGTGCACCTGGAGTTCTTCGCCGACATTCTCCCGGCCAGCACCATCGTCGAGGTCTCCGCCCTGGCGCACCCCGCGCTGCTGGTGGAAGTCGAAGCCGACGCCTACCTTGGCGCCTGAGGGGCCGGGGCGATGCGTACCGGTGTCCTGATCCTGCCGGAGGAACGATGGACGCGGGCAGCCCGGACCTGGCGGACCTTCGACGAGCTGGGCTACGACTCCCTGTGGACCTACGACCACCTGTCCTGGCGCACCCTCGCGGAAGGCCCCTGGTTCTCCACCTTCCCGGTGCTTGCCGCGGCCGCCGGTGTCACGCGCAAGGCCACCCTCGGCACCCTGGTCACCTCACCGAACTTCCGCCATCCGGTGGGCGCGGCGAAGGACGCCGTCGCCCTCGACGACATCTCCGGGGGCCGTTTCGTCCTCGGTATCGGGACCGGCTCCGTCGGCGCGGGGGACTCCAACGTCCTCGGCCGGGAGACCTTCTCCCGTCGGGAGCGTACGGAACGCTTCGAGGAGTTCGTACGGCTCACGGACGAACTGCTGCGCAACCCCGTCACCACCTTCACCGGGGAGCACTTCTCCGCCTATGAGGCCCGGATGATCCCGGGGTGTGTCCAGTGGCCCCGCCTCCCCATGGCGATCGCCGCGACCGGACCCAGGGGGCTCGCGCTGGCGGCACGGTACGGCCAGGCGTGGGTGACCACCGGGCCCACCGACTGGGCGCGCGGCTTCACCCCGGAGGAGTGTCTGGAGGCGGTCGCCGCCCAAGTGGCCGCTCTCCGCGCGGCATGCGACCGCGCGGGTGGCGACTTCGACGCGATGGACCGCATGTTCGTCGTCACCGACCCGGCGGGCGACTTCCTCTCCACGCCGGACGCCTTCCTCAAGATGGCCGAGCGGTATGCCGCGGCCGGCATCACTCACCTCGTGCTGCATGCGCCGCGCGAGGAGGGCATCTACGCCGCCGACACCGAGGCCCTGCACCGCATCGCGACCGACGCCCTGCCTGCCGTCCGCGAGATGTGACGCCACGGGAGGCCGCCGACCGCGCGTCGGCGGCCGTCGCGGCACACCTGGCGCCCCGACTCCGTCCTGGCAGTGGCCGGGCGTCCGTCTCCGGTACCACCGGGCGCAGACGTTGTGGCCGTGCCGTGCGATCTGGTGGCCTTCACCGCGTGGGTGCTGGGCGGGAGTTGAGCACCGCAAACGCCGAAGCGGCCGGAACCCCCCTCAGGTTCAGGGGCGCCGGCCGCTCCGGCGATGAGGCGGATCGGCGTCCGCGGCGGTCACGCCGAAGCCGGTGGATACAGCGACCGCGGCAGTTGGGAAGCCGCCGCCGCGTCCAGCAGCCACAGTGTCCGGCTGCGGCCGTACGCTCCCGCCGCAGGCGCCTGGATCTCCCCGGCTCCGGAGAGCGCGATCGCCGCTGCCTGGGCCTTGTCCTCACCGGCGGCCAGCAACCACACCTCCCGGGCCGAACGGATCGCGGGCAGCGTCAGCGTCACCCGGGTCGGCGGCGGCTTCGGCGCGCCATGGACACCGACGACCGTACGGTCGAGTTCCCGCACCGCGGGCAGCTCCGGGAACAGCGACGCCACATGCGTGTCCGGCCCGACGCCCAGCATCAGCACGTCGAACGTCGGCACGGGCCCGTGGTTCTCCGGGCCCGCCGCCCGCGCCAGTTCCTCCGCGTAGGCGGCCGCCGCCGCGTCCACATCGGTGCCGTAGGGGCCGTCCGACGCGGGCATCGCGTGCACCCGCTTCGGATCGAGCGGTACGGAGTCCAGCAGTGCCTGACGCGCCTGCGTGACGTTGCGCTCCGGGTCGCCCTCGGGAAGGAACCGCTCGTCACCCCACCAGAGGTCGAGCCGGCTCCAGTCGATCGCGTCCCGGGCGGGCGCCGCGGCCAGGGCGGCCAGCAGGCCGTTGCCGTTGCGGCCGCCCGTCAGGACCACGGACGCCGAGCCCCGGGAGGCCTGTGCGTCCACGATCCTGGTGATCAGCCGGGCCGCCGCGGCCTGGGCCATCAGCTCCTTGTCGCGGTGGACGACCAGCTGCGGTGCCGTGCTCACTTCGTCGTCGCCTTCCGTACCGGTTCCAACTGGGGCGGTTCCTGCTTCACCGGTGCCTGCGCCGTCGCTTCCGCAGCGGGAGCTTTCGCAGCCGTTTCGACGGGAGCGGGGAGGGCGAGCCGCCCCCGGCCGTCACTTTTGGGCTCCCCTTTGGCCACCGGCTCTTCCTTTTCGGCCACCGGCTCTTCCTTCGCCTGAGCCGGCAAGGACGCCTTCAGCCGGTCCACCCCGTACCGCAGCGCCGACGCGTACGTGTCGTCCGGGTCCAGCCGCCGCAGCTCCTCCGCGATCAGCTCGGCCGTGTCCCGGCGCTTGAGCGCCACACCACGGGCCGGCTGGCCCTCGATGGAGAGCGTCGCGAGGGATCCGTCGGCACGGTCCAGGGTGATCGCGCCGCAGCTGGTGTCCATGCGGACCGCCGTCAGACCGGGGCCGCCGGACAGTGAGCGCTTCACGGGGACGTCCAGCCGGTCCGCGAGCCACATCGCCAGCAGCTCGCAACTCGGGTTGAACTCCTCGCCCTCCACCTCGACGGCCCTGACCTCGCAGGTGACCTGGTCGAGGGCCGCCGCCAGCATGGAACGCCAGGGCGTGATGCGGGTCCAGGACAGGTCCGTGTCACCGGGGGTGTAGGTCCCCGACCGGGTGGCGAGGTCCCGCACCGGCTGCTCGGAGGCGTAGGCGTCGGTGACGCGGCGCTGGGCGAGGGCACCCAGGGGGTCCTTCGCCGGGTCGAGCGGCGCGTTCACCGGCCACCACACCACCACCGGGGCGTCCGGCAGCAGCAGTGGCAGCACGACCGACTGGGCGTGGTCGGCGACCTCGCCGTACAGCCGGAGCACGACCGTCTCGCCGGTGCCGGCCTCCGCGCCCACCCGGACCTCCGCGTCCAGGCGGGACTGCGTACGGTCGCGCGGCGAGCGGGAGACGCGCTTGATGACCACCAGCGTGCGCGAGGGATGCTCGTGCGAGGCGTCGCTCGCGGCCTTCAGCGCGTCGTAGGCGTTCTCCTCGTCGGTCACGATGACCAGCGTGAGCACCATCCCGACCGCCGGGGTGCCGATCGCCCGGCGGCCCTGCACCAGCGCCTTGTTGATCTTGCTGGCCGTGGTGTCCGTGAGGTCTATCTTCATGGCCGGCGCCAGCTCCGTCCGTGTCGCTCGAGCATTTCGTCCGCCTCGACGGGCCCCCAGGTACCGGCCTGGTACTGGGCGGGCTTGCCGTGGGTGTCCCAGTACTCCTCGATCGGGTCGAGGATCTTCCAGGACAGCTCGACCTCCTCGGTACGCGGGAAGAGGTTCGAGTCCCCGAGGAGGACGTCCAGGATGAGACGCTCGTACGCCTCCGGGCTGGACTCCGTGAAGGACTCGCCGTACGCGAAGTCCATCGACACGTCCCGGATCTCCATCGACGTGCCGGGCACCTTCGAGCCGAAGCGGACCGTGACGCCCTCGTCCGGCTGGACGCGGATGACGATCGCGTTGGAGCCCAGCTCCTCGGTGGCCGTCGTGTCGAAGGGGGAGTGCGGGGCCCGCTGGAAGACGACCGCGATCTCCGTGACGCGGCGGCCCAGGCGCTTGCCGGTGCGCAGATAGAAGGGGACGCCCGCCCAGCGGCGGTTGTCGATCTCCAGCTTGATCGCGGCGTAGGTGTCGGTCTTCGAGGAGGCGTTGATGCCGTCCTCCTCCAGATAGCCGCGCACCTTCGTGCCGCCCTGCCACCCGGCCGCGTACTGGCCGCGCACGGTGTCCCGGCCGATGTCCTTGGGCAGCTTCACCGCACCGAGCACCTTGGTCTTCTCGGCGGCCAGCGCGTCCGCGTCGAAGGAGGCCGGCTCCTCCATGGCGGTCAGCGCCAGGAGCTGGAGCAGGTGGTTCTGGATGACGTCACGGGCGGCGCCGATGCCGTCGTAGTACCCGGCCCGGCCGCCGATGCCGATGTCCTCGGCCATGGTGATCTGCACGTGGTCCACGAGGGACCGGTTCCAGATCGGCTCGAACATCGTGTTGGCGAAGCGCAGCGCCAGGATGTTCTGGACGGTCTCCTTGCCCAGGTAGTGGTCGATGCGGAAGACCTGGTCCGGGGCGAAGACCTCGTGGACGACCTTGTTGAGCTCCTCGGCCGACTTCAGGTCGTGCCCGAACGGCTTCTCGATGACCGCGCGCCGCCAGGAGCCGCCCTTCTGGTCGGCCAGCCCGTGCTTTTTCAGCTGCTGGATGACCACCGGGAAGGACTTCGGCGGCACGGACAGGTAGAAGGCGAAGTTGCCGCCCGTGCCCTGTGCCTTGTCGAGTTCCTCGATCGTGGAGCGCAGCCGCTCGAACGCGTCGTCGTCGTCGAACGTGCCCTGCACGAAGCGCATGCCCTGGATGAGCTGCTGCCAGACCTCTTCGCGGAAGGGCGTGCGGGCGTGCTCCTTGACCGCGTCGTGGACCTCCTGGGCGAAGTCCTCGTGCGCCCACTCGCGGCGCGCGAAGCCCACGAGCGAGAAGCCCGGCGGCAGCAGACCCCGGTTGGCGAGGTCGTACACGGCGGGCATGAGCTTCTTGCGGGACAGGTCGCCCGTGACGCCGAAGATGACCAGGCCCGACGGCCCCGCGATACGCGGGAGCCGTCGGTCCGCGGGGTCACGCAGCGGATTGCTGCTCGACACCTGTTCAGCCCTCCGAAGGGGCGAGGCGCTGAAGCTCGGCCTCGGTCGACTTCAGCAGGTCGGTCCAGGACGCCTCGAACTTCTCGACGCCCTCCTCCTCCAGCAGCCGGACCACGTCGTCGTACTTGATCCCGAGCCGCTCGACCGCGTCGAGATCCGCGCGGGCCTGCTCATAGGTGCCGGCGACGGTGTTGCCGGTGATCTCGCCGTGCTCCTCGGTGGCGAACAGGGTCGCCTCCGGCATGGTGTTCACCGTGTTCGGCGCGACCAGCTCGGTGACGTACATGGTGTCCTTGTACGCCTTGTCCTTCACGCCGGTGGAGGCCCACAGCGGACGCTGCTTGTTGGCGCCCTCGCGCTCCAGCGCGTTCCAGCGGTCCGAGGAGAAGACCTCCTCGTACGCCTGGTAGGCGAGACGGGCGTTGGCGATGGCGGCCTTGCCGCGCAGTGCCTTGGCCTCGTCGGTGCCGAGCGCGTCGATCCGCTTGTCGATCTCGGTGTCCACGCGGGAGACGAAGAACGACGCCACCGAGTGGATCTGCGACAGATCCAGGCCGCGCTCCTTGGCCTTCTCCAGGCCGGTCAGGAACGCGTCCATGACCAGGCGGTAGCGTTCCAGCGAGAAGATCAGCGTGACGTTGACGCTGATGCCCAGGCCGATGGTCTCGGCGATGGCCGGGATGCCCGCCTCCGTCGCCGGGATCTTGATGAGGGTGTTGGGCCGGTCCACCAGCCAGGCGAGCTGCTTGGCCTCGGCGACCGTCGCCTTGGTGTTGTGCGCCAGCCGCGGGTCGACCTCGATCGAGACCCGGCCGTCCTGGCCGCCGGTGGCGTCGAAGACCGGGCGCAGGATGTCGGCGGCGTCGCGGACGTCCGCCGTCGTGATCATGCGGATGGCTTCTTCGACGGTGACCTTGCGGGCAGCGAGGTCGGAGAGCTGCTGGTCGTAGCCGTCGCCCTCGGAGATCGCCTTCTGGAAGATCGTCGGGTTGGTCGTGACGCCCACGACGTGCTGCTGGTCGAGCAGCTCGGCGAGGTTGCCGGACGTGATCCGCTTGCGCGACAGGTCGTCCAGCCAGATCGCGACGCCTTCCTCGGAGAGGCGCTTGAGTGCGTCTGTCATGGAAATTCCATCTCCTACGTGTCGTATATAAGCGTCAGCGCTGAGCTGCGGCGATCGATTCCCGCGCGGCGGCGGCAACGTTCTCGGCAGTGAAGCCGAACTCACGGAAAAGGACCTTGCCGTCGGCCGAAGCACCGAAGTGCTCCAGGGAAACGATGCGGCCGGCGTCCCCGACGTACTTGTGCCACGTCAGGCCGATCCCGGCCTCCACCGCGACGCGAGCCTTGACGGACGGCGGCAGAACGCTGTCCCGGTACCCCTGGTCCTGTTGCTCGAACCACTCGACCGACGGCATGGACACCACACGGGTGGGCACGCCGGCGCCCTGGAGCTGCTCGCGCGCCTCGACGGCGACGTGCACCTCGGAGCCGGTGGCGATCAGGATGACCTCGGGCTCGCCGCCGTCGGCCTCGAACAGGACGTAACCGCCCTTGGCGGCATCGTCGTTGGGCTCGTACGTCGGCACACCCTGACGGGTCAGCGCCAGACCGTGCGGCTGGCCCTTGCCGAACTCCTTCGTCCAGCGCTTGAGGATCTCGCGCCAGGCGATGGCCGTCTCGTTGGCGTCCGCCGGGCGCACGATGTTCAGGCCCGGGATCGCCCGGAGGCTGGCCAGGTGCTCGACCGGCTGGTGGGTCGGGCCGTCCTCGCCCAGGCCGATGGAGTCGTGCGTCCACACGTACGTCACCGGCAGGTGCATCAGCGCCGACAGCCGCACCGCGTTGCGCATGTAGTCGGAGAAGACCAGGAACGTGCCGCCGTAGATCCGGGTGTTGCCGTGCAGCGCGATGCCGTTCATCTCGGCGGCCATCGCGTGCTCGCGGATACCGAAGTGGATCGTGCGGCCGTACGGGTCCGCCTCCGGCAGCGGGTTGTCCGCCGGGAGGAAGGAGCTGGTCTTGTCGATCGTGGTGTTGTTGGAGCCCGCCAGGTCGGCCGAGCCGCCCCACAGCTCCGGGATCACCGCGCCGAGCGCCTGGAGGACCTTGCCGGAGGCGGCACGCGTGGCCACGCCCTTGCCGACCTCGAAGACCGGGATCTTCTCCTCCCAGCCCTTGGGCAGCTCACCCTTCGCGACCCGGTCGTACTCGGCGGCGCGCTCGGGGTTGTTGTCCCGCCACTGCTGGTACGCCTTCTCCCACACCGCGCGGGCCGCCTGGCCCCGCTCCAGCGCCCTGCGGGTGTGCGCGATGACCTCGTCGGCGACCTCGAAGCTCTGCTCCGGGTCGAAGCCCAGCACCCGCTTGGTCGCGGCGACCTCGTCCTCGCCCAGCGCCGAGCCGTGCGCGGCCTCGGTGTTCTGCGCGTTCGGCGCCGGCCAGGCGATGATCGAGCGCATCGCGATGAACGACGGCCTGTCCGTGACGGCCTTGGCCTGCTGGATCGCCTCGAAGATCGCGGCCGGGTCCAGGTCGCCGTTGGCCTGCGGCTCCACCCGCTGCACGTGCCAGCCGTAGGCCTCGTACCGCAGAGCCGTGTCCTCGGAGACGGCCGTCTCGGTGTCGCCCTCGATCGAGATGTGGTTGTCGTCCCACAGCAGGATCAGATTGCCGAGCTTCTGGTGGCCCGCGAGCGAGGAGGCCTCGGCGGAGATGCCCTCCTGGAGGCAGCCGTCACCGGCGATGCAGTAGACGAAGTGGTCGAACGGGGACTCGCCCTCGGGGGCCTCCGGGTCGAACAGACCCCGCTCATAGCGGGCGGCCATCGCCATGCCCACCGCGTTGGCGACACCCTGCCCGAGCGGGCCGGTCGTCGTCTCCACACCGGTGGTGTGCCCGTACTCCGGGTGACCCGGCGTCTTCGAACCCCACGTGCGGAAAGACTTCAGATCATCCAGCTCCAGACCGAAACCGGCCAGGTACAGCTGGGTGTAGAGGGTCAGGGACGAGTGGCCGGCGGACAGCACGAAGCGGTCCCGCCCGACCCAGTCGGCGTCCGCCGGGTCGTGCCGCATCACCTTCTGAAAGAGGGTGTAGGCGGCAGGCGCGAGACTCATCGCCGTACCCGGATGGCCGTTACCGACCTTCTGTACGGCATCGGCGGCCAGGACACGCGCGGTGTCGACGGCCCGCTGGTCCAACTCGGTCCACTCGAGGTCTGTTGTGGTCGGCTTGGTGCTCACCCTGGGTCAGGGCTCCTCTCCACATGTCGGATGCCGGTGTATCGGGGCGTCCACCGGCCGCAGCCGAGCCTACCCCCGTGGGACGTGCGTTCTTTCGAGTCACTCCAGAGTGCCGGGACACGTTTCGATCCGCCTCCTGACTGGGCCGTATCCCATTCGACAGGTGAATACGGAGCCGCTCATCCGGGTGCTCAATCGAGCTTCCGCACGCCCTTCCGAAGCCGCCCTCCAACACGAGCCGACCCCCGCGAATGTCCGACTCTGGGCAACGTCTAAAGTGGCGTGGTACGCGCGAGCCTTTACCGGGACTTCACACGGCTGAGGCTTGCTGGGATGTCTCTGTAGGGGTGTGCGTGACGGCCGTTGAATCCCGTCCAGCGGGTGGGGGCACCGCCCATGCCCTTAAGGCTATGGGGGAGATCGGGACGGACCAGAGCCCGGCCCACCGGCCGTTCGGGGCCCGTGTCAAGGCGTTCGTGGCTCTCACCAAGCCGCGAATCATCGAGCTGCTGCTCATCACCACCGTCCCGGTGATGTTCCTGGCGCAGCAGGGCGTGCCCGACCTGACGCTGGTGCTGCTGACCTGCGTCGGCGGTTACATGTCCGCGGGCGGCGCCAACGCGCTCAACATGTACATCGACCGCGACATCGACGCCCTGATGGACCGCACCTCGCAGCGGCCGCTGGTCACCGGCATGGTCAGCCCGCGCGAGTGCCTCGCCTTCGGCATCACCCTGGCGATCACCTCGACGCTGCTGTTCGGCCTCACGGTGAACTGGCTGAGCGCCTGGCTCTCCCTCGGCGCGCTCCTCTTCTACGTCGTCGTCTACACGATGATCCTCAAGCGCCGTACCTCGCAGAACATCGTGTGGGGCGGCATCGCCGGCTGCCTGCCCGTGCTGATCGGCTGGTCCTCGGTCACGAACTCCATGTCGTGGGCGCCGATCATCCTGTTCCTCGTCATGTTCTTCTGGACGCCGCCGCACTACTGGCCGCTGTCCATGAAGGTCAAGGAGGACTACGCGCGCGTGGGCGTGCCCATGCTGCCGGTGGTCGCCTCCAACAAGGTGGTCGCCAAGCAGATCGTGATCTACAGCTGGGTCATGGTCGCCGTCTCGCTCCTGCTGACCCCGCTCGGCTACACCGGCTGGTTCTACACGGCGGTCGCCCTGCTGGCGGGCGGCTTCTGGCTCTGGGAGGCGCACGGCCTGCAGAACCGCGCGAAGGCGGAGGTGACGGGCGCGAAGCTGAAGGAGATGCGCCTGTTCCACTGGTCGATCACGTACGTCTCGCTGCTGTTCGTGGCCGTCGCGGTCGACCCGTTCCTGCGCTGAGGCAGCGCTGACGGCTGAGGTAGCGCTGACGTACGTCACAGGGCCCTGCTCTCGCCAATCGATCTACTCGTGAGTAGCATCCTGGTCATGGCAGAGACGCAGCAGGTTGACCCGAAGGCCGAGCGCAAGGCGGCCCGGCTGGCCAAGCAGATCAGCTCCTTCTCCAAGGCCCACGGCGGCGCCGAGGGCCAGGTCGCCTACCTCGGCGACCGCGGCGCCCGCATCGTCCTGGTCGGCGAAGACGGCAACTGGGGCGACCTGGTGGCCCCCTCCTACGAGATCGCCGAGAAGGCCGTGGAGAAGTCGGGCATCACGACCCACGAGTCCTTCGACGGCGAATTCGCGGCGAAGGTCAAGACGGGCCGCTACGAGTGGTCACGCATGGCGGGGATCCAAGTAGGCGGCTCCAAGAACAACTGACCCCTCAGGGGCGCGAGGAACTGCGCGACCAGCCACAGCCGTCCCGCACCCGCCGAACACACCGGTCCTCCCACGACGGCCCGCGACCTCAACCCCGGTTCACCCGTTAAGACCCTCAGGAACAACAGGGTCCACACCGGGGAGCCCGGATGATCGAAACGCCGTCCCTAGTGGACCAGTACTGCCACGGAGTACTCCGCACGGAGCTGGGCCTCGGCACCTTCGAGGCCCACCTCTCCCACACGGAGGGCCCACCCGCCCCCGGCACCACCCTCTTCGACACCCAGACCGGCTTCGCCGTGCGGCGCTGGTGCCCACCCCTGCTCGGCCTCGAACCGCACTGCACGCCCGCCCGCTACCTGGCCCGCCGCCGTGAACTGGGCGTCCTGGAGTCGGCTCGCCGGCTCCTGCGCGGCAGCGGCATCACGACGTACCTCGTCGACACGGGCCTGCCCGGTGATCTGACCGAACCCGGCGAACTGGCCTCCGCCGGAGCCGCCGAGGCCCGCGAGATCGTCCGGCTGGAGCTGCTCGCCGAGCAGGTCGCCGACACCTCCGGGACCGTCGAGTCGTTCCTCGCCAATCTCGCCGAGTCCGTGCACGCCGCCGCCGCGCACGCCGTCGCCTTCACCTCGGTCGCGGGCGTACGGCACGGCCTCGCGCTCGCGCCCGAGCCGCCCGGGCCGGGGGAGGTGCGGGGAGCAGCCGGCCGCTGGATCGCGGGGCGCGAGGTAGGCGGGGAGCTCAGCGACCCGGTACTGCTGCGGCACCTGCTGTGGAGCGCCGTCGCCTCGGGGCTGCCGCTCCAGCTGCACGCGGGGCTCGGCACGCCGGGCCTGCGCATCGACCGTACGGATCCGGTGCTGCTGACGGATTTCGTACGGGCCACGGCCGGTCTCGGCACGGACCTCGTCCTGCTGCACGGCTACCCGTACCACCGGCAGGCCGCCCACCTGGCCGGTGTCTTCCCGCACGTCTACGTCGATTCCGGCGCTGCCCTGGTCCGCACCGGCGCCCGCGCCGCGACCGTCCTCGCGGAGATCCTGGAGCTGGCGCCCTTCGGCAAGATCCTCTTCTCCACCGGCGCCCGGGGGCTGCCCGAGCTGCACGTGGTGGGCGCCCGGTTGTTCCGCGAGGCGCTCGGCCGGGTGCTCGGCACCTGGGTCGCCGAGGGCGCGTGGTCCCTGGCCGACGCGCAGCGGGTGGCGGGGATGCTGGCGTCGGGGAACGCGCGGCGGGTGTACGGGCTCGACTGAACCCTGGTCCTGGCCTCTAGGCCTTCGTCAGGGAGGCCTCGGCGGCGGGACCGGGCACGTCGGCCACGGCCTCCGGCCGTTCGCGCAGCGACAGCACCACCCGCAGCACCCAGATCCACATCACGGCCGAGCCGAGCATGTGCAGGCCGACCAGGACCTCCGGCAGGTCCGTGAAGTACTGGACGTAGCCGATGACGCCCTGCGCGAGCAGGATCAGGAAAAGTTCGCGGGTGCGGTTCAGCGGGTCGCGCGGCGCGTCGACCGCCTTGAGGACGAACCACAGGGCGAACGTCAGCGTCACCACGATCCACGCCAGCACGGCGTGCAGCTTGCTCACCGTCTCCCAGTCGACCGGCATCCGCTCGACCTCGCTGGAGTCGCCCGCGTGCGGACCCGCGCCGGTGACCACCGTGCCGACCAGGATGAGCAGCACGGCGGCGGCGACCAGGAACCAGACCAGCTGCCGCACGGCCTTGCCGACCAGGGGGCGCGGCGGAGCGTCGCCCTCACGGGTGCGCTGCCACATCACCGTGGCCACCGCGATCAGCGCGGACGTCGCGACGAAGTGGGCCGCGACCGTGTACGGGTTGAGACCGACCAGCACCACGATGCCGCCGAGCACCGCGTTGCTCATCACGATCCAGAACTGCGCCCAGCCGAGCCGGGTCAGGCCGCGCCGGTACGGCTTCTGGGAGCGCGCGGCGATGATCGCCCAGCCGACGGCGGCGCACAGCACGTACGTCAGCATGCGGTTGCCGAACTCGATGGCGCCGTGGAAGCCCATCGCGCTGGTCGCGGTGAGCGAGTCGGCGGTGCACTTGGGCCAGGTCGGGCAGCCGAGGCCCGAGCCGGTCAGCCGTACGGCTCCGCCGGTGACCACGATGAGCACCGACATGACGATTGCGGAGAGGGCCGCGCGCTGGACGGTCCGGGGTTCCGGGGTCCAGCGCTCGGCGATGAAGGCGAGCGGGTTGCGCAGGGCCGCCCTGGCGTCGGCGCGGGTCACTTTTGGCACGCGACCCATCGTAGGGCGCCGCTTGTGCACGCTTTCACGAGGGTCGGTCATGGCTTGCTCCAGCGCTCATTCCCAGCGGAAGAACCGTCCGGCCGCCGCCAGCCCCACGACCGCCCAGACGCCCAGGATCCCCAGGTCGGCCCAGGGCATCCCGGCCCCGTGCCGGAGCACGTCCCGCAGGCCGTCGGAGAGTGCGGAGATGGGCAGCAGGCCGAGCACGTCCTGCGCGGCGGAGGGGAACTTGTCGAGCGGCACGATGACCCCGCCGCCGACGAGCAGCAGCAGGAACACCAGGTTGGCGGCGGCGAGCGTCGCCTCGGCCTTGAGCGTCCCGGCCATCAGCAGACCGAGGCCCGAGAAGGCCGCCGTACCGAGGACCAGGAGCAGCAGCACGGCGAACGGGTTGCCGTGCGGCGACCAGCCGAGCGCGAAGGCGATCAACGTCAGCAGGATCACCTGGAGCACCTCGGTGACCAGTACGGACAGCGTCTTCGCGGTCATCAGCCCCCAGCGCGGCAGAGGCGAGGCGGCGAGCCGCTTCAGGACGCCGTAGCGGCGCTCGAAGCCGGTCGCGATCGCCTGCCCGGTGAACGCCGTCGACATCACCGCGAGCGCGAGGATGCCGGGGGCGAGGAAGTCGACGGCCTCGCCGGCGCCCGTGTCGACGATGTCGACGGTGCTGAAGAGCACCAGGAGCAGGGTCGGGATGACGACGGTCAGCAGTAGCTGCTCGCCGTTGCGCAGCAGCATCTTCGTCTCGAGCGCGGCCTGGGCCGCGATCATGCGGGTCAGGGGCGCGGCCCCCGGCTTCGGCGCATAGGTGCCGGTGGCGGTCACGAGCGCAGCTCCTTGCCGGTCAGCTCGAGAAAGACGTCTTCGAGGGTGTGCCGCTCGACCGAGATCTTCTCCGGCATCACGCCGTGCTGGGCGCACCAGGAGGTGACCGTGGCGAGCAGTTGCGGGTCGACCTTGCCGACGACGCGGTAGGAGCCCGGCGTCAGTTCGGCGGCCGAGCAGTCGGCGGGCAGGGCCTTCAGCAGCGAGCCGACGTCCAGCCCGGGGCGGCCGGAGAAGCGGAGCGTGTTCTCGGCGCCGCCGCGGCACAGCTCCTCCGGAGAGCCCTGGGCGATGACCCGGCCCGCGTCGATGATCGCCACGTCGTCGGCGAGCTGTTCGGCCTCGTCCATGTAGTGCGTGGTGAGGATCACGGAGACACCGTCGTCGCGCAGGTCGCGGACCAGGTCCCAGGTGGCGCGGCGGGCCTGCGGGTCGAGTCCGGCGGTCGGCTCGTCGAGGAAGACCAGTTCCGGTCGCCCTACGACGGCCATGGCCAGCGCGAGCCGCTGCTGCTGTCCGCCCGACAGCCGCCGGTACGTCGTACGGCCGCAGGAGCCGAGCCCGAGGCGTTCGATGAGCGCGTCCACGTCCAGGGGGTGGGCGTGCAGCTTGGCCATGTGGCGGAGCATCTCGTCGGCGCGGGAGCCTGAGTAGACGCCGCCGGACTGGAGCATCACGCCGATGCGGGGCCGCAGGTCCCGGGACTGTCCGACCGGGTCGAGGCCCAGGACGCGCACCGTGCCGGAGTCCGGCTTCCGGTACCCCTCGCAGGTCTCGACCGTGGTCGTCTTGCCCGCCCCGTTGGGGCCGAGAACGGCGGTCACACCCTCCCGGGCCACCAGGTCCAGCCCGTCCACCGCGGTCTTCGTGCCGTACCGCTTCACCAGGGCCTGGACCTGGACCACGGGCTCACTTCGCATGGTCCCGAGTCTAGGTACGTGCCCGCCGCCCGGAACGGGCGGGTTGGTGATCCCCTTCCCGGGGCCTTGTGTGGGGGTGACGCCGCCGCCGGGCCAGGCGTGTTGGCGCTGGCGCGACTCCGGAGCGTCGTTGACTGGCTCTGTGACGACACTGCTCGCCAAGGTACTGCCGCTTGCTCTGGGAGCCGCGGTGAGCCCGACTCTCTTCGTGGCCGCCGTCGTGCTCCTGTCCGATCCGGTCCGACCGCGCCGACGGGCGGGTTCGTTCGCCGTGGGAGCCGCGGTTCCACTGGCCGTCATCGGCGCGGCCGGGCTCGTCCTCTTCCGCGGCGCCCGCGCACAGGACCACTTCAGGGTCTCGCCGGTCGTCGACATCTCTTCGGCGTACTCCTGCTCCTGCTGGCCGTCCGCACCGCGCTCAGACCGGCGCCCGGCACATCGCACCGCCACAGGCGCCGCGCCGTCACGAGGCCCGGGGCCTGCGCCCTGCTCGGGGCGGGCCTCATGGCGGTGAACTTCTCCAGCCTGGCGCTGTTCGTTCCGGCGGTGAAGGAGATCGCCCTCGCCGCCTCCGTTTCGACAACCGACCAGGCCGTCGTCCTGGCGATCACCGTGGTACTGGCGCTCCTGCCCGTGCTCGTGCCGCTCGTGCTGTACCTGATGGTCCCCGCTCAGGCGCAGTCGGTGCTCACTCCGCTGCTGACCGCGGCGAAACGGCACAGTCGCGCCATCGGCGTGGTCATCTGCCTGGTCTTCGGCGTCTACCTGACCGTCAAGGGCGCCGTTCGACTGAGCTGAGTGGCCGCGCCGCAGCGCCGGGCCGAGACGGTCACGGCGGTCACGGCGGTCGGCGGGCCCGGGCAAAGCTCCGCCGCAGATCCTGGGGACCCCGCCACCGGCGGACTTTGGGCTGTTCGGGTGAACCGGCCATATCCGACCTATGCCGATCTTCTGACGATGTTTCACTGAGCGTGGTCCGCCAGGTCGGGCAGCGGACGCCTTCTGACGTCCCAGGAAAGGCAGTTGACTCATGCTCAGACACCTTCTGCTCTCAAGGGTGAGGGCCGCTGCCGGCCTCGCCGCCTTCGGGTTGCTGTGCGCGACCCTCGTCGTCCTCCCGGCCCCGCGCGCGGCCGCCCAGCCCGCCGTCGTCCCGGCGCTGTTCGACGACTTCAACTACACGGGCTACACGGATCCGCTGCTCACCCAGCACGGTTGGACCCTGCGGTCCGGCCAGGGCGGGCCGGGCGTGCCCGGTGCCACGTGGAAGCCGCAGAACTTCTCCTTCGCCACCGAGTCCGGCAACTCCATCATGACGATGCGTTCCGGCACCAACGGCACGGCTACCGGCACCGAACACACCGAGATCTACCAGCAGCGCAAGTTCCTGTACGGCACCTACGCCGCGCGGGTGCGTTTCAGCGACGTGCCGAGCTACGGCCCCGACGGCGACCGCATGGTGCAGACGTTCTTCACCATCTCGCCGCTGAACTACCCGATGGACCCGGCCTACAGCGAACTCGACTTCGAGTATCTGCCCAACGGCGGATGGGGCATCACCGGCAGCGCCCTGCTCGCCTCTTCGTGGGAGACATACTCGGAGGACCCGCCCCAGGAGGAGTACGTCACCACCCAGGAACGCGCGAGCTTCGCCGGGTGGCACGACGTGGTCATCACGGTCGACAGCACCGCCATCACCTATTACATCGACGGCCGGCACTTCGCCACGCACACCGAGCCGTACCTGCCCGAGTCGACGATGAGCATCCGCTTCAGCCACTGGCTGATCAACCTGACGGGGATCAACAGCCGCAAGACACGCGCGTACGAGCAGGAGGTCGACTACGTGTACTTCGCCCAGGACCAGGTGCTCAGCCCGTCCGAGGTGCAGGCCGCCGTCGCCGACTACCGGACGCGGGGTGTGACCTTCGAGGACACCGTCTGACCCACCCCAGTACCCGGCGGGCCGCCTCAGGACGAGGCGGCCGCCCCGTGCGCGGCGGCGATCGCAGCCGGGCGGTGATGGTGGTGCCGTGGCCCTCCTCGGAGTGCACATACATCTCGCCCCCGTGGTTCGCCACGATGGTGCGGACGATGGTCAACCCGAGGCCAGTGCCCGGAATGGCCGCGTCGGGGGCGTTCGACGCGCGGAAGAAATCGCTCTGGTCACGCCGGGCACCTCGATCGCCATGGCTCGGAGGGGCGCCGGGTCCTGAAGCCCTGCGGGGACCCGGAACTGCGCGTCAGGGCCGAGGGAGGCCAGCGTCGCGGTGACTACCTGGTACGGCACGGTACGCGGTCCGTGCAGGCTCCTCAGCAGGTATGGCACGACCAGGGCCGTCGGCCGGTGGCGGAGACCTTGCCCAGCATCGCCGTGACGGTCGGCGCCAGTGCGGCCCAGGTCCGCCTGTCATCCCGGCCAGGCGGTCCAGCAGCTCGCACGAGGAGCTGTGTCACCGCCGCCTGCCGGAACGGTTTGGCCGACAAGCCGGTCGCCAGCTCCCTCGGATCGTCCGAGTCGAGCACGGAGGAGACGACGAGGTGGCACTCCTCCGTCCGGTCGTCCGCCCGCAGCCTCCGGACGACTTCCCGCCCGTCGTAGCGAGGTCAGCGGGGGCTCAGGCGGCCCGGCTCAGGACTGTTCATCGCGGGGGCGGTGGACCGCCAGCCACTGTTCGGCGTAGGCCACCGCGTCCGCCACCGGGAACAGCCGCGCCTGGGCCGCCCCGACCTTTCCGCGTACGACGGGACGGTCCCGCTCGAAGTCGTAGCCCAGTTCGTCGAAACGGTCCGAGCTGATCGACACCTCCGTCACGGTCTCCCAGCCGTCGGGGCCCGGCCGGCCCACGGCGACGCGCGGGGACGGTATCCGGTACTCGGCGAGGTGGAAGCTGGTGCAGGAGGCGTAGCCGGCGCCGAGCAGCAGGACCCGGGCGCCCATGGCCTCCAGCTTCGCGAGCGGGCTGCGCTCGCCCAGCCGGCAGTCGGGAGCGTGTCCCTCGATCACCTCCGCCGCGCGCGGGCCGACCGCCGCGAACGAGGTCTGCGGATGGGCGCTGCGCAGCGCGCCGGGCCAGGTGCGCACGGTTTCCGGGACGACGCCGACCCCGCGGGTGGGCGTGATCCGGGGGTCGTAGGCGGGCATCGTGGCGCGGATGGTCTCCCACCAGTCCGGGGGTACGGGCGGGTTTCCCCACAGCGCCGGGTCGGAGAGGTCGCCGGTCTGCGTCGGAACCACCAGCGTGCCCTGGGGGCCGAGCGCGTCGAGCAGCCCCTGCACCACCGCGACGGCCCCGCCGTTGACCCAGCCGAGGGAGCTGAGCGAGGAGTGCGCGAGGAGGGTCTCGCCGGGGCGCACACCCAGCTCGGACAGTTGCGTGCGCAGGGTGTCCCGGGTGACAAGAGGGCCGGTCGGAGGGGGTGTGGACATGGTTCGGGAGTGTCCCCCAAGGCGCTTCGGCATGCCACCGTTTTGATCGATCAGTGATCGTTTCCGCAGGTCAGGTTAGCTTTACCTAAGTGATGCAGGGCACCCCCGGGGTGGCCGGACGCCGCTTGCCCGGTCCCGATGAATTACGCAACAATGGCGTTGTGAAAAACGTCGGCGAGGCTCGGGAGAACCCCACGGGGTCCCCTCAGGACGAGCTCGCGACCGGGGAGCGGTCCACCCGCAACCGGGTCGCGCGGTCCATCCTGGACCACGGCCCGTCGACCGTCGCCGAACTCGCCGAGCGGCTGGGTCTCACCCAGGCGGCCGTGCGCCGGCACCTCGACGCCCTCGCGGGCGACGGTGTCGTGGAAGCGCGCGAGCAGCGGGTCTACGGCGCGCGCACCCGCGGCCGGCCGGCCAAGGTGTTCGCCCTGACCGACTGCGGCCGGGACGCCTTCGACCAGTCGTACGACAAGCTGGCGGCGGACGCGCTGCGCTGGATCGCCGACCGCGAGGGCGGGAACGAGGCGATCGCCGCCTTCGCCCGCGCCAGGATCGCCGCGCAGGCGGGCGCGTACCGCGAGGCGGTCGAGGCCGCCGCGCCCGAGCAGCGGACACAAGCGCTGGCCAAGGCGCTGAGCGCGGACGGGTACGCTGCTACGGCGCGCAGTGCGCCCCACCCCCAGAAGGGTGAGCAGCTCTGCCAGCACCACTGCCCGGTCGCCCACGTCGCCGAGCAGTTCCCGCAGTTGTGCGAGGCGGAGACGGAATTTTTCGCCGAGCTGCTCGGTACACACGTACAGCGGCTCGCCACCATCGCGCACGGCGACGGCGTCTGCACGACGTTCATCCCCAAGATTTCCCACAACGCATCTGCAAGCACGGCCGGGAGGAACCCCGCATGACTCTCCCCACGGAGACTGCCCACCCTGAGCTCGAGGGCCTGGGCAAGTACGAATACGGCTGGGCCGACTCCGACACGGCCGGCGCCTCTGCCAAGCGCGGCATCAACGAGGACGTCGTCCGCGACATCTCCGCCAAGAAGAACGAGCCGGAGTGGATGACCAAGCTCCGCCTCAAGGGCCTGCGCCTCTTCGAGAAGAAGCCCATGCCGAACTGGGGCTCGGACCTGTCGGGGATCGACTTCGACAACATCAAGTACTTCGTGCGCTCCACGGAGAAGCAGGCGGCCTCCTGGGAGGACCTGCCCGAGGACATCAAGAACACGTACGACAAGCTGGGCATCCCCGAGGCCGAGAAGAACCGCCTCGTCGCCGGTGTCGCCGCGCAGTACGAGTCGGAGGTCGTCTACCACCAGATCCGTGAGGACCTGGAGGAGCAGGGCGTCATCTTCCTCGACACCGACACGGCCCTGAAGGAGCACCCGGAGCTCTTCAAGGAGTACTTCGGGACCGTCATCCCCGTCGGCGACAACAAGTTCGCGTCGCTGAACTCCGCCGTGTGGTCGGGCGGCTCCTTCATCTACGTCCCGCCGGGCGTCCACGTGGAGATCCCGCTCCAGGCCTACTTCCGCATCAACACGGAGAACATGGGCCAGTTCGAGCGGACGCTGATCATCGTCGACGAGGGTGCCTACGTGCACTACGTCGAGGGCTGCACCGCCCCGATCTACAAGTCGGACTCGCTGCACTCCGCGGTCGTCGAGATCATCGTCAAGAAGAACGCCCGCTGCCGCTACACGACCATCCAGAACTGGTCGAACAACGTCTACAACCTGGTCACCAAGCGTGCCGTGGCCTACGAGGGCGCGACCATGGAGTGGGTCGACGGCAACATCGGCTCCAAGGTGACGATGAAGTACCCGGCCGTCTACCTGATGGGCGAGCACGCCAAGGGCGAGACGCTGTCCATCGCCTTCGCCGGCGAGGGCCAGCACCAGGACGCGGGCGCCAAGATGGTCCACATGGCGCCGAACACGTCGTCCAACATCGTGTCGAAGTCCGTCGCGCGCGGTGGCGGCCGTACGTCCTACCGCGGTCTCATCGAGATCGGCGAGGGCGCCGCGGGCTCCAAGTCGAACGTGCTCTGTGACGCGCTGCTGGTCGACACGATCTCCCGCTCGGACACCTACCCCTACGTGGACGTCCGCGAGGACGACGTGTCCATGGGCCACGAGGCCACCGTTTCCAAGGTCTCCGAGGACCAGCTCTTCTACCTGATGAGCCGCGGTCTGAGTGAGTTCGAGGCGATGGCGATGATCGTGCGCGGCTTCGTCGAGCCCATCGCCAAGGAGCTCCCCATGGAGTACGCGCTGGAGCTCAACCGGCTGATCGAGCTGCAGATGGAAGGCGCGGTCGGCTGATCCCCACCGCAGCCCCATCAAGCCCCTTTACGTAACGGAAAGCGAGCACTACGACAGCCATGGCTGAGGCTCAGAACATCCCGGTGGGCTCCACCACCACCGGCTCGATCGCGGTGGCGGCCGAGTCGACCGTCGCCACCCGCATGAGCGCGCCCCCCTCCTTCAGCGTCACGGACTTCCCCGTCCCGCACGGCCGGGAGGAGGAGTGGCGGTTCACCCCGCTGGAGCGCCTGCGCGGGTTGCACGACGGCACCGCCGTGGCCGACGGCAACGGCGTGAAGGTCGACGTCCAGGCCCCCGAGGGCGTCACCGTCGAGACCGTCGGCCGCGACGACGCGCGGCTCGGCAAGGCGGGCACCCCGGTGGACCGCGTCGCCGCCCAGGCCTACTCGGCGTTCGAGAAGGCCTCGGTCGTGACCGTGCCGAAGGAGACCGTCCTCACCGAGCCGATCCGCATCGCCGTGCACGGCCAGGGCGGCACCGCCTTCGGCCACCAGGTGATCGAGCTGGGCGCCTTCGCCGAGGCCGTCGTGGTCATCGACCACACCGGTGACGCGGTGCTCGCCGCCAACGTCGACTACCTCCTGGGCGACGGCGCCAAGCTGACCGTCGTCTGCGTCCAGGACTGGGACGACAAGGCCGTCCACGTCGCCCAGCACAACGCGCTCGTCGGCCGCGACGCCTCCTTCAAGTCGGTCGTCGTCACCTTCGGCGGTGATGTCGTCCGGCTGCACCCGCGCGTGCGCTACGCCGGCCCCGGCGGCGAGGCCGAGCTGTTCGGCCTGTACTTCACCGACCAGGGCCAGCACCAGGAGCACCGCCTCCTGGTCGACCACAACGTCCCGCACTGCAAGTCGAACGCCGTCTACAAGGGCGCGCTCCAGGGCGACGGCGCGCACGCGGTGTGGATCGGCGACGTGCTCATCGAGGCCAAGGCCGAGGGCACCGACACGTACGAGATGAACCGCAACCTGGTCCTCACGGACGGGGCCCGCGTGGACTCCGTACCGAACCTCGAGATCGAGACCGGCGAGATCGTCGGCGCCGGCCACGCCTCGGCGACCGGCCGCTTCGACGACGAGCAGCTCTTCTACCTCATGGCCCGCGGCATCCCGGAGTACGAGGCCCGCCGTCTGGTGGTCCGCGGCTTCTTCGCCGAGCTGGTCCAGCAGATCGGCCTCCCCGACATCGAGGAGCGCCTGATCGCCAAGATCGAGGAGGAGCTGGAGGCCGCGGTCGGATGACCTTCGTACGCGCCTGTGGACTCGGCGAGCTGGAGGAGGACACCCCGAAGCGGGTGGAACTCGACGGCACGCCCCTGTCCATCGTGCAGACCGAGGGCGAGGTGTTCGCGATCCACGACATCTGCTCGCACGCGAACGTCTCCCTGTCGGAGGGCGAGGTCGACGACTGTCACATCGAGTGCTGGCTGCACGGCTCGCGCTTCGACCTCCGCTCCGGCAAGCCCGACGCCCTTCCCGCGACGCGCCCCGTCCCCGTATACCCCGTAAAGATCGAAGGGGACGACGTGCTCGTCTCCCTCACCCAGGAGTCCTGAGGCACCCATGGCAACGCTTGAAATCCGAGACCTGCACGTCACCGTCGAGGTCGAGAACGGCACGAAGGAAATCCTCAAGGGTGTCGACCTCACCGTGAAGCAGGGCGAGACGCACGCCATCATGGGCCCCAACGGCTCGGGCAAGTCGACCCTCGCCTACTCCCTCGCGGGACACCCGAAGTACACGATCACCGGCGGCACCGTCACCCTCGACGGCGAGGACGTCCTGGAGATGTCCGTCGACGAGCGCGCCCGCGCCGGTCTGTTCCTCGCGATGCAGTACCCGGTCGAGGTCCCGGGTGTCTCCGTGTCGAACTTCCTGCGCACCTCCGCCACCGCCATCCGCGGCGAGGCCCCCAAGCTGCGCACCTGGGTGAAGGAGGTCAAGGAGGCCATGGAGCGCCTCAACATGGACCCCGCCTTCGCCGAGCGCAACGTCAACGAGGGCTTCTCCGGCGGTGAGAAGAAGCGCCACGAGATCCTCCAGCTTGAACTGCTCAAGCCGAAGATCGCGGTCCTCGACGAGACCGACTCCGGCCTGGACGTCGACGCCCTGCGCGTCGTGTCGGAGGGCGTGAACCGCGTCCGCGAGACGGGCGAGGTCGGCACCCTGCTGATCACGCACTACACGCGCATCCTCCGCTACATCAAGCCCGACCACGTGCACGTCTTCTCCGGCGGCCGGATCGTCGAGTCCGGCGGCGCCGAGCTCGCCGACAAGCTGGAGGAAGAGGGCTACGAGGCATACACGAAGGGTGGCGCATCCGCGTGACACAGCTGCCGGGCCTCCTCGACACCGAGGCGCTCCGCAAGGACTTCCCGATCCTGGACCGCGTCGTCCACGACGGCAAGAAGCTCGTGTACCTGGACAACGCGGCGACCTCGCAGACGCCGCGCCAGGTGCTCGACGTGCTCTCCGAGTACTACGAGCAGCACAACGCCAACGTCCACCGTGGCGTGCACGTCCTCGCCGAGGAGGCCACGGCGCTGTACGAGGGCGCGCGCGACAAGGTCGCGGACTTCATCAACGCGCCCTCGCGCGACGAGGTGATCTTCACCAAGAACGCCTCCGAGTCGCTCAACCTCGTGGCGAACATGCTGGGCTGGGCCGACGAGCCCTACCGCGTGGACTCCGACACCGAGATCGTCATCACGGAGATGGAGCACCACTCCAACATCGTGCCGTGGCAGCTGCTCGCGCAGCGCACGGGCGCGAAGCTGAAGTGGTTCGGCCTCACCGACGACGGCCGCCTGGACCTGTCCAACATCGACGAGGTCATCACCGAGAAGACGAAGATCGTCTCCTTCGTGCTGGTCTCCAACATCCTGGGCACCCAGAACCCGGTCGAGGCGATCGTGCGCCGCGCCCAGCAGGTCGGTGCGCTGGTCTGCATCGACGCCTCGCAGGCCGCGCCGCACATGCCGCTGGACGTACAGGCCCTCCAGGCCGACTTCGTGGCCTTCACCGGCCACAAGATGTGCGGCCCGACGGGCATCGGCGTCCTGTGGGGCCGCCAGGAGCTCCTGGAGGACCTGCCGCCCTTCCTCGGCGGCGGGGAGATGATCGAGACGGTGTCGATGCACTCCTCGACCTACGCCCCGGCGCCCCACAAGTTCGAGGCGGGCACCCCGCCGGTCTCCCAGGCGGTCGGTCTCGGCGCGGCGATCGACTACCTCAACTCGATCGGCATGGACAAGATCCTCGCCCACGAGCACGCCCTCACCGAGTACGCCGTGAAGCGGCTGCTGGAGGTCCCGAACCTGCGCATCATCGGCCCGACCACGGCCGAGGAGCGCGGCGCGGCGATCTCCTTCACCCTCGGGGACATCCACCCGCACGACGTGGGCCAGGTCCTCGACGAGGAGGGCATCGCTGTCCGGGTCGGCCACCACTGCGCGCGGCCGGTCTGCCTGCGGTACGGAATTCCTGCGACCACGCGAGCGTCGTTCTATCTGTACTCCACGCCGGCCGAGATCGACGCGCTGGTCGACGGCCTGGAGCACGTACGGAACTTCTTCGGCTGAAGGGCGTGCTAGACGGTGAAACTGGACTCCATGTACCAGGAAGTCATCCTGGACCACTACAAGAACCCGCACGGGCGGGGCTTGCGGGATGGCGACGCCGAGGTGCACCACGTCAACCCGACGTGCGGTGACGAGATCACACTGCGCGTGAAGTACGACGGGACGAAGATCGAGGACGTCTCGTACGAGGGCCAGGGCTGCTCGATCAGCCAGGCCTCGGCCTCCGTACTGAACGAACTCCTCGTCGGCAAGGAGTTCTCCGACGCGCGGAAGATCCAGGAGACCTTTCTGGAGCTGATGCAGTCCAAGGGGAAGCTCGAACCCGACGACGCGATGGAGGACATCCTGGAGGACGCGGTCGCGTTCGCCGGGGTGTCCAAGTACCCGGCCCGGGTCAAGTGCGCCCTGCTGAGCTGGATGGCCTGGAAGGACGCTACGGCCCAGGTGCTGGGCGGCGCCGACGCCGAGAAGGAGACGACGGCATGAGCGAGACCGTGGAGATGAAGCCGGCCTCGGAGGAAGAACTCCGTGAGGCCCTGATGGACGTCGTCGACCCCGAACTGGGCATCGACGTCGTCAACCTCGGCCTGATCTACGGCATTCACGTCGACGAGTCGAACATCGCGACCGTCGACATGACCCTGACCTCCGCGGCCTGCCCGCTGACGGACGTCATCGAGGACCAGGCGAAGTCCGCCACGGACGGCCTGGTCAGCGAGTTGCGCATCAACTGGGTCTGGATGCCGCCGTGGGGCCCCGACAAGATCACGGACGATGGGCGTGAGCAGCTTCGGGCGCTCGGGTTCAACGTCTGAGATCCCCGTCTGGGATCCACATCTGAGGTTCTCTGACTGACGAAGGGGCGGCACCCTCCCGGGGTGCCGCCCCTTCGCGTGTGTCAGTCCAGCCCGTCCACCAGCCGGAACGCCGAGTCCGCGCGGTACAGGCCGTCGTACTGGTACGGCTCGAGGCGGAGTTGGAAGTTGCGGTGGCGGAGGAAGCGGCCCGGGTAGTTCACCGACTCCAGCGTGATCGCGCCCGCATAACTGGCGGGGCGGGGGCAGAAGGTGGCGTCCTTGCGGAAGAGGGACGAGCCGTCGTTGCGCTCCGCGCCCAGGACGAAGTTGCGGTGGCGGAGGTAGGAGCCGTCGGCCGTGGTGAAGGAGTAGCAGGAGGAGTCGGCCAGGCCCGCCACTCGCTCGAAGGTGGCGTTACGGCGGGCCGAGGCCGAGCCGGCCGGGGCGAGGGTGACGTAGCCGCCGCTGGTCTGCCAGTAGCGGTCGGGGTAGTTGACGGAGCGTATGGAGGTCCCGGTCTTCGCCGCCGGGGGCTTCGCCGATGGGGAAGACCGGTGGGACGCCGGGGGCTTCGGCGCCTTCGTGTGCGGCTCCGGACTGGCCTCGGGGCGGGGCGATGTGCTTCGGGTGGGGGTGGGCGACGGGCGCTTGTGGTGCTTGGCGGGCGCCTTCTGCGTCTTGGAGGGCGTTGCGAAGGAGATCAGGCCGCCCGGTGCCGAGCTGCTGAGGGTCGTCGGCTGCGCCGCCGACGGGGTCGGCTCGCCGGTCCGGCTGTCCATCACGGTGATCGCCGTCACGCAGGCGGTGACTGTGGCCAGGGCGAGTGCGCCTGCCAGCCAGAGCCGTCGCGTTCCCGGTGCCCGGGTGGTGTCCGGGGCCCAGCCGCTCTCCCACGGGCGGTCCAGTGGGGGCCGGGACTTCTCTTCTGACATGCGCTTTTTCCTCCGGCGGGCACCCTTGACGGCGGCGCAGTTGTGGTGACCCGGTGTGTGATCGGGTGACACCGTAGTGGACCGGTGGGATCCCTGGGGGGTGTTTGTTGAAAGCGGTATCTCTTCCCGCGTTGCGTACGGGTGTACAGATGTTGTGTACGCTCGTACATATGGGTTATCTGCTGCTGGCCGGGGCCATCGCCGCCGAAGTGGGCGCGACGACCGCCATGAAGTACAGCGAGGGTTTCAGCAGGCTCGGACCCTCGCTGCTGACACTCCTCGGCTACCTCGTCTCCTTCGCGCTGCTCGCGCAGACGCTGAAGACCGTCTCCGTCGGAACGGCCTACGCCATCTGGGCCGGCGCCGGCACCGCCGCCATCGCCGCGATCGGGTTCGTGTTCCTCGGGGAGGGGATGACCGTCGCCAAGACCGCCGGGATCGCGCTGATCATCTTCGGGGTCGTGGTGCTGAACCTGGGGGGTGCCCACTGATGCCCCGGCGCTACGACCCCGAGCGGCGACAGCGGATCATCGACGCGGCGATCCGGGTCGTCGGGGCGAAGGGCATCGCCGGGCTGAGCCACCGCTCGGCCGCCGCCGAGGCCGATGTGCCGCTCGGCTCGACGACGTACCACTTCAAGACCCTCGACGAACTCCTGGTGGCCGCGCTGCGTCAGGCCAACGAGGGCTTCGCCAAGGTCGTCGCCGGGCGGGGCGGTCTCGAGGACCCCCGGACCGACCTGGCGGACGAGCTGGCCGGGTGGATGGGGGAGTGGCTCGCGGGCGACCGCACGGGCGTCGAGCTCGAGTACGAGCTGTACTTCGCCGCCCTGCGCAGGCCCGCCCTGCGGCCCGTCGCCGCCGAGTGGGCCGAGGGCGTCGCCGAGCTGCTGTCCCGGCGTACGGATCCGGTGACCGCACGGGCGCTGGTGGCGGTCGTCGACGGCATCTGCCTCCAGGTGCTGCTGACCGGGGTGCCCTATGACGAGGCGTACGCCCGGGAGGTGCTGGGGCGGGTCGTCGCGGGGGCTACGCGAGCCGGAGGGGCGTGAGTCGGGGGCGAATGAGTCGGAGGGGCGTGAGTCGGGGCGCGCGGGTGAGGGAGCGCCGGGGCGACCCGATGGCGGGGCCGTCGCCGCGCGCCGTCGACCAACAGCGGCGGGACGTACCGCCCTCGCCGTCGCCGCGGCGTCGTCGACCAGCGGCGGAACGTACCGCCCGGCACGTGAGACGCCCCCGCACGGGTTCGCATCGACCGCTGTCCGCCGGTTAGGTTGCCCTCATGACCGACACGACTGCTCCTCGCTCCACCGGCGCCGTGGCCGCCGGGCTCGCCACGATCGCCGCCGACGGCACCGTCCTCGACACCTGGTTCCCCGCGCCCGAGCTGGCCGACGCGCCCGGCCCGTCCGGCACCGAGCGGCTCTCCGCCGAGCAGGCCGCCGAGCTGCTCGGCGGCGGTGCGACCGCGGCGCTCGGCCCGGACGCTCGCCGGGGCGTCGAAGTGGTCGCGGTCCGCACGGTCATCGCCTCGCTCGACGAGAAGCCCATCGACGCGCACGACGTCTACCTGCGTCTGCACCTGCTCTCACACCGCCTGGTCAAGCCGCACGGCCAGAGCCTGGACGGCATCTTCGGCTTCCTCGCCAACGTCGCCTGGACCTCGCTCGGCCCGGTCGCCGTCGACGACCTCGAGAAGGTCCGGCTGAACGCCCGCGCCGAGGGCCTGCACCTCCAGGTGACCTCCGTCGACAAGTTCCCGCGGATGACGGACTACGTGGCTCCCAAGGGCGTGCGGATCGCCGACGCCGACCGGGTCCGCCTCGGCGCGCACCTGGCCGAGGGCACGACCGTCATGCACGAGGGCTTCGTCAACTTCAACGCCGGCACACTCGGCACCTCGATGGTCGAGGGCCGTATCTCCGCGGGTGTCGTCATCGGCGACGGCTCGGACATCGGCGGCGGAGCCTCGACCATGGGCACCCTGTCCGGCGGCGGCAACGTCATCATCTCCATCGGCGAGCGCTGCCTGGTCGGCGCCGAGGCGGGCGTCGGCATCGCCCTCGGCGACGAGTGCGTCGTCGAGGCCGGCCTGTACATCACCGCCGGCACCCGCGTCACCATGCCCGACGGCCAGATCGTCAAGGCCCGCGAGCTGTCCGGCGCCTCCAACATCCTCTTCCGCCGCAACTCGGTCACCGGCACGGTCGAGGCCCGGCCGAACAACGCGGTGTGGGGCGGGCTGAACGAGATCCTGCACAGCCACAACTGATCACCCCGTACGAGGTACCCCGCGTGACCTCGTGGTGGTTTTGGCAGATGAACGGGTGGACGCAGGGTCCGATGAACGGGTGGACGTCGTGTCCGATCAGAAGTCGAAGCTACGAAACGAGGACCGGGACATGAAGAACGAGCGGGGGCGGGGCGTGGTGCGCTGTCTGGCCGGGGCGGTCACGGCGCTGGTGGTGTGCTGGCTGCCGGCGGGGGCCGCGTACGCCGACGAGACCAACACGGGGTCGCACAACGGCCATCGGGTCGGGCTGATCAACGTCAACGTCGGCCAGGTCGACGACCCGGCGGAGGACGTGCTGGAGCACACGCTGCTGTTCGGTGACGGGTACGCCTGGAACTGAGCCGGCAGTTCGACGGGCCGGGGCCCGTACCGCGCACACTCGCGGTACGGGCCCCGGCCCGTTTTCCGTGTCCGGCGGGTGGCATAGCGGGAGGCTCCCGCGAGCGTCACAAGGGGTACGGGGGCGGGCAGCGGGTCCGCCCCGGGGGAAGGCGAAGGTGACGATGGATGCCGAAGCGCAGGAGAGCTTCCGGGAATTCGTGGCGAACAGGTCGTCCACGCTGCTGAAGACCGCGGTCCTGCTGAGCGGCGGCGACCGGCACGCGGGGGAGGACCTGCTCCAGAACGCGCTGATCAAGGCGGCGGGCCGCTGGCACCGGATCGACGAACCCGAGGCGTACGTCCGGCAGATCCTCTACCGCCAGCAGGTCAGCCGCTGGCGGCTGAAGTGGCCGAGGCGCGAACTGAGCGTCGCCGAACCGCCGGAGACCACCGCGGCCCCGGACGCCTCCGGCGCGGCCGAGCTGCGTCTGCTGATGCGGGGCGCGCTGGCCCGGCTGACCGCGCGGCAGCGCACCGTGCTCGTCCTGCGCTACTTCGAGGATCTCCCCGAAGCCGAGGTGGCCCGCATCCTGGGGTGCTCCGTCGGCACCGTGCGGTCCGCCACCCACCGCTCCCTGGCCCGGCTGCGCGCCATCGCGCCCGAGCTGGCCGCCCTGGGCCCGGCCGCCGCGGAAGAGCGGCCGTCCCGTGACTACTCGCCCGTGGAGGTGCGTCAGTGAACGTCGACGAACTCGTGCGCGACGCGCTGCGCGACCAGGCCGAGGGGCAGCCGCCCGTGGCGCCCGGCTTCGCCGACCGGGTGCTCGCGGTCCGCCGGCGCCGCCGCAGCCGCCGACTCGCCTCCGCCGCCGCGGCGGCCGCCGCCGTGGTCGCCGTCGCCGTGGCCGTGCCGATGCTGGACCCGGGCAAGCAGGACGTACGTCCCTCGGGCGGAGTGGAGCAGACCGGCGTCACCGCCCGTCCGGACCAGTCGCCGCCGCGCGACCTGATCGCCGCCGGCCGGGTCGCCCTGGCCGCGTACTTCACCAGGTCGATCGTCGAGCAGTCCCCCGACCGTGCCGTTTCCAAGCGCACGTACTGGCTGCTGAACCCGAAGACGAACAAGTACGTGAAGGACGACCGGTGGTCGTACGTCGCCGTCGCCCCCGGGATGACGACCGCCGCCGTTCTCGAACGGGACCTGCCCGTGCCGCGCATCGGGCTGCTCGACCTGGCGAGCGGTCAGGTCAAGCGGTGGATCCCGGTCGACCGGCCGGTGGCGGGGGTGGAGTTCTCCACCGACGGCAGGAAGCTCGTCGCGACGACGTACAGCAAGAACCCCGACCGCCGGGTGAAGATCGACGGGTCGGAGGGCTGGGACGTCCCCTTCATGGAGTCGGACCGGACCGGGTTCCACGTCATCGACGTGGCCTCCGGAAGCAGTTCCTGGGCGGGGGTGGAGATCGGCGGGGGTGCGCACAATCCCGATGCGTTCATCAACTCGCGCCAGGACTTCGCGTTCACCCGCGACGGCCGTCTCGTCTGGTCGGGGATGCCCACCGAACCCGGCGAGAAGTTCTACGACTTCACCGGCAAGGAAGTCCCCGCGCCCGCGCTGGAACGGTACCGGGACTGGTCCGTCGACGCGGGGGTGTCGCCGGACGGGCAGCTCGTCGCCGGCCCGTTCGCGGGGCAGAAGTGGAAGACGTCCTCCTTCGTGCTCGACGCGCGCACCGGGAAGCAGCGCGAGGTACGCGGGCAGCAGTTGCTCGCCTGGGCGGACGGGGACTCGCTCGTCGCCTGGGACATCGGACCGGACGGGAACGAGTACCACCAGCGGCTGGTGCTGGTGCACATCGGCGGCGGGAAGACGACCCCGCTCAGTGATTTCCGGTCGCCCAAGGACAACACCAAGGGGCGGTGGGAGCCGGTGTTCGCGGAGCGGTGATCAGGTCCGGGTGAGGTCCGCGTGGAGCGCCAGCAGGGCGTCGGTCGTGGCGGGGCCGGCCGGCCGGAGCGGGGCGCGGACCGGGCCGGCCGGGAGGTCCAGGGCGGTGAGCAGCGCCTTCGTCGTCACCGTGCCCGGCAGGCCCGCCGACATGATCGCCTCGATGAGGGGGGTGGCCTGCTGCTGGAGGCGGGCCGCCTGTGCCGTGTCGCCCGCGTCGAACGCGTCCAGGACCGCTCGCAGCCGGGCCGGGATCACGTTCGACACCGTACTGACGTAGCCGGCCCCGCCCACCGCGTACAGGGCGAGGTTGTGCTCGTCGCAGCCCGCGTAGTACGCCAGGTCCGTGCGGGCCAGCACCTTCTGGGCGGCCAGGAAGTCGTACGAGCAGTCCTTGACCGCGACGATCCTGGGGTGGTCGGAGAGACGGAGGATCGTCTCCGGTTCGACCCGGACGCCGGTGCGGTTCGGGATGTCGTAGAGCATGAGCGGGAGCTCACTGACGTCGGCGATCTCGCGGAAGTGGGCCTCGATCGCGTCCTGCGGGGGCTTGCTGTAGTACGGCGCCACCACCAACAGGCCGTCCGCGCCCGCCTTTTCCGCCTCCCGGGCCAGGTCGACGGTGTGGCGGGTGTCGGGCGTGCCGATGCCCGCGACGATCGACGCCCGGTCGGCCACGGCCTCGCGGACGGCTGCGATCAGGGCCGACTTCTCGGCGTCCGTGGTGGTCGGTGACTCGCCCGTCGTGCCGGACAGGACGAGGCCGTCGCAGCCCTGGGCGACCAGGTGGGCGGCGAGGCGCTGGGCACCGTCGAGGTCCAGGGCGCCGGACGTCGTGAACGGGGTGATCATCGCGCACAGGGCGCGGCCGAAGGGGGGCGTCATGTGAGTAGTGTCGGCAGCGTGACTGTGTAGCTCCAGTTAATTCTGCTACCCGGTATTCGTAAGGGGTGCTTTCCGGTCGCGTCGGCTTCAGTGGTGGCACAGCAGGGGTGGCGCCGCAGGGCCGGCGCTGCAGGGCCGGCCCTGCAGGGGGAAGGGGTAGCGGGTGGCCGGCCGGGTACTCGGGGGTTCCTACGTCGAGAGGAGGCGGAACACCGTGACCGGGACCATCGATCATCGGGCCGTGCACGACGAGCGCCACTCCGTGGGCGAGCTCGTCTCACAGGCCGCGGAGCAGCTCTCCCGGCTCGTGCGGCAGGAAGTGGCTCTGGCGAAGGAGGAACTGGCCGAGAAGGGGCGGCGTGCGGGGCGCGGTGGTGGGCTGCTCGGTGCGGCGGGTGCCGTCGCCTACGCCGGGCTGCTCGCGCTGGCCGGGACGGGGGTCGCCGCCCTCTCGCTGGTGCTGCCCGTCTGGGCCGCTGCGCTCATCGTGACGGGGGTGCTGTTCGTGATCGCGGCCGTGCTGGGCGCTGCCGGCCGGGCGCAGTTGCGCCGGGCAACGCCTCCCACGCCCCAGGAGGCGCTCGGCAGTGTCAAGGCGGACGTGGAGGAGATCAGGGAAAGGGCGCATCGATGACGGACGCGACGGGCGCGACAGGCGCGACGGGCGGAGCCAAGGGGCCCGATGAGCTGCGGCAGCAGATCGAGCGGACCCGTGGTGAGCTCGGGAACACGGTGGAAGAGCTGGCGGGGAAGGCGGATGTGAAGGGGCGTGCGCGGGCGCGGGCGGCCGATCTCCGGGACAAGGCCGGGGCGATGACGGTGCAGTTGCGGAGCAGCGCCGCGCAGGCCGGTCACACGGTGCACGACAAGGCGACGCATCGCAAGCCGGTGTTGGTTGCCGGGGCGGCTGCGGGGACTGTGGGGGCCGTGGTGGTGACTGTCGGGGTGCTGCGACGCCGGCAGCAGGTTGCGCACGGACCTGTCTGGCGTCTCGTGCATCGCTGAGTGGGTGCGCGTAGCGCCTACTGGGATGCGGTGGGTCGGGGCCGCGCCGGGGGGTGTCCGTCCTCGGAACGGCGCGATGGGGTCCTACACCAACTAACTCCCGTTCACGCGCCAACCGCTGCGGGCGCCGTGGTTGCCTTGGCTGCGGGCAATCGTGCCTCCCCCATGCCTTAAGGGCCTGGGAGGTGCCCCCAGGCGGCACGGGTGGGCGCAGCGGCACCCCGCTTCGCCGGGCTGCGGACCCACCCGGCAGCGGCATCGACGCAGAGCACTTCCTGGAAGCGCACAGCTGCGCAGCAACCCGCTTGACCTCAAGCTTGGTCGAGGTTGAAAGGTGGGGTGTGCAGCAACCGGCGCATACGACTGGAGTGTTCCATGAGCCGTCGAACCGAGCAGCACCCCGACCCCACCGACCCCCGGATCGGTGCTCCCTTCTTCAGTACCTGGCGAGTCGGTACCCCGGAGCGGCAGCAGCAGACCGTGGAGGCGATCGCGCGGACGTGGGAGCGGCGGCCGTGGCCCGCCGGTGATCTGCTGGGGTACCACGTGTACGCGGGACACGACGGGTCCACGCTGATGCACTACTCGCAGTGGAGCGGCGAGCAGGCCTACGAGGCCTTCGTCAAGACGCATCGGCAGGAGCGGGTCGACGAGATCGACACCGCCGTGCCGGGGATCGAGCGGCTGGGGCTCGGGCGGTACCGGCGGTACCGCAGCCGGGAGCGGGCCATCGGGGATCTGCGGGTGCCGGAGCTGATCGTCACCGTGCGGATCGACTTCGAGGAAGAGGCCGGACAGCGGCGCGAGGAGTGGGTCGATCTCGTACTCAAGGCCCTGGCCGACGATCCGGAGGGGCACGCCGGGCTGATCTCCGCCCATTTCCATCTGAGTACCGACGGCGGGCACGTGCTGAACTACGCCGAGTGGGAGAGCGACCAGGCCTACGACAGGGCCTTGGCGGCGCCCGGGACCGACGCGTGGGAGCGGGTGCGGACGTACCCGGGGGTGCAGAAGGTGAGCGGGAGCCGGTATCGGCATGTCCTGGGGCTCATCCCCGGGTGAGGGGCCGGCTGGACCTTCGGGGCAGCCGGCCCCTGGCCGGGGTTACGGGCGGAAGCGCAGGACCTGCGGGTCGTGGTCGCTGATCTGGTCGTGGAACTCCGCGTTGACGTGCACGCTGTCGTACGCGAAGTCACAGTCGCGGCGGATCGACGGGCTGATCAGGATCTGGTCGAGGACCTGGCTGTTGCCCTGGTAGACGTACGAGTAACGCTCGCTCCTGGGCAGCGACTTGACCGCCGACCAGAGTTCGCCGCGGCCTTCGAGGACCTTCGTGGTCTGCGAGAACTCGAAGTCGTTGATGTCGCCCAGGGCGATGACGTCCGCGTTCTTCTGGGTGTCGAGGATGTCCTTGACGAAGGCGTTCACCAGCGTGGCTTGCCGGTGGCGCTGGGTCTCGGAGCTGCGGGCCGGCGGCTGGTACTGGGAGGTCAGGCCCTGGTCGCCGCCCTTGGAGTTGAAGTGGTTGGCGATCACGAAGACCGTGCGGCCGCGGAAGGCGAACTCGCCGGCCAGCGGCTTGCGGCTGTTCTTCCAGGCCTCGTCGGCGGGGGCGATCCGGCCGGGGCTGAGCGTCAGGTGCGCCTTGCCGCGGATCTTCGTCACGCCGGTCGCCGTCGTGGCGTCGCCGCCCGCGCGGTCCGCGAAGGAGACCCGCTCCGGGTTGAACAGGAACGCCTGGCGGATGTTGCCGCCGGGCTCACCGCCGTCCGTGTTGTCGGCCGGGTCGATCGAGCGCCAGTCGTACCTCGGGCCGCCGGCCGCGACGATCGCGTCGATCAGCTTGGTCATCGTCTGATCGGCGGCGACCGTACCGTCGTTCTTCGCGCCGTTGTTGTCCTGGATCTCCTCCAGGGACACGATGTCCGGCGACTTCAGGTTGTTCACGATCGCGGAGGCGTGCTCGGCGAAGGTGTCGTCGGCCGGGTCGAGGTTCTCGACGTTGTAGGTGGCGACCGCGAGTTCCGAGGAGCGCTGCTCGCGCGTCGTCTCGCGCTTCAGGCCCGCGGACTTGAGCGTGCCGAGTTCGCTCGCGACCAGGGTGTAGCCGCCGAACTGGTTGTAGTCCAGCGGGCCCGCCGTCGTGCCGGTGAGGGTGTCGCCGACGTTCGCCTTCGGGAAGTCCGCCGTAGCGCCGAGGGACTGGATCTGGAGGCGGCCGGAGTTCTGGGCGTCGTAGGAGCCGTAGACCGTGCCGCCGTGGCGGTTGCGGTTCTCGTGCGGCTTCACCGTCACCCAGAGTTCGGTGTACGGGTCGGTGGCGCCCACGACCCGGGTGTCGGTGACGCGGACGGTCATGCCCTCCAGCGCCTCGTAGTGGTCGAGGGCGTACGCCGAGGGCTTGAGGGGGAGGGCGTTGATCGAGCCGTTCGCCGTGGTGTCCCCGGCCGGCGCGTAGGCGGCGGGGACGGACTTCGCGTCGATCGTGGTGGCGGCGGGGAGCTGGTTGCCGCTGGAGACGACCGTGGTCGTCGGCTTGGTGATCTCCGTCAGGGACTGGTTGCCGGAGGCGGTGCCGCCGGGGACGTACTCCGAGACCGTGCCGCTGACCGTGACGGAGTCACCGACGGCGACCCCCTTCGGAGCGGAGCTGGTGAAGACGAAGACGCCCTCGCTGGTCGCCGGGTCGGCGTCCGGGTTCGGGTCCTGGATCCAGAAGCCGCGGGACGAGCCGTAGGTCCGGATGCCGGTGACGATTCCGGCCACGTCCGTGACCTGCTGGCCGGCGTACGGCGATATCCGGGTGCTGCCCTGGATGTCGTGGATGCGGACCGAGTCCGCGTGGGCGGGTGTGGTGAGGACGATCGTGGATGCCGCGGAACACACGGCGGCGACGGTGAGCGCGGCGAGGCGCGCGGACGACTTGCTCGGCAACGGGAATCCCTCCGGGGACGTGACAGGGCGCCGGGACGAGGGTGAAGCGTGGACTGTCTGCCGCTACCTGTGGGGCGGGCGGTGTGACGCGCGTAGAAGACGATGGACCGGCAGGCCTGTGGGGCTGGCCCGGTGAACAAGTGTCCGCAGACTTCTACGCGCGTCAATCTCCAGCCTGCTCAGGGCACTTGTCAAGGTTTCGGCCATGTACAACCCCTGACGGGGACATGAAGTAGGCGGCATGGGTGTAAATCCGTCTAGGCTGAGCGGCTGAGTCGTATGAGGCGCCGCTAGGAGAAACAGCCGATGTCAGACAGCTCCCCCCTGCCGCCGGTGCGGCTGACGTCCGAAGCGGAGCTGGCGCGCGACGCGCTGTCCACGCCGTTGCTGTCCCGTGCCGCCCGGCTGGCCCGCTGGGCCGGACCGCAGACCCGGGTCGACGCCGGAGGAGGGCTCGTCGACGAGCAGTTGCCCGCGGCCGCCGAGGTGCTCGGTCTGAGCGGGGACGACGCCGCCGCCGACGCCAGCGAGGCATGGCGGGTGGCCGTGGACACCGGGCTCGTCGAGATCGTCGACGAGGAGGAGGGCACCGTCACGGCGGGCGAGGACCTCGCGCTGCTCACCGGCGGTTCGCCGCAGGACGTGCTCGCGGTGTGGCTCGCGGCCCTGGAGACGGTGCTCGCCGACGCGAGCGTGCCCGACCTGGACGGTCTCGTGGCCGAGGACGGCGAGGTCGACCTCTCCGCCCTCGACTGGGATCCGGAGGCCGAGGCCGAGTTCCTCGACGGCGTGCTCGGCAACCTCTACGTGCTGACCGCCGGCGAGGACACGCCCGCCGAGGCGCCCGTGCCGCTGCCCGCGCTGGCCGCGTCGGTGATCGTGCCCAGCGACATGGGCGAGCCGACCAACGACGTCCTTGAGCAGGTGTCCGACGCGATGATGCGGCTGGACAACCAGTTCCGGATGCTGGAGCCGGTGGGCCTCGTGGCGTACCAGCCCGTCGACGAGGCGCTCATGGCCGAGGCCGACGAGGAGCCCGCGGCGCCCGTAGACGACACCGACGTCTCCCGGTACGGCATGGTCCGGCTCACCCCGCTCGGGCTGTACGGCCTGCGGGCCCGGCTGCTGGAGGCCGGGTTCGAGGCGCCGGCCGTCGGGGACCTCGCGGACAAGGGAGCCGACGCGCTGCTTGACGGCACGGCGGCGTTCCCGCCCGGTGCCGCGCAGGCCGAGACGGAGCAGTGGCTCCAGCGGCGGGAATCGCTCGACGCGGCCAGGGAGTTGCTGGCGGCGGCCCGGGGTTCGGACGCCGGGGCGCCGCTGCGGCGGTTGCGGTGTCAGCAGGCCTTGTCGCTGGTGGGTGCTTCGGCCGAACCGGCGTTGTGGGAGGTGCTCGATGACGCCGAGCTGGGCGGGCTCGCCCGGGTGTGGCTGACCGAGCACGGTGCGGTGGATGTGCCCGCGCCGTCGGAGGCGATGGTCTATTGGCTGACCATCGATACGGTGGCCGCGCAGCTGGCTGCCGAGGGGAACTCCGAGGAGTTGCGGGCGTTGGTCGAGGGGCTTGCTCGGCAGCACGGTGGGTTTTTCGAGGCTGTGTGGCGGGTCGAGCATCCCGCTACGGCTGATGTGCTGGAGGCGATGGGGCGGTTGCATCCGGACAAGAAGGTGGCGAAGGAGGCGCGGAAGGCCGCGTTCAAGGCGCGCTCGCAGCAGGGTGGTTGAGCCTGTTTTGCGCGTGCGGGGCTGTTGTGGCTTGTCGCGCCCGCGCGGCGGAGCCGCATATGAACACAGTCCCGCGCCCCTTAGGGCGGTGTTCAACCGGCGTTCATGGATGAGCGGGACGGTGGCCGTGATCGAGGTCCGCCACCCTCCACGGCATATCCACCGTCACAGGAGACACCCATGTCGCTCACCCGCAGGGACTTCGCCAGAAACTCCGCGATCACCGGTGCCGGTGTCGCGCTGGCGGGCAGTGTCGGCGCCCTCGCCACCGCGCCCAACGCCCTCGCGTCCTACGACACCGACAGTGCGGAGGGCGCGGCGGACGCCCGGCACGGGGTCGGCTACGGGCCGCTCGTACCGGACCCCGAGGGGATCCTCGCCCTGCCCGAGGGCTTCACCTACCGCATCATCACCCACAGCGGAAAGACCAAGCTGGAGTCCGGCGAGTTCACGCCGTCCAACCACGACGGCACCGCCACCTTCGACGGCCCCCGCGGCACCACCCTGCTCGTCAACAACCACGAGCTGAAGGGCCCGCGCGCCAACTGGAAGTACCCGGTGCCGCTCACCGAGGGCCTCGTCTACGACCCGGCCGCGGCGGGCGGTTGCACGGTCGTCGAGATACGCCCCGACGGACGGGTCGCCGAGTGGGTGGGCATCGCCGGTACCTCCACCAACTGCGCGGGCGGCCGCACGCCCTGGGGCACCTGGCTCACCTGTGAGGAGAACTCCGACAGGGCCGGCGTCAACGGCATGACCAAGGACCACGGCTACGTGCTCGAGGTCGACCCGAGCGACCGGCGCGCCAACCGGAACCCCAAGCCGCTGAAGTTCTTCGGCCGCTACGACCACGAGGCCGTGGTCATCGACCCCAAGCGCGGCCACGCCTACCTCACCGAGGACGCCGCCGGCCCCAACGGTCTCTTCTTCCGCTGGACCCCGCCCAAGGGATTCGCGTACGGCCCCGGAAAGTTCCGCGAGCTCGCCGACGACGCCGGTGTGCTCCAGGCGCCCAAGTGCTTCGACTCGGGCGGGAAGTTCGTCGACGACCTGTCCCGCGCCACCAAGACCGGCACCGTCTACGGCGTCGACTGGGTGGACGTGCCCGACCGTGACGCCCGTACCACCCCCGTGCGCAAGCAGTTCGCCGCCGACGAGGTCACCCGCGCCCGCAAGCTGGAGGGCATGTGGTGGGGCGACGGGGGCGCCTACATCGTCTCCTCGTACGCCCGTGAGGAGAGCCCCGTCCAGCATGACGGCCAGGTCTGGTTCTACGACCCCAAGCGCCGGACGCTGACCTTGAAGGTCCTGCTCGGTGTGAACCCCGACCCCTCGAAGGACGGCGCGTTCGACGGTCCCGACAACATCACCGTCTCCCCGTACGGCGGCCTCGTCATCGCCGAGGACGGGGAAGGGGTGCAGCACCTTTTCGGGGCCACCGACAGCGGCCGGACCTACCCGATCGCCCGCAACGAGCTGAACATCGGCACCGAAGAGGAGCCGGAGTACAGCGAGTTCGCCGGTGTCACCTTCTCGCCCGACGGCCGGACCCTCTTCGCCAGCATCCAGACGCCGGGCATCCTGCTCGCCATCACCGGCCCCTGGAAGCGGCAGAAGCGGTAGAAAACCGGGGTTCCCTCGTACGGGTGAGCCTGTGCGATTGCGAGGGATGGCTGACGATGCTGGACATACGGTTTCCATATGTCCAGCTCGTATAAGCGGTGTGGCACTGCGGCCTGGAAAGGCCTGGCCGAAGGAACCCCGATCTGGCTTCCGGATGGCACGGTTGCTCCTGTAGAAGATGTCGTGGCTGCGAGGCGCTCTGTTCTCGCGTACGACAAGGAGTGGGATCTCCGCGAAGCCAGGCCCGGACGCCCCTACCCCCCGAGAGACAGCGAGGTCGGCAATCTGGTAGCCATTCGGCCGGTGCGCTGGATCGATGGTGGTGTGCAACCAGTGTTCGCTGTGACCTTCGCATCCGGTCGCGTGATTGAAGCAACGGCCACCTCTCAGTGGGCCGTTCGAAGCCGTGAGGGCTCACGACGTCCGACTTGGAAGCCCACTGCCTGCCTGCTGCCGGGATGCGCGGCTCCTGCGCCGCTCACGGCTGGCCTCTTCGGAACGTTTGGTGATGAGTGGGATGGATGGTTCGTCGGGTCAATGCTCGGAGACGGCAACATGACCGGTCGTACCCCGACATGGGTTGGCCACGACGATGGAACGCTCCAACAGATCCGCGACTACGCGGCCAAGCATGGATGCCACGCCAACGTGGAGGACAACGGCACTTGGTTGCGTGTACGCCTCGTGGATCCGGAATGGCATTGCAACGCGCTTCGCGACCTGCTGATTGAGTATCGAGTGTGGGGGCTCAAAGGTGAAGGCAAGCGATTGGCTGCTCTTCCATACAGCCGTGAGTTTTCCTGTGGCCTAGTCGCGGGACTTATCGACAGTGACGGCTCGGTGGAGAGGCGGCAGGTGGAATTCGCCAACATTTCTGAGGAGCTTGTCCGCCAGCTTGGGGATGTCTTGCTGCGGCTCGGTATCCAGAGCAGTATCAGCAGCAAGAAGAACAATCAGAGTGACAAGCCGTTGTGGCGGCTTCGAGTGGCCGATGGCCGTTCAGTGACGCAGTTGTGTGAAGTGGTACGGCTTCGGGCAGATCACAAGGCGGCAGCGCTGGCTTCACTGGCCACGCGCAGCCTTGCTTCTCGCCGCTCCGCCGTTGGCCGCCGCGGATATGCGGAATCCATCGTGTGGGATCGCATTACTGCCATCGCGCCGGTCGGGGTCAAAAGGACCTACTGCGTCGATGTTGCGCCATCCCGCCTATGGGTCGCGAACGGTGTCGTGACCGGATGCGGTACCGCACCGTCCAAGGGACCATAGGTGTCCCGTGCGGCTGTGACCGCAAAGTGAACGGACGCGGTGCCGTCCTCCGCCTTGCCTGGCCCTCCATTGACATCTAACATTTTAGTTCATGGAGGCCATTCGGCCCGTGTCCCGGACCCTGCTCAGGGACCGGGCGTACGAGGCGATCCGGGACGCCATCGTGGCCGGGGAGATCGAACCCGGTGCGGTGGTGCGGGACGCCGAGCTCGCGGAGCGGCTGGGGCTGTCCCGGGCGCCGGTGCGGGAGGCGTTCTCCCGGCTCGTGGACGAGGGGCTGCTGGAGAGCAAGCCGCAGAGCTACACCCGGGTGACCCCGCTCGTGGCCTCCGACGTCAGGGACGCCGCCGCCGTGGTCGGCGCCATGCACGAGCTCGTGACGCGGATCGCCGTGCCCCGGCTGGGTGCCGCGGACATCGAGGCGATGCGCGCCGCCAACCAGCGGTTCGCCGCTGCAGTCGGCACCGCAGACGTGGACGGGGCCCTGCGCGCCGACGACGCGCTGCACGACGTCCTCGTCCGGGTGAGCGGCAACCGCGCCGCCGCCGCGACCGTCGCCCGCTACACCCCGCTCATCCGCCGTCTGGAGCGACAGCGCTTCGGCGAGGGCGGCAGCTGCCGTTCGGCCGGGCTGCACGAGCGGCTGATCGAGGCCTGCGCGGCCCGTGACGTGGCCGAGGCGGTCCGCGTCACGGCGGAGATCTGGCGCGGGCTCGAAGAGCTCGCCGACTGAGACCGATCGCCATCCCGTCCCGACCCCGGGAGGACCCATGTCCCTTTCGCCGTCCCCTTCTTCGTCTTCCTCGTCCCTCGCCTCGTACGAGCGTTACCCCCTGCTCTTCGGGCCCTCGCCCGTCCATCCCCTGGAGCGGCTGACCGCGCACCTCGGTGGCGCCGCCCTCTGGGCCAAGCGCGAGGACTGCAACTCCGGTGTCGCCTACGGCGGCAACAAGACCCGCAAGCTGGAGTACCTGGTCGCCGACGCGCTCTCGAAGGGCTGCGACACGCTCGTGTCGATCGGCGGAGTGCAGTCCAACCACACCCGGCAGGTCGCGGCGGTCGCCGCCCGGGCCGGGCTCAAGTGCGTGCTGGTGCAGGAGAGTTGGGTGGACTGGCCCGACGCCGTGTACGACAAGGTCGGCAACATCCTGCTCAGCCGCCTCGCCGGCGCCGACGTACGGCTGGTGAAGGCCGGGTTCGGGATCGGGTTCAAGGAGAGCTGGGAGCAGGCGCTCAGGGAGGTCGAGGAGGCGGGCGGCAAGCCGTACGCCATTCCGGCCGGCGCCTCCGACCATCCGCTCGGCGGCCTGGGTTTCGCCGGGTGGGCGTACGAGGTCGCCGAGCAGGAGCGTGAGCTGGGTGTCTTCTTCGACACCGTGGTCGTGTGCTCGGTGACCGGCTCCACCCAGGCCGGCATGGTCGCCGGGTTCGCCGCGCTGGAGGAGGCGGGCGGGCGGCCCCGGCGCGTGCTCGGCATCGACGCCTCGGCGAAACCCGCCGCGACCCGTGGCCAGGTCGCCCGGATCGCGCACAACACCGGGCGGCTCATCGGCCTCAAGCGTGAGGTGACGGAGTCCGACGTCGAACTCGACGAGCGGTACCACGCGGGCACATACGGCATCCCCGACGAGTCCACCCTGGCGGCGATGCGGCTCGCGGCCCGGACGGAGGGGATGGTCACCGACCCCGTCTACGAGGGGAAGTCCATGGCCGGGCTGATCGACCTGGTCTCCCGGGGCGAGATCGGTTGCGACTCCACGGTCCTCTATGCCCACCTGGGCGGACAGCCGGCGCTGAACGCGTACAGCGCGCTGTTCTGAGCAGTGACTGTGAGAACCCCGTCGTAGCGCTGCGCCGGGCTTCTCGTCTGCCGGGTCGCGGTGGTGGAAGGCTGCGGGTGCGTCGTGGTCGTTCGCGCAGTTCCCCGCGCCCCTGACGGGGCGCGGCCGGCCTCCTCCCGGCCGCGCGGGAATCACCCGGCCGGCACGTGGGTTGTCAGCGGTTGACCGAGCCCCCGGAGGAGCCTCCATGCCCGACGAACCAGCCGTGCGAGAACTCCGCCTGGTCGTGACCGCGGACGACTACGACGCCGCCCTGCACTTCTACCGGGACGTGCTCGGCCTGACCGAGCAGGGCGCGTTCGCCTCGGAGGACGGGCGGGTCACGATCCTGGAGGCCGGGCGGGCCACCCTGGAGCTGACCGACCCGAACCACGCCGCCTTCATCGACGAGGTGGAGGTGGGGCGGCGGGTGGCCGGACATGTCCGGGTCGCCTTCCAGGTGGACGACTCCGTCGCCGTCACGGCGAAGCTGGCCGCCGCCGGAGCCGAGGTGGTCGCCGAGCCCACCCGCACCCCCTGGAACTCCCTGAACTCCCGGCTGGAGGCCCCGGGCGCCCTCCAGCTGACGCTCTTCACCGAGCTCGACGACTGAGGGGCCCGCGCGGCCGCCCCTGCCGGGCGGGGTCCCCAGCCGGATAAAGTGCTCAGCATGTGGACCGACGATCAGCGGGCGGAGCCGGGTGCCGAGCGGCCCGAGGGCGCCCGGCGCCGGGCCACGATCCACGACGTCGCACGACTGGCCGGGGTGTCACGGCAGACGGTCTCCCGGGCGGTCAACGACAAGGGTGAGATCGACCCGGCCACCAAGGAACGGGTCCTGGAGGCGGCCCGGCTCCTGGACTACCGGCCCAGCCGTTTCGCGCGCGGACTCGTCCAGAAGGGCGCGGTGACGGCGGGCCTGGTCATCCCGGACCTGCGGAACCCCTTCTTCCCCGAGGTGGCCGCCGGGGTGCTGGAGGCGGCCGAGCAGCGCGGCTGGCAGGTGGTCGTCTGGGACTCCCGGATCGACGAGGCCAGGGAGCGGCAGGCGCTCGACGTGCTCTCCCACCAGGCGGACGCGGTCGTGGGCTACTTCAAGGACCCGGACGACGTCCTCACCAAGCACCTCGGAGGCGTGCCGCTGGTGCTGCTGGAGCGCGGCCCGCAGCAGACCCGGTTCGCGGCCGTGGGCATCGACGCCGCCACCGGAGTCGAGCAGGGCCTGAACCACCTGTTCCGCGCGGGGCACCGCAGGATCGGCATGCTGGACGGCGTGCACGGCCCCGGCCCGCGCAGGCTGGCCTTCCTGGAGCACGTGCGGCGGCTCGGACTGCCGGTCGACGAGGAGTGGGTCGTGGTGTGCCCGGAGCACAGCGTCGCCGGTGGCGAGGCCGGGATGGAACGGCTCCTGGCGGCGCGGCCCGGGATCACCGCGGTCTTCGGCTTCAACGACCTGATCGCGGTCGGGGCGATGCGCACCGCCCGCCGAAATGGCCGGAGCGTCCCGGACGATCTTGCGGTGCTGGGCTTCGACGGTCTCTCCCTGGGCGAGCTGGTGGAACCCGCCCTGACCACCCTGCACATCGACAAGCGGCAGCTGGGGCGGCTGGCCGTGGAACAGGTGGCCCGGCTGCGCGCGGAGGAGGAGCCGCTGCGGGGCGCGGACGCGTGGGTGGTGCCCGAGCTGGTGGTCCGCGCCTCCGCCTGACCCGTCACCCTCCAGGTCGCCTGGCAGATCTCAACGTCCTCTCCAACGGGCGGCGGGTGTGCGGACCTCCGGCCGCCTGCCGTTCTCGATAGGGTGCGGAGAGTGTCTCCGGTTCTTGAGTCCCCGGTTCGTGAGGAGTGGCTGCATGGCGCAGGTCAGGCCCATGCGGGCGGATGCTCGGCGCAACTACGAGCGGCTGCTGAAGGTGGCCGCCGAGGCCTTCGCCGAACACGGGGAGGGCGCGTCGCTCGACGACATCGCCAAGCGGGCCGGGGTCGGCTCGGGCACGCTGTACCGGCATTTCCCGACCCGGCACGCGCTGCTGGAGGCCGCGTACCTCGACCGCGTCGAGGCGATCGTGGCCCGGGCCGACGAACTGGCGGCCGAACTCCCGCCGGGCGAGGCGCTGGGGGAGTGGCTGTACGAACTCGGCGCCGGGATGGTCCAGATGCGCGGCCTGCGGGCGCTGCTCGGCCCGGCCGTCAAGCGGAGCGGCTCGAGGGTGGCCACGGCCTGCGGTGACTCCGTGAGGAACGCGGTGGGGCGTCTGGTCCGGGCGGCGCAGGAGGAGGGCACGCTCCGCCGAGACGTCGATCCGGTCGACGTCCTGCGACTGGCTCACGGCGTGTCGACGGCGGCGGAGCTGGCGGACGGGGAGGGCGGTCACCTCCGCCGCTATCTGACGCTGCTGATGGAGGGGCTGGGGACAGGGCGTCGCTGACCCGTCGGGTCGGACACCGGACGCCCCCCGAGCAGGGGGCGTCCGAGCCGGCGGTGCGTGCCTTACAGCGTCTGGGCCGCCGGCTTCACCATTCCCCTGACCGTGCGGGACTTCACGAAGTCGCCGATCGCCGTCATCTCCCACTCGCCGGAGAACTGGCGGATCAGCTTGGCCATCATCACGCCGGTCTGCGGCTCGGCGCTGGTGAGGTCGAAGCGGACCAGTTCCTCGCCGGTCGTGGCGTCCAGGAGGCGGCAGTAGGCCTTGGCGACCTCCGTGAACTTCTGGCCGGAGAAGGAGTTGACCGTGAAGACCAGGCCGGTGACCTCCTGCGGGAGGCGGCCGAGGTCGACCACGATCACCTCGTCGTCACCGCCGCCCTCACCCGTGAGGTTGTCGCCGGAGTGCTTGATCGCGCCGCCGACGATGGACAGCTTGCCGAAGTAGCAGCTGTCGATGTGGTTGCGCTGCGGGCCGTAGGCGATGACCGAGGCGTCCAGGTCGATGTCCTTGCCCCGGTACGCCGGCTCCCAGCCGAGGCCCATCTTGACCTGGGAGAGCAGGGGGCGGCCGCCCTTGATCAGGGAGACGGTCTGGTTCTTCTGGAGGCTGACGCGGCCCTTGTCGAGGTTGCTCTTCCCGGCGCCGGGGGCGGGCGGCGGAGGTGTGGCCGGAGCCGGGGGCGCCGCCGGCGTGGTGACGGGCGGGGCCGGGGGAGCCACCGGCGGCTGCATCGCCGCCGGCGGCGGGGTCGCCGGCTGGGCCGGGGCTGCCGCGGCCGGTTCCTCCACCGTGACTCCGAAGTCCGTGGCGATGCCCGCGAGGCCGTTGGCGTAGCCCTGGCCGACGGCCCGGGCCTTCCACTGGCCGTTGCGCAGGTAGATCTCCACGATCACCAGCGCCGTCTCGTCACCGAGCTGCGGGGGCGTGAAGGACGCCAGGACGGAGTTGTCGTCCGCGTTGCGGATCGTGGCCGTCGGTTCGATGCCCCGGAAGGTCTGGCCCGCGGCGTCCGGGCTGGCCGTGACGACGATCTTCTCGATGCCGGGCGGCACGGCCGCTGTGTCGACCACGATCGCGTCGGGCGCGGTACCGCCGCCCGAGCGGTACGTCACGCCCGCGCCCGAAGGCTGGTTGTAGAAGATGAAGTCGTCGTCGGAGCGCACCTTGCCGTCGGCGGTGAGCAGCAGGCCCGATACGTCGAGCCGCACCGGGGCGGCGACGTCCACCGTCACGCGGGCGGCGGACAGGGGGATGTTCGAGCCGGGGGTCATAGCTGTCATGCCGGGTGAACGAGCGAGGCGGTTTTGCCGTTCCCTTACCTTGCCGCCAATCGGGTCAGCGGCGATTGCGGGGGTGGTCCCGGGCCGTGCGTTCGTTGCCCCGCTTGTAGTTGCCGGTCCAGCGGGCCATGACGAGCTGCGGGTCGGAGGTCTCCACCTCGGCGAGGAACTGGGCGGCCCGGGGGCCGTTCAGGGTGGTGGCGGGGCGGCCGTGGTGGGTGATGCGGACGGTTCCGCCCGCGTGCTGCTCGTAAGCGAATCCGTGGGGTCGTGGCATGCCGTGAGCGTACGGGGGCGGGGGCAGGCGCCCCAGCGAATTTCGCCTGCCCCCGCCCGCAGCGGTCCGCCGCCCTACGGCACGACCACGATCTTGCGGCCGACCCCTGACGCGAACTGCTCCAGCGCCTGCGGGTACCGCTCCAGCGGGATGCGGTCGCTGATGAAGACGTCGGGGTCGAGGACACCGTTCGCGAAGAGTTCCGCCGCGCGCTCGAAGCTGTGCAGCACCGCCATCGAGCCGGTGATGGTGATCTCCTGGTTGTAGATGCGGTACGGGTCGATCGTCACGCGGGTCGCGTAGTCGGCCACGCCGAACTGGAGGAACGTGCCGGCCTTCGCCACCCGGTCCAGACCGTCCTGGATCGCCGCCGCGTTGCCCGTGGCGTCGACGACCAGGTCCCAGCCCTGCGGGCGGTCGAGTTCGTCCGGGCTCGCGGCCGACGCCGAGACGCCGAGGCGGCGGGCCGTCTCCAGGCGGGCCGGGTTCACGTCGACGACATCCACGCTCGCCGCGCCCGTGCGCTTGGCCAGCTCCAGCATCATCAGGCCCATCGTGCCGGAGCCGTAGATCAGGACGTGCGCGCCGAGGCGGGAGCGGAGCACGTCGTAGCCGCGTACCGCGCAGGACAGGGGCTCCACCAGGGCCGCGTCCTGGGTGCGGACGTGGTCGGGGAGCTTCACGCAGTTCGCCACCGGGGCGAGCGCGTACTTCGCCGCGCCTCCGGCCGTCGTGACGCCGATCGCCGCCCAGCGTTCGCAGAGGTTGTTGTGGCCGGTGCGGCAGTAGCGGCACTCGTAGCAGTAGAGGGAGGGGTCGACCGCGACCCTGTCGCCCACCGACAGTTCCGTGACCTGGGTGCCGACCCCGACCACCTCGCCCGCGAACTCGTGCCCGGGCACGATCGGCAGCTCGGGGGCGAACTCGCCCTGGAGGATGTGCAGGTCCGTGCCGCACAGCCCGCAGGCCGCGACCTCGACGACGACCTCGCGCGGCCCTGGCGTCGGGTCCGGGACCTCGGCGACGACGGCCTTGCCCACGGACTCGATGACGGCGGCCTTCATTTGACGGCTCCCAACGACAGGCCCTGGACCAGCTTGTCCTGGGCGGCGAACCCCGCGGCGAGCACCGGCAGGGAGATGACGAGCGACGCGGCGCACACCTTCGCCAGGAACAGGCCCTGGCTGGTGATGAAGCCGGTCAGGAAGACGGGGGCGGTCTCGGCGACCACACCCGTGAGCACCCGGGCGAACAGCAGCTCGTTCCAGCTGAAGATGAAGCAGATCAGGGCGGTGGCGGCGATGCCGGGGAGGGAGATCGGGGCGACCACGCGCGCGAGGATCGTGGGCAGCCGGGCCCCGTCCACCTTCGCCGCCTCGATCACCGCGACCGGGATCTCGGCGAGGAACGACTGCATCATCCACACCGCGATCGGCAGGTTCATGGAGGTGTAGAGGATGACCAGCAGCCAGATGTTGTCGAGCATCCCGGCGTTCTTGGCGAAGAGGTAGATCGGGAGCAGGCCCGCGACCGCCGGCAGCATCTTGGTGGAGAGGAAGAAGAACAGCACGTCCGTCCACTTGCGGACGCGGTTGATCGACAGCGCGTACGCCGCCGGGAAGGCCAGCAGCAGGACCAGCAGGGTCGAGGCCACGGACGCGACGGTGGAGTTGATCAGCGCCGGCCAGGGGCTCGCGCCGCCGCCCGCGCCGAAGAACTCGCGGTAGCCGTCCAGGGTCAGGGCGGCGGCGAAGGACGGCGGGTTGGTCGCCGCGTCCTGCTCGGAGTGGAAGGACGTCAGTGCCATCCACGCGATGGGCAGGAAGAAAGCGATGCCGAGCAGCCAGGCCAGCAGGCCGAGGCCCGCACCCTTGCCTCGGACACGGCTCACACGCAGGGCGTTCGTGCTCATGCGCCGGACACCTCCTCGCGGAACAGGGACGACACCACGCGCAGGGCGAAGGTCGCGATGATGATCGAGCCGATGACCACCAGGACGCCCGCGGCCGAGGCGAGGCCATTCTCGTGGGCCTGGTAGAAGCTCTGGTAGACGGTGTAGGGGAGGTTGGCGGTGCCCAGGCCGCCGGACGTGATCGTGAAGACGGCGTCGAAGTTCTGGACGATGTAGATCGAGCCCAGCAGGGCGCCCAGTTCGAGGTAGCGGCGCAGATGCGGGAGCGTCAGGTGGACGAAGATCTGCCAGTCGCTCGCGCCGTCGACCCGGGCCGCCTCGATCTGCTGGTGGTCACGGCTCTGCAGGCCGGCCAGCAGGATCAGCATCATGAACGGCGTCCACTGCCAGACGAGCGACGCCTCGACCGCGAGCAGCGGGGTGTTGGAGATCCAGTCGGGCTGTGGGCCGCCCACATAGTGCAACAACCCGTTGAACAGGCCGTATTCGGGGTTGTAGAGCACATGCTTCCAGAGCAGGGCCGCCGCGACCGGTACCACCAGGAAGGGTGCGATCAGCAGCGTCCGTACGATGCCCCGGCCGCGGAACTTCCGGTCCAGGAGCAGGGCGAGCACGAGTCCCAGCACCAGGCTGGCCAGGACCACCGCCACCGTCAGCAGGACGGTCGTCCACACCGACTGGCGCAGGTCCGCGTCGGTGAGGACCTCCTGGTAGTTGCCGAGGCCCGTGAAGTGCCGGGCGTCGGGATAGAGGGAGTTCCAGTCGAAGAAGGAGATCACCAGCGTGGCCACGAAGGGCAGCTGGGTGACGACGATCATGAAGATCAGGGCGGGGAGCAGCGGGGCGCGGGTGGCCCAGGCACGCAGGCGGGCGGAGGGCCGGCGGACCGGGGTGCGCGTCTCGGGAGCGGCCACGGGGGCCGTGGTCATGGCGGTCATCGTCCCTCGTACTCCTCGGAGATCTTCTCGGCGAGCGCCTGCGACTTCTTCAGGGCCGACTCGACTGACTGGCGTCCGGCGATGGCCGCGCTGATCTCCTGCGAGACCTTGGTGCCGAGGTCGGTGAACTCGGGGATGCCGACGAACTGGATGCCGGGCGCGGGCCGCGGCTGCACGCCGGGATCGTTCGGCCGGGCCCCCTCGATGGCCTCCTTGGTCATCTCCTGGAAGGCGGCGGCCTCCTTGCGGTAGTCGGCGTTGGCGTACGTCGACGCCCGCTTGCCGGCGGGCACGTTGGACCAGCCGATCTGGTCGCCGACCAGTTGCTCGTACTTCTTGCCGGACGCCCAGGAGACGAATTTCCAGGCGTCGTCGGAGTTGCGGGAGGCCTTCTGGATGCCCCAGGCCCAGGTGTAGAGCCAGCCGGAGGACTTCGTCTTCTCCACGGGGGCGGGGGCGTAGCCGACCTTGCCCTTGACCGGGGAGTTCGCCGTCTCCAGGGATCCGGCCGCGGAGGTGGCGTCGTACCACATGGCGACCTTGCCCTGGGTCATGTTGTTCAGGCACTCGGCGAAGCCGGACTGGGCGGCGCCGGACTCGCCGTGCTCGCGGACCAGGTCGACATAGAACTTCGTCGCCTTCTCGAACTCGGGGGAGTCGAGCCGCGCCTTCCAGTCCTTGTCGAACCAGGTGCCGCCGAAGGTGTTCACGACGGTGGTCAGGGGGGCCATCACCTCGCCCCAGCCGGGCAGTCCGCGCAGGCAGATGCCCTTCATGCCCGGTTCGGCGCCGTCCGCCTTCGCCGCGAGGTCCGCCACCTGCTGCCAGGTGGGGTGCGCGGGCATCGTCAGGCCCTTCTTCCGGAACACGTCCTTGCGGTACATCAGGAACGACGACTCGCCGTAGAAGGGCTGGCCGTAGAGCTTGCCGTCGTCGCCGGTGAGGGACTGGCGCATCGGCTTCAGGACGTCCTGCTCGTCGTAGGCCGGGTCCTTGGCCAGATAGCCGTTCATCTCGTGCAGCCAGCCGTTGCGGGCATAGATCGGGATCTCGTAGTTGGACAGCGTGGCGACGTCGTACTGGCCGGCCTGGTTGGCGAAGTCCTGGCTGATCTTGTCGCGGACGTCGTTCTCGGGCAGGACGGTGAAGTTGACCTTGATGCCGGTCTCTTTGGTGAAGTGGGCGCGGGTGAGCTTCTGGAGCTCGACCATCTGGGGGTTGTTGACCATCAGGACGTTGATGGCGTCACCGCCGGATCCGGCCCCGCCCGCGCCGACCCAGCAGCCGGAGAGCAGCGGGGCGAGCAGCGTCCCTGCGGCGGCCATGGCGAGCGTGGCTCGCGGTGGCCGTCGTCGGCTCTGGGTTCGCATGGATCGCTCCTGGATGTATGGGGAGATAAGGGGCATCGCAGGGCGTGAAGGTGCCCTGTGGGAACAAGGGGTGAAGGGGTGTAGGGGCGGTGGGTGGTCAGACCCGGATGACCTGCGGTCCGAGCAGGGAGTAGCGGTGGGCCTCGGCCGCGGGCAGCAGGGTGCTCGTCACGATCGTCTCCAGCGCGCCGACCTCGGCGAACCGGCAGAAGCTGACCGCTCCGAACTTGGTGTGCACCCCCGCGAAGACCGTGCGGCGGGCGGCCCGGATCGCCTGGGTCTTGACCTCGCTGACGGCCGGGTCGGGGGTGGTGAGGCCGTGCTCGCGGGAGATGCCGTTGGCGCCGATGTACGCGAGGTCGACCACGAAACCGGCCAGCATCTTCGTCGTCCAGTGGTCGACGGTGGCGAGGGTGCCGGAGCGGACCCGGCCGCCGAGCAGGAGGACGGACACGGTGTCGGTCCCGGCGAGGGCGCCGGCGACGGGGAGGGACGCGGTGACCACGGTCAGCGGCCGGTCCCGGGGGAGTGCCTCGGCGATGAGCTGGGGGGTGAAGCCCTCGTCGACGAAGACGGTCTCGGCGTCGCCGAGGAGTTCGGCGGCGGCGGTCGCGATGCGGCGTTTCTCGGGGACGTGGCTGGTGGCGCGGAAGGCGAGCGTCGTCTCGAAGCCGGCGCTCTCCACCGGGTAGGCGCCGCCATGGGTGCGGCGGAGCAGGCCGTGGTCCTCCAGGACACGCAGGTCCCGCCGTACGGTCTCCTTGGCCACGCCGAGTTCGGCGGCGAGGGCGGTGACATCGACCGAGCCGGCGCGCCGTGCGGCCAGCACGATCTCGCGCTGGCGTTCTTCCGCGGTTCTGGTCATGGCCGTCACCCGCCTTCCTGCTGTGCTGCCCGTTCGGGCCCTCGGTCGGGCCATGGGGGAAGTTCTACAGCGGGTGTTCCACGGCGACCAGGTCTGTTGCGGAAGTGTTCGTGCCCGTGTGTGCCCGTACGGTCCCGGACACGCGCCGCGTGCCGGAGGGGGCTCGTGGCCGTTCGCGGGTGCGTTGTGGCTGGTCGCGCAATTCCCCGCGCCCCTGAGGGAGCTGCCCGACCGTATCCGGGCCGTGCCCGGATGCCCGAGCGGGCGGGCCCGTTTCCTGCCCGCCCGCCCCTCTCGCGACGACTCTTTCCGGTCAGTACGGCCAGATCGGCGGGTCCGTCACGAAGTGGCCGCCGAGGTAGGCGTGCGCCTCGTTCTCCGGGTCCAGCTCGCCCTGCTCGGCGATGAGCTTCTCGGCCCACGGCTCGGAGTCGTCCTGCGGCTCGTAGCCGAGCGCCCGGGCGGTGGTGAGGTCCCACCACAGCCGGGTGTTGGCGGAGGAGCCGTGGACGACGGTGTGGCCGACGTGCTCGGCGGTCAGGGCCGCGTGGAAGAGGCGAGCACCGTCGGCGGGACTCATCCACACCGAGAGCATGCGCACGCTGGTCGGCTCGGGGAAGCAGGAGCCGATCCGCACCGAGACCGTCTCCAGGCCGTGCTTGTCCCAGTAGAGCTGCGCGAGGTCCTCGCCGAAGCACTTGGACAGGCCGTAGAAGGTGTCCGGGCGGCGGGGGGTGTCGACCGGGATCAGAGGGTCGTCGCCCTGGGGGCGCGGGGTGTAGCCGACGGCGTGGTTGGAGGAGGCGAAGACGATCCGGCCGACGCCCTCCTCGCGGGCGGCCTCGTAGAGGTGGTAGGTGCCCTCGATGTTCGCCTTGAGGATCTTCTCGAACGGGGCTTCCAGGGAGATGCCCGCGAGGTGGATGATCGCGTCGACGCCGCGGACCGCCTCGCGCACGGCGTCCTGGTCGGAGAGGTCGGCGGTGATCGCGTCCGGAGCGTCCTCGATCGGCCGCATGTCGAGCAGACGCAGCTCGTAGCCGTAGTCCGGGAGCAGGCCCCGCATCAGGGTGCCGAGGCCGCCGGCGGCGCCGGTGAGCAGGACGGTGCGGGGAGCGGGCATCCTCGGTCTCCTTGAATCTCCCGCCGTGCAGATCAGTGCACGGTACCCGTGCAGATGGGTGCACGGCATTCATATGCGTGGACACGCTAAGGATCTGGGGCGGAGCCCGTCAAGTATGCCGCGGAAAGAGCGAATCCGCTGGTGCGTGGCGGGTTCGCGCGCTTGACCGGCGTCGAGGGGGCGCTTTAGCGTGGGGTGGTTCAGAAATGTAGACGGCAATCATGAATATGGAACCGGGAGAGCTCGTGACGTCAGCCCCTCTCGCCGCTCGGCTCAACATCCCCAGCGGACCGCTGTTCTTCCCGGTCACCGCCTACGGCCCCGACGGCTCCGTGGACCTCGACACCTACCGCACGCACGTGCGCCGCGGCGTCGAGGCCGGAGCCGCCGCCGTGTTCGCCTGCTGCGGCACCGGCGAGTTCCACGCGCTCACGTCCGAGGAGTTCGAGGCCTGCGTACGGGCGGCCGTCGAGGCGGCTGAGGGGCGCGTGCCGGTCGTCGCGGGCGCCGGGTACGGCACCGCGCTCGCCGTGCGCTACGCCCGGCTCGCCGAATCGGCCGGGGCGGACGGGCTGCTCGCCATGCCGCCGTACCTCGTCGTCGCCGGGCAGGAGGGCCTGCTGCGGCACTATCGGGAGATCGCCGCCGCGACGCCCCTGCCGGTCATCGTCTACCAGCGGGACAACGCCGTCTTCACGCCGGAGACCGTCGTCGAACTGGCCCGTACCGACGGGATCATCGGCCTCAAGGACGGGCTCGGCGACCTCGACCTCATGCAGCGCGTCATCAGCGCCGTGCGCGGCGAGGTCCCCGGCGACTTCCTCTACTTCAACGGCCTGCCGACCGCCGAACAGACCCAGCTCGCCTACCGCGCCCTCGGCGTCACGCTCTACTCGTCCGCCGTGTTCTGCTTCGCACCGGAGATCGCCCTTGCCTTCCACCAGGCGCTCCGCGCCGGAGACGACAGCGTGGTGGAGAAGCTGCTGGACGGCTTCTACCGCCCCTTCGTCGAGCTGCGGGCCCAGGGCCGCGGCTACGCCGTCGCCCTCGTCAAGGCCGGCGTCCGGCTGCGCGGACTGGACGTGGGGGAGGTGCGGCCCCCGCTGCACGAGCCGACCGGGGATCATGTCAAGCAGCTCGCCGAAGTGATCGAGCGCGGCTACGCGCTGCTTGAGGAGGCCAAGTGAAGGCGTCGGCATTCGTCTACCCCTGGGACGTCAACGGGGACCCGGAGGCGCCCGCGCGGATCGCAGCGCTCGGAGTGGAGCAGGTGACGCTCGCCGCCGCCTACCACTCCACGCGCGCGCTCACGCCCCGCCATCCGCGCCACCGCATCGTCACCGCCGAGCACGCCGCCGTGCTCTACCCGGCGGGCGACCGCTGGGACGGGCGGGAGCTGCGCCCCTACCCGGCCGGTGACTGGGCCCCCGGGGACGCCTTCGGCCAGGCCGCCGCGGCGCTCACGGACGCAGGCCTCGAGGTGCACACCTGGGTCGTCCTCGCGCACAACTCCCGCCTGGGCGCCGAGCACCCGGACACCTCGGTCGTCAACGCCTACGGCGACCGCTACCCCTGGGCGCCCTGCATCGCGCAGCCCGCCACGCGCGCGTACCTGACCGACCTGGCGGCCGAGGCGGCCGTACGGCCCGGGGCGCGCGGCACCGAGCTGGAGTCCCTCGGCTGGTACGGCCTCCAGCATCTGCACGCCCACGACAAGACCGGCGGCGTCGGCCTCGGCGACGCCGGGCAGTACCTGATGGCGCTGTGCTTCTGCCCGTCCTGCCGGGAGGGTTACGGCCGGCACGGCCTGGACGCCGACGAGCTGGCCGCCGCCGTACGGACCGCGCTGGAGCCGGTGTGGCAGGGGGTGACGCCCTCCGACGGCGGCTGGACGGGCGTCGAGAAGCTCCTCGGCGAGACGCTCGCGAACACCACGCGCGCGTACCGGGACGAAACCGCCCGCACGCTCCAGGAAACGGCGGTCCGGGCCGTGCGCGATGCAGCACCCGACGGCTTCCAGGTGCTGCTGCACGCGGACCCGGTGTCCTACCACGTCGGTGCGAACCCGGGGGTCGACCCGGCGCACATCCTGTCCGTCGCGGACGGGGTGGTCGTGCCCTGCGCGGGCGGCACCGGCACGCTGACGCCGTTCGCCCGGCAGGGCAGGCAGGGCGCGGTCATCGCCGCCAACTTCACCGTGGTCTCCGGCATGGGCGGCAGCCCCGGCACCCTCGCCGCCGACGCGGCCGAGGCCCGGCGGCTCGGCGCCACGGAACTGCGGCTGTATCACGCCGGGTTGGCGTCCGACGGCGACCTGGACACCGTCCGCTCCGCTCTCGCCGGGCTCTGAGACAGCGGCACCGCCGTCACCAGCAGGGCCACGCCCAGGGCGACCAGCGTCAGCTGGTGGCTCGCCGGCTCGGTCAGGGCCCGTACCGGCGGCTCGGCGCAGGGCGACCAGCGTCATCCGGTGGCTCACCGGTTCGGACAGGGTCGCCCCGGCGGCTCGGCGCTACGGAACTGCGGCTGATCACGCCGGATCGGCGTCCGACGATGACCTGGAGATGGTCCGCTCAGTCCTCGCCGGGCACTGGAACAGAGGCACCGCCGTCACCAGCAGGGCCACGCCCAGGGCCACCAGTACCGGCCGGTGGCTCACCAGCTCGACCAGGGCCGCCCCGGCGGCCAGCCCGGCCACGTTCGGCGTGTACACGAGCGTGTGGGCGGTGGCGGTGACCCGGCCCAGCAGCGGGCCGGGTGTCTCGCGCTGCACGGACGTCAGCGTGGCGATCAGCACCGCGGGCAGCCCCGCGCCGATCGCCGCGCTGCACACCAGCGCCAGCGGGTCGGACGGCACCGCGCGCAGGGCCACCGCGAGAGCCAGCAGGGCGATGCCGTACGCCGCGAAGCGCCGCTCGCCCAGGCGGCGCAGGGCGGTGCCGGAGAGCAGGCCGACCGCGACCGACCCGGCGCCCTGTGCGGCGTACAGCACACCGGCGTACGCCGGGGAGCGCCCGAGGTCGTCGACGACGGCGTAGAGCATCGCGCCGTTCAGGCCGGCGCACAGCATGGTGGCGCCGCCCGCCAGCACCAGGGGGCGCAGCAGAGGGTGCGCCCATAGATGGCGGGCGCCCGCGGCGGTGCGCTCCCGGCGGCTGCCGGTGGGCGGCGCGGGCTTCTCCTCCCGCACCCGCAGCAGCGTGTACACGCCCGTGGCCAGGGCGAACGTCGCCGCGTCCAGGAGGACGACGCTCGCGCCGCCGTACGCCGCGTACAGGCCCGCACCCGCCGGCGGGGCCAGGAGTTTCATGCCCTCCATGGCCGTCATGCGCAGGCCGTTGAAGTCGCCGAGCAGGGCCGGGTCGACGGCGGTCGCGACCAGTGCCGACTCGGCCGCGTCGTGGACGACGCCCGCCGCGCCGTATACGAACAGCACGGCGTAGAGCAGCCAGAGATCACCCGGGGCGTCGACGGCCACGAGGGTGGGCAGGAGGGCGCCCAGGAGCAGGTTCACGCCGATCAGCAGGGGTTTGCGGCGGCCCCGGTCGGCGAGCGTGCCCAGCAGCGGTCCGGCCAGGGCCGGCAGCCACATGGCGAGCAGGCACAGGGCGGCCAAGCCGTCCGAGCCGGTGAGGTCCTTCACCCACACGCCGGACGCCAGCCACAGCGCCGAGGTGCCGAAGCCGGAGACCACCACGGCGGAGAGGCACAGCCCCGCGTCGCGGTCGCGCAGGACACGCACCACGGGCCAGGCCGTTCTGTTCGTCATGCCTGGTCATCGTGGTTCTAAGGCCCGCGAGCGGGGATCGGGCAAGTGTCGTGGAAAACGGGCGGCCGGGCGATGACTTCCGCGGTCGCCGTCGGTCTACCTCCCAGGAAACGAAACCAGGAGGAACAGCGGATGACCGACACCACCCCGACCCTCGACCTCGGCCCGCAGACGGCGGTCCTGGCCCGCCTGGCCGAAGGCGTCACCGACGAGCACCTGGCCGCCCCGACGCCCTGTCCTCAGTACGCGGTGCGCCACCTGCTGGGCCACCTGGTCGGGCTGACCGTCGCCTTCCGCGACGCCGGCCGCAAGGACCTGGGCGCCACGACCGACACCAGCCCCGACTCTGCACTCCCGGACCTCGGGCCCGGCTGGCGCGAGGCGCTGCCCAAGGTCCTCGCCGAACTGGCCGAGGCCTGGCGCGACCCGGCCGCGTGGACCGGCATGACCCGGGCCGGGGGCGTCGACCTGCCCGGCGAGATCGCGGGGCTCGTCGCCACCGACGAGCTGGTGATCCACGGCTGGGACCTGGCCCGCGCGACCGGCCAGGCGTACACCCCCGACCCGGCCGCGCTCCAGGTCTGCCACGACTTCCTCGCCGCGTCGGTCGACGACCCCAGCCGGGGCGAGATCTTCGGCCCCGTCGTCCCCGTCCGGCCGGACGCGCCCCTGCTGGACCGGGCGGTGGGGCTGAGCGGGCGGGATCCGGGGTGGACGCCCAGGTCGTAGAGGGGTGGAAACCCAGGTCGTAGAACGGTGGAAATCCAGGCCCTAGAAGGCTGGAAGCCCAGGCCGTAGAAAGCGATTGCTACTTCTTGCGTCAGAAGCATTGACGAAACAACCGCGCCCTCCTACCGTCATCGCGTCGTACTTCGTACGTCATATATGAGACGCGATACGCGAGATCCGATACGCGATCCCCACCGGGGACGCGAGATCCGAGAGGCGCGCATGACCTCTGTGCCCACGCCGATCCCCTCCCGCACGCAGTACGTGCTGGAAGGGATCAAACACCGCATCCTCACCGGGCAGTTGACGCCCGGCCAGGCGCTGGTCGAGACCGAGCTCGCCGCGCAGTTCGGGGTGTCGAAGACCCCGGTGCGCGAGGCGCTCAAGACCCTCGCCGGGACCGGACTGGTCGTGATGAACCAGTACAAGGGCGTCACGGTGCGCATGGTGGACGCGGACATGGCGCGCGAGGTCTACGACGTCCGGCTGCTGCTGGAGCCCGAGGCGCTGAAGCGGGCCGTGCACCGCGGGGCTTCCCTGGAGGCCGCCCGCTCCGCGCTGACCCGGGCCGACGCCGCCACCGACACCGCCGAACGCTCCCTGGCCAACCGGGAGTTCCACCGCGCCCTGTACCTGCCGTGCGGCAACCCGCTGCTCGGTCGGATGCTCGACGAGGTCCGCGACCAGGCCGCCCTCGTCTCCGCCGTCGCGTGGGCCGCTTCCCCCTCCTGGGAGCGGGAGGCCGGCGAGCACCGCGAGATCCTCCGCCTCGCCCTCGACGGCGACGCCGACGGCGCGGCCCGCGCCCTGCACTCCCACATCGCGTCCTTCGTGCAGCGTGCTTTCCCCCAGGCGGAACTGGAACAGGAAGGTCAGGAATGAGCAGCGTGGCGTTCGAGATCCAGCGGGCGGCCCTGGCCGACGTGGTGGCGATCCCGGTGACGCCGTTCGCCGAGGACGGCTCCGTCGAGCAGGACACCTACCGGGCCCTGCTGCGCCGCCTGCTCGACGGCGGCATCACCACCCTCACCCCGAACGGCAACACCGGCGAGTTCTACGCCCTCACCCCCGAGGAGCGCCGGCTCGTCACGGAGCTGACGATCGACGAGGCCGGGGAGCGGGCCGTCATCCTGGTCGGTGTCGGGCACGACGTCCCGACCGCCGTCGCCTCCGCCCGGCACGCCCGTGATCTCGGCGCCCAGATGGTGATGGTCCACCAGCCCGTCCACCCGTACGTCTCCCAGGCCGGCTGGGTCGACTACCACCGGGCCATCGCGCAGGCCGTGCCGGAGCTGGGCGTCGTCCCGTACATCCGCAACGCGCAGCTCCCCGGTGCCCGGCTCGCCGAACTCGCCGACGCCTGCCCGAACGTCATCGGCGTGAAGTACGCCGTCCCGGACGCCGCCAGGTTCGCGGCCTTCGCCCGCGACGCCGGGCTGGAACGGTTCGTGTGGGTGGCCGGCCTCGCCGAGCCCTACGCGCCCTCCTACTTCTCCGCGGGCGCCACCGGCTTCACCTCCGGGCTGGTGAACGTCGCCCCGGCCGTCTCCCTGAACATGATCGAGGCGCTGCGCTCCGGCGACTACCCGGCCGCCATGAAGGTCTGGGAGGAGATCCGCCGCTTCGAGGAGCTGCGTGCCGACAGCGGTTCCGCCAACAACGTCACCGTCGTCAAGGAGGCCCTCGCCTCCCTCGGCCTGTGCCGCCGCGAGGTGCGCCCGCCGAGCAGGCAACTGCCCGAGGACGAGCGGGCCGAGGTCGCCGCCATCGCCGCGGGGTGGTCGATATGACCGGCCGGCTGTCCTCCGAGGACCTCAGAAGCCACCAGTGGTACGGCGCCGAGGGGCAGTTGCGCACCTGGTCGCACAACGCCCGTATGCGGCAGCTCGGTTATGAGGCGGAGGAGTACCTGGGCCGCCCGGTGATCGCCGTCCTGAACACCTGGTCCGACATCAACCCCTGCCATGTTCATCTGCGCGAGCGCGCCGAGGCGGTCAAGCGGGGTGTGTGGCAGGCCGGCGGTTTCCCGCTGGAGTTCCCGGTCGCCACGCTCTCCGAGACGTACCAGAAGCCGACCCCGATGCTCTACCGCAACCTGCTCGCGATGGAGACGGAGGAGCTGCTGCGGTCGTACCCGGTCGACGCGGCGGTGCTGCTCGGCGGCTGCGACAAGTCGACGCCCGCGCTGCTCATGGGCGCGGCCTCGGCCGACGTACCGGCCCTCTTCGTGCCCGCGGGGCCGATGCTGCCGGGCCACTGGCGCGGTGAGACCCTCGGGTCCGGCACCGACATGTGGAAGTACTGGGACGAGCATCGCGCGGGCAATCTGACCGACTGCGAACTGCGCGAGCTCCAGGGCGGGTTGGCGCGTTCACCCGGCCACTGCATGACCATGGGGACCGCGTCGACGATGACCGCGGCGGCGGAGGCCCTCGGTATGACGCTGCCGGGCGCCTCCTCGATCCCGGCCGTCGACTCCGGGCACGAGCGGATGGCCGCCGCCTCCGGGCGCCGTGCCGTGGAGCTCGCCTGGACCGCGCTCAAGCCGTCCCGGATCCTCACCCGCGAGGCCTTCGAGGACGCCGTCACCACGGTGCTCGGGCTCGGCGGCTCCACCAACGCCGTCATCCACCTGATCGCGATGGCGGGACGCTGCCGGGTCGAGCTCACCCTCGACGACTTCGACCGCATCGCCCGCACCGTACCGGTGCTCGCCAACGTCCGGCCCGGCGGACAGACGTACCTCATGGAGGACTTCTACTTCGCCGGTGGTCTGCCCGCCTTCCTCTCGCGGATCACCGATCTGCTGCACCTGGAGCGGCCCACCGTCAACGGCACCCTGGGAGAGCAGATCGAGGGCGCCGTCGTCCACAACGACGACGTCATCCGCACCCGGGACAACCCGGTCGCCGCCGAGGGCGGGGTCGCCGTGCTGCGCGGAAACCTCTGCCCGAACGGCGCCGTCATCAAGCACGTCTCCGCCGAGCAGCACCTGCTCAAGCACACCGGGCCCGCCGTCGTCTTCGACGACTACAAGACGATGCAGCGCACCATCAACGACCCGTCGCTCGGCATCACCCCCGACCACGTACTCGTGCTCCGCAACGCCGGTCCCAAGGGCGGCCCGGGCATGCCCGAGTACGGGATGCTGCCCCTGCCCGACTACCTGCTCAAGCAGGGCGTGCGGGACATGGTCCGCATCTCCGACGCCCGGATGAGCGGCACGAGTTACGGCGCCTGCGTGCTGCACGTCGCGCCCGAGTCGTACGTGGGCGGACCGCTCGCCCTCGTCCGCACCGGCGACTCCATCACCCTCGACGTCGAGGCGCGCACCCTCCATCTCCACGTGGACGACGAGGAGCTGGAGCGGCGCCGGGCGGACTGGACGCCGCCGCCCACCCGGTACGAGCGCGGCTACGGCGCGCTCTACAACGAGCAGATCACGCAGGCCGACACCGGCTGCGACTTCGAGTTCCTGGCCCGCACGGGCAAGGTGCAGGACCCGTACGCGGGCTGAGCCGCCGCACCACCCCGGCACCACCTTTTGCTCCTCAGCACGACCCCGCACAGCGAGAAAGCGCTTCCTGCGCACGCACGACGTACCACGACGTACTGAGAACGGAGAACAGTCATGGCCCAAGCCGCAGCCGTGGCGAAACCGCCCGCGCCACCCCGGCGGCGCCGTGCCTCCGCCACCCCGCGCAAGCTCCCGTACCTGCTGATCGCACCGGCCGCCCTGCTGATGCTGGGCTTCATCGCCTACCCGGTCATCAGCGTCTTCTACTACAGCCTGCAGAACTACAACCCCACCAAGCCCTGGCGGAACGGATACGCGGGCTTCGACAACTTCGTCCACGCCTTCACGAAGGACCCGGTCTTCTGGGACACCCTGGTCTTCAGCGCCAAGTGGGTCTTCGTCGAGGTCGGCCTCCAGCTGCTGTTCGGTCTCGCGCTGGCCCTCATCGTCAACCAGACCTTCGTGGGCCGGGGCCTGGGACGCGCGATGGTCTTCTCCCCGTGGGCCGTCTCCGGCGTGCTCACCTCAGCGATCTGGGTGCTGCTCTACAACTCCCAGACGGGCATCACCCGTTACCTCGCGGACATGGGCATCGGCTCCTACGGGACCAGCTGGCTGTCGGACACCTCCACGGTGTTCCCGGCGGCGGTCGTCGCCGACCTGTGGCGCGGGGTGCCGTTCTTCGCGATCCTCATCCTCGCCGATCTCCAGTCCGTCTCGAAGGACCTCTACGAGGCCGCCGAGGTCGACGGGGCCAGCCGCCTCAAGCAGTTCTGGCACATCACGCTGCCTCATCTGAAGGACGCCATCATCCTGTCCACGCTGCTGCGTGCGGTCTGGGAGTTCAACAACGTCGACCTGCTCTACACGCTGACCGGCGGCGGTCCGGCGGGGGAGACCACGACCCTCCCGCTCTACATCGCCAACACCTCGGTCGACGCCCACAACTTCGGCTACGCGTCCGCCCTGACCACGGTCGCGTTCGTGATCCTGCTCTTCTGCTCGATGGTCTATCTGCGGCTGAGCAAGTTCGGAGGCGAGAGCAAGTGAGCGTCAAGGAAGCCACCAAGGCGGCGCCCGCTCCGGTGTCCACGGCCCCCGAACCACCGCGTCCCGCCACGGGGAAGCGCGCCTGGGACGAGGTGCCCCGCTGGCAGATCTACCTGCCCCTGGGGATCTACCTGGTCTTCACCCTCATCCCCTTCTACTGGATCCTGCTGTTCGCCCTGCGTCCGGCCGGCTCGACCTCGCTGGTGCCCTGGCCGATGACCTTCGACCACTTCGAGAAGGTCTGGACGGAGCGCAGTTTCGGCACCTACTTCGCCAACAGCGTGCTCGTCGGCGTCGCCACCCTGGTCATGACGACCCTCGTCGCCCTGGCCGGCGGCTACGCCCTCGCCCGGTTCGACTTCAAGATCAAGCGGGCGTTCATGCTGGGCCTGCTGTGCTCCCAGTTCGTACCGGGCGCGCTGCTGCTGGTCCCGCTGTTCGAGATCTTCGCCGAACTCCAGATGATCAACAGCCTCGGCAGCGTCATCCTCGCCGAGACGGTCTTCCAGCTGCCGCTGTCGATGATCCTGATCAGCAACTTCATCAAGAACGTGCCGTACTCCCTGGAGGAGGCGGCCTGGGTGGACGGCTGCAACCGCATGACGGCCTTCCGGATCGTCGTGCTGCCGCTGCTGCGACCGGGCCTGATCGCCGTCGGCTCCTTCGCCTTCGTGCACTCCTGGAACCACTTCCTGTTCGCCCTGATGTTCCTCAACAACCAGGACAAGCAGACCATCCCGGTCGGCCTGAACACCCTGATGAGCGCGGACAGCGTGGACCTGGGCGCCCTCGCCGCGGGCGGCATCATCGCGGCCGTGCCGGTCGTGCTCGTGTTCGCCTTCATCCAGAAGTGGCTGATCACCGGGTTCAGCGCGGGGGCGGTGAAGGGATGAGACTGCGCCAACTCGCCGTAGCGGCAGGGCTGGTGGGCGTGCTCTGCGTCCCCGCCCACGCGGAGGACCGCGCCCGTGCCGACGACCGTGACATCAGCCGCGACACCCTGCCCGCGAACGACGGCTGGGCCTCCGCCGGTGAAGGCACCACCGGAGGCGCGGCCGCCGACGCCGACCACGTCCACACCGTCACGGACCGCGCGGAACTCGTCCGCGCCCTGGACGGCGCCAGCGACACCCCGAAGATCATCAGGATCGCCGGGACCATCGACGCCAACACCGACGACGACGGCGACCGTCTCGACTGCTCCGACTACGCCACCGGCGGCTACAGCCTCAAGAAGTACCTCGCCGCCTACGACCCCCGCACCTGGGGCACCGCCAAGCCCAGCGGCCCGCAGGAGGAGGCCCGCCAGGCCTCCGCCGCCCGGCAGGCCGAGCGGGTCGTGCTGCCCGTCGGCTCCAACACCACGATCATCGGGCTCGGCGACTCGGCCGTGCTGAAGGGCGCGAGCCTCCAGGTGCGGAACGCGGACAACGTGATCATCCGTAACCTCGACATCCGCGACGCCTACGACTGCTTCCCCGTCTGGCAGCCCAACACCGGCGGCCTCGGCGACTGGAAGACGGCGTACGACACGATCTGGCTGGCCGGCGCTACCCATGTATGGGTCGACCACGTGACGTTGAGCGACAAGGGCCACCCGGACGCCAAGGAGCCCACCCACTTCGCCCGCAACTACCTGCGCCACGACGGACTGCTGGACATCACCAACGGCTCCGACCTGGTGACCGTCTCCTGGAGCCGGTTCGCCGGCCACGACAAGGCGATGCTCATCGGCAACGGCGACACCGCCACCGGCGACCGCGGAAAGCTCCGGGTCACCCTCCACCACAACCAGTTCGAGTCGGTCGTCCAGCGCGCCCCGCGCGTCCGCTTCGGCCAGGTGCACCTCTACAACAACCGCTACGAGATCACCGGCGACGACTACCGCTACTCCCTCGGCGTCTCCACCGAGTCGAGGATCTACGCCCAGAACAACGCCTTCCACGCCCCCGGCCATGTCGAGGTCGCCGACCTGGTCAAGAGCTGGAACGGCAGCGCCCTGCACCAGAGCGGCACGCTCTTCAACGGCTTTCCGGTCGACCTGCTCATGATCTACAACGCCTACAACTCGGGCAGCGAGCGCGACCTGACGGGCGACGTCGGCTGGACGCCCGCCCTGCACGGGCGGATCGACATCGCCGCCGAGGCCGACCGGGCGGTGGCCCGCGGCGCGGGTGCGGGGAGGATCCCATGACCGGTCGCATGATCGACTCCATGAACACACCTCTGCCCGTCGTCCTCGCCGGCGCCCGGGGCCACGGCCGCTGGCACGTCCAGAACATCCGCCGCCTCCAGCAGCAGGGCCTCGTCCGGCTGGCCGGCGTCTGCGAACTGACGCCGCTGACCGAGGCGGAGCTCGACGGCCTCGGCACGCCCGAGCAGTCCGCCGACTTCGGCGCCCTGCTGGACTCCACCGGCGCCCGCATCGCCGTGATCTGCACACCGATCCCGACCCACACCGACCTGGCGCTCACAGCGGCCGAGCGGGGCGTGCACCTCCTGCTGGAGAAGCCGCCCGCCCCCTCGTACGCCGAGTTCCGCCGCATGGCCGACGGGGTCGCGGCGGCCGGGGTCGTCTGCCAGATCGGCTTCCAGTCGCTGGGCTCGCACGCCCTGCCCGCCATCCGCGAGTTGATCGCCGAAGGGGCGATCGGGCAGCTGGCCGGGATCGGCGGGGCCGGTGCCTGGGTGCGGAACGAGCACTACTTCCGCCGGGCGCCCTGGGCGGGCAAGCGGCGGATGAACGGCGTCGACGTGATCGACGGGGCGCTGACCAACCCGCTCGCCCACGCCGTCGCCACCGCACTCGCCCTCGGCGGCAGCACCCGCGCCGAGCACGTCACCGGCATTGAGACCGAACTGCTGCGCGCCAACGCCATCGAGTCCGACGACACCTCCTGCGTCCGGATCACCACCGCCCAGGGCCACCCGGTCACCGTCGCCGCGACCCTGTGCGCCGAGCGGGCGGACGAACCGTACGTCCTGGTGCACGGCGGCACCGGCCGCATCACCTTCTGGTACAAGCAGGACCGCGTGCTGCTCCAGCGCGCGGGGCACGGCCCGGAGGAGTTCGAGCACGGCCGCACCGACCTGCTGGAGAACCTCGTCGCACACCTCACCACCGGCGCCGACCTGCTGGTCCCGCCGGAGGAGACCGGCGCCTTCATGAAGGTCGTGGAGGCCATCCGCACGGCCTCCGACCCGGTGCCGCTGCCGGACACCGCCTGGCACCGGATCCCCGGCGAGAACCGCCGGGTGGTGCCCGGCATCGACGGGCTCGTCGCGGCCGCCGCCGACACCCTCTCCCTCTACTCCGAGCTCGGTGCCCCCTGGGCGCTGAACGCGGAGCACCTGTCGAAAGAGGTGAGCACCAGATGACCAGCAGCAACGACACCGCGGTGCTGCGTGTCGCGGGGCAGCCGGTCGGCCGGTACGTCACCCGGCCCGAGCTGCCCGCCCGACTCTCCCCGCGCCCCTATCTGCACCCCGTCACCACCCTGGCCGGCACGGCGGTCACCGAGCTGTCCCCCGCCGACCACGCCCACCACCTCGGCGTCGGTGTCGCCGTTCCCGACGTCGAGGGGTTCAACTTCTGGGGCGGGCGCACCTACGTCCGCGACCAGGGCCCGACCGAGCTGGACAACCACGGCTCCCAGCGGCACGTCGCCTTCCAGCTGCGCGACCCGGACGGCTTCGTGGAGGAGCTGCGCTGGGTCGCCGCGGGCGGTGAGCTGCTGCGCGAGCGCCGCACGGTCGCGGCCACCGAACTCACCGACCAGGCCTGGGCCCTGGACCTCACCTTCTCCCTCACCAACGTCACCAAGGAGCCGCTGTCGATCGGCAGCCCCGCGACCAACGGGCGGCCGGGCGCGGCCTACGGCGGTTTCTTCTGGCGGGCCCGCAAGGAGTCCGCCGCGCCGGAGGTCTTCTCGGCCGGGGCCGAGGGCGAGGGGCAGGTCCACGGCCGGCCTGCCGACTGGCTCGCCTTGCGGGGCGGCACCTGGACGCTGGTCTTCGCCGGCGCCACCGAACAGACCCGCCGCGACCCGTGGTTCGTGCGCACCGAGGAGTACCCGGGCGTCGGCTCCTCGCTGGCGTACGACGAGCGGCTGTCCATCCCGCCGGGCGAGACCGTCGTCCGCCGGGTGGTCACCGTCGTCGCCGACGGCCGTCTCGACCGGGACGCCGCCGCGGCCCTCGTCCGCAAGGCGGTGAGCCCGTGACCACCGAGACCTACCGCAACCCGGTCCTCGACGCCGACTGGTCCGACCCGGACGTCGTCCGCGTCGGCGACGACTTCTATCTGACGGCCTCCAGCTTCGGCCGCGTCCCCGGACTGCCGTTACTGCACTCCCGCGACCTGGTGAACTGGACCCTGGTCGGCCACGCGCTTGACCGTCTGGAACCGGCGGAGGAGTTCGAGAAACCCCGCCACGACTGCGGCGTCTGGGCCCCGTCCCTCAGGTACCACGACGAACGCTTCTGGATCTTCTGGGGCGACCCCGACCAGGGCATCTTCCAGGTCAACGCCCCCGAGATCAGAGGCCCCTGGACCCGTCCGCACCTGCTGAAGGCCGGCAAGGGCCTGATCGATCCCTGCCCCCTGTGGGACGACGACACCGGCGAGGCCTATCTGGTCCACGCCTGGGCCAAGTCCCGCTCGGGCGTCAAGAACCGCCTCACCGGGCACCGGATGCGCCCCGACGGCACCGAAGTCCTCGACGAGGGCAAGGTGATCGTCGACGGCGACCGCATACCCGGCTGGTTCACCCTCGAAGGTCCCAAGCTGTACCGGCACGACGGCTGGTTCTGGATCTTCGCCCCCGCCGGGGGAGTGGAGACCGGCTGGCAGGGCGCCTTCCGCTCGCGCGGTTTCTTCGGGCCGTACGAGGAGCGGATCGTCCTGGAGCAGAAGGACACCGACGTCAACGGGCCGCACCAGGGCGGCTGGGTGCGCACCGCGTCCGGCGAGGACTGGTTCCTGCACTTCCAGCAGCGCGGCGCCTACGGCCGGGTCGTGCACCTCCAGCCGATGCGCTGGGGTGCGGACGGCTGGCCGGTGCTCGGTGACGACGGCGCCCCCGTCGCCGTGCACAGGAAGCCGGACCTGCCGCCGCAGCCGCCCGCCGCGCCCGCCACCGACGACGACTTCCCCGGCGGACGGTACGGCCGCCAGTGGCAGTGGACCGCCAACCCGGGCGACGGCTGGGCCACCCAGCACTCCGGGGACGGGCTCCGGCTGACCTGCGTCCGCTCGGCCGACGCGCACGACCTGCGCAAGCTGCCGAACGTGCTCACCCAGCGGCTGCCCGGCACACCCTGCACGGTCGAGGTCGAACTGCGGCTCGACAGCGACGAGCCCGGGGCCCGGGCCGGTCTCGCGGTCCTCGGGGACGCGTTCGGCTGGATCGGGCTCCAGCGGGGCGCGGACGGGACCGCGCACCTCGTGCACCGGTTCGCCGAGGCGGCCGCGGAGGCCGAACGCGACGCCGCGCACCCGCGGCTCGCGCCGGAAGGCCGGGCCCGGCTGCGGATAGAGATCGGCGCGGGAGCCCGCTGCCGCTTCTCGGCCGACGTCGGCGACGGCTTCCGGCCGTCGGGCCCGGTCTTCGCCGCCACCCCGTGGCGCTGGGTCGGCGCCCTGCTCGGCCTCGTCGCCCTCGCGCCCGCCGGTCAGGGACACGCCGGCGCGGCCACCTTCACCCAGTTCCGGATCAGCGCCTCGTAAAGCACCTGAAGCCGTAAGCCTGTTGGGAGCCGCAATGACGCACCTCCGTAGCAAGCGCTTGTCGAGACCGGGGCACGGCAAGGTCGTGGCCGCCGTGCTCGGCCTCGTCGCCGCGCTGAGCCTCGGGACACTCGGGGACGCACAGGCAGCCCCGCAGTCCCGGAAGACCGGGCCCGCCGCCGACCGCTGGACGGACCGGCCGCACGGCTTCGCCTCCCTCGCCGGCGGCACCACCGGCGGGGCGGGCGGCAAGGTCGTCACCGTCACCGACCAGGCCGCGCTCGCCAAGTACGCGGCGGCCGAGGAGCCGTACGTCATCCGCGTCAGGGGCTCCCTGGACATGGACCCCTTCGGCACGGAGATACCCGTCGCCTCCGACAAGACCATCATCGGCGTGAGCGACACCGCCGAGATCGTGCACGGCGGCTTCACCCTCGACCCCGGCACGCACAACGTCGTGATCCGCAACCTCACGATCCGCGACACTGCCATCGACGGCAACTGGGACTGCAAGGACACCGACTACGACGGCATCCGCCTCGACACCGCCCACCACGTGTGGATCGACCACATCCGCTTCTCGCGGATCTGCGACGGCCAGCTCGACATCCGCAAGGACAGCGAGTACGTCACCGTCTCCTACAACCAGTTCACGAACAACAACAAGACCTTCGGCATCGGCTGGACCCCGAACGTCAAGACACAGATCACCGTCGACCACAACTGGTTCCGCGCCACCAAGCAGCGCAACCCGTCCGCCGACAACGTCGCCTACGCCCACCTCTACAACAACTACCTGTCCTCGCAGCTGTCCGACGGCGACCCCGTGTGGACGTACGGCAACTGGTCGCGCGGCCGGACGAAGATGGTCATCGAGAACAGCTTCTACGACGGCGTCCAGCACCCCTACCAGGCCGACGCCACAGCCGAACTGGTGCAGCGCGGGTCGATCCTGCGCGACACCACGGGCCGGCACGACGCGTGGGGCACGGCGTTCGACCCGCGCGCGTTCTACGCCTACCGGCTCGACCCGGCCGCCGCCGTGCCCGCGCTGGTGAAGCGGTTCTCCGGGCCGCAGAAGCGGATCGGCGGGCCTGTCACTCTGCACGTCCCGGGCGACTACCCGACCGTGCAGGCCGCCGTGAACGCCGTGCCGGAGGGCAACGACACTCCGCTCACGATCGCCGTCGCGCCGGGCACGTACCGCGAGAAGGTGTTCATCCCGGCGAGCAAGCCGAACCTCGTGCTGCGGGGTACTGGACAGGACCGCTCCGACACCGTCATCGTCTTCGACACGCCCGCCGAGTACGGGGGTTCGACGGGGAGCGCCACCGTCCGGATCGCCGCGAACGACGTCACCGCACGCAACCTCACCTTCAGCAACGACTTCGACGAGGCCGCGCACGAGCTGAAGGGCGAGCAGGCGCTGGCGATGAAGACGACCGGCGACCGGATCGTCTTCGAGGACACCGCCTTCCTGGGCAACCAGGACACGCTGATGACCGACAGCCCCAAGCTGACCACCCTCAGCCGGGTCTACGTCCGCGACTCCTACATCGAGGGCGACGTCGACTTCATCTACGGCCGGGCCACCACGGTGATCGAACGGTCGGTGATCCGGGCGTTGAGCCGGGGCTCGGACACGAACAACGGCTACATCACGGCGGCATCGACCTGGAAGGGCAACCCGTACGGGTTCCTGATCACCCGGTCGAAGATCGTCAGCGACGCCCCCGCCGGGAGCTTCCACCTGGGCCGCCCCTGGCACCCGGGCGGCGAGCCGGACGCGATCGCGCAGGTGCTGATCCGGGACACCGCGCTGCCGGCCGCGATCAAGTCCTCGCCGTGGACCGACATGGGCGGGTTCTCGTGGAAGGAGGCGCGGTTCGCCGAGTACCGCAACCACGGCCCGGGCGCGACGGTCACCGCCGACCGTCCGCAGTTGAGCGACCAGGAGGCGCGGCTCCACACCGTGGCCGCCTACCTCAAGGGCACGGACGACTGGGCACCCCACGCCCGCCACTGACCCCCCACACCTTCAAGTTCCGCTGGATCCAGAAGAAGAGAGCCGACCAATGAAGATCAGCAATCGCAGAAGCAGGCGCGCCGCCACGGCCGTCGCCCTGGGGGCCGTACTCGCGCTGACCGTCACCGCCTGCGGCGACGACGGCAGCGGGGCGGGCGGCGACAAGGGCGCCGACGGCAGCGGCAAGGGCAAGATCGTCTTCTGGGACAACAACGGTGGTGTCCGCACCGAGATCTGGAAGGAGGTCATCGCCGACTTCGAGAAGGCCAACCCGGACATCAAGGTCGAGTACGTCGGGATCGCCTCCACCGAGTACCAGTCCAAGGTCGACACCGCCCTCCAGGGCGGCGGTCTGCCGGACGTCGGCGGTGTCGGCGCGGCGATGCTCGCGGGGTTCGCCGCGCAGGGCGCGCTGGAGCCGCTGGACGAGCGGCTGGAGAAGTCCTCGCTCAACGGCAAGCTCAACAAGGACATGGTCGAGTCGCTGAAGGCAGCCGGCGGTGGCGACGACAAGCTGTACTCGATCCCGACCTCCGCCAACAACGGTGTGCTGTACTACCGCACCGACTTGTTCAAGAAGGCGGGGCTGGAGGAGCCGACGACCTGGGAGCGGTTCTTCACGGCCGCCGACAAGCTCACGAACAAGGGCAAGAACGAGTTCGGCTACACCATCCGTGGTGGCGCGGGTTCCATCGCCCAGGCGCTCGACGCGATGTACGGGCAGTCCGGGATCACCTCGTTCTGGGACTCCAGCGGTGAGAAGACCACCGTCAACGACCCCAAGAACGTGGCGGCACTGGAGAAGTACGCGGCGCTGTACAAAAAGGTCACCCCCGCGGCCGACCTCAACAACGACTTCACCAAGATGGTCGCGCAGTGGGACTCCGGCACGATCGGGATGCTGAACCACAACCTCGGGTCGTACCAGGATCATGTGAAGGCGCTCGGGGTCGACAAGTTCCGCGGTATTCCGCAGCCGACCGGGCCCGGCGGGAAGCGGGTCCAGGTCTCCAACCCGGTCGACGGCCTCGGGCTGTTCAAGAGCTCCAAGAACAAGGCCGCCGCCTGGAAGTTCATCGAGTTCGCCACGTCCAAGGCGGAGAACTCGAAGTTCAACGAGGCGGCGGGGCAGGTGCCGGCGAACACGGACGCGGCGAAGGATGCGTGGATTTCGAAGGCCGAGCCGACGAAGCTGGCCGCTGACGCGTTGTCGGACGGGTCGACGACGATTGTGCAGCTGCCGTACTACCTGCCGGACTGGAACACGATTTCCAAGGCCGACAATGAGCCGAACTTCCAGAAAGTGCTGCTCGGGAAGATGAGTGCGAAGGAATTTCTGGACACGTTGGCTGAGCAGCTGAACACCGCGCAGGAGGAGTGGAACCAGCAGAAGGGTTAGTTGCTGGTTTCTGGGTTTCGCCGTGGGACGGCCTGTGGTGTGCAGGGTGTGGGCCGTCCCGTGGCTTGTCGCGCAGTTCCCCGCGCCCCTAAGGAGTTTCTCGCATGTCTCTTAGTCGAAGACAAGTCGCCGTTGCCGCTGTCGCCTCGGTGCCCCTCGCGCTCTCTGTAACCGGTACGGCACAAGCTGCCGGTAGCCGAAATCGCACCCTCTACATCGCCGGTGACTCCACCGCAGCCCAGAAGTATGCGAACGCCGCGCCCGAGACTGGCTGGGGTATGGCGCTTCCGTTCTTTCTCGGCAAGAACCGGCCGGTCGCCAACCACGCCGTGAACGGGCGGAGTTCCAAGAGCTTCGTCGACGAAGGACGGCTGGAGGTGATTCTGTCCGCGATCCAGCCCGGCGATTTCCTTCTCATCCAGTTCGGTCACAATGACGAGAAGACCGAGGACCCGACTCGGTACACCGAGCCCTGGACGACGTACCAGGATCATCTGCGGATGTACGTCGAGGGGGCCCGGGCCCGTGGTGCGCGGCCCGTGTTGGCCACCTCCGTCGAGCGGCGGAGGTTCGACGCCGGCGGGAAGGCCATGACGACGCACGGTGAGTACCCGGCGGCCATGCGGGCGCTGGCCGCCGAGGAGCGGGTCGCGCTGCTCGACGTGCAGGCGCTGTCGCTCGCCCTGTGGCAGGAGCTCGGGGTCGAGGAGACGAAGAAGTACTTCAATTGGACCGCCACCGAGCAGGACAACACGCACTTCAATCCGCCGGGCGCGATCGCCGTGGCCCGCCTCGTGGCGAGGGAGCTGCTCCGCACCTGGGTGCTCGGGCCGCGCGATGTGCGCCGGCTGGACGAGCCGATTCCCGAGTCGTGGATCACCTGGCCGCAGGCCGCCGTGTAACACACCCCAGGCAGAAGGAGAGAGAGCCGCACCATGAACGTTCGGAAGTGTCATGATCATGCCAGAACGGGCGCAGTGAAGGTCGCCGCGGTGGTCGGGTGTGCCGCGCTCGTGCTGTCCGTCAGCGGTACCGCCGCGCAGGCCGGGCCCCGGGACGTGGCCCGCCAGACGCTCGGGGCCGACGACGGGTGGGGCGCGTACGGCACCGGTACCACGGGCGGTGCCGCCGCCGATGCCGCGCACGTCTACACCGTCACCACCTGGGAGCAGTTCCGGGCCGCCCTGAAGGACGGCGGGACCGCGCCCAGGATCATCAAGGTGAAGGGGATGATCGACGCCGTCTCCCAGGGCTGCGAGGCGTTCGAGGCCGAGGGGTACGACTTCCAGAAGTACCTCGCCGCCTACGACCCCGCCGTCTGGGGGCACGGCAAGCCGGTCAGCGGTGAGCAGGAGGACCTGCGGGCCGCCTCCGCCGCCCAGCAGGACAAGACCATCAAGGCGATCGTCCCCGCCAACACCACCATCATCGGCGTGGGCAAGAACTCCGGGATCCTCGGCGGCAGCCTCCAGATCAAGGGCGTCGACAACGTCATCGTCCGGAACCTGACCATCGAGGCTCCGGTCGACTGCTTCCCGCAGTGGGACCCGGCCGACGACAACAAGACCGGCGCCTGGAACAGCGAGTACGACGGGGTGGTCGTCTACGGCTCCACGCATGTGTGGGTCGACCACAACACGCTGACCGACGGCCGCCACCCCGACAGCGCCCTGCCGTCCTACTTCGGCAAGACCTACCAGCAGCACGACGGGCTCCTCGACGTCGTGCGCGGCTCGAACCACGTCACCGTGTCCTGGAACTCCTTCAAGGACCACGACAAGACCATGCTGATCGGCAACAGCGACAGCGCCACCGCCGACGACACGGGCAAACTCAAGGTCACGCTGCACCACAACCGCTTCGAGGGCATCGTCGAGCGGGCGCCGCGGGTGCGGTTCGGGCAGGTCGACTCGTACAACAACCACTTCGTGGTCACCAAGGGCCAGAAGTGGGGCTACGTCTACGGCATCGGCAAGGAGTCCCGGCTCGTCGCCGAGCACAACGCGTTCACGCTGGCACAGGGCATCAGCCCGGCGAAGATCCTCAAGAAGTGGAACGAGGCGCCGGTCACCGCGAACGCCAACGTCGTCAACGGCAAGGCCGTCGACCTGATCGCCGTGCACAACGCGGAGATCCCCGGGGAGACGCTCCAGTCGGGCGCCGGCTGGACGCCGACGCTGCGGGCCGGCGTCGATCCGGCGAAGGCGGTCCCGGGCATCGTCGACGCCCGCGCGGGCGCAGGCCGCGTGTGCTGACCTACCCGACCTGAACGGCACGTGAATCGGCCGGGGCGGACCGCATCGCACCCCCGCCCCGGCCTTTTCCCCACTCGTGAGAACCCCGCACCAGCCGCACCGCGAAGGAGCAGCCGTATGCTCTCGCAGCCCCATGTCTCCCTCTCCCGCCGGACGTTCCTCGCCGCGAGCGCCGCAGCGGGTGCCGTCGTCGGTCTCGCCGCCGTCCCCGCGCGGGCCGCCGGCGCCCGGCCGCGCCCGTTCGGCCGGTACGGCTCACCGGCCGCGCGCCGCGATCCGAAGACCCTGTACGTCCACCCGGGCGGCGCCGGTGACTTCACCACCGTCCGGGACGCCGTGGCCGCCGCGACCGGCAGCGGATACACCCTCGTCATCGCCCCGGGCGTCTACCGGCAGACCGTCGCCGTCGACCCCGGCCGTACCGGGATGACCTGGATCGGGGCGAGCGAGAACCCCCGTGACGTCGTCATCGTGTACGACAACGCGGCCGGGACGCCCAAGCCCGGCGGCGGCACCTACGGCACCACCGGCTCCGCCACCGCCACTGTGCAGGCCGACGGCTTCACAGCCCGCTGGATCACCTTCGCCAACGACTGGCTGCGCGCCGACCACCCCGGCATCACCGGCACCCAGGCCGTCGCCCTCAAGGTCCAGGGCGACCGGTCCGCCTTCCACCACTGCCGGTTCCTCGGCCACCAGGACACCCTGTACGCCGACTCGATGGCGCTGGGCACCTTCGCCCGCCAGTACTTCGCCCACTGCTACGCCGAGGGCGACGTCGACTTCGTCTTCGGGCGGGCGACTGCCGTCTTCGAGCAGTGCCGCTTCCGGACCCTGAACCGGACCGACCTGTCGGCGGCCCCGTACGGCTTCGTCTTCGCCCCGTCGACGGCCGCCGCCATCCCGCTCGGGTACCTGGTGACCAGGAGCCGCGTCGACAGCGAGGCTCCCGACGGCTACTACAAGCTCGCCCGCCCCTGGGTGCCCAGCTCCGACACCACCGCCCGTCCCATGCTCACCGTCCGGGACACCTGGCTCGGCCCGGGCATCGACGCGGTCGCGCCCTACACCAACATGTCGGATTCCTTTCCGTGGCAGGCCCAGCGCTTCGCCGAGTACCGCAACACCGGACCGGGCGCGGACATCTCCGTCCCCGCCAACCGGCCCCAGCTCACCTCCCGGCAGGCCCGCTCGGCGACCCGCACCGCCTGGCTCGGCGACTGGGAGCCGTGGAAGGAGGAGTGCTGAGTGCACCGGCGCACCCTGCTCACCGGATTCGCCGGCGGCCTCGTCGCCACCGGCGCCGCACCCGCCTTCGCCGCACCCGCCCGTCGCCGTGTCCTGCGCGTCCGCCCCGGCGAGTCCGTGCAGGCCGCCGTGGACGCCGTGGAAGGCCCGGGCTGGACCGTCGTCGTGCACCCGGGGACGTACCGCGAGGTCGTCAGCGTCCCGGCGGGGAAGGCCGGCCTGACCCTCAGGGGCGCCACCCGGGACCCGCGGGACGTCGTCATCGTCTACGACAACGCCAACGGCACCCCGAGGCCCGACGGCTCGGGCACGTACGGCACGGCCGGCTCCGCCACCTTCACCTCGGCGGCCCCCGGGCTGACCGTCCGCGACCTGACCCTGGCCAACGACTGGCTGCGCGCCGACCACCCCGACATCACCGGCACCCAGGCGGTCGCGGCGTACACGTACGGCGACCGCACCCGCTTCGAGAACGTCCGGCTCCTGGCCCACCAGGACACCCTCTTCGTCGACACCACCGCGCTCGGCACCTTCGACCGGCAGTACTTCCGGCACTGCTACGTCGAGGGCGACGTCGACTTCGTCTTCGGGCGGGCGACCGCCGTGTTCGAGCAGTGCCACTTCCGCACGCTGGCACGTGACGTGGACTTCGCCCCCAAGGGCATGGTCTTCGCGCCCTCCACGGCCCGGGCGAACCCGTACGGGATCCTCGCCGTGCGCTGCCGCATCACCTCCGGCGCCGAGGACGGGGCGTACAAGCTGGCCCGGCCCTGGGTGCCGTCGTACGAGACCACGGCTTGGCCGTCGCTGGTGGTGCGGGAGACCCGGATCGGGCCGGGCATCGACGCGGTGGCCCCGTACACCAACATGCGCGAGGCCTATCCCTGGCAGTCGATGCGGTTCGCCGAGTACCGCAACACCGGGCCGGGCGCCACCGTCTCCGTGCCGGAGAACCGGCCCCAACTCGGCCGGGCGCAAGCCGCGCTGCACACCAAGGAGACGTACCTCGGCGACTGGCGGCCCCATGCGTAGGGCGGCTGTTCTCCTCCTCGGTCTCTGCCTGCTCTGGCCGGCCTCACCGGCCACCGCCACCGAACGCGCCCCCGTCGGCTGGGCCTCGGCCGGCTCCGGCACCACCGGCGGGGCGGGCGGCAGGACCTGGACGGTGGACACCCGCGCCGAACTCAGGACCGCCCTGGCGAACGACGGCGATCCCACCGCGCCCAAGGTCATCCGAGTCGTCGGTGACATCTCCGGGCACGAGGCGGACGACGGTTCCCTGCTCGGCGAGCAGGACTACGCGCCCGGATACGACCTCGGAAAGTACATGTCCTGCTTCGGCGAGGACGGCGCCGTCTGGTCCGACACCCGCTACGACCACTGCAAACAGCAGCGGCAGCTGCGCCAGACCGGGTCGAACAAGGAGAAGGCGCAGATCCAGCTCACCGTGCCGAGCAACACGACCCTCGTCGGCGTGGGCCGGGACGCCCGGCTGCTCGGGGTGTTCCTGACGGTGAACACCGGCAGCAACATCATCGTGCGGAACCTGCGTCTGGAGGCGCCCGTCGACCACTTCACCAGCTGGTCCCCGGGCGACGGCGCACGCGGCAGCTGGAACGCCCGCTTCGACGCGCTCACCGTGATCACCGGCAAGAACATCTGGATCGACCACTGCACTTTCACCGACGGCCGGTTCCCCGACCGCGAGGCGCCCCTGGGCTTCCACGGCGAGCGCGTGCAGCGGCACGACGGACTGCTGGACATCGAGGACGGCTCCGACTTCGTCACGGTCTCCGACAGCCGGTTCGTCGATCACGACAAGGCGATCCTGATCGGGTCGGGCGACGGACGCGGCGACCGGGACCGACCTCAAGGTGACCTTCGTCCGCAACCTGTTCAGCGGCATCGTGCAGCGCGCCCCGCGCGTCCGCTTCGGGCAGGTGCACGTCGTCAACAACGTCCACCGGGGGCAGGAGCCGCTCTACGCCCTGGGCGTCGGCGTGGAGTCCGCGATCTTCTCCGAGCGCAACGTCTTCCGGTATCCGGGGGGAGGACCGTCCCTCGCCGTCGCGGACTACGGGGGCGATCGGTTCCGTGACACCGGCTCCTGGTTCAACGGCCGGCCCGCCCGGCTGAACGCCGTGGCGAGCGGACTCGGGCTCGGGACCGACGTGGGCTGGGATCCCGCCGATGTGTACGACTACCGCGCCCTGACGTCCCCGTCGGCGGTCGAGAGGTACGTGCTGCGGCACGCCGGGACAGGGAGGTCGTATGGGCACCCATGAGCCGCTCGGCCGGCGGACGTTCGTGGTCGGGGCGAGCACGGCCCTGCTGGCCGGGGGAGCGGTGGGCGGGGCGGAGGCCGCGGTCGTGGACGGCCCGCTGCCCGACTTCCACCCGGCGCTGAAGGACGCCCTGACCTTCCCGCTCGCCTGGGGACGTTCCCCGATCCGTGACTTCCGCACCTGGCGGCGTGCCGCCCGGGCCACGGTCGAGGAGCACCTGCTCGTCGAGCGGCAGGACGGGACGCCGTACGCCCCGGAGGTCGCCGGTCGTGTTCAGGGGGAGGGATACACAAGGGAGTTGGTCACCGTCTCTCTCACCCGCTACGAACGCGTGCGCGGCGCCCTGCTCACCCCGCACGGCCGCGGGCCCTTTCCCGCCGTGCTGCTCCTGCACGACCACGGCGCCAGGTTCGACATCGGCAAGGAGAAACTCGTCCGGCCCTGGTACGACGACACCCGTCTCGCCTCCGCCCGGTCCTGGGCGGACAAGTACTTCAGCGGGCGGTTCGTCGGCGACGAACTGGCGCGGCGCGGCTATGTGGTGCTGTGCCTGGACGCGCTCGGCTGGGGCGACCGCGGGCCGCTCGCCTACGAGCAGCAGCAGGCCCTCGCCGCCAACTTCTACAACCTCGGCTCCTCGCTCGCCGGGCTCATGGCCCGGGAGGACCAGCGGGCCGCCGCCTTCCTGGCGGGACTGGACCGGGTGGACGCCCGGCGGGTCGCGGCCGTCGGCTTCTCCATGGGCGCCTACCGCGCCTGGCAGGCCGCCGCCCTCAGCGACCACGTCGCGGCCGCCGCGAGCGTGTGCTGGATGACCGGACTGAAGGAGATGATGGTGCCCGGCAACAACACGCTGCGCGGGCAGTCGGCTTACTACATGCTGCACGCCGGTCTCGCCCGGCACCTCGACATCCCCGACGTGGCGAGCATCGCCGCGCCCCGGCCGATGCTGTTCTTCAACGGCGGGCTCGACACGCTGTTCCCGGCCGAGGGCGTACGGGTCGCGCATGACAAGCTGCGTGCCGTCTGGCGGTCGCGTCACGCCGAGGAGCGGATTCGGACGAAGACGTGGCCGGAGCTCGGCCACGTCTTCACCCGCGAGATGCAGGACGAGGTCTTCAACTGGCTCGACGACGTCCTGTGAGACTCATCGCCGTACCGGCTTGATGCCCTCCAGCGTCGGCACCACCGGCTTGATGCTGCCGTCGGCCGCGAACTCCATGCGGTCGATGGTGGTCTCCCGGTGCATGCCGTCGCCGCCCGGCCTGCCGGGGCCGTTGAGGGCGAAGCGGTGGTAGACCATGTACCAGTCGTCGGTGCCCGGCGTGTTCACCACCGAGTGGTGACCGGTGCCGAGGATGCCGTACTCGGGCCGCTTCTCGAGGATCGTTCCGCGCTTGGTCCACGGGCCGAGCGGGGACGGACCCGTCGCGTACGCCACGTGGTAGTTCTCGCTGCGGGTGTCGTCCTCCGACCACATGAAGTAGTACGTGCCCTTCCGCTTGATCACGAAGGAGCCCTCGCGGAAGTTGTCCGGGGTGATGTCCTTCACCTTCGACGCGTCGAACGACACCATGTCGTCGTTCAGCGGCACGACGTACCCGCGGCCGTTGCCCCAGTACAGGTAGGCCTGGCCGTCGTCGTCCGTGAAGACCGCCGGGTCGATCATCTGACCCTTGAGCGCCCCGCCCTTGGCGACCAGCGGCTTGCCGAGTGCGTCCTTGAAGGGGCCGGCGGGGGAGTCGGCCACCGCCACGCCGATCTGCTGCTCGGCGCAGAAGTAGAAGTAGTACTTGCCGTTCCGCTCGGCGATCGCGGGTGCCCAGGCGTTCTTGTCTGCCCAGGTCACGTCGGGCCCGAGGTCGACGATGACGCCGTGGTCCTTCCAGTGGACCAGGTCCTTCGACGAGTACGCCTTGAACTTGGTGCCGCTCCAGCCCTGGAAGCCGTCCGTCGTCGGGTAGATCCAGTATCTGCCGTTGAGATAGTGGACGTCCGGGTCGGCGTTCAGGCCGGGCAGGAGCGGGCTGCGGGTGCGGACCGCCTCGAGCGTCCAGGTGCGCTTGGTGCCGTCGGCCGCTGTCACGGTGTACTTCTGCGGCGTGCGGAAGTCGCGTCGGGTGCCGGACTTCGGGCTCAGCGTGGCGCCCTCACCGACCCACAACTTCGGGGCGAGGCCGCGCAGATCGGCGTCCGGTTCCATCGGGAGGACGACCTTCGAGGCGCTGTCCGTGACGATGGAGTAGCCCTTCTGGTGCTTGGCGGTCGCGTCCACCACGGAGGCGGGAGAGCTCGGGTAGGCCGCCAGCAGCCGGTCGTACTCCTGCTGTGTCACCGGCAGCACCGTGCCATGCCGGGGGCTCGCCGGGAGCTGGTAGTCGGTGGACGGGGCCCACTTGCCGGAGGCGAGGTCGGTGGTCTCGAAGGGGACGTAGCCGCGGCCGCCGTACTCGTCGATGAACAGGTACCACTTCTTCTCGGTGTTCGACTTGAACACCGTCGGGCCCTCGCCGCGGTCCATCGCGCCCTTGCCGATGCAGTCGGCCACGAAGTCGTACTTCGTCGAGGTCAGGGACGTCGACTTCTCACCGGTGATGAACTTGGAGCAGGGGCTGGAGGAGCTGGGGTCGCGCTCGTCCTTGGTGTAGCGGTAGTACTCGTCCTTGTACTTCACGACCGTGGAGTCGATCACCGAGTAGCCCGGGTCGTTCCAGACCTTCGGCTCGCTGAAGGTGCGGAAGTCCTTGGTCGTCGCGTACATCATCTTGTTGTACGTGTTGCCCTTGTGGTCCGGGTCGTCGTCGGCGTACAGCTTCGACGCCCAGAACACGACGTACTCACCGAGCTCGTCGTCCCAGTAGGCCTCCGGGGCCCAGGTGTTGCCCGCGTTGTCCGGGGAGACCTTCACCAGACGCTGATCGGTCCAGTGGACCAGGTCGGTGGACTCCCAGACCATGATCGACTTGCTGCCGTGCCGCTGCACCTGGTCCCAGCTGCCGCTGGAGTTCTGGTACATCCGCAGGTCGGTGGCGATCAGGAAGAACTTGTCGCCCTCGGGGGAGCGGATCACGAACGGGTCGCGCAGGCCCTTCTCGCCGATCGTCGACGTCAGGACCGGCTTGCCGGCGTTCAATTCACGCCAGTGCAGCGCGTCGTTGCCCCGGCTGAGGGCGTAACGGATCTGCTCGCCGTCGGCGGTGCCCTCGCCCGTGAAGTAGGCGAAGAGATAGCCGGCGTACTTGGAGTGCTTCACGGGTGGTGCTCCGGAGTCCGCGGCGCCCGGTGGCGCCGCGAGAAGGGTCAGGAGGAGGCCGGTCAGGGCCAGGAACGGCAGCAGGAGCGTGCGGGGGCGCATGACACTTCCTGTCGGAGTCTGGGGGATTCTGTTGGATAGCGGCCCTCGGAGTTTCACCGGCCGGGGACAGGGCGTCAACGGGTGTGCATGAGGCCGGTGGTTCCGAAACTTTCGGAGACTCGGCCACACCCGTGCACATGACGGCGGCAACCCTTTCGGTACGCAGCGGCGACTGCTGCTCGGAAACGGTCCGGAGCGGGCCCCTCGCGGACCGTTTCCGTCCCCGTCGCCTAGGAAAGGAACGCTCCGTGCTGCTCAGCCCCGGACGCCACCGCAGGACCCGCACGCTCGCCATCGCCGCCGCGGTGGTCTGCGCCTCGGGGGCGGGCGGCGTCTGTCTCGGGCTCTCGGGCGGCGGCGCGCGGGCCGCCTCGTCGACGGTCACCGTCTCCACCACGGCCCAGCTCGAAGCGGCCGTGAAGAACGCCACCGCCGGTACGGTCATCCAGGTCCGCGGCGGCACCTACCATCCGGCCGCGACCCTCAAGTCCACGGCGAACGGCACGAGTTCCGCCCGCATCACGCTGCGGGCGTACGAGGCCGAGAAGGTCCGGATCGACGGGTCGAAGCTGCCCGACGGCTCCTGGCTGGCCGGCATCCACGGCGACCACTGGACCGTGGAGAACCTCGCCTTCGTCAACTCCCCGGCCCAGGGCTTCGTCGCCACCTCCTCGGCCGGCGGTGTCTTCAGGAACCTCGTCACCGCGGACAACGGCGACTCCGGCTTCACCCTGCGTGGCGACGGCACCACCGGCAACCTCGTGCAGAACCTGGACAGCCACGGCAACTACGACGCGACCGGCCATGGCCAGAACGCCGACGGCATCGCCGTCAAGTTCGGCTCCGGCACGGGCAACAGGATCACCGGCGCCCGGCTGTACGACAACTCCGACGACGGCCTCGACCTGTGGCAGTTCTCCTCACCGGTCACCATCGAGCACTCCTGGGCCTTCGGCAACGGCGAGAAGCGCTGGAGCGGCCCGGCCTTCGAGGGCAACGGCAACGGCTTCGAACTGGGCGGCGGGGGAGCGTCGGTCGCCCATGTCGTCAACAACAACGCCGCCTGGGACAACACGCTGCACGGCTTCACCGAGAACTCCAACACCGGCGCCATCGCCGTGAACCGCAACACCGCGTACGCCAACGCCCACAACGGCTTCTCCTTCGCCACAGGCAAGGCCCGTCTCGGCAGGAACCTCGCCGTGAGCGACAAGGGCGGCCCCGCGAAGCTGGGCTCCGCGGCCGTCTCCGCCGGCAACAGCTGGGACAGCGGCGTCGCCACCCCGCCCTTGAAGTCGACGGACGCGAACAGCGCGTACGCCGCGCGCGGGGCGGACGGCTCCCTCCCCGCGACGACGTTCCTGACGACCGGCTCCACGGCCATCGGGTCGGCGATGGACTAGCGCGTGTCTCTCCGGCTGGTCACCGGCAGGTATCCAGCCAGCGGGTGACCAGGGAGGTGTCGTTCTTGTCGGCGTCACGAGCCGGACCGCACAGGAACGGGCCGAAGCGGGTGTCGGCACGCAGCCACAGGCTGAAGAACGACACGATCCACTTGCCCTGCCTAGTCTTGTCGCCGTAGCCCGTCATCGGGCACAGATGGTCGCCCGGTACCTCGATGTAGAGCTTCTCGGCCCGGGACATGGAGTTGTACCAGGGCACCGCGAAGGTGTCGCCGTGGGCGACGGGGTCGCTCTGACAGGTCAGGAAGAAGGTGGGTTCGGTGACAGAGGAGAAGTTCCCGTTCGGGTGGTACGGGGCAGTCGGCACGCCCGCCCGGAAGCGGGGGTCGTCCCGGAGGGCCGCCATGACGCCACCGCCGCCCATCGAGTGACCGGCCGCGCCCAGGGTGCCGTTGAGCTTCCCCGACAGCGGGGTGCGGGGGGCCTTGCCGAGCGCGAGCAACTGGGTGCCCGCGGCCCTGATCTGCCGGCCGCGCGATTCGGGATCGTCGGTGAGTGTGTTCGTTCCGACGTTGATGACGACGAAGCCCCAGGAAGCGAGACGGGGTGCCAGCCACCGCAGGTTCTCCTGGGTGCCCTGGTAGCCCGGCATCAGCACGACGCCCGGGTACGAGCCCCTGGCCGAGGGATACGTGACCGTGCCCGAGCCGTACCCGCTCGGGCGGGGAACGGTGTAGGTGGCGGTGGCCAGCGGCCCGTCGGCGGCCTCCAGGGAGGCGGTCGTCGGGGACGGGATGCCGGCGGCGGTCGCCGGCGCGGCCGTGGCCGTCAGCAGGGTCAGCGCCAAGCCGATGGTGGTTGCCCATGCGACCAGCGCCCTCATGGGACGGGACCGGGTGTGTAACGGCGCGCTGGTGCCGGTGGAACGACTGCGGGAACGCATTGCTCTACCTCCGGATGCGATGAGAGCGGCCGGCTAGCGGGACTGAGCGAAGAGCCAGTCGATGACCACGTCGTTCTCGTACGTCTGGGCCCACGACAGATGCGGGCTCACCGGTGTCGTTCCGGCCGTGTAGCTCGTGAACAGCACATGGCTGCGCGCGTCACGGGCCTGCCGCAGGAGGGCCCGTGACCGGGCCTCGAACTCTGTCTTCGGCAGGTCGTTGGCCCACTCCCCGCGGGTGACCCGCGCACCTGCGGTCTCCAGTGCGTTCATCAGGGTCCAGGTGCCGGGGTTGCCGAACCGGCCCTCCCGGTAGGGGACGACCGGGTCGTCGACCGAGTGGTCGGCCCAGATCGGGATGTGCGTGATCCTTTCCATGGCGGCAGCGTCGCCCCAGCCGGCCGTGGGCAGGGCGGCCGCGAACACGTCGGGCCGTTTGGCCAGCAGGCTGTAGATGCCGCGACCGCCCGAGGACAGGCCGACCAGATACAGCCGGCCGGTGTCGACGTGGCCCGAGTGCTCCCGCACGAAGGTGTCGATGAGTTCGATCAGCGCGCCCTGCACCTTCGCGTCGGTCCAGTCCGTGCCGTCGGGTCCGTCCATGGGACGCGGCAGGGGAATCTGCGGAGAGAGGACGAACGCGGGGTTGCGTCGCTGTCGTTCCGGCTTGGCGAACGTGACCGCGATCTGGTTGGAGGTGAGCTGGGTCATGTTGTTGTCCGCGACCTCGCCACCGCCGTGCAGGGTGACGACGAGCGGGTACCGGGTGCGGGTCCGCGGGTTCCGTCGGAATCCCGCGGGCTGGTACAGCCGGAAGTCCAGTTCGAAGCCTGCGGAGTCGGTGAAGGAGCCGGCGGTGAAGTCGTCGGCCACGGGCGTGATGACGTCGTCGTTGCGGTGCGCGAACGGACCGGCCTGCAGGACCGTTTCACCCTCCGGGCTGCGCACGTCCGCCACCTGTCTGACGGAGTAGGCGCGGTCCAGCGGAAGGGGATCGGTGGTGCCGACCGCTCTCGCGTTGGCGTCCTTCGGATCGAGCTCGACGATCAGGCGGTCCCCCGGTCGTCCCGGGCGGGAGCGGTCGTCCACTTCGGCGGAGGTGTTGGAGTAGACCCGGGTCACCGTACGGGCCGCTGTCCGTCCGCCCACGGTGGCCTGCACCTGGAAGGCGGTGGGCGGGACCGTCCCGCCGCGTAAGTCGATGCGGTGCGCGTACTGGAGGGCGACCGCCGTCACCAGCCAGTTGTTCCTCGGCGTCACCTGCGTCAGGAGGTCCGTCCGCAGGACCGGACCGGGTCCGGAGGCCGCTTGCCGTCCGTCGGACGGGGCTGCCGTGGCCGACGTGCTCACTGCCGGTGCCGCGACCGCACCCGCGGTGACGGCGAGCACCGTACGTCTGGGGATCGATCTCATGGGTCCTCGTCTCGGTCATGGTGCTGGGGGGCGGGCCGAGGTATTACGCGAGAGTTTCGGAGCACTGCCGGATCGCTGTCCAGCATCAAACCGAGATCTGTCCATGCGATACGCGCATCAATGCGAGGGGCGCGCCCTGAAGGCACGACGACGCCCCCGCCGGTTCGCACCGGCGGGGGCGTCCTGCCGACCGGCCGAGGGGGGCTCGGCCAGGGCTGTCCGGCCGTCCGGAGGGGGGCTCCGGAGGGCCGGGGTGCCGGAACGTCCGGCTGGGGGCCCGGACACCCGGCATCCGGCCGGCCCAAGGGGGGATCAGGGCCGGCCGGAGTTCACACGTGCTGCGGCATCACTGGTAGCTGATGTCCGAGGCCTTGAACTTGCAGGTCTTGCCGTCCGGGCCGGGCGGGGTCAGCTCCTTGGGCTCCTTGCCCGTGTTGTTGCCCTCGAAGCGCACACACGTCTTGATCTTCTTCTTGCTGTCGCCGTGGATGCGGATCTTCGACAGCGTGGCCGTGTCGCCGTAGTTGGCGTTCACGCCGACGATCGAGTTCATCGGCGCCGTCACGTCGATGTCGTTCAGCACGACCGTGCGCTTGTACTGCGTCTTGCAGTTGCCGCAGGAGCGCACCAACTTCCCGGCGTTCTGCACCTGGAAGCCCGACACGTTCAGCGTCCCGGCGCCGTTGAACTGCAGCACCTTGTCGTCGGCGTTCTTCGCGCCACCGCCGATCACCTTGTACACGGCCGACGACGACTTGCCCTTGAAGCTGGCCGCGTCCTCGCCGACATCCGTCCACCACACGTTCTGCAGCGTGCAGCTGCCCTTGCAGTGCACGCCGTCAGCGGCCGGGGTGCCGATGATGACGTTCTTGAGGACCGCGCCGTCCGCCAGTTCGAAGATGGGGTCCTGGCCCTCGTCCTGGCTGTCACCGCCGAGCGCGCCGGTGCCGTAGAACATCTTCATCCCGCCGTCGCGGACACCGGAGACCGCGATGGTCTCCGACACGGGCGTCTTGCCCTTGTCCGTCGGCCAGGAGGTCGCGGCGCCCGCGGTGGACAGCAGCGACGTGGTGACGACCGCCGCTCCCGTGATGCCGAAGGCGGCTAACCCGGCGGTCACCGCCCGTCGCTTGGTGACCCGGCGGCGGTGGCGGACGCGCTGTTCTGCTGGTGCAGTCATGTACCGATTCCTCATTGGGGGGTGAATCTTGCGTCTGGTGGTCGCCACCCGCGAGGAAAGGGTTGCCGCGTCTTCAGGAATTTTTCACGAGTCGTCGTCGGCGTCGTCCACGGCCGCGAAACCGCCGCCCACGGACAGCCGCTGCGCGCCGGCGGCGCCTGTCACCGCGTAGCGGTCGGCGCCGGCGTCACGGCCGCCGCGCTCGTGGTCGAACTGGCCCGCGAACACCCACTCGCCCGCCGGGACCTTGCGGCCCTCCTTCAGTGTCCAGGTGTAGACGAGGAAGCCGTCCTGCTCGCCGACCGTGAGCGTGAAGTCCTGCTCGGGCAGCGACCGCCAGGCGCCCGCGTCGGAGACCCCGCCGGTCTGCGCGACGCTCAACCGCACGGTCAACGCGGTCAGTTCCTCGCGGGTCTTGATCGTGACGTTGCTCTGCGCCCAGAAGTCGTTGCTGTGCGGGTCGACCGAGCCGTCCGACCACAGCGGCCCGTCCTCGGTGGCGGCCGGCGGGCGCCCGGTGACGGAGGTGCTCGGCGTCCGCGAGGGCGGCGGAGCGGACTCGCGGCGCTCCGGCGGGGCCGACGGCGTGGGATCCACCGGCGGCGCGGGGGCCCGGCTCGTCGCCTCGGGCGACGGCGTGGGCGTCGGGGAGGTCGCCACGTCCTGCTGCTGCGGGGCGGTGGTCTCCTCCTTCACCGCGGACGCGACCGCGTAACCGCCCACGGCCAGCACACCCGCCACCGCGGCCGTCGCACCGGCCACCCGCATCCACCCGAACACCGGCGGACGCGTCGCCCGGTGGCCGGAGCCGGCCGGACCGGCCATGCCGCGCTCTACCCGGGCCAGGATCTGTTCCCTGTCGGGCTGGTGCGTCCCGGCCGCCTCGTGCAGCCGGGCGCGCAGCTCCTCGTGCACGTCCCGCCGCATGGTCATCGGTCCCTTCCTCCGCCCTCACCGGTGCGCGCCCGCAAGCTTTCCACGACCGGCGAGCAGCGGGGAGCGCCCACCGCCGCGTGCATCCGCTGCGGCACTCCCTGTGTGCCCAGCAAACGCTGGAGTTCGGCCATTCCCTTGGAGGTCTGGCTCTTCACCGTACCCACCGAGACGCCGAGGGCGAGCGCGGTGTCCTTCTCCGAGAGGTCGAAGGCGTGCCGCAGCACCACACAGGCCCGCTTGCGGAACGGCAGTCTGCGCAGCGCCTCCTGGACGTCGACGACGCCCGCGATGTCCGGGTTCTCGGTGTTCTCCTCGCGCTGCGACCAGAACAGGGCGATGCGCCGCCGCTCGCGCACGGCGCTGCGGATCCGGGTGCGGGCCAGGTTGGCGACCACACCGCGCGCGTACGCCGCCGGATGGTCGGCCGCGCGCACCCGGTCCCAGCGGTGCCACAGCGCCAGCAACGCGTCCGCCGCCAGATCGTCGGCGGTGTCCGACTCGCCCGTCAGCAGATGGGCCAGGCGGGACAGTTCGGCGTAGTGACGCTCGAAGAAGGCGTGGAACTCCACGGAGGCGGCGTCGTCGACGACTGTGCCCACGGGCGACCTCTCCTCGCAGCGGCTTCGGGCACTCCGGGCTGGGGTGCCGGTGAGTGTCATGTAGATGACATGTGATCATCCGGGGGAGGTCCGGACGAGATCGGGAAGCGTAGCAGCGTTCTCAGGACGGTTCGTACGGAGCTTCGAACAGCGTATGGCCGGCCGGACTCTGATTCCGTAACACGAAGAAAACCTGAACGTGGTTCAACGCGGGAACAATCCAGCCAGCATCCGCACACCGATCACCCAGGCACCGAGGAGCACTCGCCATGTCCGAAACGCAGAAGGTGGCCGACCGGCCCGACGCCGCACCACCGGCGGTGAACAGCGTCGACCGGTTCTTCAAAATCTCCGATCGGGGATCCACCTTCGGCCGCGAGATACGCGGCGGCTTCGCCACGTTCTTCACGATGGCCTACATCCTTGTCCTGAATCCCATCATCCTGGGCAGCGCGAAGGACAAGTTCGGGCACCAGCTGGACGCCGTCCAGCTCACCACCGCCACCGCCCTGGTGGCCGCCGTCATGACGATCATCATGGGCGTGGGCGGCAATCTGCCCCTCGCCCTCGCCGCCGGACTCGGCCTGAACGCCGTGGTCGCCTTCCAGATCGCCCCGCTGATGAGCTGGGACGACGCGATGGGCCTGATCGTCCTCGAAGGCCTGCTGATCTGCGTGCTGGTGGTGACCGGTCTGCGCGAGGCCGTCATGCACGCCATACCCCAGCCCCTCAAGCAGGCGATCAGCGTCGGCATCGGCCTGTTCATCGCCTTCATCGGCTTCGTCGACGCCGGGTTCGTCAGCCGCATCCCGGACGCCGCGAACACCACCGTGCCGGTTCAGCTGGGCGGCACGGGAACGCTCACCGGCTGGCCGATTCTCGTCTTCTGCCTCGGCGTTCTGCTGACGATCGGCCTGCTCGCCCGCAAGGTCAAGGGCGCCATCCTGATCAGCATCGTCACCATGACGGCGCTGGCCATAGTGATCAACTCCATAGCCGACATCAAGACCTGGGGCCTGACCACGCCCTCTTGGCCCGACCAGCTCGTCGACGCCCCCGACTTCGGACTCATCGGCCACTTCGACCTGTTCGGCGCCTTCAGCGCCCCCGGCGTCGGCGTCATCACCGTCGTCCTGCTGGTCTTCACGCTGATCCTGTCCGACTTCTTCGACACCATGGGCACGGTCGTCGGCATCAGCGCCGAGGCGGGCCTGCTCGACGAGGAGGGCAAGGTCCCGAACCTCGGCCGGGTGCTGCTGATCGACGGCGCCGCGGCCGTCGCGGGCGGCGCGGCCTCGGCCTCCTCGGCGACCTCCTACATCGAGTCCGCCGCCGGTGTCGGCGAGGGCTCGCGCACCGGCTTCTCCAACCTCGTCACCGGCGGCCTGTTCGGCCTCGCGCTGTTCCTGACCCCGCTGCTCACCATCGTCCCGCTCCAGGCGGCCGCCCCCGCCCTGGTCGCCGTCGGCTTCCTGATGATGACCCAGGTCAAGCACATCGACTGGGACCGCTACGACATCGCCATCCCCGCGTTCCTCACCATCGCCGTGATGCCGTTCACCTACTCCATCACCAACGGCATCGGCGCCGGCTTCCTCGCCTACGTCGTCATCAAGACCGTGCTCGGCAAGGCCAAGGAGGTCCACTGGCTGCTGTGGGGGACCTCGGCGCTGTTCCTCGTGTACTTCGCGATCGACCCGATCGAGCAGCTCCTGGGCGCCAAGTAGCAAGAAGGGCCGCCCCCGGGGGGAGGGGGGCGGCCCTTCTCGTCTCTACAGACGGATTGTCGGCAGCTGAGGTTCAGTCCTTGAGCGCCGCTTCCATCATCGCCTTCGCGACCGGCGCCGCCAGGCCGTTGCCGCTGACCTCCGAGCGGGCCGCGTTCGACTGCTCGACGACGACCGCCACGGCGACCTCCTTGCCCGACGAGTCGGACTTCCCGTACGAGGTGAACCAGGCGTACGGCACCTGGCTGTTGTTCTCGCCGTGCTGCGCCGTACCCGTCTTGCCGCCGACCGTCGCGCCCGGGACCTGGGCGTTCGTGCCCGTGCCCTTCTCCACGACCGTCTGCATCGCCGACTGCAACTGCTCGGCCGTCGAGGAGGAGACGATCTCCTTCGAGCCCGCGTCGTCGTCGTAGTCCTGCAACACATCACCGCCGCTGTCGGTGATCTGCGAAACCATATGCGGCGAGACCAGCTTGCCGCCGTTGGCTATGGCCGCCGACACCATGGCCATCTGCAGGGGCGTCGCCGTGACGTCGAACTGGCCGATGCCCGTCAGAGCCGTCTGCGACGGGTACATGTCCGAGGGGTACACGCTCGTGTAGGCCCTCACCGGCACATCCAGCTTGTCGTCGTTGAAGCCGAACTTCTCGGCCATCGCCTTCACCTTGTCCTGACCCAGCTGGACGGCCATCTTCGCGAAGACGTTGTTGCACGAGTACTCCAGCGCCGTACGGATCGTGGCGTTCGTGCAGGGCGCGTTCGGGTTCTCGTTCGACAGGTCCCTGGTCGTGCCCGGCAGCGTGTACGGGTCGGGGCTGGCCGTCCTCTCGTCCACCGACGAGTACAGCCCGTCCTCCAGCGCCGCCGCCGCCACGACCAGCTTGAACGTCGAACCCGGCGGCAGCGGCTGCCGCAGCGCCCGGTTGACCATCGGCTTCTCCGGGTCGGTCGTGAGCTTCTTCCAGGCCACCCCCGCCGTGTTGGCGTCGGTCAGCGACGAGGGGTCGTACGAGGGCGTCGACACGACCGCGAGTATCTTCCCGGTCTTCGGGTCGATGGCGACGGCCCCGCCCTTCTTGTCGCCGAGCGCGTCGTACGCCGCCTTCTGCACGTCCGGGTCGATCGTCGTCACCACGTTGCCCGGATCGGCCCGCTGGTTGGTGAGGGTGTCCATCACGGACTTCAGACGGCTGTCCGTGCCGTTCAGGAGGTCGGTGTAGATGCCCTCCAGCTGGGTCGGCGCGTACGCCTGCGAGGCGAAGCCCGTCACCGCCGCGTACAACTCGCCGTCCGTGTACGTGCGCTTGTACTTGAGGTCGCTGCCCTTCGTCGGCGCCGAGCCGGTGACCGACCGGCCGCCCACGATGATGTTCCCGAGCGGCGCCGAGTACGTCAGAATCGCGTTCCGCCGGTTGTCCTTGTCGTCTGCGAGCGCCTGGCCCTCGTAGAACTGCACCCAGGTCGCCCTGACCAGCAGAGCGAACACCAGCAGCAGCGTGAAGACCGACGCGCGCCTGATCGTCTTGTTCATCCCGAACTGGAAGACGAGCCAGGTGGGGCGGATCGTTCCCACCCGTCCCGTTTTCTCATCCGGCGTTCAGAAACCGTGCCTCGTACGCCGCGATGACCGCCTGCGTGCGGTCCCGGGTGCCCGTCTTGGCCAGTACCGCCGCCACGTGTGACTTCACCGTGGCGGGGCCGACCTCCATGCGGCGGGCGATCTCCGCGTTGGTCAGCCCCTGCGCCATGTGCCGCAGCACCTCCCGCTCGCGTCCGGTGAGCTTCGCCACCCACTGCGGCGGCGCCGGGTGCGCGCGTGCGTGCTCCGTCGCGAGCGTGCGGACGGCCGCCGGGAACAGCAGGCTGTCACTGCGCGCCACCAGCCGGACCGCCTGCACCAGCGCGTCGGCGTCCGCCCGCTTCAGCAGGAACCCGGCGGCTCCGGCGCGCAGCGCCTCGTAGACGTAGGAGTCGTTCTCGAAGGTCGTCACGACGATGATCCGGGGCGGCTCGCCCAGGGTGGCGAGGATCTGCTCGGTGGCGCGGATGCCGTCGACCTCCGGCATGCGGACGTCCATGAGGACGACGTCCGGCCGCAGGTCCCGGACGACCGACACCGCCTCCGCGCCGGTGGCCGCCTCACCCACCACCTCCAGGTCCGGCTCGGCGGAGAGGATGGCACGCAGCGCGGTGCGGACCATGCGCTCGTCGTCGGCGAGGACGACACGGATGGGGGCGGGGCGGGTCATACGGGTCCTTTCATCGGCAGACGTACGTGCAACCGCCAGCTCTTCCCGGCCGGTCCGGACGAACCGGCGGCCGGTCCCGCCGTCATGGTCCCGCCCAGCAGCCTGACCCGGTCCGCGATGCCGCGCAGCCCGTGGCCGCCGCCGGGGCGGGAGGACGCGGGACCGGTGACGGTGGCGGGGCCGGTCACCGGATTCTCCACGGTGATCTCCAGCGCTCCGCCCGTCACCGCGATCCGCACGTCCACGGCGACCCGGTCGCCCGCGTGCCTGAGGGCGTTGCTCAGCCCCTCCTGCACGATCCGGTAGGCCTCCCGGGACAGCAGCGCGGGCAGCGCCTCCAGATCGGTGCGGACCGTGGCCGTCACGCGCTGTCCGCCCGCCCGGGTGCGACGCAGCAGCCCGTCGAGGTCGGCCGCGAGCGTCGGCGCGGGGGCCGTGCCTGGGGCGTCGCCCTCGCGCAGCACGCCCAGCACGGCGTCGAGTTCGCCGACGGTGCGCCGGGTCGTGTCCTCGATCGCGGCGAGGGCCTCGCGGACGAACTCCGGGTCGGAGTCCAGGACGCGGCGCGCCGCGCTCGCCTGGAGACCGACCGCGCTGAGCGCGTGGCCGACGGAGTCGTGCAGCTCCCGCGCCAGCCGGTTGCGTACGGCCAGGTCGGCGGCGCGCGCCTCGGCGGCCGCGAGCCGCCCCTCGGGAGACGGGCCGAGCAGCGTCGGCGCCCAGCGGGCCAGCAGCGCGCCGCCGCCGGCCGCGCACCCCGCCAGGGCGACGAGCATCGCCGCGCCCGCGACCGGCGCGAGCGCCAACGTCCAGGCGTGGTCGAGGACTTCGGGAAGCCCGAGCCGGGTGCCGCCCAGTCCCGCGGCGACCGGCAGCGCGATCAGCACGACGGCGAACGGCGGCACGGCCAGCGACATCCCGGCGATGATCCCGCCGAGCCCGAGATGCAGCGTGAACCAGCCCGCCGTACGTCCCTTCTCGCCCCGCGTCCGCGCCGGCCCGAAGGCGAGCCGGTCCGTGTCGACACCGCACAGCCAGCGCACGGCGGCGGCCTCCAGCGGCCGGGTCAGCGGGAACAGGGACGTCACGGCGGCGAGCGGCAGGCCCACGCCGAAGGAGGCGAGCTGGAGCGGAAAGGACGCGAAGACGTCCGCGCCGCCGGTGGCCGGACCGATGATCACCGACCCGACCAGGACGTACGGCATGGCGAGCGCGCCGCCGAGGATGAGATGCACCCAGCGCAGCCGGGCCCGCCGGCCGAACAGCGACCGGGCGGCCCGTCTCACGCCGCCCGCCGCGCGGCCCTGGCCGAGCGCTCCGCGAAGAAGTAGACGCCGATGGCGGCGACGAGGAAGCCGACGAGCATCTGACCAGCGTAGGCGAGGCTCATCAGCGGCGTCGGACGGTCGGCGATGTCCTCGGCGCCGCCGAGGGAGGCGAGCGACAGCCAACCGCCCCAGCAGGCCACGGCGCCCGAGCCGACCCAGGCCAGACCGAGCGGCACGGCCACGGGCAGCGCCCGGCCCCGCCGGAAGGCCAGCAGGAAGCCGCCGGCGACGGCCGCGAGGAGGAACACGACGAACACCGCTTCCAGGACGTGGACGTCCGCGCCCCGGTCCGCCGCCCGGCCCTCGCTGAGCCCGGCGGTGCCGCCGCAGGCCCACAACACGTGGAGGACGAGCGGCAGCAGGGCGAGCACACCGGCCGCGACGGCCAGGGCGCGGTGGGCCGGCCCCGCGACCCCCACGGGCAGCTCCCACACCCGCCCGCGCCACAGGTGCCCCCAGCGGTCGCGGGCGTAGAGCATGAACAGGGCGCCCAGCGCGAGCCCTTGGAGGATGAACCCCGTGTAGACCACGGTGAACACCCACTCCTCCAGGAAGGCCTCCTGGCCCGGAGACTCCGCGCTCCCTCCGCCGAACGCCCTCACGACCAGCTGCGCCGGGAACCCGGCCATGATCGGCGCGAGCAGCCCGGTGGCCACCCAGACGGGCAAGGCCAGGAGCCACGCGGGCACCCGCAGCCCCCACGGCCGGGTCAGCACCAGCGCCAGCACGATCACCGCGCTGTCCAGCAGCACGGAGAGACTGTTGATCACGGCCATGCCCACCCGGTCGTCGAGCAGCCCGCTCCCCTCCGGGATGCCGATGTGGCTCCCGGCGATCCACGCGGCCTTGAGCCCGAGGTAGGGCACGCAGGAGAGGACGGCGACGGCACGCAGGAGTCGCCGGGGGCGGCTGAGGCCAACGGCGGGGCGGGAAGCGATCGACTGAGGCATGCGATCAGGCTCGCGCCGGACAGGCTCCCGCCACCTCCTGCGCGATGACGATCCGTCTCCGCCGGACGGGGGAGGGCGGCTCAGTCCTCCAGGATCAGCACGGTCTCGTCGATCTCGGCGCCCCGGGCCTGCGCGTACCCCCGGGCCGAGGCGACCGCACGGAACCCGCACTTCTCCAGCACGCGCAGCGAGCCCGCGTTGTCCGACGCCGCCCGTGCGTACAAGGGGCGCTCGGGCACCTCCGTCAGCAGCGCCCGCAGGGCCGCCGTGGCGATGCCCTTCCCCCAGTACGCGCGGTCGACCCAGTACGTCACCTCACGTTCGCCCGCCACGCCGTACACCGCCGCGCTGCCGACCACGTCCCCGTCGGCCAGGACGGTCCGCACCACGTCGAACGAGGACCGGATCTTGGCCCAGTGGGCGTCGAAGGCGTCCCGGTCGGCCGGGTCCTTGGGAACGAAGGCCGCCATACGGAGCGCCTCCGGGTCGTTCATCTGCCGGAAGAAGACCGGCAGATCGCTGTCGTGGACCTGGCGCAGCTCGACGTTCATGCCTCAGAGCCTACGGGTGGCCAGTGTCAGCCGGTCCCGCGCGTCGAACAGTGCGTCCTTCACCAGCTGTTCGTGCGCCGGCGTGAGCCGCGCCACCGGAACCGAGCAGCTGATCGCGTCCCGCGCCGGCGTGCGGTACGGGATCGCCACGCCGAAGCAGCGCAGCCCCAGCGTGTTCTCCTCGCGGTCCACGGCGAAGCCCTGCTCCCGGACCTGGTGCAGCTCCTCGATGAGCTTCTCGCGGTCGGTGATCGTGTTCTCGGTCAGCGCGGGCAGCGTCTCCGGGAGCATCTTGCGGACCTGCTCGTCGGAGTAGGTGCTCAGCAGCGCCTTGCCGAGGGACGTGGAGTGCGCGGGCAGGCGGCGGCCGACCCGGGTGAAGGGACGCAGGTAGTGCTGCGACTGGCGGGTGGCGAGGTAGACGACGTTCGTGCCGTCGAGGCGGGCCAGGTGGATCGTCTCGGTCGTGTCGTCCGAGAGCCGGTCCAGCGTCGGGCGGGCCGCCGCCACGACCTCGTCGCCGTCGATGTACGACGTGCCGACCAGCAGGGCCCGCACCCCGATGCCGTACCGCGTGCCCGTCGCGTCCGTCTCCACCCAGCCCAGCTCGACGAGCGTGCGCAGCAGCATGTAGAGACTGGACTTGGGGTATCCGACGGCCTCCTGGACCGCCGCGAGCGAGTGCATACCGGGACGCCCGGCGAAGTATTCGAGCAGTTCAACCGTTCGTACCGCGGACTTGACCTGCGCCCCGCCGCCCGTCTCGCCAGCCGACATCGCCCTTGACCCCTTCGTTCGACGGGAAATAGTCTCCACAGCATATTCATCATCAGAGACAGCGTTCAGTATATCGAACGTCCCTGGTGGATGACCCAGTACTGCGGCATTACATGTGTGGAGGGACCCGCGGTGGCAGCAGCACCAGTCTGGAGTGTCGACCCCCGAACCGGGAAGCAGCGTGAACAGGTTGCGGTGGAGGCCACAGCCCAGGAGGTGGACGCCGCCGTCCGCGCCGCGCACGAGGCGCGTGGCTCGCTCGCCGACCGTACCGTCCGCGCGGCCTTCCTGCGCAGCGCCGCCGAGGAGCTTGAGGCGGCCAAGGACGGTCTCGTCGAGACCGCCGACGCCGAGACCGCGCTCGGCCCGGTCCGGCTGACCGGCGAGCTCGCCCGCACCTGCTACCAGCTGCGGGCCTTCGCCGACATCGTCGACGAGGGCGCCTTCCTCGACGTCGTCATCAACCACCCCGACGACACCGCGACCCCGCCCATCCCGGACCTGCGCCGCTACAAGGTGCCCCTGGGCGTCGTCGCCGTCTACTCGGCCTCGAACTTCCCCTTCGCCTTCTCCGTCGCCGGCGGCGACACGGCGAGCGCCCTCGCGGCCGGCTGCCCCGTCGTCGTGAAGGCCCACCCGGACCATCCGGCCCTGTCCGAGTACGTCGCGAAGGTGCTGCGCCGCGCCGCCGCCCGGCACGACATCCCCGAGGGTGTCCTCGGGCTGGTGCACGGCTTCGAGGCGGGTGTCGAGCTGATCAAGCACCCGCTGGTCGCCGCGGCCGGCTTCACCGGTTCCGTGCGGGGCGGGCGTGCGCTGTTCGACGCGGCCGCCGCGCGTCCCGTGCCGATCCCGTTCCACGGCGAGCTGGGCTCGCTGAACCCGGTCGTCGTCACCGAGGCCGCCGCCGCCGAGCGGGCCGAGGCGATCGGCTCGGGCCTCGCCGGTTCGATGACGCTGGGTGTCGGCCAGTTCTGCGTGAAGCCGGGCCTCGTCCTCGCGCCGTCCGGCGCCGCCGGTGACGCCCTGCTGAAGTCGCTGACCGACGCCGTCAGCGACACCGACGCCGGGGTCCTGCTCGACCACCGCATGCGCGACAACTTCGTCGCCGGTGTCGCCGAGCGGGCCGAGCTGCCTGACGTCGACTCCCCGGTCACCCCGGGGGCGGGCGGCGAGCACACCGTCAGCGCGGGCTTCCTCACGGTGCCGGCGAGCAGGCTGGCGCAGGAGGGTGAGCACGACCTGCTCCTGGAGGAGTGCTTCGGGCCGGTCACCGTGGTGGCCCGCTACGAGGACGAGGACGAGGTGAAGGCCGTGCTGTCGCGGCTGCCGGGCAACCTCACGGCGACGGTGCAGCTGTCCGAGGAGGAGGCCGCGGGGCAGGGCCGGGGCGCGGAGCTTCTGCAGGAGCTGACGCCGCTGGCCGGGCGTGTGCTGGTGAACGGGTGGCCGACGGGGGTCGCCGTCGCGCCGGCTCAGCATCACGGGGGGCCGTACCCGGCGACGACGTCTACGTCCACGTCGGTGGGCGGTACGGCGATCGAGCGGTGGTTGCGGCCGGTTGTCTACCAGAACGCTCCGGAGGCGCTGCTTCCGGCCGAGCTGCGGGATGAGAATCCGTTGGGGCTGCCTCGGCGGTTCAACGGGCGTTTGGAGCGGTAGCGCCGTAGGGGTGCGGTGAGTTGCGGGGGTGGCGGTTCGTTGGGGTTGATCGCGCAGTTCCCCGCGCCCCTGGAGGTCGGACCTGGAAGACTGAGTTGGATGGATCTGGAACTTCCCGAACTTCCTTTCGCTCTGCGCACATACGGGCCCGAGGCCCACTGGTCCTATGAGGACGGGGTGCTCACCGGGTGGGCCGGGGCGCGGCAGGATCGGTTTGTGCCGCCCACGGGGGAAGGGCTGGACCCCGCTTCCGACGCGCCGCGGCTGCTGGGGGCGCCCGAAGGGGACTTTCAGCTGATCGCGCGGGTCACGGTCGGGTTCGGTGCCGCGTTCGACGCCGGGGTGCTCTACGTCCATGTCGGCGAGCGCGCCTGGGCCAAGCTCTGTCTGGAGTACTCCCCGGACGTGCCCACCGTCTGCACGGTGGTCACCCGGGGGCACTCCGACGACGCCAACTCCTTCACCGTCGACGGCAGTTCCGTCTGGCTCCGGGTGAGCCGCACCGGCCGCGCCTTCGCCTTCCACGCCTCCCGCGACGGTGAGCGCTGGACCTTCGTCCGCCTCTTCACCCTCGGCGACGAGAAGGAGACGGGCGCGGCCCTGATCGGCTTCATGACCCAGTCGCCGATGGGGGAGGGCTGCGTGGTGACGTACGACCACATCGAGTTCAGGCCCCACTGGCCGAACGACCTGCGCGACGGGAGCTGAGGCGTGGTGATGATCCGTACCGTCCTGCCCGCAGAGGTGGAGGACATCGTCGCACTGCACGCGCGATCCCGGGCGACCTACTACCCCGACGGGCTGCCGCAGGACGGCACCGACTGGCTCGCCGCCTGGCGAAGCGCCCTCGCACGACCGGACGGCCGGGTGCTGTGCGTCGAAGAGGCGGGACGCATCGTCGGCCTGGCCTCCTTCCGCACTCCCGAGGGCGTCCCGGCGGACACGGTGAAGCTGTTCCAGTTCCACGTCGACCCGGACCGCTGGGGCCGCGGCGTCGGCAGCGCCCTGCACACGGCCTGCGTCGAGTCATGGACATCCGGCGGCAAGCACACGGCCGTTCTCGAGGTGCACGTCGACAACCGGCGGGCGCAGCGGTTCTACCGGCGGCACGGGTGGGCGCCGGAACCTGCCGAGCCGGGGGATCACCACCTGACGATGAGGCTCCCCCTAACCGCGGAATGAACCCAGCTGTTTGAATGTTCACCAACTCGGCGGAGGGAGCCTCCGCACCCCGGACGAGCTGGAGAGAGCCGAAGACATGCGCGTCGAGATCTGGAGCGACATCGCCTGCCCCTGGTGCTACGTGGGCAAAGCCCGCTTCGAGAAGGCGCTGCGGGAGTTCCCCCACCGCGACGACGTCCAGGTGGTGCACCGCTCCTTCGAGCTGGACCCGGGCCGCGCCAAGGACGACATCCAGCCCGTGATCACGATGCTCACCAGGAAGTACGGCATGAGCGAGGCCCAGGCCGAGGCCGGTGAAGACAACCTCGGCGCGCAGGCCGCCGCCGAGGGCCTGGACTACCGCACCCGGGGCCGCGACCACGGCAGCACCTTCGACATGCACCGCCTGCTGCACTTCGCCAAGGAGCAGGGGCGCCAGGAGACGCTGCTCGACCTGCTGTACCGGGCGAACTTCGCCGAGGAGCGCTCCGTGTTCAACGACGACGAGCGGCTGGTGGAGCTCGCCGTGGCCGCCGGGCTGGAGGCGCAGGCCGTCCGCGCGGTGCTCGCCGATCCCGGCGCCTACGCCGACGACGTCCGCGCCGACGAGCGCGAGGCCGCGCAGCTGGGCGCGAGTGGTGTGCCGTTCTTCGTGCTCGACCGCACGTACGGCGTCTCCGGTGCCCAGCCCGCGGAGGTCTTCGCCCGGGCCCTGGCCCAGGCGTACGGCGAGCGCTCGTCCCTGACGATCGTCGACAGCGGTGACGCGGACGCCTGCGGGCCGGACGGCTGTGCGGTGCCCCAGCGCTGAAAACGCAGGTCGGGGCATATCCATAAGCGCTCCTTAGCGGCATCACGCAGAAATCGGCAATGGACGGGGAGATCCAGGGGACGCAGAGTGGTTCCATGGAGACCTTCGAGAACCTCGTCCGTGCCGAGTTCGCCCCGAAGCACACCTACCTCAACACCGCGAGCAACGGGCTCCTGCCCGCCCGGACCGTCACCGCCGTACAGCAGGCGGTGCGGATGCGCGCGGAGGGCACGCCCCTGGGTCCCCTGTACGAGGACGTCGAGGCCGCTCGCGCTTCCTTCGCCCGGCTGGCCGGCGTGCCGGCCGAGCGGGTCGCCACCGGCGCCTCGGTCGCCGAGTACGGCGGGCTGATCGCCGCCTCACTGCCCGAGGGCGCCGAAGTCCTCACCGCGGAGGCCGACTTCGCCTCCCTGGTGAACCCGTTCCACGCGCGCGGCGACCTCAAGGTGCGCGCCGTGCCCCTGGAGCGGCTCGCCGAGTCCGTCCGCCCCGGCACCGCGCTCGTCGCGGTCAGCACCGTCCAGTCCGCCGACGGCCGGCTCGCCGACCTGCAGGCCGTGCGCGAGGCGGCCCGGGCGCACGGGGCCCGCACCTACGTCGACGCCTCCCAGTCGGCCGGCTGGCTGCCGATGGAGGCCGACGCGGACGACTTCCTCGCCGCCGTCGGCTTCAAGTGGCTCCTGGGACCGCACGGGGCCGCGTTCTTCGTCGCCCCGCGGGACTTCGGCGGGCTCACGCCGCTGCTCGCCGGCTGGGTCGCCGGTGAGAAGCCCTGGGACAGCTGCTACGGCCCCGTCGAGGAACTCGCCCACTCCGCACGGCGCTTCGACATCAGCCCGTCGCTCTTCAGTTACGCCGGGCTGCGCGCCTCCCTGGAGCTGCTGGAGGACATCGGCGTCGACGTCGTGCACGCCCACGACGTCGCCCTCGCGGACCGCTTCCGCGTCGGGCTCGCCGAGCTGGGGCACGCGCCGGTGCCCGCGCCGGGCTCGGCGATCGTGTCCGTGCCGGGGCTCGGCCACCGGCAGGGCGAGCTGAGCCGGGCGGGCATCGAGGTGTCCGACCGGGCGGGGAATCTGCGAGCCGCGTTCCACCTCTACAACACGGCGGCGGACGTCGACCGGCTCCTGGACGTCCTGAAGGCATGAAGGCATGAAAAAACCGGGTGGGGCCTCCCGTCCCACACGAGGAGGCCCCACCCGGCAGCTTCGTCACACGGTCACTTCACCGGCGTGAAGTCCCGAGCGCCGATGAACTCCGGCCGCCGCACCGGCGCCGCGAACGGTTCCACCGCAGTGTTCTCCACGCTGTTGAACACGATGAACACGTTGCTGCGCGGGAACGGCGTGATGTTGTCGCCGGAACCGTGCATGCAGTTGCAGTCGAACCACGTCGCCGAACCGGCCTTGCCCGTGAACAACTTGATGCCGTGCTGCGAGGCCAGCAGGGTCAGCGCCTCGTCCGACGGCGTGCCCGCGTCCTGCATCTGCAGCGACTTCTTGTAGTTGTCCTTCGGCGTGGCCCCCGCGCACCCGAGGAACGTCTTGTGCGACCCCGGCATGATCATGAGTCCGCCGTTGGTGTCGTAGTTCTCGGTCAGCGCGATCGAGACCGACACCGTGCGCATCCGCGGCAGACCGTCCTCGGCGTGCCACGTCTCGAAGTCGGAGTGCCAGTAGAAACCACTGGCCCCGAAGCCCGGCTTGACGTTGATCCGCGACTGGTGGACGTAGACGTCCGAGCCGAGGATCTGCCGCGCACGGCCGACGACCCGCTCGTCCCGCACCAGCTTGGCGAACACCTCGCTGATCTTGTGCACCTCGAAGACCGAGCGGATCTCCTTGGACTTCGGCTCGACGATCGACCGCTCGTCGGCACGGATGTCCGGGTCGTTCACCAGCCGGTTCAGCTCGTTCCGGTAGACGGCGACCTCGTCGTCGGTGATCAGCTCGTCGATGGCGAGGAAGCCGTCACGCTCGAAGGAGAGCAGATCGGCCGGCGCGACCGGACCGGGCGCGTCGGGGGCGCCCCAGACGACCGGGTCCTGGCGCGGGGTGAGCACCTCGGTGGCGCCCCGACTGGGATACAGGTCGGGGATACCGGTGGTGGTGGTGTCGGTGATGGCGGTCATGGAAACGTCACACCTCCTCGGTGAGCAGCGGGTAGACGCCGTTCTCGTCGTGGTCCTCCCGTCCGGTCACGGGCGGATTGAAGACGCAGAGGCAGCGGAAGTCCTTCTTGATCCGCAGCGTGTGCTTCTCGTGCCCGTCCAGGAGGTACATCGTGCCGGGCGTGATGGTGTACGACTTCCCGGTCTCGCGGTCGGTCAGCTCGGCCTCGCCCTCCACGCAGACGACGGCCTCGATGTGGTTGGCATACCACATCGACGTCTCCGTACCCGCGTACAGGATCGTCTCGTGCAGGGAGAAGCCGACCTTCTCCTTGGCGAGGACGATGCGTTTGCTCTCCCACGTGCCGGACGCCGACTTCACGTGCCGGTCGGTACCTTCGATCTCCTTGAACGAACGGACAATCACGGTGCTGCGATGCCTCCTAATTGGGGTGGTGCCGGTTGCTCGATCAGGCGGTCTCACGGACGGCGCGGGCCAGCGTCGACAGACCCTCGTCCAGTTCCTCGGGCGTGATGGTCAGGGCGGGGAGCAGTTTCACGACCTCGCTCTCCGGCCCGGACGTCTCGATGAGCAGGCCGAGCTCGAAGGCCCGCTTGGCGACCTTGCCCGCACGGTCCTTGTCGTGGAACTCCAGGCCCCACACCAGGCCGCGGCCCCGGTACTCCTTGACGTCGGCCAGGTTCTCCTCGGTGATGGAGATCATGGCCTGCTCGACCTGCTCGCCGCGCTTGCGGGTCTGCTTCTCCATCGCGGAGCCGTCGGCCCAGTACGCCTCCAGGGCCGCGGTCGCCGTGACGAAGGCGGGGTTGTTGCCGCGGAAGGTGCCGTTGTGCTCACCGGGCTCCCATATGTCGAGCTCCGGCTTGAACAGGCAGAGCGACATGGGCAGGCCGTAGCCGCTGATCGACTTCGAGACGGTGACGATGTCCGGCGTGATGCCCGCCTCCTCGAAGGAGAAGAAGGCGCCGGTACGGCCGCAGCCCATCTGGATGTCGTCGACGATCAGCAGCATGTCCTGCCGCTCGCACAGCTCGGACAGGGCGCGCAGCCACTCGGCCCGGGCCACGTTGATGCCGCCCTCGCCCTGCACGGTCTCGACGATCACGGCGGCCGGCTTGTTCAGGCCGGAGCCCTGGTCCTCCAGCAGCCGCTCGAACCACAGGAAGTCCTCGACGGTGCCGTCGAAGTAGTTGTCGAACGGCATGGGCGTGCCGTGCACCAGCGGGATGCCGGCGCCGGCCCGCTTGAACGCGTTGCCGGTCACGGCCAGCGAGCCGAGCGACATGCCGTGGAAGGCGTTGGTGAAGGACACGATCGACTCGCGCCCCTTCACCTTCCGCGCCAGCTTCAGCGCGGCCTCCACGGCGTTGGTGCCGGTCGGGCCCGGGAACATGACCTTGTACGGCAGGTCGCGCGGCCGCAGCAGCAGGTTCTGGAAGGCCTCCAGGAACGTGCGCTTGGCGGTGGTCGACATGTCGAGCCCGTGCGTGACGCCGTCGCGCTCCAGGTAGTCGATCAGGGCGCGTTTCAGGACGGGGTTGTTGTGCCCGTAGTTCAGTGACCCGGCTCCGGCGAAGAAGTCGAGGTACTCATGGCCGTCCTCGTCGTACATGCGGCTGCCCACCGCACGGTCGAAGACGGTGGGCCAGCCGCGGCAGTAGCTGCGTACCTCGGACTCGACGGTCTCGAAGACGCTCAGGTCGGGCTGGGTGATGGTCACGACGAATCGCTCCTCGGTGCGTGGGGGAAGTCTGGGGAGTCGGGGGAAGTCAGTGGGACAGCGGGCCGATGCGGTACAGGACCTCTGGGTCGTGCGGCCCGTCGGGGAACACGGCCGTGTCGAACAGCACCTCGCGCTCCAGCCGGGCGCCGTGCCGCTCGGCGAATGACGTGAACAGGCGCTCCGAGGCGGTGTTGCCCGGGGTGATGGTGGTCTCCACCGTCGTCACCCCGCGTTCCGTGGCGGTCCGGGCGACCAGACCGTCGAGCAGCGTGGCGGCCAGCCCGCGCCCGCGGTGCGCCTCGTCCACCGCCACCTGCCAGACCAGCAGGGTGTGCGGGCTGTCCGGCCGCACGTACCCGGTGATGAAACCCATCGGCTCGCCGTGCTCGTCACGCGCTACGGCCGACGTGGCCGCGAAGTCGCGGCACCACAGCAGATAGCTGTAGGACGAGTTCAGGTCGAGAACCTTCGAGTCCTTCGCCATCCGCCACAGTGCGGCTCCGTCAGCCACCGTGGGGCGGTCGATTTGCGGATCTGCTTGTACGGCAGTCATGCGAATTGAACTTACCCAGCGAAATTCGAAATTGCATCGCCGGGAGGGGTTACGTATGAGCCGGTCCTGTGTTATCGCGCGAGCGCGAGGCTCCGCGTAAAAGGGCAGCGGTATGCCCAATATTGTCCGGGTAATACCGGGCATAGTGGTCACGGTGTGTAACGCGTCACAGCCGTGTAATCACCACGAGATCTGTCCGAATTCCTTCTCCAGGTGTCCTCAAAATCTTTGGGTTTAGGATTGGAGAAAGCGGGCAGAAGAATACGGGAAGCTGTTCTTGAAGGAATTCCTAATTGTGTGCCAGCTTACATGCGGGTCGTCTCGGAAACACGTTTAATTCAAGCCCCGGTCACTCCGTCGATACGTTCCCGCAGGAGATCGGCGTGACCGTTGTGCCGGGCGTACTCCTCGATCATGTGGATCAGGACCCAGCGCATGCTGACCGCCATCCCGGGCACCGGGCCCTCGGCGACCCGCCCGATGTGGTCCAGCGGCAGCCCCGCGCACAGCTCCCGCCCCCGTGCGATCTCCCGCCGCCAGATCCCGAGCGCCTCGTCGAGCCCCCGCCCCGGGTCCAGCGTGTAGCCGGTGCCGTCCTCGTACACCGGTGGCACGTCGAGGCCGGCGGCCACCCGCTGGAACCAGTTCCGCTCGACCTCGGCGAGATGCTGCACCAGCCCGAGCAGCGTCAGCGTGGACGGCTCGGCCGACGCCGTCCGCACCTGCGCGTCGTCCAGCCCGGCGCACTTCAGCTCCAGCGTGGCCCGGTGGAAGTCCAGCCAGCTCTCCAGCATGGCCCGCTCGTCACCGGTGAGATGCGGGACGGGACGGCCGTCGGGAAGGGTGATGGGGGCGTCGGCGGGGGTGTTGTCGGCAGGGCTGTTGGTGGTCATGCGGCGAGCATGGCACGGACGACTGACAACGACGGCGGACCCGGGCTGCGGCCCGGCGGCGGGCTCTGGCTGCCGCCCGGCGGCGGGCTCTGGCTCCTGCCCGGCCTTGGGCCCCGGCTCCTGCTGGCGGTGGACCCTGGCTCTCGCCCGGCGGCGGCCCCGGCTCCTGCCCGGCTTCGGCCTCTGGCTCTCGCCCGGCTTCGGCCTCTGGCTCTCGCCCGGCTTCGCCTCTGGCTGCCGCCCGGCGGTGGACCCTGGCTCTCGCACGGCGGCGGCCCCGGGCTGCCGCCCGGCCTTGGCCCCCGGCTCCCGCCCGGCGGCTGGCCCGGGCCACCGCCCGGCCTCGGACCCCGGTTCCCGCCCGGCGGCTGGCCCGGGCCACCGCCCGGCCTCGGACCCCGGTTCCCGCCCGGCGGCTGGCCCGGGCCGCCGCCCGGCCGTGAACCCCTGCTACCGCCACGCCTCCTCGGCCGCCCGCAGTGCCCCCGCCACGTCCACCGACAGGCCCGCCTCGGAGAGTGCCGCGCCCAGTGCCGCCAGGCTCGCCCGCACGGTGCCCGGCGTCGCGTCCGCCCCGTAGTGGTTGACCCGGATCATCTCCTTGGCCAGCGCACCCCCGCCGGCGGCGAGCGGCGCCGCCGGATCCGCCTGGAGCGCCCTGGCCACCAGCTCCGACGCCACCACCCCGGACGGCGCCCGGAGCGTCGTCGCGACCGGCGCCGCGTCCCGGGCCTCGTACACGTACGGCTCCAGCCCGCCGCCGAGCGCCACCGCCCCGGCCCGCGTGGCCGCCGCCGAGGAGGCGTGCCGGGCCATCACCGCCTCCAGCCCGATCGTCTCGATCCGCTCCACGCACGCCTCCAGCGCCAGCATCTCCAGCTGCGCAGGAGCGTGCAGCAGCGCCTTGCGGCCGCCGTCGATCCACCGCTCCTTCCAGTCGAGCAGCGACAGGTACGACCGGCGCGGCGCCCGCGGGTTCGCCGCCATCCGGGCCCAGGCCCGCTCGCTCACCGACACCGCCGACACCCCGGCCGGCCCGCCCATCGCCTTCTGCGCCCCGATCACGCACAGGTCCACGTCCCACGCGTCCGGCAGCACCGGCTCGGCACCGATCGACGCCACCGCGTCCAGATAGAACAGGGCCCCGTGCTCCCGCACCACCGCGCCGATCTCCGCGACCGGATTGGTGTTGCCGGTCGCCGCCTCCGCGTGCACCAGCGACACGAAGTCGATCTCCGGGTGCTCGGCGAAAGCCTGCCGGACCTGCTCGGCCGTGACCGCCGTGTGGAAGGGCACCGCCAAGTCGACCACCGTCGCCCCGCAATCGCGCAGCCAGTCGCCGAAGGTCCGCCCGTACGGGCCCGTGATCACGTTCAGGGCCGTCGTGCCCGGACCGGCCGCGGCGCGGATCGCGCCCTCCAGCGGCAGCAGTGCCTCGCCCTGCATGATCACGACGTCCTGCTCGGTGCGCAGCAGCCGTGCCACACGGTCCTCGATCGCGGCGAAACGGTCCGCACCGAGCGGGGTCAGGTCCAGAAACGGATGCGTCACGGTGGCACTCTCTTCACGTGCGGGGACAACTCGCGGGACTACTCGCGGGAACAACGGGAACGAGCGTAACCGCCGCGCCCCAGCCCGCTACGACCGAGCCCCAGCCCCCTACAACCGGTGACTTCGCAGGCCCGACGCCCCCCGCAGCCATCGGATTGTTTTCAGTCACTCAAACTTCTCCTTATGATCGGAACCCACAGTTCACTCACAGGAGGCTCGCCGTGAACACGCACCCCGGGCACCGGGCCCGCATCCTGGCCGCCACCACCGCGACGGCCGGGCTGCTGCTCGTGGCCGGCTGCACCTCCACCGACGACGGCGGCAGCGGCAAGAAGACGGCCCCGGGCGGCGTCGAACTCGTCAAGGCGGGCAAGCTCACCACCTGCACCCACCTGCCGTATCCGCCGTTCCAGTCGGAGATCGACGGCAAGGTGCAGGGTTTCGACGTGTCGCTGATCGACCTGGTCGCCAAGGACCTGGGCGTGAAGCAGGACATCGTCGACCAGCCCTTCGAGAACTTCAAAACCGGCGGGTCCCTCAACGCCGGCCAGTGCGACCTCGCCGCCGCCGGCATGACCATCACCGAGGAGCGCAAGAAGAACGTCGACTTCTCCGACCCGTACTTCAACGCCACCCAGGCCGTACTGGTCGACAAGAAGAGCGGCATCTCCTCCTTCGCCGGCCTCAAGGGCAAGAAGCTCGGCGCCCAGGCACAGACGACCGGTGAGGACTACGCCAAGAGCAAGGGCCTCGACCCGGTCTCCTTCGAGTCCTCCGACGCCGTCCTCAACGGCCTGCGCACCGGCCAGGTCCAGGCCGTCGTCATCGACTACCCGGTCGTCCAGGGCTGGCTGAAGGACAAGGCCAACGCCGATGCCTTCGAGGTCGCCGAGCAGATCAACACCGGCGAGCAGTACGGCTTCACGGTGAAGAAGGGCAACACCAAGCTCCTCGCCGCCATCAACAAGGCGATCGCGGACGCCAAGGCCGACGGCACGTACAAGAAGCTGTACGAGCAGTGGATCGGTCCCTACGACGAGTCCGCCGCGTCGCCCGCCGCCTCATGACGGACACGGCCACGCCCGAAGTCCAGCCGAAGAAGAAGGGCCTCACCCGGCGGCAGAAGCGCGGCGTCTCGCGCGGCGTCCAGTACGCCGTCTTCGTCGCGGCCGTGATCGCCTTCGCGGTCTCCGCCGACTGGGACCGGCTCCAGAACCAGTTCGCGCAGGCGGACATCGCCGAGCGCATGTTCCCGGACGTCATCGAGCTGGCGCTGAAGAACACCGTGCTCTACACGGTGTCCGGCTTCGCCGTGGGGCTGGCCCTCGGCATGGTGATCGCGCTGATGCGGCTGTCCTCCGTGGGGCCGTACCGCTGGCTCGCCGGGATCTACATCGAGATCTTCCGCGGCCTGCCCGCCCTGCTGATCTTCATCTTCATCGGCGTCGCCGTACCGCTGGCCTTCCCCGGCACCGAGATCATCGGCGGCACGTACGGCAAGGTCGCCCTGGCGCTCGGCCTGGTGGCCGCCGCCTACATGGCCGAGACGATCCGCGCGGGCATCCAGGCCGTGCCCAAGGGGCAGATGGAGGCGGCCCGTTCACTCGGCTTCTCGCCCGCGCGGGCGATGATCTCCATCATCATCCCGCAGGCGTTCCGCGTCATCCTCCCGCCGCTCACCAACGAACTGGTGCTGCTGTTCAAGGACTCCTCGCTGGTGCTGTTCCTCGGCGTCACCCTGGAGGAGCGGGAACTGTCCAAGTACGGCCGCGACCTGGCCAGCCAGACCGCCAACTCCACGCCGATCCTGGTCGCCGGACTGTGCTACCTGCTGGTCACGATCCCGCTCGGCTTCGTCGTACGCCGCATGGAGGCGAAGGCCCAGGAGGCCGTGAAATGAGCCGACCCGAGATCGAGGTACGCGCGCTGCACAAGTCGTTCGGCGCCAATGAGGTGCTGCGCGGCATCGACCTGGAGATCGGCCGGGGCGAGGTCGTCTGTGTCATCGGCCCGTCCGGCTCGGGCAAGTCGACGCTGCTGCGCTGCGTGAACCTGCTGGAGGAGCCGACCAAGGGGCAGGTGTTCGTCGGCGGCACGGAACTGACCGACCCGGACGTCGACATCGACGCCGTACGCCGTCGCATCGGCATGGTCTTCCAGCAGTTCAACCTGTTCCCGCACCTGACGGTGACCGAGAACCTCACGCTGCCGCAGCGGCGGGTGCTGCGCCGCGACAAGGCTGCGGCCGCGAAGGTGGCCGCCGAGAACCTGGCGCGCGTGGGCCTGTCCGAGAAGGCGGCGGCCTACCCCTCCTCCCTGTCCGGCGGCCAGCAGCAGCGCGTCGCCATCGCCCGGGCCCTGGCCATGGGCCCCGAGGTGATGCTGTTCGACGAGCCGACCTCGGCCCTGGACCCCGAACTGGTCGGGGACGTCCTCGCGGTGATGCGCATGCTCGCCGACGAGGGCATGACGATGATGGTCGTCACCCACGAGATGACCTTCGCCCGCGAGGTCGCCGACCGGGTCGTCTTCATGGACGGCGGCGTGATCGTCGAGGACGGCACCCCCGAGCAGGTCATCGGAGCCCCGCGCCACGACCGCACCCGCCACTTCCTCTCCCGCCTCCTCGACCCCGCCATGGCCGAGGTGGAGGAGGAGACCTCGGACCAGGTGGGCAAGGCCGACTAGCGGCTCACTAAGGTGCCGTACATGAGCGATCGCACGGTGCTGCACGTGAAGGGACGGGTGCTCGTCGGACCCGAGGAGGTCCGCGACGAGCTGTGGGTCGTGGACGGCCGGATCTCCTACGGCCGTCCCGTCGGCGCCCGCGACATCCGTACCGTCAGGGGCTGGGCCCTGCCCGGCCTCGTCGACGCGCACTGCCACGTGGGACTCGACCGGCACGGCGCGGTCCCCAGGGACGTCGCCGAGAAGCAGGCGCTGACCGACCGGGACGCGGGCACGCTGCTGATCCGCGACGCGGGCTCGCCCTCCGACACCCGCTGGATCGACGACCGCGACGACCTGCCGAAGATCATCCGTGCCGGGCGGCACATCGCCCGCACCCGCCGCTACATCCGCAACTACGCCTGGGAGATCGAGCCGGACGACCTCGTCGCCTACGTCGCCCAGGAGGCGCGGCGCGGCGACGGCTGGGTGAAGCTGGTCGGGGACTGGATCGACCGCGACCTCGGCGACCTGTCGGCCTGCTGGCCGCGCGGGGCGGTGGAGGCGGCGATCGCCGAGGCGCACCGCCTGGGCGCCCGGGTCACCGCGCACTGCTTCTCGGAGGACTCCCTCCAGGACCTCGTCGAGGCGGGCATCGACTGCATCGAGCACGCGACGGGCCTGACCGAGGACCTGATCCCGCTGTTCGCCGAACGGGGCGTCGCCATCGTCCCGACCCTGGTCAACATCGCCACCTTCCCGCAGCTCGCCGACGGCGGCGAGGCCCGGTTCCCGCGCTGGTCGGCCCATATGCGCCGGCTCCACGAACGCCGCTACGACACCGTGCGGAACGCCTACGACGCCGGCGTCCCCGTGTTCGTCGGCACCGACGCGGGCGGCGGACTCGCCCACGGCCTCGCGGCGGCCGAGGTCGCCGAGCTGGTCACCGCGGGCATCCCGCCCGTCGAGGCCCTGGCGGCGGGAACCTGGACGGCCCGGACCTGGCTCGGCCGCCCCGGCCTGGACGAGGGCGCCCCGGCCGACCTCGTCGTCTACGACGAGGACCCGCGCAAGGACGTGGGCGTGCTGACCGCGCCGCGCCGGGTGGTGCTGAACGGGCGCGTGGTCGGCTGAAGCAGAGGCGGCACCCCGGGGCCCGGATGGCGGGGCAGGCCGGCCTCTGGGAGCGTGGAAGGCGAGGACGAACCCTGCCAGAGCGGGAGGTTCCGATGCGCGTCGCACCTTTGAGCGGACTGCTGGCCGTCATCCTGACCATCACCGCTTTCGCGCTGCTCGGCGACACACCCGCCTATGACGCCACCGGCCGCGAGGTCAGAGCCTTCTACGAGGACCACCAGGGCCAGACGTGGACGAGCCTGTACCTGCTGGTGCTCGCCGCGGTGTTCGTCGTCTTCTTCGCGGCCCACCTGGCCGGTGTCGTACGGGACGTCCCGGCGGGCGGCGGCTGGCTGCACCGCGTGGTCCTCGGCGGCGGCCTGCTGATCGCCGTCGGCTTCCTGATCGGGGCCTCGCTGACCCTGGCCCTGGCGGACCTCGCCGGCGAGCCGACGGCCTCCGGTCCCGCGCTCCAGGGCCTCAACACCTTCAACGAGGACTTCTTCATCCCCTTCGTCGGCGGCATGGGCCTGTTGCTTCTGGGCACGGGCCTGGCCACCTTCCGCGCCACCGTCAGCCCGCTGCCCCGCTGGCTGGCCTGGGCGGCCGTCGTCATCGGCGTGCTGATCTTCATCCCCTGGGTCGGCTACCTCGCCTTCGCGGCCGCCGGGCTCTGGGTCGCCGTCACCAGCGTCCTGCTGACCCGCCGCCCCGAGGACGGCACCCCGATCGCGAGGGAGACGGCCGGGACCGCACGGCGGTGAGCCGTCAGCTCGCCCTTGCACGGCGGTGACACCGCACGTCAGTGAGCCGTCAGCCCGCCACCGCCCGCTCCAGCGCCCGCAGGAACCCGTCCACCGTCGCCCGGTCCCGCACCGCCAGCCGCAGCCACTCCCCGTCCAGGCCGGGGAAGGTGTCCCCGCGCCGCACGGCGTAGCCGAGGTCGCGCAGCCGGTCGCGTACGGCCGCCGCGTGCGGAAGCCGGATCAGGACGAACGGGCCCTGCGCGGGCTCGACCACCCGCAGCCCGGCCGGGGCGAAGCGGGACAGGCCCGTCAGCAGGTGGGCCCGGTCCGCGGCGATGCGGTGGGCCGCGTGAGCCGCCTCCGCCAGCGCCCGTGGCCCCACGCACGCCCGCGCCGCGGCCAGCGCCGGCGTCGACACCGGCCACAGCGGCTGCGCCCGCTCCAGGTCCGCAATGGTCTCCGGCGCCGCCAGCACGTACCCGATCCGCAGCCCGGCCAGCCCCCACGTCTTGGTCAGGCTGCGCAGCACCACGAGCCCGGGCACGTCGACACGGTCCGCGAGGGCTTCCCGCTCGCCCGGCACCGCGTCCATGAACGCCTCGTCCACCACCAGCAGCCGCCCGGGCCGGGCGAGAGAGGCGATCACCTCCGCCGGGTGCAGCACCGACGTCGGGTTCGTCGGATTGCCGATCACCACCAGGTCCGCGGCCTCCGGGACGGCCGCCGGGTCCAGCCGGAATCCGTCCTCCTCCCGCAGCAGCACCCGGTCGACCGTGTGCCCCGCGTCCCGCAGCGCGGCCTCCGGCTCCGTGAACTGCGGATGGACCACGACCGGCCGCCGCACCTTCAGCGCCCGCGCCAGCAGCACGAACGCCTCCGCCGCCCCCGCCGTCAGCAGCACCCGCTCCACCGGCAGGCCGTGCCGCGCCGCCACCGCCGCGCGCGCGGCCCGCCCGTCCGGGTAGGCCGCCAGATCGCCCAGCGACGCGGCGATGTGCTCCCGCAGCCACGCCGGCGGGGTGTCCGCGCGGACGTTCACGGCGAGGTCGACGAGCGACCCGCCGCCGTCCCGGACCTCCGCGTCCCCATGGTGCCGCAGGTCGTGCCCGCCGTCAGTGCGCATGGGAGTGCGCCCCGTGGTGGTGGCCGTGCCCGTGGTGATGGCCGGCGTCGTCCGGGTGGAAGTGCGGCTGCTGCGGCATCCCCACCTTGTCCTCGAAGCCCGGCAGCGCGACGCGGTACACGCACGAGTCGCAGTTCATCCGCAGATCGCCCTCGACGGCCTCCGTGTACCGCTCCCACACCAGGTCCAGCAGCTCCGGCTCCGGCCCGATGACGTCGGCCGAGCGCACCTCGACCTCCGGGTGCGCCGCCGCCCAGCCCTCGGTCTGCAGCCGCACCCGGTCCGGCAGGATGCCGGTGAACAGGAAGTAGGGGAGCACCACGATCCGGCGGGCGCCCAGCCGCGCGCAGCGGTCTAGTCCGCTCGGCACGTCCGGCGCCGCCAGCGACACGAACGCCGTCTCGACCCCCGCGTACCCGCGCCCCTCCCACAGCAGCCGCGCCGCCTTGTGCACCTCGGCGTTGGCGTCCGGGTCCGTCGAACCGCGCCCCACCAGCAGCACCGTCACATCGGCCCGGTCACCCGGCCTGCGTCCCGCGGCGCCGCCCAGCGCCTCGTCCAGCCGCCGCTCCAGCACGTTCAGCAGCGCCGGGTGCGGACCGAGCGGACGACCGTACGTGTAGGAGATCCCGGGGTGCCGCTCCTGCTCGCGGGCCAGCGCCGCCGGGATGTCGCCCTTGGCGTGCCCGGCGGACACCAGCATCAGCGGCACGGCGGCGAACCGCCGCACACCCCGCTCCACCAGCTCGGCGACGGCCTCGCCCAGCGGCGGCGGGGACAGCTCGATGAAGCCGCCCGCGACGGGCAGTTCCGGGTGGCGGGCCCCCAGTTCCCGCACGAAGTCGCGGAACGCCTCGGCTCCGGCGTCGTCACGGGTGCCGTGGCCGGCGATGAGCAGGGCTGGCGGAGTGGTCACAGGTTCTCCTCGGCGGACGTGGGGTGGTGGACGACGCGGTTCACTCGGGCTCCTCCTGCCAGCGGTAGCCGCGCGGCGTCACCATGCGCCCGGCGATCTCCCGGGTCGCGGTGTTGCCCACGGTGACGACCGTCATCATGTCGACCGTCGCCGGATCGAGCGCGGTCAGCGTCGTGAGCCGGGCGGACTCGTCCGGCCGTGAGGCGTTGCGTACGACACCGACCGGCGTCGTCGGCGCCCGGTGCTCGGCGAGGATGCTCAGCGCCCTGGGCAACTGCCAGTCGCGGCCGCGCGAACGCGGGTTGTAGAACGTCACCACGAGGTCGGCCTCGGCCGCCGCCCGTACCCGCCGCTCGATGACCTCCCACGGCGTGTGCAGGTCGGACAGGCTGATCGACACGTGGTCGTGGCCCAGCGGCGCGCCCAGGATCGCACCGGCGGCGAGCGCCGCCGTCACGCCGGGCACGCCCACCACGTCGATGTCGTCGGAGGCCTCGGCCAGCGCGGGGGACGCCATGGCGTACACGCCCGCGTCCCCGCTGCCGATCAGCGCGACGGCCCGCCCCGCCCGGGCCTCCTCGACGGCCGTGCGCGCCCGCTCCTCTTCGGCCCCGAGGCCCGACTCCAGGATCCGGGTGCCGGGCCGCAGCAGATCACGGATCTGGTCGACGTACTGGTCGAGTCCGACGAGCACGGAAGCGCGCCGGAGTTCGGCCTTCGCCCGCGGCGTGAGCAGGTCCCGGGCACCCGGCCCGAGCCCGACCACCGCGAGCCGCCCGCGCCCCGGGCGCCGTACGACGGCACAGGTCGCCATGGCGGACTTCCGCTTGGGGACCAGGAGTTCGCCGCCACGCAGAAGTGCCGAGGCCTCCGCGACCGAGGGCGTACCGACGGCGGCGAGCGGCGCGTCGGACGGATTGGGCACGTCGACGGCGGCCAACTCCCCGGCGGAGTACGTCACCAGGGGCACACCGAGCCGCCGCGCGGCCTCGACGAGGCCGGGCTCCCCGGCCTTGGCGTCGACGGTGGCCAGCTCGGCGACCGACGCCGCGGACAGCCCGGCCTCCCGCAGGGCGTCCTCGACCAGCCCGAGCACCTCTTCGACGGGAGCGCCCTTCGACGCCCCGACCCCGACGACCAGCGACGGCGGGCGCAGCACCACCTCGCGCTCGGCCGCCTGGACGAGCCGGTCGGTCAGCCGGATCGTGTACGACCCCTCGGCGGCCACCGGGAGCGGCGGCAGCGGCCAGGCCACCTCGGCCCGCAGCGTCACCGCCTCACCGTCCAGCAACGCCCGCGAGACCCCGGCGACATCGCCCTCCACGGGCAGGCCGAGGGCGTCGAGACCGGGCAGGCCCACGGCGTCCGTCGCCGTGGTCACCACCGGCTCGGCACCCAGCAACTCCCCGACCTCCCGGGCGAGTTCATTGGCCCCGCCGGCATGCCCGCCCAGCAGGGACACCGCGAACCGGCCGCCCTCGTCGACGCACACCACGCCCGGGTCGGCCGCCTTGCCGGCCAGCAGCGGCGCCACGAGTCGCACCACCGCGCCCGTCGCCAGGAAGCACACGAGCTGCTCGCACTGCGCGAACGCGGCCCGCACGGCGTCCCCGACGGGACCCTCGTACACGCGCGTGCGGTCCGGCCAGGCGGCGGCCAGCCGGTCCCGCGCGGCCGCGCCCGCCGCGGTGGCGGAGATGAGGCCGATCACTGAGCGACTCCTTCTGCGATTCCTGCGTCTTCTTCGACAGACCGGGCGATCATGTGCGGGCACCCCGTTCGCGCAGGGCCTTGCGGGCCTCGGGGTCGGCCTTGCGGTAACCGTGGAAGTGACCCGGGTGGTAGAGGTGCGAGCGCGTGCCGTGCGCGTCGAGCGCCGGGCCGACCAGGAACAGCGTGTGCTTCCAGAGCTTGTGTTCCTTGACCGTCTCCTCCAGCGTGCCGACCGTGCACTTCACGATCAGCTCCTCCGGCCAGGTCGCCTGGTACGCCACCACGACCGGGGTCGTCGTCGGATAACCGCCCTCCAGCAGCTCCCGCACGAGCTGCCCGCTGCGGGCCGCGGAGAGGAAGATCGCCATGGTGGTGCCGTGCCGGGCGAACTCGCGGACCTCCTCCCCGGGCGGCATGGGCGTCTTGCCGCCGCCGAGCCGGGTCAGGACGACGGACTGCGCGACCTCGGGGATGGTCAGCTCGCGCTGCGCGAGCGCGGCGACGGCGGAGAAGGCGGACACCCCGGGCACGACCTCGGTCGCCAGGCCGATCTCGGCACACCGGTCGAGCTGCTCCTGGGTGCCGCCCCACAGGGCGGGGTCACCGGAGTGGATCCTGGCGACGCGCAGGCCCTCCTCCCGGGCCCGCCGGTACACGGCCACGACGTCCTCCAGGGACAGGGCCGCAGAGTCGAGGATCTCCGCGTCCTCGCGCGCGTGCTGGAGAACCTCCGCCTGGACCAGGCTCGCCGCCCAGATCACCACGTCGGCCTCGGCGATGGCCCGTGCGGCACGGAACGTCAGCAGGTCGGCGGCGCCGGGGCCGGCACCGACGAAGGTCACCTTGCCCGTGGGGGCGTCGGCCATGGAGTGGTCCTCTCGTACAGGGGGTTCCGATGGGTGGGCGAGTCAGAGCTTTCCGCCCCGCCCGCCGTCGCGCCGGGCGGGGGAGATGAGCGTCGACAGGTAGGGCAGGGGAGTGCCGTCCAGGTCGGCGGCCGGCCGGATCGACTCCTCCGTCAGCCCCAGTGCCGACCCCCACACCGCGTCACCGATCCGCCCGGTCTCCCGCAGCGCGTCGGCGACCTCGTGCGCCTGCCGGCCGAACTTGTAGGCGACGACCGTCCCGGGTCCGGCGAGGGCCTCCTTGAGGACGGTCGACCCCGCCGTGACGGGCACGAGCGTGAGCGGCTCGGTCCCCTCGGTCAGCACGGCGCCCGACCGCGCGGCGAGGTCCTGCATGGCGGTGATCCCGGGCACGGTCTCGACGACGGTCCCCGGCACCAACTCGGCGACGGTCTGCGCGAGATACGTGAACGTGGAGTACACGTTGGGGTCCCCGATGGTCGCGAAGGCGACGGCACCGTGCCCGCGCAGCAGCTCGGCCACCCGTTCGCCCGCCGCGTCCCAGGCCGCCTCGCGCCGCGCCCGGTCGCTCCGCTCGTTCAGCGCGAACACGACCCGGACGACCTTCTCCTCGGGCACGTAGTGCAGCACGGTCGCCTCGGCCCGCCCGCGCTCGCCGCCGTCTTTTCCATCAGACGCAGCCATCACGGGAACGACCACGACCTCGGCCTTCCGCAGGGCGTTCACACCCTTGACGGTCACCAGCTCCGGATCCCCCGGCCCGACCCCGACCCCGACCAGCCTGCTGCTCATGACGTCCGGCACCTCTCCACGAACCGACGGGCGACACCGGGCTGTGCCGCCCAGTGCGTGTGCAGATAGCTCGCGTGCACACCGCGCCGCACGAACCCCTCGACGCGCCGCTGAGGGGTCCTGAGGCCCCAGGCGGGTTCGGCCCCCGCCCCGGGCTCCACGGCGGTCCGGTGGAACTCGTGCCCGCGCATCCGTGTCCCCGCCGCCGCGAGCACACTGTCGCCGACGGCCACCGCGTCCCGGTACCCCAGGGTCAGCCGTCCGGTCATCCGCGCCCCGGCGTCCAGCACCCCGCACATCGGCTGTCCGTCCAGCTCCCGGCACAGATAGAGCAGCCCGGCACACTCGGCGGCCACGGGAGCGCCGCTCTCCGCCAGGTGGGCAACGGCCTTGCGCAAGGGTTCGTTGGCGGACAGCTCGGCGGCGTACACCTCGGGGAACCCGCCCCCGATCACCAACCCGCGCGTCCCTTCGGGCAGTTCCTCGTCCCGCAGCGGATCGAAGGGCACGACGTCGGCACCGGCGGCGGTGAGCAGCTCGGTGTTCTCGGCATAGGAGAAGGTGAACGCCTCACCGCCGGCGACGGCGACGACCAGCCCGTCCGGCGTTTGAGGACGCGGCCGTTCAGGCCGACCGGGGGTCCAGGGGGCGGAGCCCCCTGGCGGGGTCGAAGGGGCGGAGCCCCTGGAGGACGGGACGGGTAGGGCCGGCGGGGGCGAGGAAGCCACAGCCGCAGCAGCATCCCACGCCTCGCACGACAACACCCCCGCACTCCGGGCCAGCCCCGCCAACGCGTCCAGATCACAACCGTCGGAGACCTGCGCGGCCATCGCCGCAACCGCCTCGACCGCCTCGGCCCGCCGCTCGGCGACCGGCACCAGCCCCAGATGCCGCGACGGCGTGTCCACCTGAGGAGCCCGCCGCAACACCCCGAGCACCGGCACGCCCGTCTGCTCCAGCGCCTCCCGCAGCATCTCCTCGTGCCGGTCCGACGCGACCTTGTTCAGGATGACGCCCCCGACCCGCACCTCCGGATCCCAGGAGACGAACCCGTGCACCAGCGCGGCCACCGACCGCGACTGCGACGACGCGTCGACGACCAGCACCACCGGCGCCCGCAACAGCTTCGCGACATGCGCCGTGGAGGCCAGCTCCCCCTCCCCGGCGGCCCCGTCGTACAGCCCCATCACGCCCTCGACGACCGCGATGTCACACCCGCGCGCCCCGTGCAGGAACAGCGGCCCGACCAGCTCGGGCCCGCACAGATACGCGTCGAGGTTCCGTCCCACCCGTCCGGTCGCGAGCGCGTGGTACCCGGGGTCGATGTAGTCCGGCCCGACCTTGTGCGGGGACACGGCGAGCCCCCGCGCGGCGAACGCGGCCATCAGCCCCGTGGCGACGGTGGTCTTGCCGCTGCCCGACGAGGGCGCGGCGACGACCAGCCGGGGCACGGACGAGGACGTCACCACTCGATGCCCCTCTGCCCCTTCTGCCCCGCGTCCATGGGGTGCTTCACCTTGGACATGTCGGTCACGAGGTCGGCGAAGTCCAAGAGCTTCTGGGGGGCGTTGCGCCCCGTGATCACCACATGCTGGGTGCCGGGCCGGTTGCGCAGGACGTCCACGACCTCGTCCGTGTCGACCCATCCCCAGTGCATCGGGTAGGCGAATTCGTCCAGCACGTACAGCCGGTACGTCTGAGCCGCCAGGTCCCGCTTGACCTGCTCCCAGCCCTCCCGGGCCTTCTCCTCGTTGTCCAGCTGTGCGTCGCGCTGCACCCAGGACCAGCCCTCGCCCATCTTGTGCCAGGCGACGGACCCGCCCTCACCGGAGGCACCGAGGACACGCAGCGCGTTCTCCTCGCCGACCTTCCACTTCGCCGACTTGACGAACTGGAACACCCCGATCGGCCAGCCCTGGTTCCAGGCCCGCAGCGCGAGCCCGAAGGCGGCCGTCGACTTGCCCTTGCCGACGCCCGTGTGCACGACCACCAGCGGCCGGTTCCGGCGCTGCCGGGTCGTCAGACCGTCGTCCGGAATCACACTCGGCTGTCCCTGCGGCATTACGCGGCCCTCCTCGAAGTCCCCTGCACATCCCTGACCAGCCCGGCGATCGAGTCGGCCCGCAGCTCGTCCAGCGTCACGGCCGTGCCGCCCAGCTCACCGGCGAGCTGCCCGGCGAGTCCCAGCCGCACCGGCCCCGACTCGCAGTCCACGACGACCGACGCGACACCCTCGGCCGCGAACAACCGTGCCGCCCGCCCGGCCAGCGCGACCGGCTCCGGGCCCCCGGTGGCCCGCCCGTCCGTCACCAGCACGACCAGCGGCCGCCGCGCCGGATCCCGCAGCCGCTCCAACCGCAGCACGTCGTGCGCGCGCAGCAGTCCGGCGGCGAGCGGCGTCCGCCCGCCGGTCGGCAGCGACTCCAGCCGGGCCGCCGCCGCGTCCACGGACGAGGTCGGCGGCAGCGCGACGTCCGCGCCCGAACCCCGGAACGTCACCAGCCCCACCTTGTCCCGCCGCTGGTAGGCGTCCAGCAGCAGCGACAGCACGGCCCCCTTCACGGCACTCATCCGCTGCCGCGCCGCCATCGACCCGGAGGCGTCCACGACGAACAGCACGAGATTGCCCTCGCGCCCCTCGCGGGTGGCCTGCCGCAGATCGTCCCGGCGCACGACCAGACCCGGCCCGGACCGCCCGCGCGCCCGCTGGTGCGGCGCCGCGGCCTGCACGGTCGCCGCCAGGTGCAGCTTGGTGAGCGTGCCCCGCGGTCGCCGGGACCCGGTCGTCCGCCCGTGCTCGGTCCGCGCCCGCGAACGCCGCCCGGCCGCGCCCTCGCCGATCCCGGGCACGCTCAGCACTTTGGCCCGGAACGGCTCGGCCGCCCGTACGGCCGACTGCTCACCGGCACCCGACGGCTGCGGCTGCCCGTTCTCCCCGGCCTCGGGCGTGGCCCCGGTGTCGTCGCCCTGGGGACCCTCGTCGGGCTCCGGCTGCCCGCCGTCTCCGCCGCCTCCGCCGGGTCCGTCCGGCCCCTGGTCGGGGTCGGGATCGGGGTCCGGGTCGTCGTCCCCGGAGAACTCCTCCAGGGTCTCGTCCAGCTTGTCCTCGTCAAGACCCGGCGCGTCGAAGGGGTTGCGCCGCCGCCGGTGCGGCAGCGCGAGCAGCGCGGCCTGCCGGACGTCCTCCGCGAGCACGTCCGTACGCCCCGCCCAGGCCGCCAGCGCGGTCGCCGTCCGCGCCATCACGATGTCGGCGCGCATGCCGTCGACCTCGAAGGCCGCGCAGGTCGCCGCGATCTGCCGCAGCGCCCCGTCGCCCAGCCGCACGGACGGCAGCAGCTCCCGTGCCGCGATGATCCGCGCCCGTACGTCGGCCTCCTCGTCCGCCCACCGGGCCGCGAAGCCGTCCGGATCGTCGTCGTAGGCGAGCCGCCGCCGGACGACCTCGACCCGCTGGTCGGGCTCCCGCGAGGCCGCGACCTCGACGGTCAGCCCGAACCGGTCGAGCAACTGCGGCCGCAGCTCGCCCTCCTCGGGGTTCATGGTGCCGACGAGCAGGAAGCGGGCCGCGTGCCGTACGGAGACGCCCTCGCGTTCCACGTACGAGGCGCCCATCGCGGCCGCGTCCAGCAGCAGGTCGACCAGGTGGTCGTGGAGGAGGTTGACCTCGTCCACGTAGAGGATGCCGCGGTGCGCGTCGGCGAGCAGGCCGGGCTCGAAGGCCTTCACGCCCTCCGACAGCGCCCGCTCGATGTCCAGCGCGCCCACGAGGCGGTCCTCCGAGGCACCGACGGGCAGTTCGACCATCCGGGCCGGACGGGCCTGGCCGGCTGCTCCCGGCGCGTGCGGCCCGTCGGGGCAGGCGGGGTCTGGGGAGGAGGGGTCGCAGGAGAAGCGGCACTCGGGGACGACCGGGACCTCGGGCAGCAGCGCCGAAAGAGCGCGCACGGCGGTGCTCTTCGCGGTCCCTTTCTCCCCGCGCACGAGCACGCCGCCCACGGCCGGGCTGACTGCGTTCAAGAGCAACGCCAAGCGCAGGTTGTCTTGTCCGACGACGGCTGTGAACGGATAGGGAACACTCACGCCGGGATAACTCCTTCGAGTGGCTGGTGTGATGACTGCGCGCCGCAAGCGGGATCGGCTGAAAGGCTGCGGGCATGCTCCCCGCCGACGCGGGGGTGGTCCGACGTAGTCGGCGCTGAGTTGCTCGTAGATCCAGTGGTCCCCGCCGACGCGGGGTTGGCGAGGAGGGTCACCTGTCCCCCTCCAGTTCTCCCTCAAGTTCGAGGTAGGTCGCGCGGAGCCGGTCCAGCGTTTCTTGGTTCGGCTCCGCCCACAGCCCTCGGTCCGCCGCCTCCAGAAGCCGTTCGGTGATGCCCCTCAGAGCCCAAGGGTTGGACCTCTTCATGAAGTCCCTGTTCTGGGCGTCGAAGACGTACTCCGCCGACAACTTCTCGTACATCCAGTCGTCCACGACCCCGGCCGTGGCGTCGTACCCGAACAGGTAGTCCACCGTCGCCGCCATCTCGAAGGCGCCCTTGTAGCCGTGCCGCCGCATGGCCGCCATCCAGCGCGGGTTGACCACCCGGGCGCGGAACACCCGGTGCGTCTCCTCGCCCAGCGTGCGGGTCTTCACCTGGTCCGGGGTGGCCGAGTCGCCGACGTACGCCTCGGGGCTCGCGCCCGTCAGATGGCGGACCATGGCGACCATGCCGCCGTGGTACTGGAAGTAGTCGTCGGCGTCGACGAGGTCGTGCTCCCGCGTGTCGACGTTCTTCGCGGCGACCGCGATCCGCCGGAACGCCGTCTCCATGTCCCCGCGCGCGGCCCGCCCGTCCAGCCCCCGCCCGTAGGCGTAGCCGCCCCACACCGCGTACACCTCGGCGAGGTCCGCGTCGGAGCGCCAGTTGCGGGCGTCGATCAGCGGCAGCAGACCCGCCCCGTACGCCCCCGGCTTGGAGCCGAAGATCCGGGCGGTCGCCCGGCGCCGGTCGCCGTGCTCGGCGGTGTCCTCATCGGCGTGCGCCCGGACGTAGTTCTGCTCGGCGGGCTCGTCCAGCTCGGCGACCTTGCGGACGGCGTCGTCGATCAGCCCCACCACGTGCGGGAACGCGTCCCGGAAGAAGCCCGAGATACGGACCGTCACGTCGATGCGCGGCCGGCCGAGCTCCTCCGGGGGGATCACCTCGAACCCGGTCACCCGGCGCGAGGCGTCGTCCCACACCGGCCGGCAGCCCAGCAGCGCCAGGATCTCGGCGATGTCGTCGCCCTGGGTGCGCATGGCCGAGGTGCCCCACACCGTCAGGCCGACGGACTTCGGGTACGCACCGGTGTCGGTCAGATACCGCTGCACCAGCGAGTCCGCGAGCGACTGCCCGACCTCCCAGCTCAGCCGGGACGGGATCGCCTTGGGGTCGACGGAGTAGAAGTTGCGTCCCGTCGGCAGGACGTTGACCAGACCGCGGGTCGGCGAACCGGAGGGACCGGCAGGGACGTAACCGCCGTCCAGCGCCCGCAGGATGTGCCCGATCTCGTCGGTGGTCCGGGCCAGCCGCGGCACGACCTCCGTGCAGGCGAACTCCAGCACCGCCACGGCGTCGGGGACGTCCCTGCCGAGCACATCCCGGACCAGCGCCGGGACCTCGGCGACCGTCCAGTCGCGCTCCTCCATGCCCTCCGCGATCCGCCGGCACAGCTGCTCCAGCAGGTCGATCGCGTCGGCGCCGGTGCGCGCCGGGCCCGCCACCAGGCCCGTCAGCTCCGCCGGCACCTTCAGCGGAGCGCCCGGTTCGGCCAGCAACTCCTTCTCCACCAGCCCGAAGTGCTCCGCCAGCGCCGCCCTCAGCCCGGGCAGCGCGTCTGCCTGACCGCCCCACACCTGCGAGGCGCGCAGCACCGCCAGCACGAGGTTGACGCGCGGTTCGCCGACCGGGCCGCCGCCCAGGACGTGCAGGCCGTCGCGGATCTGCACGTCCTTGATCTCGCACAGATAGCCGTCGATGTGCATGACGAACTCGTCGAACGCCTCGTCGTCCGGCTGTTCGTCGACATGCAGGTCATGGTGCAGCTCGGCGGCCTTGACCAGGGTCCAGATCTGCGCGCGCACCGCCGGGGCCTTCGCCGGGTCCAGGTCGGAGACGAGCGCGTACTCGTCCAGGAGCTGCTCCAGCTTGGCCAGGTCGCCGTAGGTGTCGGCGCGGGCCATCGGCGGCACCAGGTGGTCGACGACCGTGGCGTGCCCGCGCCGCTTGGCCTGGGTGCCCTCGCCCGGGTCGTTGACGATGAACGGGTAGATCAGCGGCAGCTCCCCGAGCACGGCGTCCGGGGCGCACCCGCCGCTGAGCCCGAGGCCCTTGCCGGGCAGCCACTCCAGCGTGCCGTGCTTGCCCATGTGCACGATCGCGTCCGCGCCGAAACTGTTCTCCAGCCAGCGGTAGGCGGCCATGTAGTGGTGGGACGGCGGCATGTCCGGGTCGTGGTAGATCGCGATGGGGTTCTCGCCGAAGCCGCGCGGCGGCTGGATCATCACGACGACGTTCCCGAACCGCAGGGACGCCAGCACGATGTCGTCCCCGTCGACGTAGAGGCCGCCCGGTGGCTCGCCCCACGCCTCGGTCATGGCGTCCCTCAGCTCTGGGTCGAGCTGGTCGAACCAGGCCCGGTAGTCCGCCAGCGGCACCCGCGCGGGCGCGGCGGCCAGCTGCTCGTCCGTCAGCCACTCCACGTCGTGCCCGCCGGCCTCGATGAGCCGGTGGATCAGCTCGTCACCGCCCTCGGGGTACTCGGTGAGGCCGTACCCGGCGTCCCTGAGGGCGTCCAGCACCCGCACGGCCGAGGCCGGGGTGTCCAGTCCGACGGCGTTGCCGACCCGCGAGTGCTTGGTCGGGTAGGCGGTGAAGACGAGCGCGACCTTCTTCTCGGCGTTCGCTTTGTGCTTCAACCGCGCGTGCCGTACGGCGATCCCGGCGACCCGCGCGGCCCGCTCCGGGTCGGCGACGTACACGGGCACGTCGTCCGCGCCCTGTTCCTTGAACGAGAACGGCACGGTGATCAGCCGCCCGTCGAACTCCGGGATCGCCACCTGCATCGCGGCGTCCATGGGGGACAGGGCTGCGTCGGACGCTTCCCAGGCGCTCCGTGAGGACGTCAGGCACAGCCCTTGCAGCACGGGGATGTTCAGCTCGGCGAGGGCGCCGATGTCCCAGGACTCCTCGTCACCGCCCGCCGAGGCCTGCGAGGCGTGGGTGCCGCCGGCGGCGAGGACGGTGGCGACGAGGGCGTCCGCCCGCCCGAGGATCTCGTACAGCCCCGCGTCGGCCCCGCGCAGCGAACCGCAGTACACGGGGAGCGCGTTGGCGCCCCGCGCCTCGATCGCGTCGCACAGGGTGTCCACGAAGGCGGTGTTGCCGCTCAGCTCGTGCGCCCGGTAGAAGAGCACGCCGACGGTCGGGCGGCCCTCGACCTGGGCGCGCTCGCCCCGGACGCCGTACTCCGGCATCCGCTGCGGCGCGGCGAAGCCCTCGCCCGTGAGCAGCACGGTGTCGGACAGGAACCGCGCCAGCTCGGTGAGGTTGGCCGGCCCGCCCTCCACGAGGTACTTCAGCGCCTCCGCGACGACACCGGCCGGCACCGACGACTCGGCCATCAGCTCCGCGTCGGGCACGGCCTCGCCGCCCAGCAGCACGGTCGGGACACCGGACGCCTTCAGCGCGGCGAGCCCGTCCTCCCAGGCCCGCTTGCCGCCGAGCAGCCGCACGACGGCGATGTCCGCGCCGTCGAGCAGGGCCGGAAGCTCCTCCTGGACGTCCACGCGGGTCGGGTTGCCGATCCGGTACGAGGCTCCGGCGGCGGCCCGGGCCGCCAGCAGGTCGGTGTCGGCGGTCGACAACAACAACACAGTGCTCATGCGGGCGCTCCCGGTGGAATGAAGGGCAGTCCTCGCGGCGCGCCCGACTCGATGAGCCGCCACAGCGCGTCCGTGTCCGCGTGCTGTTCGATCAGGTCGCCGAGCCGGTCGAGCTGCTCCTCGCGCAGCGCGGCGAACGAGGTGTCCGGCGCCGGCACGAAGCGGCGCCCCGCGGCGGCCGCCACCTCGCGCAGGAAGGCCCGCCGGAACCCGTCCGACTCCAGCGAGCCGTGCCAGTGCGTGCCCCAGGTCTGGCCGACCCGGCAGCCGTCCAGGCTGTGTCCATGGTCATCAGAGATGAACGCGTCCCCTCCGGTGACGTCGGCGACCCCGTGATGGATCTCGTAGCCCTCCACGCGCTCCCCGAGGGCCTCGCCCTCCGGCCGCGTGAGGGTCTTCTCGCGGGCGAACCGCACCCGCACGGGCAGGACCCCGAGCCCCTCGACATGCCCCCGGCGGCTCTCCACGTCGTCCTCGATGTGCTCGCCGAGGATCTGGAAGCCGCCGCAGATCCCGAGGACGGGCCGCTGCTCGGCGGCCCTGCGGACCAGGGCCTCGGCGAGCCCCCGCTCCCGCAGCCACTCCAGCGCACGGACGGTCCCCCGGGTCCCGGGCACGATGACGAGGTCGGCGTCGGCGAGTTCCTCCGGCCGGTCCACGAACCGCACCACGACACCCGGTTCGGCGGCCAGCGCGTCCACGTCCGTGAAGTTGGACATGAGCGGAACGGCGCACACGGCGACGCGCAGCACGTCCTCGCCGACCGGCGGGGCGACGACGGACTCCCGGACCGTCCCCCGCAGGGAGACGCGCAGCCCGTCCTCCTCGTCGATCCCCAGCCCGTGCCGGAAGGGCAGGACACCGTACGTACGCCGCCCGGTGAGGCCCTGCAACATGTCGAGCCCCGGCTCCAGCAGGGAGACGTCCCCCCGGAACTTGTTCACGAGGAACCCGGCGACGCACTCCTGGTCCTCGCGCGACAGCAGCGCCACGGTCCCGAAGAACGAGGCGAAGACACCGCCCCGGTCGATGTCGCCGACGACGAGCACAGGGAGCCCGGCGTTGCGGGCGATCCCCATGTTGACGATGTCCGTCCGCCGCAGATTGATCTCGGCCGGACTGCCCGCCCCCTCACAGATCACCGCGTCATACGTGCCCCGCAACTGCTCCAGGCAGTCCAGCACGGTTCCGAGCAGCTTCTGCTGCCGTCCGCCGTGGTACCCGCGTGCGCTGAGCTCCCCGACCGGCTTGCCCAGCAGCACGACCTGGCTGCTGCTCTCGCCGCCGGGCTTGAGCAGCACCGGGTTCATCAGCGCCGTCGGCTCGACGCGGCAGGCCTGCGCCTGCATGGCCTGCGCCCGGCCGATCTCGGCGCCCTCCTTGGTCACGAAGGAGTTGAGGGACATGTTCTGCGCCTTGAAGGGCGCGACCTTGACGCCCTGCCGCACCAGCCACCGGCAGATCCCGGCGGTCACGACGCTCTTGCCTGCGTCGGACGTGGTGCCGGCGACCAGAAGCCCACCGCCCGTCATGACGTACGCCCTTTCGCGATGCGGCGCGCGGCGGCACAGACGCCGAGCGCGAGCCAGCCGACACGCCTGGACAGCCGTACGGCCCGTTCGATGTCCCGGGTGGCGACGGCGCGCCCGGCCCTGTTGAGCACGGGCCGGTGCTCGACGCGCCCGCCGTACGCCAGGGTCCCACCCAGCCGCACCCCGAGCGCCCCCGCGAACGAGGCCTCCACGGGCCCGGCGTTGGGGCTCGGATGCCGGTCGGCGTCGGCACGCCAGGCGCGCACCGCTCCCCGGGGATCGTCTCCTGCCAGGGCCGCGAGCACGGCGGTCAGCCGGGCCCCAGGCCAGCCCGCGAGATCGTCCAGCCGCGCGGAGGCCCACCCGTAGCGCCGGTACCGGGCCGACTTGTGCCCGACCATGGCGTCGAGGGTGTTGACGGCCCGGAACCCGAGGAGCCCCGGCACACCGCCGACGGCCCCCCACACCAGTGCCCCCACGACCGCGTCGGAGGTGTTCTCGGCGACGGACTCGACCACGGCCCGGGCGATCCCGTCGGCGTCGAGCGCCTGCGGATCCCGCCCGCACAGATGCGGCAGCCGCGCCCGGGCGCCGTCGACGTCCCCCGCCTCCAGGGCACGCCCGATGGCCCGTGCCTCCCGCGCGAGCGAAGTCCCCCCGACCACGGCCCAGGTGGCGGCACCGGTCAGTGCCACGGAGGCGACAGGGAAGTTCCGCACGGCGCGCGCGGCGACGCCCCCGAGCGCGAGGGCTCCTCCGGCGCACACCACGGTGTGCAGCGCGCCCCACCCCCGGTGGTCCCGCCACAACATCCGTTCCACGGCGCCCGCGGCCCGCCCGAACACGGCGACCGGATGCCCCCGGCGGGGATCGCCGAGCAGCAGGTCACCGATCAGACCGGCGGCGGCGCCGTACGCGAAGACGCGACCGGCACCCATGGGCTCAGCCGGCCGCGGGGGCGGGCAGGGGTGGGGTAATGAACCTCGATCGGCAGCCGCGCATGGCGATATGTCCTCACTCAGGGTGTCCACGCCCTGGTTCGACTAGACCGGCGGTGAGAGTTCCTGGCTCCCGGGGATTGCTACCCCGGTGACAGTGGCGGGACCGCGCCGGACTTCCACCGGCTTCCTCTCCTGCCGCCGTTGATGGCCCCGGCAGTCCACCACGGCCGGGTTCAGCCGTCAACTTGCCGTTGACCTGCGAGGGGAGAGTGTGCAGAAGCCCACACCGCCCCCCGCACACGACAACCGGGCGGCACAGAACCGAAGTCCCGAACCGCCCGGCGGAAGTGACCGTGGTCAGGCCACGATCAGATAGATCCCATAGCCCACGGCCGCCGCACACGCCGCGAAGCACGCGTACGCGCCCGTCACGGCAAGTCCCGCGGAGCCGCCGGCGGCCACCGCCCGCTCGCGGCGGGACAGGCCGGTGATGCCGAGGGTGAACAGGCCCACGAGGGCCACGGTGACCACGAGGCTGACGCCGAAGACGGAACCGAGGGCCGCCCAGTCGATCTTCATATCGGAGACTCTTCCTTGTTACCGGTCGGCGGGGTCAGACCGTGGTGGTCGTCGAGGGCGTCCGCTCGGCGGCGGCCTGGGCCGGGAACGACGGCAACGGGTCCTCCGTCGCCTCCGTCACCGTGCCGGCCGGCGGCGGCGTCACCGCGGCCATCGCCGCGGTCACCACACCGGCCGGCTCCGCCGCGTCGGCGTCGTTGACGTTGGTGTGGTCGACGACCTCACGCCGCGAGAGCTTCCAGATCGCCGCGCTGGAGGCGACGAGGAAGACGGCCACCACCGCGGTGCCCCAGCTGCCGAAGCCGGTGACGTACTCGGCGAGCGCGCCCACCAAGGCCGCCGCCGGCAGCGTCAGGCCCCACGCGACGAACATCCGCGTCGCCGTCGACCAGCGGACGACACCGCCCTTGCGGCCGAGCCCCGCGCCCATCACCGAGCCGGAGACGGAGTGGGTGGTGGAGAGGGAGAAGCCGATGTGCGAGGAGGCCAGGATGACCGTGGCCGCGCTGGTCTGGGCGGCGAAGCCCTGCTGCGGCTGGAGGTCCGTCAGGCCCTTGCCCATGGTGCGGATGATGCGCCAGCCACCGAGGTACGTGCCGAGCGCGATGGCGAGACCCGCCGAGAGGATGACCCAGGTGGGCGGGTCGGAGTCGGGGGCGACGGCGCCGCCGGCGACCAGGGCGAGGGTGATGACACCCATCGTCTTCTGGGCGTCGTTCGTGCCGTGGGCCAGCGAGACGAGGCCCGCGGAGGCGATCTGGCCGGCCCGGTAGCCCTTCTCGGAGGCCTTGCCGTCGGCCTTCTTGCCGAGGGAGTACGTCAGCCGGGTCGCGAGCATCGCCGCGATGCCCGCGACCAGCGGGGCGGCGATCGCCGGGATCAGCACCTTGGTGACCAGCACGTCGCCGTGGACAGCGCCGACGCCCGCCGAGGCGATCGTGGCGCCGATCAGGCCGCCCATCAGGGCGTGCGAGGAGCTCGACGGCAAGCCGACCAGCCAGGTCAGCAGGTTCCAGAGGATCGCGCCGACCAGGGCGGCGAAGATGACCTCGGGACGGATGCCGGTCTCGTCGACGAGACCCTTGGAGATCGTGTTGGCGACTTCCACCGACAGGAAGGCGCCGACCAGGTTGAGGACGGCGGACATGGCGACGGCGACCTTGGGCCGCATGGCGCCCGTGGAAATGGTCGTGGCCATCGCGTTCGCCGTGTCGTGGAAACCGTTCGTGAAATCGAACGCGAGTGCGGTTACCACCACAATCGCGAGGATCAGCGAGAAGCTTTCCATTTACCCAGGCAATCGTTCGAGGTCATTGGCTCGTCGAACGTAGGTAACCCGAGTGAACGGAAGATGAACTGAGGGGGGCGCATGGGTGTCCGCAATCGAGGTTTAGGGTTCCGCCGTGGGGGCGGGGTGGTATGCACCTTTTCGTATACACGGCTTCCGGCCTGAAGCGGACCCGCCCTGCGGCGCGTTGAGGGCCCGCCTGGCAGGATCGCCGCATGGCTGAGCAGCGAGGCGACGGGCGGGACGTGCGGGACGTGGGGGAGTCGCGGCGCAGAGGCGTGCGCCCCGAGGAGGCGGGCGCCTGGGAGGAACTCGTCACGACCGCCCGCCGGACCGTCTCCGACGGGCTCGTCGTCGGCACGTCCGGGAACGTCTCGGTGCGCGTCGGGGACACGGTCCTGGTCACGCCCTCGGGCGTCCCCTACGACCGGCTGCAGCCGGACGACGTGACGGGCGTCGGCCTCGACGGCCGGCAGGTCCTCGGCACCCTCGTCCCGACCAGCGAGCTGCCCATGCACCTCGCGGTCTACCGCACGACCGGCGCCCGTGCCGTCGTCCACACCCACGCCGTGCACGCGACGGCCGTCTCGACGCTCGTGAGCGAGCTGCCGCTGATCCACTACATGGCCGCCGCGCTCGGCGGACCCGTCCGGGTCGCCCCGTACGCCACGTACGGCACCGCCGAGCTGGCCGAGAACATGCTCCGCGCCCTCGCCGACCGCTCCGGCTGCCTCCTCCAGAACCACGGCACCGTCACCCACGGCGCGTCCCTGGACCAGGCCTACGACCGCACGGCCCAGCTGGAATGGATGTGCCGCCTGTGGCTGACCGCCACATCGGTCCCGGGCCTGTCCCCGAGCCTGCTGTCGCAGGAGCAGCTGGCGGAGGTCCAGGAACAACTGCGGGGCTACGGGCAACGCGGCTGACGTCCGCCCGGACGCCCGGTACTGCCGGGCTTGCCCGAATGCCCCGGGCCGACGGGTCCGGCCTGCCGCCCCGGGCCGACGCGTCTGCCGGATGCCCCGTCCTGCTCCGGCCGCCTCGGCCCACCGGCCGGGTATGCCACCGGTGCGCCGCCGACGCCGCCAACTCTCGCGGCTCTCCTGGGGGCCGTCCGGCCGTGCGCTGCCCGCGCCGCCGTTCTGTGCGTACGAGGGCACATGCGCGGGCTGAGTTCGCCCTGCCCTCCGGGCGCCTCGGTCACGCCGCTGCCCCAGCGTCTCCCGAGGGCGCCCAGTACGCCGTGCGCTGCCCGCGCCGCCGTTCTGTGCGTACGAGGGCACATGCGCGGGCTGAGTTCGCCCTGCCCTCCGGGCGCCTCGGTCACGCCGCTGCCCCAGCGTCTCCCGAGGGCGCCCAGTACGCCGTGCGCTGCCCGCGCCGCCGTTCTGTGCGCACGAAGACCACGCACGCCCTCGCCCCACCCCCAGCTCAGCCGCCCCGCCGCCGACACGGACGCCCTTGGCCCCGGGCACGGCCGTCACACCGTCGCCCGCCGGCGCCCTGCGCTCCGGGCGCCGCCCACCCCTCCGCCGCCCACCCGTCCCCCCGGGAGGCAGCCGCACCCAGCCGACCACCCCTATGCCCTCCCGCCCGGCCCCACCGCGCCCATCACCCCGCCGCTGCCGCCCACTGGTCCGTCGCCCGGTCCGCCAGGACACTGGAGCCGTGCGCACTGTCAAAGCGACGGCCGCTGCCGTCACCGCCGTGATCGGAGCCGGTGCGGCCGCCGTGGCCGCCGGGCGGCTCGCCAGTGACGCCGCGCTCAAGGCGCCTCCTGGCAGGCCCCTGCCCACCGAGCCCCGGCTCACCGTGCACGGCACCGCCGCGGGGCAGATCAGCCTCACCCGGGACCTGGCCGCCCTGCGGCCCGGCCGCTACGGCCTGTCAGGCGACGGTTCCCACGCGGTCGTCGGGCCCGTCCTGGCCGGCGCCTCGGACACCGCCGACACCGTCGTACGCCGCCTGGAGAGCGTCACGCACGGCACCCTGAAACCCGGCGACAAGGCCTGGCTCACCCCGAACGTGTACGTCGGCAACCCGAGCGCCGCCCTCGGCATCGAACACGCCGACGTCGACATCCCCGGCGAACTCGGCGCCCTGCCCGCCTGGTTCGTGCCCGGCGCCCGGGACACCTGGGTGATCGCCGTGCACGGCCTCGGCACCACCCGGGAACTCGCCATGAACGTCATGGGGTTCCTGCACCGCAACCACTTCCCCGTGCTCGCCCTCGCCTACCGCGGCGACCTGGGCGCACCCCGCCCGCCCGACGGCCTGAACCACCTCGGCGAGACCGAGTGGCGCGACCTCGACGCGGCGATCCGCCACGCCGTGCGCTCCGGCGCCCGCCAGGTCGTCCTGCACGGCTGGTCCACCGGCGCCACCATGGCCCTGCACGCGGTCGCGCACTCGGGGCTGCGCGACCGCGTCTGCGGGCTCGTCCTGGACTCCCCGGTGCTCAGCTGGGAGACCACCCTGCGCGCGCTCGCCGCGGCCCGCCGCACCCCGGGCGCGCTGCTGCCCCTGGCGGTCCGCGCCGCACAGGGCCGCACCGGCCTGTACGGCGACCGCCTCCCCGGCGCGTCCCCCGCAGCCGGGCTCCGGGTCCCGGCACTCGTCCTCCACGGACCGGACGACACGGTGGCCCCCTGGCAGCTCTCCCGCCGGCTCGCCGACGCCCGCCCCGACCTGGTCGCCTTCCGCACCGTCGGCGACGCGCCCCACTCGGCGATGTGGAACGCCGACCCGCAAGGCTACGAGGAAGCCCTGCGACGCTTCCTGACACCTCTCATCTGACCCCTGGCCCGCACACCGGCCTCCACACCCCCCGTTCATGCCCCCTCGCCCCGTCGCAACCACGTCCCCTCCCACTCCCCGCAGACCGGTCGGGAAGATTCCGTTTAGCGTCGTACCACTGGCTTGTTTGCGGCCCTCGACCATTCACGGGACCCCGTGCGTTGGCCATCCCCGTCGCCCGCCGTGACATTCCGTTTGGGTTTTCGGACCGTCAACCGGAAGACTGCCCTCGTGACGTCCCGTATCCCGCGCGACTCCAGGCTTCGACTCGTCCGCCCGCGACCCCTGGCCGCCGCCCCCAGAGCGATGAACCAGCGGCGCTCGCGCCGCCCCGCACCGCGCCCCCCGGAGGGCACCCCGGCTCCGGCGGAGCTGGCCAGAATGGCACGCTCAGGTCTTGCCGACGCGGCCCGCGTCGCCCGCTGGGCCGACACCGAGCTCGGCCCCGGCCGGGGCAGCGCCACCGCCGACGGCAAGGCCACCCTCTCCGCCGCGACCGCCGAACGGGCCGCCCAGGAGCTGGGCCTGACCCCGGATCAGGTCAGGGCCGACTGGGACACCGCCCGGCTCGCCGGTCTCGTCGAGGTGCACGGCGACAGCGCGCGCCCCGGCTGGCGGCTGCGCGCCTGGGACCGCGACGACAGTGCCGTCCTGCGGGGCTGGGTCGCCCTCTTCGACGCCTGGTCGCTGGCCTGCCCGGAACCCGAGGACCACGAGCCCGCCGCCGTCGCCGAGGTCGTCTCGGCCATGCCGCAGGTGCTCTCCTTCCTCCAGCTGTCCGCCGGGCCCGTCCCCGTGGAGCAGCTCCTCGACCTCCTGGAGCAGCGCGTCACCGAGCTGCGCACCGCACGCTGCGAGATCCCCTACGGCCCGCAGCCCGAGACGCCGGCCGAACAGGCGCCCACCGACGCCCCCCTCGCCCCGCTCCTCGACTGGGCCCTGCGCGCCCTCGCCGCCGTCGGCGCCCTCACCTACGGCGACGGCCAGGCCACGCTCACCCCGCTCGGCAACTGGGCCGTCTGGGTCAAGCTGGAGCAGATCTGCGTCGCCGCGCAGAGCCCCGCCGGGAACATCGAGCAGGCGGCCGAGGACATGCTCCGCGGCTGCGCCCAGCTGCGCCCGAACGCGGCCCGCGCCGAGTACCGGGCCTGGCTCGCCGCCCGCACCGTCGGCAGCGCCGTCACCGAGCTCCTGGCCGCGGCCCGCGGCGAGGACGCCCTGCTGCGCGGCCTCGCCTTCGAGGCGCTGCGCGTGGTCGGCGCCCCCGCCGAGCCGGACGTCCGCGCCGTGCTGGACGAGCCGACGCTCAGGCCGTACGCGCTGCTGTGGCTGGCCGAGCACGACGGGACCGACCCCGAGGACGCCCACGAGGTCCTCACCCGGGAGGAGGCGACCTGGCTGTGGGTGGACACCGCGGCCGCCGTCGCCGACCACGGTGAGGCACCTCTCCTCGTGCGCCACCTGGAGTCCGCCGTGCAGCCGACCGTCCCGATGCTGCTGGACGAGGTGCGCGCCGTCGGGCACCCGCGGACCGTGCAGGTCCTGGTCGCCCTCGCCGCGGCACACCCCGACCCGGCCCTGGCCAAGGCCGTACGCCGGGCCGCCTTCCAGGTGCACACCGGAGGAAGTTAGCCGGACGCCCCGGCGTGGGCCGTCAGCCCGGTATCTCCGGCGCGTACGTCCCGAAACTCCACACGTTGCCCTCGAGGTCCCGGGCCATGTAGTCCCGCGAGCCGTAGTCCTGGTCCGTCGGGGGCATCAGGATCTCCGCGCCGTGGTCCACGGCGCGGCGGTGGTGCGCGTCCACGTCGTCCACGACGACGTACACCCCGGTCGTGTCCGCGTCCTTCATCGCCTTGTCGAAGACGCTGCCGGTGCCCTTGCTGCCGATCATCACCGCGCCGTTGCCCTGTACCAGCTCGGCGTGCATCACCGCGCCGTCCTCGCCCTCGAACACGGACAGCTCCGTGAAGCCGAAGGCCTCCGTGAGCTGCCGGACGGCCGCCTTCGCGTCGGCGTACAGCAGCGTGGGGTAGATGCTCGGACGCCCGCCGGACGTGCCTGCCATACCGATCACTCCCTTGTGTTCGGTCCTTGTGCTCGGTCGCCGGAAAACCGATGATCCGGTTCTGCTGCCCAGTCTGGCACCCACCACTGACAACGACCCGGCGAGACGAGATCCGGCGAGACCAACCGAACACCCGCACGCAGAAAAAGTGGTTGCACCGCCCCGTTAGACTGTCCCCCATGGCCTTTCTCCTCGCGCATTAGACGGCGGGAACGTCCTCAGCCGCCCATTCCGCCCCCGTATCCGCCCTGGAGTCTGTCCGTGATCTCCGCCTCCGGTATCGAGCTGCGCGCCGGTGCCCGCGTCCTCATCGAAAACGCCACCTTCCGCGTCGCCAAGGGCGACCGCATCGGCCTGGTCGGCCGCAACGGCGCGGGGAAGACCACCCTCACCAAGTGCCTGGCGGGGGAGGGCGTGCCCGCCGGCGGCACCATCACCCGCTCCGGCGAGGTCGGTTACCTCCCGCAGGACCCCCGCACCGGCGACCTCGACATCCTCGCCCGCGACCGCATCCTCTCCGCGCGCGGCCTCGACGTACTGATCCGCAAGATGCGCGACAACGAGCAGCGCATCGCCAACGGCCAGGGCGCCACCCGCGAGAAGGCCCTCAAGCAGTACGAGCGGCAGGAGACGGAGTTCCTCACCAAGGGCGGGTACGCCGCCGAGGCCGAGGCCGCCACCATCGCCGCCGCGCTGAACCTTCCCGACCGGGTGCTCGGCCAGCCCCTGCACACGCTCTCCGGCGGTCAGCGCCGCCGTATCGAGCTGGCCCGGATCCTGTTCTCCGACGCGGACACGCTGCTGCTCGACGAGCCCACGAACCACCTCGACGCCGACTCGATCATCTGGCTGCGCGACTACCTCAAGACCTACCGCGGCGGCTTCATCGTGATCTCCCACGACGTCGACCTGGTGGAGACGGTCGTCAATAAGGTGTTCTACCTGGACGCCAACCGCGCCCAGATCGACGTCTACAACATGGGCTGGAAGCTCTACCAGCAGCAGCGCGAGGCCGACGAGAAGCGCCGCAAGCGCGAGCGGCAGAACGCCGAGAAGAAGGCCTCCGCGCTGCATTCGCAGGCCGACAAGATGCGGGCCAAGGCCACCAAGACCGTCGCCGCGCAGAACATGGCCCGCCGAGCGGACAAGCTGCTGGCCGGCCTGGAGGCCGAGCGGAAGTCCGACAAGGTCGCCAAGCTGCGCTTCCCCGAGCCCGCGCCCTGCGGCAAGACCCCGCTGATGGCCGAGGGCCTGTCGAAGTCGTACGGCTCGCTGGAGATCTTCACCGACGTCGACCTGGCCATCGACAAGGGCAGCCGCGTCGTCATCCTGGGCCTCAACGGCGCCGGCAAGACCACCCTGCTGCGGCTGCTGGGCGGCGTCGAGCAGCCCGACACGGGCGCGGTCGTCCCCGGCCACGGCCTGAAGCTCGGCTACTACGCGCAGGAGCACGAGACCCTCGACCCGGAGCGCACGGTCCTGGAGAACATGCGCTCGGCCGCCCCCGACCTGGACCTGGTGGAGGTCCGCAAGACGCTCGGCTCGTTCCTGTTCTCCGGCGACGACGTCGACAAGCCCGCCGGTGTCCTCTCCGGCGGCGAGAAGACGCGCCTGGCGCTCGCCACCCTGGTCGTGTCCTCGGCGAACGTGCTGCTCCTCGACGAGCCGACCAACAACCTCGACCCGGCCAGCCGCGAGGAGATCCTCGGCGCGCTGCGCACGTACAAGGGCGCGGTCGTCCTCGTCACGCACGACGAGGGCGCCGTCGAGGCGCTCCAGCCCGAGCGGATCATCCTGCTGCCCGACGGCGTCGAGGACCTGTGGGGCGCCGACTACGCGGACCTCGTCGCCCTGGCCTGAGAGTCAGTGCGGTTTGATCGAACACGTGATCAACGGCGTATGGATCATTCGGCCCAGCGGTGATCCATCATCTGTGTGAGATCTCCTCGTACCGAGGTGTGTCCTACATCGATTTCGCGGCCGAGCCCCCGATTCTTCCGGGCTCGGCCGCGACGCCTTTCTGACCTGGCCTTTCACGGGGGAATCCGTTCGGGCGTACGGACACCACTCGTCGGAATTTTGTATTCCGTTTGTGGGGACGCGCTCCCGTCGTCACAACCTTGTCTCACGGACCTTGCCGAATGGGTGGCCATCAGGGCCCGGAGGGGTGATCATGAGGAGACCAGAGCGCACTTCCCATGAGGAGGCACGGGTGGCCGAGACTCTGAAGAAGGGCAGCCGGGTGACCGGCGCCGCGCGCGACAAGCTCGCGGCAGACCTGAAGAAGAAGTACGACGCCGGTGCGAGCATCCGGGCGTTGGCCGAGGAGACCGGCCGCTCGTATGGCTTCGTGCACCGCATGCTCAGTGAGTCGGGCGTCACGCTGCGAGGGCGTGGCGGGGCGACGCGGGGCAAAAAGGCCACGGCCTGATCCCCGGGTGGCCCCTCGGCTCCGATGGTGGCCACCCGGTCGGTCGGCTGATCGACCGGGTGGTTACTGTGCAGTCACTTAGCTGACCGCACACCTCGGAGGCGTCCATGGCTTCGCCCGACAAACACCTCGTTCCCGTACTCGACAAGGACGGCGTACGGCTCACCGTCGACGACGCGATCGCCACGGTGACGCTGACCAATCCGGCCAAGCGCAACGCGCAGAGCCCCGCTCTGTGGCGGGCGCTGACCGAGGCAGGGCGGCAGCTGCCGGGCTCCGTCCGCGTCGTGGTGCTGCGGGCCGAGGGCAAGTCCTTCTCGGCCGGTCTCGACCGGCAGGCGTTCACGCCCGAGGGCTTCGACGGGGAACCGTCGTTCATCGACCTCGCGCGTGGCAGTGACGCCGAGCTGGACGCGACCATCGCCGAGTACCAGGAGGCGTTCACCTGGTGGCGGCGCAGCGACATCGTCTCCGTCGCCGCCGTCCAGGGGCATGCCATCGGGGCGGGCTTCCAGCTCGCCCTCGCCTGCGATCTGCGCGTCGTCGCCGACGACGTGCAGTTCGCCATGCGCGAGACCAGCCTCGGACTCGTGTCCGACCTGACGGGCACGCACCCGCTGGTGGGACTCGTCGGCTACGCCCGCGCGCTGGAGATCTGCGTGACCGGGCGCTTCGTCACGGCCGACGAGGCCATGAACACCGGTCTGGCCAACGTGGCCGTGCCCGCCGACCAGCTCGACGACACGGTCCGCGACCTCGTGTCGGCCGTGCTCGCGGCGCCCCGCGACGCGGTCGTCGAGACCAAGGCACTGCTGCGCGGTGCCCAGGACCGCACCTACGAGGACCAGCGCACCGCGGAACGCCAGTCCCAGGCCCGCCGCCTGCGGGACCTCGCGGGCATCGGGGACTGATCCGGCCGGATCACGCCCGTCGCGGGCGTCACCCGGGGAGTTGCCGCCGGGTGCCGCTCGCTCAGCCGATCCCGCTCACCAGGACCGCCACCGTCGGATGGTCCTGCAGTGTCGCCCGTACCGCTGTGCGGACCTCGCGGGCCACGTCCCGGGCCCGGTGGTCCTCCCGCACCGCGAGTTCCAGTCGGACGTGGCGGTGCGGCAGGGCGGTGTCGCCCCGGAGTTCCTCGATGTGCACGGGGTGGCCCAGTGCGCCGGTCAGCCGGAGTACGCCCGGGACCCCGAGCGCGGCGGCGGCGACACGTCTCTCGTCGTCGCCCCCGGCCTCGGCGGCGTGCGGTGGCTCGGGGAGCGGCGCGGCGGGCCCGGGCGGTTCCGTCTCCTCGTCCAGCAGGCCCGTCACGCGCAGATCCACCTCCCTCACCGTCAGACCGAGCCGCTGCGTCGCGGCCGTCGCCAGCGCCGCCCGCAGCAGGGACGCCGTCGTCGGCAGCGGCTGCGAGGCCGTGGCCGCGAACTCCGCCGTCACCCGCAGGGGCCCGGGCGGCAGACCGCTCGGCGGGGCCGGCACGACAGAACTGCCGGTCTCCGCCGGATCGGCGAGCGCGACGCGGAGCGTGTCGAGGCGCACGCCCGGAGCGTCCCCCGCCGCACGCCGCAGCACCGCCTCTGCCGCCCGCTCGGCGATCCATGCGCCGTCCCGCGCATCACCCAGCGGCAGCAGCTTGCCGAGGCCCAGCTGATGTCTCACTGCCTGCGTCCACCGATCGGCCGTCATTCCTCCAGCCTGCCGCATCAAAGGCGCGTATCCACGCAACCGTGCTTACGGTGGTCGAAGGACGACAACCGAAAAGGACACACGGCGATGACTGACATGACCGAGAACCGGGGCGGAGAGACCGAGACATCGGCGGCGCGCAGGAGTCCGCTGACCAAGCGCGGCGGAGGAGACCCCGGATCCCGGGGGCGGACGACCATCGCGGACGGCGTCGTGGAGAAGATCGCCGGACTCGCCGCACGCGATGTCGACGGCGTGCACGCCATGGGCAGCGGCCTGTCCCGCACCTTCGGAGCCGTGCGCGACCGCGTGCCCGGCGGCGCGAAGTCGGTGACGCGCGGGGTGAAGGCCGAAGTCGGCGAGGTGCAGGCCGCTCTCGACCTGGAGATCGTGGTCGTCTACGGCGTGGCGATCGCCGATGTGGCCCGGGACGTACGGGAGAACGTCATCACCGCCGTCGAGCGGATGACGGGCCTCGAGGTCGTCGAGGTCAACATCGCGGTCAGCGACGTGAAGCTGCCGGACGAGGAGGAAGAGGAACCGGAGCGCCGGATCCAGTGAGCCACCCCGCCCCGCAGAGCGCAGCGACCGAGGAGCTGAGGAGCGCAGCATGAGCATGGCCGTCGTCGGCATGATCGCCGGCATGGCACTGGCATTCGCCGGGTATTTCGGCGGATTCGGCGCCTTCCTGCTGGTGGCGGCGCTGGGCGCCGTCGGCTTCGTCGTCGGCCGGTTCCTCGAGGGGGACATGGACTTCGGCGACTTCTTCCGTCCCCGTGAACGGCGGCGGTGACGGCCGTGAGCACGGGGGCCGGTGAGCTCGACAGACCCCTGACCGTCGTCGCGCCGGGGGAGCGGGGCGCCACCCGGATCGCCGACCGGGTCGTCGCCAAGATCGCCTCGCAGGCGGCCCTCGAAGCCGTCGGAACACTGCCGCCCGACGCCGACCGTCCGTCCGCCACCGTCGTCGTCCGCCACGAGGTCGCGCATGTCCGGGTCCACGTCGAACTCGACTACCCCTGCGACGTCGGCGCGCGCTGCCGCCAGGTGCGTCGCCGGGTCGTCGAACGGGTAGGCGGCCTCGTGGGAATGCAGGTGCCGGAGGTCGTCGTCCAGGTGGAGCGGCTGCACCTGGCCGCCGGGCCCGGCGCGGTACAGGGGAGGACCCGATGAGCGAACCCCGGGGCACCGAACCGCCCGAGCCCGAGCACGACAACACCACCCAGCGGCTGCCCGTCCTCCAGAAGCCGGAGACCGGCACCGGACCCGACCGGTCCGCACAGGCGGCCGGGGACGGAAAGCCGCCCGAATCCGAGAGCGAGGGCGGCCGCGAAGGCCGCTTCTGGTCGGCACGCCGCATCCCGGCGGGCATCGTCGCGCTGCTGCTCCTGGGACTCGCCGGACTGTTCCTCTACGACATCGCCTCCGTGCGCGCCGACCGGCCCGTCATGAGCTGGCGCCGGGAGCTGGCCCGCCAACTCGCCGAACGGCCCCTCGACGACACCTGGGTGCTCGTCGGGGCCGGGGTCGCCGCCGCCCTCGGGCTCTGGCTGCTGGCCCTGGCCGCCACGCCCGGCCTGCGGCACGTGCTCCCGATGCGGCGGACGCACCCCGACGTACGCGCCGGACTGGACCGGGACGCCGCCGCGACCGCGCTGCGCGACCGGGCCATGGAGGTGGCCGGCGTGCAGTCGGCACAGGTGCGGGTGCGCCGCAGGCGGGCGAAGGCCCGCGCCGTGTCCCACTTCCGTGAACTGGACGACGTACGAAGCGACTTGGACGCCGTGCTCACCGACGCGATCCGCGGACTGGGACTCTCCCGGCCGCCCGCGCTGTCGGTGCGCGTCCGGCGCCCCGGCCGGAAGGAGTGACCGCGATGCTCAGGGTCGTCAACCGCGTGTTCCTGGGGCTCGTCGGCCTCGTCCTGCTGGTGCTGGGCGGCTCCGTGCTGGCCGTCGGCCTCGGCGCTCCGGCACCCTCCTGGTGGATCCACCACAGCCGCCACGACGTGCTGCTGAGCGACGCCGAACGCACACGCTGGCGGGACGCCGGCTGGTGGTGGCCGGTCGTCATCGCCGTCCTCGCCGTCCTGATGCTGCTCGCCCTGTGGTGGCTGGTCGCGGTACTGCGCCGGCGCCGCCTCGCCGAGGTCCTCGTGGACACCGGCGACGGCGAGGGCGCCCTGCTGCGCGGCCGGGCCCTGGAGAACGCCCTCACCGAGGAGGCGGCCCGGATCGACGGCGTCGACCGGGCCCACGCCCATCTGAGGGGCCGCCGCAGCGCCCCCGAGGCGCGCGTACGGCTCGCCCTGGAACCGAACGTGGACCCGGGCACGGTCCTGCACGACCTGACGACCGGAGCCCTGACCCACGCCAGAACATCGGCGGGCCTCGCGTCACTGCCGGCGGAGGTACGCCTGAGAGGCGTCCGGCACCATGCGGAGAGAGTGAGTTGACGTACTCAGGGGCGCGGGGAACTGCGTGACGAACCCCCACGCGCGCGCCCCAGCGAAGCCCCAGACGAGAACGGCGCTCAGAACCCGTGCCGCGCCCCGCCGTCCACCGGCACCATGACCCCGGTCAGATAGGAAGCCGCCGGAGACAGCAGGAACGCCGCCACCCGCCCGAACTCCTCGGGCGCCCCGTACCGCCGCAACGGAATGCGCGACTCCGACGCCGCCCTGGTCGCCTCGGGATCCGCCGACAACGCGTCCAGCTCGCGCACGCGGTCCGTGTCGATGCGCCCGGGGAGCAAACCGACCACGCGAACTCCCCGCGGCCCCAGTTCGTCGGACAGCGACTTGGCGAACCCGGCCAGCCCCGGCCGCAGCCCGTTCGAGATCGTCAGCCCGGGAATCGGCTCGTACACCGACCCGGACAGCACGAACCCGATGACACCCCCGGCCTCCAACTCGGCCGACGCGGCGCGCGCCAGCCGCACCGCACCCAGGAACACCGACTCGAACGCCGCCTGCCACTGCTCGTCCGTGTTGTCGGAGACGAACCCGGCCGGAGGCCCGCCCACGCTGACGAGGACACCGTTGAAGCGGCCGAAGTGCTCCCGCGCGGCCCCGATCAGCAGGGCCGGCGCGTCGGGGTCGGCGTTGTCGACGGCCACCCCGACCGCGTTCGGGCCCAGCGCGGCCGCCGCGTCGGCGACGCTCTTCTCGTCCCGCCCCGAGACGACCACCTTCGCCCCGTCCGCGACGAGCTCCCGCGCGGTGGCGTTGCCGAGGCCCCGGGTGGCCCCGGTGACGACGTACACCCGGTCCTTCAGTCCAAGATCCATGGTCCCTATCCTGCCCCCTCCGCCCCGAACAGGGCGAGGGTGGTGTTCACCAGGCCGATGTGGCTGAACGCCTGCGGGACGTTGCCGAGCTGCCGGCCGGTCACCGGGTCGAACTCCTCGGACAGCAGGCCCACGTCGTTGGCGAGTCCCACCAGCCGCTCGAACAGCTCCCGGGCCTCCTTGGTACGGCCCGTCATGTGCAGGGCGTCCGCGAGCCAGAACGAGCACACCAGGAAGGTGCCCTCGGAGCCGGGCAGTCCGTCGATCTCCGCCTGGTCCGAGTCGGTGGTGCTGTAGCGGCGCAGGAAGCCGCCGTGGTCCAGCTCCTTGCGCACCGCGTCGATGGTGCCGATCACCCGTGGATCGTCGGGCGGCAGGAAGCCGACGCGCGGGATGAGCAGCAGCGCGGCGTCCAGTTCGCGCGAGCCGTAGGACTGCGTGAACGTGTTGCGCTCGGGGTCGTAGCCCTTGTCGCACACCTCGCGGTGCACCTCGTCGCGCAGCGCGCGCCAGCCGTCCAGGTCGCCGTCCAGCTCCGGATGGCGCTCCATGGTGCGTACGGCACGGTCGGCGGCGACCCACACCATCACCTTCGAGTGCACGAACTGGCGCCGGCCGCCGCGCACCTCCCACAGCCCCTCGTCCGGCTGCCGCCAGTGGACGCGCAGGAAGTCCATCAGGGCCGTCTGCAGCGCCCACACGTCCGGCTGGGCGGACAGGCCCGATTCACGGGCCAGCGACAGGGAGTCCATGACCTCGCCGTAGACGTCCAGCTGGAGCTGGTTCACGGCGTCGTTGCCGATGCGTACGGGGGCGGATCCGGCGAAGCCGGACAGCCACGGCAGTTCGAACTCGGGCAGCCGCCGCTCGCCCGCTACGCCGTACATGATCTGGAGGTCCGCCGGGTCACCGGCGACCGCGCGCAGCAGCCAGTTCCGCCAGGCCTCCGCCTCCTCCTGGTAGCCCGCGGCCAGCAGCGCGCCCAGGGTGAGGGTGGAGTCGCGCAGCCAGCAGTAGCGGTAGTCCCAGTTGCGTACCCCACCCGGCTCCTCGGGCAGTGAGGTGGTCGCGGCGGCGACGATGCCGCCGGTCGGGGCGTAGGTGAGCGCCTTGAGGGTGATCAGGGAGCGGACGACGGCGTCCCGGTACGGCCCGTCGTAGCTGCAGCGCGCCGCCCAGGCCTGCCAGTCCTCGACGCTGTGCCGCAGCGACTCGTACGGGTCGACGAGCGGCGGGCGCTCCTCATGGGAGGGGTGCCAGGTGAGGACGAACGCGACCTTCTCGCCCTTGCGGACCGTGAACTCCGCGTGGGTTCCGAAGTCCTCGCCCCAGCTGCGCACCTCCGGTTCGCTGCGCAGCCAGGTCGAGTCGGGTCCGGCGACGGCGACGCGGTGGCCGTCGGCCCGGCGCACCCAGGGGATGATCGAGCCGTAGTCGAAGCGCAGCTTGAGGACGCTGTGGAGCGTCACCTCGCCGTCCAGGCCCTCCACGACGCGCACGAGGTCGGGGGCCTGGTCGCGCTGCGGCATCAGGTCGGTGACGCGGACTGTCCCCTTCGCGGTCTGCCACTCGGTGTCCAGGACGAGGGTGTCGCGGCGGTAGGCACGCCGGGTGCACCGGTCCGCCCCCACGGGGGCGATGCGCCAGTAGCCGTTGTCCTCGTCGCCGAGCAGCTTGGCGAAGCAGGCGGCCGAGTCGAAGCGGGGCAGGCAGAGCCAGTCCACGGATCCGTCAGTGCCGACCAGTGCGGCGGTCTGTTCATCGCCGATGAGTGCGTAGTCCTCGATGCTCGGGTCCACGGAGTGCGGGTTCCCGGCAAGTCGGCCCGGCAATCAGGGCGAGAGCCGGGGGAGTGACGTGCCGTCGGCGACGGGGGCGCGCGTGCCCGAGAAGATCACCCCCGGATCCGACGGGGCCTGGTTGAGCACCCACAGGCCGATCAGGGTGGCCAGTGTGAAGACGACGGCGATCAGCACGGCGAGCACGAGCCGCCGCCGGCGCTCGCGCCGCAGCCACTCACCGCGTGCCGTGCGGTACGCGTCGGGGTCCGGAAGCACCCCGCCCGCCAGCACCCGAAGTGCCTCGCGGAGTTCCTCCTCGGTGCGGCCGTGACCGGCCCGGTCCCCACTGGTGCCGTGCGACGGAGTCGCGTCTCGATGCGTCATCGCCGGGCCTCCATCGCCTGGGTCAGGGCGGCGATGCCGCGCGCCGTGTGCGTCTTGACCGAACCGCCGGATATGCCCATCGCGGCGGCTATCTCGCTCTCCTTGAGACCGAGCCAGTGCCGCAGCACCAGCGCCTCGCGCTGCCTCGGCGGCAGCTGCTGGAGCGCGTCGATCAGCACGCGCTGGTCGTCCCGCAGCAGCGCGGCGTGCTCGGCGGAGGCGACCGTGTCGTCCGGCGTGTTCTCCTCGTGTCTGCGGGCGACTTGGAGGTGCCGGATCCGCATGCGCGTCAGATTGCAGACGGTGGAGCGCAGATACGCTTCCGCCGCGGCCGCGTCCCGCAGCCGCCGCCACTTGCGGTAGATCTGGTAGTAGGCCTCGGCCACCACGTTCTCCGGGTCGTCGGCGCCGAGCAGGACGGCCAGGCGCAGCATCGAGGAGTAGTGCAGCTCGAAGAGACGGGCGACACCGGCCTCGCGCTCCGCGTCGGCGGAGTCGCCGGCTGGGGGAGCGAGGGGCTCGGCCGGTGCCGGTGTCGGTATCGGTGCCGGTGGCAGTGTGGGGTTCTCTCTGCGTCTCACGGGTTGTTCGCTCCGGTCTCCGGGCGTCGCCGGACGGTCAGGCGGGACGGCAGGTCGGTCGTGTCGGCGGCGCGCGGGACACCGAGGCGGGTCAGCACCGCGGTGCCGGCCACCACGACGGTCAGGTTGAGCAGCAGGGCGGCGAGCCCGGCGTAGATCTCCAGCGGCCGGTCGCCCGTGCCGAGCGGCACGATCGGGGAGAACCCCTCGCGCACCACCAGGTACGTCCCCGACGCCATGCCCACGGCCCACCCGGCGAGCAGCGCCCGCGGGTGCGGCCACCCGGTGAACAGCCCGACGGCGACGGCCGGGAAGATCTGCAGGATCCACACGCCGCCGAGCAGCTGGAGGTTGACGGCGTCCTGGTCGCGCAGCCCGAACACGAACGCCACTGCGCCCACCTTCGCGGTGAGCGACACCGCCTTGGCGATCCGCACCTGCCGCTTCGGCGTGGCCGTCGGATGGACGTACTCGACGTACACGTTGCGGACGAAACTCGTGGCCGCGGCGATCGACATCACCGCCGCCGGGACGAGCGCCCCCACGGTGATCGCGGCGAACACCAGACCGGCCAGCGGCGCCGGCATCAGCCGGTCCACGAGCATCGGCACGGCCGCCTCGGCACCCCCGCGCGGCGCCCGCACCCCCGCCGCGAGGGCGGCGATGCCGAGGAACCCGAACAGCGCGAGGAGCCCGGTCCAGGCGGGCAGCGCCACCGAGACCTTGCGCAGGGTGCGCGGTCCGTCGGCGGCGAAACCGGCGGTGAGCACGTGCGGGTACATCAGCAGCGCGAGGGCGGAGCCGAGGGCGAGCGAGGCGTAGGCCGGCTGCTGGGCGGGCGACAGGAGCAGCGCCGGGCCGCCCAGCCGCTGCGCCGCGCCCTCGAAGACCGGGCCCGGCCCGCCCAGCCGCGCCAGGACCAGCCAGGTCACCGCGGTGAGGGAGACGAACACGGCCACCGCCTTCAGCGCGGAGATGACCGTCGGCGCCCGCAGCCCGTGCCGGTACGTCGCCACCGCGAGCCCCGCGAACAGCCCGACCAGCACCAGGTCCCCGGCAGCGCCCCGCGGGTACACGCCCCCGGCCGTCAGGACCGCCCTGATGCCCAGCAGTTGCAGCGCCAGGTACGGCATCGTGGCGAGGATCCCGGTCAGCGCCACCATCAGGGCCAGCGACGGAGACCCGTACCGCCCGCGCACGAAGTCGGCGGCGGTGATGTAGCCGTGCCGCCGCGCCACGCTCCACAGCCGGCTCAGCAGGACGAAGGCGAGCGGGCAGACGATCACCGTGTACGGCACGGCGAAGAAGGCGGGCGCGCCGTTGCCGTAGGCCAGTCCGGGTACGGCGGTGAAGGTGTACGCGGTGAAGATCGTGCCGCCCAGCAGCAGCCAGGTCCAGCCGGGGCCGAGGGAGCGGTCCGCCAGGGCCCAGCCCTCCAGGGAGGGCAGCCGGTCGACCGGGCGCAGCCGCCGCGCGGTGATGGCGAGCAGCGACGCCCCGCCGATCACGGCGAGGAACGTCGCGGTCATGGCGCCGTCAGCCATGGGTCACCGTCCTTGGTGTGCCTGTGCCCTCGCGCGAGAGTTGCGCGGACGGCCCGTCCGGAGGACAGGAAACCGGCGGGAAATCTTTCCCGAACGTCCTGTCAACCACTTCCGGCGAGTGCGCAACTCTTGCACAGACCGACAGCGAGCGGGAGAGGAGCACAGGTCATGGCACGCACCGGGCACCCCCGGCTACGGCGCGTCGCCGTCGCCCTGCTGCTGCTCGCACCCGCGGCCGGGTTGCTGTGGGTCCCGCTGTACGCCGGTGCCGGTCCGCGGCTCGCGGGGACGCCGTTCTTCTACTGGTACCAGCTCGCGTGGGTGCCGGGCTGCGGCCTGTGCCTGCTCGCGGCGTACGCGCTGACGGATCGCCACCGCTGATCCACACTCCCTGATCCGCACTCCCCGTTGTGCACACCCGTCGAGGTGAGGAGCCGCCATGCCCGCATCAGCCCTGCCCGAATCCGGCCCCGAGGTGCCGGAAAAGTCCAGAACTCGGCCGATTCTGCTCTGGACGGCCGTCTCCCTCCTCGGAGCGGTCGCCTGGGGCGTCCTCGCCCTGGCGCGCGGCGAGCGGATCTCCGCGGTCTGGCTGGTGATCGCCGCACTTGGGTCGTACGCCATCGCCTACCGCTTCTACTCCCGGTTCATCGCCCGCCGCGTCCTGCAGCCGGACGACCGCAGGGCCACCCCCGCCGAACGCCTCCAAGACGGCGTCGACTACCACCCCACCGACCGCCGCGTGCTGCTCGGGCACCACTTCGCCGCCATCGCCGGCGCGGGACCACTGGTGGGGCCGGTGCTCGCGGCCCAGATGGGCTACCTGCCCGGGACCCTGTGGATCGTGGCGGGGGTGATCTTCGCGGGCGCGGTGCAGGACATGGTCGTACTGTTCCTGTCGATGCGACGGGACGGCACGTCGCTCGGGCAGATGGCCCGCGACGAGATCGGCCGGGCGGGCGGCGCCGCCGCCCTGATCGCCGTGTTCGCCATCATGATCATCCTGCTGGGGGTCCTGGCGCTGGTCGTCGTCAACGCCCTCGCTCACAGCCCCTGGGGCACCTTCTCCGTCGCGATGACCGTCCCCATCGCCTTGTTCATGGGCTTCTGGCTGCACGTCATCCGCCCGGGCCGGGTCGTCGAGACCAGCCTGATCGGCGTGGTCCTGCTGCTGCTCGCCATCGTCGGCGGCAGCTGGATCCAGGAGTCCTCGCTGGCCTCCGCCTTCACGCTCAGTCCCACGACCCTGGTCTTCTGCCTCGTCGGCTACGGCTTTATCGCCTCCGTCCTGCCGGTGTGGATGCTGCTCGCGCCGCGCGACTACCTCTCCACCTTCATGAAGATCGGCACCATCGCCCTGCTCGCGGTCGGCGTGCTCGTCGCGGCGCCGGTGCTGCGCACGGACGCGGTGAGCGACTTCGCCTCCTCGGGCGCCGGGCCCGTCTTCGCCGGGGCGCTGTTCCCCTTCCTCTTCATCACCATCGCCTGCGGCGCGCTGTCCGGCTTCCACGCGCTGGTCTCCTCCGGGACCACCCCGAAACTGATCCGGAAGGAGTCCCAGGTCCGGATGATCGGCTACGGCGCCATGCTGATGGAGTCCTTCGTCGCGATCATGGCGCTGATCGCCGCGGCGACCCTCGAACCGGGCCTCTACTACGCCATGAACGCCCCGGCTGCCCTCCTCGGCACGACCGCCGAGTCGGCCTCCCACGCCGTCGCCGGTCTCGGCTTCGCCATCACCCCCGACCAGCTCACGCAGGCCGCCAAGGCCGTGGAGGAACAGACGCTGATCGCCCGCTCCGGCGGGGCCCCGACCCTGGCCGTCGGCATGTCGGAGATCTTCTCCGGGGTCTTCGGCGGCGCCGGGATGAAGGCCTTCTGGTACCACTTCGCCATCATGTTCGAGGCGCTGTTCATCCTCACGACGGTGGACGCGGGCACCCGCGTCGGCCGCTTCATGCTCCAGGACATGCTCGGCAACGTGTGGAAGCCGGCCGGCCGGGTCAACTGGAAGCCGGGCATCTGGATGTGCAGCGCCCTCGTCGTGGCGGCCTGGGGCTACTTCCTCCACACCGGCGCCACCGACCCGCTCGGCGGGATCAACCAGCTCTTCCCGCTCTTCGGCATCGCGAACCAGCTCCTCGCCGCGATCGCCCTCGCCGTCTGCACCACGATCCTGATCAAGTCCGGCCGGCTGCGCTGGGCGTGGGTCACGGGCGTCCCGCTCGCGTGGGTCGTCGCCATCACCTTCACCGCGGGCTGGCAGAAGATCTTCTCCGCCGACCCGAAGATCGGCTTCTTCGCCCAGCGCGCGCGGTACGCCGACGCCCTCGAAGCAGGTCAGGTGCTGCCGCCCGCCAAGAACCTCGACGACATGCACACCGTGGTCACCAACTCCACGGTCGACGGGGTGCTGATCGCCCTGTTCCTGCTGCTGGTCGCCGTGGTGATCGGCAACGCGGCGGTGGTCTGCGTGCGCGCGATACGGGCCCCGGGTTCCACTCCGGTCACCGAGGCGCCGTACGTCGAGTCCCGCCTCGACGTGCCGGATGTGCCGGACGAGCCGCTGGCGGGAGTCCGTACGTGAGGGCGGTGCACGGGTCACGGGCGGTGCACGGGTCAAGGGCGGTGCGCTGGGCGCGGGCGGTGCGTTGGTACGTGCGGGAACTGACGGAGGTGCTGAACCGGTCGCACCGCGAGGAGTGCCGGCAGGGGCGCTGCTGCTGACGCGGCCGGGGGAGGCCGGCGGGGGTCACACCGCCGCCGGCTCCGTCTCACTCGCGTCGGCTTCCCGGGCCGCCGCCTGCGCCCGGTCACGGGCCTCGCGGCGGGCCAGGACCACCCAGCCCACCGGGACGGCGGCGGAGAACAGCCACCACTGGATGGCGTACGCGTAGTTCAGCGCCGCGTCCTCCTTGCCGGGGTCGCCGAGCAGCTCGGGGATGTCGCCCTTGGGCTCGGGCGCCGTCTGCGCGATGTAGCCGCCGAGCACCTGCGCGTCCAGGCGCCGGGCCTCCTGCTCGCTGTTGATCAGCATGATCTGCCGGTCCGGCAGGCCCTTGAGGTCCTTGATCCCGCTCGCCGCGGTCGTCTCACTCGGCATCAGCCGCCCCTCGACGGTCACCTCGCCGCTCGGCGGTGCGGGGACCTTCGGGAACGTGGTCTGGCTCGGGCCGTCCGAGGGGATCCAGCCCCGGTTGACCAGCAGGACCTTGCCGTCGTCGAGGACGAACGGGGTCAGCACGTGGTAGCCGACCTCGTCGTCGGAGTTGGTGCGGCGGCGGACGACGACCTCGTCCTCCGTGTCGAAGCGGCCCTTCGCGGTCACGGTCCGGTACCGCTCGGTGCTGGTGACGGTGTGCCCTGGCGCGGTGAGCTTCTCCACGGGCACCGGCTCGGCCGACAGCGCGTCGGTGACCAGCTGGTTCCGGGCGGTGCGCTCCTCGTAGCGATGCATCTGCCAGATGCCCAGCCTGATCATCGTGGGGATGAGAAGCAGGGCGATCAGCGTCAGGATCACCCACTGCCGGGACATCAGGAAGCGGTACACCCCACGACCGTACAACTCGGTCGTGGGGTGTTCTCAGGCGGGTACGGGTTCAGACCTTGTCGACAATTCCCACCTTTCCCTCCGCGCGGGCGCAGTGGGCTCCGCAGAACCAGTGGCCCTCGACCTCGACGCCCTGGCCGATGATCTGGACCCGGCAGTGCTCGCAGATGGGGGCCATGCGGTGGATCGCGCAGGCGAAGCAGTCGAAGACGTGCACCGCCCCCTGCGCATGCACCTCGAAGGTCATTCCGTACTGATTGCCACATACCTCACAGGTCGCCATGCGCCACAGGGTGAGCCGTCACCCCGGCCGGGGCGAGCGGCCGCCGGGCGAGTCGCCCGTCAATCACCCGTCCGTACGGTCGCCCCCGCGACACCGCGCCGTCCGCGGTCGCTCCCGCAGCACCGCGCCGCGTACGGTCACCCCTCCGCCGCCGGCTCCACATCCGCGAGGAGTTGCCCGAACGCCGCCTCGTCCACGATCGGCGTGCCGAACTGCCGGGCCTTGACCACCTTGGACGTGCCCGAGTCCGGGTCGTTCGTGACGAGCAGGCTGGTCAGCCGGGACAGGCTGGTGGCCACATGCAGCCCGGCCTCGCTCGCCCGGTCCTCCAGCAGCTCCCGCTCGGTCGAGGTGTCGCCGGAGAAGGCGACCCGCATGCCCTGCTTGAGCCGCCCGCCCGCCTCGTAGCGCCCCGGGTTGGGGTACGGGCAGGCGGGGCGCTTCCGGGAGGGGCGCCAACTGCTCTGGCGGTAGCCGCCGTAGCCGCGCGGTCCCGCCTGCTGCCCGATGCGGGGCGTGGCGGGGCGGTCCGACCACTCCGTCAGCGGCCGGCACTCGTGCAGCGGCAGCCGTACGCCGCTCGCCGCCGCGGCCCTGAGGCTGGGGCGGAACGCCTCCGCCAGCACGCGCGCGTCGTCCAGCGCGTGGTGCGCCTGCCGCTGGACGACGCCGAAGTGCGCGGCGAGCGACTCCAGCTTGTGGTTGGGCAGCGGAAGCCCCAGTTCCTTGGAGAGCGCGATGGTGCACAGCCGCTGCCGCACCGGCGCCTCGCACTTCGCGCGTGCGTACTCCCGGGCGATCATCTGCCAGTCGAAGACGGCGTTGTGCGCGACGAGTACCCGCCCCTCGAGCCGGGCCGTGAACTCCTCGGCGATGTCCTGGAAGAGGGGCGCGCCTTCGAGCGCCTCGCTCGTCAGTCCGTGGATCCACACGGGGCCGGGGTCGCGCTCCGGGTTGACCGTCGTGTACCAGTGGTCCTCGACCTCGCCGCGCGCGTCCAGCCGGTAGACGGCCGCCGAGATGATGCGGTCGTCCCGGGCGAGGCCCGTGGTCTCCACGTCAACGACCGCGTAACCCTTGGGATACGCGGCCGGCCACGCCGTGGGAGAGAACGCTGCGGTCGTCAGGTCTTCCAGCATGGTCACTGAGGATACGGGCCGCGACTGACACCGCCGTCCGCCAGGTGCGCGAGCTCCGCCCTTCCGATACCCCCTCAGGCGCCTTGTCCGGTCTGTCCGTTCCTGAGGCGTACGTCTGACCGAGGCTCAGGAACCGCCGTTCGATTCGCTTTGGCGGAGATCACCAAGAAGCAAGCGCGTACCGTCGGTAATACTTGTCGGTAACAACGTCTGGCCGGGACGGGACGGCCGCCCTACGGTTCAGGCATGCCGAACCTGCCCGATGTCGTGCTGTGGTCGATACCCGCATTTGTGCTGCTCACCGTGGTCGAGATGGTGAGCTACCGTCTCCACCCCGACGAGGACGCGGCGGGCTACGAGGCGAAGGACGCCGCGACGAGCGTCGGCATGGGGCTCGGCAGTCTCGTCTTCGACTTCGTCTGGAAGATCCCGATCGTCGCCGTCTACACGGCCCTCTACGAACTCACGCCCCTGCGCGTGCCCGTCCTGTGGTGGACCGTCCCGCTGATGCTGCTCGCGCAGGACTTCTTCTACTACTGGTCCCACCGCGGCCACCACGTCATCCGTATCCTGTGGGCCTGCCACGTCGTCCACCACTCCAGCCGGAAGTTCAACCTCACGACCGCGCTGCGCCAGCCCTGGACGTCCCTGACGGTGTGGCCGTTCTACGTCCCCCTCATCGCCGCCGGAGTCCACCCGGCCGCGCTGGCGTTCTGCTCCTCCGCGAACCTCGTGTACCAGTTCTGGATCCACACCGAGCGGATCGACAAGATGCCCCGCTGGTTCGAGTTCGTCTTCAACACCCCGTCGCACCACCGGGTCCACCACGCCTCCCAGGGCGGTTACCTCGACCGCAACTTCGGCGGCATCCTCATCGTCTGGGACCGGCTGTTCGGGTCCTTCGTCGCCGAGACCGTGCGGCCCGTGTACGGACTGACCAAGAACATCGACACGTACAACCCTCTGAAGGTGGCGACCCACGAGTACGTGTCCATCGCGAAGGACCTGAAGGCGGCGCGCGACTGGCGTGAGCGCGCGGGGCGCGTGTTCCGGGGGCCGGGGTGGGGGCCCGCGCCGGCCGCGGCGCCGGTGTCCAAAACCACTACGACTGCTGAAAGCGCGTCGGCGTGAGCCACTCCCGGCTCCTCCTCGGCGCCTTCGGTCTCGCCGTCGTCGTCGACCTCGCCTCACTCGCGGCCGGCTTCGGCGCCGGACACGCCGTCGCCAAGCCGCTGCTGATGCCGCTCCTGGCGCTCTGGGCCGTCCTGCGCCGGGCGCCCCGGCCGCTCGTGGCCGCCCTGCTGTTCGGCTGGGGCGGGGACGTGCTGCTGCTGTCCGACGCCGAGCCGGCCTTCCTCGCCGGAATGGGCTGCTTCGCGGCGGGGCACGCCTGCTACCTCGTCCTCTTCGCACGGCACGGCAGCCGGTACGCGGTCCCACGCGCGCGTGCGGCCCTCCTCGCCCTGGGCTACGCCACCGCCCTCGTCACGACCGTCACGCTGCTGTGGCCGGACCTGCCCGCGGATCTGCGCCTGCCCGTCGCCGGGTACAGCCTCCTGCTCACGGCCATGGCGTACCGGGCCGCCCTCCGGCTCGGCCTCTTCACCGGACTCGGAGGCGCGCTCTTCCTGCTGTCCGACACGCTCGTCGCGACCGGCGTCGCCGACTGGCCGCAGCCGCCCGGGCCGGACTTCTGGATCATGCTCACGTACGTCGCCGCCCAGGCCCTGCTGGCCGGCGGCACGCTCGAAGCACTCAACGCGCGCAGGGCACCGGCCGCGACGTACGGAGAGATGCGCGCCGTCTGAGGCTCACCGGCGGCGGGGTCACCAGCGGATGGGGAGCGGAAGGGCCGTCAGCAGTCCGGACACGGCGACCACCAGGCCCAGCGCGACCACCTCCGCCCGCGCCGGCGCACAGGCGGTCAGCGGGTCGGCCGCCCGGCGCAGCCGCCGCCGGGCCCACAGGGCGAGGGCGGCGACGGCGGCCACGAGAAGCACCTTGGCGAGCAGCGTCCGCCCGTACGCCGTCGTCGTCAGCTGCTCCAGGACCGTCTCCGGCGGCATCCGGCGCAGGGAACTCCACACGCCCGTAGCGGTGATGGCGGCGAGCAGAACGGTTGCCACGCGCGCGTAGAGACCCAGCAGGGCCGCGCCCGCCTCCGTGCCGTACCGGCCGTGCCACAGCCGCAGGGTCCGCAGCGCGTGCAGCAGACCGCCCGTCCACAGTGCCGCACAGGTCAGGTGGACGAGCGTCAGCCCGGAGCCGGTCAGCGGGGTGTGCTCGGTCGCGGGGTGCGCGCGCAGGGCCTCGGCGACGACCACGGCGCCCAGCGGCCACAGCTGCGTGGCCGGCCGGCGCGAGACGGCACACAGCCCGGTCACGAGGAACGCGTTGACCTCCAGCAGGGCCAGCTTGCCGTCCCGGGAGGCGTAGAGCCCGCCGACGTCGATGTCCGACAGGCTGTCAGGGACGAGATAGCCCGTCGCCACGACCGAGGCGAGCCCGAGCGCGGCGACGAAACCGGTGACGGCCGCGAACGGCGACCAGCTGCGCGGCACGGCCGGGCGGCCGGCGGCTTCCTCCGTACCCGGCACGGAACGCGCCGGTGGCCCGTTCACGAACGCACCCGGCACGGACCGCGCCAGCCGGTTCACGAACAGCTCGCCGACCGGTATGCACAGGGCCGCGAACAGCGCCGTGCGCAGCAGGGCCATGCCACCGGTGCCGGGCGCCGCGGCCTCCCCGGTGCCGTGCAGCGCGGTGGACGGCCCGAGCAGCGGGATCAGCGCGGCCAGTGCCGCCAGCACCAGGACGGTGACGGGTCTTGTCAAGGTCACCCCGGGATCTTCACCAGCTTCACACGGCTGGGCAAATCCCCGGGGACGGACTCAGGCGGCCTTCGACGCGGCCGACCACCACAACCGGACTTCCTTGCGCACGTCCGTCGGCCGCAGCTCCCACCCCTGCGCGAGCGCGACCTCGGCGACGTACCAGCCGCCGACGCCCCGGTAGGCCCGCAGCGGTATCGCGCACTCGGCCGGCGGCCGCGGCTTGTTCGGCTCGACCGGAGCCGAGGCCCGGGCGGTCCGCTTCGCGACCGCCTTGTCGACGCGCGCCTTGTAGTACTCGGCATCTCCCTCATGCCGCAGCTCCGGCCAGGACACGCACCAGGAGGCCAGGCGTGCGACCCGGGTCGCCATCACCTCCATGGCGCGGAGGTAGCCCCGTTCGAGTTTGTCGCTGAACGCCGTGACCACCTCGGCGAACATGCCGACGACGAGAAACGCGGCCACCACCGCCGCCCACAGCACACACACCACCGGAAACCACACCAAGCTCCCGGCGAACCGCAGGGCCAGCTCCCATCTCGGCCGGACCGGTCGAGCCGTCCAGGTCGAGGAATCCACGTACACGTCCATGACGAGGAATCCTGCCCCAGACAGGAAACGGGCCGGGCGGGTGCCCCCGCCCGGCCCGGACTACCTCCACACGAGCTCTACTTGGTCACCGCGTCCAGCGCGTCCGCGATGCCCCGGCCGTAGAAGCCGTTGCGGTTCTTCGAGCCCTCGCACACCGCGTCGATCTTGCCGTCGGCGTCGATGTCGTACGGGTCCGTGCACGGCGTGGCGTCGGCCTCGGCGTACAGGAGGGCCTTCACCAGGGCCGGAGAGGCGTACGGGTGCGTCGACTTGATGAGGGCGGCGACGCCCGCGACGTGCGGGGACGCCATCGACGTACCGGCCATGTACCCCCACTTGCCGCCCGGCAGCGTGCCCAGGATGAGGCCGCTCGTGGCCGGCGCGTCCGGCTTCTGGTAGGCGGTCGAGTCGCCGCCCGGGGCGGCTATGTCGGCGACGCCGAGACCGTAGTTGGAGAAGGACGACTTGATGCCCTTCGCGCCCGTCGAGGCGACCGTGACGACGCCCGGCAGCTGGGTCGGGATGTCGAGGCACTTCGAGGGGTCGACGACCCGGTCGCCCGGCGTGGAGTCGTTCGGGGACGACGGGTCGGTGATCTCGTCGGAGGCCAGGTCGTAGTTCTCGTTGCCGGCCGCCGCGACGTTGACCGCGCCCTTCTTCTCCGCGTACCGCGAGGCCCGGCCGACCGCGTCCAGCAACGCCTTCTGGTCGGGGTCGTTCTTGCAGTTGAAGTACCAGGGGTCGGTGTAATAGCTGTTGTTCGTCACGTCGACCCCGTGCTCGGCCGCCCACACGAAGCCGCACACCACGGCCTCCGTGTAGAAGAAGCCGTCCGGGTTGGACACCTTGATGCCGGAGACCTTCACCCCGGGCGCGACACCGGTCATGCCGACGCCGTTCTTCGCGGCGGCGATCTCACCCGCCACGTGCGTCCCGTGCGGGCTCTCCGCCGCGCTCGGCCGCCAGGCCCCGTCGGACGTGTCCGGCTTGCCCGAGACGCAGTTGACCGACGCGCCCCGGTCGAAGTTGGGCGCGATGTCGGGGTGGGTGTCGTCGACACCGGTGTCGATCACGGCGACCGTGACCTTCTTGCTGCCCAGCGACTTCTGGTGCGCCTTGTCCGCCTTGATGGCGGGCAGGTCCCACTGCTGCGGCTCCAGCGGGTCCTGGCCGGCCGGGGCCTCGGCCCTGGCGACCTCGGCCGCGCTCAGCGCCTTCGGCGTTCCCAGGTCACCCGTCGACGCCGACGGCAGCGGCTTGGTGCGGGTGGCACCGGCCGACTGCACCCCGCGCACCTTGCGGATGGTCTTGGCGAAGTCGGGGTTCGAGGAGTGGACGACGATGACGCCGATCTGGTCGTACGACGTCACGATCGTGCCCCCGGCCTTGCCGACGGCCTTCTTCACGTACGCCGAAGTGCCGTCGCCCGGCTTGACGTTGACGACGTAGCTGAGCGAGGTCGCGTCGGCCGAGACCGGCGCGGGCGCCTCGTCGGCGGCCGTGGCCGTGGTGTTCGGCAGGAACGCGAGGGCCGTGGCCACGGCCATCCCGACCGGGATCGCGACGGCGCGGCGGTAGCGCGCGTGCGGCGCAGTCATGGTGTCTCCAGTTCGTTCGCGGTTCGAGCGGGTTGTGCGGAAGGTCTGGGAAGCCGCGTCACTTGACGGCGCGCAGCGCGTTGACGATGCCGTACCCGTAGAAGCCGTTGACGCGCTTGCCGCCCTCGCACACCGCGTCCTGCGTGCCGTCACCGTCCTGGTCGTACGACTCGGGGCAGGCCGTCCGGTCGGCCTGGGCCTTCATCAGGACCTGGAGCTGGGCCGGGGACGCCCACGGGTGCTTGGACTTCAGCAGCGCGGCGACGCCGGAGGCGTGCGGGGAGGCCATCGAGGTGCCCTGCAGGAAGCCGTACGCGCCGTTCGGCAGGGTGGACAGGATGCGGCCGTCCTTCGAGGGCGTGTCGGGTATCTGGTAGCGCCGGTCGCCACCCGGCGCCGCGACGTCGACGACGCCCTTGCCGTACGTCGAGAAGTACGACTTGACGCTGTCGACGCCCGTCGAGCTCACCGTGACGACACCCGGCAGCTGGTTCGGCACGTCGAAGCACTCGTGCGGGTCGATGGTGCGCTCGACGGGGGTGGAGTCGTCCGGGCTGGAGTCGTCGACGATCGCGTCCGCGTCCAGGTCGTGGTTGGAGTTGCCCGCCGCGGCGACGTTGAGCGTGCCCTTCTTCTGCGCGTACAGCTGCGCCCGGTTGACCGCGTCGACGATGGCCCGCTGGTCGGGGTCGTCCATGCAGTTGTACAGCCACGGATCGACGTAGTAGCTGTTGTTCGTGATCTCGACGCCGTGGTCGGCGGCGAACACGAAGGCGCACACCACGCTCTCCGGGTAGAAGAGACCGTTCGCCCGGTCGGTCACGTTGATGCTGGAGACCTTCACACCAGGTGCGACGCCGGCCACGCCGATTCCGTTGCGCGCGGCGGCGATCTCACCGGCCACGTGCGTGCCGTGGTAGTCCTCCGGGGTGTACGGCCGCCAGGCGCCCTCGCTGGTGTCGGGCTTGCCGCCCGCGCAGTTGGCGGACTGGGACGCGGAGAAGTTCGGGGCGATGTCGGGGTGGGTGTCGTCCACGCCGGTGTCGATCACGGCGACGGTCACCTTGCTGCTGCCCGGGTCGATCTTCGCGGCCTTGTCGGCGCCGATCGCGCGCAGGTCCCACTGGTCGGCCTCGAGGGGCTCGCTCTCTGGCGTCTTCGCCGAGGCGGCCTCGGTGCGCTTCTCCTGAGCGGCCGTCAGGTACTCGACCGCGCCCTCCTCCTTGGTCCCCGCGGCCGTCAGGGGCGTCGTACGCGTGGCACCCGCCGACTGGACCCCGCGGGCCTTTCGTACGGTCTTGGCGAAGTCGGCGTTCGAGGAGTGGACGACGATCACGCCGATCCGCTCGTACGTCGCCACGACCGAGCCGCCGGCCTGCCCGATCGCCTTCTTCACCGACGCGATCGTGTGCCGGTCCGTCTTGGTGTTGACGACGTACGCCAGTGTCGGCGCCTCCGCCGTCCGGGTGGCCGACTCCGCCTGCGGGGCGGCCGACGCGGCGGCGGGCAGGAAGCCCAGCGAGGCAGTCAGAGACAGCACGACGGGCACGGCGAGGGCGAGCCGGCGTCTGGAACGCAAGTGAGACATGGGGTCTCCACATCCTCCGGAAACGAAACCGGCCCGAGGCACAGGTGGTGCTCGGGCAGGTACATGACGAGGTGGTGCAGGGCGAAGCTATCCCGCGCTCTCGCTGGCCAGCAACGTTTTGTCGAAACGACTTCGGAAAGAACGCCGCGCGGTTGAACCGGTTCTCATGTGCCGCCGTGACGTTGGACAAGGAGCGCGAGGACACTCGCCTCCGTCCCTGATCACAACCGCTTCCGTCATCGCGAGGAGACTCTCCGTGGCCACCGACGCACCGCCCCCCTCGAAAGAGCAACACAAACTCCCCTCGCCCGAGGAGTTCAGCGAGGTGCAGGAGAGCGCGGAGTTCGGTGAACTGCGCCGCTCCTACCGCTCCTTCGCCTTTCCGCTGACCATCGCCTTCATCGCCTGGTACCTGCTGTACGTCCTGCTGTCGAACTACGCGGGCGGCTTCATGGGCACCAAGCTGTTCGGCAACATCAACGTCGCCCTCGTCTTCGGCGTCGCCCAGTTCGTCACCACGTTCCTCATCGCCTGGTGGTACTCCAAGCACGCCGCCGCGAACCTCGACCCCAAGGCCGAGGCCATCAAGTCCCGGATGGAGGGCGGCGCATGAGCACCGCACAGCAGACCCTTCTCGCCGCGAACGAGGCCAGCCAGCACCGCCCGCTGATCATCACTCTGTTCGCGCTGTTCGTCCTCGCCACCCTCGGCATCACCATCTGGGCGGGCCGCCAGACCAAGGACGCCGCCGACTTCTACGCGGGCGGACGCCAGTTCAGCGCCTTCCAGAACGGTCTCGCCGTCTCCGGCGACTACATGTCGGCCGCGTCGTTCCTCGGCATCGCCGGCGCGATCGCCATCTTCGGCTACGACGGTTTCCTCTACTCCATCGGCTTCCTGGTCGCCTGGCTGGTCGCCCTCCTCCTGGTGGCCGAGCCGCTGCGCAACTCCGGCCGCTACACCATGGGCGACGTGCTCGCGTACCGCATGCGCCAGCGCCCGGTCCGCACCGCCGCCGGCACGTCCACGATCGTCGTGTCGATCTTCTACCTGCTGGCCCAGATGGCCGGCGCGGGCGTCCTCGTCTCGCTGCTGCTCGGCATCACCTCCGACGCCGGCAAGATCCTCATCGTCGCCCTCGTCGGCGTCCTGATGATCGTCTACGTCTCCATCGGCGGCATGAAGGGCACCACCTGGGTCCAGATGATCAAGGCCGTGCTGCTCATCGGCGGCACCATCCTGATCACCTTCCTGGTGCTGCTGAAGTTCAACTTCAACATCTCCGACCTGCTCGGCACGGCCGCCGAGAACAGCGGCAAGGGCGCCGCCTTCCTGGAGCCCGGCCTCCAGTACGGCGCGACCGGCACCTCCAAGCTGGACTTCATCTCCCTCGGCATCGCCCTGGTGCTCGGCACCGCCGGCCTGCCCCACATCCTGATCCGCTTCTACACGGTGCCCGACGCCAAGGCGGCCCGTAAGTCCGTGAACTGGGCCATCGGCATCATCGGCGGCTTCTACCTGATGACGATCGCGCTCGGCTTCGGCGCCGCCGCGCTCATCTCGCAGGAAGAGATCATCGCCTCCAACCCGTCCGGCAACACGGCGGCACCCCTGCTCGCGCTGCACCTCGGCGGCGTCGACTCGACCTGGGGCGCGATCCTGCTCGCCACGATCTCGGCCGTGGCCTTCGCGACGATCCTCGCCGTCGTCGCCGGCCTCACCCTGGCCTCGTCGTCGTCCTTCGCGCACGACATCTACGCCAACGTCATCCGCAAGGGGAAGGCCTCCGGCGCCGAGGAGGTCCGCGCGGCCCGCTGGGCGACCGTCTTCATCGGCGTCGTCTCCATCGGCCTGGGCGCCCTCGCCCGCGACCTGAACGTGGCCGGCCTGGTCGCGCTCGCCTTCGCCGTCGCGGCCTCCGCCAACCTGCCGACGATCCTCTACAGCCTGTTCTGGAAGCGGTTCACCACCCAGGGCGCCCTGTGGTCGATCTACGGCGGTCTGATCGTCGCCGTCGGCCTGGTGCTGTTCTCGCCCGTCGTCTCCGGCGACCCCAAGGCGATGTTCCCCGAGGTCGACTTCGCCTGGTTCCCGCTGAAGAACCCGGGCATCATCTCCATCCCGTTCGGCTTCCTCATGGGCTGGCTCGGCACGGTCCTGTCCAAGGAAGAGCCGGACGTCAAGAAGTACGCCGAGCTGGAGGTCCGGTCCCTGACCGGTACCGGCGCCCACTGAGCACGAACCCCCTCACGCGGCCGCGTCCCGTGTCGTGGGATCGGGCCTGTGGTGATGTCAGTGGTGTCACGTAGGCTCTCAGGTGTCGGAGAAGAAGTGCTCCGGGCACGATCCGCGTCGAGGGAGGGGGCCCACGTGCTCATCGACACCTACGGCCGAGTGGCCACCGACCTGAGGGTCTCGCTGACCGACCGGTGCAACCTGCGCTGCACGTACTGCATGCCCGAGGAGGGCCTGCAGTGGCTGGCCAAGCCGGACCTGCTCAGCGACGACGAGATCGTCCGCCTGATCGACATCGCGGTCACCTCCCTCGGTATCGAGGAGGTCCGCTTCACCGGCGGCGAGCCCCTGCTGCGCCCCGGCCTGGTCGGCATCGTCGAGCGCGTCGCGGCCCTGGAGCCGCGCCCCCAGATGTCCCTCACGACCAACGGCATCGGCCTCAAGCGCACCGCGGCGGCCCTGAAGGAGGCGGGCCTGGACCGGGTCAACGTCTCCCTCGACACGCTCCGCCCGGATGTCTTCAAGACCCTCACCCGCCGCGACCGCCACAAGGACGTCATCGAGGGCCTGCACGCCGCGCGCGACGCCGGTCTGACCCCGGTCAAGGTCAACTCGGTCCTGATGCCCGGCCTCAACGACGACGAGGCCCCCGACCTCCTCGCCTGGGCCGTCGAGCACGACTACGAGCTGCGCTTCATCGAGCAGATGCCTCTGGACGCCCAGCACGGCTGGAAGCGCGACGGCATGATCACGGCAGGCGACATCCTGACGTCCCTGCGCACGCGCTTCGAGCTGACCCCCGAGGGCGACGAGGCACGCGGCTCGGCACCGGCGGAGCGCTGGCTGGTCGACGGCGGCCCGCATGTCGTCGGTGTGATCGCCTCCGTCACCCGTCCCTTCTGCGCGGCCTGCGACCGCACCCGCCTCACCGCAGACGGACAGATACGCACGTGTCTGTTCGCCCAGGAGGAGACGGACCTGCGCGCCGCCCTCCGCTCGGACGCCCCGGACGAGGAGATCGCCCGCATCTGGCGCCTGGCGATGTGGGGCAAGAAGGCGGGAGCGGGCCTGGACGACCCGACGTTCGTGCAGCCGGACCGGCCCATGTCGGCGATCGGTGGTTAGAGGTACTCAGGCGCGAAGCCTCAGCCGTCGGTCGCTTCCCACTCCTTGAGAAGCACCACGTCCCTCAAGAAGCCGCGCACCCCGAGGAACTGCGACAGATGCTCGCGATGCTCCTCGCACGCGAGCCATGTCTTGCGCCGCTCCGGCGTATGGATCTTCGGGTTGTTCCACGCCAGCACCCACACGGCAGCCGCACGGCAGCCCTTCGCGGAACAGATGGGCGTCTCGTCACTCACAGCTTCGTCTCACCACTGCACACAGAAAAGGCGACGCCGAGCAGCCACGGGGGGAGCTGCCCGGCGTCGGTCCGTCGCTCCGACGGGGGATGCGGAGCGCGTACGAAGTATGTCACGGGTAACCCCGCGCCCGGCACCTGAACAGCATGATTGATCTGAGCTTTTCTTGAGCTTGGCGGGAAGATGACTTCCGCTTGTGATCGCCCGCGAGCGCCCCTACCGCTCCTGCTGCTCGGTCCGCGCCCCCGGCACCGTCCCGGACACGGCGTCTTCCGCGACGGATTCCGCGGGGCCGTCCTGCGTGCCCGGCGGCGCGATCATCGGCCGCAGCGGCGGCACCACGAACGTCGACGGCAGAGACGGCGCGTTCTCGCGCCCGGCGTTCGCGATCACCACGGCGATGTACGGCAGCACCAGCCCGAGCACCAACGCCACGACGGCGACGTGCCGTTCGACGTTCCACAGGGTGGCCGCGAGGATCACGGAGATCGTGCGGACCGTCATCGAGATCACGTACCGGCGCTGCCGCCCGCGGACGTCCTCCTGAAGCCCGGCCCGGGCGCCGGTGATCCGGAACACCTCGACGTGTCCGCCGCCATGCTGCTTCCGCATCGCATTCCACCATCCGCCCGTATCGGATCTCCCCGCCCCGTAGCCGCCCTCGGCCGGTCGGGGACCCTGCCCAGAGCAGCTTCCACGTTACGCCGCGCCTGCGTCGGCTACGAGACCGGGGCCGGTCCGGCCGGGGCGAACGGCCTGAGCCGTGATACGTACGGCCATCCCCGGCATGCGGCGTAGGGCACCTGGGCCGACACTGGGCGTAGTGCTCACGTCGAGCCGTACGAGGAGGCAGCGATGGGCTGGTTGTGGGCGATCATCGTGGGACTGGTACTCGGTCTGCTCGCCAAGGCGATCATTCCGGGCAAGCAGCACGTACCCCTGTGGCTGACCGTCATCCTGGGCATGATCGGCGCCATCGCCGGCAACGCCATCGCCCGGGCGGCCGGTGTCGACGCCACAGCGGGCATCGACTGGTGGCGGCATGTCTTCCAGCTGGTGATGGCGGTCATCCTCGTCGGTCTCGGCGACCGGGCCTGGACGGCGGTCAGGGGAAGCAGACGAAGGGCCTAGAAGGGCACAACGGGGCAACAACGGGGCACATGGCGAGGGGGCGGTCTCCGGGCACCGGAGACCGCCCCCTCGCTCGCGTTCTCGCGCGCTCAGGCGCCGGTGACCTCGACCGCCGCCAGGTTCTTCTTGCCCCGGCGCAGCACCAGCCAGCGGCCGTGCAGCAGGTCCTCCTTGGCGGGGATGGCGTCCTCGCCGGCGACCTTGACGTTGTTCACGTAGGCACCGCCCTCCTTGACCGTGCGGCGCGCGGCCGACTTGCTGGCCACCAGGCCGACCTCGGCGAACAGGTCGACGACCGGACCGAGCTCGGCGACCCGGATGTGCGGCACCTCCGACAGGGCCGCGGCCAGCGTCCGCTCGTCGAGCTCCGCCAGCTCGCCCTGCCCGAAGAGGGCCTTGGACGCGGCGATCACGGCGGCCGTCTGGTCGGCGCCGTGCACCAGCGTCGTCAGCTCCTCAGCCAGCGCACGCTGCGCGGCGCGGACCTGCGGACGCTCCTCGGTCTGCTTCTCCAGCTCCTCCAGCTCCTCCCGGGAGCGGAAGGACAGGATGCGCATGTACTTGGAGATGTCCCGGTCGTCCACGTTCAGCCAGAACTGGTAGAACGCGTACGGCGTCGTCATCTCCGGGTCGAGCCAGACGGCGCCGCCCTCGGTCTTGCCGAACTTGGTGCCGTCCGCCTTGGTCATCAGCGGTGTCGCCATGGCGTGCACCGTGGCGTCCGGCTCCAGCCGGTGGATCAGGTCCAGGCCCGCCGTGAGGTTGCCCCACTGGTCGCTGCCGCCCTGCTGGAGCGTGCAGCCGTACCTCCGGTAGAGCTGGAGGAAGTCCATGCCCTGCAGGATCTGGTAGCTGAACTCCGTGTAGCTGATGCCCTGGTCGGACTCCAGACGACGGGCGACGGAGTCCTTCGTCAGCATCTTGTTCACGCGGAAGTGCTTGCCGATGTCCCGGAGGAACTCGATCGCGGAGAGGTTCTCCGTCCAGTCGAGGTTGTTGACCATCACGGCGGCGTTCTCACCCTCGAAGGAGAGGAACGGCTCGATCTGACCGCGCAGCTTGTCGACCCAGCCGCGGACCGTCTCCGGGTCGTTCAGCGTGCGCTCCGCGGTCGGACGCGGGTCGCCGATCAGGCCCGTGGCACCGCCGACCAGCGCCAGCGGCCGGTGACCGGCCTGCTGGAGCCGGCGCACGGTCAGCACCTGCACCAGGTGCCCCACGTGCAGGGACGGGGCCGTCGGGTCGAAGCCGCAATAGAACGTGACGGGACCGTCCGCGAGCGCCTTGCGCAAAGCGTCCTCGTCAGTGGACAGGGCGAACAGCCCGCGCCACTTCAGCTCGTCGACGATGTCCGTCACGGTTCTCGTGTCTCCTCGATGATCTTCGGGCAGTCGGGTGACAGCCGACTACGAGGTTATACGCCCTGACTGACAGAGCTCATATTGAAATCGGGGACGCGCAGCGCGGGCATCGCGGCCCTGGTGAACCAGTCGCTCCACTCCCTGGGCAGCGTCTTCTCGGTGCGCCCGGCCTCCGTGGCCCGGCCGAGGACACCGACCGGCGACTCGTTGAAGCGGAAGTTGTTCACCTCGCCGGTCACCTCGCCGTTCTCGACCAGGTAGACGCCGTCCCGGGTCAGGCCGGTGAGCAGCAGCGTCGCCGGGTCGACCTCCCGGATGTACCACAGGCACGTCAGCAGCAGCCCGCGCCGGGTGTTCGCGACCATCTCCTCCAGGGAGCGGTCCTCGCCGCCGTCCAGGATGATGTTGTCGATGCTCGGCGCCACGGGCAGCCCGGTCAGGCCGGCGCTGTGGCGGCTGGTCGTCAGGTGGCGCAGCTCGCCCCGGCTCATCCACTCGGTGGCCGCGAGCGGCAGCCCGTTGTCGAACACCGACTGGTCGCCCCCGGAGGAGTGCGCGATCACGAAGGGCGCCGACTCCAGGCCGGGCTCGTTCGGGTCGCTGCGCAGCGTCAGCGGCAGGTCGGTCAGCTTCTCGCCGACCCGCGTACCGCCGCCCGGCTTGGAGAACACCGTGCGGCCCTCCACCGCGTCCCGGCCCGACGCCGACCACATCTGGTAGATCAGCAGGTCCGCGACGGCCGTCGGCGGCAGCAGCGTCTCGTACCGGCCCGCGGGCAGCTCCACACGCCGCTCGGCCCACCCGAGGCGCACGGCCAGCTCCGCGTCCAGCGCCGCCGGGTCGACGTCCTTGAAGTCCCGCGTCGAGCGACCGGCCCAGGCGGACCGGGTCCGGTCCGGCGACTTGGCGTTCACCTCGAGCGTCCCGTTCGGCTGGTCGTGCCGCAGCCGCAGCCCCGTGGACGTCCCCATGTACGTCGACACCAGTTCGTGGTTGGCGAAGCCGTACAGCTCCCGGCCGCCCGCACGCGCGCGTGCGAAGGCCTCGCCGAGCGCCGGAGCGAAGTCGGCGAACACGGCGGAGGAGGTCTCGACGGGCGCCTCCGTGAAGTCCGGTGCCTGCGCGACACCTGTGACCAGCGGCTGCGCGTCCTCGGCGGGCCCGGCGCCGCGCGCGGCGGCCTCGGCGGCCCGCACCAGGGGCTCCAGCTCGTCAGCCGTCACGGCGGACCGTGACACGACCCCCGAGGCCGTGCCCTCCTTGCCGTCGACCGTGGCGACGACGGTGAGCGTGCGTCCGCGCGTGACCCCGTTCGTGGTCAGCGCGTTGCCCGCCCAGCGCAGGTTGGCGGTGGACTGCTCGTCGGCGATGACGACACAGCCGTCCGCCCGGGACAGTTCGAGGGCCCGCTCGACGATCTCGTGCGGCTTGCTGGTACGCCCGCTCATCGACCGGCCTCCTGCGTGGTGTTGAGACTGTGCTTTGCCGGGGGATAACCCCCGGACCCCCAGCCGATCCCGTAGCTGACGTTCATCGACCGGCCTCCTGGGTCGTGTTGAGGATGTTGACGCCCTTGAAGAGGGCCGACGGGCAGCCGTGCGACACGGCCGCGACCTGGCCAGGCTGGGCCTTTCCGCAGTTGAAGGCGCCGCCCAGGACGTAGGTCTGCGGACCGCCGACGGCGGCCATCGAGCCCCAGAAGTCGGTCGTCGTCGCCTGGTAGGCCACGTCCCGCAGCTGCCCGGCGAGCCGCCCGTTCTCGATCCGGTAGAAGCGCTGCCCGGTGAACTGGAAGTTGTACCGCTGCATGTCGATCGACCAGGACCGGTCGCCGACGACGTAGATGCCCCGCTCCACGCCCCCGATCAGGTCCTCGGTGGACATCCCGGCCGGATCCGGCCGCAGCGACACGTTGGCCATGCGCTGCACCGGCACGTGCCCGGGGGAGTCGGCGTAGGCGCAGCCGTTGGACCGCTCGAAGCCGGTCAGTCTCGCGATCCGCCGGTCCAGCTGGTAGCCGACGAGCGTGCCGTCCTTCACCAGGTCCCAGGACTGCGCCTGGACGCCCTCGTCGTCGTACCCGATGGTGGCCAGGCCGTGCTCGGCGGTGCGGTCGCCGGTGACGTTCATCAGCTCCGAGCCGTAGCGCAGCTTGTTCAGCTGGTCGAAGGTGGCGAAGGAGGTGCCCGCGTAGGCGGCCTCGTAACCGAGCGCCCGGTCCAGCTCGGTGGCGTGCCCGATGGACTCGTGGATGGTCAGCCACAGGTTGGACGGGTCGACGACCAGGTCGTACAGGCCCGCCTCGACGCTCGGCGCCCGCATCTTCTCGGCGAGCAGTTCCGGGATCTGCTCCAGCTCGCCCTCCCAGTCCCAGCCGGTGCCCCGCAGATACTCCCAGCCGCGTCCCGCGGGCGGTGCGAGGGTGCGCATGGAGTCGAACTCGCCGCTCGACTCGTCCACCGACACGGCGTTGAACACCGGGTGCAGCCGCACCCGCTGCTGCGTGGTCACGGTCCCGGCGGTGTCGGCGTAGAACTTGTTCTCGTGGACGGTGAGCAGCGAGGCGTCGACATGGTCGACCCCCCGCGCCGCCAGCAACCGCGCGCTCCACTCCGCGATCAGCCCGGCCTTCTCCTCGTCGGGCACGGTGAACGGATCGATCTCGTACGACGAGACCCATGTCTTGTCGGCGTGCACGGGCTCGTCGGCCAGTTCCACACGCTCGTCGGACCCGGCCGCCTTGATCACTTGCGCCGAGAGCTTCGCCATGGCCACCGCCTGGGAGGCCACCTTGGCGGCGGCGTCGAGGGTGAGGTCGACGCCGGATGCGAAACCCCACGTGCCGCCGTGCACGACGCGCACCGCGTACCCGAGGTCGGTGGTGTCCGAGGACCCGGCGGGCTTGGCGTCCCGGAACCGCCAGGAAGCGCCCCGCACCCGCTCGAACCGGAAGTCCGCGTGCTCGGCGCCCAGCGCACGCGCGCGTGCGAGGGCCGCGTCGGCGAGGGCGCGTAGGGGGAGGGCCGTGAAGGCCTCGTCGATGGTATGAGGCACCGCCGTCTCTTTCTGTCGAGGTGAGCGTGGTCGCCGTACTTCGTGACTGCTCCGATCATGTCGTCTCGGCCCGCGCGCGGGCCACGAGTTTCATGACCCGGGTGCGCGGGTTTCTGTAGGGACCCGACAGTGAGTCCCCTACGCCACTGTCGGTGCCCGATTGTCCGCGGGAGCGCCCGGACCGATAGGTTTTCGAAAGAAGCCGCCTGTCATCGCCGCCTGTCGTCCAGGCGCCCGGGCGGGGTATCAGACCGCTACCGAAAGGGTGATCCGTTGAGCCGCTCGGTTCTCGTCACCGGAGGCAACCGGGGCATCGGCCTCGCCATCGCCCGTGCTTTCGCCGATGCCGGCGACAAGGTCGCCATCACGTACCGCTCGGGTGAGCCCCCGGCGGCCCTGACAGACCTGGGCTGCCTCGCCGTCAAGTGCGACATCACCGACGCCGAGCAGGTGGAGCAGGCCTACAAGGAGATCGAGGAGGCCCACGGCCCCGTCGAGGTCCTCGTCGCCAACGCCGGTGTCACCAAGGACCAGCTCCTGATGCGCATGTCCGAGGACGACTTCACGTCCGTCCTCGACACCAACCTCACCGGCACCTTCCGAGTGGTCAAGCGCGCCAACCGCGGCATGCTGCGCGCCAAGAAGGGCCGGGTCGTCCTGATCTCCTCGGTCGTCGGGCTGCTCGGCTCCGCGGGGCAGGCCAACTACGCCGCCTCCAAGGCCGGCCTCGTCGGCTTCGCGCGCTCCCTCGCCCGTGAGCTGGGCTCGCGCAACATCACCTTCAACGTCGTCGCGCCCGGCTTCGTCCAGACCGACATGACCGCGGTGCTCTCCGACGAGCAGCGCGCCGGCATCGTGAAGCAGGTCCCGCTCGGGCGGTACGCGCAGCCGGAGGAGATCGCCGCGACGGTGCGGTTCCTCGCCTCGGACGACGCCTCGTACATCACTGGAGCCGTCATCCCCGTTGACGGCGGACTGGGAATGGGTCACTGATCACCATGAGCGGAATTCTCGAGGGCAAGCGCGTCCTGATCACCGGTGTGCTGACGGAGGCCTCCATCGCCTTCCACACCGCCAAGCTGGCCCAGGAGCAGGGCGCCGAGGTCATCCTCACGGCGTTCCCGCGCCCCACGCTGACCGAGCGCATCGCCAAGAAGCTCCCCAAGCCCGTCAAGGTCATCGAGCTCGACGTGACCAACGACGAGCACCTCGGGCGCCTGGCCGACATCGTCGGCGAGGAGCTCGGCGGCCTCGACGGCGTCGTGCACTCCATCGGTTTCGCCCCGCAGGACGCCCTCGGCGGCAACTTCCTCAACACGCCGTTCGAGTCGGTCGCCACGGCCATGCACGTCTCGGCGTACTCCCTGAAGTCGCTGACCATGGCCTGCCTGCCGCTGATGCAGAACGGCGGCTCCGTCGTGGGTCTGACCTTCGACGCGCAGTTCGCCTGGCCGCAGTACGACTGGATGGGCCCGGCCAAGGCCGCCCTGGAGGCGACCAGCCGGTACATGGCCCGTGACCTGGGCAAGCAGAACATCCGCTGCAACCTGGTCTCGGCCGGCCCGCTCGGCTCGATGGCCGCCAAGTCCATCCCGGGCTTCAGCGAGCTGGCGTCCGTGTGGGACTCCCGCTCCCCGCTGGAGTGGGACCTGAAGGACCCGGAGCCGGCCGGCCGCGGCATCGTCGCGCTGCTGAGCGACTGGTTCCCGAAGACCACCGGCGAGATCATCCACGTGGACGGCGGTCTGCACGCCATCGGAGCCTGATCTCTCCTACGGAGCCTGATCTCCCGTACCCCGTAGGCGCCCCGTTTCCCGCAGTGCGCGGCGAGCGGGGCGTCACCCGTTCGGCTCATCCGGCCGGGCGGGGGAGGCACAAACTGGGCACCCTGGAGTACGCGTTCACCACGCGATCCCCTCCCCAGCACCGCCGAGGAGGTCCCCTTGTGCGCTTGTCCCGCCGAACGGCCTCACTGTCCCTCGCCGTCGCCCTCGTGATGACCCTGGCGTACGAGGCGGTGCCCCACGCGCGCGTGCCCGCCGACGAGCACGAGTCGGCCGGCCCCTTCGGCGCCGCGTGCCGGGTCCGAGTCACCGGGTCCAAGGTGACCGTGTACTGCCACAACCCGTACCCCGAGGCCGACCGTGTGAGCCTGCACGTCGAGTGCGCCCGCTGGTGGGACATCGACACCGACAGCACCCCGGTGGAGGCCGGGCCCGCGCAGACCGTACGGCTGACGGGACGCTGCTGGAAGGAAGTCGGCGACGTGTGGATCAGTCACCGGCGGGCGAGCTGATCCCGCCCAGGCGGCACAGGAACGGATAGCGGGCGGCCTCCGCCGCCGCCTGAGCCGCGTCGCCCGCGCGGATCGCGTCGAGCAGCCGCCCGTGCTCCAGGTACGTCTCCGGCGTCAGCTCCTCGCCGACGTCCTCGCGCAGCCAGTCCCGCAGAACCTCGCCCAGGTCCGCGTACATGGCCGTCATCACGTCGTTGTGGGAGGCGGACACCACGGCCAGGTGGAAGGTCGCGTCCGCCGTCACGAACGCCTCCGCGTCACCCGACTCCCAGGCCTCCTCGCGCCGCAGCAGCAGCGCGTCGAGCTGCTTGAGGTCCTTCTCCGTACGCCGCTCGGCGGCCAGCCGGGCGGCCGCCGACTCCAGCGTGGAGCGCAGCTCGGCGATGTGCCGGGGGTCGGCACCGGCGAACCGCCGCTGCATCACCCCCGCCAGCTCGCTCGTCGCCACGACATACGTGCCGGAGCCTTGGCGGATGTCCAGCAGGCCGTTGTGCGACAGGGCGCGCACGGCCTCACGGACCGTGTTGCGGGCGACACCCAGCTGCTCGACGAGCTCGGGCTCGGTGGGGATGCGGGAGCCGACCGGCCACTCGCCGGAGGTGATCTGCGCCCGCAGGGCGGCGATGACCTGCTCGGAGAGGGCTGAACGTCGGGGATGGCTCAGGGGCATGGGACACCTTCGCACGACCGGGGCGCCGGAGCGCGGCCTGGGCGGGAGCCGAGTGGACAGTCAATCATCCTATGATTCTATGATGGGCCGCATGGCTAGTGAGGAAACCCGGACGATGACGCCCCCGACCGTACGCGGCTCGGCCGCGCACGATGCCCGGGAACCCGGCGGCTCCGCCACGCGCGCGTGGACGACGCGGCTGCTCGTCCTCGGCATCGTGCTGTCCGCGCTGAACCTCCGCCCCGCCATCACCAGCCTCGGCGCCCTCCTGGAGGAGGTCCGCGACGGGCTCGGCATGAGCGGCAGCGTGGCCGGGCTGCTCACCTCCGTGCCGCCGCTGTGCTTCGCCGTCTTCGGCGTCACGGCCCCGCGGCTCGCCCGCCGCTTCGGCGCGGGCGCCGTGGTGTGCGCCGGCATGGCCGCCATCGCCACCGGCCTGGCGATCCGGCCGTACGCCGGCGGCACAGCGGGCTTCCTGGCCGCCAGCGCCCTCGCCCTCATGGGCATCGCGGTCAGCAACGTCCTGATGCCGGTCATCGTCAAGCACTGGTTCCCCGACCGTGTGGGCTCCATGACCGGCCTGTACTCCATGGCCCTCGCCCTGGGCACGGCCCTCGCGGCCGCGATCACGGTGCCCCTGACCGACGCCCTGGGCGGCAGCTGGCAGTCGGGCCTCGCCCTGTGGGCGGGACTGGCCGTGGCGGCTGTGCTGCCGTGGCTGCCGTTCGTACGGGGGCGTGGGGCGGACACGGCGGCGTCCGGGCCGGGGGAGCGGGCCGGAGTCGTGTCGGGGCCGGGGGAGCGGGCCGGAGTCCAGCCCCGGCCGGGGGAGTGGGCCCCAGTCGCGTCCGGGCCCGAGGAGCGGAGCCGGGGCGCGGAGACCGGGCCGGAGCGGGCCAGGGGCTCGGAGAAACTGTCCGGGGAGCGGGCCGTGGGCTGGGAGACACGGTCCGGGGAGCGGGCCGTGGGCCGGGAGACACGGTCCGGGGAGCGGGCCGTGGGCCGGGAGACACGGTCCGTCGAGCGGGTCGTGGGCCGGGAGCCCGACGGCGACCGGTCGGCACGGGACCGTGAGACGCCGGGCTCGGCTCCCGCCGGATCCGCCGCCGGCGAGGCGCCACGGCTGCGGATCACCCGGAGCCGCACCGCCTGGGCCCTGGCCGTCTTCTTCGGGCTCCAGGCGACCGCCGCCTACATCACCATGGGCTGGATGGCGCAGATCTTCCGGGACGCCGGCGTGCCCGCGGGCACCGCGGGGCTGCTGCTCGCGGTCACCATGGTGATGGGCGTGCCCCTGGCCTTCGTCATACCGCGCCTGGCCACACGGCTGCCGCACCAGGGCCCGATCGTCTTCGCCCTCGGCGTCTGCGGCCTCGCCGGCTACGCCGGGCTGTACCTCGCGCCGGCCGCCGGTGCCTGGGCCTGGGCGCTGCTGCTCGGCGTCGCCAACTGTGCCTTCCCGCTCGCCCTCACCATGGTCGGCATGCGGGCCAGGACCGGCGCGGGCGTGGCCCAGCTGTCGGCGTTCGCGCAGAGCACCGGCTATCTGATCTCCATCCCGGGGCCTCTCCTGGTGGGTGTCCTCTACCAGCACAGCGGCGGCTGGGGCCTGCCGATCGCACTGATGAGCGCCCTGATGATCCCGCAGATGGCGGTCGGCTTCCTGGCGGGCCGGGACCGTACGGTGGAGGACGAGGCCGGCCGCTGAGCCCCTCCTCGGGGGCTCGAGGACACCCCCGGGCGTCAGGCGCCCGGGGTGGGTGCGAGACTTGCTCCATGCCAGTGCTCGACCCGAATCCCCAGCACGGTCAGAAGAAGATGCTGCTCGTGTTCGGCGCCTTCTTCGCGATCTTCATCATCATCGGCGTCATCGCGACCATCGCCTCGCCATGACCGGGCCCCGCCTCGCCCATGGTGGGGTTAGCCCCCTGTCCCCTAGGGGGTGAGGGTCAGGGTCAAGTGGGTGGATCACCGGATGGGTCGGCCGCCTCGGATTCCGTAACTTCGACGTGTGACCGCGAGACGCGGGATCACGGACCATTCGAAGAGCGGAGGCACCCATGTCGGCTCCTACGCACACCCGGCCCCATCCGGCGACCCGGGCCGGCGTCGGCAGCCGGCTGCCCTGGTGGGCCGTCGCCCTGCCCACGCTCGCCTTCGTCACGCTGCTCGTGCTGATCCTGAACCCGTCCGATGCCCAGGCGGCCAGCGGTGGTGACCCCTTGATCACCCACCTCTTCGCGTGGCTCCGGCAGCTGACAGCCCACTGAGCACGGCAGAAACCGGTGGTCAACTCCCTGCGCCCCGTGGCCTGTTTCGTGCGAAGCTGGATCTTATGAGCGTCGCAGAACCCCGCAGGATTGTCCTCTTCCGCCATGCGAAAGCCGACTGGCCACAGGTGAGCGATCACGAGCGTCCGCTCGCTGACCGGGGCCGAAAAGAAGCGGCGGAGGCCGGGCGCAGGCTGGCCGACACCGGCATCGCCTTCGACCTGGCCCTGTGCTCCACCGCGGTCCGGACCCGGGAGACCTGGAAGCTCGCCGTCCAGGAGTTCCCGCAGCGGCCGAAAACCGTCTACGAAGAGCGGATCTACGAGGCCTCGCCGGGCGAACTGATCGCCCTGCTGAACGAGACCCCCGACGACGCGCAGAACATCCTCGTGATCGGCCACAACCCGGCCATCCAGGGCCTCGCCGACATCCTGGCGGGCACGGCCGAGGGCGACGCCCGCGACCGCATGAGCCGCCGCGGGTTCCCGGCCGCCGCCTTCGCCCTGCTGTCCTTCACCGGCTCGTGGAAGAGCCTGGAGCCGGGCGCGGCCACGCTGCAGGACTACTGGGCGCCGACCGAGTGACCGGCTCCCCGACTGACTCCGAGTGACCGACTCCGGGTGAGCGGGGCCCGGCACCGTACCGGTGCCGGGCCCGTCCGGCAGGCTCAGACCGTGTCGAGGGTGTCCGCCGCCTCGACCTCTTCGCGCGTGATGCCCAGCAGGTACAGCACGGTGTCCAGGAAGGGGAAGTTCACCGCGGTGTGCGCGGCCTGGCGCACCACCGGCTTGGCGTTGAAGGCGACGCCCAGACCGGCCGCGTTCAGCATGTCCAGGTCGTTGGCACCGTCACCGATCGCCACGGTCTGCGACAGCGGCACGCCCGCCTCGGCGGCGAACCGGCGCAGCAGCCGGGCCTTGCCGGCCCGGTCGACGATCTCGCCCGTGACCTTGCCCGTCAGCTTCCCGTCGACGATCTCCAGCGTGTTGGCGTGGGCAAAGTCCAGCCCGAGCCGCTCCTTCAGATCGTCGGTGACCTGGGTGAAGCCGCCGGAGACGACACCGACTTGGAAGCCGAGCCGCTTCAGCGTACGGATCAGGGTGCGGGCGCCCGGCGTCAGCCGCACCTCGCTGCGCACCTTGTCCACGACCGAGGCGTCCAGCCCCTCCAGCAGCGCCACGCGCGCGTGCAGGGACTGCTCGAAGTCCAGCTCGCCGCGCATCGCGGCCGCCGTCACCTCGGCGACCTGGTCCTCGCAGCCGGCGTGCGCGGCGAACAGCTCGATGACCTCGTCCTGGATGAGCGTCGAGTCGACGTCCATGACGACCAGGCGCTGCGCGCGCCGGTACAGACCGGCGGCGACGACCGCCACGTCGATGCCGAGCTTCGCCGCGTCGGGCGCCAGGGCGGTGCGCAGCGGCTCGGTCTCCACGCCGGACACCGCGAACTCGACGGCGGTGACGGGGTACTTGGCGAGCCGGAAGATACGGTCGATGTTGCCGCCGGTCTTGGTGATCCGCGCGGCGATCGCCGCGGTCGCCTCCGCGGTGAGCGGATGCCCGAGCACGGTCACCAGGGAGCGGCCCAGCCCGCGCGGGCGGTTGTCGCCGAGGCCGGAGATGATCTCCGCCTGCATCTTCATCGACTCGGCCCAGCTGTGGACGGTCGCCCGCAGGTCGCCCTCGAGCCCCTTGGGGGGCTCGGTCACGAGCGCGCACAGCACCATTCGGCCTCGGGTGACGACCTGCTCGATGTCGACGACGTCGACGGAGTAGGCGGCGAGGGTGTCGAAGAGGCCGGCCGTGATGCCCGGGCTGTCCTTGCCGAAGATCTTTACAAGGAGGGTGGGAACGTCGGAGGACGAGGTCTGCGAAGCGCTCATGGTGGTTCCACCGTATCCGGCGGGCAGGTCGGACCGCCCGTGAGGTCCGCCTGGCGGACAGCGAACACTGGGTGACGCGTGGGTGGCGCGAACCTTGCGTCCCCTGTCTCCCCGGGGGCCTACTTCCCCCCACGAGGTTTCCGCGGCGGCGGCGGCGGCGGTGGTGGGGGAGGAGGCGGCGGCGGCGGCCGGTCGTCCGGCCGGGCCGGCGGCCGTTTCCCGCCCTTCGGCCCACGCGGCGGCGGCCCGACCGGCCGCGCCACGGTGGGCGCACCGTACACGTCCCCGTCCCGGTGAGCAGCGGGGTCACCGCCCGAGGGCGGTTCATGAGGCGCCGTGGGTTCGCCGGGGGGTGGTGGTTGGGCGGGTGATGGGGCTTGGTTCGGCCGCGGGACTCGGCCGGGCCCGCGGGCCTCGCCCGGTGGCCGGCGGCTCTCGTCTCGCTCCCGACCCACACCGGTCTGCCGCCCGCGCTCCAGCGGCCCACCGGAGGACCGCTCCTCGACGTCCGGCCGCGCGTCCTCCGGCTCTCGCAGTTCGTCCGGCACCCGGAGGTAGGGGTTGGTGGCCGGGTTCGGCGGCCGGTACGGCACTCCCGGCGCGTATGGGCCGGCCTCCTCCCCGTACGACGACGCCCGCTCGGCACCAGCCGCGCCCCAGCGCCAGGGCCGCCCGGCACTGGCGTCGTGTCCGACCTCTCCCGTGCGGGTTCCCGGCCCTGCCTCGTGCCCGCCCTGTCCCGTCGTGTCGGCTTCCGGCCCTGCCGTGTGCCTGGCGCTGGCGTCGTGTCCGGCTTGCCCCGTGCCGGCCCCCGGCCCTGCCGCGTGTCCGGTACTGGTGCCGTGTCCGGCTTGCCCCGTGTCGGCTCCCGGCCCGGCCGAGTGCCAAGCGCCGGCGTCGTATCCGGCTTGCCCTCTGTCGGCTTCCGGCCCTGCCGTGTGCCTGGCGCTGGCGTCGTATCCGGCCTGCCCCCTGTCGGCCCCCAGCCCTGCTCCCTCCCCGTGCCCAGCCCACCCAACCTCTGACCGGCTCCCTGCTCCACCGACCCCAGACGCGCCGACCCCGGACCCACCGGCCCTGGCCGCCCCGGCCACACCAACCCCGGCCGCACCGACCACCCCCGCCACTCCAGCCCCAGCCAGCCCAGCCCCGGTCACCCCCACCCTCCGAGCCAAAACCGAAGCCCGCCGCCCCGCGCCCCCGCTCGCCCACGCCAGCAACGCCCCCACCGCCCCGGCCCCCGCACCCCACACCGCGCCCAGCAGCAGGGCCATGCCGAGGTGGCCGTGCAGTTCGATGCCCGCGCCGAACGCGTCGAAGCCGAGGACGGACAGGGAGGCGGTCACGGACACGTCCGTCAGCCAGGCGAGCAGCGGCAGGGCCAGCGCGGTAGCGACCCCCAGCCGCAGCGCACACCGCTCCGCGAAACCGAGCGCACCCGGACGCCGTACGTCCCCAGGGCCAGGTACCGGCGTCCGCACCGCCGTCAACACCCCCGCAAGCAGCATCATCAGCGCCGCAGCCACCACCAGCAGCCACACCCGCCCGTCCAGCTCGGCCAGCCGCCCCAGCGTCACCGGCTGGTCGGAGTGGACGGCGAGCAGGTCGTGCAGGGGGTCCGGCAGGAGGCGGGTCAGTTCACCCGTGGCCCGGCCGTCCCACGGCACGAGCAGGCCGACCGGGACGCCCAGCCACACCCCGTTCGGCGCCCCGAGCAGCGCCGCGCCGGCGATGCGCCGGGGATGGTCGTCACCCGTCGCCGCGTACGCCGCCGCCGCGAGCCCCGCGGCCACCGCGACCAGCAGCACGGTCACCACAGCGGAGACGGCGGGCCGCACGACCCGGTGCACGGCCTCCCAGCCCCGCGGCAGCGGCGTACGGCGCGAGGCCAGCAGGGCGATGAGGAGGATCCCGGCCGACCAGCCGGCGCCGCCGAGCAGCGTGGGCGCGGTGTCGACCGTGAACCCGACCGCCGCCCGCGCGTCGACCAGGTCGCCGATCCGGTCGGGCAGCAGCCCGCCGATGTCCCCGATGTCCCCGAGCCCCGGAATCCCCAGGCCGTCTCCACCTCCACCGCCCCCGCCCGTCAGGTCGTCCAGGCCCAGCGCGCCGCCGTCGATCGTGATGACGTCGTGCCCCGCCCACGCCAGCCCGCCCAGCATCGCCACGAACAGCGCGACCACCGCGCCCGCACGCGCGAGGAGTTCGGCGGGCGATATCACAACTCCCGCCGCCCGCAAGGACCGTAGGAAGAAGTACGACAGCAGCACCGCCCCGACCAGGCTCACCCCCAGTGGCGTGATCTCGATGGCCGTGTCCGCCTGCGCACCCGTGAGGCCGAACGCGGACACATCACCGGACGGCGTGACCGAACCACCCGCCCCGAGGGCGACCAACGCCGCGGTCATCGGCCCCAACGAGCCCGCCGCGTCCGCCTCCAGCAGCCGCAGACCCAGGGCCGCCGTACCCGTCATCCCCATCAACGCCCAGCTCACGGCGGCGACGGCGGACATCAGCACGTCTCCCCACGGCACCCGCGTGCCGTACCTCGCCGTCCCGACACCCGTACCGGCACCCATGGCAGACCCCCCGATCCGCTCTGCGGCGGGAACACCGCGCATATCCCCCTCGCGTCGAAATACCACTCTCCGGCCCGTTTTCAACCCCGTCAACGGAAACGGCTGATGCGTCCGAACGCGGTCTTCACAAGGCCCGACTTTCGGTCAGGCGGCCGCTACTGAAATAGTTCCTCCCGATGTTCGACATCCCTAGACTCCCCATGTCGGGGGTAACTCGGGGGACAACTCAGTGGGGCATGGAGTGCCGGAACTCGTACTGGAATCAAACGGACGTACCTGGACGCTCGATCCGTCCAGGGCATACACCCTCGGACGTGATCCGCAGGGGGACGTCGTCTTCGACGACGCCAGGGTCTCCTGGCGTCACGCCACGGTCAGCTTCAACGGCCGCAGTTGGGTCATCGAGGACCATGGCAGCACCAACGGCACGTTCGTGCAGGGGCAGCGGATCCATCAGCTGGAACTCGGCCCGGGCTCGGCGGTCAACCTGGGCAACGCGACCGACGGCCCGCGCCTGGACTTCTCCGGAGCCGCCGCCTCCGTCGCCACGCCGCAGGCCCAGCCGCAGCAGCAGCCGTACGCCGCACAGGGCGCGAACCCCGGCTGGGCCCAGCAGGCCCCCGCCCAGCAAGCGCCGCACCAGCAGGCGCCCCACCAGCAGCCCCAGGCCCCGCAGCAGCAGGCCCAGGCCGGCTGGCAGCAGCAGCCGCAGCAGCACGCGGCGCACATCCCGCAGCAGCAGGGCCCCGGCGGCGTCGCGGGGGCGCCGCCGGTCTACGGCGACCGCAGCCCGACCACGTTCCACCAGTTCTCCCTCGGCCGCGTGATGCGCATCGGCCGTGCCCTGGAGAACGAGCTGGTCGTCTCCGACCTCCAGGTCTCCCGGAACCACGCCGAGTTCCACTCGACGCCCGACGGGCGCATGGAGATCCGCGACCTGGGCTCGCACAACGGCACGTACGTCAACGGCCAGCCGATCCCCAAGGGCGGCACGCAGCTGCTCGGCCCGGCCGACGTCGTCGGCGTCGGCCACTCGACGTTCCGGATCGTCGGCGACCGGCTCGAGGAGTTCGTCGACACCGGTGAGGTGTCCTTCTCCGCGCGCCACCTGACCGTCACCGTCGACGGCGGCAAGCAGATCCTCAAGGACGTCTCCTTCGGCGTCCCGGAGAAGTCGCTGATCGCGGTCATCGGCCCGTCCGGATCCGGCAAGTCCACCCTGCTCAAGGCGCTCACCGGCTACCGTCCGGCCGACCAGGGCGAGGTTCTCTACGACAACCGGAACCTCTACAAGCAGTTCGCCGAGCTGCGCCAGCGCATCGGTCTGGTCCCGCAGGACGACATCCTGCACAAGGAGCTGACCGTCAAGAAGGCCCTCAAGTACGCGGCCAAGCTCCGCTTCCCGGCCGACACCACGGCCGCCGAGCGCGACGCCCGTATCGACGAGGTGCTGCGCGAGCTGAAGCTGGACATCCACAAGGACAAGAAGGTCACGTCCCTGTCCGGCGGCCAGCGCAAGCGCGTCTCCGTGGCCTTGGAGCTGCTGACCAAGCCGTCGCTGATCTTCCTGGACGAGCCGACTTCCGGCCTCGACCCGGGCATGGACCGCGATGTCATGCAGCTGCTGCGCGGCCTCGCCGACGACGGCCGTACGGTCCTCGTCGTCACCCACTCGGTGGCGGAGCTGGCGATCTGCGACAAGCTGCTGGTGATGGCGCCGGGCGGCTCGGTCGCCTACTTCGGCCCGCCCGAGGAGGCGCTGAACTTCTTCGGCTACGACACCTGGGCCGATGTCTTCTCCGCCTTCGAGAACTACCGCGACTACGACTGGGCGGGCCGCTGGAAGGGCTCGCAGCACTACCAGATGTACGCCGCGGACATCGACGCCACCCCGCCGCAGTCCGTACAGGTTGCGCCGATGCAGGCGATGAAGCCGCCGAAGCCGCAGGGCTGGATGTCCCAGTTCGTCACGCTCGTCCGGCGTTACGTCTCGGTGATCGCGTCCGACAAGGGCTTCCTGGCCCTCATGGTGATCCTGCCGGCCGTGCTCGGCGCGGTGAGCCTGCTCATCGACGCGGACAAGGGCCTGCTGCCCAACCCGGCCAACCCGCAGACCGGCCGGATCATCCCGAACGGCACGGCCACCACGGTCCTGCTGATCCTCGCGGTCGGCGCCTGCTTCGCGGGCGCGGCGAACTCGGTTCGCGAGCTGATCAAGGAACGGGTCATCTACGAACGGGAGCGCGCGACCGGCCTGTCGCGCTCGGCGTACCTGATGTCGAAGGTGTTCGTGCTCGGCATGATCACCGTCCTGCAAGGCCTGCTGGTCGGCGTCATCGGCTTCTCCAGCCGGGAGATCCCCGAGGAGGGCCTCGTCCTCGGCAGCGCGACCCTCGTCGAGCTCTCCATCCCGATCATGGCGCTGGGCTTCACCTCGATGATGTTCGGCCTGATCATCTCCTCGCTGGTCAAGACCGCCGAGAAGACCATGCCGCTGCTGGTGATGTTCGCCATCATCCAGGTCGTCTTCACGGGCTGCCTGTTCACGCTGCACGGCTCGATCGGCGTCAACCAGTTCTCGTTCCTGATGCCGTCGCGCTGGGCGGTCGCCGCCTCCGGGGCCACGCTGGACTTCAACAAGATCAGCCCGCCCGAGACGGCCGGCGACACCGACCCGCTGTGGGAGCACACGGTCGGGGCCTGGGCCATGGACATGGGCGCGCTCCTCGTCCTCGGCGTGATCTGCGGCTTCTTCGTGGCCCGCTTCCTGCGCCGCCACGAGCCGGAGGTCATGCGCAAGTAGTCACCGCTCCACCGCGGCCGAAGGGCGGCACCCCGTCAGGAGGGTGCCGCCCTTCGGCGTTCGTTCAGCGAAGCAGAGAGGTCCGCGCCAGCCTCAGTACGCGCTGTTGACGTTGTCCATCGAGCCGTACTTGTCAGCCGCGTAGTTGCAGGCGGCGGTGATGTTGGCGACCGGGTTGTAGATGTCCCAGGAGGTGCCGGGGACGTGGTACGCCTTGAAGGTCGGCGGGATGACCTGGAGCAGGCCCTTCGACGGGATGCCGTTGATGGCGTTGATGTCCCAGTTGTTGATCGCCTTCGGGTTACCCGAGGACTCCCGGATGATGTTGCGCTTGATGCCGTCGTAGGAGCCGGGAATCCCGTGCTTCTTCATGACGTCGAGCGACTCGCGGATCCAGCCGTCGAGGTTGTTCGGGTAGCTCTTGGCGGCGGCCTTCTTGACCTGGGCGCGCTCGGCGGCCCGGCTCGCGGCCTCCTTGGCCTTGCGCGCGGCCTCGGCCTTCTTCTTCGCGGCCTCGGCGGCGGCCTTCTTCTTGGCGGCGGCCGCGGCGTCGGCCTTCTTCTTCGCCGCGATCTGCTCCGCCTTCAGGCTGGCACCGGCCATCTGGTCGGTGACGCTCGCCTTGACGTCCTTGATCTGCTCGGTGCTGAACGCCACCGCAGCCGGCTGAGCGGCCTCGGTCGTGGTCTTGGTCGACGCGCCGCTCGGCACCGCGGAGAGGCCGATGGCGGCGGCGCCGAGGGTGGCGACACCCGCCATGGCGATCTTGTGGTGACGGGTCAGGGTGCGACTGCGGCCACGGCTGAAGATGTTCTTGGGCATGGTGGTGTGGACCTCTTCGAATAGCGCGGGAGTCGCTCGGCGTCCGGCGTTGGACTCGGTGTGTTTCCGACACGAACGCCGCGGAGGTGAACCCACGGCGCTGAGCGACGAGAGCAATTCTTAGCGGCCGCAAAATTGCGTGGCAAAGGTGTGACGTACGAAGCCCGATAGTGGATCAGGGAGGGGCAAATCGGGGCAGATTGGACCGTATGTGCCGCTCAAAAGGTGGGGCTTTGTCTCCTACGCCCTTTCGTACGTGACGTGGGTCCTATGCGCGGGCTCACACCGGGCGGGGCGCGGTCTCACTGCTGGTTGCACAAGCGATGCTCAGCGTGAGGGCTCTGCCACACCCCTGCTACGGCAGGACGAAGTGCACGTCCCCGAACTCGTGCCACAGGTAGCGGCCCCGCACCGCCGCCTCGTACCCGCGTCGGACCGCCTCCCGCCCGGCGACCGCCTCCAGCATCAGCAGATGCGAGGCCTCCGGTTCGTGCAGCCCGGTCAGCAGCCCGTCCACCACACGCACCCCGCGCTCCGGCGTGACGACGAGATCCGTCCACCCCGCACGCGCGTGTACGCCCCCGTCGGCGCCCACCGCCGACTCCACGGCCCGCACCGCCGTCGTGCCGACCGCCACGACCCGGCCCCCGCCGGCCTTCGCGGCGTTGATCTGCCGCGCCGACGCCTCGGGCACCGCGAAGCGCTCCGGATACGGCGGCTCGTGCGCCTCCGCCGACGCCACCCCGGTGTGCAGCGTGACCGGCGCGAACTGCACGCCCCGGCTCACCAGCTCCGCCACCAGCCGAGCCGTGAAGGGCCGCGCCGCACTCGGCATCTCCGCACTGCCCGCCCCGTCCGCGGACGGCAGCGCGAACACCGTCTGGTAGACGGACAACGGCTGGTCGCGCTCCGTGTACGCGTACCGAATGGGCCGCCCGTGCTCCCGCAGCAGCCCCGGCACCCCCGCCCCGGCGACCCGCGCCCACCACAGTCGCCCGCTCCGCCCGCTCAGCGGCTCCTCCAGAACCAGCCGCCCACCTCCCGGCAGGCACACCTCCGTCCCCGCCGGCCCACCCGCACGCGCGCGCGTGGTGCCCCGCCCGTCGGGCTCCCGCAGCTCCACCGCCCAGCGGCCGTCGTCCCCACGCGTGGAGAAATGCACCACCACGCGCGCGTGCCCGATCCACCCGTCCACGGCCGCCGCCAGCGTGGCCGAGGTGTTGACCACGAGCAGATCCCCGGCCCGCACCAGCCGCGGCAGCTCCCTGAACGTGTGATGCGCCACCTCCACACCCCGGGACACCAGCATCCGCACGGCATCCCGGTCCAGCCCGGGCCCCCGCTGCTCGACCGGCACCCGGGCCGACAGCTCCTCCGGTACTCGCACGGCCGCCGTCATCGGACCCCGTCCACCAGAGCCGGGGCCCCTACCGCCCGCTCGCCGGCCGCTCGTCCAGCAGCCGCAGGAACCCCGGCACCACAGCCGCCGGCTCAGGCCGCCGGTCGTGATCGTCCGGTACGGCCGCCGTATACAGGTCCGTGGCCATGTCCCCGGGGTCCACCGCCCAGACCCGCAGCCCCGGCTCCTCCACGGCGAGCACCGCCATCAGCTGGTCCAGGGCCGCTTTGGACGCCCCGTAGCCGCCCCAGGTCTCGTACGCCTCGGCGGCCGCGTCCGAACTGATGGCCATGACCGTGCCGGCCCGCGAGGCCCGCAGCAGCGGCAGCGCCTCTTGGACCAGGCCGAGACCCGCGACCAGGTTCACCTCCAGCGCCCGCCGCAGCCCCTCCAGGGGCAGCTCCTCCAGCCGAACCAGCGGCTCGGCACCCAGCGCGCTCGCGTTGTGCACCAGCAGGTCGACGCCGCCGAGCCGCGACGCCGCCGACACCAGCGCCGCCCGGTGCGCGGCGTCCGTGACGTCCCCCGGCAGGGCGGTCACGTGCGTGCCGTGCGCGGAGACGGCCGCTGCCGCGACCTCCAGTGCCTCGGCGCCCCTGGCATCGAGCACCAGATCCCAGCCCCGCCCGGCCAGAGCCTCCGCGAGCGCCCGGCCCAGGCCCTTCGACGCTCCCGTGATGATCGCAACCGGCATGATCCGCTCCCTCGCCGTGACCGTGTGCCCTCAACGTAGGAACAGGGACACCCGGACCGCCTCGGACGCGGGCCGCAGCGCACCCGGTCCCTTCGCCCTACGCCACCGGCCCGGCGCCCCAGGGCCGAGGGTGCGTCGGCCCCGCGACCTAGGCCCACAGGCCCGGGCGTCCACGGCCACCGGTCCGATCCGCGCTGTCACAGCCCGCCGGTACCGTGAGGTCATGAGTCACGGTCCCCGGTCCGGCCTCGCCGCGGTGAGCTCCGCGTTGCTGGCCATGAGCAGGCACCTCGAGGTGCGCGACGTCCTCAAGACGATCGTCGCCTCGGCCCGCGAGCTGCTCGACGCGCAGTACGCCGCGCTCGGCGTCCCGGACGACCACGGCGGCTTCGCCCAGTTCGTGGTCGACGGCGTCAGCGACGAGCAGTGGAAGGCCATCGGCCCGCTCCCGCGCCAGCACGGCATCCTCGCCGCGATGCTCCACGAGGCCAGGGCCGAGCGCCTCGCCGACGTCCGCAAGGACCCCCGCTTCGAGGGCTGGCCGAGCGCCCACCCCGACCTGGTGGACTTCCTGGGCCTGCCCATCCGTGACGGCGACGAGGTCATCGGCGCCTTGTTCCTCGCCAACAAGAACTGTCCGAAACCGGAGGGCGGTTGCGGCTTCACCGAGGACGACGAGGAACTGCTCGGCATCCTCGCCCAGCACGCGGCGATCGCCCTCACCAACGCCCGCCTGTACGAACGCAGCCGCGAACTCACCATCGCCGAGGAACGCTCCCGCCTCGCCCACGAACTGCACGACGCGGTCAGCCAGAAGCTGTTCTCCCTGCGCCTGACCGCCCAGGCCGCGGCCCGCCTGGTGGACCGGGACCCCTCCCGCGCCAAGGGCGAACTCCAGCAGGTCGCGGCCCTCGCCGCGGAGGCGGCCGACGAACTGCGCGCCGCCGTCGTCGAGTTGCGCCCCGCCGCCCTCGACGAGGACGGCCTCGTGGCCACCCTCCGGACACAGGTCCAGGTCCTCGACCGTGCCCACTCCGCCCGCGTCACCTTCGCCGGCCGCGGTGTGAAGGCCCTGCCCGCCTCCCAGGAGGAGGCCGTCCTACGGGTCGCCCAGGAGGCCCTGCACAACGCCCTGCGCCACTCCGGCGCCGACCACGTCGACGTGACCCTGGACCGCCGCGGCAGCGGAGCCGTCCTGCGCGTCACGGACGACGGCAGCGGATTTGACCCGAGGGCGGTCCGCCGCGCGGGGCGCCATCTGGGCCTGGTCTCGATGCGGGACCGGGCGAGCGGGGCGGGCGGCACGCTGACCGTGGAATCGGCGCCCGGCAAGGGCACCACGATCGAGATGGAGGTCCCCGGTGGCTGACGCAATCAAGGTGCTGATCGTCGACGACCACCAGGTCGTCCGCCGGGGCCTGCGCACGTTCCTGGAGGTACAGGACGACATAGAGGTCGTCGGCGAGGCGGCGGACGGAGCCGGGGGAGTCGACCGCGCGGAGGAGCTGCGGCCCGACGTCATCCTCATGGACGTCAAGATGCCGGGCATGGACGGCGTCGACGCCCTGCGCAGACTCCGCGAACGGGACAACCCCGCGCGCGTGCTCATCGTCACCAGCTTCACCGAGCAGCGCACGGTGGTCCCGGCCCTGCGCGCGGGCGCCGCCGGCTACGTCTACAAGGACGTCGACCCCGACGCCCTCGCCGGCGCCATCCGTTCCGTCCACGCCGGGCACATCCTCCTCCAGCCGGAGGTCGCCGACGCCCTGCTGTCCCAGGAGGAGGCCAACTCCGGCCCGGGCAGGGCAGGTTCGCTCACCGACCGGGAGCGCGAGGTGCTCGGCCTGATAGCGGACGGCCGCTCCAACCGGGAGATCGCCCGCGCCCTCGTCCTCTCCGAGAAGACCGTCAAGACCCACGTCTCGAACATCCTGATGAAACTCGACCTGTCCGACCGAACGCAGGCCGCCCTGTGGGCCGTTCGCCATGGAGTGACCGGCTGACACGCTCCTCCCACGGCAACACGGAGGGTTCCATTCCGAGCCGAGATTCATACTGTCGTGGGAACGTCCCCCATATGGCGCAACCTCCGTGGATCTCCGCCGTTCTCCAGTGCGTGCTGCGGCGCCTGCCGCGGCAATCGCAAGGAGGGCTCAGAAGTGAAGAACCTGAAGAAGGCCGCTGCCGTGACGATGGTGACGGGTGGCCTGCTGGCCGCCGGCGCGGGCATCGCCTCCGCCACCAGTGCGCACGCCGACGGCCAGGCCGTGGGCTCCCCGGGCGTCGGCTCGGGCAACGTCGTCCAGGCCCCGGTGCACGTCCCGGTCAACGTCTCCGGCAACAGCGTGAACGTCGTGGGCGTCCTGAACCCGGCCTTCGGCAACCTCGCCGTCAACCACTGACACTCCACCTCCGTCTCCGAGCCGGAGGTACCACCGGCCTCCCGGGTCTCCTGGGGGGCCGGTCAGGCATGTGCCCAGCCTGCGGGCAGTCGTGCCGCCTAGCTGTGGGCACCCGTCTCGCCTAGCTGCCGGCAGTCGTGCCGCTTGGGGCGGCACGGGTGCGCAGCGGCACCCCGCAGCGCCGGGTTGCGCACCCACCCGACCCCAGCACAGACGTCGAGAACCTTCACAACCGACAGTCACCGCACCGCACTCCGCTCAGCACCAACGCCGAGCACCAGAACAACCCCCGGTCACCGCACCCCCCGCTCCCGCTCCTCCACAACGGAGTTGTACGCCGCGACCTGCGCCCGCCGAGCCGTCCGCTCCACCGGCCGCAACGCCTCCCCCCGCGCCGCCATCTCACCCGCACTCACCGCACCCCCGGGCCCACTCTCGGTCGCCACAGCGATGAGCATCCCCACCCGCTGCGCCAACTCCAGCACCCGCACGGCCCGCGCCGGATACCCGGGCGCCAGCACCTCCCGCCCCCGCTCGGCCCGCGCCCGATACGCGTCGGCCGCCGCCTCCGCCATCGGCCCCGCCCCGGCCACATCCAGCCGCGTCAGCACCTCGGTCGCATCCCGGAGGGCCTCGGCGAGCTCCCGCTCCGCCTCACCCAGCGACGGCACATCCGCCGGCGGCGCCTCCCGCACGGGCAGCACATGCCACACCACCTCGTCCCGCACACCCTCAGGCCCGGCCTCGTACACGTCCGGCACCAACCCGAGGGCGGCCCCGTAACAGACCACAGCCTCCTCGGCCTCCAGCGCCCGCGCGTTGAACTCCGGCGGCCCGCTCAGCCCCAGCGGATGCCCCGGCGCGGGCAGCGCCACCCGCAGCCCGGTCACCCCGAGCGTCCGCAGCCGCCCCAGCGCGAGCGTCAGCCCGACCTGGCCCGCCTCTCCCGGCAGCCCCTCCACCCGATGCACCGCGTCCTCACCGACGATGGCGAGCACGGCGTCATCCGGTGAGACAAGTCCGGCCAAAAGGGCATTTCCCCATGCAGCGAGACGTCCAGCGCGCGGTTCCGTGAGCATGTCCCCACCCTAGGACCCTCCAAGGACCGGACCGAGGGAATGTCCGGGCCGACCGGTGGCGTAGATTTCATGGAGGGCTGCGCCCACCGGCGCGGCGGACCGAGCCACAGGCTTACGCGACAGCCGAGACCGGCCACACTGCAAGGGGAGACAACGCGCTCATGAGCGATGTTCTGGAGCTTCAGGACGTATCCGTGGTCCGCGAGGGCCGGGCTCTGGTGGACCAGGTCTCCTGGTCGGTCAAGGAGGGCGAGCGCTGGGTCATCCTGGGCCCGAACGGCGCCGGCAAGACCACCCTCCTCAACCTCGCTTCCACCTACCTCTTCCCCAGCTCGGGCACCGCCGCCATCCTCGGCGAGACCCTCGGCAGGCCCGGCACCGACGTCTTCGAGCTGCGCCCCCGCATCGGCATGGCCGGCATCGCCATGGCCGACAAGCTCCCCAAGCGCCAGACGGTCCTGGAGACGGTGCTGACCGCCGCGTACGGCATGACCGCCACCTGGCACGAGGACTACGAGGAGATCGACGAACAGCGCGCCCGCGCCTTCCTCGACCGCCTCGGCATGAGCGAGTACCTGGAGCGCAAGTTCGGCACGCTCTCCGAGGGCGAGCGCAAGCGCACCCTCATCGCCCGCGCCCTGATGACCGACCCCGAGCTGCTCCTCCTCGACGAGCCCGCCGCCGGCCTCGACCTCGGCGGCCGCGAGGACCTCGTCCGCCGCCTCGGCCGGCTGGCCCGCGACCCGATCGCCCCCTCGATGCTCATGGTCACCCACCACGTCGAGGAGATCCCCCCCGGCTTCACGCACGTCCTCATGATCCGCCAGGGCAAGGTCCTCGCCGCCGGCCCGATGGAGCTCGAACTCACCTCCCGCAACCTCTCCCTCTGCTTCGGCCTCCCCCTCGTCGTCGAACAGGCGGGCGAGCGCTGGACCGCCCAGGGCCTCCCGCTGTCCTGACCCGACCCCTCGCCGCACAAATCCCAAAGTAAGAAGGGCATTTCACACGCTGGGTGCCCTGTCGGCGACAGGGCCGTCCGACCTACCATGCCCCTGTGGACATCGACGCATGGCTGTGGTGGCTGATCGGCGCGGCAGCGCTCGGCATCGCCCTCGTGGTCACCGCGATGCCGGAACTCGGCATGCTCGCGGTGGGCGCCATCGGCGCCGCGGTGGTCAACGGCCTCTTCGGCGGCGGAGCCGTCGCCCAGGTCGTCGTCTTCGCCGTCATCTCGACCGCGGGCATCGCCGTCGTACGGCCCATCGCGAACCGACATCGCGCCCAGCGGCCCCAACTCGCCACCGGCGTGGACGCGTTGAAGGGCAGACAAGCCGTCGTCCTGGAACGCGTCGACGCCTCCGGTGGCCGGATCAAGCTGGCTGGAGAGGTCTGGTCGGCCCGCGCTCTCGACACCGGCCGCGCTTACGAAGTGGGCCAGGAAGTGGACGTCGTGGACATCGAGGGAGCCACTGCGATCGTCATGTGACCTCGCAAGACGTAACTGGAGTGAACTCCTCGCCAGCTACGCGACGGTCTGACAGACTCGACCAGCAAGATCTTCGACAACCATAAGATCTGCCGAAGTCGCCGAGGCGGAGAAGGGTACGGGGAACGACGATGGAACCGGTCATCATCGTCCTGATCATTCTGGTGGTGTTGGTCTTCATCGCCCTGATCAAGACGATCCAAGTCATCCCACAGGCCAGCGCGGCCATCGTCGAGCGCTTCGGCCGCTACACGCGGACGCTGAACGCCGGCCTCAACATCGTCGTCCCGTTCATCGACACCATCCGCAACCGCATCGACCTGCGCGAACAGGTCGTCCCGTTCCCGCCGCAGCCGGTGATCACCCAGGACAACCTGGTGGTCAACATCGACACGGTCATCTACTACCAGGTCACCGACGCCCGCGCCGCGACCTACGAAGTCGCCAGCTACATCCAGGCGATCGAGCAGCTCACCGTCACCACGCTCCGCAACATCATCGGCGGCATGGACCTGGAGCGGACCCTGACCTCCCGCGAGGAGATCAACGCGGCCCTGCGCGGCGTCCTCGACGAGGCCACCGGCAAGTGGGGCATCCGCGTCAACCGCGTCGAACTCAAGGCGATCGAACCGCCCACCTCCATCCAGGACTCGATGGAGAAGCAGATGCGCGCCGACCGCGACAAGCGCGCCGCGATCCTCCAGGCCGAAGGTGTCCGGCAGTCCGAGATCCTGCGCGCCGAGGGTGAGAAGCAGTCCCAGATCCTGCGCGCCGAAGGTGAGGCCAAGGCAGCCGCACTGCGCGCCGAGGGCGAGGCACAGGCCGTCCGTACGGTCTTCGAGGCCATCCACGCCGGCGACCCGGACCAGAAGCTGCTCTCCTACCAGTACCTCCAGATGCTCCCCAAGATCGCCGAAGGCGACGCCAACAAGCTCTGGATCGTCCCCAGCGAGATCGGCGACGCCCTCAAGGGCCTCTCCGGCGCCATGGGCAACTTCGGCGGCATGGGCGGCGGTTCCGGCGGCAACGGCGGCGCGTCCGGCGGCGTCGTCCCCGCCCAGGAACGCCGCGAGAAGCCGTCCATCGACTGACCGGCACCCATACGACCGGGGGCCCGCTTCCCAGGAAGCGGGCCCCCGGTCGTATGGGGACCGCTAGGCAGCAGGCTGGGCCAGCCACTCCGGCAGCGCGTCGAAGTCGTCCTGCCCGAGCGCCAGCAGCATCGCGTCCGCCGGAGTCGGCTCGAACGGCTGTCGCAGCAGCGGCATCCCCGCCTCCTCCGGAGTCCGGTCCGCCTTGCGGTGATTGTCCTGCGCGCACGAGGCCACCGTGTTCAGCCAAGTGTCCTGACCGCCCTGCGACCGCGGCACCACATGGTCGACGGTCGTCGCCCGCCTCCCGCAGTACGCGCACCGGTGCCGGTCCCGGACCAGTACACCCCGCCTCGACCACGGCGCTCGTCTTCGGAAAGGCACCCGAACGTACTGGCAGAGCCTGATCACACGGGGCGCCGGTATGTCGACCGCGGCCCCCCGCATCCGCAGTTCGGGGTGGGCCTGCTCGACGACGGCCTTGTCCTGAAGCACCAGAACGACGGCTCGGTTCAGCGTCACCGTCGACAGCGGCTCGAAGCTCGCGTTGAGTACCAGCGTGTCCCGCATACCAGCCCACCTCCCGTGTGCACCGGCCCACCCCCTGGCGGGCTGGGATCAACTCTGGCCGGGCACGCCGAGATGGACAACGCAATATCTGCTGCTCCTACGGGGGTGACCCCCGCGACCCCCGGCAACAAAAATGCCCGCTCCTGATCAATTCCAAGACCAGGAGCGGGCAAACGTTCCGTGAACGCCGGGATCGCGGGGGCGGCTCGTCAGCCCTCGGCGGGCACCTCGTACTCACCGATCAGCTGAGCCCGCGCGATCGTGTGGAACCGCAGGTTGAAGCCCACGGCGGCAGGCGAAGCGTCCGCGTCCGGACCGAGCTTCTCCTGGTCCACGGCGTACACCGTGAACACGTACCGGTGCGGCCCGTCCCCGGGCGGCGGCGCGGCACCGCCGAACTCCTTGCCGCCGTAGTCGTTACGAGCGTGGACCGCACCCTCGGGCAGACCCTCCAACTTGCCGCTGCCCGCGCCCGCCGGCAGCTCGGTCACCGACGCCGGGATGTCGAACAGCACCCAGTGCCAGAACCCGCTGCCCGTCGGGGCATCGGGGTCGTAGCAGGTCACGGCGAAGCTCTTGGTCTCGGGCGGGAAGCCCTCCCACCGCAGCTGCGGCGAGGTGTTGCCGGCCGCGTAGACCTGAGCGTCCTTGAGCGTCGCACCCTCCTGGACGTCCTCGCTCGTCACCGTGAACGACGGCACGGGCGGATGGAAGTCGTGGGGGAGCGGCCGCCGCTTGAGCTCGGTCACCTCGGTACCTCCTGATCGGTTCTTGCAGTTGATCCCGAGCCTAGGGGGTGCGCTAGAACCAGTTGCGCTTGCTGCCCACCTCGGAGAGCCACTGGTTGAGGTACGCCGCCCAGTCGGTCCCCTGGTAGTCGTTCAGACCCACCTGGAAGGACCGGAAGGTGTCGCTGCCCTCGCTGAACAGCCCCGGCTTCTTGTCCATCTCGAGCACCACGTCCATCGCGTGCGCGTCGGCCACGAAGCTCAGCTCGACCTGGTTCAGCCCCCGGTACTGCTGCGGCGGGTAGAACTCGATCTCCTGGTAGAACGGCAGCTTCTGCCGCGTACCCCGGATGACCCCGCGCTCCATGTCCGCGTTCTTGAACCGGAAGCCCAGCTGGATGAAGGCGTCCAGGATCGCCTTCTGCGCCGGCAGCGGGTGCACCTTGATCGGGTCCAGGTCACCGGAGTCCACCGCCCGCGCGATCTCCAGCTCCGTGGAGACCCCGATGTGCATCGAGCGCAGCTCCTGCCCGTCGATCGTCGTGATCGGCGTCTCCCACGGGATCTCCAGCCCGAACTGCACCGCGTGCACCGCGTTCGCCTGAAGCTCGAACGCCCCACCCAGCCGGGACTTCGTGAACTCGATGTCCTGCTTGTACTCCTGGTCGCCGCTCTCCACCTCGACCTTGGCCTGGAGCCCGACCGAGAGTCCCTCGATCTGCTGGTTCACGGACCCGCCCTGGATCCGCACCTCACCCTGGACGACACCGCCCGGGACGACGTTGACCTCATGCAGCACCGTCTCGACCGAAGCCCCGCCGGCCCCCAGGCTCGCGAGCAGCTTCTTGAACGCCATGTCTCTCCCTCTCGCCCACTACGGGTGAATCCCTGATCCCTACAAACGCGATCCGGCCGTGGCCGGTTCCACGCCCTCACCCTGGCAAGGCCGGTGCCCTGAGGCCACCCCGCCGCGCCACCCGTCTCCAGTACCCTCGGACGGCATGATCGCGACCCCCGACCGTACGCCCCTGCCCAGGGAGTTCTTCGACCGGCCCGTCCTCGATGTCGCCCCCGACCTCCTCGGCCGCATCCTGGTACGCACCAGCCCGGACGGTCCGATCGCCCTCCGCCTCACCGAGGTAGAGGCCTACGACGGTGCCGACGACCCCGGCTCTCACGCCTATCGCGGCCGCACGGCCCGCAACGACGTGATGTTCGGTCCCCCCGGGCACGTCTACGTCTACTTCACGTACGGCATGTGGTTCTGCATGAACCTGGTGTGCGGCCCCGAAGGCAAGGCGAGCGCGGTCCTGCTCCGCGCCGGCGAGATCGTCGAGGGCGCCGAGCTGGCCCGCACCCGTCGACTCTCGGCCCGCAACGACAAGGAACTGGCCAAAGGCCCGGCCCGCCTGGCCACGGCGCTGGACGTGGACCGCTCCTTGAACGGCACGGACGCCTGCACCTCCGGTGCGACACCCCTGAAGGTCTTCGCGGGCACGCCCGTACCCCGTGACCAGGTACGCAACGGCCCGCGGACCGGAGTCGCGGGCGACGGGGGCAACGGCGACATCCACCCCTGGCGCTTCTGGATCGCCAACGATCCGACGGTGAGCCCCTATCGGGCCCATGTCCCGAGGCACCGCCGAAGTTGACGCGTCCCCGCAGGATGCGTAATGTAGCCCGAGCCGCTTGACCCGGGTACGGCATTCGCCAGCAGCCGGAAGCGGCCAACCCACTACCTAACGACTCCCCTCGGCAGGGGCGAATTCGGCGTGCTCGCATGCCTGAATTCGGCGCCGACGGACTCGATTATGAGTTGGCCGGGGAATCGGTTAGCGTAGTGAATGTCGAAAGGCCGACGAGCGAAAGCCAAGGCCGCCCGGCAAATCCCGCCGACAGGGAATCGGATCGAGAAAAAGATCTGATAGAGTCGGAAACGCAAGACCGAAGGGAAGCGCCCGGAGGAAAGCCCGAGAGGGTGAGTACAAAGGAAGCGACCGTTCCTTGAGAACTCAACAGCGTGCCAA